>NZ_JAHTKP010000001.1 GCF_019192735.1 Kitasatospora aureofaciens
CCGAGCGGTCTCCTCGCTGATGACGAAGTCCCGTGCACTGTAGACCGGTTGAACGAACGGGGAGGGCAGCTCCTGGCCCGCGACCAGCACGGTGTCACGGTTGAAGCCGCTGACGTTCAGGCCCCGGGGCCTGCCGGCGGGGCCCGGCAGGCCCCGGTCGGGGTCGACCAGTTCGCCGTCGAGGACCTCCAGTTCGGTGCTCACCGGATGCCTTCCGTCGCGGTAGGGATATGGGGGTGAGGGCTGTAGGGCACTCGGTGTGGGCCACGGTCGACCTCCCAGCCTCTGCCGTGGTTCACCATCGGCCGGCCGCCGGGGATCGAGGTGTCGGCGAGCCCAGGTTCGGTGGCATGCCCGGCGACGATCAAAGTCAGGCCGGTCGCCGAACTCCGGCCGTACCACGGCGAGTTGTCGGAGGGACCGGGTTCGCCTGGTGCGCTGTGACTGGCGGCCTGCCGTTCGCGCCGGTCCGCCGCCGCCTGGGCGGCGAGTTCGGTGCCCAGCTCATCGATCCGTTTGCCGTACCTGCGCAGTTCGGCGGAGAGCCGTTCGGCCGCTCGCTCGGCCAACTCGGCGCGCGCCTCGGCGCTGGTGACGCGCTGCACAGGTGGGGGGAGGTCGCGGTCGGCGCCGCCGGCGGCGGCGTCCGGAGTCTCGGAGTGCTGGGTCACGCGCTGAACCCCTTCTCGGGAGGATCGCTCTGACAGCTGTTACCTCGTATATCGCAGTTTATACGAGGCTAACGCCCGTTAACGCATGACAGAAGGGCCTGCGGGCGGGTAGCGCGCCTCAAAATCCGGACGCACCATCACAAACCATTCCATAGCACCTACCAATTCTGGTAGGTGCTCCCCACTCCGACGGGGCAGGGGGCGCCAAGGAACGGACATACCATTACGCAAGGCCCATACCACCACCTACGAAATTTCGCATGTGCCCGCGCTGGCCGGAGTGGGCGGCAGGCCGCGGCGAGGACGGTTAGGAGCAGTTGGTCCCAACCGCGTCGGGCCGATGCTTAGCCGGCCGACGCCCGGAAGACTTTCCCGGCATTGCTCCGCGTCGATAATGGCTAAAGTTCCTCAATAGCTATGCGGAAGAATCCTGCTGACGGGATGTTTGCTCCGCGACGTTCGCGGAAGGTACAATCTAACAGCCACCACGAAACAGCTTTCTTTGATCGCCACCATCAAAGCAATCGGGAACAACCACGACGTAAGCGATTGTCAACGTCAGCAGTGTGGAACTGATGATAGATTGATTATCGCGAGTCGATTTCCGATCGAAAGTGAACGGATCTCACCCCATACTCCGGCGCTTCCGCGCCGGACAACGGTGAAGGCCCGCCCGGATCCGAGATGACGCACGGGTTCCGAGCGGGCACTACGGGCCGCGCGAGCGCAGCTGAATCACCGTGGCGGCGCAGCAGGTCTAGCCACCTGCTGCGCCGCGCCTAGTCAGTCCCCGAACGCCCTGACAAGGGCAGTCGCGAACTTCAGGCCTTCGATGAGCAGCTGAACCTTGTCGCCGCGGCGCTCCCCGTCCTCGGGATCGGGTGTCCGGTCGGAACCGCCGTCGCCAGCACGGTCGCGCTGGGGCGACTCGTCGTCCTCACCGGGCCTCCTCATCCACCTGAACATGGAACGCCTCCTTCCAATTTGATTCCGCCCAAACGGGCGCCCGGACGCCGGGGTGCGCCCAGTGCACGGGGAAGGAGCCCAGGAAACCTCCTGGAATGCCGCGAGCGAAAGTCTAACGGCCCATTAGTAGCGATGACAAACGTGCACCCAGGGCCGGGCAAAACATATCGCAGCGATATCGCCAAGCGGCTTCCTGTTCGATGCGGTATCGAATCTAAATTACCGTCGAGTAGTGCGGACTTTTGGCGCGGTTTTAAACCGGCCTTGTGCGCGCGACATCGGCGCGAGACGGGCCGGGGAGTGTGTCTCCGGGTGAGCGTGTCCCTCCACGGACCTGACCGTCAGCCGATGGCTGACGCAGGGGTCGTCGAGCGGGGCCTCGAGGCCGTGGGGTGTGGAAGCCGTACCGGTCGGCCGTCGGCCCCGAGGGTGGCTGGGGGCGGCGGCCGCCGCGTTCGGCTTTCGGGTGAGCCTAGCGGTCGGGGCCCGGGCCGGTCAGCGGGTGTTGCCGTGGACGATCGTGCGACCGGGGTAGTGGGTGGACATGTAGGCGCGGGCGGCCTGGAGGTCACCGACGACACCGACCGTGGTGGTGTGGCCGTCCGGCGCGAGGCCGGTCTGGAACACCTGGAAGCCCGGCTGGTCGATGCCCTGCAGTTCGCCTTCGAGCTGGTAGTCGTGGCCACGCCGGTAGACCAGGTCCGAGGTGATGTGGCCGCGCACGACCTGGGTCTGGCCGGGAAAGCGCTGGTCGAGGGCACGCCGGGCGTCGCCGAGGTCGCCGATGACCTCGACCCTCTGCACCCGGTCGCCGGGGTTGGCCCCGACGGTGTCCACGTGCCAGGTGGCCGGGCCGACGCCGGCCTGGTAGATGGCCTGCTGGAGGTCGGCCAGCTCCTGCCCCCGGGGCCCGCCGGGCTGGGCGGCGGCCGCGCCGCACGCGACGGCCAGAACTCCGAGGGTGGCCAAGAGCCGGCCGGTGAGCGCGACGTCCACGGGGGCGTCCCTTTCTTTCGTGCTGTCAGGCGAGGGAGAGGCCGAACCGGTCGACGACCGGCGAGATCGGGGTGTACAGGACGGTGTCGTAGCAGGTGGTCCTGGTCGACGTGGGGCTGCAGACGGCCTTCTGGCCGCCGCCGGCGACGATGCTTCCTCTGGCCTGCATGTCTTCGCCACCGGTGACGCTGGCGAAGACCGGCCCGCCGCGGTCGCCCTGGGCCACCGCGATGGTGCTGCCATCGGTGCGCTCGGCGACGTCCATGTCCTTGTGCCAGGTTCCCTCGACGCTGGCGGCGTACTCGGTCTTGGTGACCTTCAGGCCGCAATGCACCCCGGACATCGCCCCGCTGTCGCACACCAGTCCGCCGACGGAGTTGTGCCCGGCGCCGACGACGCGCTTGGAGTAGCCGGACGGGTTGTCCCACGCTCCGTCGTAGAAGCGGCCGCTGGGACCGCCGTTGGTGTTGATCACGGTGATGTCGAGCCCGATGTCGGAGTCGGAGGCCGCTCCGATCTCGGTGCCGGTGCCGGTCTTGTAGGTGCCGGAGGTCCCGCAGTGGGCGGCGGTGAGCAGGACGGCGGTCCTGCCGCGCCAGGGGCCGAATCCCGAGGTGCAGAAGGCGTTGCCCGGGGCGGTGAGTTCGGCGCCGGCGCTCCAGGGGCTGGCGTCGCTGTGGCGGGTCGCGGTAGCCATCAGGGCGACCGAGGGGGCGGCGTCGACCGGGACACCGGCGAGCTCGGCTGCGTGCGTGGCGACCTGCTCGCCGGTGAGCGAACGGTGCCGCCGGTCGGTGCCGGGGGTGTAGCTATCGGGGGTATAGGTGACGGATAGCCCGGTGCCGTCCGCGGCGGGTCCGGCCGCGTTCCAGACGGCATCCGCGTCGCCGCGTATGGCGGCCTCGACGAGCCGGTCCCGCGCCTCGCGCAGCTGCCACAGGGTGTAGGGCGTCTGACGGACGGTCGCGGTGATCCCCGGCGGGGTGTGTTCCAGGAGGTCGGTGATGCGCTTGGGCACGTCGCCGTGCCAGTACAGCGTCAGGAGGCCCTGCTGCGGGTCGATGGTGTGCCCGGCGTAGCCGGGCACCGTCGCGCGCCGGTGCCCGGGTACGCCGGTGATGGCGTCGGCGAGCCGCTCCAGCGCCGCCTGACGCCGGAGCACCCCGGGATCCACCACGCCGTCCGGGCGGTGGGCACCGCGTACCGGCGGTGCCGCAGCCGCGTGGGCGGGCACCGCCGTCAGCAGCGCGAGCATGGCGGCCCCGACCAGGGCCGTCCTCCTGATATGCACCCGCCCAGTACCCCACGGCGCGGGCCGCCGCCGCCAGCACACGGCCGCCCTGTCACCCGCCCGGGCGACGACACGGGGGTGGCACTGCGTCGGCGGGTTGCGGCCGTCGTCCCCGGACAAGCGCCGGGGACGACGGCCGCGGTCCATCCTTCGGGCGCAGGGCGCGCCGCTGGGTCAGGTCCGATTGTCCTCGGCTGGGCCTTCGACGTCGGGCCGCTGCTCCTGGTCCCGGTCGGCTGGGCGGTACGGCTGGTCGCCCTGGGCATCGAGGTCGACGATGCGGATCCGGATGTCCGCCGCTACGCCGTCGTGCCGTTGTCGGCGTGGCGGGGCCGAAATGGGCTGCCCGTCGCAACGTGCCGCACCGGGCTTGTCAGCGGCGGGGCTTGGCGGTGACGATCCGCAGCCAGGACTCGGCGCCAGCGGCCTTAGCGGTGTCCCGGTTGGGGTAAGAAGCCGTTGTCGTACCGAACTTGATCGGCGGGTTTCCGCAGTTCAGGCATGATGCCGGCATGGCGAGGCATGCTCGGGCCGTTGGGTTGTCTCGTTGGTGGAGGTGCCGGGATGGCGTCGGTGGTGGGTCTCCTGGAGGAGCGGGAGCTGGCCGCGCGTGAGCGCGTGGAGGAGCTTCGGGAGGTGGCGGACCGGGTACTCGCTGAGCTCGCCGAAGCGGAGACGGCCTGGCACGAGTGGCTGATCGCCCGGCAGCGCGTTGGCGAGGTTCTGTCCGGGCCGCGGCCCGGACAGGCAGGTGAAGCTGGCCAGGGAGCCGGTGAGTCTTCCGGGTCGGGGCCCGCGACGAACGCGCCCGCCGAGGTTCCCCTACCGAGGGCCGCGCGATCGGGCTCGATCGTCCCGGTGTGGCGTCCCGCGCTTTCCATGGACGCGCTCGCTCCCCACTACCAGCGCATCCTGGCTACGCTCACCGAACAAGCATCCGGCGGAACGCCAGTGATGTCCTGTCAGGAGCTCACTGCCGTACTCGGACTGGAGCCGGTTCCGGCAAATGTGGAAGGAGTTCGGTCGAAGATGAAGCGGCTGGCCGACCCGGGCTGGGCCGACGAGCCCACCCCGGGACGGTTCACGCTCGCCACCGGGCCAGCCGGCGGCTCATGAGCATCGTCATCGACCACAACACCATCTGCTCATGCACGGCGGGGCAGCGAATCGTCTCGTCCTCACGTGATCGCCAACGAAAGAGCAACCGATGCAACCGATTGTCCTGTTCGACCTGGACGGCCTTTTGATCGACTCCGAGCCGATCTGGGACGCGGCAAAGCGTGAAGTGTTCGGTCCGCTTGGCCTGCACCTCACAACGGAGATGCAGGCGGCGACGCGCGGGCTGCGGCAAAGGGACATGGTGGCCTATTGGTTCGATCGGGCCACCATTCAAGCCGACCCCGACGAGGTCGAGCAGCGGATCGTGGCCGCCGTGTGCCGTAGGTTGGAGGGAGTGGCGCTGAAGCCCGGTGCCGAACACGCCGTCGCGGCGTGCGCGCGTGCATCGAGGGCGATGGCCGTCGTGTCATCTTCGCCGGAGTCGGTGATTCGGGCTGCGCTCGCGAGCACCGGCCTTGACCGATCTTTCGATGCCGTGTTTTCGGCCGAAGACGACGAACACGGCAAGCCCCACCCGGGCGCCTATCTCCGCGCGGCCGCCGCCCTCGGCGCGTCACCCGGCGAATGCATTGTGATCGAGGACTCGCTCAACGGCGTCCTCGCTGGGGTGTCAGCCCAGATGACGGTCGTCGCCGTTCCCGAGGCCGCTGATCGCTGCGATCCTCGCTTTGCGATTGCCACTCTGGTACTGGAGTCCCTCAAGGATCTCGATCCCTCGGTATTCGGCGCGTATGTGTCCAGGGGGAGCCGGGACGCGACGTGGGCATCGCGTGCTGCGGATCCTCAGCCGTTCCGCGAACCAGATCGTGCTGTATGACGCCCTCGATCGTGGGTTCGGGTCCCCTCGCACCAGCAGCCTGACCAGCCCCCACCGCCAACGAGGTCCGTTCCGCTCCGCGCCCGGACGCTGCCGCCTGCCCGGCTGAGGTTCGATTTTCCGTTCAGCGTCTATGGAGGTGGACCGGCAGTACACCGACACACACGGCGCCTCGATCGAGCAGGTAGACCGGCTGACAGAGCGTCACCGCCGCTCTAGCCTCGGGCTGAAGGAGTGACTAACGACGGTAGCGGTCGGCCCGGCGAGCGGCTGTGCCGCAAGCTAAACCTGGCGGCGGGCCGGACCCGCCTGGTGGGGCTGCTGGAGGAACCGCCGGAGGCGGGGCAGGCACCGCGGGTTCTCGGAGTGGACGAGTTCGCGTTCCGCCGAGGACGTCGGTACGGCACCACTCGGCCGGCGTGAGGTCCACGAGGTCGGGCGCGTAACTGCGTGGCCGGCGCGGCGGGCGCCCGGGATGACGGGGCGTCGGTCGGCCGGACCTGAGCCGGCCGGCCGACGTCGAGCGCGCGCTCAGGTCGCCGAGAAGGTGAACCAGTGGAGGTTGACGAAGTCGGAGGTCGAGCCGATGAAGGTCAGGTAGACGTCGTGCACCCCGGTGACGGAGCCGGACAGGTTGATCGGGACGGTCTGCCAGGACTGCCAGCCGCCGGTGTTGGCCAGGTCGATCTCGGCGAGCTTGGTGCCGGTGGGGCTGCCCAGGCGCACCTCGATGCCGCCGCTGATGCCAGCCGCCGCGCCGGAGGCCAGCCGGGCCAGGAAGCGGCGCGGGGAGCTGCTGCCGAAGTCCAGGCCGGTGTAGCCGAGCCAGCAGCCGGCGTGGATCCAGCCCACGTCCTGGCCGCCGCCGGTGTCGGAGCAGGCCTCGGTCTGGGTGCCGTTGTGGGAGGAGAAGGAGGCCGCCTGGACGGTGCCGTAGGCGCTGACCGTCGAGCCGCCGCCGCCCCCGCCCCCGGGGCCGCCGCCGAAGGTGACGGTCCAGGAGGTGGGCGCCGGGTCCTGCAGGTGGCCGTCGACCGGCGCGCTGCCGGTCGGACCCACGTCGTCGTAGGGGAACGCGTAGCCGGTGCTGGCGTTGGCGTGCACCAGGCGGGCGTAGTGGTTGGTGATCGCGTTCTGGTAGTACTGACCGGCCGTCACCCCGCCGGGCTGCTGGGCGCCGCCGGCCAGCAGCAGCGTGCTGCGGTTGAGCGCGGCGGACAGCCGGGCGGCGACCGCGCCACGGGCGTCCCCGCCGGAGTTGTAGAGCGGACCACTGGCGCAGCTAAAGATGTCGGCGGTGCTCGGCTTGGTGAACGCCACCCCGTCGGTGTTGAGGCCGGTGAAGGTCAGCACGCCGTTGCTGACCGTGCCGCTGAACGAGCCGAAGGCGGGGTTCTGGGTGTCGACGGTCAGCGGCGTGGACTGTAAGCGGGACCAGACCTGGTCCACGTACGGCCCGAAGTAGGTGCCGAAGGAAACCGGCGAGTGGGTGGGGGCGAGCACCCGCAGCACCGTGCCGCCGCCGTCCTTGACCACCAACTGGTCCCAGGGCGCGCCGTCCACCGCGTGTTGGGCGACCAGGCCGTCGGCCACCGCGGTCAGCGCGCCGGCCGGCAGCGGGCTGACCGCCTGGTTGCCGGCCGCGCCGGTGCTCGCCATCGAGACGGGGGCGGCCACCAGGTCGACGTAGCTGATGTTGGCGTAGAGGTTCGCGGCGTTCCAGGTGAACTCGCAGAAGGTCCAGTCGGTCAGCCAGTTGGGGTCACTGGTGCTGAACCCGGGCTCGACCAGGCCGGGCTGGCCGCCGCCCACGGCCGGGTTGACGAAGAACTGGATCTTCTTGCCGGTGCTGAACCAGACCCGGCCGCCGATCACGTACTGGGTGAGGTTGAGCGTCACCCCCGCGCCGCCCGAGGCACCGAGCGGGATCGAGTAGTCGGGAACGGGGGTGAGGTTGCTGCTGGGGTTGGCCAGCGGCTGGAACGCGCCGTCCGGGCCGACGAAGCCGGGTCGGTTCGAGCTGTCGGAGCCGGTCAGGTAGGCGTAGACGGTGTTGCTGCCGGAGGTGTTGCGCAGTGTCAGCGGCAGACTGGGGCCGGCCGCGGTGGCGACCGGGTCGAGCGCGGGCACCAGCAGGGGTGCCCCGAGCAGGGCGGCCGTGGCCGTCCCCGCCGTGGTGAGCAGCGTGCGACGCGAGATCATGGAAGGTCCCGTCAGCAGGAGGCGTGGGAGTCGGCGACGGAGGCCGACCGTCGCGGATGCTGCAGCAGGGTGCCAATATGTCGCCGTGGTCTGTACCAGTCAAGTGCAAGAACTGAAGATGCATCAGAGATCTTGCTGGGCTAATCCTTCAAGGCTTTGATGGTCAGGGCCGCTGCCAGCCATTCGTCGCACGGAACCGGTACCGTGCCCGGGTGACCCGAGCCGGTGTCTTCGTTGGCACGTCGGGACAGACGGCCGCTGCGGTGCTCAGGCCAGAACAGCCGGCCTGAGCACCTCTTCGCACCATTGGCGGAAACCGGTAGGGGACGGCTGCGCGAAGCGGTGCTCGGCCTCGTACGCGCCGTCGATTTGGGCCGCGGCCATGTCGACCAGGCCCTGTGCCCAGGCCTCGCTGGCCCCGCGGCTCAGAGCCGTCTCCTTGTACGCGTCGAGGGGGACCTGTTGGCAGTGGACCGGCCGCTCCAGCACCTCGGACATGATCTGAGCCATGTCGTCGGGGGAGATACGGTCGGGGCTGACCAGCGGGACGCCGTCCTGCCCGCTCCAGGAGTCGTCGAGCAGAAGCCGCGCGGCCGTCGCGGCGATGTCGCGGGTGGCGATCGTCGCGAGCAGCCGGTCCGCCACGGACGGGACGAAGAACGTGCCCTGGTTCCTGATCGTCTCGACCTGCCAGAGCAGGTTCTCCATGAAGGCCGCCGCCCGCAGCGCCCGGAAGCTCACCCCCGTGGACCTGATCAGCTCGTCCTTGGCCACGGACGCCGTCAAGTGCCCGGCGTTCTTCTCGATCCCGGTGCCCATGGTCGATACGGACACGACGCGCTTGACGCCGTGACGGGTGATCGCCTCGCACGCGGGACGGGTCCAGTCCAGGTAGTGGCCTTCGACGCTGTCCGTCCGGGAGTCCGGCGGCACCAGCCAGAACACGCTGTCCGCGCCCGCGAACGCCTCCATGACGACATCGAGGTCGCCGTGCGAGCCGGGGACGACGTCGACCCGCTCGCGCGCCCGAGCGGGAAGCCGGGAAGGGTCACGGGCTATCACGCGGACCGGCTGCTCGCCGTCGAGCAGGTGGTCGAGGATCTGTCGGCCGATCTGGCCGGTGGGAGTGGTGATGACAATCATGGGAGAAGCATCTGATCCGTCCCGGCAGGACGGAAGGATCGCAGGGATCCCGCTTGTTACCCTCAGGGACATACCAACTGGAGGTGCCAGGCCGTGGAGTCCCGCCCGCTGCGCTATTTCGTCGCCGTCGCCGAAGAACTCAACTTCGCCCGCGCAGCAGAACGCCTCGGCATCTCGGCCCCGCCCCTGTCGCGCGCCATCCGCAACCTCGAAGCGGAGCTGGGCGTCACCCTCTTCGAACGCACCACGCACAGCGTCACGCTGACGCCGGCCGGCACCGTACTGCTCGCGGAGGCGCGGACCGCGCTGGACGCCCTGCAGGCGGCCGGGCGCCGTGCACAACGCGCGGCCGAGCCGAAGCTGGTCCTCGCCGTGAAAGCCGACGGCGACGGCGGCCTGCTGGAGTCCATCCTCGCCCGGTACGCCGCCGAACCCGCGGCCGAGCCGGTCGCGATCCGCCTCAGCGGCTGGCGCGACCAGCCCAGCCTGCTGCGCCGGGGCGAAGCCGACGCGGCCCTGATCTACGAACCGTTCGACCGCACCGGCCTCGACACGGAGCCGGTGACTGCCGAACGCCGCCTGGCCGCCCTTCCGGCCCACCACCCGCTGGCCGCCAGGAACCGCATCGCTCTCGCCGACCTCGGTCTGCCGCGCACCGAGCACGACACTCAGGGATGCCTAGCCCGCCACCTCGACACGATCGTCGACCGGTACGCGATCCAGGACCTCGCCCAACTGCTCAAGCTCGTCGAACTCGGAGACATCGTCACCCTGCTCCCGGAATCCGTGTGCACCCGATACCCGCGCCCGGGCATCGCGTACCGCGAGGTCCCGGACGCACCCCCGGCCACCTTGTCGATTGCCTGGCCCCAACAGTCCCGCTCCAGGGCGACCGCGGCGCTGGTCCGCATAGCCACGTCGGTGGGCGGAGCGCACGGATAGGCACCCCGTGAGGAACAAGCACACGTCGAGAGCCTTGACTCCAGGACCCCGGCCAGCATGGTGACGAAGAGTTTGGTCTGGGGATCGTCGGACGCGAGGTCGAAGCCGGACCAGGCACCGGTGGCGATGCGCAAGTGGAGCCCGCGCCGCTGAGGACCTTCCCGCGGACGTTGTGGAACCCTCAGCGGACCCGGGCCGGCGTCAACTTCGCTGCCGGCAGCAGGCTTCCCAAGGACGGCACAGGTCAGCGGTGAAGAGGCGGACCAGCCGGAGCTGGGTGAGGCCGACGATGATCAGCCAGGTCCACAGGTCGGCGGTGTCCGCTGCGCGGAAGTGCGGCGCCGTCCAGCCGGGGTTGCCAAAGACCGCGGCCAACGCATGCACATCGGGGCCATGACCTGACCGCAATCCGATTCACCGTCAGGGAACAACGCGGATGTCCAAGTGCGCACTTGCGCTCTGGCGGGGAGGAAAAACCGCTAACACCACCAGCCTACCAACCTCCCTGGATGGGCGCATCTAACCGAGGCCGGCCTCGCCGACCGGCATAGTCCAGTCACCCACGAAGCAATCAGGGCGCACGTAACAGGCCGCCCACGCACGCCGAACCACCTCAGCGCCGGCCGGACCTACCTCCCCATCGGGGAGGTAGGTCCAAGACACTTCACAACGTCGCGTGCGCCCACACAGGAACAACGAACTCCAGGCAGCCCTCCTGCCCGCCGTCCCCGCTCTGCCCGCCGGGAAGGCCAGCTGAGCACCCCGCCAGCTGCGGAGGCGCCGACACCCGGGCCGAACGGCCCGTCGGCCGACCGGCGAGTCATGGCGCGATGCCATTGGCGAGCATCCCGAAACCCTTGATCGCTAACTCGACGGCCAGAGAGCCAAGTTGAGCGGATAATCGCTCGACTCCGGACAGTGACAGCGCCTACTCTCCGTAGCGTGGCGAAGAAGCGAGGGGTCGCCCCAGACCCCGAGGAAGACCTCGCGGCCGCCATCGTGAACGGTGTGCTCGGCGCCCGCACGGTGGCGGTCGACGACCAGACCGAGCCCGGCATGATCGACGCCTGGCTCGCCCGTCCCGATGAGCCCGACGACACGCGCACGATCGGGCTGGAGATCAGCTCCACAACCGACGGCAAGACCACGGCCATGTGGAAGTCGATCAACAAGCAGTACGACGAGACCGTGATCCCCGGACTCCTCGGCGCCTGGAGAGTCCAGTTCCACCCCGGCGCCCGAATCGGCGGCGCGCCAGCCCAGAAACTCAACGAGCTCCTCAGGGACCTGGAGCAACGTGGGGAGACCCGGGCAAACCTGCGACCCTACGAGGACAAGAACCGGTGGGCTGACGGCCTACCGGCGCCGGAGCACACCGCCGACCTGGGGACGATGAACAGCATCGGCGTCATCTCAGCTGCGCAGATCAGCACCGACCCCGCGCTGGCCGGCCGCATCTTCGCCTCCACCCACACCCACGGCGTCGCTCCCCCACGGCCGAGTACATAAGCCCGTACGTCTCCAGTTTCCTGGCCACGCCGGCGGGCGAGAACAAGGTCAAGAAGCTGGCGGCCGCGCCGGAGGCCCACCTGTTCATCTGGTCGGATCAGTCCCACCTGTCCGTCGGCGTAGCCCTCGTGCACCGGTTCAAGCCGGTCGGCGACCCGGACGTCCCGGACCACATCGGCGACGTCTGGCTGGCGTCCAGGTTCGAGCCGACGGCGGTCTACCGCTGGAGCCGCGGTTCGGGATGGGCGGTCCACGAGGTGCCGAAGGAGCTGCACCAGGTGGCGGAGCCGCGGATCGGCCGCCGGTAGACCGGCGGCCGCCCTGCACCCTACGATGCAGCGGCGACTCGCATAGGACCCCCCGCGGACACGCAACCCCGGGAACCACACCAGCTCGGAGTCCACCATCGGAAGGTGTGTGGGAGATGCAGGCGACCTGGATACGTCTGCCGAGCACCGGGTCCTCCACGCCGTGCGCGATCTCGCCGCCGGCCGCATCACCGTCCTGGTCACCCACAACCTCGCCGACCGGATCCTGGTCATGAGCCCAGTGAGTTGACGATTAATAACTTCAGCCCTTGGTCTTGATGTCGGTCTTGCCGATGAGGTTCGCGAGGTCTGCTGCGGTGGTGCGGTGATCGGTGCAGGGAGAACAGTCAGTCCGGCCGAGGGCCTCCAGGAGGTGTGTTGCAGGTCCGATTGGGCCGATTGCGCCGTCTAACCCACGCAACGCCCCATGCTGACTGCTCAATCATGAAAGAGTGCGGCTGTGGCAATAAAGAGTCTCCGTGACCTGTGCGCGGCCATGGACACCGCAGCGATAGACACTTGGGGGCGCATCGAGTTCGGACGGCGTCCCGGGCGCAGGTTCGACGAGGCGTCCGTCACGGACAACCTGCTCTTCACACTCCAGAACCAAGTCCCTGGACTGCTGACGTACCAGAGCAACCAGGTGCAAGAGCGGGATTCGGGCGCTGACTGGGAGTGGTGGATCGGAGATGACCAGGCGGGCTGGATCTGCCTTCGCATCCAGGCCAAGCGCGTCTACGAGGACAACACCTACCGGATGCTGAAGCACCCAGGAGCGGGGGAAGACGCGTTCCAGTACGACACGTTGATCAAGGGCTGTAACCCTGATCAGGCCCGCTACGCGTTTCACGTCTTTTACAACGGCTGGCCCGAGGGCACCTTCGAGGAAGGAACCTACTGGGCACCACCAGCCCAGTGGAACGCCTGCCCAGGGCTGAGCTCGTACAAGGATTGCAAGCACGCCGAGCCTCGCCACTACGGCTGCGCCATCATCTCTACCCTCGACGTCAAGAAGCTCAGCGAGAGCGATACCACCGCGCCCGCCGCCGCCAGATTCCGCGTGCAGAGGTACCTGTCAGCCGCCGTTCCCTGGTCGTACGCATTTGGTTTCCCGCCCTGGGACCCCAAGCGAGAGGAGGAGCGCTGGCACCCCAGACTGGACCGCGGTGACTGGGTCGACCGCATCCACGGCACGCTCGATGTGCTCACCCGGCGAGGTGGCGCCCCCGGGGCCCGGGACGCCTCCGGGCACCTCGGAGAGATCCCGATCGATCGAGACCAGCGGACCTTCGAGCTTCCGCCGTACGTCGAGGCGATGCGCAGAAGTAGCCCCGGACGATTTGAGCCGACTTCTGAGGACGAGGCGCCTGCCGCGCCTCAGACGGTGATCGTTGAGCGGAAGCCAAAGCGGCCACGGAAGCGGAAGTAAGAGCGCTGCCGCCTACGGCAGGACCCTTTCTCAGGACGTCCGCCGCGAGGGTTGATCTCGCGCGGGCAGGTCAGAACCGCCAGTGACTGGCAACCATGCTGTCGCACCTGGGCTGCGATCCCTGCGCCGACCCGTTGCTGCACGAGCCATCCGAACGCCTGGCGCACCGGTGCGTAAAGGTACGCCTGTACATCTTCCGGCTCTGGCACGCCGGCCACGACGAGCCACTCCCAGACATCCGGCAACTCGGTGTTCGACAAACCCAGCAGGCTGTCCTCGACGCCGCCCTGCCGCTCCACAGGAGCATCGTCGAGCAGGTCTGCGTAGTAGGCCATCACAACCTCCGGCAGCGCCACGTGGCTCAGGCCGGTGGCGGTCAGCCCGGCCTCGAGGTGCCTTCGGTTCGTGCTGGCCATACCGACCGCTGCCTCTTGCGGCGTCATCCCGCGCTGCCGGTTCCAGATGCCGTGCACCAGCACAACTGAGGCCGCTCGTCACTCCCTTGGGTTGGTGGAGCTCCACTGCCCGGAATCGTATCGCCCGACCCGCCTTCGCCTGGCGCCCCTCGAACGGCGTCAGGGCTTGAGCCGGTTGCGGTAGGTGTGCGAGACCGGTGAGCTCGCCATCGCCGAGTGGGTCAACTGATACGACCACCGCCGGCTCCACGGTGAGACAGGCCACGTCCCGGCCGTCGAGTACGAGACCAATTACTACCTGACGACCACAAAACCTATGGGTACAGCCACAATCTGAGATCTCTACTGAACCCGGGGCGGTTCACTCACGAAGCGACCAGGGCGCATGTATAGGCCACCCACGCCCGCCGAACCACCTCAGCGTCGGCTCATTCATCTGCGACAAGGACAGCCGTATAGGCTTTCCACGCCTGCCGAACCGCCTCAGCGTCAGCCGGACTGACCTCTCCATCTGGAAGAGCATCCAAGACACGGCGCAACACAGAATGGGCCTCCTCAAGAGGAGCATTCTGCAATCGAGGGTCTGGTCCGTTACCAGCACAGCGGGCTGGCCGGGCTGATGCCCCGCCAAGCGGAGCCGTTGAGTCACGGTGCGATGAACTAATCAGGGTAATCCTTCTCGCTAGTCCAGCTCGGTGGACGGAGCGGGATTCCGGGGTGGGCGCTGATCTTCCACACGGCCTGGTCGTCCCGCTCGGCCACGACCAGCTGCGGATCGGTGTAGTCCGCTGTGGGTTCAGCGGATCGGCTGCCGGGTCTGGTCGGGTCAGCCGGAGCCGGGTCCGAGCGGCAGCGTGGTCTTCGTGGTGGGCAGGGAGAGGACCATGCGGGCCCGGGCCGCGACGCTTCGCGCCGACGGGCCGGGCGGGCTTCGGGTGTCGAGCGGACAGACGTCGAGGTACACGAGGTGCTCGCTGGTGAGGTCACGTCCGAGACGGGCTACCGGGGTAGGGGCGATCAGCGCGTCGGCGACGGCCGCCACCAGCGGTCGTCCAGACGATGCTCGACGGTCCGTTGACCGACGGGTTCGGCGCGGTCCTGGACGCGGAGCGCAGCCGGGCTGCCGAGCGCTGCAGGTCCAGGGGGCTGGGTGCGGGCGGGGTGATCGGTGTGATCGTGGCAGTCTGCTTGGTGTAGTAGTCGAGCGCGTCGCGGTAGCGGAGGACGGGGTTGGGGTCGAGCATCTCGGTCGCTGTGGCTTGGAGGATGCAAGCGGGTGTACCGCTGCTGAACCGCCCGTACCAGCCCGCCGACTTGATGGTGCCGATGGTGAACCGGCCGTCCTGACTGAGCTGCTCGGAATCAGCACTGTGCTGGAGGCATCGCTGTCGGTAGGTGATGCTCGCCAGGTTGTCCGAAGAGCGCAGCGTGAGGGTGTTTTGCTCGACGCCCTTCGAGGTCCACCCGGCGGCAGCGTAGGGCGTGATCCACTCCAAGGCACCGGCGGTGCGCTCGTCGAGCCAGCCGTCGTCGTCGGAGCGGTACATCCGAGCGAGTTCGGTGGTCACGGCGGTGACGATCTCGATCGGGGTGTTGGCAGAGAAGTTGGCGACCCAACGCGGCTGTGTGAAGGTGTTGAGAGCGACGGCGATCATCCACAGGGTGTCCCAGTCCTGCTCGGGGATGAATCCGATGCGGATCCGGCCGTCCGCTGTCGTGATGTAGAAGTTGCCCAGGTCGTCGTGGTGGCTTTTGGCCTGGGGCAGGTCGCGGACGGGCTGGAGGGCTGGGTCGCCGATGTGCAGGCTGCCGGCCAGGTAGACCGGGTGGACATGGACGTCGCCGTCGACCTCCGTCCAGGGGGGCGGGCTCGGGGTGGTGCTCAGGTCTTTCTCCCTGCTGCTCGGGCTGCGGCTGCCTGTGTTGCGGCTGCAGCCGCGGCGTTCCACCGCGCCACCGGGATGTCGGCCAGTGTGGTGCGCTCGGTGGCGGCCAGGGGCCGTGTCGATCCCGTGTAGGGCCGGATCTCGACCAGGTCCCGGTGCGCGAAGGGGACCTCCGCAAGGCGCCGCACCTGGGGCTGGGGGTCGGTGAGGTGGTCCAGGCCTGCGGTGATCAGACGCGTGGGCGTGTTCCCTAAGAAGTGGGCTGACCACGCCTTGCGAGGGAAGTCGTCGGGGCACCGGGCCCAGAGGGTGACCTCAGCGGGATGGTTCTGGCCATGCGGCTCGTCGTAGTACGCTCCCGCGTCCCACCTGATCAGGCCTGCGGTGGCGTCGGGCGACTGGAACGCCATGCCGCTTGGTGTGCTGACGTCATGCCACCCAGACTCGCGCATCTGGTCCAGCAGCGTGTCGCGGGTGTTCCGTCGCCCCCAGAGGGCTTCGTCCCGTGTTGCGACGCTGCCGTAGGACAGGGCGTGGGACAGACCGCCGGCGACAGCAAGGGCAATCTCACACGGGGTGTCCTGGTCGAAGGTGGCGTGCCAGGCGCGTTCACCTACCGGGGACTCGTATCCGGCGACCGTCCACCGGGGGGTTGCGGTCGCCTGGCTCGTAGTCGAGCTGGATTCGCCCGGTGAGGCAGTCGCTGACCGCGACGCTGGTGTCTCCGCCGTCGCAGGAGTAGCGGGCCCAGCCCCGGTTCTCGGTGAGGAATTCGGCGAACGCCGCATTGGAGGTGTCGAGTTCGCCGGGCCCGGCGAGGTATCCGGGGTTCACCAGGACTTGCTGCTCGGCTTGCGGGGTGCCGGGCCGGGCGTGGTCACCGGCCATGCGCGGGCTCCGGGCGCGGTCGGGTCACCGGGTGGGTGCGCAGGAGGGGGCGGTGGAGCATCGGGATCTGGGAGGCGCGGCGCGTGTAGCGGCCGGGGTCGGTGACGGTGCGCAGGACCGCGAGGACGATGTCGGTGGGAACGGCGAGGCCGAATTCGGCAGTCCACCAGTTCTCTTCGTGGCCTCGTGCTCCGGCGCGTAGGACGAAGCCGACGCGCCCCGGTACGGGATCGTTCTCGGTGTCCCGCAGTTGGAGGGAGGCGGTGCCGTCGGGCGCGAGGAGGGTGGCGGTGCAGCCCCGGGCGCAGTTCGGCGACCAGTTGGCGCGGCCCGCCTCGGCGCGCAGGGCCTCGGCCGTGGCGGCGTGGGCCTCGTGGCTCCACGGCCGCTGCTCGCGCTCGGTGGCGGTGGACTGGTCAAGGGCGAAGGCCAGGCGGCGGGCTGCGGCCATCACCACCTCGGCCGGAGTGCGTACGTCGAAGGCGACGCGCCAGAGGTTGTCGAGGGTGGCGCGTGCGCTCAGTATGATCCAGCGCTCGTCTTCGGCATCCTCGGCGAGGTCGAGTTCGATGCTCGCGGCGTTGCTGTTGTGCCAGGCTACGAGGCCGTCGTCTGCCAGCAGGGACCAGTCCTCACGCTCCTTGGCGAAGGTACAGAGCGTGTCGAACACGGTGTGCTGGTCGCCGGGGCCGGCGAGGTATCCCGGGTAGACGACCATCGGCATGTCGTGGGCGGCGAAATCGGTGTGCGTGGGCATGCGGGCTCCGTTCAGGAGGGTGGGGCGGCCCCGGAGTCCGGGGCCGCCCGGCAGGCAGAGGGTCAGAGCAGGCCAGCGGCGCGCTCGGCCTTGAGGATCTCGGCGATCCGCTGGGCCCGCTTGGACCCGATCGCAAAGCCGCGGGCGCGGACACCGGTGGCGATGGCACGCGGCCCGATCCGGCCGGTCTGCTGGACGACCTCGCGTGCGACGTCGAGGACGGTCTCGAACGGCGCCCCTTCCGGGCCGATCACCGGCTGCGGGTCGGGTGTGGCCGCTTCGGGCACGGCCCCGGTGCTGTCACCGCCCGGCTCGTCGATGTACGCATCGGCCGCCGCCGGAAGGTAGGCGCAGATCCGCCGTGTCAGCGGGTGGCAGGCGGCGGCGATCAGGTGGGCGGGCGTCGCCTGGTCGAACCACGCGCGCCAGCGGCGGCCGGCCGCGTCCCAGCCACGCAGGCGCCACTGCGGGTGGCGGGCACTTGTGCTGAGGTCCAGGTCGAAGGTCGAGGGGCAGCTGCACCCACCGGTGACCGCGCCCGGGCAAGCGATGTTGTCGAGGATGTCACCGGGCTCGGTGATGGCCGGTCCCCGCAGCGCGCGCTGCTGGTCGTAGCGATCGGGCTGGGCGAAGTCGTGGGCAACAGCGCACAGCAGCGCGCCAACCACCTCCTCCGGCACGGTGTCCTCGAACCGTGCGCGCCAGCGGATCGCACCGGTCGGCGTGTCGTAGGCGGCGACGGTCACCGAGGGGTGCTCCCAGCCGGTGTCGGCCGGGATGTGCAGCCGCACCCGCTGGCAGGGGCTGACGAACGCCTCGCTGGCGTCGGGGAGTTGGTGAAGGCTCCAGCCTTCGAAGCAGTCATCCTCCTGCGGCCGGTCGTGGTCGGGCCGCGACGGGGTGGGGCAGGTGCTGGACAGGGAAGAACTCCTGTGGTCGAGGTCGGGAGGGCGAGGGCCGGCTACGCCGGGACCTGGTCGGCTTCCTGCGCGGTGCGCTTGGCCTCGGCCAGACGCTGTTCGGCGATGTCGGCGTAATGGTCGGTCAGCTCCACGCCCAGGAAGGACCGGCCTTCGAGGAGCGCGGCGACGCCGGTCGAGCCGGATCCGGCGGTGAAGTCGAGGACCGTGCCGCCGGGCGGGCAAATCTGCACCAGGTCGCGCATCATGCCCACCGGCTTCTGCGTGATGTGCTGGCGCTTGCTGCCCGAGGGTTGACTGCCCTCAAGCAGGCCGCGCAGGTAGACCGGGTTGCGGTCGCCGTCCATCGCGCCCTTGGAGCCCCACGCGACGAACTCCGCGTTCTGGGTGAAGCGACCCTTCTGCGGACGGGCGGCCGGCTTGTACCAGGGCACGATGCCGCGCCAGGTCCAGCCGCCGGCCTGCAGCGCGTCCGTGGTAGTGGGCAACTGCCTCCAGTCAGTGAAGACGCAGGCGGTGCCGCCGTCCGCGGTCAGCCGGTACGCCTCGGTGAGCAGCTGGCTCAGCCAGAAGCCGTAACTGCGCTGGTCCTTGTTCTCGCCGGGGAAGTCCGCCAGGGCCCGCTTGGATCCGGCGGTCGTGTACTTCTCCTTGGCGCTTCGCCCGACGCGCTCCTGCGTCGTACGCCCACCGCTGTTGTAGGGCGGGTCGCAGATGACGCAGTCGACGGTGCCGCTCGGAAGTTCGGCCAGTCGGGTCAGGGCATCGCCCCGGAGAAGGGTGTAGTCGGTCGTCAAATGTCCTCGCAGGGAGTGGGGGCGTTGGTGCGCGAGATGGCCTCGACTGGGCGGGGATTTCGGTCGAGGCGGCGCATGGAAAGGCCCCGCAGCGCAGAGCACCGCCGAGCCTGGAAACGACCCTAGGATTCGCAATATTGCCTCTGCAAGGACTTCGGCAATTTTCGCAAATATTCGCGAACTCCTTGCACAGGCAATATTCCGGCTCGTAGGTTCGTAAACGTCGCCGCAAGCGCTTCGACCTGGCCGATGGAAGCGGGAACTTCCGCCGGAACGCCAGCTCGCCGCCTTCCCCGCCGCGGCTCCCCACTTATCGCCCCAGCGCCGGGCCGCCTTTCGACGGGCCGCCCCGCGCCGCCACACGATCGGAGATTTCCTTGACGGGACTTCACCTGCCCATGCCCTTTATCGCCTCGCCGGGGCCGCATCGAAGGGAGTCGCTCCGCCTGCGGCAGGCGGTGTGAAGAAGGTTGCCGCCGGTCTCGGCGCCGCCATTCTGCTGGCGCCTTTCGCGCTGATCCTTCCGGTCGCCATGGCTGCGCAGCAGGACGGAGAGTTCGACGGCGGGAGCGGGGCCTGTTCCGGCAGCGGCGGTCCACAGGCTGTGGACACCGCTGCGATCCAGGCGGCGGTCAAGCTGATCCTGTCTGGCGCCGCCGGGCCGACCGCTCCCGTCGCCGGACTGGACCTGCCGAGCGTGCAGATCCCGATGGCCCAGACGATCGTCGCCACCGGCGTCGCCCTCAAGGTGCCGCCGCGCGGCCAGGTGATCGCGCTCGCCACCGCGATGCAGGAGTCGCGGCTGCGGAACCTGTCCAGCGGCGACCGCGACTCGCTCGGGCTGTTCCAGCAGCGCCCTTCCCAAGGGTGGGGCACTGCGGCGCAGTTGCAGGACCCGGTGTACGCATCCACCGCGTTCTACCAGGCACTGCTCAAGGTGTCAGGTTGGCAGGATCTGCCGCTCACCGTCGCGGCGCAGAAGGTCCAGCTCAGCGGGTACCCGGACGCGTACGCGCAGTGGGAGCCGCTGGCGACCGCTCTGCAGCAGGCGATCGGGACAGCGCTCAAGGCCCCAACGGCCAGCGGCGCGACCCCGACTCCGAGCACCTCGCCGAGTTCCTGCACGCCGCCGGGCACCACCACCGACTGGGGCATCATCCCACCGGGCGTACTGCCGACCGGCTACCAGATCCCCACCGACGCCCCGGTGGCCGTGCAGTCCGCCATCCGCTGGGCCCTCGGGCAGTTGAACACCCCCTACCAGTGGGGCGGAAGCTGCACCAACAGCCACGGACCCGATCCGATGGGCCGCTGCGACTGCTCCGCCCTGATGCAGCAGTCCTACAAGGCAGCTGGGATCACGCTCGAACGCACCACCTACGCCCAGGTCACGCAGGGCACGGCCGTCTCGCCCGACCAACTGCGCGCTGGCGACCTGCTGTTCACCGAGCCGGGCCCCAACGGCCCGGAGCACGTGGGCATGTACATCGGCGACGGCCTGGTGGTGCACGCACCGCACACCGGCGACGTCGTGCGCGTCGCCTCGTACAGCTCGTGGAAATCCGGCGTGATCGCGATCCGCCGGGTAGCCCCCTGAGCCCTCTTCCCTTGTCGCGCCAGCGTGGCGCCACTCCGCACCCCAGCGTACCAAAATCCCTCTCTGGAGAACCGTTTGTCGTTGATCCTCGCCGCCCAGGCGGCCACCAACCTCGCGTTCGACCCGGGCGTCGCCCCGGCCGAGGGCGGCCTTCCCGGCCTGAGCGTCCTCAAGCAGGTCGTCTCCTCCATCAACCTGTTCGCAGTGATCGCAACCGTCGGCGCGCTCTGCGTCGCCGGCGTCGTCTGGGCCTGGGGCCACCACAGCGGCAGCCACGGAGCCGAACAGAAGGGCAAGCAGGGCGCCATGGTCAGCGCCGGCGTCGCCCTGCTCCTCGGCGCCGCCAACGGCCTGGTCGCCTTCTTCTCGGCCCTGGGGACGCAGGTCAAGTAAGTGCCCAAGCCCAAGTCCCATGTCTCCGGCGGTGATTCGACGTTCCGCCATCGGCTGCTGATCGGGCTGGGCGTGCTGCTGGTCGTCGGTCTGCTGGCCGGGCTCCTAGCCCGGCTGGCAGGCGGCGGCCACCACACCGACCACCCCACGCCGAGTCCCAGCTCCACCGTTCACCCCACCCTTTCGGCCACCGCCTCGGCCCGCCCGAGCGCCACCGCCACCGAAGCGGGCGCCACCATCGCCCACCCGCCGCACACCACCAGCCCGACCGACTTCGCCGCGGCCTTCGTCGACGCGCTGTGGACCTACGACACCCGGACCACCAACCAGCAGGACTTCGTGAACGGGCTGCGCACCTGGCTCACCCACGAGGCCCAGTACGCGGACGAAGCCTCAGTCGAGGGCCAGGTCCCCGACCCGGCAATGTGGTCGCGTCTGTCCGCCAACGGCCAGACCTCCAAGGCCGCCATCAGCGAGGCACACGTGCCCGACGTCTACTCGCGGGCCATCGCCGCCAACCCGAGCGCGTTCACCGCCGCGTACGTCTACGCCGTCACCGTCACCGGCAAGGTCGAGGTGACATGGGACGGCGGCGGCCGGGGCGCCGAGGACCGCGCGATCACCCTGGCCGTCCAGTGCCGCCCCCAGCAGGACTGCGCACTCGTCGCCATCGCCCCCACCGTCTACCCATAACCACTCCTTCTCTAGGGAGTCCACTTGAGGAGCTGATCACCCATCGGGTTCTGTGATGTCCCTGGCGTGAACTTGATCTGCGGCGGCGCCAGCGCGATCGCCGACTCCATCACCTCCGGCATCGGCAACTGGATTGCGAAAAGCTGCGGCGAACTCGCCGCCTCCGCCGTCGACATGGCCTCGCGGGCCGTCGATGAGACCACCCGGGTCGACCTGAGCGCGGGATGGTTCCGCGACAACTACGGCCTGGTGCTGTCCATCGGCCTCACCATGATCGTCCTCACGTTCATCCTGCAGCTGATGAGGGCCGCGTGGCGGCGAGACGGCCAGGCGCTGGGCCAGGCGGTCACCGCCACCGTCAGCTCAGTCCTCTTCGCGGTCACGGCGATCTCGTTCACCGCGGTCGCCCTGACCGTGGTCGACGCCCTGTCCCGCAGCCTCTTCCAGATCGCCAACGTCTCGATGGCAGACGCCGTCAGGAGAATCGTCAAGGTCGGCGAGCTCGGCGTCATCATCCCGCTCGGCTGGCTCGTGCCGGTGGTCGCCGCACTCGGATGCGCCGTCGGCGCGGTCCTCTACTGGGGCATGATGATCTTCCGGAAGGTGTCGCTGCTCGTGCTCGTCGTCCTGGCCCCGCTGGCCGCAGCCGGCGGGCCCTGGGAACCCACGCGCGATTGGCGCCGCAAGTGGATCGAGGCCACCGCCACCCTGGTCTTCTCCAAGCTAGTGGTTACGATCGTCATGCTGGTCGGCGTGTCCGCGATCGGCCAGAGCGACACCAAGGACGGCATCCAGGCACTCAGCGACATCATCGCCGGTCTCGTGGTGATGGCGCTCGTCCTGTGCGCACCGTTCATGGTCTACAAATTCATCCACTGGGCCGGCGACGGCCAGTCGCACGATCTGCACCGCTCCACCGCCGCCGGACTCCAGACCGCCAGCGCCGCTGCCAAGAAGGCCGGGCAGATGGCCGTGACCGCGGGCTCCGGCGGCGCGGCCGGGGCGTCGGCCGGAGCGGGCGCGGCCGGCGCCAGCCCCGCCGGGCCTTCCCAGGTCCCCGGCATGCAGTCCACCGGCACGGGCCAGGGCGGCGGAGGTGGCGGACCGGAAGGCCCGAGCACCGACACCCTCGCCAAGGCGACGCCCACCTCGTTCAAGTACGGCGAGCCCCAGCGTTCCGGCGGCGGCGACGGCGGCGTGCCGCTGGTCAGCCGCCCCGCCACCGACCGGTCCGACGGCGATCAGGGCCGCGCGCTCATCACCCGCGCCGGCACCTCCGGCACCGGCTCCGGTGCCCCGGCTGCGTCCGGCGGTTCGAGCCCGGCCGCAGACGCCCACACCGCGGCCGGTTCCCCCGGCCTGTCGACGCCGGGGTCTTCTCCCACCCCAACCGGCGGCGGCCCGGACTTCGACCCGGTGATCGCCTCACCCTCCGGACCCGCCGCCTCCGGCGCCGGCACCGGCCAGCGGTTCACCTTTCCGCACCGCTCGCCGTCCTGACGGCCCGCCGGGCATCGCCCGGCCCGCGCTTCCCCTCCGCACCCCGCCGGCAGAAACGTCTCTGCCTCGTCCTGCCGGCGACCACCTGCCGACGTCGGTAGGTGGTCGCCGGCGGGGCCCGGGGTCGCCCTCCCGCCCCCGCACCAAGAGAGCGCCTCCTGAGCACCCCCAGCGAGACCCCCGCCACCATCAAGTTCCCCACCAGAAGCCGCCGGGGCATCCTCCTCGGCCTGACCCTCCCGCAGCTTGTCCTCACCGCGGTCGGCGGCGCCGTCCTGCTTGCCGTCCTGATGACGGTCGGCATCGTCGGAGCGCTCGCCCTCACCCCCTTGTGGGTGCTGCTGGCCGCCGTCGTCGTCTTCCGGATCCGCGGCCGGTCGCTGGCCGAGTGGGCGCCGATCGCCCTGCGCTACTGGCTGCGCCGCACCCGCGGCCAGCTGCTGTGGCTGGCCCGGCCCTCGACCCGCCCCCGCATCGAGGGCCTGCTCCACCTGCCCGGCACCGCCGCCTCGCTGCGCGCCGTCACCTCCCCCGACCGCCGTCTCGGCGCGGTCCACGACCAGCAGCAGGCCACTCTCACCGCCGTCACCCGCGTCAGCAGCCGCGCGTTCGCGCTGCTCGATCCCTCCACGCAGGCCAGCAACGTCACCGGGTGGGGAAGGGCGCTGGCCGCGCTGTCCCGCTCGGGGCAGATCGCCCGCATCCAGGTGATGGAGCGCACCGTCCCGGACTCCGGTGATGCCCTGCAGCGGTACTGGCTGGAGCACGGCCGGCCCAACACGCCGGTCGCAGGCCCGATCTACGAGGACTTGCTCTCCGCCGCCGGTCCGTCCGCCGCGCCCCATGAGGCCTACATCGCCATCGCGCTGGACCTGCGCGCCGCCCGCCGCCTGATCAACCAGGCCGGAGGCGGCCTGGCCGGAGCGTTCGCCGTCCTCCAGCAGCTCACTTCCAGCCTCGACGCCTCCGTCCGCAGCGCGGGGCTGACCCCCGGCGGCTGGCTGACCGCCGGCGAGATCGCGGCCACGGTCCGCACCGCCTACGACCCCGCGGTTCTCGGTGCGCTGGAGCGCTGGTCCGACTCCGGCCGCCCCGAGGCCGATGTCGCCGCCGCCGGTCCGGTCGTGCTGGTCGAGGAGACGGAGAAGATCCGTACCGACTCCGCGCACCACGCCGTCTTCTGGATCGAGCAGTGGCCCCGCACCGAGACATCGGCCGGCTTCCTCCACCAACTCCTCTACTCCTCCGGCGTCCGGCGCACCCTCTCGCTCCTCTACACCCCCCAGCAGCTCGACGCCGCCCTCAAGGACGTCCAGCGCAAGAAGGCGACGATCATCTCGGACGCCGCCGAGCGCGTGCGCCGCGGCCAGGTCGACTCCGAGGCCGACACCGTCGAGTACGCCGACGTCAAGCAGCGCGAGCTGCAGCTCATCGCCGGCCACGCCGACGTCGCCATGACCGGCCTGCTCGTCGTCTCCGCCGACGACGCCGACCAGCTCAGCGCTGCGTGCGCCCAGGTCGAGACCGCCGCCGTCGCCGCCCTGATCGACCTGCGCCGCCTGACGATGCAGCAGGCCGAGGCTTTCACCGCCGCCGCCCTCCCCCTGGCCCGACTCTGACCGCCGAAGGGCACCCCATGCACCACGACGAGACGAACCTGATCGGGTTCGCCACCGCTTCCCTCGCCTGCCACCGCGCCACAGAGCTGACCAGCGACCAGCCGCTGACCCGCGAAGAACTCGACGCTCTGCACGAGCACGTCGTCGCCCTCCACCTCCTGGTCGACCAAGCGACGGTCCGCACCCGCCCCCACGTCGCCACCGAAGGCGCTCACCTCCACAACGGTCGAATCCGGCTGTGGCAGACCGCCGAGCACCTCCACGCCGCCTACCACGCAGCCCCGCGCGACGACGGTCGACTGCCCACCCGCGAGGCGTGCGCGCTGCGGCTACCGGAGGGCGCCCCCGAGCTGACGATCTGCCAGCGCCACCTCAAGACCTCCAAGCGGGTGCGGTACTTCACCACACCCACAGATCTGCAAGCCGTCACCACCGGCATGATCCGTCACTAGCCGACCCGGCGAGAAGAGACCCACCCCCTTGCGCATACGCACCAGCACCAGCGCCAGCGCGCTGTTCACCCCCACCCGCCGTGGCCGCAACGAGCGCCGCCAAGCGCGGCGCGACCTCGCCGCCGCCCAGCGCGAGGCCCGCCTCGCCGATCGGCCCGACCATCGCACCGACACCGCCGTCGACGAACTCGACGAGCGCCCCACCTACCCGGCCGCCGGCCGCCCCGGTCCCGCCTCCGCCCGCGGCGGCAAGCTCAAGCTCCCGCCGCACCGCATGACCACCGCCGTCGCCGCCGGAGCATTCCCCTTCCTCGCCGAAGGCGGACTCGGCGCGGGCGGCATCTACATCGGCCGCGACGTGCACGCCGAAGCCGGATTCTCGTTCGACCCGTTCAGCTTGTACGGCAAGGTCGAGGGGTTTACCAACCCCAACGTGCTGCTCGCCGGCGTGATCGGCATGGGCAAGTCGGCGCTGGCCAAGTCGCTTGCGCTGCGCAGCATCGCGCACGGATACAAGGTCTACATCCCCTGTGACCCCAAGGGGGAATGGAGCGGGGTGGCCGAGGCGCTCGGCGGGCGCACCATTGCGCTCGGCCCCGGGATGAGCGGCAGGCTAAACCCGCTGGACGCCCCGGCCGCCCCCGCCGGAGCCAACCCCACCGACTGGGCGGCAGAGGTCCGCAAGCGACGGCTCCTGCTGCTCGGCGCACTCGCCCGAACCGTGCTCCACCGCGATCTGGCGCCGATGGAGCACACCGCGCTCGATATCGCGCTCGACGAGGTCGTCGCCGACGCCGAGCACGCCCGCCGGGTGCCGCTGCTCGGGGACATCGCCGCGATGCTCGGCAACGCCCGCCGCCTCGACGACGCCCTCGGCGACCCCGCCCGCCGCCTCGGCGCCGCGGCCGAGGACCTCGCCCACGCGCTACGGCGTCTGGTGCAGGGCGACTTGGCCGGCATGTTCGACGCGCCGAGCACCGTGGAGTTCGACCCGAAGGCGCCGATGCTGAGCATCGACCTGTCCCAGCTCGGCTCCGCTGGGGACGACACCGGACTGATCCTGGCCATGACCTGCGCCTCGGCGTGGATGGAGGCCGCGCTGTCGGATCCCGGCGGCGGACGGCGCTGGGTGGTCTACGACGAGGCATGGCGGCTCCTGCGCCACCTGCCGCTGCTCGAACGCATGCAGCAGCAGTGGAAGCTCAGCCGCGGTCTCGGCATCGCCAACCTCCTGGTGATCCACCGCCTGTCCGACCTGCTGTCGGCCGGCGACGCCGGCTCCCGCGGCCGGGCCCTGGCCGAGGGTCTGCTCACCGACTGCGCGACACGCATCATCTACCGCCAGGAGCCCGACCAACTCGCCGCCACCGCAAGCCTGCTGGGTCTCACTGGCGTCGAGACCCAGGCCATCGCCGCGCTGACCCGAGGACGCGGCCTCTACAAGATCGCCGGGCGGAGCTTCGTGGTGCAGCACCTGCTCCACCCCGCCGAGCGCGGCCTCTACGACACCGACAGTCGCATGAAGGCATGAGCTGATCAGCCCCGGCAGCCCAACCCCAAACAGGCTGCGCGACCCCTACCCCACCCCCGCATCCCGCGCGCCAGCGTCTGGGAGCAGAACCGACAGGAACCACGATGAGCACCGACAACGCTAGCCCGCTTCAGCCTCGCGCGACCGGCTTCTGGCTGACTGACCGCGACCTGCGCGCACGACTGCACATGGCCGTCGAAGAGCTCGTTACCATGATCACGCACGCCCTCCGAGACGACGTCAAGCTCGTCGACGCGCTCGAGTCCTTCGCCGCCGAGGAGTGCGGGAACGCCGGTCTGGACGCTTCCTACGTCCCTCTCATCCAGGCCCACGCCGCACACGTCATCGCCAACTGGACGATCGACCAGACCGCCATCGGCCCCCTCGACCTCCAGCTCCTGTTCGGGCTCGACGACTTCGTCAAGCTCCCCGGCAAGGTCCAGTCCGCGCTGCTGGACCAGTACACCGCCGACGAGTCGCAGTGGGAGGACTTCGCGCCCTCGCTCGGCCCCGATCTCTACCTGGACCGCTACGCCGATCTCACGGGCGGCTGACCACCAGAGCAGCGCGCCTTCCCACGGTAACGGCTCCCGACGGAGCCATGACCCCCACATCACCCAAGGACACCATCATCGAGTTCCATCCCACCGCCGCCACATTCCCCATGCTCGACGAAGATGAGCTGCTCGCCCTCGCCGAGGACATCAAGGCGAACGGCCAGTACTACCCGATCATGCTGGATAGCCTCGGCCGCGTCCTCGACGGCCGAAACCGCCTCAGGGCATGCGAGATCGCTGGCGTTGAGCCGCAATTCGCCACCTACGGCGGGTCCACCCCGGTCGCTTATGCCCTCCGGGTCAACATTCGGCGCCGCAACCTAACCAAGGGCCAGAGCGCGATGGTCGCGGCTAAGGCCTGTTCAGATTCCGAACTGGAAGGCTGTTCAAAAAGCGAACTGACCGCCCGTTCAATTTCCGAACAGATCGGCGTCTCGCTTGGACTGGTCGGACAGGCCATGACGGTCGTGCGCCACGCCCCCGGCCTGATCGATCAGGTCATTGCTGGCGCGATGGGCCTGGACGAGGCGTATAAGACCGCGCGCGAGGCCAAGGCGCAGAGGGACTCGGTGGAGAACCAGCTTGCCCGACTCCGCGCGGAGGATCCGGAGCTGGCGGACAAGGTCGTCGAGGGGGTGCTGAGCCTGCCGGCGGCGTGGACGGAGCGCAAGGAGCGCGCGGAGGAGGAGGTCCGGCAGCGCCGGGTGGCCACCCAGTTCCTGTGCGAGGTGGTGCCGCCGCTTGCGCAGGCCCGAGGCACCGACACCGTCAAGCTCTACGATCCGCAGTTCATGCTGACTGGCCGGGCGATCACCAGCGAGGTGATCGAGCAGGCGATGGCCGCGCTGGCCGAGATGGCCGAGGCCTGGCGGGAGCGTGAGGCTGCATGAGTGCGACCGCCGAAGTACGGCTGTGGGAGATCGTCGAGGAAGCCGCCCGTGCCGTAACCGACGATACCGGCCGCTTCCGCAAGGGCGATCTCGAATCCGAGGTTCGCCAGCGGCTCACCGACACCGACCTCGAAGCGCACGTCCAGGCCGCCGCCCTCGACAAGCTCGCGCACGGCCTGGTGCGCGGCTTCGGCGAACGCCGCAGCCCCAACCCCCGCCGCCGGTCCGGCATGTTCCACCCCCAGGGGATCCTCAAGCTGGGTTCCGGGATCTGGGTGTGGATGGAACTCGCCACGCCGACCGACCTCCTGGAGTGGGGCCGACTCTCCACGCGCAACCTGGCCCAGGTGGCGCGCGCCGAGGCCGACCGGCAGGACTACGTCGCCGAGCGCCTCGACGCGTTCCGGATCCATGACGGCCTGCTGCTCGGCCAGTTGGAGCGGATCGTCTTCGGCTACGTCCACGACCAGGACGACGACCCGGACTTCGGCACCGACGAGGAGTAGCCGCGTTGCCCAGTTCCTCGCCCCCAACCCCTCGCTGAACGGAGGACCGTGCCCCCACGCACCATCACCTTCGCCGTCGACCCCGCTCTCGATTCGGTCGCCGCCCTGGCCGTCGACCACTCCAGCCGGCAGTACCTGGAGCAGGCCGGCTTCGTCCGCGACGACGCCACCGGACTGCACCGCCTGCGCCGGGACACCCCCGCGTCCGTCGGCCAGCGGATCTCCGCAGAAGCAGCCCGCCTGCTGACAGCGTCCGGCTACACCGTGCTGCGGCTGTACTCCGAGGACGAGCAGCAGCAGGCCCTCGCGGCCTCTCCGGAGCAAGGGCCTGCGCTGACCCGCGAGCCGGGAACGATCTGGATGCACCACATCGCCTCGGACGTCGCGGCCGGGCACCTCGTCATCCACGCCCGGCTCAGCGTGGCGAGCGGCGAGACCAAACTGCTGGCCAGCTACCCCATGACCGGCAGCGCGGCGATCTTCTCCACCGAGGGCGGCGGCTACTTCGGCCTCACCGAGTACGAAGACCTCGAGACCGCGACGGCCGACTTCGGACACCCGCTGGAGCCGAGCATCCCCTCATCCCCGTCCCGACGAGCGGCAGCGTCCTCACGCACCGCGCCGCTCTCGGCCCCATCCAGGGTGGTCGCCACCGACCGCGTGGACCATTCGCCCGCCACGGCGGGCGCCAGCCACGCACGCTGACGGCCCAGCACACCACTCCCCTTCCTCCCGCCCTTGGAGGGCCCCTGTCTACTCGTTCGGTCATCGCCCGTCCCACCGACACCGGCGGCTACACCGGCATCTACTGCCACTTCGACGGCTACCCCAGCCACCAGCTGCCCCTGCTGCTCACCGCCTACCAGCACCGCTTCGGCGGAGACGCCGAGGCCCTGGCCGCCTACCTCATCGACTCCCCCGCCATCGGCTGGTCGGGTCTCGGCAACGACCTGCTCGAGGGCGCACCCGAGGAGGTACGAAGCGCCGTCGACTACGGGCCCAGCAAACAGTTCGACAGCCACGGCCTCATCACCTCGGATGCGTCGCCGCCCGCGAAGGACATCATCACCAGCGACAACACCTCGGGGCTGGACTGGGCCTATGTCCTGCATCCGCACGGCGTCGAGGTGATCGGACTGTACGAACACGAGCGCGGGCCGGTGGTCCCCTGGTCCACCGATCCGACCTCCCGGTTCAGCGATCACGCCCACCTCTGGGCCCTGGATCGGGGTCTGCCGCTTCAGGCCCCGCCGCCGACCGCCGCTGCGGCGGCGGCCAGGACGACGTCGGGCGCGATCCGCTCCGCTTCGGCCCAGCCCAAGAGCCTGACCGATCCCGGCCAAGCTCCCTCCGCGCCCGTCGCTGCCCAGTCGGCCGCCGTCGGCCGGGCGCGCTGAGCACCCACCCCACCCTCGCTCCAGTCTCCCCGCCCGGCCGCCGGATCCCGGCCAGCCATTTCCGTTGCCCTGCCCCTCGCTTTCTGGAGTTGCCACTTGCCCGCATCGCTCACCCGTCTCGACTCCCGTGTCGAGGCGGCTCTCGGCACCAGCATCGCCGCCCTCCACGCGGAAGAAGCCCGTCTGTCTGCCCAGGCCGCCCGGGTGCTGGACGCCCATCGCACGCTGTCGAAGGCCGAGGCCACCGTTGCCTTCGAGCGCATCCGGCTGCTGATCTGCGCCGACCGCCAGCGGCGGGTCGACGACCAGTTGCTCGCCGACCTCAGCGACCAGCTGGAGGTACTGGAGGACGCCGCGACCGAGCGCGACCAGGCCGAGGCCGATCTGCTGGCGCGCATCAAGGAGCTGCAGCACCGCCCGCAGGTCGCCACCGTGCCGATCGTGGTGTCAGCCGCGCCCACGCGGCACCGGTGACCGTTCCCCGCCACTCCAGGACAGCAGACCTGGCCTTCGGCTGGGACTTCGACTGGGGCGAATTCGTCGTCGCACCACGACACCTGGAACCGGCCGTCAAGGAGATCCTCGACGAAGCCGGCTTCTGGTACCGGGCGGATCCTCTGGGGGCCTGGCACATGCCCCGGTCGGTTCCGATGTTCGAGCAGGCCGATGCTGCTGCGGCTGCGATCGGCCTGCTTGCGGCAGCCGGCAAGCGGGTGCGTAACTGGCACGCGCCGCAGCAGCGATCGGCCGACGTGGTCCGGCACTACGCCTGGCTGACCTCGCAGGCCCCGTTCCCGCACGCCGAGGCGACCTCGGAGGCGGCCTGCGCCGAGGCAGGCCGCCGGTTGAGCAGACTCCAGTCGCCCGACTCCCGGACAGTCACCGAGCTGATCGCGCGGGGCGAGCTGCTGGTGGAGGCGCGGCGCACGTTCGGCGAGGACGAGTGGATGATCGCTTCGGAGCGCGGCAAGCCCGACCACTACCTGGAGCTACGCCACCACCTCCCCCGGCACGAGACGTCCGTCACGGGCGACGTTCCCGAAGCGTTCGCCGGCCACGTCCGCAGGAGCTTTCGGCAGCTCATCCTGCGTGAGACCCGGCCGCCGGCATCCACCCGTGCCCGCGCCGCAGCCCTGACCTCCAGGGCCTTCGCCCCCGGACATTCCCACGACTCCGCGGCCCATACCCCTGCGGCCACGCCCGGTCGGCGGCGCTGACCGAGCCCCTTCACCTCCCATCAGCAAACCGAGGATCTCCTTGTCCGACATCTCCTTCGCGCCGGGCTCGGACGGTGCCATCACCGCCCGGCTCAAGCCCAACTCACCCGACAGTGCGCACCTGCTCCTTGAGCAGAACGGCGCCACCCGCGACCCCGGCACCGGGGAGTACCTGTTCAGTGGGCCGGATGCCGTCGCCCGCGCCGCCCAGGCCGCGTATCTCCTCACGGCGGCCTCCACCGACCCGGCACCCTCCCGCCTGCCGGTGGACGGTGCCGACGTCGTCTTCGCCCGGCACCACAGCGACGGCATCGTCGCGGCGACCGCGACCGACGCCACCGAGGGTCTGGTGCCCGATGTCCTGCGCCAGTTCGGGTTCCGCTACGACGGCTCGGCGCCCGACCGCGATATCTACCTGCCGCCCGGCGGAGCGAGCGAGCGGCAGGCGCTGGTGGCGGCGGCCCGGGCGAGCCTGGTCCTGCAGGGTCTGGGCCTCCAGGTCGCCACCATCGGGCTCGCCACGCCTCCGGCCTCCGCCGACCGGCTGGCCGAAGCCGCCGAGGACCTGGCCCTCGAAACGGTCCACCTGCGCAGCCTCACCGACAGCCGCGACGTGGCCGACGTGCTGGACGTCGCCCTTGACCCGAGGACGGGAGCACTGCCCAACCTCGTCGAACTGCTCAACTCCGCCCAGGCGTTCATCGACCGGCTTCCCCCGGAGCAGGGCGAGATCCTCGGCGCCCAGGTGGGCATCGCAAAGCACCAGGCGGCCAGCCTGTCCGAGACCCTCACCACCGTCCAGGCCGGCCTGGTCGATCTCGGCACCGCCGTCGAGGCGCCGATCGCCACGGCGCGCAGCGTCCGTGCCACTGCGGCGAGCGCCGTGACCGCACGGGGGCTGTCCGCTGGCCCGATCATCCAGGCCGCTCCCGCCGCCCGCGCGATGTCCACCGCCCCCTCCACCGCCGCCACGCTCTAGGAGAGCCGCATCACCGACAGCCCCGCCATCCGTATCGTCCGCCACCCCCAGCACGGCGTCGCCGCCACCGGCCTGGAGCACGCCACCTACCAGCAGAGGCGCCTGCTGGCCGACTACGGCTTCAGCCCCATCCCCGGCACCGCCGACTACGGCTTCGCCGGCGAGACCGACAGCCTGATCCTGCACGCCCGCCAGACGGTGGCGGCCCTGCGCGCCACCGGTGCCGACGTCCGCCCGGACCCGGGATTCGAGTACGACGCCCACCCGGGCTACCCCTCCCCCTCGTCTGTCGCCGCAGGACTCGGCACGAAGATCGTCACTCCCGGGGCCGCCCCGGTGACCCCACCGGCACCCGTGGCGGCCGGGCGCGCCGACGTGGCGGTGGGCACCCACCCCGAGCACGGCATCACCGCCACCAACACCAGCAACAGCCCGGAAGCCGCCCGGCTCCTGGCGAAGGCCGGCTTCTACCGGGTGCCCGACCATCCGACGCTCTTCGCCCTGACCAGGCAGGAGGCGGGTGGGGTGGAGCGGGCCACGGACACCGTGGCGCGGCTGCGCACGGCAGGGCTGAGCGTCGCGGCGGACGCCGCATACGACCCGGAACACGCCCCCGACAATCCCGGCGACCTGTTCAACACCCGCCTGATCAAGATCGCCGCTGATCCACCCGCCAAGGCCGAGGTGGTAGAAGATCCCTTCGCCACCCGGATCATCCCGGCGCCCAAGCAGGCGGATCGCACCAACGCGCCTGCGGCCGGGCTGGATCCCTTCGCCACCCAGCTGCACCCCGCGCCGAAGCACGACGCGGAACGCACCAACGCGCCTGCGGCCGGGCTGGACCCGTTCGCCACCCAGCTGCACCCGGCTCCCGCGAGGGCAGACGCGGACCGTCGGATGGGCGCGCTGCTGAGCAACCGGCAGGCGGCGCTCTCCGCGGTCGAGGAGATCCTGGCCGGGCTCTCCCAGCAGCTGCGCGACGACCCCCAGGCCCTGGATCCCGCCCAGGTGTCTGCCGTGCTGGGGCAGGCCCAGACCACACTCGGCGGCGTCCGCCGCGACCTGGAGACGATCTCCGCGGCGGCCCCCGCCCGCGCGGGACGCCCCGTGCAGGCCGCCCGGCCGGCCGTCTCGCCCGCGCTCGGTGCCCGCGCCCAGGCCGCCACCACCACCAGCCTGCGCCTTGGCCGGGTCACCACTGCCCAGCCCGTCGAAGCCGCCGCCCAGCCCGTCGACCCGCGCCTGGCCTACAGCATCCACACCCGCTGACCGAAGGAACCCGCACTCTTGGCCGTCAACACGCACTACAACGTCACCCACTCCTGCGGGCACGAGGTCGAACACGACCTCACCTCCCGCCCGGCCGACCGACGCGCCGGCTACGCCCGATGGCTCGCTGGCCGGGACTGCACCGACTGCTGGCGCGCACAGCGCGACGGCAACCGCGACGAGGAACGCGCGGCATGGATCGCGGCCCGCCGCGCTGAGGAGCAGGGAGCCGCCGCGTCGTGGGCCGAGCAGTACGGCATGCCGCCCCTGTCCGGCCCCGCGACGATCCTCGCCTGGGGCGAACGCTGCCGCCACCAGCTCGTGACCGCCGCCTACCAGAAGCTCGTCACCGAGGGCGACCTCACCGAGGAGCAGTGGCAGGAGATCGAGGACCGCGCGCGCACCGTCGACCGGGCGGGCTGGTGGGTGGACCAGCGCGAGGCCGCACCCGGCGACCTGCCCGAGCTGCTCGACGCCGCCACCGACGCCGACCGCAGCACCGAGAACCCTTTCTAACGCCGAAGGCACACAGCCGAGCGCCGCCCGCACGCAGTCACCGGGCGCGCTCACCTCAAGCACCGCGCCTCGTCTCCCGCACGTCCACTTCCTCGCCTGCGCCGGCCGAAGCCACCGCCCACCAACCCGCGACGCCGTCCCCAGCGCCTGGCCGGACCCGATGACCATCCCGAAGGAGACCATGCCCCCGAAGATCCCGCAGGTTCAGGCCACCGAAGCCCTGCGCGAAGTCGCCCACCAGATCCGCGGGGCATCCGCCCCCGCCGAGGTCGCCGCCCTGGTGGAGGAGATCATCCGCGACGGCGGCACCCTGGAGGCCCTGTCCGACGTGATCGCCACCGCAAGCCGATGGGTCAAGGACCGCCCCGGCGGCGGATACCTGTGGCAGCCGCTCGGCCTGGCCGCCGATGAGATCTGGCAGGCCGGCGCCGACCTCACCGAAGTGCCCGCGCAGCTGCGCGCCCTGGCCAGCCACCCGGCCCGAATCCGCTCGGCCGCCGTCCGCAACATCGGCGCCGCCTCCGCCGCACCATCCTCGGCGCAGCCTCCACCCGTCCCCACCGCGCGCCACACGCGCTGAACCCTCACCCCAGGAGAAGCCCCATCAGCCTGAACCGCGAACACGTCTTCTGGGAGTCGGCCACCGGCACCTGGTCCGTCGGCTTCTACGACTTCGTCCACACCAAGGACTCCGGTGACCCGGAGTTCGACCACGAGTGGGACGTCGAATACCTCAACAGCTTCTGGTGGGTCTCCACCGGCCACCCGAGCGTGGACGCCGCCGACGCGGAATACCTGCGCAGCGAGCCCAACCACGGCGGCGGCGGAGCCGTCCTGCACTGGCGGCCAGAGAACGAGCAGCGCATCGCCGAACTCGACCGGCTCGCGGCGCAGTACGCCGCCACCCACAAAGCCGCGCCGTCCTCCGCTCAGCCCGCCTGGTCCCTGCCGGGCAACCGCTCCAGCGCGGCGGGACGTACCCGGCTGTGGCCCCCGTCCTCGCGTCCCATCTCCGCTGAGCCGGCGTACGGGAGCGGCGCGGCCGGCCGGGCACGCGGGCGCTGAGGAAACGTTACTTCCCTGATTCCTTCGATCACTCGCTATGCGAGCACCCGCGACCTGCTCGTCTCCGCCCAGCACCACACGCTGCGCCTGCCCGGCCGCCCCCGCGCGAGCATCATCAGCGCCTGGCGCGAGATCTCCGCTCTACCGGCGCCGGGCACCGCCGAACTCGATTCTCTGGTTTCCGAGTTGGATGAATTCCTCCACGTCCACCGTCCAGACCGGGACCGGCGTCCCGGCCGCAGCCGCGACGTCTGGCACTGCACGATCCGCGACCACCCCGATGCGTCGGCTCTGACCGACGCCCAGTGGGCGGCCACCACGCGGCGGGTCCTTGCCGCCACCGGCATCGTCCCCGCCGATGACCCGTCGGCGGGCTGCCGGTGGATCGCGCTGCGACTCGACAGCCACGAGGTGCGGATCATCGCCCCGTTGATGCGCCCCGACGGCACCGTCCCGCCGCTTCACCGCGACCACTCGCTCGCGCACGCGGCCTGCCAGCTCGCCGACCTCGACCACGCCAACGGCCGTCACCGCACGCTGGCCGCCCGCACCCGCCCCGCCCCGGTCGGCGCCCCGCCCGCGCCCGTAGCCCGGTCCTGGGCCCCGGTGAACAGCGTCGCCTCACCGCGTCGCTGACCAACATCTCCCTGGCCCAGGCCACCGGCGCGTGACCACACCGCGCCGCCCGCCCGGCCTTTCCGCAACCCCACGCGCCCCCACCTCGCGCCCGGGTCTTCCCAGCAAGGACTCTCCCTGCCCTCTCCCTCTTCTTCTCCCAAAGCCCCTTCCTCCTCTCCTGGCACCGACGCGCTCCTCTACGCCCTGATCGGTGCCGGCATTGCCCTCGCCGCCTACGGCTCGCTCGCCTGGGTCGGCGGCGACGTCACGAACTACCTGTTCGGCGCTGGCCCTTGGCGGCCGTACCAGCCGATCGTGGCCGCCCTCCACCCCGGACGGCTGTGGCCCGCACTCGGGCCGGCGCAGGTCCAGGTCGGCGCCCGGATCATCCCCGGCCTGCTCTTCGCCCTCCTGGCCGGCATCGCCGCGGGCTGGGTGCTCAAGCGCCGCCGGTCCAAGAGCGCCGGGCTGGCCACCAGCCGCGACCTAGCCGTCCTGCTGCCCAAGGAGGTCACGGCCAAGGCGAAGAGCCTTCGCCCCAGCCTCGCCGGCGCAAAGCCCGGATCGATCAAGCCCGACGACACCGGCATTCTGCTCGGCAACCTCGGCGAGAACGGCCCCGAGGTCCGCACCTCCTGGGAGGACGTCGCCGTCGCCATCATGGCGCCGCGCTCCGGCAAGACGACCTCGCTGGCCGTCCCGTCGATCCTGCGCGCGCCCGGCCCCGTCCTGCTCACCAGTAACAAGGCCGCGGGCGACGCCTACACGGTCACGCTCGATGCCCGCGCAGCGGCCGGGCGGGTGTGGACGATGGACCCGCAGCAGATCGCCCACACCGAGCAGGCGATGTGGTGGGATCCGCTCGCCGACGCCAAGGACCTGCCCGGCGCGAGGCGTCTCGCCCAGCACTTCGTGACCGCGAGCGTGGACGAGGGCGAGCAGGGCGACTTCTGGTCCACGGCCGCCGCCAACACCCTCACCGCGTTGTTCCTGGCGGCCGGCGCGGACGGGCGCCCGATCACCGATGTCCTCGGCTGGCTCGCCCAGCCCGCCGACCGAACCCCGATCGACATCCTCAAGGCCAACCAACTGACTGCCATCGCAGCCCAGTTGCAGGGCACGGTGAGCGGTGCGGTCGAGACCCGCGACGGCATTTTCGAGACCGCGCGCCAGTACGCGGCCTGCCTCCTGGACCCGAAGATCTCCGCCTGGGTCACCCCGAGCGAGACGCTGCCGGAGTTCAAGCCGGCCGACTTCGTCACCCGCCGGGACACCCTGTACCTGCTGTCGAAGGACGGCGGAGGCAGCGCCTCGGCTCTCATCGCCGCCGCCGCCGACTCGGTGATGCGCACTGCGGTCATCCAGGCCGAGCGCGACGGCGGGCGCCTCGACCCGCCGCTGCTCGCCGTGCTCGACGAGGCCGCCAACGTCTGCAAAATCGGCGATCTCCCCGATCTGTACTCGCACTTGGGATCGCGCGGGGTCATCCCGATCACAATCCTGCAGTCCTACCGGCAGGGCCAGCGGGTGTGGGGCGAGGTCGGCATGGACGCCATGTGGTCCGCGGCCACCATCAAGCTCGTCGGATCCGGTATCGACGACGCCGACTTCGCCGACAAGTTGAGCCGCCTCGTCGGCGAGCACGACGTCGAGACGGTCTCGCACTCCACGTCCGAGTCCGGCCGCTCCACCTCGATCTCCATGCGCCAGGAGCGGATCCTGCCCGCCGACCAGATCCGTGCCCTCAAGAAGGGCTCGGCGCTGCTCTTCGCCACCGGCATCAAACCCGCCCTGCTGAGTCTGCGGCCCTGGTACAAGGAGGCCGGCGCCGACGTGATCGGCAAGGCGTCCTCCCGCCAGACCGCGGCGATCACCGAGCGGGCCAAGGCCAAGGCGGAGGTGGCCGCATGAGCCGCCGTCCGACACCGCCGAACCGGCCCTCCTCTACGGCCGGCGCCCGGACCACGACCGCCGCCGAGCCGACCGTGCGCACCCTCTCGCTGGGCGCCGGAGTCCAGTCGACATGTCTACTACTGCTGTCCGCCCTCGGGGAGCTGCCCAAGCTGGACTTCGCCATCTTCGCGGACACCGGATGGGAGCCGAAAAAGGTCTACGAGCACCTCGACCGCGTGGAGCGGGAGATAGCCAAGCCTGCCGGAATTCCCATTCTCCGGGTCTCCTCGGGAAACATCAGGAGCGATGCTCTCGACCCTTCCCACCGCTTCGCCAGCATGCCGCTCTACATCCTCAACCAGGACGGCTCACCTGGGATGACGCGGCGCCAGTGCACCGGTGAATACAAGATCAAGCCCATTAAGCGGCAGGTTCGGAAAATTCTCGGATACTCCTATCCGGAGCGAATACCGGCCGACGTCTTCGCCGAGCAGTGGATCGGCATCAGTACCGATGAGTTCCACCGCGCGAAGGACGCCGACGTTCGGTACACGCGCAACCGGTTCCCTCTGCTCGAACTCGGCCTGTCGCGTGGAGACTGCCTCGGCCTGCTCGCCGAACACGGCCTGGAAAGCACGCCGAAGAGCAGCTGCCTGGGGTGCCCGTACCACGGCAACGCCCAGTGGCGGGCGATCCGCGACGGCGCTCCCGACGAGTGGGCGGACGTCGTCGAGTTCGACGCGCAGATCCGGGCCGGCAACGCCCGGGCCAACGCCGACGGCAGGCCACTGCTCGGCCAGGCCTACCTGCACCGCTCCCGGGTTCCGCTCTCGGAGGCACCCATCGACCGCCTCACGCGCCGAGAGCAGCTCGCCCTTGAGGAGCGGCTCGCCGCCGACGAGGCCGAGTTCGGCCCCGAGGACGGCTGCTCACCGTACTCCTGCCGCAGCGGCGATCCCATCCAGCCCAACCCCGACCAACGGAGCTGACATCCACCAAAGTCCCGGTCACGAGCCGACCCCGCTGGACGTCCCCGCCTGGTTCGCCTCCGGCAAGGCCATCCACGACTATCAGCGCGCCCTGACCCGCTACGCCGCCAGCCAGTCCCAAATCCAGCTGGCCATGCGCGATGCCCAGCGCAGACGCAAGGAGCCCATGGAACCGTCCGGTGCTGCAAACGCTTGCGTCGTGTTCGGCTCCGCCACGGCCCGAGCTAGCGGACGGGGGGAGCGCTGACCTACAAGTACCCTGCCGTCCCGCCGCGCGATTTCCGGCCCCGGCTGTCCACCGCCGGGGACCTCCGGTGGCCCAACCAGGGCCCGCAAATGGGGCCGTGGACCCACGACCGCCTCGTCGCTCTGGCCCACCCCTGGCCGGTGGGGTGGCTGTTCCCCCCGCGCCCCGGCGAACCCGAGCGAGTCGTCAACCTGTTCGCCGGTGCGGGTGGTTGGGAGCAGGGTCTTCGTCTGCTGGACTCCGATGGCTCCGGTTTCGATGTGGTCGGTGTCGAGATCGGATGGGATGCCTCGGCGACGGCGGTCGCGGCGGGGCATCGGCGCATCGTCGCCGACGTGCGGACCCTGGATCCGGCTCACCCCGCGCTGCGGTACGTCGCGGGCCTGACCGTGAGCGCGCCGTGCCAGGTGTGGACGCCAGCGGGCAAGCGCGAGGGCCACCAGGAGCGCAACATCGATCTCCTGCTGGACACGTTCAGCCTGGCGTGCGAGGCCACGTTCGGGCACTGGCACGACAGCGGCGAATGCTGCGACACCGATGACTGCGGGATCTGCTCGGACCCCGAATGGGACGGCTACGGGGGCTTCACCGGCCCGCTGCTGACCTACGACGAGGCCCGCTGCCTGGTGCCCCAGATGACCGACGAGCGCATCGGGCTAATCGCCGAGACACTGATCTGGTCGCTCGCACTCACCGCCCGGTACGACAACCTGCGCTGGCTGGCGATGGAGCAGAGCAGCGCGCTGCCCGAGATCGTGCTGGACGCCCTGCGCGACGAGCTGTACATCGCCGACTGGTGCAGCGCCAAGTACCAGGTCCTGGACGCCGCCGACACTGGTCTCGCCTCGCACCGGCGCCGCGTTTACCTCGTCGCGGGGCGGCACCACTACGTCAACATCCAGGCGATGCAGCCCACCACACCCATCGCTGCGCGGACCGCGGCGCAGGCACTCGGCTGGCCCGAGGGCGTACGCGTCAACACCCGCGGCAACCGGCGTACCAGTGGCGGGAACGAGTGGTCGGCGGACAAGACGGCGCCGGGCATCACCAGCAAGGTCCGCGGCTGGTACTGGGCCGATGACAAGGAACGGCGTTTCACGGTCCCGGAGGCCGCGCTGCTGGTCGGGATGCCTGCCGACTATCCGTGGACCGGTTCGCGCAGCTCCGCCTGTCAGCAGCTCGGAGACATCGTCGCCGTGCCCGAGGCCGCCCGCGTCATCGGCTCGCTCCTGGGCAAACCCTGGGAAGAACCGGTCACCAACTACCTGGATGAGATCTACAGGCCCGAAAACCGGGCCATCGCCGCGCCGGCTGACGGCCCGCCCGTCTCCCGCCGGGCTGCGGCTGCCACCGCCGCCTCCCAGGTGCCGATGTTGCCCGGCCTCGACGACTGGACGCCCGCCACCGTGCCAGCCCGCTCCGCGCCGCCCCAGCAGCTGGCGCCACGTGCCCGCTGACGGTCAGCCAATCAGCGCGGGCACCGTCACCGGCATGACGGCAGTGCGGCTGGCATTCCATCCCCATTTTTGATCAGGAGGCTCGTGGAGAGCGTCGTACAGGCCCTGCGGGGCTGGACCCCTCGTGACCGGCAGACCGCCGCCGCGGTCGAGTACCTGGCCTATGAACCCGAGCTGTTCGAGGTCGTCAGCTCGCATCACGCCGGCATCGACGGCACCCAACAGTTCATCCTGGCCTTCGACCGCCTCACCATCGGCGGACCGCCCGGGCTGCACCGCGCGGTCGCCTTTCACGTCGACCTCGGCCCCCTCGACCACACGTGCCGGGTCCGGCAGCACCGCGCGCCGGCGTTCGCTTGGGCAGGCCACTGGCTGGTGGGCCAGGGCGCCGACCCCCGTGCCGTGGCCGACTACCTTCCCGTTCCGGCCGACCCCTACAACTTCGGGCCGCACGATCAGGTCGAAGGTCTACTCTTCGGCACCGACTACGGGTTCGCCCGGCCCGCCGCCGGGCCGACCCGGCTGATCGAGGAGCGCATCCGCCGCTCGGGCGACCGCTACCGGATCCTGCGCGACGGCCCCGCCTTCGACGCCTGCTCCAACGGCGAGCGCGAGGGCAACTATGTGCTGCTGCACGATCGTTCGGCACGCGCCGTCGGTCGCCGGTTCGTCATCCAGCTGGAGACCATCCGGCTCACGACCGCCACCTACAGCATCACCGAGGGCGGCTTCCCCACTCTGCGACAGGCCAGGGACTGGCTCACCCGGATCGACCGCACAACCGGCACCGCTCCGGCGCTGCCGGCCACCGACCCGGTGACCGGGCTCGCGCCGCCCCAGGTCTCGGCCCCGGTCCGGCCCGTCAGGGAGCCGCACCTGCCTCCGACCGCAACCGCGCGCCGGGGACGCTGATGGTGTCCGGCGGCTCCGGCGGCCTCCAGCTGGAGGCCGAGCAGGCCCTGCTCGGCGCGCTCCTACTCGCACCGCCCCAACTGGACTCGGTGGCCTCGTGGTTGGAGCCCTCACATTTCTACCGCCACGCCCATGCCGCACTGTACGAAGTCCTCCTCGCCCAACGCGCGGCCGGCCATCCAGGCCTGACCGCGAACGCCGACGAGGAGCAGCGGCGGGACTGGGCGCTGGGGGCGATGTCGGTGGCGGCCGAGGCCAGCCGGGGGATGACGCCGGGGTACGGGGGGACGCTGATGGCCGCGTGTCCGGTCTCCAGCCATGCCGGCGCCTACGGCCGGATGGTGCTGGAGGGCGCGATCCGCCGCCGTGTTCACGAACGCGCTCACCGGCTTCAGCACGCCGCCCGAACCGGTTCCTTGGAGGGAGCCCTGGAGTTGACCGGCGAGCTGCGCGAGGCCATCCACGAACTCGCCAGCTCCTGGGGATCGCTGGACGAGCGGCCCCGCCCGCTGCCGGGCCCGTGGCCGCTGGAACTCACCGACGGCGTCCGCGAGAAGACCCTGCAGCACGAGAGCGCGATGCTCTCCTCCGCCACCGCCTCCCCCGACGGCCTGGTCGAGATCACCCGGTGGCTACGACCGGGCGACTTCCTCGACGCCGGACACCGCGCCGTCTACCAGGCACTCGCCGCCCTCGCCCACCGCGCGGAGCCGATCGACCAGCTCACCGTCCTGTGGGAGGCGCAGCACCGCGGGGCCATCGCCTCCGGCACCATCACCGCCGACGGCGTGCGCGCTGTCACCCGCGGCGGATTGACCGGTGATCCGCAGTACTGGGCCGAGCGTGTCCTGCGGGCCTCCCTTCTGCGCCAGAGCGCCGCGTCGGCCGGCGTGGTGCGGCTGCTGGCCGGGGACTCCTCCCTCCCTGGCGCCCGGCTGCTCGGCTCCGCGCTGCACGCGCTCGGCGCCGCCGAGGCCGTGCAGGACCGCTGGCGGACCGCCAACAACATCCCGCGCCGATCCGACCCGCCACCCGCTCCGGCGGTAGCGGCCGAGCGCCGCCGAGCCGCCAGCGTCCGAACCCCCGTCACCGTCCCGAACCCCGGCGCCGCTCCCTCCCCCGCCCGGGAGGCGGCATCGCCCCGAGCCCCCATCAGGAGCACCCGCTGACCGACGACGAACGTCCCGCGCGCCGCCCGGTCGTTCCGGCCGACACCCGCCGTGGCCGCTACAACTGGGAACTGGCCCGCGGCCAGATCGAGGCCTTCGGCGAGAAGAAGAGCCTTCGTGCCTGGGCAGCCGACCCCCGCTGCGTGGTCAAGAAGGAGGCTCTGCGCACCCGGCTGGCCCTCGGCTGGGAGCCGGAGCGGGCCATCGCCACCGACAAGCACGACCAGACGCTGCCCGAGTACACGTTCAACGGGCGGACGATGACCCTGCGCGGCTGGGCGGAGCAGATCGGCACGACCTACCACACGCTCTACAACCGCGTCGTCACCCAGGACCTGAGCATCGGTGACGCCCTCGCCCTCGGACCGGGTTCCGCCCGAGACGACAAGCCGCTGACGGCGTTCGGCGAGACCAAGCCGGTCTACATGTGGGCGGTCGACCCGCGCGCCAACGCCACCGCGACCACGATCTACAAGAGGATCGAGGACGGTTGGAGCGCCCGGCAGGCGATCACCGAGGAGCCCGTCCATCGGCACGGCCTCGGCAGCGGCGCCCCCTGGGCGGCGTTCGGGCGCCGGATGGGCCTGCCGGACTGGGCCCGGCTGAGCGAGGTCCCCGAGCAGACCCTGCGCAACCTGATGGACGGCCACTCCATGACGCTGGAGGACGCCCTCCAGTCGATGGGCTGGCTGCCCGACTGGCACGGCCGTGGTGCCCAGGTCCTCCAGATCCGCGCCTTCGACCTGCGGCCCGGCGACCTGGTCGTCGAGGCGCCCTTGCCTGACGACGGCGAGGAGCAGTTGCTCACTGTGCGGCGATCCAGCGCCGGCCCGGGCTTCGAACGCGCCGCAGCCGCCGCCAGTCGCAGCACCGCGATCCGCTCGGTGCCCGGTTCCATCCCCCGTGCGGCCCGCCTGGCCGAGCCGCCCACTCGCCCGACCTCTGCCCGCTCCCTGTAGATCCTTCAAGGAATCTTCCCTGTCCCCCGTGACCCCACTTCGTCCCCCCGGCCCCCAGGCCACCCGGCTGCGGGCCCAGGCCGACGCCATCGATGAGTTGGCCGCCGCCGTTCCCGGCGCCTATCGCGAGCAGGGCCTGCCGACAGTGGCGGAACTGCTCCCGCTCACCGCCCGCATCGGCGCGCACCACCAGAAGGTGCTGGCTTCGGCTGGCACGTTGGCCGGCACTCCGCTGGCCGACACCTCCCAGCGGGCGCACGCCCGGGTACTCGCCGATGCCGGTGCCCAGGTCGGCCAGGCGCTGGGCACCATCAGCCGCGCCGTCACGATGGCCGCCCGCATCCATGAGGTCGACGGCTTGGGCAGCACCCGCGCGGAAGATGTGCGCGAGCGGGCGGGGCGCGAGCTGAACCTGGCCCTATCCCGTACCCGGCTCGCCCTCACCGAAGCCAGCGACGCCCTGCGCCTCCAGGCCCGGTCCGGCCGCGACACCGCGGCACTGCCCACCCGGCGCAGCACCGCCGCCCTCACCCGCAGCGCCGCCGCAGTCCCGGTTCCGACGCTCACCGGCCGGCCGACCAGCGCCGCGCTACCGCCCGCCCCCGCGCCGATAGCACGCCCCCACCCCGACCCGGAGCCCGCCATCACCCGAGGAACAGCCCAAACACCGCACTACAACAGAGAGTTGACCAAACTCGGCACAGTCTTCTCGCACATCGCGGAGAACCTCGACACCGCCGACACGATGCCCGAGCGCCCCACCATCCCCACCGCCGCAGCCGTGACCGGCGAGTGCGAGAACGCCCTGACCGTGCTGCGGCACTGCTCAACCCGGCTCCGCGACCTCACGGCCACCAGCCAACCCGCCGACCCACTCGGCCTCGCGACCATACGCGCCTTCCGCGCCGGGCGCGCGCACGCCGCCACGCTCCACCGCCACCTAGCCCACGCCCTGGATCTGGCCGTCACCCTCGATGACACCACCCTCCCCGGCAAGGGCGATGCCGAAGGCGCCGAGCGCGAGCGGCGACTCGGCTACCAGGCGCTGTGCGCGGTCGCCGAGGCCCGCAACGCCGCAGTCGGCGCAGCGCGGGAAATCCTGGCGCTGAGCGACCAACTGCCGCCCGCAGCACCGCCGAGGGCAACCCCACCCCGGCGCCCCCGCACCGCCACCGCCGTCACGGCCGCACCTGCGGCCGGGCAGGTTCTGGCCACCGCCGCCGGGCGGCGCCGATGACGGACATCCCCGCGGAGGATGTCCAGCGCCTGACCGACCTGGCCAACGCTCTGGCCGAGATCCGGCGCGATCTGCGGCACACCGCCAGACGCCCGCCCGCCAAAATCCCGGACCTGCTGGCGCAGAACATCACCGCCCTGGCCGACTACGTCGCCATCACATCCCGGATGCGGGCCGAGCTCTCGCACCGCACCGGACCCGCTGTTGCCAACGTGGGTAAGGACTGGGGGCCGACGTTCGCCGCTACCCGGGCGAGCCCCGTCCTGCACAAACTCACCGAGCTGCTGGACAACGCCTGCGACCTCGCCAATCAGGTACGGCCCCGCGACACCAGCCGCTCCCACTTCTACTCGCCCGGCCTGGACGGGCGCGTGGCGCAGCAGTTCGCCGAGGCCGACGAGATGCTCACCCACACGATCAGCACGATCCGCCGGTTCCGCACCGGGCTGGGCCAGGTGCGTCGGCGCGAACTTGACCGCGAGCAGCAGGCTTTGGCCGATCCCACTGGGCCCGCTGCCCGGATGCTGGCCGCCCGCGCCCAGTACCGGCGCCAGCCTCTGGTGATCGTGCCGCAGGGGTTCGCGCAGGAGGCGGCCACCGCGGGCGCGGCATCGCGGCGGGCCGTGGCCTCCAAGGTCGTCTCCCATGCCCCGGCGCCAGATGCCGCCTCCGCCCACGCTCCCGGCCGCCGCTGACCAGCCCTTTCCCCTCCTGATGATCGGAGCGCCCTGAACGACACCGACGCCACCGCGGCGCTGATGCGGTCCCTGGCCGACCGGCTGGAGGCTGTGCGCCACACCCTTCCCGCCGTCGCCGCGGCCGGCCATCCCTCGGAGACCGCGTGGCCGATGACGCACCTGGTGAGCATCGCCGCCGAGGCGAGCGATGAGTACCTGTTCCGTGCGGCCGACCCTGAGGCCGACCGCACGGTACTGGCCGCGTTCACCACCGCTGTATTCCGCACCGGCCAGGGCCTGTCCCTCCTCGCCGACGCCACCGGCCTGCTCCTCGCCCCGGAGCCCCGCCACACCGAAGCAGCCCAGCGCGCCGTCACCCTCGCGGACAACCTCACCCTTGCGATCGAGGAGCTGAACTCCGCCGCCGACCGGCTCACCACCGCGGCCCCCACCCCGGTGGTGCCGCTGCCCACCGACGACCTGGAACGACGACGCGGGGCCCAGTCCTCAGCCTCTGCGGCCCGGTCCCGGATCGTCAGCACCCAGCCGGCGACCGGCGAACAAGCGAAGCCGTCCGCCACCACCGCGCCCGTCATCCCACTGCACCGAGGCCGCTGAACACCTGCAACAGGAGCATCCCCTGCCCGCGAACCACTCCACCGCGTGGGAACTTGCCGCCAAGCTCGACGAGCTGGGGTCATGGCCCACCGTGCCCAACGACGGACCCCTGCCCTCCCCCGGACTGGTCGGTGTGCAGCTGATCGCGCTGCGCGTACTCCACGGCGAACTGACCGACGCCGCCGTGCAGCCCGTCGACCCGTTCGCCGCACCGGATCAGGCCGCCGCCGCCCGGCGCGAGCGGCGGGCCACCACCCGGGCGGTCTCGCTGACGGCCACCGCCCTGCAGCGCATCAGCGAGGTCCTCGAACTCGCCGACGCCCACGAGCACTCGCCGACGCCGATCGCCCGCCAGCACGCCCAGTGGCTGTACCGCGACGCCGGCGAGCAACTGTCCACCGCCGCGCACCACCTGCGCCGCAACACCCCGGCGCCCAGATCCGCCGCCAAGTCCACCCGCCCGGCCGCCCAGGCCGAGGCCAGCCGCCCGTCCCGCGGAACAGCCGCCCGCCTGCGGTCCGTCTTCACCCGCCCCTTCCGCAGCGGCCCAAACGCCGAGAGCCCCGGCCACGGGCCCACCCCCAGCCCCTTCGCGGCCAAGCGGCTCTAAACCCCCACCTGGAGTTCCTTCCTGTCTTCCCCTGACCAGAACCTGCCGACAGCCCTCACCGACGCCGCCGAACGAATACAGGCCGCTCGCTCCGGCCTCGCCGCTCTGCGCCAACCGGACACCCTCCACACGGCGCCCGCACACATCGGGGCGGTGCGCCAGGCCCACCTCGGCATCGTCTCTATCGCCGCGACCCTCACCGCCACCCGCCCTCCCGGCACTGCGCCGCATCCCGCCGGCCTAGCCCTCAGAGATGCCGCGATGGACCTCGCCGAAGCCGACCAGCACCTCGTCGCCCTCGCCCGCGACCTGTGGCGCGACAACGTCACCGGCGTCGCCTACAGCGCCGACAACGCGGCACACCACCGGTCATTGCGCCGGGCCGAACGGGCGCTGGGCCAGGCTGCCGACGGCCTGCGCCAAGCCGCCGATCGCGCCGCCCGACCCACACGCAGCGGTCTGCGGGCCGCCGCAGCGCGCCTGGGCTCGGCCTTCGCGCGGCACCCAACTCCCATACCCATGCCGGCGCCTGGAGCCATCCGTGGCGACGCCCCCGCACCCGCCGCCCCCGGCAGGGGGCCGCGGTGACCGGCCCGCGCATCGGCTCTCTTTGCTCCGGATACGGAGGTCTGGACCTCGGCGTGCAGTCCGTCCTCGGCGGGACGATCGCCTGGCACGCCGACCCGGCCCCCAGTGCCGCCGCCGTCCTCGAGCATCACTGGCCCGGAGTCCCGAATCTGGGTGACATCACCACCGTCGACTTCGCCACGGTCGAGCCGGTGTGCGTCCTCGTCGCGGGCTTCCCGTGCACGGACGTCTCGGTCGCCGGCGGCCGTGCCGGGCTCGCCGAGGGCACCCGCTCCGGCCTGTGGCACACCATCGCCCGCGCCATCTCAATCCTCAAGCCCTGTCTGGTGATTCTGGAAAATGTCCGAGGTCTGCTCTCGACCCCCGCTCGCTCGTCAGCCGATGGCGACGTGGAACCCTGCCCGTGGTGTCTGGGAGACACCGGAGATGAACATCATCTGCGGGCACTCGGTGCCGTACTCGCAGACCTGGCCCGCGCAGGGCTCGATGCAAGGTGGCAGGTGCTACGCGCCTCCGACGTCGGTGCACCTCACAGGAGAGAGCGGGTCTTCATTGCCGCCTGGCCTTCCGACGCCGAGGGCACGGGACTTCAAGGGCCCGGACGCAGGCCGGGAGGACCTGGGCCATGTCATCACGCTGCTGCTCACTCCGACCTCGAACCTGGGCAGCATCGGGGGCTCCCAGCACCCGGACCAAAGGAGAGCGGGCGGGCACGGTCCGAACCTCTCGGACCTCGTGGAGCACCTGCTTCCAACCCCCCGGGCGAGCGACGGCACCAAGGGCGGCCCGAACCAGCGCGGCAGCCGCGGGGATCTGACCCTGCCGAGCGCCGCCGCCCGGCTGCTGCCGACACGGGAGGCAGCCGCTGGGGCGAATACGCCCCCGCCATAGCCCGCTGGGAACGCGTAACGCGCCCGGCGCCCGATCCGGTGGATTCGCGCGGGCGCCTCTCCCCGGCTTTCGTGGAATGGGTCATGGGCCTCGAAAAAGGATGGGTGACGCAGATCACAGGACTTTCCAGGTCGGCCCAGCTCACCGCTCTGGGAAATGGAGTCGTTCCTCAACAAGCCGCGCTGGCAACGGAGTTGCTGACGGCTGGAATTTCTTTGTGCGGAAATCACTGCGCGCCTTCCGCGTGAACTTCCGGCGCCCATACACCACTGGATATTGCCCGAGCAAGGACCTGGTCGGCGGGCAGAGTCGTGCTCGCCGACCGCACCACCGATTCGCTTGGAGCCGCCCTTGTCGACCCATATTCCCGCCGAGCCGCCCGGCCGCCCCGCGGTCACTCCGGAGACCGTGGCCGAGTGGAGCGCCACCCTCGCCCGCCTCCAGGCGGAGCGGGACTCGCTCGCCATCGTGGCCGACCGGCTCGCCGAGGAGCGCGACCAGGCCGAGCCCGCGATGTTGGGTGCCGCCGAGGAGGACTCCGAGGCCGCCGGCTCGCAGAGTGATGCCGACGATCCGGCATCGCTCACCATCCTGGCCTTCGACGACGACGCGCTCGCCGCCGAGGTCGCCACGATGGTGCCGTGGGTGGATCACATCCTGCTCGGCGTCTACGGGCAGGAGATCACCTCCGGGCGGCCGTGGTGCGCCAGTTGGCCCGAGCACGACGAGGCGCTCGCCCGGATCCACCACTGCTGGCTGGCCTGGCAGGAGCTGACCGACTCCCGCTCGGGCGCGACGGGCCCGTCGGTGTGGCAGCGGGACCACTTGGAGCCGCTGCTGCTCAAACTGCGCGCCCCGGACGGGCCGTTCGGCGCGTGCACCACCAATCCGGACCATCCGCACCACCGGCTGCTGCCGCACCCGCCCCACACCGACCCGGCCTCCCTGCCCAAGCCAGGCATCCCCCGCACCTCCGTCTAGACCAAGGACCACGCCCGTGACCGCCGCCGCGCTGTTCGACTTCAACGCACACCCGGCGGCGCTCACTGATCTCGACCGGCTCCCGGGCGACGTGCGGGAAGCCGCCGTCCACCACCTGCGCCGGCTGGTCCGCTGCCAGCAGCGCGGACCTGTCCTGGGCCGGCGCGGCCTGTGGGACCTGACCGGCTGCCGCCGCGTCTACCTGGACCGCGACCGGTGCTGGCGCCTGGTCTACCAGGAGCGCCCGCCCCGACCCGCCTCCCGCTGCGGTGGCGAGATCTACCTGCTGGCCGCCGGTCCCCGCAGCGGCCACCAGGTCTACAACACTGCGGCCCGCCGCCTGCAGCTGCTCGCCGCCGCCCACCGGGCGTCCTGACCCGGCCCTGCCCCAACTGTCCGTCCCCTCACCGTGAAGGACCAGCGCATGCCCACCGCCCCCTCCACCCTCGCCCAGGCCCAGCGGATCCAGAACGCCCTGTCGGTCCTCGGCCCGCAGGACACCATCTCGCTGCTGCGTCTGCTCAAGCGCGCCGACGGCACCCTGCCCAAGCCCGAGCTGGAAGCCAAGTCACTGTGGATGAGCGAGACCCAGATCGACGCCCGGCTCGAGGCGATGGAGGAGGGCGGACTCATCACCCGAAAGCGTGAGGCTGGCGGCTCCTTGGTCTCCCTCACCCGGTCCGGCAGTGAGGCCCTGTACATCCAGATTCCCGTCACCCACTGGGCCTCGGCTCACCAGAGCGTCCCGGAGAGGGGCACCGGCCTGGGCGCCTACACCGAGCAGGCCCTCGCCACACTCAACAAGACACACACCGTCGCCACCATCATGGCCCTGGCCGCCTACGGCGAACCCGCCTATCCCAGCGAGATCGTCGATACTGCGCTGCCCGCCGGCATGGTCGCCGGCAACCTCTACCAGCGCCTCGCCCAGCTGGAGAAAGACGGACTCGTCGAGCGCACCGGCACCCCCCGCAACTACACATACGGGCTGACCAGGGCGGGCAAGGCGCTCTCCGAGCCGCTGGAGGCCATCGGCCGGTGGGCCCAACGACACCTGCCGCCGCCGCCGCCGCGCGCCTCGGTTACCACCCGCCGCACGAACGCGCGCAGCGCCACTGCCGCCCCGGCCCCGCAGCTCGCCGCCATAGCCACGCCCGCCCCCCGGACAGCCCCACTGGCCACGCCCGCGCTGGCCCCGGTCGCTGCCGCGACGGGCGCACCGTCGCCGTCGGCGCAGGCCGCCTCCCGGACCAAGGCCGCCACGATCCGCTCGGTGTCCACGGCGCTGACCTTCAGTCACCAGAGCGCCCCGCAGCCCGCCCCGCTCATCACCAACTCCCCTGCCGCCAAGCGGCACTGAGGACGACCTTGGACACCACCACAACTTCCTTTGCCCGCGACAACACCACCCCCAGGGCGCGCCGTGCCCAAGGCAGCGCGCCCCCGAAGCGGGTCGGCCCGACCCTGCCGAAGACCTGGAAGCGCGGAAGCACCGTCGGCGTCCGGCCCGCCTACCTCGCCCTCGGGAGCCTGACCTCCCTCGTACCGGCCGGCCGCGTCCTGCGCGCAGCGTCCTGGACACGCACCGACCAGGGCCACGTGCAGGCGTACGCCCGGGGCGACATCCAGGTCCTCCTCCACGACGACGCCGAGGGGCTGTACCAGTACGAGGCGCTCACCGCCCGCGGGCTGGACTGGCGGGTGACCTTCAGCTCTCAGACTCCTGACGAGGTCTTGGCCGCGGTGGCCGGATCCCTGGTCGAGGTGGCCGTGATGGCCGAGGACGGCGCTCCCGATCGTGCCGATCTGGATGAGGCCGTCAACTCTCTGGCCGAGGCTGGCTGGGAGGGAGCCGAGTCCCGGGGCGGGGGCGTCACGCGGATCACCGCGCCCGACCGGCTCGCCGAGATCCTGTGCCACCGAAGCAAGCGTGCATGGCTGATCACCGCCGGGGTGGACGGCGAAGGCTGGGAGGCGGAGTTGGTCGGCGACTGCCCCGACCTGCTCATCGAGGCCGTCGTCGGCTCCCTGGCCACCGAGTCCCCGGCCCGCCGCCGCACCGCCGACCTGCCGACGGCGCTGCGCCGTTACCTGGACATCGGCCCGGACCCCTACCGGCCCGACGGCACGCGCCGTACCTCCCTGGCTGTACGCGCCGCCAGTCCCACCGTCCCCGTCGTCACGCCTGCCCACGGCGTACCCGCCCCCGCCCGGAGGAGCCGTTGACCGCCATCGTCCACCACGACGCGACCGCGCTGCTGACCTCCGACCTCCAGGAGGAGTCCGAGCAGATCCAGGCGCTGGCCCGCAGCCTCGACCTGCCGCATCGCGCCCTGGACCCGGCGCGGCTGCTGAGCAGCAACCTGCTGCACGTCTTGGTCCACCTCGCCACCGTCAGCGCCTCGGCCGCGGCCGTAGTCGACGCCGCCGAGATGCCCTCCCCCGTCCATCTGCGCGCCCTGGCCCGGATCGAGTCGGCCCAGCAGTCGATGCTGTCGGCCGGCGGCTCGATGTCGACCGTCCTCGACCAGCTGTCCGTCCCCGACAGCGGCATCACCGACACCGCCGGCCTCGTGCAGGCCGGCCGCCTGCGCGCTTCCGTCCTGCTCACCAGCGCCAGCGCCCACCTCGGCGCAGCCGCCGCCGCCCTGCGCGCCACACCGGCCGGCTAAGACCCCCGCCCACCCGACCGGTCAGGAGACCCCACCGCCCGCATGCCCTCTGCCGCCACCCACCCCCACCGTCCAGCGATGCGCGACGTCCTCGCCCGCCCGCACGTGCCCGCGCTGCTCGTCGGCACCCTTGTGGGCAGACTGCCCACCGCCATGGCACCCCTCGCGCTGCTGCTCGCGGTGCGCTCGGCTGGCGGACCGGTCCTGCTCGGGGCTGCACTCGCCGGCCTGTACGGGCTGGCCAGCGCGGTCGGCCAGCCGCTGCTCGGCCGTCTCGTCGACCGCACCCGCCTGGCACCGGTTGCAGCTCTTGCGGCGTCCGTGGCGTTCGTGGCGTTCACTGTGCTCGCCGTGCTCGACCTGGCCGCAAAGCCGATCACCGCCGGAGCCCTCGCGGTGCTCGCCGGGGCCGCCACCCCTCCGCTGGAGGCAGGCCTGCGCGCGCTGTGGCCGCGCCTGGTCCCCGACCCGGCCGAGCAACAGGTGGCGTACGCCCTCGACAGCGTCAGCCAGGAGATCGTGTTCGTCGCCGGGCCTTTGGCGGCCACCACGCTCTGCCAACTCATCTCGCCCGCTGCGGCGTTGTGGGCATGCGGCATCATCGGGGGATGCGGTGCGGCGGCCGTCGCCACCCGCCCTCCCGCCCGCTGGCCGCCGGTCGGGCGCCGAGAGGTCCACTGGAGCGGGCCTCTGCGCTCGCGCGGCCTGCTGCTCCTGCTCGCGGCGATGTTCTGCCTGGGCGTCAGCCTCGGCGCCTTCAACGTCTTGGCCCTGGCCGTGGCTGACCTGAACGGGACGGGCTGGCTGAGCGGGCTGCTCCCGGCGGCGCTGTCCGCAGGCAGCGTGGCCGGCGGAATCCTCTACACCCGCTCCCCGTGGCCGCTTTCCCTGCCGCGGCAGCTGCTCGCCGCAGCCGGCGGGTACGCGATCTGTCTCGCGCCGCTGCTGTTCGCCACCGTGCCGAAGGCCGCCGTGGCCTTCAGTATCTGCCCCGGCCTGTACCTGGCTCCGCTGCTGACCTGTGCCTTCCTGCTCTGCGACCGCCTGGCTCCCGAGGGCACGGCCACGGAGGCCGCGGCCTGGCTGATCGCGGTCATCGGCGTCGGCCAGGCCCTGGGCACCGCCGTCGCCGGCCGCCTCGCCGTCCACGGCACCACGGCCGTCGCCACCGCGGTCGTGCTCTCCGCCGCGCTGGCCGCCGCCGTGCTCCTGCCGCGCGCAGACCTGCTCAACACCACCCCCACCACCCCCACCATCCCTCTGGAGAAGAGCGCTTGACCCCCCGCACCACCTCTGCCGTCCGGATCGTCTGGGACTGGAACGGCACCGTCCGCGACGATCTCGGCGACCACGTCGCCGCCCTCAACGCCACCCTCCCCACGCTCGGCGGCACGCCGGTCAGCGTGGACACCTACCGCGCCCAGCACCGCGTGCCGATCCGCTCGTTCTACGACCACCTGCTCGGACGGACCATCAGCGACGAGGAGTGGCAGTCCAACGACGCCGCCTTCCTGTCCGTGCTCGACCAGCGCCCGGTGCGGCTGCGTTCGGGCGTCCGCCAGCTGATGATGGGCCTGCGCGCCCGGGGCGTCGGCCAGTCCCTGCTCTCCCTCGCCCCGCACGAGCGGCTGATGCGTGAAGTCCGGCAGGTCGGCATCGCCGGGCTGATGGAGCGCATAGACGGTCGCATCGGACCGTCGGTCGCCAGCAAGGCACCGGCGCTCGCCGCCCACCTCGAGGCGCTCGGCCCCGGCATCGACCCGTCCCGGGTGGTGGTGATCGGCGACAGCGTGGACGACGCGGTGGCCGCCCGGGCGGTCGGCGCCTTCCCGGTGCTGCACACCGGCGGTCTGCACAGCCCCGCGCGCCTGGCCACCGCAGACGCCCCGCTGGTCGACAGCCTCCAGGAAGCCGTCGCGGTCGGGCTCGCCGCGATCGGCGCGAACCGGAACGCCCGCTCGTGACTCAGGCTTCCAAGAGCCCGCCGTCCCACCCGGCCACCCCTTCGACCCGGGTCGGCACCGCGACGGTGCTGCGGACGCTCGGCGTCGAGCGCCTCAGCGCGGTGCCGGGCTGGGACGACGGCGACGACACCCCTCTCGGCCGGGTCAACAGCGAGATCCGCACCGCCGTGCGACGCCTGGACCACGTCCAGGAGCGCCTGGTGGCGCTCGCCCGCACCATCCGCGACGACATGCAGCTGGTCCTCGACGGCAACGACGGCGCCCTGCTGCAGGCCAACGGACTGCTCGCCTCCACCGCGCAGTCCCTGGACACCCTGGCCACACGCCGCGTCGAACTGTACGAGCGGCTGGAGGCACTCACCGGCCTGCACCAAGTCCTCGCCACCACCGCCGCTCCGCCCCCGCAGGCCCCGGCCGAGAAACCGATCAAGCTCAACGACGCTCAGCGGCGGGCTCTTGATGCCGTCGCCCGTGGCCAGGTCACCGTCTCCGAGCACAGCATCCGCCAAGGCCGCCAGGTCACCGCCGACGGCATCCAGCTCCACCCGGCCACGGTGAACTCCCTGATGGAGCGGCGCCTCGCCGACCGAGACCGGAGCACCAGCGTGTTCGTCGGTCAGAAGCTCCGTCTCACCCCGCTCGGCGCCCGCGTCCACGCCGCCCTGGCCGGTACCGCGGCCACGAGCCGGGCGGCGGCACCACTCGAGCAGAACCGCCCGGCCACGGTCAGCGCCCAGCCCGCGCCTTCCACGGAGAGAATCAGATGACCAAGAGCCCCGCGACCGGGCCGGCCCCTGCACCCGTGATCGACGGACGGCCGGCCTTCGCCGGCCGCCAGTTTGTCCTGGAACGGCTCGGCATCGACACCTGGGACCTCCACCGTCTCCACCCCGACCTCGGGGAACTGCGCGCCCTCGGTCGTCATCTCGAAAACATGGCCCGCCAACTCGACAATCTGGACCAGGAACTGCGCCGAACCGCCGCCGGCGCCATCGAACGCCTCACCAAGGTCCGCACCGGCAACCACCGGGACATCCAGCCCCACGGCGTCCTACGCCTCCTCGGCTCAGACCTCGAAACCCTCGGCGCCCGCTACGACCTCGCCGCCGAGCACCTGGGCCACGCCGTGGTCCAGTACCGGGAGGCGACCGAGCGCGCCGCCGCCCGACCGGAGCAACCCCGGTCATTGGCCGCCCGCTCACGCACCTCGACCACCACAGCGACACCCGCCGTCGCCGGCGAGGCGCTCACGCAGGCAGCCACCGGCCGCCAGCCGCCCGCTGCCAAGGCACTGCCTCCGACCCGGGCGCCGCACCGGTGACCATCGGCCCCGAACGGCCGGGCAGCACTGACTTCGGCCTGGCCGGGCTGGAGCCCGCCACCGCGGACGATGCGATCGGCGCCCGGCTCTTGCACCACTGCGGCCTCGACTTCGACGCCCAGCACGGCACGCGCCTCGGGACGAGCACCTACCTCGGCGCCGACGCCGACCGATACCTCGCCGCCCTCATCACCCGCAACCAGCGCGCCGGCACCTACACCGTTCGCGTGCATCGGACGGACACCGCCGCCGAGGGCCGGATCTGGCTGACCGCCCAGACAGCGCCACCACGCACGAGAACACCGGCCAGACGAGCCGCAGCCCTGGCCCGCGGCATCAGCACCACCCCGATCGCAGCCGCACCCTCCACAGCGCCCACCCCGGGCCAGCCTCGCACCACGGCCCGGCGGCGCTGACCCGACCGACGGAGACTCCCATCCCCAACCAATCCGCGAGCGGTGCCGTCGACTTCGGCATCGCCGCGCTCGAACCCCGCGGCGCGTTCAGCGAGCACAACGCCGAGTACCTCGCCGCGATCACCCATGACCTCCTGCCTCTGTCCGACCAGCATGCCGGCGACATGGCCAGCAGCTACTTCGTGCTGTTCGACAGAACGCACATGTGGAACGACATACCGGGCCAGCCGTCCGTCATGGCCGTGCGCGTCGAACGCGATCCCGCAGCACGCCTGTTCGAGATCGACTTCACCTTCCAGCCCCTCGTGGCGATGGCCCAGCGCTGGCTCGTCGACCGCGGCGCCGAGCCCACGCGGTTCACCAACCTCGCGCCCATCACCGCAGCCGACCAGGAGACCGAGCGCGTCGAGGACCTGCTGCGCGCGGCCAGCCCGGACCGCTTCACCGTCCACGACCAATACACCTACGACGCCGAGCCGTACGACACTTGGGTCATCGCCACCGACACTCTCACCGTCGAATCCGACCGGCCGGTGCGGGTCTTTCACGAGCAGCGACAGGTCGACGCGGACACCTACACCCTGCGTGAGGGCCATTTCGCGACCATCGACGACGCTCGGGCATGGACCGCCAGCCCCACCTCCCCTCTCCCGCAGGCCAGCCCGTCCCCCAGCGCCCGCGCGGCAGCCGCCCGCCACACCGCCGCCGCCACCGGGTCGGTGGTGAGCGCCGCGTCGCGGCTCCCGGCACCGGATCCCGGCCGCCACCGCGCCCGCTGACCTCGACGCCGCGGCACGCGCCGCTGCCCACCCCCTTCGCCTCACCCGTCGCCGGCACGCGCCGGGTTCGAACCTGATGGAGCTGCCCACTTCTTGCCCGCCGACGCACCACCCCGATCCGACATCCTCGTCCGCCCTGCCCACCTCGCTGGGCCGGGCGGTATCGACCTCCCCTTCCGCCTCGCCTCCGAGCACGGCTGGCACCGCCCCTTCGACGCCCCAACCGCCCTGGTCCTGATCAGCCCCCAGGAAGGGCTCGCGCTCAACCGGCAGCACCAGCAGTGGAGTTTGACCAGTACAGAGGGATGGACCGTGCGCTTCTGCGACCGCGTCCCCAGCGAAGTCTCCTACGATCTCATCACCGCAGCCCAGGAGGCCGAGGCTGACCCCGCAGCCGCCACCGCGCCGATGACCGGCAACCGGGCCACCGTGCTGCTGCTGAAGTCCGGCTGGTCCGGGTTCAACCGCGACGGGTACCGCCTGGTGGCGGCCCCCGACCGCCGAGCGGCCCTCTCGTGGCCCGAGTCGGCCCCCGACCCCGGCCCCGCTCTGACTGCCGCCGCCGAAACGGGCGTGTGGACTGTCCAGTTCAGCCGCAGCGCCCCTGACCACCTGCTCACCGCTGCCACCGTGGCCCTGCTGCAACCCGTGGCCCGCCAACCTGAGCAGATCCCGGAGCAGTTCCGCGGCCTCGTCCACGCCGGGGCCGTCACTGCCGACCGCACCGAGGACGGTCCGGTCGCCCGCTCCACTGCAGCTCGGGCACGCGGCATCGCCTCGCACCCGGCGCTACGTCACCTTCCGTCACCGGCCCTTCCGCCTCTCGCCACGCACTACAGTCCTGCGGGCCAGGGGCGACGGCAGCCGGATCCGCGCTGACAGCACCACTTAGCACCGCAGGAGCGCTGCCCTGGCCACACTCGACCCCAGGTTCGTCCTCGCGGCCCCAACGTTCCACGGAGGTACGCAATAACCGACGACCGCGCCCCCTCTCAGGGGCCTTCGCCCGTCCACGAGGCGGCGGCGCCAGCAGAGCCGTTCGTGACGATCCGGCACACCAACACCGGCGAGATCACCACCACCCGCTACAACGCCGCCGCCCGGCGGATCCTGATCGGGGCTGGCTTCGAGGAGACTCCTGGCTGCACCTGCCCAGCGGCGGAATCCAGCACGGAGCGGATGCACGGGCCTGCTCAGCGGCCGGCGAGCTGCTCGCCGCCGGCCACCCCGTGCGCCTGGACCGAGCACTCGGCCAGCCGGTGAGGGCCGCCGGTACGCCCTTACCGGGCACGCCCGCACAGGCCAGCGACAAGACCTCCCACACCGTGGCCGCCTGCACAGCCCGGCCCAGCCGCGGTGTTTCCAGCCTGCCCGAGCGGACGGTCCGGCGCCCCCTCGCCGGGGCCGTCCGCCGACGTCGGCACCCGTGATCCGCTCCGCGATCGGCCCGCCTTCCCAGAGCATTGCCAACCCCCCGCACGCGCACCGTTGAAGGATCCTCTCTTTGACCACACCCGGACCACCCACCACCCCACCACGTACCAAGGGCGGCGAACTACGGGCCAAGGTGGCCAAACTGCTGGTCGACCGTCCGGCGGACAAGCTCACCATCGGGGACATGGCCAGGCAGCTGGGCCACTCCCACGGTGCCGTCCGCAACGCCGCCCTCACCCTGGCGAAGCGCGGCGAGGCCGACCAACTCGGCACCGGACAGCCGCAGTTCCGCGCGAACAGCAAGACCGCCGCAGCCGCGCAGACCGCGGTGATCAGTCCACCGGGAACCCACTCCCCCCGCGCCCAAGCGGCCACGGCCCGCACGACCGCTCCCGCAGCGACCACGCCCAGGCAGGCCGGCCCGATCCGCCGCGCCGGTGGCCAGCTCTACCACCCCCGGGAACTGGCCGACCTGCCCGACGTCGAGGCGCTGAATCGCTTGCGCGACGCCGACGTGCCGGTGCTGCTCTACGGCCCCCCGGGCACCGGCAAGACGAGTTTGGTCGAGGCCGCGTTCCCCGACCTGATCACCGTCGCCGGTGACGGCGACACCACGGTCGGCGACCTGATCGGCGAGTACACCCAGGACGACGCTGGCAACTACGTCTTCCAGTACGGTCCGCTGGTCACCGCGATGACCGAGGGCCGCGCCCTGCTGATCGACGACGCCACCTTGATCTCGCCGAAGGTGCTGGCCGCGCTCTACCCGGCCATGGACGGGCGCCGCCAGATCCAGGTCAAGGCGCACAAGGGCGAGACCATCAAGGCCGAGCCGGGCTTCTACGTGGTGGCGGGCCACAATCCGGGCGTGCACGGCGCCGTGCTGACGGAGGCGCTCGCGAGCCGGTTCAGCGTGCAGATCCAGGTCGGCACGGACTACGACCTCGCCCTGGCCCTGCGGATCGACGCCCGGGTGGTCCGGATCGCCCGACACCTCGCCGCCCAGGTCGAACTCGGTGAACTGGGCTGGGCCCCTCAGCTGCGGGAACTGCTCAGTTACCAGAAGACCGAGGCCGTCCTCGGGACCAAGGCCGCGCTCGCGAACCTGGTCGGCATCGCTCCCCTGGAGGACCGCGACGCCGTCGCCGCTGCCGTCAGCAAGATTGCTGGCGTCCAGCAGGTCGCTCCCCTCACCCTGGGCCGGCAGCTCTCCGCCGCGACCGCTTCGGCCGCCCGCCAGCCCCCAGGCAGCACCGGCTCCGCACAACGGGGCCGCTCGCGATGAGCGCCCATCACCATGTCCAGCCCTCTACCACCACGCCCGACGACGACGCCGACCTCGCGCGCTGGGACGACGACGGCGCCCCGCCCGCACCGCCCCGATCATCCCCGGCCGCGTGGCTGCGCGTGGGAGCCGAACTCGGCGACCGGCTGGTCGCCCTGTCCGGCCGCCAGGACCTGCTCGTCACCTGCCGCCCCGGCACCCGCAGCGGCGCACCGGCTGCCTACTTCCCCGGCCTGGCGGAGATCGAGTTCGACGCCGAGCTGTTCGCCCCCCTCCAACCCCACGAGATCCGCCCTCGGATCGTGGGCGACGAGGAGCACTATCCCGCCGCCTGGGGCGTGCTCGTCCACGAGGCCGCCCACGCCGCCCACTCCGTCTGGGAGCCGCCGGCCGGCGCGGAACCCCGCGTCGTCGAGGCGGCGCTCCTCCTGGAGGAGAGCCGTGCCGAAGGCGCCCACCTGATCAGGCGGCCCACCGACCGCAGGTACCTGCGCACCAGTGCCCGGACCCTGGTCATGCCCGACATCGCCAACCCCAGCTTCCAGGGCGTCGAGCAGGCCGCCAGTGTGGCGGCCCTGATGCTCGGCCGCCGTGACGCCGGCATCCTGGACGCCGGCGAGACCAAAGCCGTCGCCGATCTGTGCGAAAAAGTCCTGGGCGCCGACCTGCTGGCCACCCTCACCGGCATCTGGACCGCAGCCCACCGAACCGCCGACCACGACGCCACCACCATGCTCGCGCACGCCCAGGACTGGTGCGACGCCCTGGACACCGCTGCCCCCGCCCAGCCCATTCCAGAGGACCTCACCGATCTGCTGTCCGGCGCCGTGACGGTCGTCCTGGACAACATGGCCGCCAACGACGCCGCCGACCTCGCGGCACAAGTCGCCGCGACCAATGCCGTGGCCGCGCAGTCCAGGGCACAGGCCCAGGACCGCGCCCAGCAGGCCGGCCAGCGACGCAAAGCCGCCGCCACCGCCAAGTCGGTCTTCAACGCACGCGGCACCACCGTCAGCCCCGACGGCACACCGAGGCCCCACGGCAACCCGATCACCGGCACCCGCCAGCCCACCGCCGCCGAGCAAACCGCCGCCGCGCGCCTGAGCCGTGCCCTGCGAGCAGCCGCCTACCGCGAACGCACCGAGGAACGGACCACCAGCCCCACCCCGCCCGGCCGCCTCAACATGCGCCAGGCCCTCGCCCGCGACGCCCAGCGCGCCGCTGGCTCGATACCCACCGCAGAACCGTTCACCCACACCCGCCGCCGCAACTCCCCCACCCCACCACTGCGAGTCGGCATCGCCGTCGACGTCTCCGGCTCCATGAGTGCCGCCTGCAAACCCGTCGCATCCGCTGCCTGGATCGTGGCCCGCGCAGCGGCCCTGACCGACCCCGACTCCCGCACCGCCACCATCGCCTACGACCACGATCTGACCGCACTGACCCGTCCCACCCATCGGGCGCCAGACCGCGTGACGACGTTCGAGGCCAACGGCGGCAGCCACAACCTCGGCGACGCCATCGACGCACTCGACCACGGCCTCGACCTCAGCCGCCCCGGCACCGGCCGCCTCCTCGTGATCGTCACCGACGCCCAGTACACCGGCGGCGAAACCGCTCAGGCCGTCACCCGCATCAAACGCCTCACCGCCGCCGGCTGCGCCGTCCTCCAGCTCACCCTCAGCGCGAACTCCCTCCACCTGCCGGGGACCACCCTGCTTCACCTGCCCCGGCCCTCCAGTGCTCCCGCCGCCATCGCCAAGGCCGCCACCGACGCCATCCGCAAAACACGCTGAGGCGCCGTCACGCGACCACGATGATCAGACGCAGAAGCCCCTGTCCGCCAGCTTCGCCTACTTCACCGAGACGAGTAGTCCACCACCGGCCGAGACTCCGCCGAGTTCATCGAGTCAGGACAGAGCCCGAACTCGGCACCGAGGGCGGTCGTCGTGCCATTTCTTCGTTCGCCTCGGGCAGACACAACGGACTACGCAAACCGCGCATAGCCAAGCAAACATGGACGTCTTCCCTACCTCGCCCACCAGGAAGGCGTCCGCCATGACCGTGGCCATCACCGCGCCCACCATTCCCGGCCTCAAGCCGGGTGGTCCCATCGACCACCGAACCTGGCTGATCGGCCCGGGAAGCCCCTACGCGATCAGCCCCTTCTTGGCGGCGCACAGCTGGAGTTGGGTGTGCGATCCGCGCGGCAGCATCCACGCCGCTTCCCCCGACACTCGCGTGTACCTCGGCTACGCGCCCGACGACCCGCACGCCGACACCTGGACCATCGCGGTCACCGGTACGGCCCGCGAGCCCGGTTGGAAGGCGACCTTCGACCACGACGCACCAGTCGAGCTGGTCCTCGATCTGCTCACCGCGATGCACACCCGCACCAGCCGCTGAGACACAGCGAGGGCCCGCGCCGGACGGCGCGGGCCCTCGCTGTGTCTCAGGTCGGGTCAGATTCCCAAGCCTGCCGCGCGCATGGCTGCCCGTCCCGCCCGGCGAACCAGCGTCTGCGGTGTCAGCTCCTTCTCGATGCGCAGCAGATAGCCGGCGGGCGAGGACGCGAGGAGGCTGTCGCGTTGGTGGGCGGCCGTCTGGCGGGCGGCAACGGTGGTGAAGGCAAGACCGGCGCCGACCGCCGTCGCCGCACCCCCCAGCAGGCCGATCGCGCCTCCCGCCACCGTCACCTCCGCCTTGACGGTCAGGGCGGTGGACATCGTCTCCCACTTCAGGCCCTTCATCGCCCGGCGCAGGGATTCCAGCGGCTGGGCGATGTGCTGCTCGAAGGTGTCGTTCAGGTGGATCTCGAAAGCGGCGAAGTCGGTGACTTCCCGCGTGGCGCCACGCAGTTCGGCCGACGCCGTGTCGACGGCGGCAGCGAAGAGCGCGAACTCGTCCGCGTAGTCGGTGCGCAACTTGATGATCTTCTCGACCGGCACGTTCTCCAGGTCGGCCGGCAGGACACACTGCACTGCCATCAGCGCGATGCGCGACTCCGTCTGCGCTGCGGCGGGTCCACGGCCGCCGCCGAGCAGAACCCTAAGGATCTGCTCGCTGGACCAGCCGTCCCCCGCAGCATGGGCATCGACCTGGTCGGTGACGGGCACGAACGCGGTCCGGCGGGCCAGCTCTTCCGTCAGCGCACACTTGTAGACCCACGCAAGCATCGCGTCGACGGCCACCCAGTCGATGGGCCTGTCCTCCACCCATTCGCGCTTGCTGCGTTCCGCCAGCCCGGCCTCGACCAGTGCGGACTCCAATTCCCGGGAAACCTCCTGCGGGTAGAGCCCGGCCAGGTACCTCCGAGGCCGGATCCGGCGCGGGTCGGCAGCACGCTGCGCTGTGAACGGGCGGCCAGCGACCGCATACTGCCCTCGCAGGGCCGTTCCGTACTCCTCCACCGCCGTAATGAAGGCCGGCGCCACCGCCGCAGCTGCTCCAGCCGGGTCCGTGTCGACCAGGAAGTTCGCCTGCCGCAGCTCCTTGACCACCGACTCGTCTCGTACCGGGAAGCCGTCCGGCACGACGCGGGCCAGCCGCTTCCAGTACAACGCTGCGGCCTTCGCCCACGACTCGTCTCGCAGGTGGACGTACGGGTAGTAGAGCCCCGTGTGCTGCACCGTGGATCCGCCTTCCTCTCCCCTGGCCTCTCCGATCGTGTCCGAGGCCCCACGGCATGCTAGGTGACCGCTGCCGCGGGTCTCTTCGGCGCTGCGACGATTGTGTCCCGGCGTGCTCGGGAGGCGCTAGCGAAGGGCCAGGCTCCGGTGCTGGGCTGCGGCAGTTGCTCGGCCTCCTTGCCGAGGGTGTCGAGGTTCTCGCCGAAGGTGCAGCCGCCCCCAAGGCCCCCGATGGCGATAGTGGCCTACTTGCGCCGCCGGCCCTTCCCTGCTGTCGAGGGGGGCAGGGAAGGGCCGGCGGCGTTACAGCGGATGCGGCTCGGCCTATTCGGCCAAGTACACGCCGCGGAAGAGACCGTCGAAACCGAGGCCCCGGTACATCTCGTCGAAGGAGCCCCATTCGCGCTCCTCGAAGCTGTCGTTCCGGGCCTCGGTGACATGGTGGGCTTCCAGGTCTCGCTCGCGCCATTCGTGAGCGCAGCGGCACCGGACGAAGACCATGTCAGGGTGGACGTGGATGAGGAGCCAGTCGCGGGTCGCCTGGCACTGGGCACAGGAGATGAGCATGCCGCGAGGGCTCAGCGGGCCGGGATGGGGGACGGCCAGGGTGTCGGGGACGGGCTCGGCCGGCTGCGGCTCCTGGCCGTAGCGGAAGTGGGTGAAGCGGGACATGTCGTCGCTGCCGTCGGACATGGTCAAGGGCCCCCAACTCTCGTGATGTATGAGAGGAAAGGTCCATTATGTTGAGCTTTCTTCCCGCTTTGTCCGAGTTTTGGAGTGACCTGCGTCACTACATAGTGGGTCAGTGGCGTTGCACGAGGAGGGCCTCGGCGCCCGCCAGGCGGTCGTGCAGATCGTGGGCCTGGGGGTGGGAGTTGGAGGCCAGGGCGAGGCCGGCGGCCGTGATCGCCGCGATGGTGCGCTGGGCCACGTCGTGACGCAGCTGCGCCTGGTCGCCAGGCAGGTTGAGCGACAACCACACCCGCAGATCTGCGCCCGGAGAGAGGAGGACTTGGCCATCCGGTGGCGTGTGGGTGATCCCCGCCGCGGTCAGGGCTTCGGCGGCTTCGGCGCGCACGGCCAGGGCCCGGGCGAGGTCAACGGACCGGGCTGCGGTGTAGATCGCGGCGTGGAGCTGCCGGGTCGCTGTTTCGGCGGCGGGCACCGAGATGGTGAACGGGCCCATGGTGACGGTGTCGGCGCTCGGGTCGTAGCCGAAGCTCCAGAAGTCGCGCGCCACTTCTCGCTCGGTGGACCCGTTCTTGCGGGCGGTGGCTTGGGCGCCCCTGCCAGTGCCTCGGGCCCAGTCCTCGAAGTGGGTCAGGCCGTCGCGGATCTCCTTGATGCCCGGCAGTGCCTCTTCGAATTGTGCCTGAGCCTTGGCGAGTTCGTCGCCGACTGCCTCGTCGATGCCGAGGTCCGCGAGGGCGATCTGCTCCAGCTTGGCAGCCATCAGCATCTGACGCAGTGCGACCACGAGGGTTCGGGCGTCGATCTGCGCGGAGTCGAAGAAGCCCACTTGGGTGGGCTGTTCGCGCATGCGCCCGATGGTCAGGGCGACGGTGGCCTTCCACCAGTTCGCCTCGGACACTGCGATCGAGTACGGGTTGTCGGCCGGAGACCAGTCGTCGGCGGGCAGTTCGCTCATGTGTGCATGGTGGCGCTCGTCGCACTGCTCCCGCACGCATTTTCCCGGTCGGGCGAATGCGTTTCCCGTCATCGTGGTGGGTGGCGTAGAGTCTTCTCCACCGACGCGGGGTGGAGCAGCTCGGTAGCTCGCTGGGCTCATAACCCAGAGGTCGCAGGTTCAAATCCTGTCCCCGCTACCACGAAGGCCCGGGTCCGGAACGCAGCATTCCGGACCCGGGCCTTGTTCGTTGGGCCAGTTGACGGTGATGTCGCGGTGGCGAGCGACGAGGTGCTGGAGGCAGCACTGGGCCGTGGTGTCACCGGCGGAAGGGGCTCAGGAGCCGCTGCCCGCAGCCCTAGGCTGGAGCCTGAGCCGCCTCGACGGGCGGGGCGCAGCTGGAAGGGCGGTCGTTCATGGCGGAGCAGCTGGGTGTCGGTGTGGCGGCAGATCCGGCGGTGCTGGAGCTGGAGTTCGGCCACGTTCATCGGCTGTTGGATCCGGCGGCTTCCGGACTGCAGCGGTGGGAGGTCGTGGTCCACGCCGGCACCGAGCGGGTGGGGGTGTTGCGGGTGGCCCGGGCGATGTACTGGCTGGGTGGGAACCTGCGCGCTCGGATGGCCGATGAAGGTTCCTTGCTCGCTGCGGTCGCCGCCGAGCTGTTCATGCTGGACGGGTCGTTCAGCGCCGAGTTCGAGGAGGCCGTCGACATCCCCGGGAACATCCTGGTCGTCGAAGAGCTCGAGCTTGCCGCAGCCTGGGCCGATCCTGTGGTCGCCGCCTCACTGGTGTCCAGTGCGGTCGACCGTTTGGCCAGTAACGGCTTCGCCGTCGTGCTGCCCCGGTCCGGCGCTGTCGGGGTCGAAGGGGCCGCGCTGCTGGAGGAGGCCGGGGCGCTGCTGGCCGGCGAGGTACTCAGCAGCGAGCTGCCGATCATCGACACCGCCCTTGCGTCCCCCGAGGAGGCCGCCCGTAGAGTCCGGCGTCTGCTTGAAGCCCGCACTCGCAACGGTGGCCGTGACGTGGAGGAGTGGGAGGAGGAAGACGATGAGGAGGGTTGGGAGCTGACGGCGCGGACCCGTGCCGTGCTGCGTCTGGCTTTGGATGACCTGTCGGGTGTGGCGTGGGAAGAGGTCGCCGCGCTCGGTGACGAGGCGCTGAAGCCGGGGGCCGCGGGCCTGTTCGCGGACCTGCCTCGGGTGACGTTCCACCAGAACTGGTCATGGCGACGGCAGATGGCCCGGACGTTCGACGACCTGGCCGGCGATCTGGAGGCCGGGCGGGATCTGGTGCCGGGGTGCACGGGTGAGGAGATGGCTCTGCACCTGGCGATCAGCAGGGCGGAGCAGCTGGTGCGTGATCGCCCCCGGCTGGTCGCCGACGCCGTGGCCGCGCTTCCGGCGGACAGGTACGACTTCGACTGGGAGTGCTGCTCGGACCTGCTTTTCGAGGACCACGATGTGCTGATGCTGTTCGATGCTCGGCTGGACGGCATCGAAGACCCCACGGCGGAGGCGAGCCAGGCGCTCGGCATGGTCAACCTCGCCCCGCTCGACTGGTTCACCCCGTTCAACTCGGAGCGCGCCCGAAACCCCGAGCGCGGGTTCCGCCACGACTGACGCGCGTTGGTACTCCGGAGGCCAGGCCAGTACCGGGCCCCCGGCGAAACGACGACGGGGCCGGCGCACTGTGTGTGCGCCGACCCGGCCTGCGTGTGGGTCGGTCAGCTGTCGACGGCGATGTCGAGATGGTCCTCGGCGTCCGCCAGGTGCTGCAGGCAGCGTTCGGCCGTGGTGTCGGTGGCGACGATGTGGGCGAGGCGGGCGGTTCCGATCACGTCGGCGGGCGGGGCGGTGACCATGTCGCCGACCTCGCGTTCCCAGACCAGCCGCTCCAGCCACGGCGCAGTGGTGAGGGCCTGGTCGGCATGTGCGCGGGCGAGGCGGCCGGTGGCGGGGGCGTAGATCAGGCTGATCGCAGCGGCCGTGCGGCGGGTGGACGTGAGGTCAGGGTCGCGGCCGAGGGCGATGTCGGCGGCGGCGCGCGGCAGATCGATGCCGGTGGCCTGCCTGACCAGGTGCGGGATGAGGTCGCCGCCGAGGCGGCCGTTGACCTCGACGATGCGCGGACCGGTGTCGGTCAGGCGCAGCTCGACGTGCGAGATGCCGTTGGCCACTCCCAGCGCGTTCAGCGCTGCGATGGCAACGGGGCCGGCGAGGGCCAGGAGCGGATCGCCGGCTTCGACGCTGTGGCCGACCTCCTCGAAATGCGGCTCGGGGCCGAGCTGCTTGCGGGTGACCGCGACAGGGGTGGTGACGCCCCGAACCGTGACGCACTCAACGCTGATCTCGGGCCCGTCGAGGTACTCCTCGACGAGCACGCCGCCCTCCTCGCTGCCGTGGAGGTCTTCGCCTGCGGCCCGGGACGCGTGGGTGTAGGCGCTGGGCAGGTCGTGGGCGTGCTCGGCCTTGATCACGCCGACGCTGCCGGCGTGGCCGGTGGGCTTGAGCACCACGGGATAGCCGATCCGCGCGGCGGCGAGCTGCGCCTCGTGCAGCGTGGCGACGCGGGCGCTCGCTGCGGACGGTACGCCGTAGGCGGCGAAGGCCGCCCGGCTGGCCGCCTTGTTGCGGCTCGCTGCGGCGGTGGCGGTGCTGTTGCCGAACAGGTTGAGGCGGGCGGCGACGTGGGCAGCGGGGACAAGGGCGAACTCATCCCAGGTCATGACGCCGGCGACAGTGTGGCGGCGGGCCAGGGCGTCTGCGGCGGCCGACACCGCCGCCACGTCGTGGACGTCGGCGACCTCGTGGTCGATGGCATAACGGCGCTGCCAGGTCGGACGGGCGGGGTCGATGAGAACGACGGGCTGGTGCGCGGCTACCTGGGCGAGACAGTACTCGCGGTAGGAGCGGGCGCAGGTGCTGATGACGAGCAGGACGGGCGCGGCGGTGATGGAGATCCTCCGGTGCGGGTGGATGGGGTGTTGGCGCTATCTCAGGCAGCGCGGATCAGGGGGATGGTCGTGGTGTCCTCGTCGGCGGGATCCCAGGCGTCGCGGTGCTGGTGCAGGCCGCGCAGGCAGGCGGCGGTGGCCGCCGATACTCCGAGGGCGACGATCACGACGAGGGCCTGCAGGTGGGCGGCCGGCCGCAGGGCGACCAGCAGGCCGGCCAGCGGCAACGGGGCAAGGACGAGCAGCACGGTGGTGGCGAGCGTGGCCGCGAACCGGCGCTCGGGGATCAGCCGGGCCCTGGCGGTGCGCAGGACCACGGTGGCGGCGCCGTCGGCTGCCATGAGCGTGGCGACGGCGGTGGCGTAGGTTGCGAGGGTGGGGGCCAGGGCGCTGGCGAGGGTGGCGGCGCAGATGACAGCGGCCGAGGCGGCGCCGACGCGGAACAGGCCGTGGCGGTCGATCGCGCGGTGGGCGTAGGCGACGGCGGCCAATGAAGCGGCCGCGGCGATGCTCCACACCAGGCCGACGGCGGCGGTGGAGTGGTGCAGGTGGCGGGTGACGGTGATCGGTGCGCTGACCTGCAGCAGGCCGACGGCGAGGTTGGTCGCGGCAAGGGCCCCGACGAGCCAGGCGAGGGCAGGGGTGCGGCGGATGACGCCCAGACCGGCGGGCAGGCCCGCGAACAGGCTGCCGACCGGCGTCGTGTCGGCCAGGCGAAGGCGGGGCCGCTCGGCGTGAACGGTCAGCGCGACGGTGGCCGTCACCGTGGACAGGATCGCGACGGTGGCCAGCAGCAGCGCCGGTCCAGCGAGCAGCAGGAGGCCGCCGATCAATGGGCCGAGGAGCAGGCCGGCCTGGTCGATGCCGGTCATCACCGCTTGGACGCGGTGCGCCTGGTCGCCGGCGCGTCGGCTGGCCTCGCCGCCGATGGACTCACAGGCCAGGAACGAGCCTTGGGCGATCATGCCGCAGACGACGCCGAACGTGATGACCAACCAGGATCCGGCCCCGGCCGCCAGGCCGATGAGAGTGGCCAGGGAGATCGTGATGCGCAGCAGACTCGTGCCGAGGACGGCGCTCTGCGGGCGGTACCGGTCGATCAGCGGTCCGGCCCCGGTGATGGCGGCCAGGCGTGGCACCCACTCCAGGAGAAACGCCAGGCCCGTCCAGGTCGGTGAATGCGTGAGGGTGAGGACCAGCAGCGGCACCGCGTACGTGATCACGGCGGAGGCCAGGGCATCCGTTGCGCGCAGGACGTAGCAGCGCAGCAGCCAGTCGCCCTCGGCGGAAGGCGGGACCCGGTGCCGGCCCTTGCGGTTTGAACGCTTGTGGCCGGGGCCGTGTGGGAGGGCCATGAGTCTCCTTCGATATCCGGGTCAGGGGGAGGTGGATCGGGTGGTTGGTACGGCCGCCGACGGAGCCTTAGTGGCGTCCGTCGGCGGCCGGGTCAGCGGCGCCGCCGAGGGTCGGTGGCGGGTGCAATCGGAGCCGTCGCGCCGACGGCCGGGATCGGCCGGTTGGCTTCGGCGGGGCGGGGCAGCTTGGCGATGTGCCGCACGCGCCAGGTCAGCACGGCGGTAACGGAGTCGGCGGTGTCCAGCTCTCGCCAGGAGCGGGCACGCTCCAAGAGGACCTTGGGGTCGTGCCCGGCGGCCTCGGCCTCCGCCAGGGCAGCGGCCAAGGCGTCGAACTCCGGCTCGGCGAGCAGTTGCCGCCCGCCCTCACCCGGCACCGCACGGCGCAGGGCCTGCTCCTGGCGCTCGCGCACGGCCTTGGGCAGCTGCCGGCCGCGCTCACGCAGGGCGGCCATCGGCTGGGCGGCGGCCTGCCGGTAGGCGGCGCGCAGCTGGTCGGCCGCCGCACGCGCGGCGGCGGCCTGCTGGCGGTGGCCCTGCTCGGCGTGCCAGCGGCTTGCCGCGATCACCAGCAGGATCAGCGCCGACAGCACCGTCGCCGCAGCGGCGCCGTCCGGGCCGCGGTTGCTCGAGTAGCCGCTGGACAGCACCGCGCGGGCGGCGGCCCGCACCGTACGGGAGTTGGCGTTCGCGGCGCGCACATGCGAGCGCGAGGCCCGCTCATACGCCCGGGCGGCGGCCAGCAACTCCTGCTTCTGCGCGGGCAGGGCGGTGGCGGCCAGCGCGTCGAGCACCTCCCCGGTCGCCTGGACCACTCCGGCCGCGTCCTCGGGCTCGCCGTCGAGCAACTCGATGGCGTCCACGGCCGCGTCAGCAGCCAGGAGGCGGGCCGCGGCTGCCGGGGATCGACGGCCGGCTGGTGTCCGCCCACCGCTTGCTCCGGCAACGGAGCGGGAGTCCGCCTGCCGGTCCTCGATCCGACCCGCGAGGCGTTTGCGGATCTTGGGCAGAGTCAGGTCGGGGGCGAGCTTGTAGCCGCCGAACCACACCGGCTCGCCTGCGGCATCGCGTTCTCCGACCAGGGCCACGCTGTAGCCGAGAGTGTCACCAGAGGGGCCGACCTTTCGGTTGACCAGCACGCCGGCCTTCTCCAGCCGGGCGAAGAACTCGGCCTCGCTTGCCGCCCCGGCCAGGGCCTGGCGGACCGCGTCGCGCAGCTGCTGCCGGCTCGTGTCCGGCTGCCCCTGGCGCTGGGCCTTGTGCTTCTCTCGGTTGGTCGGCTCCTTCGCAGCCGTGCCGTCACCGGGCTTGAGTTCACGCAGCCCCCACTCCTTCTCGATCTTGCGGCATTCGGCCTGGGCCCGGTTGAAGTCGTTCTCGATGTCGGCCTTGAGCAGATCGCCGCGCACGATGGTGGCGGCGATGTGGATGTGGTTGTCGGCGTGCCGGACGGCGACCCATCGGCAGCCGTCCGGATCGCCGTCCGGCGCGATGCCGGCGGCGGCGACGACACGGCGCGCCGCCTCCGCCCACTCCTCGTCGCTGAGCAGGCGGTCTTCGGGGGCTGTCCGGATCGAGCAGTGCCACACGTGCTTCTTAAGCCGTCGTCGGGAGCCGCGCTGATCAACCCTCATGTCCAATGCCGACTGGAGCTGCTTGATGGAGGCGTTCGGATCCCGGCCGGGGTCGGGGGCGAAGCCGTCCCAACTGGCCACGAGGTGCGGGTCGGTGTGCTCGTCCCGGCGTCCCGGGCCGTAGAGGTAGGCCAGCAGGCCGTACGTGTTCGATCCGCGGGTGATGTTCGGGTTCAGGTCTTCTTCCGGTGCTTGAGAATGCCGGCCGCCGCGGTGTCGATGGTGGCGATGGTGCTGCGGATCGCGGTCAACGCGGCGACCAGGTCGGCCGGGTGCGGGAGACCGCCGGAGTTCAACTCGCGTGCGATCTGGTTGACGTTGTTGCCGACGCGGGCGGTCTGGCGTCGCGCGGCGGCGAGTTCGTCGATCGCGCGGTCGAGCTGGTCGTCGGAGTTGCGAGCGGTGTCGGGTCGGGATGCGGCGCTGAGTGCGGCGGTCGCGATGAAGCGGGCGACGGTCTCGGCGCGCTCGTCAGCGGCGCGGCGGATCTGGGCTTCTTCGTCAGCGCTCACGCGGAGCGTCAAAACGCGCTGGCGCTGGAGCGGCTCATGGAAGCGGCGGCGCGGACGACGCGCGACGGTCGGCTCGGCGGCGGCAGGCTCGGCGGTGGTCATCGTGGGCAGTTCCTGTCAGTTGTCCTGCCCGCCGATGCCCCCTGGCTGCGGCGAGCCGAGTGTCGAGGTCGAGTGCCCCCGCTCGACCTCGACACTCGGCCTCCCCCGGCCCTTGGGCGGGGGCGAGCCCTTGGAGTGTCCGATAGGACACTCCAAGGGGATAGCTCGCTCCGCCGTAGGCGGCAACCCGCCCGGGACCAGAGCCGGTTGGCTGTCGGGGTCAGGCCCGGACGAGGCGGGGCCGGCGGGGAGAGTGCGGCTAGAAGTCGTCGGGATTGGCCAGGCCACGGGCGGCGAAAGCAGCGATCAGGTGGTCCATCACCATCTCCTCGGTCTGCTCGCTGCTGAGGATCTCGACCGATCCGGTCCCGGTCCGACGCACCCTCCATCGGCCGTCGCCCAGCGGCTCGGCGCTGTGGACGTGGCGGTGATGGGCGAGGACGGCGACGAAGTCGGCCACGATGTCGCGGTCGGCGAGAACGGCGGTGCTCATGAGGTGCTCCGTTGGATGAGAAAGGGAGAAAGAGGAGAACGTGGGGCTCAGCGCCTCGGAGGCGGGGGTTTGTCGCTTCGCAGTGCCAGGACGATGTCCGCGAGTCGGTCGTTCGCCACGGTGAGGCCCTGGGACCGGATGCCATCGCGGACCGCCCGGTGGGTGATCCGGCCAGCCGCTGCTGCGGCTCGCCGGCCAGCCTCCAGCAATGCGGGGTCCAGTCCGTCCAGATTCGGACCGCCGGGCCTAACCCGCGGACCACCCGGAGCCGGACCACCCGGACCAGCCGGGGCCGGACCACCCGGACCAGCCGGGGCCGGACCGCTCGGACCGCCTGAGGCCGGACCACCCGGACCAGCCGGAGTCGGACCGCTCGGGGCCGCACCAGCCGGACCACCCGGACCACCCGGGACCGGACCACCCACGGCTGGACCAGCCGGGGCCGGACCACCCGGACCAGCCGGAGTCGGACCGCTCGGACCACCCGAGGCCGGACCGCTCGGACCAGCCGGAGTCGGACCGCTCGGGGCCGCACCAGCCGGACCACCCGGACCACCCGAGGCCGGACCGCTCGGACCACCTGAGGCCGGACCGCTCGGGGCCGCACCAGCCGGACCACCCGGACCACCCGGGACCGGACCGCTCGGACCACCCGAGGCCGGACCACCCGGACCAGCCGGAGTCGGACCGCTCGGACCACCCGAGGCCGGACCGCTCGGACCAGCCGGAGTCGGACCGCTCGGGGCCGCACCAGCCGGACCACCCGGACCACCCGGGACCGGACCGCTCGGACCACCCGAGGCCGGACCGCTCGGGGCCGCACCAGCCGGACCACCCGGACCACCCGGGACCGGACCGCTCAGCGCCGGACCGCTCGGACCACCCGAGGCCGGACCGCTCAGCGCCGGACCACCCGGACCACCCGGACCACCCGGACCACCCGGACCACCAGGGACCGGACCGGCTGGACCACCCAAAACCGGACCACCCGAGGCTGGACCAGCCGGGGCCGGACCACCGGAGTTGTGCCCGGACCTGCGCAGGATCCGGGCGGCGATGCGGTCTCGGAAGCGCGAGCCTTGGCGGTGCGCGGCGAGCTTCTCGCCGGCGCTTCTGGAGCGCGCCTTCTCGGTGCCGGCAGTGAGTTCCGCCCGGGTGGTGCGGGTTGTGCTGAGAGCGGTCGCTGGCGCCGAGGCGGGAGCAGCGAAGGTTTCGGGCTCGGCTGGACGAGCCAGTGTGATGCTGTCCGTAGCGATCGGCGAGGGCTCGGGGACATCGCTGGTGGTGTCGGTCTGGGGTCCGCCGTGGCGGGTGACGATGATGCCGAGGTGGACCGCGCCGGCGAGGGCCAGCGGAGCGATGGTGCTCAGGGCGCCGACAGCCATATCGCCCAGGCGTAGTCCGCCCGCTTGGCCGACGGTCTGCTGGTTGAGGCGGACTGCGTGGAGTGCGTTTGCCCAGACGCTGGTTCCGGTGGCGCCGGAGAAGAGCGTCCAGGTGTAGGCGCGGGCGGTCCACGGGGCCTCACGGAGGAGGACCAGGGCCCGCACGCCGTAGGCGATGAAGCCGTCGACTACGACCGGGAAGGCGTAGGTGAGTTGGCCTCGGACGTGGATCGCCTGTGCCATCTGCTGCAAGGCGTCGTAACTGAGGGAGAAGCCGAAGGCGCCCAGCACGCCGATTGCCGCGATATCCCACGGGGAGACCTTGGGGCGGCGCGGGATCACGCGGCCACCGCCAGGGTGGTCGTGGCAGCATGGCGCAGTTCTGCGGCGAGGGCGATCTCCTCGCCGCGCATGGACGCGGGGATGACGTCGAGCTGGGTGGTGGCCTTGCGGCGGCGCCTGGTGGCGTAGCTGTAGCCGATGCCCAGGGCCGCTGCCCAGGTGTCGATCGGGATACCGGCGTCGATAGCCACGCGGACCACGGACATCTTCTCCTGGTCGGTCAGGTGCGGCCGGTGGGTGTTGGTGAGGGTGGCGCGGACGCGTTCGATTTCGACTTGGCGACCTTCGCGGAAGGAGACGATCTCGCGCAACTGGTCCTCGGTGCGGCCTCCGCGGATCCCGTCGCGTACGCCGCACTCGATGGCGTCATCGAGGCACTCGCGGCGCACCGGGCACTGTTGGCACAGTGCGAGGGCTTGGCGGTGGGCGGCCATGCGGGGCTGGGCGAAGAAGATGTCGGGGTTCTTTATGCCGGCGCAGGCGGCCTTGAGGCGCCAGCGTGGGGAGCCGCGGTCCAGCTGGGTGTGTGCGGCTTCGAGTTCGTTGACGTTGGTGTTCATTCGGGGGTGTCTCCGGTCGCGCCTGGGTGAGTTGGCGCGCGGGCAGGGCGTCTCCCGGGGGCGGCTGTGCCGGGCCCCGCGCGGGATCGCTGGAGGTTAGAAGGAGGGAGCGCGGCGCCGGTCGGGTCCGGCGAGGACGGCCTTGTGGCACATCTGGCGCAGGCGGCTGGCGGTGCGGTCGCCGAGGAGACCGGACAGCTCGGCCGGGGTGATGTTGCTGGTGAGGATGGTCGGCAGCTGCTGCTCGTACCGGTAGTTGATCAACCGGTAGGTGGTCTCCTCGGTGAACTCCGAGGCCCGGCCGGCACCGAGGTCGTCGACCAGCAGCAGCGGCGTACGCTCCAGTTCGCGCATCTCGCGCTCGGGGTCGGCCCCGGGGCGCGGGCGCATCATGGCGTGCAGGGTCACCGAGGTGATCGCCTGCCAGCGCAACCGGACGCCGGCACCCAGCAGGGCACGGATCGCACCGTAGGCCTGGTGCGTCTTGCCGGTGCCGGTCTCGCCGAGCAGGAGCAGGGATTGCGCGCGGGCGATGCCGAGCTGTCCCTCCGGGCCCCGGCGAGCGGCTTGCTTGACGTGCTCCACCCAGGCGAGGACCTGCGTGTCGTCGGCCACCGCGTGCTGGTACAGCGGCGGGATGCGGCTGGCGGCCAGCTCCAGGGCGGCCTGGTTCGGCTGCGGCGCCGGGCTCTGCTCGGGCACGCCGATCACGGCGGGGTCGATGCCCAGGCGGGCGAACCGCTCGACGAGGCCGTGCAGGGCGTTGCCCGCGCGGCGCGGGTCTCGGTCGCGGCCGGCCATCACAAGTCCCCTGCGTAGGCGGCGGCCCCGGTGGCCGGGTTGGTCCACGCCTGGTACGGCGCACCCGAGCGGGCTTGGCGGGAGGTCAGCGCCTCTTGCACGAAGGACTCCAACGCGGAAGGCCCCTTGGGGTTCTTCGCGAGCAGCCGCAGACCGGCACGCACCTGCTCCACGCTGTAGCCCGCGGCGAGCAGCTGCTTGATCTCCCGGCCGAGGTGCCCGCGGAACCGCTCGGTGGGCTGCTGCGGGCAGGTCCGCACGTACTCGGCGACGAGGGCCTTGGCCCCGGTGGCATGCGGGTGCATCGCGGCGACCTGCTCGGCCGATGGCTCTTCCGGCGAGAGGGACTGGGCGGGCGCGGCGCAGCCGCCCCCCGGAGGGGTAGATCCAGGATCCGTGATCCTGGATCCGTTCTCTGAAGGTGTCGTGGAGGGTGTCGTGGAGTCCCCCGTGCAAGGGTCCTGGTGGTCGAGGTCAGTGGTGTCGGACATGCCCTGGCCGGTGGTCTCGGCAGTCGCGGTGATGGTCGCGGGGTGCGGTTCCGGGTGGCTCTCCGCGGTCTTCTTGCGGGTCCGCTTGGCGGGGACCGAGTTGTCGACGGCGGCTTCCTGGGTCTGGTGCAGCGGGCAGGGAGCCAGGCGGGACTGCGAGGGCTTGTCGATGCGTTGGTGCTTGTTGAAGTTGACGACGTGGAGGAGTTCCTCGCCCTCGTCGGCCGGGTTCACGTACCGGCACACCAGCCCGACCTCGGTGAGCTGCCTCAGGTCGCCCTCGACGCGCTCGGAGGTGTGGACGCCGCCGTCCCAGGACTTCTTGCGCTTCCAGATCAAGCCACGGACGATCCCGGCATCATCGATGTGCCGACCCTTGTCGTCCACGAAGTTGAGCAGGTAGATGAAGGTTCGCTCGGCCGTGAGGCTGACTTCAGCCAGCTTGGGGTCGCGGGCCATCTCGGGCTTGTGGGTGCGGATGCGCCCGTCGTGCGTCGCCATCAGCACACCGCCTTCGGGAGGCACCCGGCCGGAGCGATATGCCCGGTGGCCAGGTCGAGGTCGTGCTGGTAGCGCCAGTCGAGACCGGGCAGGTCGCAGGCGACCCAGCGGGCCACAGCCTCCTCGACGCCCTGCGGCAGCGGCACGTTCTCGCCTGCCGCGCAATAGGCGCGAGCCATCCAGAGGTCAGTGGGCTCGGAGACGCTGACGCGGACCACCGCCGTAGACGGTGCCACGGCGTGGATTCTGCTCTCGATCATCCGGACCGTGCCGCTGGAGACCTGAACAGATGCGGTCGGGCGGGCACTGGCAACGCGGGCCTGGCCGTCCCCCTCTTTACGCAGGGTCACAAACATGGCAGGCTTCTCTCTGTGCGTGAGCAAGTCGGCCGGGCTCGTCCAAAGGCAAGCCGACTGCTCTGATCGTGACACGAGTGCACGATGGCGTCTGGGAGTTCCCGCTCCCAGGCGCCTTTTCGTTGTCCTCGCGCGGTAAAAAGGCTGCCAATCGAGGCAGCCGTGCGATATGTTGAACCCCGAACTGACCCCCCGTCATTTACTTCAGCCACATCCCGTGGCGCGAAAATGACTCTATGTGCCTCGGCGGGAACCAGTCAACGAATTCGGCATATCTACGCGGGTAGTAGTTTCATTTCCCGCCACGCGGGAAATGATCACGGAAGCAGCGATTTCATTTCCCGCGTGGCGGGAAATGATCAAGCCAGAGTCCGTGATGATGACATGGACATGGGCGCAGGACATGGCCGCTGACCTGCGCCGGACTTGCACCCGCCCCACTACTCCCCCGGAGGGTCCGGCGGGCCGCTACTGGCGCACCCAGCCCCGCCCCCCACCAAGGAAAAGAAATCATCCGCGGCGCCTGCCTGGGGCCGTTCGGGGCACGTATCCGAGTCGCCGGGTGGCCGCATTTGCCTTGAAGAATGACGCAGACCACATCCCGGATTCTGGAGCCCCTGGGCATCCCGCCCGCTCTCGCGAAATCAGCGGCTAGAGTTCAGCGAAGGCATCCTGGCGAATTTGGTCGATCGCACCCGAGGAACTCCGCCCTACCGGCCAGCGAATGGAACTCGGGCGGAGCGGCCGTTTCTGGGTTCGCGAGCCGGTTATGCCTGGCGCCCGATCGACGGTAGGGAAAAGCCGTGGTCTGGGAGTGCCCCCCGGCACTCCCAGACCACGGCGAGTGTGTGAATCGGTGTCGTCGACGAGCACGCGCGAGCAGGTGCCGTCTGGCGGACGGCTTGACCAGCGGTCAGATGTGTGAGGTCGGCGCGGCGGTGAGTGCGCTCAGCTTCCGGGCGGTGTCGCGGGTGTGCTCGATCAGCTTGCTCAGGTCGGCCGGCATGTCGGCTTTCGGCTTGGCCAGCAGGACCGAACCCATGGCTATGTCGCCCCACATAACGGGTGCCGCGATGGCGTCCCAGCCGGGCACGACTTCCTCCTGTGCGACGGCGTACCCGCTCTGCCGGATCTGAGTGAGGGTCGCGGCGAGGGCGTCGTTGTCGCGGATGGCACCAGGTGCGGCGTCGGCGGGCAACTCTTCCGCGAACACAAGCTCCTGCAAGGGCGCCGGGAGGTGGGCGAGGATCACTCTGCCAGAAGCACCGGTGCGCAAGGACCGCGAGTGCGTGACCAAGGGATGAGCGAAGACACCGAGCTCGCCCGGGTCGAGATCTCCCCAGGCGTAGTCGGTGCAGAGCCGCCGAAGCCCGCCGAACGGCGTGAGGGCGAAGAGCAGAGCGGCGCCACCGGTCGCGTCGTGGAGGCCCGTCAGCAGTCGCTGCGTCGTGGCAGCACTGGGCACGTGCGCCATGGCGTGCATGGCGATCTTGATGATGGTCGGGCCGGGCCGGTACTTCCCTCGGCAGATCTGGTCGATGGCGCCACCGGATAGGCCGGACTGGAGGATGCGATGGACGGTCGAGTCCGGCATGCCGGTCGCGGTCGCCAGGTCGAGCACGCTCTGGTCACCGCCGTGGAGCATGCTGAACGCCTCCTGGAGGGCGAACACCCGAGCATGGCTGGTGCTGGCGCCGACCGGGCTGGACGGACTGGCCGATCGCTGCTTCGCCGGCGGAGTGAGGGTGGGCATCATTTCTCGCTCGCAGAGGTTCGGATGATCAAGTTGCCTCGCGCTCGTGGACGGCTCCCCTCCTGGGATCGCAACCCCGCCCTCCAACAAGCACATCCACTGCTGTGAAGCCTGCCGCGCGCCAGCCCTCGCACCAGTGGAAATGTCGGGAGCATAGCACCCTCTCCACTGTGGTGAACCCGCGCACCCGCCCCCCTTCACCCGGGTATAGTTGCCGGGTCCATCGACTAGAAAGGGGGACGCCTTGACCGAGCAGGAGGCCGGCAGCTTTGCCGACAAACTCAACCATCTGTTCCGGACCATCAAGCGCGACGACGGAAAGGAGTACAGCAACGAGCAGGTAGCCGCAGCCATCAGCGCGGACGGCGAGACGACCATCTCCCAGAGCTACATCTGGCAGCTGCGCAAGGCCCAGAAGACCAACCCGACGCTCACCCACCTCACGGCGCTAGCCGACTTCTTCGGTGTACCTGTGTCGTACTTCGTGGACGACAGCGTGACGAGCAAGATCGGCGGGAAGCTGGACGCCTTGGAAGCCGAGCAGCAGCGCGTCAGCAAGGCCATCGGCCGGGGTGAGGTCAAGCTGATGGCGATGAGGGCTGGAGAGCTGTCGCCGGAGCGGCTCCAGCAGGTGATGGGCCTGCTGGACGTGGTCTACCAGCTCGAGCAGGCCGAGCGCCGGAACGCCACGAACGACTGATCGACATCGAATTCAACCAACCGGCAGAGCAGGGGAGGGTCATGCCGTAGTTACACAGGAGAGACCTTGAACGAGCGAAAGCTCCGACGCCGCTGCAAACGGGACTTGCGGGCCCTGGACATACAGCCTCCGCTTCAGGTGGAGGCACTCTGCGAGCAGCTCGGCGACCAGCGCGGACGTCCGATCCGCCTGGTGCCGTACCCGCTTCCGACGCCCGGCCCGTTCGGCGTCTGGATCGCGACCGAGTCGGCTGACTACATCCTGTACCAGCAGGAGACCAGCAAGGCTCACCAGAACCACATCATCCTGCACGAGGTCGGCCACATCATGGCCGACCACCAAGGCGTCGACGTCGATGACTCCTTCCTGCAGGCGATGACCGGCAACTGCCCGGGTGTGGTCACCCGCGCGCTACGGCGGACCTCCTACGACGAGGAGCATGAGCGCCAGGCGGAACTCGTCGCCACGATCATTCTGGAGTGGGCATCCGTACTGGACCGAGTGACGCCCCGGCGGGCCAGTGATCCGTCCGTGCAGCGCGTCCAGACCGCCCTCGGTGACCGGCGGGGGTGGCTGTAGTGAACGCTGTGATGTATCTGACCGCCGCGCTCTTCCTCCTCGCCGTGCTCTGGAAGGTCTACCAGCTCTTCCAGGCCCCTCGGGACCGTGCCCTGCGCGCCGTCACAGCCTGCCTCGTGTGCACGGCGGTCTCGTTCTCCACGGGGTTTCCGCCCGAGAAGCATGCCCTCGATGGTCTGGTAGCCGGCACCGCCAGCCTGGTCTCGAACGTCCTGCTCCTGGCTGCCGTCTACTGGTTGCTGTCCTTCTACCTTCACTCCGCCACCGATCGCCAACGAGCAAGCCGCCGTACCCGGCTGGAGGCGGTACCGCTCTCGGTGGCAGTGCTGATCATCACAGTGGCGACCGTCGCCGCCCCGGTCGGCGTTCGTGGGCGCCCGTACGGGACCGCGGACCTGCATACCCCGGCAGTTGCGATCTTCTTCATGGCGGCGCAGACATACCTCGTCTACGCGTTCGCGACCACCGCCCTGTGGACCGCCCGCTGCGCCCGGATGTCGCAGCGGCCATCGAGCATCGGCCTGTGGCTGACCGCCAGTTCACTCGCCAGCATGGCGATGGCCAACGTGTGCCGCGTGGCCATGGACCTGATCGGCTGGCACGGTGACGCCGTTCCCGCCGGGCTGAACGCCGTCGTTGCGTTGCTGTTCGCACTTGCAGTGCCCGCGTTCATCATCGGTCTGAGCTACCCCGGGGTCATGCTGCGCGTGGCCGCCTTCCGGGTCTGGCGCCAGCACCGTCGGGCCTACCGGGGTCTTGGTCCGCTGTGGCAGATGTTGCATGAAGCGTTTCCCGAGGATGCCCTCGACCGCGCGCCGGCCCCCGGCACATGGCGCGACTTGCTCGCCCTTCGCGGGGTGCACCGCAACTACTACCGGCGCGTGATCGAATGCCGCGACGGCCTGGTGAGGGTGAGCCCGTACCTAGCCCAGCGGGGTGTGAAGGATGGCGCCGAGCCCGAAGACCTCGCCGGCCACCTGCGCCCGGCGCTGCGGGCCCGCGCGGCCGGTGAGCCCGCGACAAGCCAGGCGCTCGCCATCGCGCTGCCGACAGACGCCAGCCTCGATGCCGACGCGAGGCAGCTCGTGGCCCTCTCCGACGCACTCGCGACGCACGGATAGGAATGATCATGACTGACCTACTCATCACGGCCAGCCGAGTCCTCACCGGGCCAGGCGGGGAATGCGTGGAGGACGGCGCGGTGCTCATCCGGGGCAGCGTCATCGCTGCGGTCGGCCCGCGCGACGCGGTCGAGGCACAGGCACCCGAAGCGACACCGAGGAGGTCCTTCGTCGGCGGTACAGCGCTGCCAGGGCTCATCGACTCCCACGTCCACCTCGCCTTCGACGCCGGCTCGGACCCCGTCGCGGCGCTCCAGGACAGCGACGACGAGGTCCTGCTTCAGGGGATGGCCGACCGGGCCCGCCAACTGCTCAGCATTGGGGTGACCACGGTGCGCGACCTCGGCGACCGCAACGGGCTCGTCGTCCGGCTCCGCGACGCGATCGCCGAAGGCACCCTTCCAGGCCCACGCGTCCTGTCCGCGACGACACCTCTGACCTCGCCCGGCGGCCACTGCTGGTTCCTCGGTGGCGAGGTCGAGGGCACGGACGCCATCCGTGGCCTGGTGCGCCGCAATGTCGAGGCCGGCGCCGACGTCATCAAGGTGATGGCCACCGGGGGCGGCCTCACCAAGGGCGGCCCGGCGATCTGGCAGTCCCAGTTCAGCGTGGACGACCTCCGCATCGTGGTCGAGGAAGCCCACTGCGTTGGCCTGCCGGTCGCCGTGCACGCACACGGTACCGAGGGCATCGAGGCGGCCGTCGCCGCGGGCGTCGACACGATCGAGCACTGCACGTGGATGGCCGAGGATGGCGGCTTCGACCTCCGCGAGGACCTGGTCGCCGCAATCAAGTCCGCCGGGATCCACGTCTGCACCGCCACCAGCCCGAACTGGCGGGCCTTCGCCGAACGAGTCGGCCAGGAGCGCGCCGAGGAGTTGTTCGCGTCGATGCGCTGGATGGCGCAGTTGGATGTCCCAATGATCGCCGGTACAGACGCCGGGGTGACGCGGGCCGTGTTCGACAAGATCGTCAACAGCTTGGAGTTCTACCAGTACCTGGGCATCCCCCTCCCGAAGATCATCGACATGGCCACCATCACCGCTGCCCACGCGCTGGGCATCGGGTCCGATGCTGGACGGCTGGCCAAGGGATATCGCGCGGACGTCCTCGTCGTCGACGGCAACCCCCTCGAAGAGCTGGACGCCCTCCGCCGCGTGCGCCTCGTCCTGGCCGCCGGCAGTCCCTTCCACGGGTGAAGCATGAGTCGCGTCGCATCACGCCGCGCATGCGGCCGTGGTCGAGGACTCCTCCAGTTCTGCTGACCTGACCAAGCCGGGAGACCGCACAAGCGGTGGCCGACTCGGTCAGGTCAGCGCATCGCGCGGGCGGAGTCGCTGGTGCCACGGGGACGGCATCCAGCGACTTCGCCCGCGCGTTCATGCTGCCGCGATCGCCCCTGCGTCGCCGCCGGCCGAGCGCATCGCCGCCCGTACCCGGGCGACGCCCGCGGCCGTGCAGGCGGCTCCGCCACCAATCGTCAGCACCGGCTCGGGAAGCCCTGCACACGGGCGGCAGAGGCCCGAACGCTGCATCGGAGCACGGCACTTGGCGCACTCGTGCGCCCGGGGGGCAGGTTCCTCCTGTGGCTCGAGCGCGGGCGGCATCTTGCGCTCCAAGCGCTCACGGACCACCCTGGCCGGCGAGTGGATAGTCTCGGGCAGACCAGGCAGCAGCGCGGCGGCCAGCTCCGCCGGGCCGCAGCCCACCGCCAGCCAGCGCACCACCAGCGGCGCCAGCTCGATAACTTCCGCCTCGCCCAGCCGCAGGCGCGGCTGGTCCTTGAGCACCCGGTACAGGGCAAGGGCCGCCGCGCGCAAGGGCCCGTCGTCCAGGTCTGCGAGCGAAGCGACTGCCCGCCCGCCCTTGGGCCTCGGCCGCCGGGCGGGCGGCGCGGCAGGGCAACCCTCGCCGTCACCACGGGCAGGGAGGGAGGGTTCTTGGATCAGGTTCTTTACAACAGGGACGCCAGCATCACCGGAGTCCGCTGCACCGGACGCCGGACGGGGCACACTCGGCTCCACCTGCGGCTTTACCGCCTCCAGCAGCTTCTTGGCCTCCTCCAGGCCGGGTATCTGCGGGGTGTCGTACACATGGGCCTCGCTGCGGATCGTGCCGTCGGGCAGCCGGACCGTGTCGACCCGGTAATACCCCGCCTCGATCAACTCCTTGAGCGCCTTGCGCACTGCCGCACGGCTGTTGGTGCTGGAGTCCGCGATCTGCCGCGCGTCCTCGCGCCAGCGCTCCGGCCTGGACAGCAGATCGGCAAGGAGCCCGCGAGCGGCGAAGCTCAGCCGCCGGTCCTGCAGGACGGCGTTGGGTAGCACGGTGAAGTTGCGCGCGTGGGCGCTACGATGTACCTGCATCGGGAGCTCATACTCCTGTTGCCGGACCCCGGGGTGTTGGAGCACCGCCGGGGTCACCTGTGTTCGATTGGGACTACGGAACGTAGCACAGGCAAACTCCGCTACCGGCAGCCTTGGCCGAGCGACCTTGATCACTGTCCTGTCTCAGTGACGGCGGCTGTGCGAAGCTCCTGGTGGGCGGCCAGGGTCACCGCCTGGTGGCGGGTCATCCGCCAGATCTGGTCTTCGCCGGTCTCGGCAGGGGCAAGGCGCTCGGCGGGGCGACGGAGGTGCTCGGTGAAGCCGAGGCGGGCCGGTACGGCGCCGCTGGCGCGGTTGGCCATGTCGTGGACGACCTCGACGTAGTCGACGCCGGGGAAGCGGAAGGCCTGTTCGACCAGGGCGCGGGCGGCCCGGGTGGCCACGCCACGGCCGGTAGCGCCGGGGTGGAGCCAGTAGCCGATCTCGCGGCCGTTGTCCGGGGTGTCGCCGCGCCGGAACAGCCCGCAGGCGCCGACGATCGCGCCATCCAGCACAATCGCGTAGGTGAAGTCTTCCCCGCTCGCCCAGCGCTCCGGGCGGCGGGCCAGGAAGTCGGCGGTCTTGGCCAGGCTGTGCTCAGCGATCCAGGGCATCCACGGACGCAGGTGCTCCAGCGACTCCTCAATGACCCGGAAGAGCTCCGAAAGGTCCGCCTCGCCGTTGAAGCGGCGCAGCGTCAGGTCGTGCAGTTCGATCACCTGCTGTGGAAGGTCCATGCCGGGAGGATCGTCTGCGGCAGCTTCCGTCGGCAACGGGATTTCGAAACAAGATCGAGGGACCAAGCTGACCTGACACTGCATCAGCATCCGTTCAAAGTCTTCAGCTCTCCGGGCGGCTCGGGTGAGGAGCACGTTGGGTAAGGCGGGTTGGGCATGACGGTTGCACTGTAGGGCTTCCCGGATCGATGGCCTGGAGTAGCTTGTTCTCGCGGCCCGCATCAAGTTGCCTCGGTGTCTGCTTGGTTGAGACGCCTGCGGGCATCAGGACCGTTGGTGTATCCCGCCCGTCGTGTGCTCCTTGCCCGTGCCCGGGGCGCATCTGCCCAGTCTCAGCAGCTTGTCCTGGACGAAGGGGCAGGGTCCGGCGCCGCTGCCCGGTCGAGCCAGAACGCTTTGTACAGCACGGCGGGGTGCCGATGCGGCGCGGTTACTCGTCCACCCACGCGGTAGCCCATCATCGTGACTTCACGCTCCAGCAGGTGCTGGTCGCGTTCCTCGTTGAAGACACCGACGATCAGCCGGCCTCCTGGTGCCACCACCTGGGTCAGCAGGTGCTCGATGTAGGCGCCGCGCAGTTGGGGCGGGACGTAGTCCAGTCCGGTGCGGACGATTGCGAAGGTGCGGGGTGGCTGCCAGCCCATCGCGTTCGCGTGCCAGATCCGGCCCGCCCATCGCGGGCAGCGCTCACGCGCGAGTGCGGCCAGGGCGTTGGAGATGTCCACGCCGTACGGCTCGATGCGGATGCCGTCCTCGGCCGCCCAGGCGGTGAGTGTCTCCATGAGGTGGCCGTTGGCGCAGCCCACGTCGAGGAAGTCGCCGCCGGACGCCGGCAACGCCCGGGTCAGGAGCCTTCGGGCGCGCTCCCAGTGAGTGGTGTGCATCGTGAAGTGGCAGGTCACGGGCCTGGTGTGATTCCGTGCCCCGGTGCTCGTGCTGGTCACGCGCGGCAGTCTGCCGTGTAGATCGTCGGGCAGGGAGGTCTTCGTGGGTTCTGGCCCGTTCCAGCCCGCGATGCTCCTACGCTCCCGGGCATGGTGGACCCCGAGGTACTGGAACGGATCGCCGCGCGGCGCGCGGAATTGGACGAGCTGGAAGAACAGCTGGTCAAGCAGTTGGACGAGGTGAAGGCCGAGCGGGACGAACTCGTAGTCGCCGAGAGGGTCCTGACGCGGATGAGCGAGCGGACAGCTGGGGAACGGGCTGCCGTCGCACCGGCGTCAGCGCAGGTCGGCGGGCGTGCGATGCTGCTGGTCCCGCACCGTGGCGACAGCGTTGACGAGACCGCGCTGCCCGACGACTACCGCCGGATCCTGGCGATCGTGCGAGCCGCCGGCGGTCCGGTGCAGGTGCGGGCGGTGGGCGAGGAGCTGGGCCTTCAGGTGGAGGTGCGCGGGAAGCTGGAGCCGCTGCGGGCGAAACTGGTCAAGCTCGCGGACCGCGGCTGGCTGCACAAACGCGGCGACGGGAAGTTCACCGCACGGCTGTAGCCGTCCAGGTCCTGCACGCCTCAGGGCGTAACCGGAGGGCCCCCGGCGGCAGTTGAGCTTGGTGTGAAGAAAAACAACGGTCTCGTCGAGGGCCCCGACGGTCTTGTCTACACCGCCCGCCTGCCGCTGTCGAGTGCCACCTTGAACTGGCTCGCCGACCTGATACGCGGCCACTGCAAGAAGATCGGATCGCGGTGGCGGGCCCTGTCGGCAGGGAGGATCGCCGGCATCGTGCTGGCGGTGCTGCGCTGTGACCAGCGGCCCGGCGACATGGCGGGCGGGAACGGGGTGCACCGCACCACCGTGACCCGGTGGGTGCGCGAGGTCGTCGGCCTGCTGGCCGCCCGCGCCCCGCGCCTGGACCGCGCGCTCAAGAAGATCGCCCGATCGGGTGGCGGGGTGGTCCTGCTGGACGGTTCTCTGATACGCACCCGCCGCCGCACCGGGACCGAGAACCGGAAGAACTACTCCGGCAAGCACAAATGCCACGGCCTGCTCGTGATCGCGCTCACCGATGACAAGGGCCGCCTGGTCTGGGTGAGCGCGGTCCGACCCGGACGCACCTCGGAGATCACCGCGTGCCGCCACGACAAACTGACCGCCCATCTGCGCGCGGTCGGCCTCGGCGCGATCGCCGACCTGGGCTTCGTCGGCCTCGACGACAGCGGCCCGGACGCCGACCCGGCGGTGATCACCGGCTACAAGGCGGCCCGCAACCGGCCTCTTACCCGGGGGCAGAAGCTGTCCAACAAGGCGCTGGCCGGGGTCCGGGCGCCGGTCGAGCACGGCTTCGCGCACCTGAAGAACTGGCGCGTGCTCGGCAAGGTCCGCACCGACCCGAAGTGGGCGACCGCGCTGGTGCGGGCCCTGCTGGTCCTGACGAACCGGGAAGTCGCCCGCTGACCGACGATCTTCACCGAAGTCATCCGCCCGCAACCAGCGTGAGCACCCCGACGCCGACGCACACCAGGCCCGTGACCTGCCACTTCACGATGCACACCACTCAGTGAGTCGATGCATCGACTGGTTGGAGCAGGGGCATCGACCGCGTCGCGCGCAGCGGGACTATGCGGCTGGTCCTGTTGAGCAGCGCCTGTACCGGTTCGGGAGTCACTCCGGGGGCCGGCCCGCACCGGCCGGCCCTGCGCCCCAGCCTCCCCTCCCTCCGCCTCCTTCGCCTGTGCTCGATCGGTTGTGAGAATCGGTCGGGGGCCGACGGGGTTCGCCGTTCGGCTCGGCGGGAAGGGTCACCGGGTTGCCTACGAAAGGGTCCAGAATGTCACTTTCCGTCAGTTCGCTGGTGGTCGCCCGTGCGGGACAGCCAGCCCCTTCCGTGCCTGTAAGTGACGCCGCCGCGGCCGCGCGCGCACTGCGGCAAGCGTCGGAGTTCGCCGCAGCCACGCAAGGCCCCGACGGCGCCTGGCGGGTGTTCACCGAGCCGCGCGTCCTGGAGAACGCCGTCGTCGCCTGCTCTCTGGCCGGAGTTGAGGGAGCGCAGGCGGCGCGGGAGCGTGCCGTTCGCTGGCTGGCCGGCGCGGAGGTGCAACGCCACGACCGGTTCGCTCAGGCCGCCGACAGCTGGCTCGTCGCCGCGGCCACCACCGGTGCCGCCGCCGCGTTCACGGACCCGGACACCTCGGATGGGCCGCGGGCCAGGCGCGCTCTCTACCTGCACGCCCTGGCCTGCGCGACAGGCTGCGAGGGAGTCGATCCCCGCCGACTGCTCGACCAGGCCGGCCACGTACTGGCGACCGAGCGCGGGCAGCGGTTCAAGCCCTGGCAGCGGACGATGCTGCTCGCCTTCCAAGCCATCGCGCGCAGCGCCCTCGACCTGCCGATCCCGCCCGCCGCCATCGGGGAACTCGCCCGGGCTCAGGGCCCGGACGGCTCCTTCTACGGCATGCCGCTGGTCACCGGGATGCTGCACCTGGCCCTGAACCGCGCCGCGCCCGCGCACCGGGCGACCCTGCGGGCCCGGGAGAACCTGCTGGCCGGCCAGCACCCGGACGGCACCTGGCGGTTCATGGTCAGCGAGACCTGGGACACCGGCCTGATGGTCCGCGCCCTGCGCGGACACCCCCACTTCGACCAAGCAGCCCTGCCCGCCGCGCTGGACTTCCTCGCCCACGACCAGAGGGACGACGGCGGCTGGGGCTGCGCCGCCGCCCTCGACTCCGACAACGACACCACCGGCAACACCCTGCTCGCCCTCGCCCACACCCCCTGGGCCGACCAGGTGCGCGCCGCAGCTACCGCCTACGCGCGCCGCCACCAGCGGCCCGACGGACTGTGGACCACCTGGCTCGACCACGACGACACTCCCGCCCCCGACGTCGTCGCCCACATGGTCGCCGGCATCGACGCCGCCGCCCTGCCGGGCGTCGACACCAACCCAGCACGACGATGGCTCACTCAGCGCGGAGCGAGCGGCCACTGGTCCAGCGACTGGTACGTCCCGGCGGCCTACGGCGCGGCTGAGACGAGTACCACCGCCCACCCCCACGCTCTACACCCCGCCACCGTCGACGCGCTCCTCGCGCAGCAGCGCTCCGACGGCGGCTGGCCGCGCATCGAGGGCGAGCCGTACTCCAGCCCCGCCGCCACCGGCCTCGCCCTCACCGCGCTGGCCGCCCATCAGGGCCATCGCCCGGACACCGCCTCCGCCGTGGACAAGGCCGTGCGGTTCCTCGTCGACACCCAGACCCAGGACGGCACCTGGAGCGACCGGCCCCTGATGTTCGGGCCCCGCCCGTTCCTGACCGCCACCCGCCCCCAGATCCACGCTCTCGCCGCCCGCGGCCTGCGCGACACCTTCCCGCACCCGGGGACCCGCCCGTGACCTCCCCGTACCCCACCACCATCCCCCACCTCGGGGTCCGGCACCCGCCGGCCCCGGATGCGGCCGACCACCTGCTGCTTGCGGCCCTGCGCCCGGAAGCCGTCGTCTTCGACTTCGACGGCACCCTCGCCGACACCAGCGCCCTCAACACCGACGCCGCCCGCGCCACCCTCGCCGACCTGAACCTCACCGTCCCCGAACCATGGCTGCAGCAAGCACCGCTCGCCGACCTCACCCAGCTCCGCCACCGCCTGCACGCGGACCTCGACCTGCAACTTCCCTGCACGGACGGCGAGTTCGTGGCCATCGCGCGCGGGCACTGGCTCAGCCGCAGCCACCAGGTACGCGAACTGCCGCGCGTCACAAACCTGGCACGCCACCTCGCCACCACCGCGCCCATCGCCGTGGCCTCGGCCAACGACGGCCGAGTCGTCGACGCCGGCCTGGCCGCCATCGGCCTCACCGGACTGTTCCAGACCATCATCGCCCGCGAACACGTCGAGCGCCTCAAACCGGACCCCGCCTGCTACCTGCTGGCCGCCGCCAAACTCGCCACCGACCCCACCCGCTGCCTGGCCTTCGAGAACACCGACGAAGGCATCACCGCAGCTCTGACCGCCGGTCTCACCGTCATCGACATCCGCGCCACCGCCTGGAGCGCACAGACACCGTGAACGGGCCGGCACGCGCCCGCACGGTCCCGACGCCGGGCCCGTCACCGCCCCGCGGTCGCGGTCGCTCCCGAGCGGACCGGGGCACCGGTCAACCAAACATCTTAGAAGTCATCTCATTTGGGCTTGTAGGCTGCTCGCGTGACGATCGTGGAGCGCCTGGTGCCGGATGAGTTGTGGGAGCTGTTCCAGCGGGTGGTGCCGGCGGCGCCGACCCGGCCGCAGGGCGGCGGCCGCCGGCGACACGGTGACCGCGAGGTGCTCGCCGCGATCATCTTCGTCGCGACCTCGGGGTGTACGTGGGCCCAGCTGCCGCCCTGCTTCGGGCCGTCCGGTCCGACGGCCCACCGGCGCTTCACCGAGTGGAGCAAGGCCCGGGTGTGGGCCAAGCTCCACCGCGTCCTCCTGGACGAACTCGGCAGCCGCGGCGAGCTGGACTGGTCCCGCTGCGCAGTCGACTCGGTCAACATGCGTGCCCTGAAAAGGGGGAACTGACGGGTCCGAATCCTGTCGATCGGGGCAAATACGGCTCGAAGATCCACTTGCTCACCGAACGCACCGGTTTACCCCTCTCGCTCGCGATCTCGGGCGCCAACGTCCACGACAGCCAGGCCCTGATCCCGCTCACCGAAGCCATCCCGCCGATCCGCTCCCGGCGCGGCCCGCGGCGGCGCAGGCCCGCCAAGCTGCACGGCGACAAGGCCTACGACCACCGCTTCATCCGCACCTACCTGCGACGGCGCCAGATCACCGCCCGCATCGCCCGCCGAGGCGTCGAATCCTCCACGCGCCTTGGCCGGCACCGCTGGGTGATCGAGAGGACCGTGGCCTGGCTGAACGGCTTCCGCCGACTCCACCGCCGCTACGAACGCAAGGCCGACCACTTCGCGGCCTTCGCCAGCATCGCCGCAGCCATCATCTGCTACCGCCGACTCACCAAATGAGATGACTTCTTATGGGGGTCGTTCAATCCGTCCGTTGTCCGCGAGGTACTGATGAGAGCTACCAGGGCTCGCTCACCAGCACGCCTGCCTGAGCCGGGCGGCTCGACCTGCCCGGGGTCACCCAGCGTCACGAAGTTAGGTCCGCCTCGAACAGCGTCGGTTCGGCGCCGGGACGAGCGGGCGGCGGGCAGGTCTGTGCCCGAAACCACTGGAAGGAGTGGTGTGGGAGCACGAGGCCCGTGCGGCGGGCGGGGCCCGTGTTCCGATGAAGCGGCTGTGAGCCGTTCCGTCGCGGCGGTGGGGCTGGTGGTGTTAGCCCAGCACATTGGAACGTTCATACAAGCTGCTGATAGAGGGGGTGTGCATGACCGAACTGTCAAGCCAGGGGGACGTACCGATACCCAGGCGGCCCGCCGGCGGCCGGGCCGCCCGGGTATCGGGGGAGCCGACCCCGACCACGATTGTCAGTCTGCTGGAAGCGGAGTTCGATCGCCTGTGGCCGGACGGTGTGACGGGATTGGACGCGGTGCACCGGTACGCGGTGATCCCGACAGGCAAGCTCTTACGGCCCTCACTCGTGGTGCATGCGGCGCTGGTGGTGGGCGGGGACCTGGGCGCCGTACTGCCGGCCGCGGCCGGGATCGAGGGTGCCCACGTCGGCAGCCTGATGCACGACGACATCATCGACCGCGACGGCGAGCGGCGCGGCCGCAAGGCGGTGCACACCGCGTTCGGGCCCGCGCAGGCCATCATCGCCGGCAACGCCCTGTTCTTCGCGTGGTTCGCGGCGCTCGCCGAATGCGCCCGCCGCGGAGTTCCCGCCGATCGCGTCCAGCGGGCCATGGCAGTACAGGCGGGAGCCGGAACCGCGATCTGCCGGGGAGCCTTCGAGGAACTGACGATGAGAGGCGACCTGGACCATTCCGTCGACGACTACCTGGCGATGGCCCGGGGCAAGACAGCCGCCCTGTTCGAGGCCGCCTGCCGCGTCGGCTCCATTCTCGGCGGAGGCGACGACCACGCCACCGATCTGCTCGGGACCTTCGGCGACCATCTCGGCATCGCCTTTCAGATCCGCGACGACCTCCTCCCCTACGAGTCGGCCACCGCCCACCTGATGGGCAAGCCTGCCGACAGCGACCTGCGCAACCACTGCCCCACCTTGCCCGTCCTGCTCGCCCACCAGCGCGCCGATACAGCCGCCCGCGCCGCCCTGCGCCACACCCTGTCCGACAAGACCGACCCGCAGACCGCACTGCACCGGATGCGCGCCCTGCTGGAGGAGACCGGCGCCCTCAAAACCGCACACGCGATGGCCGACCACCACGCCCGGCTGGCCCGCTACGCCATCTCCCAACTCCCCGCCAGCGCCCACACCCGCGCCCTGTCGCACCTGACCCGCACCCCGGCCAAGGCGGCCCCGCTGCCGTCCGCGTGAAAGCGAACAACCCGGCCGCTCGCCACCAACCCAACCGGCACGCTCCCGCCGCCCACCCACCGCCGGTCATCCCCGTGGGCCGGGGCGGCCTCTCCCCGCAGTTCCAGGAACCCGACATGAACCCTGCCCGCACAGGCCCGTGAGGAGAAGTCAGTGACCCACCCCGATCTGCCGGACAGCGTGATCGCCCAGCTTCTGTCCTTCTACAGCCCGCTCACCGCAGAGATCCATCCCGACGCGGAGCGCATGCGAGAAAGAACGCTGGCCTGGGCGCAGCAGTTCGATCTCGGCGAGGGCGATGCCTGGCAGACCACGATGCTCGCCCTGACCGGCGCGACACTCACCGCGCACATATTCCCGCACGCGACCGGGGAGCTCGGGCAGGCCTTGTCCGACTACAACGCGTGGGGCTGGATCCCCAACGAGCTCTCCGGATCGGGCCGACCGGTACGCGACTTCCTCGCCTCGATGGGCCGCTGGGAGCGCACCTTCCGGTCGCCGCACTCGTGGCCGGACGCCACCGCCCCCGCAGACATCGCCCTGCGGGAGGTGTGCCTTCGCCTGCGCAGTCTCATGACCCCAATCCAATGGGAGCGCTTCGCCGCGGGCCAGTGCCTGTGGCTCTACCAGATGACGTGGGAGGCCAGCCTCCTCGGACAGGGGGCCGCTCTGTCCGTCAACGACTACCTGGCCATGCGGATCGGCTCGGTCGGGGCGTATGCCGCAGCCTCCTACATCGACGCGACCGAGGGCATCGAACTCAGCGAGCGGCAATGGGCCCGTCCAGCTGTCCGCGCGGCCGCCGAGGCCAGCATGCTCGCCGGCGGCCTGGACAACGACCGCTACTCCTACCTGCGCGAGCGCGACCTGGCGGTCAAGAAGCACAACCTGTTCGACGCGATCCGCCACGACCACCCCGACCACACCTTCGAGCAGGCCGTCACCGACGCCATCGCCATCCGCGACCGCATGATGACCCTCTACCTCCAACTACGCGAGAACCTCCTCGCCGAAGACGACGACGACCTCCGCCGCTACCTCACCGGGCTTGATCGCATAACAAGCGGAAACATCAACTTCGCCATGACATGCGCCCGCTATTTGCTTCCCGACTCCCCCCACACCGTCACCCGGGTCGACAAACCGAGCGACCCCAGCACCGGCCCCCTCCCCTACCCCACCATCGCCTGGTGGTGGGACCACCTCAAGCCGTAACCCGACCACGGGGGCACCGGCACCCAGCGCTCCCGGCTCGTCGTCGGTGAGGTCCTGGTCGTCGGTGAGGTCGGCGGTGCCGACCACGACGTCCTGTCCCTCCTCCGCGCTGCGCCACGAAGTCGTCACGCACGCGACCTACTACCAGAACTTCCCGCACCTGATCGACTGGTTCAAGGAGGAGGCCAACCCTCGACAGGTCCCTGAATCGCCGGAAGGGGAGCCCTCGCGGGCGAGGACTCCCCAGGAGATCAGCACCGACCTCCGTCGAGAGAACACCCGGCTCCGCCGGACCGTCGCCATCTATGCCGAAGCCCTCCGGTAACTTACTCTCGACTACGAAGAGTCACGAAGCCAGGCGGAGCGGAAGGCCGGTGTAGCGGACCTCTCCGCCTACCGAAATCGTCGGACATGACCCGCGGCCGCGGCCCGCGCGGCGCTTGGCGGTGGGGCAGATGGGCGCGGCACACCGCCGGGACGTTGCCACGTTATCCTGGCGCTGACCGCTTCGCCGATCGCCCGGCGGGCTTGCTCCACCTTCATGACCACTCCCATACCGGCCCTCCTGCTGCGGTCGCTCGGGCGCCGGTCGCGGCGCCCCACCGGCCACTGTAGGGACCGCGTGATCGAGGTCGGTGGGGATTCCGCGAGTCCGGTCCCGAACGGGTGGTACCTGCCCGATACCGGCTCCGAGCAGCCCCGCACTGGTCCATACTCCGGTCCATGAGCGATGTGGAGAGCGAACTCAACAAGCTGCTAAGCGAGTTGGACTCCTCGCCGCGCTGGGCGTCCTCCCCGCGCAGGTGGGTTGACGATCCGGCACTCCTGCAGGTCGTCCTGGAGGCGGCCAAGCGGGCCCACAAGGCCCGCGAACAGCTCGACGCTCTCGTCGAGGCCTGCACCGAGCCGTCGGACCTCGTCACGTGGCCAGCCATGACGATGGGCGCGTGGCAGCTGGACGGCGAGGCCGCCGAGCAGCGCGATGCCGATCGCCGGCAGTCGGCCGAGCAGATCGTTCGCCGGCGTGTAGACCAGCGGCGCTCGACCCTGGACCTGGTCGTGCAGTTCGCCGATGACCAGCGTGCGCAACTCGCCGCGCAGGAGGAGCGGGCACTGGGTGAGGTCGCGGCCGGACCGCCAAAGGAGCGGGGCGGCGGATGGTGGCCCCGGCTGGGCTGACGCGGCCGGCTCGGAGTGGCGATTCCGTGGTGAGCTGGTCCCCTGGTCAGCCGACCCGGGGTGTCTGACTGACCAAGCGGGTGTCCGGGTCGAACCACAGCCACACCCGGTCCGGCCAGAAGTCGCACGTGACGTCGTGATCCGTCGGCACGGGCCCAACGTGCAGGTCCGGGTCCTCGGCCTCGATCACGGCCCTGGCCTCGTCGACATCGACGCCGACGAGGTGAGGCCAAGAGCGCAGCGAAGCGAGGTCGAAGTCGTCATCGTCCGTCATGACCGTCACCCTGCCCACTTCTAGGCTGGCTGACGCTACCCGCTCAGCGCATCGGCGATCCCGCCGGGGCGAGCTGGTCCGCAGTGAGGTCAGCTCGTCTAGCTGGTAACCGTCACGTATCCGGAACCCGCTGTATTCGCCGCGGCCGCCAGTGCGCGAGTCGGCGCGGTGATGGCACCGGCGAGGTGATCTTGCTCAAATTTCAGTGGACTGGATCGCGGTGCGCAGCTGCATCATGGCGAGACGACGGTGTGGTTGTGTCCCGACTGAAGGAGCCCGCGCGTGGGGTGGCAGCACGATCTCGGAGCGTTTTCCGTCAACTACCTGGCGCAGGGAGATGAGTGGCACCACCACCTCGCCCGAGCGCTGCCCGACCGCGCTGGCGGCGGCCAGACGACCCACGCTGGACAGGTCCGAATCGGCCACTCCGAAGCTGTCGAGGCCACCCTGCTTCTGGTCGATCAGCACCCTGACGGCATCCTGTGCACCCTCCACGGGCACGGCGAAACCCCTGCCCCAGGCGAACTCGACGAGTGGCGCAGCGGAATCGAACGCGCCGTCGCTCAGCTCGGACATGGCCACACGGATTTCACCTGGGAGGCGATCGTCGGCCCGGACATCTCCCTGCTCGGCCCCCTCCTAGACGCTGTCCAGGTCGGGCCGATCCAGCTGCGGCCAGGTGGCGTCTGTATGCGCGAGACCAGGTTCTCGCGCCTCGACCTCAGCGGCCCGTTCATCCCCACGTACACCTACCCGCTCATCGCCGCCGGCACGGTGAGCGCCTACAGCTGGACGCCCGGCTTCCGCGAGGCGCAGCGCCAGGTTCGCCGGATCTGTGCGCTGCTGACCCTCACCAGCCCCATCGTGTGCTGGATTCCCCGCAGTCAGCCGCTGCACTTCCAACCGGGTGCGGAAGGCCTCAAGGTCCCCGCCACGGGGCTCTGGCACGAGCTCGGCGACCCGGACCGGCCCGGCCCGTGGACTGGGGAGCCGCTCGAAGGCGCCGTCCCGCTCGACCTGCCCGTGTGGCTGTCCCGCGCGTGGCAGGCGGTAGACGTCGATCCCGGCTTGGATCGCGCCGTCGATGCCGCCTACGAGGCCGTCCGCCTGGAGCGCGACCACCCCTCGGCGGCGCACCTGGCTTACGTTGCAGCCATCGAGGGCTATGGCGAGCGCTACGTCGAACCCGCCCCCTGCGACTGCTGCGAGGAATGTCCCACTGAGAAGGGTGTGGCCCAGGCACGCTTCAAGGAGGCGCTGCGCCGTGCGGGCTTGTCCAGCAAGGAGCGCGGTCGTCTCCGCCAGGCGTACGAGCTGCGGTCCCGGACCGGCCACACCGGAGCGATGTTCGGCACCGAGGACAGCTTCGGCTTCCCGCACATGGACTTGTTCGCGCCGCAGGCCGGAACCCAGTTCACCCATCACCACCTGCGGCGACTACGCCATGCCGCCCGCACCGTTCTCCGCCACGCGATCGAGCAGCACGGTGGGGCTGGCGTGCCATGAAGGCGCGGGGACGCTGATGCTGTTGGCGATCGCTGCCAAGGGTCCGCTTCGGGCGGCGCGGCAGGCTCAGGTCTCGGTTGGAGCGACCTGGTCAGGGGTCAGGTCAGCTCGGACACGCAGGACGCGCGGCCGGTGACGGTAGCGGCCGAACTCGGGCTTGTGCTGGTCGACCGAGATCTCCACGACGACGTCCGGATGCACCGGCAGGTAGGGCACCGGCGGGCTGCCGGGCAGACCGCCGACGGTGCCTGACAGCTCGGTCATCGCACCGGCCGGGCGCAGCAGGTCGGCGAGTTCGGCGCGCAGCTGGCCGCCGAGGGGAAGGCTGACGCCGACGGGGCGCAGTCGGCCGCGGGCGTCAGGCTGGGCGAGGACGGCGGCCTGCGCGGCGGGGGTTCGGCCGGGGACGATGCCGACGATGGCGGCGTCGACGGTGGTCCGGACGCGGTACTTCCGCCACCCTGAGCCGTAGCCGGCGAGGTAGCGGGAGGTGGCCGGCTTCAGGACGCAGCCCTCGATGGCGCCCCCGAGGGTGCCGAACCAGCGGCGGGCCTCGGTGAGGTCCTCGGTGGCCGGCAGCGGCTGGATCGTCGCGGGGCCGTTCTGCAGGAGTTCCAGGAGGTGGGCGCGACGCTCCAGGTAGGGCAGCGGGCGCAGGTCGGTCTCGTCTCCGCGGGCCAGGGCATCGAAGGCAGCAAGGTGGACGGCGAATCCGGCGCCGGGTCTCGGTCCTTTGCCGGATCGGGTCTGGAGCAGGGTGAAGGAGGCGGTGCCGTCGGGCTTCACGGCCAGTAGCTCGCCGTCGAGCACGCACGAGGTGAGGTGGCGGGCGGCTTCGGCGACGTCGGCGAACGCGCGGGTCAGGTCGGTGCCGTGCCGGCTGTACACCCGGGGGTGGGGGCCGGCCACCACAATGGCTCTCCAGCCGTCGCACTTGGGCTCTGCCAAGCTGCCCGCGGCGCTGGCCGGCAGGTGCTCGATCGGCTTGGCGAGCGCGACCTCGATCGGGAGACGGAAGGGCGGCACGGATTACTCGGAGGAGTCGATCCGGCGCCCAGGCGCCAGACCCATGAAGAACGCGAAGGCATCCGGTGCGGCGTCGATCATCGCCTGCTGCTCCTGCTCGGTGCTCCGGTCCTGGTCGTAGCACTCCCAGGAGCAGCGGCCGAAGGGCGTCCAGGCGGCCGGCTGCCCGCATCCCTCGCAGATCATCGAGGCCTTCTCCACGGAGCACCTCCGGCTCGTGCTCTTCCACGGTAGATCGTCGGTTCCGGCTCCCGGCGGGCCCGGGACGGGGTGGGGATCTAGGAGGTGGCGGCGACGCGACCGGATTCCCGCGCGGCGCTGCGCATGCAGCTGGCGAAGAGAGCGAAGCCGGTCCCAAGGGTCGAGTGGAGTGCGAGCAGGGTGTGCCAGGCGATCCGGATCTCCGGAATCTCTTCGGGGTCCTGGACGGCTCGACGCAGCGTGAAGTCCACAAGGGAGGAGAAGCTGGTCGGCGAGTGCGGGGGTACCGGCGCGCACCACTGTCGGTCGGCTTCGATGGCTGCGGTCAGAAGCTCTTCGAAGTAGCCATTCTGGAGCGTGCTGGCCAGTGTCTGGGCCAGCTGGCTGCCGACCTTGAGATGAAGCGGTCGGTCTCTCGGCGGGCCGTAGTGGTCCCGCAGCAGGTCGGCCAGGTCGTCGCGGAACCGCAGGGGGTTCAGTGTGTCCATGGGCTCAGCAATCCACGCTGGGCGGGTCAGTGTGTCCGCGACCCGCCGGGTGAGGCGGAAGTCGGACTATCGGTTGGCGGTCATCCGGCGGGGCGCGGGCCGGTCGAGCGACTGGGTCACTGCGGGGCGCCGGGTGTGATGACGAGGTTCTTGATCAGTGACGCCGTCTGCGCGGGAGTCAGGCGGCCGTGCTCGGATCCGACCGACCAGCACAGCATGATGAGCAGCTGAAGCATGGCAGTGTGCCGAATGTCCGCGGGTGCTTCTTGCCAGACCAGGTGCGCGGCCTGCCTGCCGATGCTGCGGTGCCGGGCCTGGAGTTCGAGGACCAGGGCGGTGACCGCGTCGGGCGTGGTTCGGGCGATCTGCCGCAGGCGGTCCACGCCAGCCTCTTCGGGAAGGCCGTAGACGGGACGGGAGGAGAGCAGTCCCAGGCACACCAGGGCCGCTTCCCACAGCGCGTGGTCGCTGCGGCGCTCCAGCTCGGCCAGCAGCAGCTGCCCGTACTCCGGCTCGCCGGTGCGCACGGTGGCGTCGGCGACCTCGTAGACCAGGTCCTCGACGGGCAGCTGGGTCACGGCGTCCGATGCCAGGGAGGTGGCCGGGTGGTGGAGGAGCTGCAGGTGCTGATCGCTCACGCTGGGACGTCTGTTCGGCGCAGTGTTGCTGTCGGCCATGGCGCCCTTCTTGATCAGTAGGTGGTTGCGGACTCTATTGCGCTCCTGTGACGGCGGAAACCGGATTGCGGCCCGCGATGCCAGGGTCACCGCCTGATCGCGGCGTTGGGAGCGACGAGTGCCGCCGGGCGCAGCGCCGCGGTTCCGAAGCGGGTGTTGGCCTTGTCGAGGATGGGTTCGAGGCGGCGGTGGTCTTCGGTGGTGCGGTCGAAGGTGAGTTGGGTGTAGGCGCGGGTGGCGTGGTCGAGTCCGGCGACGCGTGCTGTGAGGGCGCGGATGCGGGCGCGTTCCAGGCGTAGGGCGGTGTAGAGGGTGTACAGGGTGTCGCGCAGTGCGGGGGTGTGGGCGGTGGGTTCCTTGAGGGTGCGTGAGCGGCTGGTGTGGGTGTGGTCGGCGTAGGTGATCTGCAGTTCGAGGTGGCGGGCGCTCTTGTGGCTGGTGCGCAGGCGCGCGCCCAGGTCCACGGCCAGGGCGAGGAGGGCTTGGCGGACCTGGTCGGGGTCGAGGGTGTCGCGCTCGAAGCGCCTGGTGGCGGCGATGCTGACGGGTGGTCCGCTGGGGGCGATGCGGCGTGGGTCGTTGCCGTGGGCGCGCTGGTGGAGGAGGCGGCCGGTGCTGGCGCCGGCGATGCGTTGGATGGTGGCCGGGGGCAGGTCGGCGAGCTGGCCGACGGTCGTGACGCCGTAGCGGGCCAGGGCGCGGGTGAGTTTGGGGCCGACGCCGGGCAGGGCTTCGACGGGTCGGGCGCGCAGGAATCCGGTGATGGCGTCCGGGTCGTTCGGGTCGAGGATGTGGGTGTGGCCGGGTGGGCAGGTGTCGGCGGCCATGGTGGCGAGCATGCGGGTGGGTCCGCCGCCGATCGCGGTGGTGTGCAGGCCGTAGCGGGCGAGCAAGCGGGTCTGGAGCAGGTCGGCGAGGTCGGCCGGTGTGCGGTGGAAGTAGGGCAGCGCACCGGTGATGTCCATCAGGGCGCAGTCGGGTGGCAGTGCCTGGACGACGGGCGAGACGTCGCCGAGCACGCTGAACAGCTCCCGGTAGGTCTCGAACGTCGGCCGGGTGAAGCGCAGGTGGAGGATCGCTCGGCTCATCCAGCGCTCCCCGGGCTGGCGTGGAATAGCCGTCCCGCACCCGCCCGCTCCCGGCGGGCCGGGGTCGACGGTGCGTCAGCAGGCTGCGGGGCAGGCAACTGGGCCTGCTCGGCGCCTTGGGTGGTGGGTTGGTCGGCGAGCAGTCGGCGCACCGCTGCGGTGCCGCCCTGCTGGTGGGCGTCGGCGACGTCGGTGAGGTTCCAGGCGCGCGAGCCAACGATGGTGGCGGATTTGCCGCGCCGGGAGACGGTGCCGCGGGCCAGCAGCACGAAGTGGTGGAACAGGACGTGGGCGGCTTGTTCGTGGGTGTCGTCGAAAAAAGCGAGGTCGATCTGGCCGCCCTGGCTGCCGTCGTCCAGCGACACGAAGATGGTCCGCCGGCCCGAGCGCATGGGCGGGGTCTGGATCGCGATCTTGGCGCCCGCGACCAGGACCGTCTCGCCGGTCGGCACCTCGCCCAGCCGGTGGGCCGGGGTGACGCCGAGTTCGGCGAGCAGCGGGTGGTAGGGCTCCATGAGGTGGCGGCTGGCGTCCATGCCGATGACTTCCAACTCGGCCTGGAGCTGCTCGCGCGGTGTCATGTCGGGCAGCCCCGTCGCGTCCGTGGGGGCGGTGACCGGGGTGAGGACCATCTGCTCGGGGCTCGCGGCGCCGGCGTGCTGGCGGTGGAGCTCGTCGAGCTGCAGCAGCAGGTCCCGGCGGCGAACGCCCGGGGCGAGGGTGTCGAGGGCGCCGATCCGCGCCAGGCGTTCGGCAATCGGCAGGGAGGGGCGGGCTCGGACCCAGAAGTCTCCGACGTCGCCGTAGGGGCGGTGGGCGGCGATCCGCTCGGCCTGCTCCTGGCTGATGCCGTGCACGTCGGCCAGCGAGATGCGGATCCCGAGCCGTCCGTCGGGGTCGAGTTCGGTGCGGTAGTGCGCGCCGGAGTGCTGGACGTCCAGCGGCAGGATCGGCACACCGCGGCGGCGGGCATCGGCCAGGATGTACCGCTTGGGGTACATGCCGGGATCGTGTTCGAGCAGACCTGTGGCGAACGCCGCCGGAAAGTGCGACTTCAACCAGGCACTCTGCAGCGTGGGCAGGGCGAAGGCCACGGCGTGCGCCTTCGCGAAGCCGTAGGCGCCCATGTTCTCCAGCATCTTCCAGACCTCGTCCACGACCTGCTGTTCGTAGCCGGCCTCGCTGGCGCGCTGGCGGCACCAGGCCTCCAGCGCCGGGATCCGCTCCGGCTTGGCGAGCGCGCGGCGAGCCTCCTCCCCCATCGCCAGGTCCGAGCGGGTCATCGTCGCGAACAGCCCGGCGACCTGCTCGTTGAAGATCACCACCCCGTAGGTCGAGGCCAGCCACGGCTCCAGGTCCGGGTGCGGGTAGGTGACGGGCCGTCGGCCGTGCCGGCCGAGGATGAACGGTTTGATCATGTCGGCCTGGACCGGTCCCGGCCGGAACAGGGAAATCTCGGCGATCAGGTCCTCGAAGGTAGTCGGCTGCAGGCGCCCCAAAAGTTCCTTCTGCCCGGGACTCTCCAACTGGAAGACCCCGATCGACTCGCCTTCGCGCAGCAGCTCGAAGGCTGCGGGGTCGGTGAGCGGGACCTGGGTGCGGTCGTCGAGATCTACCTTCTTGCCGGTGGTGCGTTCGATCTCCTGGACCGCGTAGGCCATGCTGCTCTGCATCCGCACTCCGAGGACGTCCAGCTTCAGCAGGCCCAGCCCGTCGATCTCCACGTCCTCCTTGTCGAAAGGCGTGCCGGGGAAACCCTCGCCGGCGGTCGGCATCACGGGGGTGCGCTGCAGGAGGGTGGCGTCGGAGAGGATGACGCCGCAGGGGTGCATGGCGGTGCCGCGCGGCAGCGCGTCCAGGCCCTCGACCAGGTCCCAGAGCCTGCCGTACCGGTCGGCGTGAGCGGCGACCTCGCGCAGTTCCGGGAGTTCGGCCAGCGCTGTCTTCACCGAGCGGGCGGTGATGTGCGGGAAGGCCTTCGCGAGGCGGTCGACCTCGTCGGGGGGCATTCCGAGCGCGAGGCCAGAGTCGCGGATAGCCCACCGCACCCGGTAGGTCTCCGGCATCGACAGGGTGCAGACCCGCTCGGCGCCGAACCGGTCCAGGATCCTGCGGTAGACGTCGAGTCGGCGGGCGGATTCCACGTCGATGTCGATGTCCGGAAGGGAGTGACGCCGCAGGTTCAGGAACCGTTCCATGATCAGCCCGTGATCCAAGGGGTTGGCGAAGCTGATGCCGAGCAGGTGCACCACGAGGCTGCCCGCGCCGGAGCCGCGGGCCTGCACCCGGATCCCCATCTCACGCACGTCGTCCACGACCTGGGCGACCGTCAAGAAGTAGGTGGGCCAGCCGAGGGTCTGGATGACCCGCAGCTCCTCGTCCAGTCGGTGGCGCATCGTGGGGCTGCGGTCGTAGCCGAGCCGAACCATCGCCGCCTCACACCGCTCGCGCAGCACCCTGAAGCTGGTGCCCGGCGCGGCGCCGATCTGGTCCTCCTCCGGGAAATGCACCCGCCCGAGGCCGAGGTCGGCCGCGGGGTCGAGGCGGCAGTCGTCGGCGGTGCGAGCGGTAGTGGCCAGCAGGTGGGCGGCTCCCCCGTGCTCCCGGCCCGCCGCCCGAGCGACCTCCTCCGCCAGCTCCGCCATCGAGGCGGCGTCCTTCAGATCGCGTTCGCCGTTGTCCACGGTGCCGGGCTGAACGGGCATCAGCAGGCGGGCCGAGTCCAGCACGTCCGCGATCCGCGCCTGGACGGGTGCGGCGTATCGCACCGCATTGGTGAGGACAGCGAGCAGGTCGAGGTCGGCGGCGAGGCCCACCGTTCGGGCGGCCAGGCGCAGGCTGCCGGGTCCAGTGCCGGTGCGGCGGTGGTGGACGGCCTCCAGGCGCAGGTGGGGGCCGTAGATGTCGCGCCACGGGGCGAGCAGGTCCGCGGCCTTGTCCGGCCGGCCCTGGGCGAGCGCGCGGATCGGTTCGGAGGCGGGGCCCAGCAGGGCCGTCAGGCCGGCCGCGTGCTCGTGCAGCGCGGGCCAGGGGACGACGGGCTGTCCGCCGCCGGCCTGGGCGCGGGCGGCCCAGGCGGCGGTGATCAGCGCGCACAGGTTCGCCCAGCCGGTGCGGTCGCGGGCCAGCAGCGTGATGCGCGGCGCGGATTCGTCGACGAAAGCCCCGCCGCGGGCAGGGTTGCGCGGCCGCACACCTGCGGCGCCGGCGGGCGGCTGAAGGCGGGGCACAGCGAGGTCGGCGCCGAACACCGGCCGGATTCCGGCCTTCGCGCAGGCCTGCGCGAACCGGACGACCCCCGAGACGGTGTCACGGTCAGTGATGGATAGGGCACCCAGGCCCTGCTCGGCGGCGTGTTCGACCAGTGCGTCGGGCAACGAGGCGCCGTAGCGCACCGAGTAGCCGGAGGCGACGTGCAGATGGGTAAACACACTGGTCGCCTCCTCATTCCCCGACCCCCATCGCCTCGTCCGGTATCCCCTCCGTCCGACCAGCGTAGCGCGTGTTCGATTATTTGTTCGAACGCTTTGCCGGTCACATAGAGTGCGTGTCGACAGCACGCCACCGAACAGCCGGGACACAGCAGTGGAGCAGCACGGCGGGGAGCACCGCAGGTGGCGGCCGACGTACCCGCTCGACTTGGCGCAGGTCGCGGCGCCGCTGCACCGCGGCGCGCACGACCCGACCGCCCGATGGCAGGCCGACTCCCTGTGGCGCGCCGCCCGCACCCCCGCGGGCATCGGAACGATCCGCATCTCCCCCAGCCCGAGCACTGGCGAGGTGGACGCCACAGCCTGGGGCGACGGGGCCCCATGGCTGCTGGAGCGGGTGCCGGCCATGCTCGGCGCGCACGACGAACCGCACACCCTGATCCTTCCGCCCGGCCCGCTGCGCGAGGTCCAACGGCGCAACCCCGGGCTGCGACTGGGCTCGACCGGACTGGTGCTCGACTCGCTGGTGCCCGCGATCCTGGAGCAGAAGGTCACGGTCACCGAGGCGCACCGCGCCTGGCGCTACCTGCTGCGCCGCTTCGGCACACCCGCTCCCGGCCCGCTCGCCGACCTGCGGGTGGCACCCGCCGCCCGGCAGTGGGCGCTGATCCCCTCATGGGAGTGGCACAAGGCCGGCGTCGACCCGATGCGGTCCGCCACCATCCAGCAGGCAGTGCGCCTGGCGCCGCGACTGGAAGAGGCTGGCGCGATGGACTCCTTGGCAGCCGCCGCCCGGCTCACCACCGTTCCTGGCATCGGCCCCTGGACGGCGGCCGAGACCCTGCAGCGCAGCAACGGCGACCCGGACGCCGTATCCGTCGGCGACTTCCACCTGAAAAACGTCGTCGGCTGGGCCCTGGCCGGCCGGGCGCGCAGCAGCGACGAGCAAATGCTGGAGCTACTGGAGCCCTACGCCGGGAATCGGCACCGGGTCTGCCGCCTCATCCGGCTGGCCGGCACCCGAGCTCCCCGATTCGGCCCCCGGCTCGCACCGCAGGAACACCGCTTCCACTGAGCCGTCGGCGGCGACCGAGGCGGTGTCGCGTTCGGGTGCAGGACGAGAGGGTGCCGCGGGAGCGGTCTCCTCGCTCGGGCGGCCGCGGCCGCCCCGTCCAGGCCATAGCCTTGATCGTGTTGGAGGCCGTGTACACGGTGCTGTGCGCGGTGATGCTGATCGCCACCACCTCCTGCTTCAGCCGCTCCTTCTCCCTCTGTTGGCAGGGTTAGCAGCGGCCGCCCGGACGGTGCGCAGACTACGGCTGGTAGCGGGCAGCGAGGTGGGTGAAGAAGTCATCGAGCAGGATGGATGCGGCTTCACGGTCAACCAGTTCGGAGCCGCCGAAGCGATAGACCTCGTACCCGCGTAGCCGCAGACGCCGGTCCTCAGCGACCACGGCCGCATACCGGTCAGGGGCGGCGAGTCTGGTCTTCGGGTCAGCGTAGTGCTGGAGCCCGTCCAGCTCGATGATGATCCGGGTCCGGTTGGGAAACAGCAGGAGGAAGTCCATCCGCTGGCGCGGCAAGGGTGAGCCCGCAGGTCCCAGGTCGTGGCGGGTGTAGGGGTCGTAGTGCAGGTACACCTGGGGGATCAAGGCCGGAATGTCTGGCCCAACATCTACGTAGCGCTGGGCGTAGCGGCGCAGGATCAGCTCTTCTGCCTCGTTGTCGGCTGACTTCAGAAGCCGCTGGTAAAGGCCTTGGGAGACCTCTGTCTCCGTGCTCGCTTCGAGCCTCTCACGGGCAGCCCACCAGGTGGTCAGTTGGCGCCAGGTAAGGCCGCCCGCGTCCAGCGGCTGGTCGTAGTGCAGGCAGTACTGCTCGTTCCCGACGAGCTGGATGTCGTTGTTGATCGCGTCGCTGAGGACCATGCGGTGCTTGGGACCGAGGGCGGCGAAGATCAGGTTCTTGGGTTGGCCGGCCACACCGACCGGACCGACCTGGGTGCTCCGCAGCACGCCCTGGCCCGGCTGGGCGCTCGTGTGACGGGCGCGCTGGGGGTGCGCGTCGCGCCGAGTGCCGCCACGATCCGACGGATCGTCAACCTGGTCTGTCCCGCCGGCCTGGCCGATCTGACCGGTACTGATCCCGGTGGCGCGGACTCGGTGGCCGTGGACGGCAAGGCCGCCCGCGGCTCCCGGCACGGCCAGACGCCCGCAGCCCACCTCCTGGCCGCGATGACCGGCGACGGCCGGACCGTCACCCAGCTGCGGGTGCCCGACAAGACCAACGAAATCACATGCTTCGCCACGTTGTTGGAGCCCTACGACCTGACCGGGGTCACGGTCACGGCCGATGCCCTGCACACCCAGCGCGGCCACGTACGCTTCCTGGTCGAGGAGAAGAAGGCCCACTACCTGTTCGTGGTCAAGGCCAACCAGCCCGAACTGCACCGCCGCCTGCGGTCACTGCCGTGGAAAGACGTCACCGCGCGCCGCTACGACCGCGAGGCCGGCCACGGCCGCAAGGAGACCCGCGCGACCAGGGCACTCACCATCACCGGCCTCGACCTGGGCTTCCCCCACGCCGTCCAGGCCGTGCGCATTCTGCGACACCGCACCGACCTCAAGACCGGCACCGTCAGCCGCCAGACCGTCTACGCGATCACCGACCTGACCTCGCAACAGGCCTCGCCCCAAAGGCTCGGCCAACTCGCCAGAGAATCGGATGGATTCGATGCATTAACAATGCAGGTTGTCGCGGATTATCGGCGGCGCACATTGTGTTCGCCGGTACGCCGAGTATCGGGCACCGGTACCCGGGGCGGGGATTTCTGCAGTACAGGGCTCATGCCGGACCGTTGCCCGCCGGGCACGGCCCACCCGGCCGCCCTGCCCGGCCAGCCGGCCGGGAGGGGCGGGGCTCGGCGGACACCACGCCTGCGGGGTTTACGACCGTCCCCGCTGCGGCCATGCTCGGTCGAAGGACCGTCATCCACTCACTCTCTGCGGGAAGCATCATGGCGCCGCTCGAACTCGACCTGCCGTTCACCGCGCGATCCAACCCCGCCCTGACGCGCGCCCTACCGGGGCACGTCGGGCGGCTGCGGCACTTCGGCCTGCCCGTGGACGTCTACCTGGAGCAGAAGTGTCCCGACATCGTCGGGACCTGGTGGCCGCAGGCCCGCGGCGGGGAACTGGACCTCGCCCTGGACTTCTTCGCCTGGCTGTTCCTGATCGACGACGCCTTCGACGGACTCGGCACCCCGGAGGCGGAGAAACTGATCAGGCAGTACGAGCGGATCCCGGGCGGCGACACCGGCACGATCCACGACGGCCGGGCCCGCTTCTTCGCCGACATCTGGTCCCGCCAGTGCGACGGCATGTCGCAGCGGTACCGCCAGCGGGCCTCCCGCAACTGGTCCCTGGTCCTCGACGCCCTCCTGACCGAAGTCGTGAACATCAACGACGGGCACTTCCCCACGATCGAGGAGTACCGCCGGATCCGCTACCGGTCCGGGTACATGCCCCTCGTCCTCGACATGACCGAACGGCTGCGGCGCTTCGAACTGCCCGACCGGGTACACGCCAGCCCGGCCTTCCGCACGCTCTACGACGCCACCGCGTGGGGCGCCAACCTCCTCGACGACCTGTTCTCCTACGAGAAGGAGGCAGCACAGGGCGAGCCCCACAACATGGTCCTCGTGGTCGAGCGCGAACACCGCTGCACACGCGCCGAGGCCGTCCACGCCGTGACCGCCATGCTGCAGGAGCACATCACGGCCTTCCTCACAGCGGAGACCGAACTCCCCGCCGCACTGGACGCCGCCCGGATCCCCCAGCCCGACCGCGCCAACACCCACGCCTTCGTAGGCGACCTGCGCTCCAGCCTCGCAGCCGCCTACACCTGGTGCCGCAGCTCACCCCGATACACCGGAGAAACCGAGTGGCTGAGCTTCCGACAGAGCGGCTCGTAGGGTGTGTCTGATCGAAGCTCTGTGCCGTGGCTTCCGCTCGGCCCGGACGACCAGGTGCAGTCGCTGGGCCGGGCCGCAGGTGGGAACAGTTTCCCGGTCTGGCAGACGGGGTCCTTGCGGCGCCGTCTCGCGTATGTCGAGACCGGTTGGCCGAACACGGCCGGCCCTTCGACTGCCGCTGCCCGCCCGTACCGTCCACGCCCCCTGGCAGCGCAGGACCACCAGCAGGATGCCGGCGATCCTCCCTGCCGACAGGGCCCGCCACCGCGTTCCGATCTTCTTGCAGTGGCCGCGTATCAGGTCGGCGAGCCAGTTCAAGGTGGCACTCGACAGCGGCAGGCGGGCGGTGTAGACAATACCGTCGGGGCCCTCGACGAGACCGTTGTTTTTCTTCACACCAAACTCAACTGCCGCCGAGGGCCATCCGGTTACGCCCTGCGGCGTGCAGGACCTGGACGGCTACAGCCGTGCGGTGAACCTCCCGTCGCCGCGTTTGTGCAGCCAGCCGCGGTCCGCGAGCTTGACCAGTCTCGCCCGCAGCGGCTCCAGCTTCCCGCGCACCTCCACCTGAAGGCCCAGCTCTTCGCCCACTGCCCGTACCTGCACCGGACCGCCGGCGGCTCGCACGATCGCCAGGATCCGGCGGTAGTCGTCGGGCAGCGCGGTCTCGTCAACGCTGTCGCCGCGGTGCGGGACCAGCAGCATCGCACGCCCGCCGACCTGCGCTGACGCCGGTGCGACGGCAGTCCGCTCCCCAGCTGTCCGCTCGCTCATCCGCGTCAGGAACCTCTCGGCGACTGTGAGTTCGTCCCGCTCGGCCTTCACCTCGTCCCACTGCTTGAGCAGCTGTTCTTCCAGCTCGTCCAATTCCGCGCGGCGCGCGGCGATCCGTTCCAGTACCTCGGGGCCCACCATGCCCGGGAGCGTAGGAGCATCGCGGGCTGGAACGGGCCAGAACCCACGAAGACCTCCCTGCCCGACGATCTACACGGCAGACTGCCGCGCGTGACCAGCACGAGTACCGGGGCACGGAATCACACCAGACCCGTGACCTGCCAGTTCACGATGCACACCACTCAGTGAGCTGGGTCTCCGCTGTGCCCTGACTGAGCACGGGGATTGTCGGCGGCCAGGTAGGCGGGTTCGATCAGCATGCGCACGGCTTCATGCCAGCCCTCCTGGTCAAGCTCGCCCGCATTGAAGGCGGCGTCGATGGCTGCCGCCTCGCGCCAGCTGCGTTCCTTGCTGGCGGCCAAGTCGTCCGCAGCCGATGGTTCGGCGTTCATCTGTCCTCCGGGACGGATAGGGCGCGAGCCGTGCGAAGTGCGCGGGCATCGCACGACCATGTGCTGGCCTGATCATCTCGCTGTCCGTCGAGCCGCGGGCTGATCGCGGTTTCAGCTCCCAGCAACCAGCGTTAGTTCGCGTGTCTCGGTGAACTGCCAGGGGTCTTGTGCTGCTTCCTCGAAGGCTACCGCCGGACCGTCGCTGAGCCGGGTGAGAACACCGAGAAGCAGCGCGTGGGAGATGAGGAGGAGGCTGCCTCGGCGGGCGGTGGCGGTCAGCAGCGTCAGGCAGTCCGTCGCGCGGGCATGCAGGTCGGCAAGGCTTTCGCCGTCGCCGCAGCGCAGTTCGGGGTTCTCGTGACGTTGTGCGCGCCAGGTGGTGTACGCGCTGGGGTAGCTGTCGGGCCCGCGGCCGTGGACGATGCTGGGTGCTCTCCATTCGGCGAAGATCGGGATAGCGGCGACGATCGGCAGGCCGGTGTGGTGGGCGAAGATCTCGGCGGTCTGTCGCGCCCGAGGCATGGTGCTGGTGACGATGCTGGTGATCCCGGTGGGGAGGTTGCTCGCGGCGTGGCGGGCTTGCTCGCGGCCTTCATCGGTGAGTGGGGCGTCGGGGTGGGCGTGGTGGCCGGATTGGTGGCCTTGGTAGGCCGCGTGACGCATGAGCCAGATGTCAGCCAAGGATCCAGCCTCCGTCGACGCGCAGGGTCTGCCCGGTGATGAAGCCGGCTTCGTCGCGGGCGAGGAAGGCGACAGCGGCGGCGATGTCGTCGGGGTGTCCGCGACGTTGGATGCACTGGCGGGCGAGTTGCCGGGCCGTCATGGCTTCGGGGTCCGGGACGACGTCGTCTTCGGCCGGTACGCGGATGGAGCCGGGGGCGATGCAGTTGGCGGTGATGCCGCTGGGGCCGAGTTCGCGGGCGAGGGCGCGGGTGAGGCCTCCGAGACCGGCCTTGGCGCTGATGTAGGGGGCGAGGTCGTGGCGGCCGGCGGTGGCCAGGACGGATCCGATGGTCAGGATCCGGCCCCAGCCTTGCGCGGTCATGGCCGGGGTAAGGGCTTGGGCCAGGAGATAGTGGCTGGTGAGGTTGATGTCGAGGTTGTCGCGCCAGTGGTCGAGGGTGAGGTCGGGCCATGGCGTGCGCGGGTAGGCGCCGGCGTTGCTGACGAGGATGTCGATGGTGCCGATTCGGTCGGTGGCGGTGCGAGTGAGGTGTTCGACCTGGTCGGGCTCGCGCAGGTCGGCGTGGATCGGCACGGCGGTGGCGCCCTGCCGACCGAGATGGGCGGCGAGCTCGCCGGCGGACTGGTGATCGTCGAAGTGGGCGAGGACCAGGGTGGCTCCGTCAGCGGCGAGGCGGCGGGTGATGGCCTGGCCGAGGCCGCCGGTTGCTCCGGTGATCAGGGCGGTGCGGCCGGTCAGGGTGTCGCGCACAGGGTGTCCTCGAGGTGGAAGAAATCGATCGGGTTGAAGTCGGGGGCCATGGCTTCGGCGAGGCGGGCGAGCACGACCATTCGGTCGCGCGCTCCGAGGTCGGCGAGGTTGTAGACGGCGAGGATGCGCATCACGAGGTAGGGGCGCAGCAGGTGACCGAGGTCTTGGTCGGGCCAGAGGTCGGCGGCGGTGGGTTCGACGAGGTGTTGCCAGTACCAGGTGGCGGCGGCCTGGCGGGCCGGTGAGGGGGTGGTGGTGTAGTCGATGCGGATGGTGCGGGTGCGCGGGTCGATGGCGGCCCAGTGGAGTTTGGGTCGGTTGGCGGGGAGTTGGGCGAGTGCGGCGGGGTGGTCGGTGAACGCGGTGGGGTTGTAGGTGGGAACGAGCCAGCCGCCGAGGGCGGTGGTGTACCAGAGGAAGTTGGCGAATTCGCCCAGGAGGCTGTTCATGCCGGCGGTGTCGTAGTCGAGCCAGGCGAGGGGGTTGGCGAGGTTGACGTCGGTGGGGTCGCCTTGGGTGAGTGCCGCCCAGACGGGCTCGTCGGTGGCGAACTGGTCGCGGATCCAGGTGAGGGTGTGGTGCCAGTCGAGGCGCAGTTCGCGGTTGTTGACGATCAGGGTGTGGTTGATGAGTTCGCTGACGGGCAGTGGTGCGTTGAATGGGAAGTCGCGGTCGAGGTAGTAGTCGTCGAGGCGTCCGCCGGGCTGTGCGCGGTCCCAGTAGAGCTTGCGGACGACCTCGCGGGGGTGGAGCAGGCGGGCGGTGGCGGCGATGGCCTTTCGGTAGGCCTCGGTCAGTGTCGTCATGTAGGCGCGCAGTTCGCCGGTGGGCTGACCTGGAATGTTGAGCAGATCGAGCAGCAGGCCGCTGTCGGTGCCGATGGGCAGGCGCTCGTAGAGGAGCAGGCGTCCGCCTGGGACGCGCTGGTGGGCAAGGAGGGCGGGCAGGCGGTAGTGCTCGGCCAGGGCGTGGTGTCCGCGGATCTCGGCGAGTGCTTCACTCGGGTCGCGGGTGTACTTGAGCATGATCGGTCGGCCGGCCACGGTGGCGGGCAGGAGCAGGTTGCGGGTGAAGCGCCGGAGGGGTCCGATGCTCCACCGCCGGCTGGTTGTCATCGGCGGCCTGCCAGGAGGCGGGTGGCGAGGTCGGCGACTGCGGCTGGGGTGATGGCTGTCAGGTCCGCGTCTGTGGGTTGGTCGAGGTGGTCGCGGACGGGGCACAGGTCGCCCTGGTGCATGCGTTCGGAGGCGGGGGTGGCGATGGCGTGGTGGTGGGGCAGGCCGGTGCGCCACTTGCTGTGGCTGTGGCGGGCGTAGAGGCCGATGACGTGGGGGCCGGCGCCATTGGGGTTGCGGGCGAGGGCGGCGAGGTGGGTCAGGCCGGTGTCGTTTCCGAGGACGAGGTCGGTCTGCGGGAGGAGGTCGGCCAGGTCTTCGGCCGGCATGCCGTCCAGGTGCAGGACCTGCAGGTTGCCGCGGGGCGGTTCGGCCCTGGCGGTGGTCTGCGTGTCGGCGTCGGTCTTGGCGCCGATGAGCAGGAGCCGGACGGGGGCGTGGGTGTGGCGGGCGATGCGTTCGGCGGCTTCGGTGAACCGGTCGGCGCCGTAGTCCTTGAGCTGGGGCCAGCTGGTGGCGGTGATGGCGGCGATGGTGAGTCCGTCGAGCCAGTGCGCGGTGTGGAGTTGGTGGACCTTGGCGTTGCTCCGCGCGTACAGCAGCGGGGTGAAGGGGCCGGTGGCCGGAAGGCGCACGCCCAGGCGGCGCTCGAGTGCGAGGTAGTGGCGTGCAGGCAGGTCGGGATGGGCCTGTCCGTCGGTGGACCAGCAGGGTGGTGCGGCGGGGTCGCAGATCAGGTAGGTGCCGGCGCCGGGGCCGCGGGTGGAGGCGCCTTCGCGATCGGCGATCACCACCTGCCGGTGATCGCTCGGGCCTAGGACGTCGAGCCGTGGGAGGCTGGTCCGGGCGAAGAGCGCGGTGTGCGGGCCGGTGACGGTGACGCGGACCGGCGTGCCGCGGCGAAGGGCGAGCCATTCAGCGGCGGCGCGGACCGCGGCGAGGGCGAGCAGGCTGTCGCCGAGCTTGCCGTGCAGGGCGATCTCGATCTGGGTGCAATAGGCCAGGCGGGCGACCAGGTCGACGGAAGATGGGAGGGGGAGCTGCTGACCGACATCCAGGTCGTGCCGGTCGTAGCCCAGCAGTGTGGTGTGCAGGTCGCCGGCCAGGTAGCGGGTCTGCCCGTCGTGGCACCAGATGTCGGGTTCTACGGCCTGAGTGGTCATCAGTCGCCCTGGATGGTGTGGAGGCTGGTCAGCGGCAGGCCGAGATCGGCGAGGTTCTGGCGGCCTGTGTGGCGCTGGTCCTCGACCAGGCAGATCGCGCCGAGCGGGATGGCGCCCGCGTAGCGCAGGCGCTGGGCGAGGTTGGCCAGGGTCTGCCCGGTGGTGATCTCGTCGTCGACGAGCAGGACCCGGCTCCCACGGGTGATCCCGTAGGCGTAGACGTCGGTGCGGCGGGCGTGCGGCTCGCTGAACTGGACCATGCCTTCCAGCGGCAGGTGCAGCTTCCACGCGATCTTGTAGGGCAGGCCGGCGGCCTGAGCCATGGCGAGGGTGGGGATGATGCCGCCGGCGTCCAGGCCGAGCAGGTAGTCGACGGGGCCGAGCGCCATCTCGGCGTTGGCCGTCTTCCACAGGTTCTGGCCGACGCTGATCAGGTCGGCGGTGTGGACGGGCTGCTCCAGGCCGTCGAGCGAGTGGATGACGCGCTCGCGGCGGCTGGTCTCGGGGACACTCAGGCGTTCCACGATGCGGGCGGTGAACGGCACTGCGGTGGCGGATTCGAGGGTTTCGGGCATGGCAGTACTCCGGTCGTGGCGGGTGAGGTGAAACGAGCTGCTCCGGGAGTGGGCCGGCAGCGGTGGCGCTAGGCAGCGAGCTGCAGGGCGTACCAGGCCAGGAGGCGGTCGGCGGCGGCGGTGACCACGGTGAGCGCGTTGTCGGGGGCGCCGTCGCGCCAGGCGTCGGCGACGTGGTGCAGCGTGGGCAGGTCGAGCGGGTCCAGACCGGGCAGGTGGGAGGCTGCGGCGAGGATCTCGTCGGGGCCGCTGGTCCACTGGCCGTGCTCGCGCAGGATGAGGCGAGCGGCGAGGACGATGTGCTTGTAGAGCTGGCGCACGCTGCCCGGCGTGGCCTCGGCGCGCAGGCGCCGCAGGGTGATGATGACCTGGGGGAGTTCTCGCACGGCGGCCCGCGCCAGGTCGTCGAGGGTGATGGCGGGCAAGTGCAGGCCGGCGGCGCGGTGCAGAACGGGCTGGCCGCTTTGGATGTTGTAGAGGGCGAAGGCCAGCCGGGGCACGAGGCGATGGGCGAGCAGCTCGTCGGCGGTGACCAGGGTGAGGCCGACCGAGGCCGCGTCGCCCAGGCGGCGGCGGTAGTCGGCCAGCGCACGGTGGACGATGGGGGCGGCGTCGTGGTCGGCGACGACCAGCAGGTCCACATCGGACCAGCCGGGGATCCAGGTGCTCTGGACGGGGCTTCCGGTCAGCGCCGCGAGCTGCACTGCGGGGCCGGCGGCGCGCAGTGCGTCGGCGAGAGCGGCGGTGGCATCGGCCACGATCGCCGGGAGTTCGGGCGACTGGGGTATCGCGGTCGGCGACTGGTCGGGTTCGATGGCCGGCCTTTGGGCGATGCGGGTCAGCCAGGCGCGCAGGTCGAGGATGCTGCCGGTGTTGTCGAGGACGAAGTCGGCCACCTCCAGGACGCGGTGGGCACCGCGGGAGAGCTTGACCTCGTCCTTGGCGGCGACCGCCTGGGGGGAGGTTCCGGATCGGGCGGCTCGCACGTCGAACTCCGCGTCCAGGTAGACGATCTGCAGCACCTCGCCCATGAGCTTCTTCAACTCGGTGATGGAGGCGTCGTCGTGGACGGACTCGATGGTGAACAAGCGCACGTCGCGATGCCCGTCGGCGAAGCGGTTCAGCTCCTCCAGCAACAGCTCGGCCTGCCGGAGGGCCGACAGCTGGTAGGGGTCGCTCAGGCCGTGGCGCAGGGCGCCCTGCTGCAGGAGGTATCCGATCTTCAGGCGCTGGGCGCCGTGGAAGTCGACGAGGTACTGGGCGCTGGTGCTCTTGCCGCACTCGCTCAGGCCGCCGAAGGCCACCACCCGGTCGATTCCCCGCGCCGGCCGGACGGAGATCGGGGCCCCCTGGTCGCGTCCGTAGAGCTTGTGGCGGGCGGCGCCCGGGAGCCTGCGCCGACCGGACGTCACCTCTACGGTGAGCACGTCGATGGCCGCAGCGAGCTCGTCCCGCTGATGGTGCAGCATCGGCACCCGGCGGGCCATGAGGTCGTCGCGTTCGGCGGCCCGCTCGGTGTGGAAGACCCGCAGCGTCAGGACGCTCAGGCGGTCCAGGCTGCCGGCGATCGTCTCGGTGTGCACGGGCACCTCGCCCGAACCGGCGGTGGCCAGGGTCGTGAGGACCTCGTCGGCGCGTTCGGCGAGCTGGTTGCGCTCGGCGTTCAGCTGGTCGATGGCCCGTTTCGCATCGGCCACCGCGGCCGGGTCGACCCCGGCCGCGCGGACGCGGTCCTCCGCCTCCCACAGACGGCTGTTGACGGTGTGCAGGCTCTCCAGCGCCTTCGTCAGGCGATGGCGGTCCTTGTCGGGAAGCGCCTGCACGGCTTCGGTCAGGCTCGGCGGGAGAACGAGGGGCGGGATCACGAGTCGGCTCCTGTCCTGAGAAACAGCGAGGGGAGAATGCGCGCAGCGTGGGTGAGCACGCGGACGTGGACTTCGTCGACTCCGCGGCCCTCGCAGTCGATCACCGCCGCGTAAGTGCCCTGGGCAGCCTGCAGGCTCAGGACCTCGTGCAGGATGTACTGGTAGCGGATGTACACCCCGGTCCACACCCGCCCCTCGCGCACGCTGGTGATCGCGTAGCTGCGGGCCCCATCCCGGGCAGGCAGCAGCAGGATCGCCGCCTCCGGCTCGGCGGCCAGAGCGCTCTCGGCTGCGAGGGCTTCGACACGGGCCAGCGCCTGCTCGCTGGTGAGGTTGTCCTTGATGGCGCTGGTGGCCGCTGCAGCCGCCAGGAGCATCGGCAGCCCGCGATCGAGCAGGCCCACTGCTCCTTGCCGGCGGGCCGCCGCCCGCATGACGTGGCTGGCCAGCATCATGCCGGTCAGCTCCCTGGTGCTGACCTTCTCGAACCACCACGTGGCGTAGTCGCCCTGGGCGGCCTCGTTCCAGGGCTCGGGGTCGTGCTGGTGGATCGAGCCGAGGAGCTGCAGGCCGGGACGGTGGTCGGCGATCCGGGCCAGGTGGGTGGTCTTGCCGACGTTGTCCGGCCCGTTCAGGCTCAGGAACCACGGCACCGTCGTGGGGCTCACCACTCGCTCACCGCCCGGATCGCCTCGATGTTGGCGGCGATGAAGTCCGCCAGCTGCGGCGGCATCAGCTGGATCCCGCGCACGGCCTCCGCCGTGAACGGCACCCGGACGACCTCGTAGCCGCCGCGCTCGGGCTTGGCGAACTCGGTGCCGGTGCGCGCCTGGATGTCCATCTCCTTCAGCCGGGCCGCGAAGATGTGCTGAACCCCCAGGCCCTCTTCCAGCTCGTCGGTGATAAGGTGGACGAGCTGCGGCGTGTGGACCGCCCCGCCCAGCTCCTCGAACACCTCCCGGTGCAGCGCCGCCTCCACGCTGGCGTCGCTGGGCTCGACGCCCCCGCCGACCGTCACCCAGTACGGTTCGCGGCCGGGCTTGGTCCGCAGGATCAGCACCAGGTCCTCCCCGTCGAGCAGGATCGCCCGGGCGTTGCGCTTTACGATCTGGGGCATGTCTGTGGACTCCTCACGGTTTGCGGCCGGACGGCGAACTCCGTCGAGAGATCAGCATGACGGCTGACGTTCTGCGTGAGGTTGAACGATCGCTGCACCGCCGCCGTACCGCTGCCGAACCAAGGCGGCTACGCTGACCATCCGGCACCGGCACTGACAGTGACTTGGGGGGTGACAGATGATCAGTGTGCAGCGGTGGAGCGGCAGGGAGGCCGCGCTGCTGCGTGAGGCCATGCGCATGACCCTGCGCGATTTCGCGGACTACCTCGGGGTCAGTGACCGGGCGGTGTCGAAGTGGGTGGCGGGCGGGGCGGCCCTGATCCCCCGCCAGGAGTCTCAGGCCATCCTGGACACCGCGCTGGAGCGCTGCTCGGACGAGGTCCGCGCCCGCTTCGCCGAAGCTCTCGGGCAGCGGTCTTCCCCGCGCTCTGCGTTGGCCCCGATCGTCGTCGACTCCCATAAGTTCATCCCGGTCTACATCGGCGAGGACCGTGCGCGACACCTTCGCGGTTCGATGACCGAGGCGCCTGGTGCGTGGCTGGAGCGTTCCTCCGCGGAGATCCATCGCAGCGACGGCGCCTGCACTCTGCACGTGTTCGCCTGCGGCGTGGCGGTGTTCCACCTCGTTCAGAGCCGGGAGCCTGCCTCCCTCACCGACCTGGCCCTGTGGCGCTACCGCACCTACGCCGCCGACCTTCCCTGGGCCAGAGGTGCCCTCGCCGACGCCCTCGACGTCCCTGTGGCCCAGGCCCCGAATCCGGAGTACGTGCTGTCGATGTACTGGCTGGTCAGCAGTCCCTGGCGGGACGAACAACTGGAAACCGCCGCACGGCTCCTGTCGACCCCGTCGGTCCTTGTCAACCGCACCAGCGCCGTCCCGCAGCCCCTCGACGCCTCGGTGGAGGACATGCTCCTCGATCAGGGCTTCGAGCATCCAGACCTGGTCTCGTTCGGGATTCGTGGTGTATCGACCGGATACGCGGGCTGGTCGGGCGTCGCCTACACCGCCCAGGACGCCGAGCGGAGTTTGACCCTGGACGAGCTGGTCACCTGCGAGCTCAACGTGCAGGCGTTGTGGGCCTTCTGCCGCCAGATCCAGCAGCTCGTCGAAGACGGCCAGGACCCCGCCATCTCGGAGGGCTACGGCTGGCGCTTCCTGCGGGCGGCGTACTCTCGCCTCACGACGGCCCGTGCCCAGGAGACCGCCCAGCACGTCCTGATGCGCGAAGCCGTCGTGAACACCAGCGGCCTGGCCGACCGCATGCGCGCGGCCCAGGACGCCCTGCGGGACACGGTCGGCTGACGATCAGGACGGGAAGGATACCGATGGACTCCAATGCTGCGTTGATCGTCGTCGACATGCAGAACGGCTTCCTCAACCACCACACCCAGCACCTCGTGGCCAAGGTCGCCGATCTCATCGACCGCTGGAGCGCGGCCGGCCGGCCCGTCGTCTTCACCCGCTACCTCAACTACCCCGGCAGCCCGTTCGAACGGCTCATCCACTGGACCCGCCTGCAGAGCTCCCCGGAGACCGACATCGCACCCGACCTGCTGGCCCATGTGGAGCAGGCCGTAGCGGTGATCGACAAACCCGCATACAGCTGGTTCACCCCCCAGGCCGTCTCCCTCGCCGCCGAGGAACGCTGGAGCGACCTCGTGTTCTGCGGAGTGGCAACAGAGAGCTGCGTCCTCAAGTCCGCCGCCGACGCTTTCGAGCGCGGCTTCACGCCATGGATCGTGACCGACGCCTGCGCCAGCGACGCCGGCCCGGAGATCCACGACGCGGGCCTGCGCATCGCCCGTCGCTTCATCGGCTCCGACCAGCTGGTCACAAGCGACCAGGCACTCGCCCGCCTCGCCACGCCCACCACCGAGCAGGAGATGGAGCGCAGTGGTCACACCCTTCCCCAGTGAGTTGATCATCGTCGGCGGCGGCCCGGCCGGCTGCGCGGCAGCCGTCATGGCCGCCAGCGTCGGCATGCGCTCGGTCCTCGTCGAACCGCACGCGCTGTGCCACACGCTCCGGCGCATCCCCGCGCTCAATAATGTGCTCGGCTTCACCACCGGCCCCGCGCTGGCCGACGCCATCACCGCGGACGTCCGCCGCAGCGGCCTGTGCGAGGTCCTGCTGGGCGAGCACGCCGAGCACCTCGACGCAGACGGGGACCAAGTCACCCTCCGCCTCGCCTCAGGACGACGCCTCACCGCTCCCTTCGCCGTCGTCGCCACCGGCGTACGACCGGCACACCTCACCGAGGCCCCCTGGATCAGCCACTCATCCGGCCATCTCTCCGCTCCCCCGCTCTGGGAAGCCGACCCGTCAGCCCTGGCGAACCGGACAGTGCTGGTCCTCGGCGCCGACCGCCCCCTTGGCACCGTCCTGCGCGCCCACCCCGACCTGCCAACCCGCCTGTTGGTCCTCCACCCCGCCTCAGATGACTACAAGGCCGAGGAAGTCCACCACGACACCCGCGTCGAACTCGTCCGCGTCAGCCAGGTAAGCCTCGAAGCGCAACCGGACGGCACGGTCACCGCAACGGGCACCACCGATGGCGAACAGCCCGGCCACTGGCAGGCCGACGCCGTCTTCCGGAACACCGGCTCAATGCCCGCCGTGCTGACGGGAGTCCTCACCAGCGACGCATCGGGGTACTGCCCACCCGATCGCCAGCACCAGCGCGTCCTCACCGTCGGCGATCTCAGGTCCTCCCGCGGACAGCGGATCATGATCGCTACTGGCTCCGGCAGCGAAGCGGCCCTGCATGCCTATTACACCACCCGACTCGGCCAACGGCAGATAGCGGGCGGATAGCTCCACAGGACCCATCGCCCGTGGCCGTCGGCGGCCACGGGTGACGGCTGCCCCGATGGCCGCAGGCGCCAACACCGAACGACGGCACGGTCTCGCCTATGTCGCGTCAACCGACCAGCTCCGCCACGAGCTGGACGAGGCGAGCAGCGTCCTTGAGATCGGGCAGGACGCGGTCCGCCCCAGCTTCGAGAAGCGCAGCACCCGACGAAGCGCCCGAGGCCACCGCGATGACGAAGGCGCCCCCTTCGATCCCGGTCCGCACGTCCTCCAGCGAGTCTCCGGTGATCACAGTGTTACCGCGATGGAAAGCGCCACCGTGCTTGGCTGCTGCCCGCTGCTGCGCAACCGCCACAAGGGCCGGCCGGTGGGGATCGTCGGAGGCATAGCCGCCGATTCCCAGGTCCACCAAGTCGGCCAGGCTCACCGCTTGGAGCTTGATCCGGGCACTCGATTGGAGATTGCCGGTGACCAGGGTCGAGAACGTGTCGTTCGTGGCGTGCATAGCCTTAAGCGCGGCCCTGGCGCCGGGCATCACCTGACCGTGTTCACGCAGTTCTTCAGCGCGCGCTGCGAGCATGACCGGCATCAGGTCCATCATCTGCTGGGCCAGTTGCTCGGCCTCCCCCTGGGGAATGTCGTTGGCGAGCATCATCTCCAGGACGGCGACGGGCGTCGTCCGGCCCGTGCCAGGCTCCGGCATCCTTGCCGCCGGCCGACCGACAACCTCGCCGAACGCGTCCTGGTAGACCGACCGCTCCGTCTGCTCGACGCACAGCAGGGTACGGTCGACATCCCACAGGACCAGAGTGGATGAACTCATCTTGGTTACTCCTTGCTCGTCCGAGCGAACTGACCCTGGTGGCTGGTTGATAAGCCTCGTCAGCGGTTCAGCAGGGCCTCCCAACCGGTGACGGTCCGGCAATACCGGTCGACCAACAGCGGCGGGCGCTACGAAATCGGCGCCAGGACTCGCTCCGCGTAGTCGGAGGAGACAACATCGAACACCAGGCCGTGGCAGCGTACGCCAACGCCGAGGTCGTAGCGAAGCCGGTCGAGCTCGATCCACCATTCGGCGTCGGCCACATCTGTCATCCTCTCCCGTCCAGGCGACCCTGCCCCCAAAGAGCCCTCGGGGGCGGCGAGCACGACCAGATCGGCCGGTTTCGCGCAGCACTCTCAGCGCCTGCGTGGCTGTGGCCGGGATCCGAACGTCGATCTCGCGGGGATCGCCGCGCTCGGGTGGCGTACCAGCGAGGGCATACCGTCCGCAGCCGGTACGCCAGCCCCGGATGTACTCCACCATCGGCCAGCTGAGACGAGCACGCTGCATCCAGGCACCGGGGACGCGCGCCTCGGTGCCGGCGGCGCTCGGCATCCACTACCTGCAATGTGACAAGTCACTTGGGACGTAGGTCGAGTGTGTACCGCAGCTCGGGAACGGTGAAGCCTCTGATGGTTTCTTCGCGGGCGACGCCGTCGGTACACCAGCCGTGCCGTTCGTAGAACCTACGGGCGCGGGCATTGCCGGTGAGCACCCACAGAGTCGCCTTGTCGAACCCGCCGCGGTGCAGGACGTCGTGAGCTGCTCGGACGAGATTGGATGCCAGGCCGTTCCCCCATTGTGGGGGTGCCACGTTCAGCGCCCAGAGCTCTCCCGCGCCGTCCGCGTCCGCGTCGCGCCCAGGACCGACGTGCGCGAAGCCCAGCGGAGTTCCGCTCACCTCAGCGACCAAGATGTTCTCTCTCGGGTCACGATCCCTACTCAAGGTCAGTTGCCACGTTGCCGTGCGACGCTCCAGTGTCGTCGCGTCGAGCAGGCCCTGTGGCATGAGGCCGGCGTACCCGACAATCCAAGCATCAAGGTGCACTCGGGCCAGCGCTGGACCGTCGCCGGCGACCGCTTCTCGGATCAGCATGTTGAAGTCCTTCTGGTCTGGGGCCCGGGGCCCGCCCCTCGGCGAGGCGGGCGACCGGCCTCAGCGGCGCCCTGCTGCCATCAGTTGGAGGTGATCGATCACCGAGTCCGTGTCGGTCAGATCAGTCAAGACCACGTGAGCGCCAGCGCATCGGAAACTCCTGCTCCAGGGCCTTCGCAGCCCGTCCTCAACTTCCGGCACGGCGAGCGAGTGGTTGGTCCCCGGCCGCACGAACCGCGTGCCCACGCCGTGCTCGTCCCGCAGGAGCCTTGCGCCGTCGAGGGGATGAAAGACCATCGGGGCCAGATGGGCAGCGTAGCCGACATCGTGGAGCACCGCGGCGGCTACCAGCAGGCCATCATCCGCTCCGGCGACCGCGGCCAGGTGCTCGGCTTGGCGTGTCACCCCTTGGGAGTGCGACCACCGCCTCGGCAGGGTCTCCGCCAGTTCCTGCTCGACGATCCGCCGCGCCCACTGTGGCAAGGTCTCCGTCACGCGGCCACCCTCCCCGCCTGGCGCCTGGTCCATGCGTTGCTGCAAGAGGGCACGCACTGCCCGGGTCCACCGCTGTATCGGTGGCCCGGGCAGTGGCCTCTCCTGCGCTATCGACCCGGATGCGCCGTTCCAGGCCTGCCGCCGGTACGACTACCTGGGTGCTGCCGGGGTCAAGGACTTGCAGCCGAGCCAGCGCTGCAGCACCGTCGGCACTGCGACGGTGCCGTCAGGCTGCTGGTGCTGTTCCAGCAGGGCCGGCACCAGGCGGCTGGTGGCCAGCCCGGAGCCGTTCAGGGTGTGTACGTAGCCGGGCTTCCCTGTTGCGGGGCGGTAGCGGATGTTGCCGCGCCGGGCCTGGTAGTCCCGGGCGTTCGATACCGAGCTCACCTCGACGTAGGCGTCGATGCTGGGCAGCCAGACCTCGACATCGAAGGTCTTGGCCATCGAGGCGCTGGTGTCCTCGGCGGCAAGCCGGGTGATTCGGTGGTACAGGCCGAGTGCCTCGACCAAGTTGGCTGCTTTGGTCAGGAGTTCCTCGTGAGCGACGTCGGAGGCGTCGGGGTGCGCGAACTGGAACATCTCGACCTTATTGAACTGGTGGCCGCGAAGGGTCCCACGGTCGGCGGCGCGGTAGCTGCCGGCCTCGCGCCGGTAGCAAGGCGAGTAGGCGACGTACTTGCGCGGGAGTTCGGCCTCCGTCAGAACCTCGTCGCGGTGGAGGTTGACCAGAGCGGTCTCCGAGGTCGGCAGCAGGAACCGCTGGGGCCCGGCTGGACCTTGTTCGAGCGCGAAGACGTCCTCGGCGAACTTGGGGAACTGACCTGCAGCGTAGCCAGCCTGATAGGTCAGCAGATGGGGCGGCAGGATGAGCTCGTAGCCGTCCTGAACGTGGGTCTCGATGAAGAAGTTGAGCAGCGCCCATTCGAGGAGGGCGCCGTTGCCGCGGTAGACCCAGTTGCCGGTGCCGCCGAGCTTGACGCCCCGCTCGTAGTCGATCAGCCCGAGTCGGCGGGCCAGATCGACGTGGTTGAGCGGCTCGAAGTCGAAGGCCGGCCGGGTGCCATGCTCGCGGACGACCTGGTTCTGTTCCTTGCCGCCGGTCGGGACGTCCTCGTCGGGCAGGTTGGGCAGCTGGTCGAGGAACGCCTGGCGCTCGCTGGCCAGGGCGGTGAGTTGCTCTTCGAGTGCGGCAAGGCGCGTGCCGAGTTCGGTTGCCTGCGTGCGCTTGGCGACAGCGGCTGAGTTCGCCGGGTCGAGCCGCGCGATCTCGCGCGAAATCTGCTTGCGCTCGGCGCGTAGCGTCTCGACCTCGGTCGTACCATGCCGGTACTTCTCGTCCAGGGCGAGGAAGGCAGTGAGGTCGATGTGAACGGCTCGCTTCGCCAGCGCGCGCTCGACGCGCTGGGGGTGCTCGCGGATCACGGTGATGTCCAGCATTTCGGTTCCCATCGATCAGTCGGAATCCGACGTGATCCCTTGGGGGCGTGGGCGAGAAGGGAACTCGCGGTGCCACCACGCCTTCGCCGTCACCCGGAGGTGACGGCCTCGACAGCTCGATTACGGGAGCGAACCGGCGGGGCATTGGGCCGCAGCTGGCCGTTCCTCCCCGCACTCGGGAGGGGATTCACCTCAGGACGCGAGGCTGCCTTCCCAGCTGCCGGCAGCTCTCTCGGCTCGCGTGCCCTGCGGCTACTTGTCTCCGTCAGCGCGTTGGCCAGAGGGTAGAACGCCCGGGCTCCGTGAGCAACGCAGAATCGCCGTCCAGATTCGGCCGATCACCCTGAGCGACCTCACGATGGTGGGCGTGGATCGCAGTCTTGCCAGCTCAGCAGCCTCCCTGCCACCGGTTCCCGTAGGGACGGGTGCCGAAGCTGTTCACGTCCCGAAGAGCCGCATTGAGCGGGCGTTCTCCTCGAAGCCGAGCGAACGATACAACCGCTCCCCGTCTGCGCTGGCGGTGAGGTTGACCAGTCCACAGCCCTGACCCCAGAACCAAGCGAGCAGGCAGGCCGTGACGGCTCTACCGTACCCTTGGCGGCGGTAGCCCGGTTTCGTCAGGACAAGGTGAACGTACCCAGTTCGGCCAGTGTAGGTCGGCCCGGGTGGCGCCTGATAGATGGTCCCGAGTGCGGCGGAGACGAGGTGGCCAGCTGGCACGTAGACGACGAACCCCGCCATGTCCTCAGCGCAAGCGAGTCCGTCCGTCAGGTAGGCGGTGAGGTCCTCGAACCATCGGCCAATCGGGGGCGCCTTGATCATTTCCGAGCGAAGCCGCGCTATCGACAGCGCGTCGTCCTCTGTCGCTCTCCGTACATCCACCTCGCCTTGTCCTTCGATCGGGTGGCCTCGCGACACGCCCCTCGCCCACCATCAGGGCAACACCGATCACGGTGAACGGCAACTCGTGCCGACCGGCGCCGCTACCGTGTGCGCATGACTGTTGTCCCTTCGCCTGTCCGCGTTCGCTTCGCTCCGAGCCCTACGGGCATGTTCCACGTCGGTGGCGCCCGTTCGGCTCTCTACAACTGGGCGACCGCACGACAGCGCGGCGGCAAGTTCGTCCTGCGGATCGAGGACACCGATGCGGCTCGTAATCGCGAGGAGTGGACCGAGGGGATCATCAGCGCGCTCGCGTCCATCGGCATCTCGAAGGCGGACCCGGCGTTCGAAGGCCCCTACTTCCAGTCGGAGAACGAGACCCGGCATCGCGAGGCCGCCGCCGGACTGTACGAGGCCGGCCTCGCGTACTACTGCGACTGCACGCGCGAGCAGGTGACCGAGCGCACCGGTTCCCAGCAGCTCGGCTACGACGGGTTCTGCCGCGAACGCGCCCTGGGCTTCGAGGCCGGCCGAGCCCTGCGCTTCCGCACCCCGGACGAGGGGGTCACTGTGGTGGTCGACCTGATCCGCGGTAACCCCGAGTTCCCCAACGCGGCCATCGAGGACTTCGTGGTCGCGCGGGGCGATGGCAGCCCGGTCTTCCTGCTGGCCAACGTGGTCGACGACCTTGACGAGGGGATCACCCAGGTGATCCGCGGCGAGGAACACCTCTCCAACACCCCCAAGCAGCAGCTGCTGTGGCGCGCTCTGGGCGCCGAGCCCCCGGTGTGGGCGCACCTGCCGGTCATCGTGAACGAGAAGCGGCAGAAGCTCTCCAAGCGGCGCGACAAGGTGGCTCTGGAGGACTACCTGACGGAGGGCTACCTGCCGGAGGCGATGGTCAACTACCTGATGCTGCTGGGCTGGGGCCCGAAGGACGACGTCGAGATCCGTCCGTACGCTGAGCTGGAACAGCTGTTCCGCGTGGAAGACGTGAACGGCTCCTCGGCGTTCTTCGACATCAAGAAGCTGGCCTCGTTCAACGGCGAGTACATTCGGGCACTTCCGGTAGACGAGTTCGTGGCGGCGTGCGCGCCGTGGATTTCCTCGCCTCGGGCCCCGTGGCCGGCGGAGGCGTTCGATCCGGCGCAGTTCGCCGCCTTGGCCGGCCTGGCGCAGACGCGGATCTCGGTGCTGTCGGAGATCACCGCGTACGTCGACTTCCTGTTCCTGGACGAGCCGGCGCGCGACGAGGCGTCGTGGGCGAAGGCGATGAAGGAGGGGTCGGCAGACCTGCTTCGGGAAGCGCGGCGGCGGCTGGCCGAGGCCGTATGGGAGGCGGCATCGCTCAAGGCGGTTCTGGAGGAGACGGCTTCCGTGTTCGGCTTGAAGCTGGGCAAGGCCCAGGCGCCGATCCGGGTGACGGTGACCGGCCGGACGGTGGGGCTGCCGCTGTTCGAGTCGTTGGAGGTTCTTGGCCGTGAACGGACCCTGCTACGTCTGGACAAGGCGCTGGCGGAACTGGCGTGATGCCCGAGGGCCCACACGCCCTGGTGGTGTGCGGGCCCTGTGCCTCTTCCGACTGCTCGGCGTAGATCGACGAGACGGTACTCGGGTTCCGGGTCTGTACGGTCTTCGGCCAGACTCTTGGTCAGCCACAGCACCTTGTAGTGGGTCGCGGGGTGCCGGTGGTTTGCTCTGGTGGTGCCAGCTGGGGTGTAGCCGCAGGATCGCAGCAGGTCCTGCATTGTGCTCTGGTCACGTTCCTCGTTGTAGACACCGATGATCAGTCGGCCGCCCGGGGCGACGACGTGATTCAGCAGATGGGCCACGTATGCGCCGCGCAGGTCCGCCGACGGGAGCTGTGCACCCAGTATCCGGACAGAGTGGCGGCGGTCGAGACGATCGTCGCCAGCAGGGCGCTCCGCTCTCCCCGCTAGCGTCGTTCCCTCGCAACCAGGCTGACCCTCAGCCCGGTTGAAGAGCATGGATCAGCTGTGCTGCCTCCCGCCGTGCCGGCTCCGCCCGCGGATCCTTCGGATTGGCGTGCGGTCCCACGATCTTCGCCAGCACGAACAACCGCATCACCATCCCGTCCCGGCTCTCAAGGTCCGCCTGGCGCTCCCTCCGCACCCGGTCAGCGAGCGCCGGTACCGCGAGGGAGGCTGCGTACAGCGACGCCGAATCCAGTCCGCGCGGCGCCATCCCCCAGTCCTCCCAATCGAACATGCAGAACTCGCCAGGGCCGGTGACATTCGCCCAGTTCAAGTCTGCGTGCGCAGGACACCACCGTTCCACCCGGGTGTCCTGCGCCTCCGGGAAGGCGGCCCCGATCGTTTCGCCGACCAGCTTTTGCGTGATCTGCTCGGTGTCCGGGGTCGCCACACGGACCGTGCGCTGATCGGCGAGAGCTGTCAGCGAGGCGTTCAGCGAGCGCCACCATGTACCCGGCAGCTCCAGGCCGACGGCCAGCACCGCCGTACCGACGGGGCTGCCCGGCAGCAGCGAGGTCTCGTCCGCCTGCCAGATCGCCTGGTCGCCGGGGTCTTGCCATGCTGCCGACCCGGACCAGCGTGGCATAGCCACGCCGGTCAGCACCACTGCGGCTTCGACTCCGCCCCAGCCCTGTTCCCGAGCCCGCGCCCACGGGCGTCGTTCAACCCGGACCCAGCTGCCGCGGTCGGTACGGGCTCCTACCGTCCGGCGCTTGCACACCACGCTGGTCCGGTCCAGCCCCGTGCCGAGGCGCTGCTCCACCTCGTCCAGCACGTGATCGACGGGTTCCTGCCGAAGGTCCATGGTCTCCTATCGGACGAGTCCGGGGGCGGGGCCCTGCGGCGGGGCGACCCCGGTCAGCTCACGTGCCTGGTCGACGAGATGGGGCGCCAGTTCCGGGTAGTACCCGCGGTCCACGGCCTGGAGCATCTCCGCAAGGGCGACCAGTTGACCAATGCGTCCGGCCGGGGTGTCGAGGATGTCGGAGAACTCCGCACGGATGCGGTCCGCGACCGCCGGTACGAGGAGGCTGCTGACCCACAGGACTGCGGGGTCGTAGCCGACCGGGACGAGTCCCCAGCGTTCCCAGTCCAAGATCATGAGCGGCTCAGCGGTCAGGTTCGCCCACTGCAGATCTCCGTGGCCGGTGACCCGTTCGATGTTCGCAGGGGCCGGGATGCCGAGGTACGTCGGGAACACCTGCTCGATCCAAGTCGGGCGCAGGGTGATCTTTGTGCCGGGGGCCGTGGCGATGCCGGCCAGTGCATTCTTCAGGTCGCTCCACCAGTTGTCCTCCAGGCCCGGGTCTGCGTGGAGGCCGGGTGTCGAGGACACCGCGGGGCCAGTGAAGTCGAAGACGTCTGCCTGGTAGAACCAGTCATCCTTGGTCCAGTCCACGGTGTCGTGCAGCCGTGGACGCGGAACGGGCTCCGGGATGAGCTGCTGCGCTCCAAGCGGTCCTTGACTGGACGGCCGGGGAGCGCGACGGCGGCTGTGACAGGAGACGCGGAGCCAGAGGCCCTCAGCCCGGCGGCCGACGGTCGAACCGGAGGTACCGAAGACGGACGACCCGGAACAGACGAGACCGAGGAAGCCAGCGGCCTTGGCGTGCGCGTACTCCAAGCGGCGCCGGGTTTCGCCATCCGGCCGAGAGGACATCGAGCACCTTCTTGAGTCGGTCTTCTGAAATCGAGCGGCCGAGAGCTGTCGCAGCATCGTCCCAGTGCGAGCAGCTGCTGGTCGAGGTGTTGCGCGAACTCGTCCCCCTGCTGTCGCCTTGCAGCCGATGCATGCCCGAGGCTTTCACTGCCTGCCGCGGCGCGGTCCCAGCCAGGTCCAACCACCTCTACCCTAAAAGTATCTGAATAGCCATCAGCTGGAGGGCCTTGACGTGGGCGTGAAGCAGAGCGATTGGGTGGCCGCAGCTGCGGACCAGGTGATCGCCGAGGGAAAGCGCCGTGGCGGGGCTCCGCTGGTGTGCGCATCCGGGGTCAGCCCGTCCGGCCCGATCCATCTTGGGAACCTGCGCGAGATCATGGTGCCGCACTTCGTCGCGGACGAGATTCGCCGCCGAGGTCTGGAGTGCCGGCACCTACTGTCCTGGGACGACTATGACCGGCTCCGGAAGGTGCCGGCCGGCGTCCCGGCCAGCTTCTCCGAGCACATCGGCCGACCGCTGACTGCGGTGCCCGATCCCTGCGGTGAGCACGAGAACTGGGCGGAGCATTTCAAGGTGCCGCTCCGTTCGGCCTTGGCTCAACTGGGTGTCGAGGTTGACGAGATCAGCCAGACGCAGATGTATACGTCGGGGGCCTACCGTGAGCAGATCGTGCACGCGATGCGTCATCGGCAGCAGATCGACGGTGTCCTCGGCCGGTACCGGACGAAGAAGGTGGAGGTGGAGCAGGACGAGGAGGACCTGGCCGCCGCCAGCGCGGGCGGTTACTACCCATATCGGCCGTACTGCGAGGTCTGCGAGCGGGACTCCACCGTGGTCATCAGCTTCGACGACGCCAGTACGCAGATGCGGTACCGGTGCGACTGCAGCCACGAGGGCGGTTTCGCGTTGTCCGAGACGGATGGCGGGAAGCTGGTCTGGAAGGTGGACTGGCCGATGCGCTGGGCTTTCGAGGGCGTGACCTTCGAGGCCGGCGGCGTCGACCACTCCTCTCCGGGCTCGTCGTTCACCGTCGGGTCGCAGCTGGTGCGCGAGGTCTTCGACGGGCTCCCGCCGTCGTACCTCGGGTACAGCTTCGTGGGGATCAGCGGCATGGCGAAGATGTCTTCGTCGAAGGGTGGTGTCCCCACCCCGATCGACATCTTGGAGGTTCTGGAGCCCGCGGTGCTGCGGTGGCTCTATAACCGGCGCCAGCCGAGGCAGTCGTTCCAGGTCGCGCTGGACCAGGAGATCCTGCGGCTGTACGACGAGTGGGACGCGCTCGGACGAAAGGCTGCCGTTGGGACGGCGACGGACCTTGAGGTGGCCGTCCGGGCCCGCTCGATCGGTCCGGCGGCTGGGCCGCTGCCAGCCACGCCCAAGCCGCTGCCGTTTCGCACGCTGGCCTCGGTGGCGGACGTGGCGGCCGGCGACCCTGAGCAGACGCTGCGCATCCTGCAGGACTTCACCGTCGAGGAGCCGCTCGCGAGCCTGGCCGAGGCTCAGCCCCGGCTGGACCGTGCGCAGGCGTGGGTGACCACCTACGTCCCGGCCGAGGACCGCACGCAGGTGCGTGTGGAACCGGATCGGGAGCGGCTGGAGCAACTGCCTCCGGCCCAGCGGGAGGCGTTGAAGCTCCTGCTGGACGGCCTGGACGCACACTGGTCGCTCGATGGGCTGACGTCGCTGGTGTACGGCGTGCCGAAGATCCAGTCGGGGCTGCCGCTGGACGCTCCGGCGTCGCCGGAGCTGAAGGTGGCCCAGCGGGAGCTGTTCGTGCTGCTGTACGAGCTGCTGGTCGGCCGGGACACCGGCCCGCGGCTTCCCACCCTGCTGCTGGCGCTCGGGGCGGATCGGATTCGGTTGCTGCTGGCCGTCGCTTAGGCCCGGCGGCAGCGGACGGTGGCTGCCAGCCGTGTCGCTGAAGCCCGAGGTCGGGCCGGAGCGTGCTGCTCCGGCCCGACCGTTGCGTCAGGCCGCTGATTCAGAAGTTCAAGGGAACCGCATGGAATTTCTACCGATCGAGCGCGCTGCTGAGGCGTTCCAGCAACCGGTGACCGCCGACGATATCCGGGCGGTCTGCCTGCGGGTCTTCGGTGCTGACGCACTGTCCGCCAGAGAGTTGGGCTCGGGCATGTACAACAACACCTACCGCGTAGCCGTGACTGGACACGAACGGCCGGTGATCCTCCGGGTCGCTCCGGAGCCGGGTCGGCAGTTCCGCTCCGAGCTGCAGTTGATGCGCAACGAGTACGCCAGCGTGCCATGGTTGACGGCAATTGCGCCTCTCATGCCGCGCGTCATTGCCGCGGATTGGTCGCACGAGGTGATCGGCCGGGACTACATGGTCCAGACTCATCTTGACGGCGTACCCGCCCCCGAAGGTCTCGGTAGGTACTCCCGCACGAGCTGGCCGAGCTTCTTCCGGCAGATGGGCTCGATCGCGCGGAAGATCCACGGGGTGCGCGGTCCGCACTTCGGTCCTATCGCCGGCCCGGCATACTCCACATGGAGCGCGGCCGTGGCGGCTTCTTTGGAGGACATCACTGGCGATCTCGACGCTGTCGGCCTGGACTCCGCTGATCTGCGCAAGGTAGCCGAAGTAGCGCGCCAGCACCGCGCAGTTCTCGACGAGATCACCGAGCCACGCTGTCTCTCGGGTGACCTGTGGACCGTCAATGTGATGCTCGCCGAGAGCGCACCCGAACCGTTGATCTCCGGAGTCCTCGACCTGGACCGCACCTGGTGGGGTGATCCTGCTGCGGACTGGACGATCCGCATGGCGCTGGCGAAGGCAGACGAGCGGGAGGCGTTCTGGGAAAGCTACGGCCCCCAGGACCGTTCCCCTGCCGCGGTGCTGCGCTCGCGAATCTACGAGGCCCGTCACATCGGTGCCATCCGCCTGGAGCGGCATCGGCTGGGAAACGTTGACACGGTGCCGCAGACGTACGAGCTGATGCAGAACGTACTCGACCGGCTTCAGGCGTGAGTCGCAGCGTCGCGCTGCCGAGAGGTCTCGCGGCTCGGCACCGTGCGAACGGCCGCATCGGGCGCGCGCGCTGCCGGGGCTTGTCGCAACCTCCGGCCGGCGCCTGCAGCAGACCGAGACACTCACGGCCGCGACAACGGGGCTGACGGGCCACGCCGAACGTCGACTGACCGACATGCGGACCGCATTGTTGAGATCAGCTGCAAGCGGCACGACGGCGGTTACCGCAGCCGAACCGACTGGTACGCAGCCGCACAGGCGGCAGCCCACGGCCGGCGGTTCTTCGTCTCCGAGACGACAGTCGTAGCCGTTGGGCAACGGACATGAGCTCCTCCGGCCCGCTGCCACGGACGCGTCATCGGCGAGCTGCGGACAGCACCGGCGTGCGCTCCTCCGGCCAAGCCGTTGGACGCTGACGCGGCCCCAGTCCGTCGGCCGTCGACGGAGCGGTCGCTACTCAGCGCGTTGTCCTGTGCTGCGGCCATCGGTCTCCGTTCACATCGTGACGCGCGAGTCCAACTCAGCCCGTGGCATCGGAAAATAGACCGATCCCGGCATGGCTCCGCCACTAGAATCCGTTCCCCGTCGTGGTGTCGGCGTGAGCGCCGCCGCGACACTCCGCAGCTTCACCGAGAGGACGGTCCCCGGTCCCATGCGATGGTCCCAGCTGTACGTGCCCACTCTCCGGGAGGACCCGGCGGACGCGGATGCGGTGAGTCACCGCCTGCTGGTGAGAGGAGGGTTCGTCCGGCAGCTCATGGCGGGCCACTACTCCCTGCTGCCGCTGGCCGTGCGCGTCCGCGCCAAGATCACGGACATCATCCGCGAGGAGATGACCGCGATCGGCGCCCAGGAGTTCATCCTGCCCGCCCTGCACCCCGCGGAAATCTGGCAGCGCAGTGGCCGCTGGGAGGTGATGGGCGAGGAGATGTTCCGGCTCAAGGACCGCAAGGGCGCGGACCTGGCGCTCGGCATGACGCACGAGGAGATCTTCACCGTCCTGTCGCAGGAACTGCGCTCCTACCGGGACCTGCCGCAGATGTGGTACCAGTTCCAGACCAAGTTCCGCGACGAGGCCCGCCCGAAGAGCGGCCTGCTGCGGGTTCGCGAGTTCACAATGAAGGACTCGTACAGCTTCGACATCGAGGCCGCCGGCCTGGACCGCTCCTTCGACCTTCACAAGGCCGCCTACGAGCGGATCTTCGCCCGCCTCGGTCTGCCCGCCATCGCCGTCCAGGCGTCCAGCGGCAGCATGGGCGGCAGCGCGTCGGTGGAGTTCATGAGCCCCTCGGAGGCCGGCGAGGACCTGGTGGTCCGCTGCCCGGGCTGCGACTACGCCGCCAACACCGAGAAGGCGACCTCCGCCCTGCCCGCCGTGGTGGACGGCCCGGGTCTGGATGCCCCGGGGCGGTTCGACACTCCCAACGCGCGCACCATCGAGGAACTGTCCCGCCTGCACGACGTGCCGGCCGAGCGGCAGATCAAGACGCTGGTGTACATGGTTGACGACCAGCTGACCCTCGTCCTGCTCCGTGGCGACCACAACCTGGTCGAGCAGAAGCTCATCGACACCCTCGCCGCCACGGCGGTGCGGCCCGCGACTGCCGAGGAGATCCAGGCGGCGCTCGGTGCCTCCCCCGGCAGCCTGGGCGCGGTCGGCGTCGCCGGGCTGCCCGTCCTCGCGGACGAGGCGTTGCGCGGCCGTACCGACATGACCACCGGCGCCAACACCGACGGCGTCCACCTGCGCGGTGTGTCGGTCGAGCGGGACATCGCGGTGCAGCGGTGGGCGGACCTGCGCGAGGTGGCCGCCGGCGAGCCCTGCCCGCAGTGCGGTACGGCGCTGGAGGTGGTCGTCACGATCGAGGTGGGCCACATCTTCAAGCTCGGCCGCAAGTACACCGAGACACTTGGCGTCTCCGTGCTCGGTGCAGACGGCGAGCGCGTCGTCCCGATCATGGGCAGCTACGGGATTGGCGTGGAGCGGGCTTTGGCCTCCATCGTGGAGACGCACCACGACGACAAGGGCATCATCTGGCCGGTCGCGGTCGCCCCGTTCGAGGTGGCCGTTGTCGTCCTCAGCACCACCGACGAGAAGGTGACCGAGGCCGCCGAGACCCTGTACCGGCAGTTGTCGAGCGAGCGGGTCGACGTACTGCTGGACGATCGCAACGAGCGGCCCGGCGTGAAGTTCCGCGACGTCGAGCTGATCGGGATCCCCTACCGGATCACGGTCGGCGCCCGCGGCCTGGCCGACGGCACGGTCGAGGTCACCACCCGGGCCACCGGCGAGACCCAGTCCGTGCCGGTGGCCGAGGCGGTCGAGCACGTCCGCCAGCTCCTGATCGCCGCGCCGTAGATGTCTCTCGACGACCTGGATTGGACCAGCGTTGTCGAAGGCCACAGCTGCACGTGCTAGCCGACAGCCACCGCCCTGTCGGCTGGCCGGGCTCCGGTGCCCGGCTGTGAAAGCGAGTGCGCCGAACGGCCAGCCGCCAGCCGAGGCACGTCAGCCTGACAGCAACTCAAATCGCTTACACGGAAGTGGAATCTCGTTGGCGAGATGGCCTGTTAGACCGGCAGCATGGTGCCATGCCGACCACCATCTCGCCGAAGCCGAACTACAGCGCCACAGCGGTCCGCCCCAGTTGGGCCGAACTGCCTGCCCGTATCAAGGAGCTGGTCGAGGGTCGGCTTGGCGGCGCGGTCGTTCCGCGGCCGAGCGCGGGGAGCGGGTTCACCTCCGGTTTCGCCGCCGAAGTACTCGGGCCCGATGGGCCGCAATTCGTGAAAGCCGCCAACAGCTCCACCGCCCCGTACGTCGCAGACTGCTACCGGCGGGAAGCTCTGATCAACCAGGCGCTACCAGCAGCTGTGCCAGCGCCCCGCGTTCGCTGGATCGAGGAGGCTGAAGGCTGGGTGGTCCTGGGGCTCGACGCCGTTGAAGGCGCGCGGATGCCCGCAGATCCCTGGCGTCCGGCAGAGCTGGTCGCGGTCCTCGACGCTTGTGCGGCGAGCGCGCAAGCGCTGGCGCGCCCGACGCGATCCCTCCTCGAGCTGGGCCTGAAACCCGTTGCCGACGACTCGACGTTCGAGAACTGGCGCCTACTCACCGCCGGTATGACCAGGATGGACGAGCTGCCGGAGTGGTTTCCCCGGGAGCTGATCGACCCGCTCGCCGACCTCGAGAGCAACTGCGCCGCGGCCGCAGCCGGCAATTCCGTGCTCCATCTCGACCTGCGGCGGGACAACGTGGTCCTCGGCCCCGGCGGCCGAGCATGGATCTGCGACTGGAACTGGCCATGCCTCGGACCGAGCTGGTTCGACCTCACGCTGCTATTGGCCACCGCCCACGCCGACGGCCACGATGCGTCTCAACTGTTCGCCGAGCACCCAACCGCCCAAGACGTCGACCCCGAGCAGTTGGATGCCGTACTCGCGGCGCTCACTGGGCACTTCTTGCGCTCGGGCGCGCAGCCCCCGCCGCCTGGCAGCCCAGCACTGCGGCAGCACCAGGCATGGTGCGGAGAAGTCATGCTGCGCTGGCTGACGGAGCGGCGCCACTGGCAGGTCTGACGGGACGTGTCGGCCAACTAGCCACCCTCATGGAGATACTCCAGGCCGTTGACCGGGGGTACTGCCCGGAACGGAACTGCCCCTCCACCTCGCTGAGGCCGCGCACAGACTCACCGGGGTCCACCCTGTGCACTGATCACGGACGCGGTGTGGGGCTTGACGGCCGCCTGGACGACTACGACATCCACCCGAGCATGCGCCAGCAGATCGGCGACTACCTCAGCGGTCAAGACCCCTACCTGGGCTGAACCCGCGCTGTGGCGTCCACGCGCTCCTCCGTATGGGCCACGGCGGCGTCGATCTCAAGCTCGGCACGCTGGGTGAAGCGCCCCACTAATCTGTTGGCTCCGCACCGGCCGGTGGTTCCCCGACCCGTTCCTCCAAGCTCATCCTCTCGCCATCCGGGGTCGCGGCTCATGTCGCAGTAGATCAAGGCCTCCACTAGCGCCTGGTCCTCGTGCGAGTGCACCCATCATTGGGGGCAGGCAATCAGCGAGTTCCCTTTCTGTGATCATGCGCGCCCAGGCGGACACCTCTCACCTATATCGCTTGGCCTGCCCGATCGTGGAGTCTCGTAGACCCGCCTGCTCGCTCGTCGGAGCGGTTGCACCCCGATCAGCCGTACGGGCAGCGGATGCTTGTCGCCTTTGGGCGTGCCTCACGCTACGCCAGCCGCTTGGCAGTTACGACTACTGCCGTCTCAGCGAAGAAGAACCGCGCGCCAGCAGCCGCCTCCTGCACCGCTGCGTGCCATGCCTCGACCTCATCGACGTCTACAAGGCCCTTCCTCCGAGAGGCTGTGAGGGTCAGCGCTTGCCTTATGTTCTCAATGCGCCGTGCTGCTTGGCCGACCAGCTCAGTTGAGGACGTGACCCAGGTGGTGACCCGCTCCGAGATCAGCGGCGATGCCCGGACCAGCCCGGGTAGCTTCCGGCCGATTCGTCCATCCGCGTGATCCATCCACTGCTGCTGATCATCGGTGAAGGCATGGCAGATCCGTCTGTCCAGGTCGCGGTGCGCCCCTGCAATCACGATCGAGTCGAAGTCCACGTGCGCCACGACCGCGCGGCCACCAGGTTTGAGTAGCCGCCAGATCTCCCCGAGGAACGCAGGCGCGTCCGGAAGGCACTCGAGCACGTTGTACGAGACAACCGCATCAGCACAGCCATCTGGCAGGGGGACCGGCTGCCGGAGGTCCGCCACCAGAACTTCGCTACCGCCAGCGTGATCAGCAAGCAACTCCCGGGCTGCTTCGACACTTGCGGTAGAACGGTCGACCCCGGTCAGATGCACTATCGGGAACCGGCGGGCGAAGGCCGCCAGCGTCGGTCCCCTTCCACAGCCGAGATCGACCACCCGCCCGTTTGGTGGTGGTTTCGCCGAGTCGACCAGGTGATGGTGAATTAGCTCATCCTCTTCGGACATCCCGACTTCTCCATCGATACTGCGACCAGCGGACAACTGGCCATCCTGCGTACGAAGAACGGTGACAGGCTGCGTGAAGCCAGAAGCAGGGGTTTCTCGCCGCCAGCCAGTAGCGCCACCGATGCTCTGGGTGGCGGAGGCGGTACCGGCCATGACATCCTGGGTAGCTCTGACCTATGGTGATTCACAAGCTACACGCCGCTGACGGTCAATCATCGGCCATAGCTGCGGCCCGTCCGGCTAGTTTCAACTACTCCTAGTCAGATCCCTGGCCGGGATTGGACGCCTCTCCTTCGGCTCGGCTAGATTTTTGAAATGGCTAACCTGGAAGAGCTGCTGGGTCAGCGGCTCAAGTCGGCGTTCGAGGCAGTGGCGGGAACTTCCGTGGACCCCCTCGTCCGACGATCCCAGCACGCACACTTCCAGTCCGACGCCGCCCTACCCCTCGTCCGCAAGATCGGCGGCAACCCGCGCGAGATCGCCGCGCAGGTGGTCGCAAAGGCCAAGCTCGACGACCTGTGCTCGTCCGTGGAGATCTCCGGGCCGGGTTTCATCAACCTGACCATCTCCGACGACGTCCTCGGCCAGTTGCTGGCCGATACGCTCGATGACGACCGCCTGGGCGTTTCGCAGGTCGAGGCCCCCGAGACGATCACTATCGACTACTCGGCCCCGAACGCCGCCAAGGAGATGCACGTCGGTCACCTCCGGTCGACGATCATCGGCGACGCCGCCGTACGCCTGCTCGAATGGCAGGGTCACACGGTGATCCGCCAGAACCACATCGGAGAGTGGGGCACGCCGTTCGGCATGCTCGTCGAACACCTCCTGGACATCGGCGAGTCCGAGGCCGCCCACGAGCTGTCCGTAGGTGACCTCAACGGCTTCTACCGGGCCGCTCGCACGAAGTTCGACGCCGACGAGACCTTCAAGGACCGGGCCCGCAAGCGCGTGGTTCTGCTGCAGAGTGGGGACGAGACTACGCTGCGCCTGTGGCGCACCCTGGTCGACGAGTCGAAGAAGTACTTCCTCACCGTCTACAGCACGTTGGGCGTGCGCCTGAACGAGGATGACTTCTTCGGGGAGAGCTACTACAACGACCAGCTCCAGTCGGTTCTGGACGAGTTGGACGAGCTCGGGCTGCTCCGTGACAGTGAAGGCGCCAAGTGCGTCTTCCCCGGCGACTACCTCAACCGCAACGGCGACCCGCTGCCGATCATCGTCCAGAAGGGCGACGGCGGGTTCGGCTACGGCGCCACAGACCTTGCCACCATCCGGCATCGCCTAAGGAACCTGCACGCCACCCGGCTGCTCTACGTCGTTGGTCTGCCCCAGCACCAGCACCTCGAGATGGTCTATGAGACGGCCCGCGAGGCCGGCTGGCTCGCCCCGCCGGCCCGTGCCGAGCACATCGGCCATGGCTCGATCCTCGGCAGTGACGGCAAGATGCTGCGCACCCGCGCCGGCATCTCCGTCAAGCTCGTCGACCTCCTGGAGGAGGCGATCATCCGGGCCTCTGCCGTCATCGCGGAGAAGAACCCGGAGCTGGACGAGGAGACCCGTGCCGCCGTTGCGCGGGCTGTGGGGATCGGCGCGGTCAAGTACTCCGATCTGTCGACCGACCGCCTCAAGGACTATGTCTTCGACTACGACCGGATGCTCTCGTTCGAGGGCAACACCGCCCCCTACCTGCAATACGCTCGGGCCCGGATCTGCTCGATCTTCCGGCGCGCCGGGATCGCGCCCGACCGCACCATCGACACACTGGTCATCGCGGAGCCGGCCGAGCGTGCCCTGGCACTGGAGCTGCTCGGCTTCGGCACCCTGATCTCCGAGGTCGCAGAGAACCTGGAGTTCCACCGGCTCGCGCACTACCTCTACGGGCTGGCCAGCACCTTCACGTCGTTCTACGAGAAGTGCCACGTGCTCCGTGCCGAGGGTGACATCCGGCAAAGCCGCTTGGCGCTGTGCGACCTCACCGCGCGCACCTTGGCGCTCGGCCTGGAACTGCTCGGGATCGACGCGCCCAACCAGATGTGACGCGGTTGCCCCATCGGCTACCGCAGTGGGGCAGGACACCAGTTGAGCAGCCCCGTCGAGGAGTACGACCGGCACCACCGGTCGTACTCCTCGACGCTTTCCACCCCGTAGTCGAGCGCCGCACGGTAGACGTCGACCACCGGCAGGCCTCGCCCCGCTCCAACAGCGCCTCCTTGAGAAGCAGGATGGCGGCCCGCGTCACGTCGTCCAGGGCCGAGCGCATCAGCTCAACAAGGTCGGCGGATCTGGGGCCGTCGTAGTCGGCGGCCAGTAGCCACATCTGTACAGCCCATGACACCCCCCTGGTGGTGATATCGGAGTTCCCAGCCGAGCCCCGCGTCAGCCTCGCCAACAGCGTTGATGTGTGCCCCGGTAGCGAGCATCGGGTCGGTCGAGGTGTTCGACTACCAGGTCGTCTACGTTCCCTCCCTCCTGCAGACCGAGAACTACGCCCGCGCGGTCACCGCCGTCGGCTTCGCCGCACTCGGCCCTGCCCAGATCGACAGCCTCGTCGAAGTCAGGATGCGCCGCCAGCGCCGCGTCCAGCACGAGGCCGAGCCCCTGCGGTTCTCCGGCGTGATCACCCAGGCGGCCCTCGAATTCCACGTCGGCGGCCCCGCCGTCCAGATCGCCCAGCTGCGCCACCTCCGCGCGATGATGGCCCTGCCCAATGTCGATCTTCGTGTGATCCCGTTCAGCAAGGGCGAGGAAGGAACACTGACCGGGGCGTTCAGCACCTTCACGAACGAAGGGCAGAAGGCACCGGAAGCTGCGTTCGCGGAGGCCGTGACTGGTAGCGTCTTCGTTGACGATGCACTGGGTCTGCGGCGTCTACTCCGCCTGTCCAACTACCTCGCCGACGCAGCCCTCAGCGTCAACGAGAGCCTCGACCTGATCGAGCAGACCGAGAGAAAACTGGCATCAGAATGATCAATGCAACGGAGCTGTACGCGGCCCCCCTCACCGGAGCCAGCTGACACAAGAGCACGTACACGGCCAACAACGGCCAGTGCGTGGAGCTTGCCCCGGTGCCGACGCTCCCTGCAGTCGCGATCCGCGACTCGAAGAACCTCCAGATCGAGCCGATCAGGACCAGCAACCAGTCGATGCGGGACTTCGCCGCTGCTCTCCTCGTCGGCGGGCTGGTCGCGGTATGAACCACCCCGCAGGAACTGCCAAGGCGGCCCTCTACGCCCTCGACCTCAGCACCGTGGTGTGGCTGGCGGCGCCCGGCAGCGATCCGGCCGACCGCCTGGAAGTAGCGTTCCTCCCAGAGGGCGCCGTGGCCCTTCGGCACTCGGCCAACCCGGACACCGTCCTGCGATACGACGCCCAGGAGTGGAAGGCTTTCCTGCTGGGTCTCGCCGACGGCGAGTTCGACGCCGATATGAGGCTCGTTCCGGCATCTGCGGCATAGCCAACCGCGACGGCTGACGCTTGGCCGGCCGTGTCGGTCGGCTGAGTGAAGCGGGGTCACCAGGGCCAGCCGAACGGGCGGCCAGCACTTCACACCGCCGAACGAGCGGCGATCACTCCCGGAAACTATGCCGTGAGCACCGTGCGTCTGGTCGTGGACCTGAACGTGCCGTACCGTCCACGGAGTGGCGAGGACATTGCGGTTGGCGGTCGCGCAGAGCACGGTGCCGGAAGACCCCACTGAGCGACGAGCACTGCGGGCGGCCGGGCAAGAGATCCGGGCCCTGATGGTCAAGGCCGCCGGGGTGGGCGCGCGGCTGGTCCAGTTCCCTGAGGGGGCGCTCGTCTACCCGAGCAAGCACGTGATGGCGGCCGGGCCAGCCGGCAGCCTGGTTCCGGCCGACTGGAGCCGCGCGGCGTGGGATGTACTGCGCGAGGAAGCGGACTCGATCGCCGCGCTGGCGGGGGAACTCGGCCTGTGGACGGTGTTCGGGTCGATCCACCCGCTCACGCCGCCGAATCGGCCGCACAACAGCCTCTACGTCATCTCCGACCGCGGCTGCCTGGTCGCACGGTATGACAAACGCTTCCTCTCGGACACTGAGGTCTCCTTCCTATACTCCCCGGGACAGCAGCCGCTCGTCTTCGAGGTGGACGGCATCCGGTTCGGCAGCGCCCTGTGCATCGAGGCCAACTTCCCGGAAGTGTTCGCCGAGTACGAGCGCATGGACGTCGACTGCGTCCTGCTGTCGGTGATGGTGGACAACGCGCCCCGGGCTCGCGTCGCCCAGGCGTACGGGACGATCTACAGCTACTGGCTCGGCTACTCCGTCCCGGCGCAGTTCAGCACCACGGTACCCGCCGGGATCGTGGGGCCCGGTGGACGGTGGCTGGCTCGCTGTCCTGCGGATGGCAATCCCGCCCTCGCGGTCGCGGACATCGACCTCGACTCGCAGGACAGGGACATCGAGACCGCCATTCGCTACGCCCGCCCGTGGCGACGTATAGCCCGAGCTGGGCTCTACGATCAACGGATCCCCGCCGACGACCCCCGCAGCGACGCCCGCACGACCTTCTGAGCCCGAGCCGCCACCGGAACCGTTCGGTTCTCCTGCCCACCTCACTCCTACGGTCTGATCGTGACCGTAAGCGCGAGGTCGTGGACGGCCAGATGCTCGCGGCCAGCAGTCTCGGGCTGAGCAACTTGTAGCGGGACCTGTGCGACTACACAGTGACCATCCCGATGACCGGGGCAGCCCGCTCGCTGAATGCGGCGAGTGCGGCGATCGCGGTCCTGTACGAGGCTTTCCGGCAGCGGATCGCCGCCGGGAAGCACTCACGATGACCGAGGACAGGCCCAGGTGCTGCCCGTGATGGCACACGTCACGGCGATCGTGTGGTGGCTCCAGCGGTCAATGGCGGTGCGCCGCAGGTCTTCGGCACCTGTAACGATCAACGCGGTGTCATGGGGATCAGCCGATCGGTCTTGAGCCACGGGCGCAGGACCTCAGGGACGGTGACTGTCCCGTCCGGCTGCTGGTGTTGCTCGAGCAATGCGGGGAGCAGGCGGCTGGTGGCCAGGCCCGAGGCGTTGATCGTGTGCACGTACGCGGCTTTGCCGCCGGTGGCCGGGCGGTAGCGGATGTTGCCGCGTCGGGCCTGGTAGTCGCGTGCGCTGCTGACCGAGCTGACCTCGACGTAGGCACCGATGCTCGGCAGCCAGACCTCGACGTCGAAGGTCTTGGCCATCGCCGCGCTGGTGTCGCCCGCCGCCAGCCGAGTTACCCGGTAGTGCAGACCGAGTGCGCCGACCAGTTCCTCGGCCTTGACGAGCAGTTCCTGGTGCGCGGCATCCGAGGTGTCAGGGCGGGTGAAGTGGACCAGCTCGACCTTGTCGAACTGGTGGCCGCGCAGGGTGCCGCGCTCGGTGCTGCGGTAGCCGCCGATCTCCCGTCGGTAGCAGGGTGAGTAGGCGAAGTACCGTCGGGGCAGCTCCGGTTCGGGTAGCGCCTCGTCGCGGTGAAGGCTGATCAGCGCCGTCTCTGCGGTGGGCAGCAGGAAGCGCTGGGGCCCGGCTGGCTCTTGCTCGATTGCGAAGACGTCGTCGGCGAACTTGGGGAACTGGCCTGCGGTGTAGCCAGCCTGGTAGGTCAGCAAGTGCGGCGGCAGGATGAACTCGTAGCCGTCACGGAGGTGGGTCTCGACGAAGAAGTTGAGGGACCTCGGCGCGCGGCTGGCGTGCCGGGGAGACCCGGGGGATCATTGGGGAACTCCAGCACACGCGACGGGCGCCATCACGCGCTTATCTCAGTGGCGCATGGGAGCGTTGCGACGGCAGCATGACCCCATGCCGAGCACAGTGACGCCAAGACCGCAGTACACCTCCACGGCAGCCCGCCCGAGCTGGCCGCAGCTGCCGGCGGCCGTAAGGGCGATCGTGGAGCAACGGTTGGGAGGTGCCGCGAGCTCCGGCCCGAGCGCGGGCGGAGGCTTCACACCCGGCTTCGCAGCCGTCGTGCAGGGCCAGCACAGCACCCAGTTCGTGAAGGCCATCGATGGCAGCACCTACCCGGGCCTGGCCGACAACTACCGGCGAGAAGCCGAGATCAATGCAGCCCTGCCCGTCGGTGTGCCAGCTCCCCGCATACGCTGGGTGCACGAGGCCCCGGACGGCTGGGTCGTCCTCGGCATCGACGCTGTCACCGGTGCGCGCATGCCCGCCGACCCCTGGCAGCCGGCCGAACTTGCCGCCGTCCTCGCGGCCTGCTCCCGTACGGCCGAGCTGCTGGCCGAACCCGACGACAAGCTCCTCGACCAGGGCCTGCGGCCCCTCTCGGACGAGGTGACGTTCGAGAGCTGGCGCCAGGCCGCCGCCGGACTGGTTGCGACCGATGCGCTGCCGGCCTGGTTCCCGCCCCGCCTTGTCGCCCCGCTCGCAGAGCTGGAGAGCACCTGGATCGAGGCGACCGCCGGCAACTCCGTCCTCCACCACGACCTGCGACGCGACAACCTCCTGCTGGACCAGGTGAACCAGGTGTGGATCTGCGACTGGAACTGGCCGTGCCTCGGCGCGAGCTGGCTCGACAGCACGCTCCTTCTGGCCACCGCGCACGCCGACGGCCACGATGCGACCGGCCTGTTCATCGACTACCCACCCGCCCGCGATGTCGACGCCGAGCAGCTCGACGCCGCGCTGGCTGGCCTATGTGGGTACTTCCTCTTCTCCGGCACCCAGCCCGCGCCGACGGGAAGCCCAGCACTTCGTCATCACCAGACCTGGTGCGGCGAGGTCGTCCTGCGCTGGCTCGCACAGCGGCGCCTATGGCGAATCTGACGTTTGGTCACAACCGATGCTTGAATGACAGATTACTGCCGATCTGCTGGCAGGCTCAGGCAGCCCGTTCTACGCTCAAGCCTTCGAACGCCACCCGGGAACCGCCCTCACCGGGCGCCCAACCTCGAGGAGGGCACCGAATGGACCCACAAGCTCCGCCTGCGGATGCACCCGCGGCGCAGATTCACGACGCGCTGGCGGCCTTCATCGAGAGTGACCGCTTCGCGTGCGTGGGCGCCAAGAATGCGCTCGCTCGCGAGACCGTTACCCACCACCACTACGCGATGTTGGGAACAAGGGCAGTACTCAAGTGTATGTCTTGGCGCATTTCAACTCACCTGTGAAACAGCATGCTTGACGGTCATAGCTCGTGAGGGGTGATCTTGGGAACATGACGAGAGCAGGCGCGTCGACGCGCGATGATGATCACATCGGATACGGTGACTCGGTCGGTGGACGCGACCTCTCCGGTCGGCTGAGGGATCATCGATGGGAGTCGCAGTTGTTGGATGTTCGCCGCGCGGGGGCGGCGACGCTGGCGGTTGGCGGACTCGGTGCAGACAGTCACTCCGTCGGGCTCTTCGTGCTCAAACAAGCTCTAGCCGCAGCGAAGTTTGAGATCCATGACCTGGGGATCCAGAACGACTTCGAGCGCTTCGCTGCCACCGCTACGCACTGTGACGCAGTGCTGGTGTCGAACATGGATGGTCACGCGGGGCATTACCTGCGTGATGTCGAGAGGCTGCCCGGATCCTGCCTCTGGTACCTGGGCGGTCACCCCACGATCGACGGGGACACCGAGGCCCTGGAAGCGCTCGGGTTCACCCGTGTCTACGCGGACTTCGTCGAGGCGGATGAAGTCGTGGCCACGCTGCGGCAGGACCTGGTCGGCCTGGCGCTGAAGCCCCGAGGGCTTGTGTCCCTGCCGAGGCGCCGTCCGGAACCTCTGCTCCAGGGACGGGACGCGGTACTCGGCCAGTGGCCCACGGGCGAGGCGGCACGGGATATCGAGGAGAACGCGGCGGTGCTGGCGGACCGGCCGTCGCTTGCAGAGCTGCACGGCGCCGCTCCGCGCCCGCTGCTGCACCCGCGGTCAGGGGTACGCAGCCGAGGGGACCAGGAACGCCTCTTCTCCGAGTTACATGCGGCCGGCGCCGATGTGCTGTCGTTCCAGGTCGATTCGCTGACCAGGGACGGACGGTACGCGGAGGTGGAGCGCGTGATGACCGACCGGAGGGACCTCAACGGATTCCCCGTGGTGAACCATGGTGTCGAGACCCTGAGGCGGATCAGCGCCGAGTGCCCTGTGCCCCTGCAGACGCGTCACAGCGCGCGTGACCCTCGCCTGCTGGCCGAGTTGAGCTACGCCGGCGGAGTGACGGCCTTCGAGGGCGGCGCGATCTGCTACAACGTCCCATACTACGCGGAGCTTCCACTCTCCGTGTCCATCGACCGGTGGAGGTACGTGGACCGGCTCACGGGCCGGTACGCCGAGCTCGGCGTCGTTCTCGACCGGGAGTTCTTCGGAACGCTGACAGCGACACTGATACCCCCGTGCGTGGCCATCACCACCAATCTGCTCGAGGGCATGCTGGCGGTCGAGGCGGGAGTCCGTTCCGTGTCGCTCGCCTACGCTGAACAGGGCTGCCGTGCCCAGGACGTCGCCGCCGTGCGTGTCATGGGAGCGCTGGGCCAGGAATTACTCGGAGCCGGGGGACAGGTTCGTGTCGCCACGGTATTCCACCAGTACATGGGCGCCTTTCCGCGACACCCGGACGATGCCGAGGAGCTCATCCGAAGGTCCGCCCAGACCGCCGCTCTCGCCGATGCGGACCGCATCGTCGTCAAGACGGCCTGTGAGGCGGTACGGATTCCCGCCGTCGGTGACAACGCGCAGGCCCTGGCGCTGGCGGCCTGGGGTGTGGAGCATGCTGATCACTCCGCCTACGTCTTGGACTCGGCCGAGGCCGCCCGGATCGAGGCGTCGGTCCGCGCGCTGCTGCAGGCAGTGCTCTCGCTCTCCCCCGGAGACCTGGGCGCATGTGTCGAGCAGGCGTTCACGCGAGGCTACCTGGACGTGCCCTTCTCCCCGAGCAGGTTCAACGCCGGCCGGATGGTCTCGGCGAGGGATCTCACCGGCGCTGTCCGCATCCTCGACCCGGGCGACATGCCCCTTCCGACGGACGTCATGGCGTTTGAGACGGAGAGGTTGAACGAGCGCCTCGCCGTCGCCGGGGTGCGCCGTTCCGAGGCGTGGCGGCTTGTCGCGGACGACGTGCTCCGCACCAATCGGCAGCGGACAGCATGGCCTCTCGACGTTCCCTCGTACGGGCGGGCGGCAGGATGAATCCCGACATCTGGCTGTCGGCCCCTCCGCCGACGGGCGTGACGGCCACTGGGCGGCTGCTGATTCTCCCGCATGCGGGAAGCGGCACGGCGGCGTGGTTCAGTTGGCGCTCCCGGCTGCCCGACGACGTGGAACTGCGGGTCGGGCGCCTTCCCGGGCGTGAGACACGGCTTGCCGAGCAGCCGCTGACGTCCGCGGCGGACGCGCTGAGCGCGTTGTGCCAGGCATATCGCGCCCTGCCACCGCTGCCGACCGTGGTGTTCGGCCACAGCCTCGGAGCTCTGCTCGCCCGTGGGCTGTGCGCCGCCGCCCCCCACATGGTCCGCGCCCTGGCGGTCTCGGGGGAGGTCGCGCCCGGGTCCGGCCCGAGGTCGCACGCGGACGTCCTGGGACTGCCGGACCGCGAGTTCGCGATCGAGGTGAACAAGCGCTGGGGCGCGGTGCCAGCGCAGATCCTGGACGCCCCGGAATTCCTTTCCATTTTTCTGCCGGCACTTCGCGGAGATCTGGCGCTGGTCGACAGTTTTCCCGACCAGGTCGGTGAAGCGGTCGATTTCCCGCTCTTCGTTTTCTCCGGTGTAGAGGACGACCTCGACGAAGTCGGAATCAAGCGTTGGGAAAACCACACCAACGGTGCGATGCAGCTGTTCCGCCATCCCGGAGCACACATGGCGGTCCTGGAAGATCCAGCCGTCACCGACCTGGTCATCAATACATGCCTCGGGGGGGCTGTCGTGACGTTCTTGAACAAAGCTCTGGCGCACTTCGAAAGCTGTCCGGAGGTACCCGCCGTAACCTTTGTCACCGCTGATTCCAAGCCGCGCACCCTCACCCGGGCGCAGCTGCTCCGTCGCGCGGGCAGCGTGGCGACTCAGGTCCGCCGGGAGACGGCTCCCGGTGACCGGGTCCTCGTGGCGCTTCCCACGAGTGCGGACCTGGTCGCGGCTCTGATCGGTGTGCTCATGGCCGGCCGTGTGGCGGTCCCCGCCCCGGCGACACCGGGTCCGCGGAACGAGGCCCGCCTGGCACAGATCGCAAAGCACGCCGGCTGCGCTCTCACCTTCAGCCAGAATGCGGTCGCGTCAGCGGTGCTTCCCGATCTGGAGGGCGAGCCGGACCTGCGGATCGCGGTCGGTGACCTCGCCGTACTGCAGTACACGTCCGGTTCCACCTCCGAACCGAAGGGCGTACGGGTTCGGACGGCGAACATCGACGCAAACCTCGCGGCCATGGAGCGGGCATTCGACCAGCATGAGACCGATGTGGTCGGCGGATGGCTTCCGCTGTTCCACGACATGGGCCTGGTGGGCAACCTCTTCCACCCCTTGCGCATGGGGCTCCATGTCGTCCTGATGTCCCCCGAGCACTTCGTCCGTGACCCGAGCGCATGGCTGCGCGCGATCTCCGACTTCGGTGTCACCACGAGCGGGGGACCCGATTTCGGGTACGCCTGGTGTGCGGACCGGATCGACCCTGCGCGCCTCGAGAACGTCGACCTCAGCCGTTGGCGTGTCGCATTCACGGGTTCGGAGCCGATCTCGGCTCGTACTCTGGAGCGATTCTCGAAGGCGTTCGGGGGTCATGGCTTCCGGCCGAGTGCGTTGACGCCCTGCTATGGCCTGGCCGAGTCGACGCTGCTCGTCTCCTGCCACGCCGTCGGCACGGCGCCCCGGGTGACGGAGTACGGCGTGAGCTGCGGTCAGCCGGTCGAGGAAGTGGCCATCGTCGACGAGACGGGCACCCCGGTTGAGGGCACCGGGGAGATCTGGGTCCGCGGGCCGAGCGTCGCCGACGGCTACCACGGTCTGGCGGGGGGCGACAACTGCGGTCTGCGGACGAGCGACGACCGGAGCGGATGGCTGCGCACGGGTGACCTCGGCATCCTCCGTGACGGTGAGCTCTACGTACGCGGCCGTTCCAAGGACCTGGTCATCCTGCGCGGCGAGAACCACCACCCTCACGACCTCGAAATGATCGCGAAAGAGGCCCAGGGTGTCCTGACCGCGTGTGCCTTCTCGGCCCCCGGAGAGCCGGAGCGCCTCGTACTGGCCCTCGAAGCCCGCGGCGCCGCCGACGAAGTGGTGGCCCAGGTCCGTCGGGCCTTCCGGGCCGCGATCGCCTTCGAACCGGACGAGGTGGTGGTGCTCCGGGGTCGTGCGCTGCCGCGCACGACGAGTGGAAAGCTCCAGCGCAGCGCGTGCCGGTCGGCGTGGGAGGCCGGAGAGCTTCCCGTCGCGCACCGGTGGGCGACGGGCAGGGCCGGGAGGGCGCCATCGGGCCCGGAGGAGGAACTGCTCGCCGACCTGTGGCAGGAACTGCTCGGCGTGCGGGTCGGATCCGCGGAGGCGAGTTTCTTCGCTACGGGCGGCGCCAGCGTTCTGGCCGTCGAGCTCTCCGCCCGGATCGCGCAGCGTCTCGGCGTTCATGTGTCGCCCGTCGAACTGCTCGCCGCGGGCACGCTCGAAGCCCAGGCAAAACTCATAGCCCGGGCGCCCAAGGCCGGGGACGCGCTGCTGGAGCCGGACGAGGCGCCCCTCTCCCTGCAACAGGAGGGACTGTGGCTGCTGTCCCAGTTGTCCCCCTCAGGGCTGCCTCCGGTCTCGGTGACCATCGGCGTGCCCCCGGGGGCCGATGTCGAGTCGGCCGTCGCCACGCTGGTCCACCGGCATCCCGTGCTCGCCACGAGCGGCCCCGACATGCAGGGGCGTCAGCGACGGGTGCCCTGGACACCCGTGGCGGGACGGCCCGACTTCACCTCGGGACGGCCCTTCACCATGCGCCGCGACGGAGATCGTCTGGAACTCGCCTGGGACCATTCGGTGATCGACGGATGGTCGGTACGGATCCTCATCGAGGAACTGGAGGCCCTGCTCGCAGGCCGGCCGCTGTCCCCTGCCCCGCCCTCGGCACTGGCCTGGGCGGCCGAACAGCGCAAGGCGCTGGCAGCCGGCGACGACGCCGATGACCTGGCGTTCTGGCGTGCCCGTCCGTCCAGTGGCAGCGTCGAACTGCCCTGGACCCGTCCCGGAGTCGAAGGCGCGGGGCTCACTTCGCGACGTGTCACCGACGCCGACGCGCTGAGGCAGCGGGCACGGGAACTCGACACCACGGCGGCCACGCTGGTGCTCGCGGCCGTGTCGGTCGTGCTGTGCCGTGTCAGTGGGCAGGGCGAGGTCGCCGTCGGGGTGCCCTTCGCCAACCGCACCCCGCCGTGGACGCGCACCGTCGGCTGCCTCGTCTCCGTGCAGCGTGCCTTCGCACGCGTCTCGGAGGACACCACGGGCACGGAACTGGTGCGAGAGCTCACGCAGGAGCTCCAGCAACTGCGCGAGCATGCCTCGTTGCCGCTGGAGTCCCTTCAGTCCCGCCTCGGACTGCCACGCGACGCCGTGCACGTGGACGTGGTGCTCGACCACCTGTCCGTGCCGGCCCGGGTGGGTGAACTCTCCATCAAGGGGACCTCCTTGGACGAGTGCCCCCCTGAGGCCAAGGTGCCACTCACCATCACGGCCGTCGAGGACGAGGGCCTGCGCCTCGTCCTGCTCCGGCAGCGTTCGTTCATGGACGACGAGGCCGCGGACGAGTTCGTCGATCAGGTCGAACTCGCCCTCGGGGAGCTCGTCCGCGCTCCGGGCAGCCGGTGCCTGGGCTGGTCGCTGCGCACCGCACGGGCCGCTCTCCGGTTCCCCGCCATGGCCGGTCCCCTGCCGACCCCGGACGTGGTGCCGATCCCCGACGCCGTCATGGGCGTCGCCCCGGAGCGGGTCGCCCTGCGGTGTGAGGGCAACGCATGGACCTACGCTGACCTTCAGAGGAGGGCCCTTCAGGTCGCGGGCACCCTCCAGGCCGCTGGCACCCGTCCCGGCGATGTCGTCGGAGTCCTGGGCAGCGCCTCCTTCGACACGGTCGCGGCCGCCCTGGGCACGATGCTGGCCGGCGGAGCCGTGCTCCACCTGGACCGCAGGCTCCCGCCGGGCCGGCTCGCGACCATGGTCCGGGAAGCGTCGGCCGCCGTCGTCGTACGAGCGGACGGCCACCACGAGCGGGACGCCGGGCTCGGGACGGTCGTGGAGATCGGCGAGGCCGTCGGTGAGATCGTCCCCGTCGACCCGGCGGGGCCTGCCTACGTCGTGTTCAGCACCGGTTCGACGAGCACACCCAAGGCCATCGTCGGCACCCACCGCGGCATTGCCCACTTCCTCGGCTGGCAGCGGCAGGAATTCGAAGTGGGTGACGAGGACCGCTTCGTCCTGCTGACCAACCTCGCCTTCGACATGTCGCTGCGCGACGTGTGGCTCCCGCTCACGTCGGGCGGAGTCCTGCACCTCCTGCCCGACCCCGCCGAGGTGAGCGGGGAACGCGTCGTCCCCCTCCTGACAGGGCGGGAAGTGACCCGGCTACACCTCGTGCCCACTCTTGCGAAGAGCTGGCTGACCACCACGGAACCGACTCCTCTGCCGGCCCTGCGCAGCGTGTTCTTCGCCGGCGAGCCACTGAGCGACACCCTCGTCGCCCGGTTCCGCGAGCACTTCCCCGGCGGCTACGAAGTGCTGAACTTCTACGGTCCCTCGGAGACCACCCAGACCAAGATCTTCTTCCGGGTTCCCGAACAGCCGGAGCCGGGCATCCAGCCAATCGGGCGCCCGCTCCCACAGACGGCCGTCACGCTCCTCAACGCCGCCGGCACCCTCTGCGGCGTGGGCGAGCCGGGCGAGATCCTCATCAGGACACCCTTCGCCACGAACGGCTATGCCAACGAGCCCGTCGCACAGGCGCAGCGCTTCATCCCCGATCCCTTGGGCAGCGGCCAGATGGCCTATCTGTCCGGCGACCTCGGTCGCGTACGGCCCGACGGTGTGATCGAGATCCTTGGCCGGGGCGACCGCCAGGTGAAGGTGCACGGAGTGGCCGTGGACCCCGCCGAGGTGGCTGACATGCTCTCTGGCCTCCACGGGGTGCGTCAAGCGGCAGTGCGTGCCGAGCCGTCCCCCGACGGCGACCACCGCCTCGTCGCCTGGTTTGTCGCCGACCGTTCGTGGAGCGCGCTGCGGGACGAGCTCGCCGACCGGCTTCCCGCCGCGCTCGTGCCCGAACGCGCCATGGCCTGCGACACACTTCCCGTGCACGCCAACGGCAAGGTCGACCTGCGCGCGCTGCCCGATGTGGTGAACGACGTCCCGGTCGCCGCGGAACTCCCCGTCGACGCGCTGGAAGCAGCCGTCCTGGAGGCGTGGCGGACCACGCTCGGCGAACCCGAGCTGGACATGCACGCCGACTTCTTCGCCCACGGCGGTCACTCGCTGAAGGCACTGGAACTGGCGGCCGCGATCAAGCGGGCACTGGGCCGGGACATACCCCTCGCCGAGATCCTCCAGGCCAGGACACCGCGGGAGCTGGCCCGGCGCGGGCTGTCCTCGGCGGGACAGGCTGTCCGCAAGCTTCCGGAGATCGTTCACGCCCCGGACGACGCCTACGAGCCGTTTCCCATGACCCCGGTACAGGAGGCCTACTGGGTCGGCCGGCGCGACTTCTTGGAGCTCGGCGGCGCCGCTGCCCAGACCTACCGGGAGCTGAGCTGTGATCCCGTATTGGACCTGCCACGTCTTGAACAGGGGTTCAGGAGCCTGATCGACCGGCACCCCTCCCTGCGGACCGTGGCCACCGAGGACGGCCGCCAACAGGTGCTGCGTGAGACTCCGTCGTTCCGCATCGTCGTCCAGGACCTGCGGGAGGCATCCGACCCCGAAGCCGCCGTGCGGGCGTGGCGGCGTGAGATGAGCCACCGGGTCCGTCTGCTCGAACAGTGGCCGCTCATCGAGGTCCGGGCGAGTCTTCTGCCGGACGAAGTCCGTCTGCATGTCGGTCTCGACGCCTGGGCCTGTGATGCGTGGTCGCGCGTCCTTCTGCTCGAGGAGCTTCGAGAGTTCTACGACGAGCCCGCGCGGGACGTCCCGCCGCTCGAAATTACCTTCCGTGACTACGTCCTGAGCGCAGAGGGCGCGCCCGACGAGGCGGACCTGGAGTGGTGGCGCGCGGAACTCGACGAGCTTCCCGCCGCCCCTCGGCTTCCCCTCGCACGCCGTACCGGCACAGGATTCACCCGTCGTCACGGGCTGCTGGAGGCCGAAGCCTGGGCGGAGTTCCAGCGACGGGCCGGCCGAACCGGTGTCACCCCTTCCGCGGCGCTGCTCGCCGCTTTCGGATGGGTGCTGGCGCGATGGAGTGCCGAGGACGAGCTGGCTCTGAACGTGACCGTCTTCCGGCGGCTTCCCGTGCACCCGGACGTGAACCGGCTGCTGGGCGACTTCACCTCGGTGCTGCCGCACGCGATGCATGCCCAGTGGGAGACTTTCCAGCGGCACGCGCGTGATGTGCAGGCGCGGCTGTGGCAGGAACTGGCACACGGATCCGTCTCCGGTGTCCACCTGGCGCGTGAGCTGGCACGGCGGACCGGACGGCTGGACGCGACCGGACTGCCCGTGGTGTTCACCAGCGCCCTCACGACGCCGGAACTCGGCCGCGAATTCGACTGGTCCTGGCTCGGCGAGCTGGTGCACGGCATTTCCCAGACTCCCCAAGTGTGGCTCGACCTCCAGGTCTACGAGCACCGCGGTGAACTGCACTACAACTGGGACAGCGTCGAGGAGATGTTCGAGCCCGGTGTTCTCGACGCGCTCTTCGAGACCTGGTCTGCCCTCCTGCGCACCCTGGTGGACGAGCCCTGGAACGGACCGGTGCCCGAGCTGCTTCCGGAGACGCAGAGGCTCCTCCAGGCCCGGACCAACGCCACCGAGGGCCCGGTTGTGCGTGAGACGCTCGCCGACGGGGTTCTGGCGGCTGCCGCGCGCACGCCCGACGCCCCCGCGGTGATCGACGGGGAACGCACGCTCTCCTTCGCCGAGCTCATCGCGCAGGCCGAGCAGGTGGCGGCCGAGCTGATCGGTCAGGGCGTCCCCCGCGGCGGTCTCGTGGCGATCGTCGCGCCTCACGGGTGGCGGCAGTCCGTGGCCGCGCTGGGCGTCCTGCTCGCAGGGGCCGCCTACGTGCCCGTCGACCCGTCCCAGCCGGAGGAGCGCGTCCGGCAGATCCTCGACGAGGCGGGGCCGGGGTGCGTGCTGCGGACCGGTGACTCGTGGGGCGAGGGCATAGCCGTCGAGGACTGCGGACCCGCCCGGGCCCGCCGTCTGCCGGAGCCCGGAGACCTCGCGTACGTCATCTACACGTCCGGGTCCACGGGACGGCCGAAGGGCGTCGTGATCCGTCACGAATCGGCGGTGAACACCCTCGTCGACATCTCCCGACGGATGTCGTTCGGCGCGGACGACCGCGTGCTCGCCCTCTCGGCCCTCGCGTTCGACCTGTCGGTGTGGGACCTCTTCGGAAGCTGGAGGCTGGGAGCGGCGGTGGTCTATCCCGCCGATCGCAGCGACCCCACGTCCTGGGCACGCGCTGCGCACGCCCACGGGGTCCGCGTATGGAACTCCGTGCCAGCGCTCGCCCAGATGCTCACCGACGCGCTGGAGGCGGATCCGGATCTTCCGGTGCCCGCTCTGCGGACCTTCATGCTCTCGGGCGACTGGATTCCGTTGAAGCTTCCATCGCGTCTGCGAGCCGTCGCGCCGGAGGCGGCCGTCTGGTCCCTGGGAGGCGCGACCGAGGCATCGATCTGGTCCATCGCCTACCGCGTCGACGAGGTCGATGAGGGCTGGGCGAGCATTCCTTACGGCCGTCCGCTCACCAATCAGACGGTGCAGGTGCTCGACGACCGGCTGCAACCCTGTCCGGTGCACGTGGCGGGGCGGCTGTTCATCGGGGGACTGGGGCTCGCGTCCGGGTACTGGCGGGACGAGGCGCGTACCGCGGAGCGCTTCCTGGACCACGATGGTGTCCGGCTCTACGACACCGGTGACCTGGGTCGCTGGCTGCCGGACGGCACAATCGAGATCCTCGGACGCGTCGACAACCAGGTGAAGATCCGCGGCTACCGCGTCGAGCTGGGCGAGATCGAGCACGCGCTGGAGGCCCTGCCCGGCGTCGACCGTGCGGCGGTGCTCCTCACCGGCGACCCGCGCGGCGACCGACGGCTCGTGGGATTCGTCGTGCCGCGCCCGGGGGCCGAGACCTCGGAGGCGGAACTGCGCCGCGAACTCGCGTGGAAGCTCCCCAACCACATGGTTCCGCACGCCGTCGTGTTCCTGGACGCACTGCCCCTGTCCGCCAACGGAAAGGTGGACCGTGCCGCCCTGGCGACCCAGGTGCCCACAGCGCCCGAGCCCACGTCGGTGGCGACCGACTCGGATGTCCTCGCCCAGGCATGGGGAGAGGTGCTCGGCGCTCCGCCGGCCGGACCGGACACGAACTTCTTCGCCGCAGGCGGGGACTCCGTGAGCTGGCTCCGTGTCTGCGCGGTCGTGTCACGCACCGGATGGCGTCTGCCCGCCGCCGCGATAGCGGAGGATGCGACGTTACGGGCCCTTTCCACTCACCTGAGGCGTCCGGAGGCGCCGGCGCCGCTTCCCGCCGGGCCCACCCCACCGGGACCGATGCGGAACTGGCTCGAAGCGAAGGGGCTGCCCCTCCACTTCAATCAGGCCGTCGTGCTGCGGCTCGTCCGTGAGCTCGACCCCCGGTTCCTCGACCGGGCTCTCACGGCGGTCGTCGCCGCCCACCCCACGCTCGGCTCCACGCTGGACGGAGGCGTCGGCGGCCACGTGCTGGAGCACGGAGGGGACGCCGGGACCGCATGCCGCGGCTTCACGGCCGACGGTCCGCTACTGCGGGCGACCCTGCTGCCGGCCGAGCTCGTGCTGTGCGCACATCACACCGTGGTCGACGCCCAGTCGTGGCGTGTGATCGTCGGAGACCTGGAAGTGGCGCTCGACGCACTCGAAGCGGGCCGCGAACCGGAACTCCTGCCCGAGCCCACCGAGTACACGGCCTGGTGCCACGCCGTCGCGGACCTTCCGGCCCCGCCCGTCCCGGACTTCCCTGCCTCCGGGCCGACCGGTGTCGAACGCGAGGGGCGCCTGACCGCACAGGTGCTCGCACCCGCGGCCGACGAACTGCGGGCCGCCCTGGAACATCTGCGGTGCACCGAGGAGGAACTCCTCGTCTCGGCAGCGGCCTGGGCCAACGGCAGCGTGACCGGACGTTGGGACGTCGAGCTGGAGCGCCACGGCCGCATGCTCGGCGAGTTCGACCTCAGTCGGACGACAGGCTGGCTGACGGCCCTGGTGCCGCTGGCGCTCACTGCGGGCTCACCCACCGACGTCCTGGTCCAAGTGAAGAAGTACCTCCGTGAACTGCCGGACGGAGGCATTGCACTGGCCGCGGCGTACGCCCCTTCCGGGCAATCCGCCTCGCTGGTGGTCAACCCGCTCGGCGCACTGGGCAACGAGCACTCGTCCCACTTCGAACTGGTGCGGGACAACACACTGCCCCTGCGCGACCCGGACCTGCCGAGGGCCAACGAGCGTCGCGTGACCTTCTACACCGCCTCCGGGAGACTCCACGCCGAACTGAACCACCGCGACTCCGACGGCTGGCTGTCCGCACTGGAGACCGCACTGAGCGATCTACTCCAGGCGCCGGGCACCGCCACGGCGAGTGCGGTCGACTTCCCCCACAGCGGGCTCCCCGACGACGAGCTCCGCGCACTACTCGCTGGTCTGGAGGCCACGAATGACTAGGGTCGAGGACATTCACGGCCTGACGCCCCTGCAGCAGGCCATGCTGGTGCGTGCGGTGCTGGAACCCGCCTCTGCTGCCTACGTGGAGCAGCTGCGTTTCGAGTTCGGCGCCCGCCCGGACCCGGAGGCCCTGAGGCAGGCGTGGCAGGGCCTGTGCAGCCGCCACCCGGCAATGCGGAGCACGTTTCACCACACCGGACTCTCCGAACCGCAGCAGGTCGTGCACGGCGGCTTCGTCCTGCCCTGGCGCGTGGAGGACTGGCGGCAGCGACCTGACGGGGATATCGACGCCCTCGCCTGGGCCGAGCGGGACCAGGGCTTCGAATTAGCCCGGCCGCCGCTCTTCCGCCTCGTGCTCGTTCTGCTGCCCGACAGTGCCGTCCTGATCTGGACGTTCCACCACCTGCTGCTCGACGGCTGGAGCCTCGGCAGGGTACTTGTCGAGGTCGACGAGGGCTACCGGACGGCGCTGTCCGGCGCCTCCGACGACCGTCCGGCCGCCCCGCCGTTCCGGGAGTTCATCAAGTGGCTGCGTGCCGTCGACCCGGTTCCTGGCCGGAAACACTGGCGGTCCCGGCTGGCTGGCGCTTCGATCACCCGGTTCGGTGGAGAAACCGGCGGAGCCGGTGGTGAGCACACGGTCCGGCTCGGAACGGCCGCGTCGGAGCGGATCCGTGCCGCGTGCAAGGCCCGTGCGGTCACGCTGGGTACCCTTGCCACGGTCGGCTGGGCCGCGTGCGTCGCCGAACCGGACGCCGCACAGGACGTCACCTTCGCTTCGCTGCTCTCCGGCCGCCCGGCGGACCTCCCAGGCGTGGACGGCATGATCGGCATGCTGGTCAACACCGTCGCCACCCGAGTGCGGTTCGAGCCGGAGGAGACGGTGCACGCGCTGCTCGCCCGCGTTCAGGGGGAGCTAGTCGTGGACCGGCGCCACGGCTGGACGCCGCTCGACGAAGTGGCGCGTGCTGCGGGGCTGTCCTCGCCAGACTCGGTGCTCGTGATCGAGAACTACCCCGTGGACAGGGCGGTTCTCGACGGTTCCCCGCTGGCCGTGCGGTCCGTTTCCATGGACGAGCAGGCGGACGTGCCACTGGTCGTGGCGATCGTCCCGGGCGAGGACATCGAACTGCGGCTGGCGACACCGCCCGGCGGATTCACCAACTCCGCGCTCGAGGAACTCGGGGGCCGGCTCGCGGCGTACCTCCTGAACCTGGCGGACGGCATGGACGACAATGCCGCCGCCCTTCTCGGCCGACGGGAGGCCGAGCGGCAGAAGACATTGCGCGGTCGCATCGGGAGGCCGTTGGAAACGGCCGACGGTCTGGTGAAGGCCTTGTTGGCGGCTGGCCCCACCGTCATCGACGGCGACGACCACTGGCCAGCGGATCGGATTCTGGCTGAATCCGAGCGCTTCGCCCGCTTGGCCCACGCCATGCCTCCCGGCCCCGTCGCCATCGTGGCGGACACGACCGCGCAGACCATCGCACAGATGCTCGGTTGCCTCCGGGCGGGGCGGACGTACGTCCCCCTCGACCACTCGGACCCACGCCACACCGAGCGTGCTGAGCACACAGGGGCGCGTCCACTCCCGGACGCCCTGGATCCGGGCAGTGAGCTCCCCTCGTTGCCCGATGCCGACGCCATCGCCTACCTGCTCCACACGTCCGGCACGACGGGAAAGCCGAAGGCCGTCGTACAGACCCACTCCGGTGTCCTCGCGCACGCCCGTCGCTTCGCGTCGTCCATAGGACTGCGTCCGTCGGACCGCGTCTGCATGACCGCTTCGTTCGCGTTCGACGCCGCGGTGATGGATATCTTCGCCGCATCCGTCGTCGGGGCGACGATCGTGATCGGTTCGCCCAAGCGGCATGGGTTGCGGGCGCTGCACGACGAGATCCTCCCGCAGGCCACGGTTCTGCACACCACCCCCAGCGTGTTCCGGCTGCTCGCCGCCGAAGGGCTGCCTCGACAGCTGCGCGCCGTGGTGCTGGGAGGGGAGTCCGTCCTACCGACCGATATGGAGATCTTCGACCGAGCCGCGCCCCAGGACTGCGTCCTGGTCAACGGCTTCGGTCCCAGTGAGAGCACGACCGCACTGCAGTGGTTCGCCGAGAAGGGCGCCACCGGGTCGCGTGTGCCGGTGGGGTTGCCGGTCACGGGTACCGAGGCATGGCTGCGCGGCGCCGATGGCGAACGCCTCGACGCTCCGTGGGCGCAGGGAGAGATCGTTCTCGTGGGGGATGCCGTCGCACAGGGCTACCACGGGGACACCGACGCCGCAGGACGCTTCTCCCGGGACGGCGACCGCCGCGCCTACCGCACCGGCGACTGCGGCCGGCTCCGGCCGTCCGGATGCATCGAGATCATCGGCCGGGTCGACGACCAGGTGCAGATCGGGGGAGTCCGGGTCGAGCCCGGCGAGGTCCGCGCCGTCCTCGCGGGGCTGCCGGGCGTGACGGCGGCCGAGGTGCTCGCCGTACAGGACGGGACGGACGTTCGCCTGCATGCGTTCGCCAGCCCCGGCACACTGGACGCCGACGGGCTGCTGCGGGCGCTCGGCGCCAGGCTTCCGAGCGCGTTCGTCCCGGCGCAGGTCCGTCTTCTGGATCGGCTTCCGCTGCTCGACAACGGCAAGGTGGACCGCGCGGCCCTGCGCGCCGGCACGTCCGGGCCGGGGCCGGACTCCGTCACCGCTCCAGCCGCCGAAACGTCCGGCGACCCGGTTCTGGCGACGGTCGTCGCCACATTCGCCGACGTGGTCGGCAAGGCCGTCGACCCCGATCGCAGCCTGTTCGATCTCGGGGCGAACTCCCTCGACGCGCTGCGCGTCGCGGGGCGGCTGGAGAACCGGCTCTCCCAGCGGGTACCCCTCCAGCTGCTCTTCGACCATCCCACCCCCCGTGCGCTGGTCGCGGCCCTGTCCGCCGCGCCCGAGCAGCGTCCGGCAGCTGCCATCCCGCGGGCCGAGCGGCACTGGCAGACGCGTGGCGCGACGCGCCCAGCGCCCTCGGACGAAGCCCCGGCGATCAGTCTGTTCTTCTTCTCCGGCCATGCCGACGACCCGGCGGAGAGCTATCGGCTCCTCGTCGAGGCGGCTGTCCGCGCGGACGAACTCGGCCTGGAAGCCGTCTGGACCCCCGAACGCCACTTCGACGCGTTCGGCGGGACGTTCCCCAATCCCTCCGTCATCGCCGCACACCTCGCCGCCTGCACGCAGCGGCTGAGGCTCAGGGCCGGAAGCGTGGTCCTGCCCCTGCACGACCCGGTGCGCGTGGCAGAGGAGTGGGCGGTCGTGGACCAGCTCTCTGGCGGCCGTGTGGACCTGGCCATCGCCTCCGGATGGCACCGCCGCGACTTCGTACTCGCCAAGGACCCCTACGCGGAACGCAAGAACGGTCTGCTCGGGCAGATAAACGTACTGCGTAGACTATGGGACGGCGACGCCGTCGAACTGACGGACGCGGAGGGGGAGCACTTCTCCGTACGGACCTGGCCGAGGCCGGTCCAGGAGCGTCTCCCGCTGTGGCTGACCTCGCAGTCACCCGAGACGTTCGAACTCGCCGCCCGACACGGGCTCAACGTCCTGACCAATCTCAACTACAAGTCGATCGGCGAGCTCTCCGAGCGAGTCGCCCGGTACCGTCGCGCACGCGGCGACCAGCGGGGCGGGCGTGTGACGGTGATGACGCACACGCTCGTCGGCAAGGAGGATGCTGAGACACGCGGGGCCGCGGTGGAGGCGTACGCCGACTACGCGCTGCACAACCTCGTCCTGCAGCAGGCGCATGCGCGTGGGGCGGACAAGGCACTGCGTCCGTCCGACGCGGACGCCCGCGCACTCGCCCTGCGATCCGCCGAACGCATGGTCGAACACGGTGGCCTGGTCGGCGACCTCGACCGGTGTCGCGACCGGCTCGCCGAACTGCGTGCCGCCGGCGCCGATGAGGTGGCCTGCCTCATCGACTTCGGAGTTCCCGCGGACCAGCTGCTCCAGGGCGTGGAGATGCTGGGCGAGCTCGTGGAGACCTCCGCGCGCCGAGCCGCGCCGAAGTCGGCGGTGCTGCCCGCCGCACCGCTCCAGGCCCAGCTCTGGGTGCTCGAGAGCCTGTCCGACGCGCCGGGTACGTGGATGATCCCCACTCTGGTACGGCTGGAGGGGACGCTCGACAAGGACGAACTGCGCTCCAGGCTCGCCGCCCTGTGCGACCGCCACGAGGCCCTGCGAACCTACCTCGAAGAGCGCGACGGCCGAGTGGTTCAGGTGGTGTGGGACCGCCGCCCCGTGAGCCTGGAGACACGGTCCGTGGCGAGCGAGGCAGAGGCCCTCCGCCAGGCACGCGACATCCTCGACGAAGGACTCGACCTGGGGCAGGCGCCCCTGGTGCGCGCGGTGCTTCTCCAGGTCGCCCCCACGCATCATGTGTTCCTTCTGGCCTGCCATCACGCGATCGCCGACGGAAGTTCCACGGTCGCCCTCGCACGTGAGCTGTTCGACGGCGTGCCGGACGGACGGCCACTGCAACTCGGCGACTGGGCCGCCTGGATGGAGCAGCGGGTGCGAGACGGTGACCTGGATGCCCAGGAGAGCTGGTGGGACGAGGCCCTGCGGGACCTGCCCCCGCGTCTGAGGCTCGGTAGCGGCGTCGCGAACGGTCGGCGCGCGGTCCACCCCATCCCGCTGGAACCGGCCGTCGAGACCGCGTTGCGGTCCGTCGCCCGCACCTCGGGGGCGACCCGCTTCGAGATCGTCCTCACCGCCTTCGTCGAGGCACTGGGACACCTCGCCGGACAGAGCGACCTCGTCGTCGGTCTCCACCACGCGAATCGGGACCGCGAGGAGCTCGAAGGCCTGGTCGGCCCCCTGGTGAATCTGCTGCCGTTCCGCGTGCGCCTACCCCTGCAGGACGCCCTCGGCAGCGTCCGGGATCAGGCACGTGCGGCGCTTCAGCACCACGAGGTGCCCTACGCGAGGCTGGCCGCCCGGCACGCGACCGAGCACCGTCCGGGCACGGACCCGTTCGTCGACGCGGCCCTGCTCTACCAGAATCTGCCCGAGGTGGTCTCCGAAGGGCCCCTGAAGTGGAGCCGGCTGGAGCTCGAGGGTGGTCAGGCACGGTTCCCCGCCACGCTCGTGGCGACGGAAGGCCGCGACGGCCTCGTGCTCCAGCTCGACATCGACGAGGGCCTCTTCACGGGTGACGAGGCCGCCCGCCTCGGCGCCGCGGTGAAGGACAGTCTGCGCGGTCTTTTGGGGGTGGCCGCACCGACCCCGGCGCGCGTCGAACCGGAACGCGCCGTACGTTCGGCCGGTCCCCACCTGCTCGGTGCCTTCGTCGAGTACGCCGAGCAGCATCCCGTGGATACCGCTGTCGTCGGCCCGGACGGCAGCCTCACCCGCGCCGAGCTGCTCGGTGCGGCGCGGCGCCTGGCCGCCGCCCTGCGCGCGCGGGTGCCCGCCGGCTCCCGGATCGGGGTGCAGGTGCCACCCGGCTGCGCCATGATCGTCGCGGTGTACGGTGTGCTGCTCGCGGACTGCACCGTCGTCCCGCTCGATCCCCGCAGCCCGGCCGCCCGGCGCCGCCTGGAGCTGGAACTGGCCGACGTGGAACTGGCGGTCTCAGACGTCGAAGTCGAAGTGCCGCGACTGGAACCCTTCCAGAGCGGCCCCGAGCGGACCGAGGAGCCCTCGGGCACGGAACTCGCCTACCTCATCTTCACGTCGGGCTCGACCGGTGTGCCCAAGCCGGTGGCGGTCGGACACGACAGTGTGCGCGCACTCATCGGCTGGGCCCGGACCGTGTTCTCCGAGGACGAGCTCACCGGCGCCCTGCTCACTGCCCCGATCCGTTTCGACATGTCCGTGTTCGGGCTGTACGTTCCCCTCGCCGGCGCCGGCTCGATCGTCGTGATCCGTGACGTGGCGGCCCTGGTCGAGGGGCCGCCTCCCGCGCCCGTCCGTCTCGTCTACACCGTCCCGTCGGCGCTCCGGGAGGTGCTCGCGGCGGGCGGCCTGCCGGACACGGTGCGCACGGTCAACCTCGGCGGAGAGGGACTGCCGGCCGACCTGCTCGCGGACCTCCTGACGAAGGTGGAACGCGTCTGCAACCTCTACGGCCCGACCGAGTCCACGTCCAACGCGTTCTTCGAGGACTACACCGAGCCGGTGGAACCCACCATCGGACGCCCGATCGCCGGTACGGGGGCATGGATCAGGCGCCTCTCCGACGGTGCGTGCGCCGAAGCGGGGGAGAGCGGCGAACTGGTGCTCACCGGGGCCGGGCTGGCCCTTGGCTACCTCGGTCTCCCGGACCACCCGGCCTTCACACCGGAGGGTTACCGCACGGGGGACCGCGCCCGGCTGCTGCCCGATGGCAGCTTCACCTACATCGGCCGCATCGACGACCAAGTGAAGGTGCGCGGGCACCGCGTGCAACTCCAGGAGATCGATGCCCACCTCTCGACCCTGAGCAGCGTCGAAGTCGGAGCCTGTCGTCTCGACGGGGACAGCATCGAGGCGTGGATCGTGCCTGCCGGCGGCTGCGACCACCCCGCGCAGGCCGAGCCCCGCCGCGCCGAGGGGTGGGCAGCCGAACTCGCGGAGGCACTGCCGCCTTATTTCCTGCCGTCGCGGTGGATCATCGTCCCGCGCCTTCCGCTCAGCACCAACGGCAAGCTCGACCGGAAGGCGCTCGGCACGGTCGAGTGGACCCCGCTCGACGCGGCCACGCTGGAGAACCCGGCACAGACCGCCCTGGCGGCCGTGTGGGATGAGGTACTGGGCGTGCCGGTGCCGAGCGCCGACGCGGACTTCTTCGCACTGGGCGGTCACTCGCTTCTCGCGATCACCCTGTGCCGCCGGATCGAGGACCGGCTGAATGTCCGTGTGCCGCTCCGTACCCTCTTCGACCACCCGACGGTCGCGGCCCTCGAGGTGGCGCTACGGAACGCCGAGCAGGCCCCGGACGACGTCCCCGTGCTCGTGGAGGACCCGTTGGCCGCCGAGGAGCCGTTCCCACTCACCGAGCTCCAGCAGGCCTACTGGGTCGGCGGACGCGACGACATGGCCCTGGGCAGCGTCGGTACTCAGGGTTACGTGGAGTTCGACACGCAGGTGCCGACCGATCAGCTGGTTAGTGCCTTCCGGGTACTGGTGCGACGTCACGACATGTTGCGGGCGGTGTTCGACCCCGACGGCCGTCAGCGCGTTCTCACCGACCCCGGTGAGTTCCCCGTGGCGGTGGAGGACCTGCGGGAAGCCCCCGAGTCGGCGCTCATCGCCCGCCGGGAGGAGCGGTCCCACCACCGGCCGGATCCGTCCTGCTGGCCGCTGGTGCGCGTGTGGGTGTCCAGACTCGCGGACCGCACAAGGGTGCACATCAGCGTTCCGGCGCTCATCGCCGATGCCCACAGCGTCTACCTCCTCGCCCGGGAGCTAGCCCAGCTGATCGACGGCCGGGAGCTGCCGCCCCCGGGGCCGGCCTACCGCGACCTGGCCGTGGCCCTGGCGCGACGCGACCGCACCCGCGACGACGAGGAGTTCGCTTCCCACGCGGCGTCGTTCCCGGCCGGGCCCCAGCTTCCCCTGGCGTCCGACCTGGAGCAGCTGAACTCGGTGCGCTTCGACCGACGGGAGATACGACTCGACGCCACGACCTGGCGCTCGGTGCGCGAGGCCGGAGCGGCCCACGGGCTGACGCCGGCGGGCACGCTTCTCTCGGCGTACGCGTGGGTGCTTGGCGGCTGGGCGGAGGAGCCTGAATTCGCTCTCGGTGTCACGTTCTTTGACCGGCCTCCGATCCACCCCGACGTGGACAGGGTGGTGGGGGACTTCACCAGCGCCCGGCTCGTCCGGGTGAGCCCCGCCGAGGACTTGGGAGCCTTCGCCACCACACTGCAAGGACGCCTGTGGGAGGCGCTCGACAGCAACGCCTTCGACGCCGTCCGCAGCGTTCGGACGCTGCGCCGACTGGGCCGCGCCCACACCTTCCCCGTCGTGTTCACGAGCACGCTCGGACTCGACGCGCCCGGCCGTGGCAGCCTCGGCGAGGTGGCATACGCCCTGACCCAGACGTCGCAGGTCTGGCTCGACCACAAGGTCCGCGAGGAGGACGGCGGCCTGGTCAGCACGTGGGACTTCGTGACCGGGCTGTTCCGTCCGGGGGTCGTCGAGGCCATGATGGAGCGCTTCAGAGCGACCCTGCACCGGCTCGCCCGGGGCGACTGGTCGCCCGCGGTCCCCGGCCTACCCGCCGACCAGCAGCGAGAGCGGCACGCCTACGGTGCCACCGCCTGGTCCACCCCGGGCCCGGCCCTGCTCCACCAGACGCTGCTCGCCGGTGGCGCGCCCGACGCTCTGGCCCTGGTGACTCCGGAGGGAGAGCACGTCACCCACGGCGCACTCGCGTCAGCCGCAGGGGCGGTGGCGCGCCGGCTCACCGACAGCGGGCTGCAGGTCGGGGACGTTGTGGCCGTCGAATCGCGGCACGGCTGGCGACAGGCGGCGGCGGCGCTGGGGGTGATGGCCGCCGGCGGCGCGTTCGTGCCGATCGATCCCGCCTGGCCACAGCGCAGGATCGAAGCGGTCCTCAAGACGGCCGGTGCCCGCTGTGTGGTCGAGCCGGCGAGCTGGGCATCGGGACTGCCCCGGATCGAGCTCGCGGACGCCGATCGCACGGCGCCCCTGGCGCCTCTGCCCGAGCTCGTCGGCCCGGAAGACCTGGCATACATCCTCTTCACCTCGGGGTCGACTGGGTACCCCAAGGGCGTCGAGATCTCTCACGCGGCGGCGATGAACACGCTCGCCGACATCGTCGACCGATTCAGGCTGAACGGGGACCGGGTGCTCGGCCTGTCCGGGCTGCACTTCGATCTGTCCGTGTTCGACCTCTTCGGTAGCTGGCTCTCAGGCGGAGCCGTCGTCCACCCCGAAGTGCTCCGAGACCCGGCCGCCTGGGTGGACCGTATGGAGCGGGAGGCCGTCAGCGTGTGGAACAGCGTCCCCGCACTCGCGGAGATGCTCGTCGAACACCTGGAGGCGACCGGCCGGCCGCTTCCCGGGCTGAGACTGGTCCTGATGTCCGGGGACTGGATCCCCGTCACGCTGGCGGACCGGCTGCGAGCAGTGGCTCCCCAATGCCGGGTGATCAGCCTCGGAGGAGCGACCGAGGGGGCGATCTGGTCGATCGCGCACGAGATCGGTGAGCACGACCCGGCGTGGCCGAGCGTGCCGTACGGGCGCCCGCTGCGGAACCAGGGCATGCACGTACTCGACGTCCGGCGCAATCCGCGCCCGGACTGGGTCACCGGGGAGATCCACATCTCGGGCCGGGGTGTCGCCTGCGGTTACCGGGGAGACTACGCCCGCACCGCGGCGGCTTTCTGGACCGATCCGCGGACAGGGGAGCCGTTCTACGCGACCGGGGACCTGGGACGCTTCCGGCCGGACGGCACCATCGAGTTCCTGGGCCGCCGGGACGGACAGGTGAAGATCCGCGGTCACCGTGTCGAACTCGGGGAGATCGAGGCAGCCGTTCTCGAGCACCCCGAAGTGCGACAGGTGGCCATCACCGCGCCCCGGGCGCGTTCGGGGCAGCGGCATCTGGTGGCACACGTCGTGGGCACGGCCGACGAGGCGTCCGTTCGTCGGCACCTGACGGAGCGCCTGCCCGAGGCCCACGTGCCGCGGCAGATCCACATGGTGGACGCGCTCGCCCTCACCGCCAACGGCAAGGTTGATCGGACGGCGCTGGAAGAGCCGGCCGCCGCCCCCGCGGAGCCTGCCTCGGACCAGCTGCTGGCCATGTTCCGCGAGGTCCTGGGACAGCCTGACGCCGGGGCGGACGACGACTTCTTCGCGCTGGGCGGAGACAGCGTGCTCGCCATCCGCCTGGTGTCCCTCGTGGAGAAGCAGCTGGGTCAGCGCCTTCCGGTCCGTGACATGTTCGCCAACCCGACTGTCCGGGGCCTGTCGACCCTGCTGCGCGCTGGCGATCACGCACCCGCAGCCGTGGTGTGGGACCCGGAGCTGCGTGAACGGGCGAAGCGACGTCAGGGGCACCGCAAACTCGTCGGCCTCGAACGGGCCCTGCCCGTCGCCGAGCCGTCGGAGAGTCTGCGCAGTCGCCGCAGCCACCGCACCTTCGTGTCCGCCCCCGTTCCCGCGCAGGGCGTCGAGCGACTCCTGGCCCTGCTGGTGGACCGGGGCGAGCAGCGGCTGTACCCGTCCGCCGGCGGGGCGCACGGTGTCCAGGCCTACCTCCAGGTGGCCGAAGGACGGGTGGACGGCCTGGCGGGCAGCTGGTTCGTCGACACCCGAGCCGGTCGGCTCACCCAGGTGCGCGAAACCCCTTGGGAGCCCGCCGTGGCGGACTCGGGGCCGAACCGCTCACTTGCCCATGGCGCCGCGTTCGCCGTGGTCCTGGTGGCCGACCTCGACACCCTTGAACCCCTGTACGGAGAAGCGGCCACCCGTCTGGCGACCCTCGAAGCCGGGTACATGGGGCAGCTGCTCGCGGGCGAGTCCGCGGCGTTCGACCTCGCGCTCTGCCCGGTGGGCAGCGTCGCCGAGGCGAGGCTCGATGCCGCGCTGGAGCTGGGGCCCCGCCGGAAGGTGATCCATGCTCTTCTCGGTGGACGTCCCCTCGCCTCGGGGATACGCGCCGACGCGGTCTGGTCCGGAACCCCGGCCGAGTCCCGGCCGGGGCCCGTCCTGCTCACCGGCGCGGCCGGCACGTTGGGCTCCGCCCTGCTCGCGGAACTCCTCAGGCAGGGCCACGAGGTACATTGCCTGCTGCGCGGCGACGCCGAGTCCCGCCTCGCCGAGGTGCTCCGGGCGGAGGGCGTCGAGCACCATGCGGACCGGGCCTTCGCCTGGGCGGGGGACCTCGACGCAGTGATCCCGGAACAGGCGCCCGCACGGTTCGGCACGGTGGTCCACGCCGCGGCGGACGTGTCCTTCGTCAAGGACTACGCGACGCTCGCGCTTACGAACGTGGAGGGCACACGACGGATTCTCGACCTCTGTGCCGACGGCGCGGTCCTGCATTACATCTCCAGCCTCTCCGTGTTCAGCGACCACGGCCGTGACGCCTTGCCCGAGGAGACTCCGCTCCCCGCGGATCCCCCGGTCAGGGGCGGCTACGCGCAGAGCAAGTGGGCCTCGGAGAACCTCGTCAGGTCGTTCGTGGCACGTGGCGGACAGGCTCATGTCCACCGCCTGGCTCTGGTCGTGGACCGTCACTCCGGGGCGGACGACTACGTCACCGCCCTAGTGCGGGGATGTAAGGCCACCGGCGCCTATCCCGACGTCGATGTCGACCTTCCGCTGGTCCGGCGAAACGTCGCCGCGAAGGCCGTCGTCGCGTCCTTGGGCATGTCGCCCCGGACATGGCACCTCCAGGAGGAGCCGGCGCCGACCCTCCGCCAGATCGCGGATGCGACGGGGACGCTGGAGGCGGTCCCTCCGGACCAGTGGCTTCGCCGGGTGGAGACGGCCGTCAGCCACGACCCGTCCCATCCCCTGGCCCCGTATGTGGAATTGCTGCGGGCGTCGCGCACCGGCGGGGCGCTCGATCCGGCCGGACCGCGAGGTGGCCGGCTGGACGGCCGGCGCAGCTGGCGACTGCTCGCCGAGGCCGGCGTCCAGCCCGGAACGAACCTTGAGGCACTACTTCAGGAACTCATATGACCTGGTTGTACGGATGGCGTGAGGCGAGTGAGGCCTTCCGGGAGCTGGCGCAGCGCCACGGTGACGTCGAACGGATACCGCACGGCGGCGAAGGCCCCGGGGGCGAGCAGCTGACGGTCGACGTGGCACTCCTCGGGCCCCGCCGAGCGGAACGCTGTGTCGTCGTGTCGTCCGGCCTGCACGGTGTGGAGGGAGTGGCCGGCTCCGCGATACAGCGGACCTGGCTGTCGCAGCTGACCGCCCCGTCGACGCGGGTGGTGCTGATGCACCTCCTGAACCCGTTCGGGTTCGCCTGGCAGCGCCGTGTGGACGGCGACAATATCGACCTCAACCGCAACTTCCTTCTCGGCGATGAGAAGTTCACCGGTGCGCCTCCGGGCTGGCGGGACGTCGAGCCGTGGTTGGTGCCCCAGCGGCCGGCGAGCCGCTGGGACCCTCTGCTGCCGAAGGCGCTGTACACCGCGACCCGCAAGGGCCGCAAGGCGGTCTTCCAGGCCATCAGCGGTGGCCAGTACGAGTCGCCGCAGGGCCTCTTCTTCGGAGGCTCGGGGCCAGCCGCCCTCCAGGACCTGCTGTGTGATGGGCTCCCCCGCTGGACGCAGGGAGCCCGCGAAGTGCTCCATCTCGACATCCATACGGGGCTGGGGACCAGCGGGGGGCTGCAGCTCCTCCTGCCCCGGCGCGAGGGCACACCCGAAGCGGACGCCCTCGTCCGGCGCTTCGGGCCCGATGCCCGCCCCGCACTCGAGAAGGTGCGGCACTACCGAGTACAGGGCGGGCTAGGCTCCTGGTGCGAAGAGCTCCTGCCGGATCGCGACTACACACTGTGCGGGGCAGAGTTCGGCACCGTGTCCGCCCTCGAGGTCATCGCGGCCCTGCATCAAGAGAACCGCGCCTGGTTCTGGGGCCGACGTGATGACGCCCGTTCCGTCTGGGCACGCAGCCGCCTCGCCCACGCCTTCGCCCCCACCTCACCGACGTGGCGGCGGCGTGTGCTCGACAGAGGCGTCCACCTGATCGACCAAGCAGCGGAGACACGATGACCATCGGTGAAATGATGCGCCGGACACAAGACCGGGTGGAGCGGGACCAGCAGGGGATTCCGACGTACTACGACCGGCGGGTGCTGCGCCAGGCGGATGAGCACGACCCGGACTGGCGGGCCCGTCTGGCCCGCCATGACGCCGCGTTGGAGACCGGGCGGTTCGTCCCATGGGCCCAGCGGGAGTCCGTGGACCTGACGGGGCTCGACACCCACCGCCGGAGCGAGATCCCTGACGACGTGTTGATCATGAGTCAGGGCACGGCACAGCCCACCCGCTGGCGGGGGCACGACTTGTTCAAGAGCGTGTTCGACTTCGCCCTCGTGCCCATGCTCTTGGCGGAGTTCCGCCCGGAAGTGATTCTGGAGGTGGGCTCCGGTAACGGCGCGAGTGCTCTGTGGATGGCCGATCTCGCGGAACTCCACGGGTTCGCGTGCAGGATCGTTTCGATCGACGTCAATCCCGTCCCTGTCACCCATCCCTCCGTCGAGTTCATCACCGGGGACGCCCGCCGGGTGGGCGGCATCCTGCCCGCCGATGTCCTGGCGCGAGGTCCCCGCCTGGTCGTTGAGGACGCCCACGTCGGAGTTCGCGGCGTGCTCGAGTTCGTCCACGAGCAGCTTCGGGAGGGCGACTACATCATCGTGGAGGACAGCGTGGGCAAGGCCTCCGAACTGAGGGAGTTCACCGCTGCCCACGCCGGGGCCTACGCGGTGGACACCCACTACACCGACTTCTTCGGCCGCAATGCGACCAGTTGCGTCGACTCGATTCTCCGGAGGATGGCATGAGCCTGCTCGACACCATATTCCCGGACGGCCCGGCCGCTCCAGGGGACAAGCCGCTGCGGGTGTCGATTTCCGGCCTCGACGAACTCCTCACCTGGACGGATCTGGAACGCATCCTGACCACGTCGTGCTTCGAGGGACCGGGAAGCGCCACCATCCAGAAGGACCTCTCACTGCCCGACCCGGGCATGAGCCGCGTGTGCGTCCTCACCAATGGCCAGTCGATCTGGCGTGCTCCGCGCCGAACGTCCGTCGAGGAACTGCGGGGACGGCTTGCCGGATCCACCCTTCGGGTGGAGGCCCTGGAAGAAGTCCATCCTCCGCTCGCCGAGCTTGCGGCGACGCTGTCGCGTCCCGGCGCCCCCGTCTACATCAACGCGTACGCGGCCTGGGGCAGCCAGAAGGGACTCGCCCTCCACTACGACTACACGGACAACCTCGTTCTCCAGCTCGAGGGGCGCAAGTACTGGAAGATCTACCGCCCCACGCGCACCGCGGTACGCGGTCCAGAGTCGACCGCCTACAAGGAGGGGATCCAGGCCGCGGCCCGGGGAGAAGTCGGCGGTACCCCGGACGAGTTGCAGCGCGTCCGGGACGGGCTGTTCTGGGAAGGCGAACTCGCTGCCGGCGACGCGCTCTACGTGCCGCCCGGTTGGTTCCACGAGGTGACCCCGATGGGCGTGCCCACCCTCCATCTCGCCTGCGCCTTCGCCGCCACGCCGGGCGAGCCGGCGGTCGTGCCACCTGGCATCCGCCTGCCCGACGAGCTGCGGGCGCCCGCAGAAGCCGAGTCCGACCACCCGATGGGAGAACAGTGATGAGCGAGAACGAGCAGACCAAGCGGATCTTCGTGGGCGGGCTCGGCCGGTCGGGTACCACGATCATGGCCCAGCTGATGGGCCGGCACAGCGACGTGTTCGGAATGGAGTGGGAGACACGCTTCATCGTGGACGTCGACGGTCTCGGTGACCTGGTCGACGCCCTCTCCGTGAACTGGGCCGGCCCGGTCACTGGTGGTGAGAAGGTCCGGCGTTTCCGCCGGATGATGACGCGAGACCTCGTCGAACGCGATGCCGCCCCGTACGAGGGCTACAGCATGTACGACCACTTCGACGCGGAGCACTACGACGCCACCGTCCGCGACTTCCTGGACGGGCTCATCGAGGCGGAGTGGCCGGCGTTCTCCATGCAGAGCGGCCGCAGCCTCAGTATCACCACCCAGCAGGACGGCGAGGACGTCCACATCGAGGTGCGCACGGGGCAGCGCAGCCGGATCCTGCCCAGGTACTTCGAGAGGGAGGAGGCGGCCCGGCTGGCGGCGGACTTCGTGGATCGTCTCTTCGGCGGCAAGGGACGTGCGCTGGGACGGCGCCACTGGTGCGAGAAGACGCCGCACAACATCCTCTCGCCCTACCCTCGCCTCCTCTTCCCCGACTCCTACATCGTCCACATGGTCCGGGATCCGCGGGACGTGGTGTCCTCCATCGGTTCCGGATCCCACAACTGGGGAGGCCCGGACGCCCGCATGGCCGCCAAGTGGGCCGAGGGCTTCTACAAGAAGTGGCTGGACATCAGGTCGCAGTACCAGGACGACGAGCGGTACATCGAGATCTTCTTCGAGGACTTCATCGCCGAACCCAAGAAGACCATGACGCTGCTGTGCGAACGGATAGGTCTGAAGCCCGAACCGGCCATGTGGGAGACGGATCTTTCTCGCCACAACATCGGCCGTCACCGGACCGGCCTCAGCCGTGACGACATCGACGTCATCGAGCGGGACGTGATCCCCCTGGCGTGCAGCGCCGGGTTCGGCAGGTACCTGTGACGCCGGAACGGAAGCCGGCCGAGGGAAGGCCGCCCGGCGCGGTGATCCATGCGCCCGGCGGCCTCGCCCCGGACCCGAGTACGACCTCATGACCGACTCCAGTCTCTTCGCCCCGCTCCTGCCCCCCTGCGTCAAGATCGCCGAAATGGATCCGCGCGACAGCAGCATCGGGGCGCTCGAACCCGCTGAGCAGCGAGTGGTCGCCGATGCGGTACCGCACCGGCAACGGGAATTCGCCGCGGGGAGACAGCTCGCGCATGGGTTGATAGGAGATTTGGGATACCCGCGAACTCCCCTTCTTGCTCACCCTGACCGATCGCCCAGGTGGCCGGAGGGTCTCGTCGGTTCGATCACCCATTGCGAGGGCCGGGTCGCGGTGGCCGTCGGCCGGTCGAGCGAAGTCATGGGCATCGGAATCGACATCGAGCCGTGCGCACCGCTTCCCGCAGAACTCGGTCCCCTGGTCCTGACCGCCGACGAACGTCGAAGAGTCGACGCCTGGAGCGCGGAGGACGGATCGCTGCGCAGCCGTTGGGTCTTCTCCGCCAAGGAGGCGACGTACAAGGCGGTGTACCCGCTCACCCGGAAGGTCCTGGAGTTCTCCGACCTCGAAGTGTTTGGGGGGCCGATGGGGTTCGTGAGCGTGCTCCGGCGCCAGGCGCCGCCCTTCCCGGAGGGAACCTCCTTCGTGGGGCACCGTGCCGCGGTTGGCGGGTACATGGCCAACGCCGTCGTGCTCCGGCCCACATAGCGGAGGGCCGCGCCGCGGGAACGGTAAGTCCCGTGGCGCGGCCCGTGAGCCGGTCAGACCCGGTCCACCCTGACCCCGACCCGCTCGCCCTCGGCAACCGCCTCGACGAGGGTGGGGTTCGCGACATTCGCGTACGCCACGGACGAAGCCAGCACCTCTCCGGCCATGTGCGCCTCGTGGGCCCGGACGGCCTCAATGACCGCCCCGGGGGCGTCGAGGGTCAGCGAGATGCGCTCCGACACATCGAAACCGGCCTCACGGCGCGCCTTCTGGACCAGCCGGACCACATCCTTGGCCAGCCCCTCGGCCGTCAGCTCGGGTGTCAGCGTGGTGTCCAGCACCACCAGGCCGGTGTTGCCCGGCAGTGCGACGGTCTCGTCCGGATCGACCGCGACGAGGCGCTCCGTGTACTCGCCGGGCAGCAGCTCGATGCCGCCGGCGGACACCCCGTTGGCGCTCTGGACGTAGTCGCCCGCCTTCACGGCGCGGATCACCTTCTGCGTGTCCGGGCCGAGGCGCGGACCGCAGGCCGACGGGTTGATCGCGATCTCGAACCGTCCGTGTGTGGTGACGTCGTTGGTGAGCACGACGTCCTTCACATTGACCTCGTCGCGCAGTATCGGGGCGAAGGACTCGAGCGAGGCGGCGTCGGGGGCGGCGACGACGAGCTTGGCCAGCGGCAGCCGGACCCGCAGTCCGCGTGCCTTGCGCAGCGACAGTGCTGCCGACGCCACCTGGCGCACGCGGTCCATGCCGGTGACAAGCTCGGCGTCATGCGGCAGGTCACCGGCCGAGGGCCAGTCGGTGAGGTGAACCGAACGGCCTCCGGTCAGCCCCTGCCAGATCCGCTCGGTGGTGAACGGCAGAAGGGGTGCCGCGACCCGTGCCGTCGTCTCCAGGACGGTGTGCAGGGTGTCCAGGGCGTCCACGTCGCCGTCCCAGAAGCGCTTCCTGGAGCGCCGGACGTACCAGTTGGTCAGCACCTCGACCTGGTCACGGATCCGCTCGCACGCCCCGGCGATGTCGAGGTTGTCCATGGCGGTCGTGACCGTGTCGACGAGCATGGCGGTCCGGGCGAGCATGTACCGGTCCAGGACATGACTGCTGTCGGTGCGCCAGGCGCCGCGGTGGCCGGCCGCTCGCGCGTAGAGCGATTGGAAGGACCAGGTGTTCCACAGGGGGAGGATGGCCTGGCGGACGCCTTCCCGGATCGCCTGCTCGGTGACCACGAGGTTTCCACCCCGCAGGATCGGCGAGGAGAAGAGGAACCAGCGCATGGCGTCGGATCCGTCGCGCTCGAACACTTCTCGCACGTCAGGGTAGTTGCGCCGGGACTTCGACATCTTCTGGCCGTCGTCGCCGAGGACGATTCCGTGCACGAGCGCGGAGGCGAAGGCAGGGCGGTCGAAGAGTGCCGTGGCAAGCACGTGGAGGGTGTAGAACCAACCGCGCGTCTGGCCGTTGTATTCGACGATGAAGTCGCCGGGGTAGTGGTGGTCGAACCAGTCCGTGTTCTCGAACGGGTAGTGGACCTGGGCGAAGGGCATCGAACCCGACTCGAACCAGCAGTCGAGGACTTCGGGCACGCGGCGCATGGTGGACTGGCCCGTGGGGTCGTCCGGATTGGGACGAGTCAGCTCGTCGACGTAGGGGCGGTGCAGGTCGGTCGGGCGCACCCCGAAGTCCCGCTCCATCTCATCCAGGGAACCGTAGACGTCGACGCGTGGATAGCGGGGGTCGTCGGAGATCCATACCGGGATGGGCGAGCCCCAGTACCGGTTGCGGGAGATGTTCCAGTCCCGAGCACCTTCCAGCCACTTGCCGAACTGGCCGTCCCGGATGTTGGACGGGACCCAGTTGATGTCCTGGTTGAGCTCAACCATGCGGTCACGGATCGAGGTGACACGGACGAACCAGGAGTCGACCGCCCGCTGGATGAGCGGATTGCTGCAACGCCAGCAGTGCGGGTACGGGTGGTCGTACGTCTCGTGGCGGAGGAGCACCCCCTGCACGTGAGCGGCCTGGTCGCGCAGGTCCCTGATGATGGCGCGGTTCGCCTCGAACACCTGGGTTCCCGCGTACGGCGGCACCGCGGTGGTGAACTCGCCGCGGCTGTCGACCGGGATCACGACCTCGATCCCCGCCGCGTCGGTGACGGCCTTGTCGTCCTCACCGAACGCCGGCGCGATGTGCACGAGGCCGGTACCGTCCTCGACGGTGACGTAGTCGGCGGCCAGGATGCGGTGCGCGTTCTCGTGGCCGGCGAAGAAGTCGAACGGAGGCGTGTAGGACAGCCCGAGCAGCTCGGACCCCTTCAGCCGGCGCAGAACCTTGGGCTCCTCGCCCAGTTCCCGGGCGTAGTGCTGCATGCGCCCTTCGGCGATGACGTACCGTTCGCCGCCGAACTCGTCGGCGGTCTCCAGGAGTACGTAATCGATCTCCGGGTGCACCGCCACCGCCAGGTTCGACGGCAGCGTCCACGGGGTGGTCGTCCAGACGAGGGCGAGAGCGCCGTCGAGATCCTCACGCAGAGCGGCCGTTCCGGTGTCCGCGTCGTCGGACGCCTTCGGCGCGGACAGACGCAGACCGACGGTGACTGCCGGGTCCTGCCGGTCGAGATAGACGTCGTCCATCTTCGTCTCGGTGCTGGACAACGGGGTTTCGCAGCGCCAGCAGTACCACAGGACGCGGAAGCCCGAGTACACCAGACCCTTGTCCCACAGCTGCTTGAAGGCCCAGATGACCGACTCCATGAAGGAGAGGTCCGAAGTCATGTAGCCGTCGTCGAAGTCCACCCAGCGGGCCTGCCGGGTGACGTAGTCCTTCCACTCGGCCGTGTAACGCAGGACCGAGGCGCGGCAGGCATCGTTGAAGGCCTTGACGCCCATCTCCTCGATCTCGGACTTGTGTCCGATGCCGAGCTGCCGCTCCGCCTCGACCTCCGCGGGAAGCCCGTGGGTGTCCCAGCCGAACTGGCGCTCGACGCGCTTGCCGCGCATGGTGCGGTAGCGCGGAACGGCGTCCTTGACGTACCCGGTCAGCAGATGGCCGTAGTGAGGAAGACCGTTGGCGAACGGCGGGCCGTCGTAGACGACGTACTCGTTGCGGCCGTTCTCGCCCGCGGGGCGCCCTTCGACGGAGGCGATGAAGGTGTCGTCGGCCTCCCAGAAGTCCAGTACCTCGCGCTCGAGTTCCGGGAAGGACGGCTGGGACGGGACATGCGGATAGGAGGCTGAATGGGGCTGATCGTCAGCCATGCGGTGCTCCTCGTGCGGCGGATGGACTCCTGGCATGCGGGGACGACGATCCCGTCCCCGGGACGCCGCGGTACCACCCCGCTTGCCGCCCACACGCGGACGGCCGCTCGTTGAAGGCTGTTACGGGCCACTCCCGTCCGGTTCTACTTCGGACCGTGCCGGGGAGGGCGATCCGTTTCTTCCGGAGGCTCCCCGGTGATAGCCGGATCCATGCCTGTGATCCGAGTGTAGCGCACCGTACTCGCGTGTGTGCAAGCCGATTCCGCCGCGTTGGGCCGGGCTCGGTACCGGAGTTGGGGCCTTCAAGGGGGTGTCGGACCAGCATTACCCGAGGCCCGGATCGACTGCGCGGCTACTCTGATAGCCTACGGTCGGTCGAGAGATCTCAAGGGCCTATAGCTCAGTCGGTTAGAGCGCTTCCCTGATAAGGAAGAGGTCAGTGGTTCGAATCCACTTAGGCCCACATGTCATCAGCGGTACCGGTCCGCACCCTCGTGGCCACCGGGTGCGGGCTACGCACCATGCGTATGTTGGGCAGTCGGCCCTTCCAGAGTTGCCGCTCGCCAGAGTCCACGAACCCGTGGCGTGTATAGAAACGAACAGCGCGCTCGTTGTAGGTGGTGGCCCAGAGAAATACTGGCCTCACCCCCACCCACTCCAAGTATTCGTCCATGAGCCGGCTCCCGATGCCGCGGCCGGCGAACCTCGCCAGCACGTACATGGGCCCCAGCGTCGCGACGTCGCTCCGGTGGCCGCAGAGGAAACCGACGGCCTGGTCCGTTGAGCGAGCGATACGGCAGAAGTCTTGTTCCGGCCGGAGGGCGGCGGCCTCGATGGCCTCCCGCCAACGGGCGACACCCTCCGGTGTCACCACCCACCCGACGTTCTTCCGGATCCAGTCCGCGTCGATCCCAGCGGCGGCGTTCGGGTATGTCTCGAGCCAGGCTGTCAGATGCACCCGGCTGAGCTCCGCGGCGTCGCACGGGGACGCTGCGCACGTCACGAAGTGCGGGCTGTGCGTGTCCATGATCCACCGACCTCTCGGTGCGATCGAGTGAGGATTTGGGGTGGCTGCCGCAGAGTGGTGGCAAGGAGGCTGGCATGCCGTCCCATATGTACCCTCTGTTGAGTTTGTTCATTTGTGCTAATTTTCTCCGTTATATGGAATTCTCTCAAACGGATCACTACGGGACGGCTGCGGGCGAGAGGCGTGTAGGCGACCGTCTGCGGGTGCACCGTGCAGGACGAAGGACGTGGCCAGGGGAGGCCCTGGAGGTGCTGGGGACGGGGCGGTGGGGCAGCCCCCAGGCTCGCCCGAGACGGCGATGAGCGGCCGCGCGCTGTACGGGCAGCAGGCGGTCTACTCCGGCTGGGCGGAAGGCTCGGCCGTCCCGGTGGTCGCCCTTGCGCCCTGGTGTCCATGTGTCGTGCCATCTCTGGATATCTGGGTGACGCCCTCTTGACCCGGCTCTACTCTCACAGGGCATGACGACCATCGACCCACGCATCACAGGCTTCTACACGGAGTACGACGAGGCGTCGCGGCTGCATTCCACCGCGACGGGCCAACTGGAGCTCGAGCGGACCCGAGAGCTGTTAACTCGATACCTGCCACCAGCGCCGGCTCGGGTGCTGGACGTGGGTGGAGGGCCGGGCACGCACGCCCGATGGCTCGCCGAAGAGGGGCTACAAGGTGCTCCTTGTCGACCCTGTTCCGAAGCATGTCGAGCAGGCCCGTGAGCGCGCGCCGGGCTGCGCGGCGCAGCTGGCGACGCCCGCGACCTGAATATCTCGGACGGCACCTTCGATGCGGTGCTGCTGGGTCCGCTTTACCACCTGACGGACCGTGAGGACCGGCGCGGGGCGATCAAGTCCCCCGCTGCTGGCCGCGGTGTGCATCGCACGCTGCTTCCAGCGCCTCGGGCTGGCCCGCGAGCAGCAGGCGCAGCTCACCGCCTTCGGGTGGGGCTACCTCAGCGCGTACCTCGAGCGGAAGGCCGTCACCGTCTCGACTCCGGCTGTCCTCGAGCGGCGCCTTCAGCAGCTCGACACCGCGCTGGGGGACACCGGCGCGGTCAGGCAGATCGCACCGGCCAAGCCTGGGACCCGGGTTCACTTTCCACAGTCAGTGTGGATGCAACTTCACTGGTTCACTTCCAGTTTGGGAGTCAGCCTGTCGCAGGAATACGCCGTCGCAGAGATGTTGGACCACTGGGTTGCCAACTCGCCTACGAGAGAGCCGTCGGGGCGGACCATAAGGCCTCGGTGATCGCGCACTGCCGACTGAACGGCATTCGGGCCCGGTTCCAGTGGAAGACGATCAGGAATGCGGCTGCCTCCCGCGGACCCACGTACGCGGTCGGCATCGAGAAGTACGCCCGATCCCAGTGGGGGAACTCGCCTTTCACCGCTTCCTGGAACCGGGCCACCATCGGGCCCGCGGTGGGTGCCAGCTTCGACCACAACCGGTCCGGATCCTTCCAAGCCGCCCGCAGGGCTGCCGCCGCCCGCGGCCACCCCTCCGGCTCGCCTCCCTCGAAGTGGCGGCCGGCCTGCCTGCGCAACCGGTCCCACACGTCACGGTTCTCCCAGCCGTCCACCCCCATCTCCGCGAACAAGGCGCGGATCAGCAGCAGCGACAACACCCATGTCGGGCCCACCGGCGGCTGCGCGCCGTGGGCGTCCAGCCAGACGAGCGAGTCCGCGGTGAACACCCGGTGCACGCTGCGCATGGAGGCTGGGCCGCCGAACAGGTGCTGCTCCGGCTCATAGACTGCTGGCCGCCACCCGGCGATCAGGCCATCACGTCGCCACACCTGCGCGAGCTCCTGCATCCGCGCCTCCACCTGCTCGCGGTGGTCGGGCAAGGTGCGGAACCGGGCCCGCACGCCCGGTGGCTTGTTGACGAAGAAGAAGTCGCCAACATCGCCGCCGGATAGCAGTCCGCGGGCTGCATCTGCCAGCACGCGGTACAGCGGCGTCGGCTCGTTCCCGTCCGGCGGGGTGAAGGCCAGCTGAACCCACGTCTCCTCACGCGCCTGCGCCCGGACCGCCGGCAGCCCGCCCCCAAGGAGCGCCGGCGCCAGCCAGGCCAGGTCGCTATCGGCCGCCTCGCCTTCACCCTCTAAGTGGGCGGCCACCCGCCGTAGGAACTGCGGAACGGTCAGCCTGTCCGGCCCGACTTTGACGAGCTGGCCGTCCTTCGACCTGATGTTGTTGTCGCCCACGCCCACGCCTGCCGCCTACGCCGTCACCGAGAGCGTCATGGTCATGACGCTAGCAGACCGAACGGGGCGGACGCCGGTGATTGCCGCTCTGGCACTGCCTACTGGCGGCGGGCCGTCGTAAGGTCGGCGATGGCACGGAGAAGCGCCTGGGTGTCGCTGAGGCTGTCGAGGACATGGTCGGCGCCGGCGGCGGCGAGCTGGTCGGCCGAGGTAGTGCCGGAGGCGACAGCGATCACCCTGGCGCCGCCTTGTGCACCGGTTCGGACGTCTTCGAGCGAGTCGCCGATGATGACCGTGTTCGATGGGCCGAAGGCGGTCCCGTACCGCGCGGCAACGCGGCGCTGGGCGATGCCGACGAGGGCCGGCCGGTGGGAGTCGTCGGAGGCGAATCCGCCGACGGCCAGATCCACGTACTGATCCAGGTTGAAGGCGCGGAGCTTGATCTCCGCGCTCCGCTGCAGGTTGCCGGTCACCACCGTGGGCACGAGGTCCGGGTGGACGTGGACCGCTTCGAGCGCGGCGGGGGCGCCAGCCATGATCTGGCCGTGGTCGCGCAGTTGCTCGGACCGTTTGGCGAGCAGCTGGGGCAGCAATTGAACGATCCGCTCTGCGAGCCGCTCGACGTCCTGGTGATCGATGCCGTTCGCCGCGAGCAGTTCCCGCACCGCCAGGGGCATCGTGCGCCCGGTTCCCCGTTCGGGAAGCCTCGTCGCCTCGCGGCCGATGGCCTGGAGAAACGCCTCGCGGTAGACGGCACGGTCGGTTTCCCCCACGTACACCAGGGTTCGGTCGACGTCCCACAGAACGAGCACGTTGCTGGTCACGGTGTGAACTCCTTGGCCGCCATCACTTGCCGTGATCGTTCTATCAGCTCACCCGACCGAGGTCCCGGGATCGCCTGAAGATTCTCCACCACCTGTTCCAGGTGCTCGTTCAGCCTGGCGGACTGGACACTCGTCGCCAGGGTGAGAGCGGTATCGGCCGCCATGAAGCCTCCGTCCCGTTCCCCGGCGAGAAGGTGAGCGGATGCCGCCCGCGACGCGAACAGAGCCCGTGTCCGCAGATCGGCGGGGTTCAAAGTGGAGGCCGCCTGCTCGAAGTAGCCTGCCGCGGTCGTGTGCTCGCCGAGTTGGAGGTAGCAACTCGCGGTCTGGCCGAGGATCTCCCCTCGGTTCATCCAGTAGAGCCAGCCGGGGTCCTGCTCCCCCGGTCCCTGCTCGGCAAGTTCGGCAGCGCGGCCGAGCGCGCGCAGGCACGCCTGTTCTTCCCCGAGCTTGGCGTGCCCGCGTGCCTGACGGGTCAGGAGCATGGCCTCCAGGTAGGAGGACCCGAGTGTGCGGACCTTCTCCCGGGCGGACTGCATCGCGGTCACGGCGTCCCGAGGGTTTCCCACCGAATAGCTCTGGATGGCCAGGTAGGACAGAGCACCGACGCCATAGCGGGGATCGCCGGAAGCATGAGCGGCCCGAAGGGCTGCAAGGAGAGCCCGTTGTGCTGCTTCATGGTGCCCGGTGTCGAAGTGGAACCACCCGAGCTGGGTGGCGGTGTCGGCGGCAATGCCGGCCAGGCGTCGTCCGGTCTTCTCGTCGTATCGGGCCGACTTCAGGGTCTCGTAGATGAGGCTGAGGTGGGCGCGTGCCAGACCTGCGACCAGGCCGCTGCCGGAGCTGGCGTCCATAGTGCGGAGGCCGTCGATCGTCCCTTGGAAGCTAGCGACGAGGCCAGGGACCACCTGCGCGCCGTCGAGTGCGCGTCCGAGGGGCTCTGCGTCTGCGATCGCCCACTGGTGGATGTAGGCAGAGAGGGCGGTTCCGGCGAGGATCAGGAAGTGACGGCGATTTGGACGCATGGCGGCGGGCTCCCCTCGCATGGCGTCGTGCAATGCCGCCACCATACGGCGCGCCGTCCACGGCGCGGCAACGTCGTCATGGGTCGGGGATGAACTCGCGCTCTCTAATGGGGCAGTTGAGGCCGCTCCGCGCAGGGGAAGTTTCACCAAGGCGGGGGGAGCGCCGACCGCGTCAAGGAAATCGACGATCCGCTCGATGTGAGTCAGCTGCACCCGTCCGGCCTCCAGGCGGGACAGGTAGCCCTGGGTCAGTCCGGTGATTCCAGCGAGATCGTCCTGGCGAAGCGGAACAATCTCCCGCAGGCGCTTACTCAGTCGGCCGAAGTCGAGTTCAGCGAGGCTGTCACGCACAAGCCCGTCGCGCCACACCCAAGCAGGAACGCCGACAGGAGCCAATTCGACGACAGTCCGCGCGCACGGGCCACACACGCTGTCGCCATCGTTGTACCGGCTGAGCGTGCACCCGCAGCGCTCACACCGCCGCGTACTCATCCCGCCCCCTCCGGCCGAACGGGAGACCGGCTCCCGCAGGCGACCGACGTGATCATATTTCTGCGCGAATATGACTACGCGAATGGTCGCCATTGAACACTCTCAGGCACCTTACTGCGACGGGCAGTTGCCCAGGGCGGTCGGGTAGCCGGGAGGGATCTCACCTCCCGGCCCCCACAGATCCGTACGTAAACCTCTCGGTTTATACGGCTCTTGTCACCCTCGTCACCAGACAGCGGGCATGGTGATGGTCCACTTCCAGTGCGCGAACAGCCTCGGATACTGCTTGGTGACCCTCAGCCACGCCTGGTGAGCCTTCTTCCTTGCCCGCAGCCGCTTGTACTTCGAGCGGACCCAGCGCATCAGGTAGGCGTTGATGCGCGTCAGGAGCCGATACAGCTTCGACCGGTAGAACCGGCCGTAGTACTGCATCCAGCCCGCCACGATCGGGTTGATCTCCTTGGCGAGTTCCTTCTCAGTGAGGTTGACCCTCTGGTGCAGCCGCCAACCGCGGACGACCGCGCCGATTCTCTTGAGGGCGTCGTTGCTGATCGCAGGCAGGAAGGAGAGGAAGCGCCTCCCGTTCCTGTCCTGCGCCTGACGCGGCTGGAACGTGAACCCCAGGAACGTGAACGCGACGTGTTCGTACGAGCCGCGCCGCGAACGGTCCTTGCAGTACACGATCCGGGTCTTGTCGGGATGCAGCCGCAGCCCGACCTCCTCCATCCTGTCCCCGAGCGCCGCCAGGACCTCGCGGGCCTGGTGCTCGCTGCCGCAGTGCACGACCGCATCGTCGGCGTAGCGTTCGAACTGCACGCCCGGGTAGTTCCGGGTCAGCCAGGTGTCGAGTAGGGTCGGGGACTGGCGCGGTGGCTGCCGCTCCGTTTCCAGTCCCCGCCGCCTCAGACCGGACATGCGGTTCTCCCGCATCCGGCTTTCCGACATCGTTCACCGCTGGGCATGCGCCGTCGCCCCGTGCCACTTTCCGGACAGGCGGAAGACCCCGAGCCGACTGATCCACCCGTAGTTGTAGCGAGTGGCCCAATTCCGGCCCGAGAGGCCATGTTTCCTGCTGGTGAAGATCGCCAGCCGCTCGTGGACGTACTGGTCCACCGCTTCGAACTTCCGCGCGGAGTTCCCGTTGCGGAAGTACCCGGCCCATCCCCGCAGCACGGGGTTGAGCTCAGCCACCACGGCAGCCACCGGCCGCTCGGTCCGAGAACGCGAGGTAGCCGCGCGGACCTTGTCCCGCAGCACCCCCAACGCCCGTTGCGAGGGCCACCGGTACAGGTAGAACCTGCCCCGCCACTTCCACGACTCCACTTTCCGGTGGTGGAAGCCGAGGAACTCGAAGCCCTGCTCACCTCGGGTGAGGCAGGTGATGCCGGATTTCTCGGGGTGCAGTCGCATCCCGAGCTGTCCCAGCACTCTCGCCGCCAGCTGCTGGGCCTGCTCGGCCCGTTGTCTGGTCGGCGACAGGACCACGAAGTCATCGCAATACCTCACCAGCACTCCCAGCCGGCGGCCCTCGTCCTGCCATGCCTCATCGAGGACGTGCAGAGCGATGTTCGCCAGCAGCGGGGAGATCGGTGAGCCCTGCGGGGCTCCTGCCCCGGTCGGGGAGGTCACCCCGCCCTCCAACACTCCCATCCGCAGCCAGGCCCGGATCAGCTTCAGCATCGACCGGTCCACCACGCGCCTCGCCAGCTGAGCGACGAGTGCGTCGTGCCCGATCGTCCCGAAACAGTCCCGGATATCGGCCTCGAATACCCACTCCCGCCCTTGGTTCGCCGCAACGCGCACAGCATCACACGCGTCGATCGCGGACCGTTTCGGCCGGAATCCGTAGCTCGCCTCGGTGAACCCGGCCTCGAAGACCGGTTCGAGAACCATCTTCGCGGCCGTCATCACCACCCGGTCCGCCACGGTGGGAATCGACAGCGGCCGCCACTCCCCCGGCCGCCCCGGCTTGGGAATCTGGACCCGCCGCAGCACCGACGGACGATACGTATACGCCCGCAGTCGCTCCGCCAGGTCCTGGAGGAACACATCCACCCCCGAGGCCGCCACCGCGTCGACAGTCACACCGTCCACGCCGGGGGCGCCCCGGTTCGCGCACACGACCGACCACGCCCGCCACAAGACGTCCATGCGGTGGACGTGGCCGTACAGGGCATGGAACCGTCGTTCGGGTTCTTGCTTGGCACAGCGGTAGAGCGTCCACTGCAAGGCTCGGACCTTGTCCAGAGGACGCCGCTCCAGGCGGCCTGTGTCCTCCCGGCGGGCGGAGATAGCCGAAACGGCACTCACCCGGGCACCTCCCTGTTCGCGGATCGCATCGATGAAGCAGGGGCCCTTCGCTCCCGACGGGTTGTGTTGTCCCGCCGATCAGCACTACTACGACCCCCTCCGACTGCCTCTCGACAACCCGCCACTTCCCGGTTCCGCCGGTTATAGGCAGGCCACACTCCCGGGCCGCATACCCGGGGCCGAGTAGGCCCTCTCCAGTTCCCAGGACAACCCTCCGACCGTTCCACGCCCCTTACGCCGGGAGGTTCTTCAGCGCCCGCTCCAGGTTCCCGGACGCCTTCCATGGCCTTCGCCCTACGCATACGGACTCGGCACCTCCTTGGCCCACCCTCACAGGGCGGGGTCTGCATATCGACGCTGCAGGCTTCACTTGATGTTGCGGACCGGTCGGTCGCACGCCCCCGAAGGACGCTTGTCACTCCACTTCGACGCCGCCCTCTCGAACGACGCCGGGAGTCAGCTACCGGGGACCCTGGCGTCTCCCCGGACCGGACTTGCACCGGCTGGCTGCCCTGAGCTTGACGCCCGGTTACATCCCCTCCACCTCTTTCAAGTTGAGATGACGCCCGGACTCCTGGACGTACACGCGTAGTGCATGAACAGGTTCGCCAGCACAGGTGAGACCGCTGAGCCCTGTGGGGTTCCTCGGTCTCGCAACTGCAGGGTTCCGTCGGGCAGTTGAAGCGGCGCTTGGAGCCACCGCTGAACGTACAACTTCACCCAGACGGCGTCAGTGTGAGCGTCCACGACCTTGACGACGAGGTCCCACCGGACGCTGTCGAAGAACTTCTGGATGTCGAGATCGATCACCCAGTCCTTCTTCCAGCAGCGCTGCCGGCAGCGTTCCACCGCGTCCAGGGCCGATTTCCCAGGCCGGTAGCCGTAGGAGTCCTCGTGTAACACAGGGTCCACGCGAATTCCCAGATGCCTGGCCACTACGGTCTGGGCAACCCGGTCAGCGACAGTCGGAATTCCTAGAATTCTCGTGCCGCCGCCGTGCTGCTTCGGAATCTCCACCGCGCGCACCGGAGGTGGGAAGTAGGTCCCCGACGCCATTCGATTCCAGATCTTGTACAGGTTCCCCTGCAGATCAGCCTCGAAGTCGGCGATCGACTGCCCATCCACCCCAGGCGCACCCTTATTCGCCTTCACCGCTCGCCAGGACTCCCAAACCTCCCACTTCGAAATCTCGAACGGCTTGCCTTGTGCTTTCAGCTCGTCCACCCAGCTCCTCCCGGACACTCCGGTTGACCGACCGAACAACAGCCACGGATGACCCGGCCCCTTCGCTCCGCCCCCGTTACAGGAGCCTCACAGCTACTACGAACCGGTCCGCCAGCGCACCCCGCGACGGTACTCAAGCCCTACAGGGCACACCTGACTCGGGCACTCCCTCTCGCCGCCACAGGGGCGGTCGGTGTCGGGGTACGCCTTCTCACGTTCCACGCAGGAGCAGCAGACCGGACTCGCGTCGCCTCCATGCCGGACACCACCTGGCCAATAGACGGGCACCCACCAGGCTCATCCCGGAATTGTTTCCACACCCCGGTTTCGATGTCATCTACTGATTTTCGACACGTCAGCGGCGATTCGCTTGCGCTCGCCTTTCCGATCCCCACCTGACGTCTCGAAGACGCCTTTTCCTCGATCGCTCACCACGACGGTCTTCAGCCAACGCAGCACGAGGCGGTTTGGAGCCTCCCCCCGCAGGGCGACTCCGAAGGGCCACAACCTTCATCTCCTACGCAGCATTGCAATCAGAGATGTCTACCTACATAACATTCCTCCTGCATTCGTGACACACGAAAACGATCACATTCGCTTGTCGCGACCGCGACAGTCTCGGCTAGCCGTCGCCCTCGACACCCTGCTGCGAGGGTGCGGCAGCGTGCCCGAAGTCGCCCACTTCCGGCAGGCGCTCGACAGCGTCCTGCCCCATGAAGTGTGATGACCAAAGTGCTGTTGTCCCGAGAGAACGGACCGCCGATGGCCTCCCGCCCCTTCGTTCTGTTGAGCGTCGCAACATCCGTCGACGGTCACATCGACGACGCCTCGCCCGAGCGTCTGCTGCTGTCGAACGCCGAGGACTTCGACCGCGTCGACCAGGTACGAGCCGAATCCGACGCCATCCTCATCGGCGGAAACACCCTGCGCAGCGACAATCCGCGCCTGCTGGTCAATAGCGACAGGCGCCGGGCCGACCGGATCGCGGCCGGCAAGCCCGAATACCCGCTCAAGGTCACCATCTCCGCCAGCGGCGACCTGGGCCGGGACCTCAAGTTCTGGCACTTCGGCGACAAGAAGGTCGTCTACACCACCGACGCTGCCGCACCGAAGCTCCGGGAGACGCTCGACGGTCTTGCCGACGTCGTCAGCACCGGCCCCACCGTCGACTTCGGCGCGCTGCTCGACGACCTCGCCACCCGCGGCGTCGAGCGCCTCATGGTCGAGGGCGGCGGGCAGATCCACACCCAGTTCCTCTCCCAGGGGCTGGCCGACGAGATCCACCTCGCCATCGCGCCGCTGCTCGTCGGCGACGCCGCCGCACCACGCTTCCTCCACCCGGCGAACTACCCCGGTGGAAGCGGCCACCGGATGAGGCTTCTCGGAGCCCAGACGATCGGCGACGTCGTGCTGCTGCGGTACGCCCCCAAGCCGGCGTCGAACTGATCTCCGAGGGCCTCAGGCCCATCGTCGAGCGGGAGGGCCACCGCTGTTGGCCTCGGGTGCGTCCTCGGCGCACAGGCAGATGCGGTGTCTCTCCGGCTGACGGGTAGCCTACGAGCAGCCAGCTAGGCAGGCCGAGAGGACCGCGATCGCATGACCGAGGGCATCGGGCTGTCGCCCGCGTGGGTGGCCCGGAAGTTGGTGGCGTACGACGAGCTCCGAGCGGCAGTGGGTTCACTGTGGTGGTTGCAGTCTGATCCCGATCACGGCGGATGCCGTCGAGTCATGTGCGCGGACCGGTCGGGCACAGCCGTCGCAGTGACGCCGCCCGAGGTCTCGGTCGGTGGTCAGCTTCATGCCTACGGTGGCGGCGCCTTCGCGGTGACATCGGGCGGGGTGTGGTTCGTCGGCGACGACGGTTCCCTCTTCCGCCAACCGGCTGGTGGCACTCCTGAGCGGATCGTCTCCACCGTCGGATCTGAGCAGTACGGAGATCTCGCTCCAGCCGCGGAGGGCGGTCTGCTCGCGGTTCGCGGGGACGACACGGTGGACGAGATCGTCGCCGTGTCGCCAGTCGGCCGCACCCGGGTGCTGGTTCGCTCCCGCGGGTTCCTCGCCTGCCCGCGGCAGGCAGGGGACGCCCTGGCGTACGTGAAGTGGCAGCGAGACCGGATGCCATGGGACAGCTCCCGCCTCATGCTGGCCAACATGCGCTCGGATGCCATCGAGCCGGGCCGGGTCGTGGTAGGCGGCCCCGAGGAGTCGGTGGTGCAGCCCTCATGGGGACCGGACGGCCTGCTGTACTTCATGTCCGACCGGACAGGATGGTGGAACCTGTACCGGCTACGCGACGGCGTGGTGGAGGCGGTCGCGTCGATCGACGCGGACTGCGCACCGGCGCCCTGGGAAGGTGGCTATCAGTCGTACGGTTTCGCCGCCGACGGCACGGTGGTGCTCACGGTCATGAAAGGGTTCACCACCGACCTTCTCGCCGTCGGCGTCGAGGGCGGCCGGCGACGGCTCGGCTCGAACCTTACGTCCGTGAAGCCGTACATCGCCGTCGACGGCCATGTCCTCACCGTGATCGGGTCCACTGCAAGCAGCCCGCCGGCCATCTGGTCGATCGACCTAGCAGCGCGGGCGGACTCCCCGGCCGTCCCCTTAGGCAGGGCCTCCGAGTCTGGCGTGCCCTGGACGCCTGTTCCTCCCTCGCTCGAGACTGCGGCGGCTGCGAACGGCCCGGTGCACTTCCTGCTGCACCGACCGCCCGGAGGCGCGCGGCCGGTGCCTCTGCTCGTACGGGCCCACCCCGGTCCGACGGACGACGTCCCTCTGAGGTTGGACTGGGCGAGTCAGTTCTTCGTCAGCCATGGCTTCGCCGTCGCCGAAGTCCTCTACCGAGGTAGTACCGGTCTGGGACGCGCCTTCCGGCAGGCGCTGCACGGCCACTGGGGCGACTACGACGTCGACGACTGCGCGGCCGTCGCAGAGCATCTCCGTACGCTCGGCCTGGCGATGCCCGGAGCTGTGTTCATCGGCGGCGCAAGCGCCGGCGGCTACACGGCGCTCCAAGCGGCATGCCGTCCGGGACCGTTCAGTGCTGCGACAGCCACGTCAGCGATCATCGACCCCGCGCGGTGGGAGTTGTCCGTGCCGGCGTTCCAGCGTCCACATGCGGCCGTTCTGCGGGGCCCTGCCGGTGCGGTGAAGCCTTCGCGGATCCGCTGTCCCGTACTGGTGATCCACGGGTCGGCCGACACGATCACGTCCGCAGATGAGGCCATGCAGTTCGCCCAAGAGCTGGCCGCCCTCGATGCTAACCACACCTCCGTGCTCCTCGAGGGCGGGGACCACTACCTGTCGGCACCCGCAGACCGGGAACAGGCCCTTCGCGCCGAACTCGACTTCTACCGGCGCATCATGAGCCGCTCGACATCGTGACCGCCAGCCTGTCGGCTTCCGGCAGCACGGCACGAGCAAACTCGCGCAGGTCCCAGGCCGGGGCATAGTCGGCGTGGATCTGCAGGTCCGCCAGGATACACCGGGGTGTCATCTTCGCCACGATCACGCCCGCGAGCTGCGATGTTCGGCCCAACCGAAATGACGGGGTGGCCAACGGGCACCGGTCCTGGGCAGGATTCCGGGCATGGACATCTTGGTTATCGGCGGTGGCTGGTTTCTGGGCAAGGCCGTCGTCGAGGAGGCACTGGCGCGCGGTTGGGCCGTGACGACGTTCAACCGGGGCCGATCCGGTGCGGTAGTACCTGGCGTTCGGCAGGTGGTGGGTGACCGCACGTCGGTTGAGGACCTGGCCCGGCTGGCGACGCAGGGCCCGTGGGACGCAGTGATCGACACGTCTGCCGCGGAGCAGCCGCCGAAAGTGGTGCTCGCGGGAACGACGGCGCTGGAGAATGCCACCGAGCGCTACGTCTACGTCTCGACGGTGTCGGTGTACGCCGGCTGGCCGGACCATCCACTCAAGGTGGGCGATCAGCTGATGGACGGCCCGGCCAATGCCAACAGCGAGTACGGCAGGAACCCCGAGGGCTGGCTGGGGCCCGATCTGCACTACGGCCGGCAGAAGGCTGGCGGCGAGCGGGCGGTGGTCGAGACGTTCGGTGCGGAGCGGTCCTGGCTGCTTCGCCCCGGCGTGATCCTTGGGCCCGGCGAGTACGTTGGCCGACTCCCGTGGTGGCTTCGGAGAGCCGAGCGCGGTGGTCAGATCCTGGCACCCGGGTCTGCCAACAAGGGCATCCAGCCGGTAGATGTTCGCGATGTCGCGCGCTTCGCCGTCGATGTCGCGGAACGGCCTGGTGGAGGCGTCCACAACGTGACCGCGCCGATCGGCAGGGACACGATGGGCAGCTTCCTGGAGGCGTGCGTGATGGTGACGGGCGGCCGGGGCGAATTGCGGTGGGTGTCTGACGGCGTGCTGCTGGAGCACGGTGTCCGGCAGTGGACGGAGCTGCCGTTGTGGCGGACGAACGAGGGGGTCTGGCTGGTCGATGCTGAACCGGCGCACGCCGCCGGGTTCGCCTGCCGTCCCTTGGAGGAGACGGTGCGGGACACCTGGGAGTGGCTCCAGGCCGGCAACGTGCCGGTTCCGCACCCACGGGCATCCGCTCACGGAATCGATGCAGATCGGGAGCGGAAGATCCTGGCGGCTGCCAGCTCTTCGCGCTGAACAGAATGGAACGGGGTGGGGACGGAGCGGCACCCTGCCGGTCCGCCCCACCCCCGTTGCGGGCGTGGTGTGCTACTCGATGGCCAACCGCGCGGCGCTGCCACCGAACTGCCTCGGTGCGGCGACTCGGGTGTACTCCTCCAGCACCTCTCGAAGCGTCACGGCGACCGGCGACGACCCGACAGGCTCCGTGGTGAGCAGCTTGCCGACGTGGACGATTCGCTCGACCAGGCCAGCGGCACGCCGGTCCGGGGCGAGCGCAGCGATGGGCTTCAGGACCTCGGCTGCTTCCTCCACTTCTCCGTCGAGGATCAACGCCGCCGCGAGGTCCGCCCGCGCCTCCGCCTCGATCCTGGGAATCCTCTGCCCAGCGGGCAGGCCGGCTTGCAGCTCCAGCACTCGCCGGGTGTGCTCCTGCGCGCTGGTTCCGTCGCGCAGGAGAAGGAACGTCGTGCCGTGCGAGCGGGCGATCCTCTCGGGACCGTGGAGGAACTCCCCGGCCACCTCGTCGTGGAGGTCGTCGCACTCGACGGTGTCGACGTCGAGGAAGCGCTCGACGGCCGCGGTGGCTCGCTGCTGATCGCCGAGGTGACCGTGGGCCCTCGCCTCGATTGCGGCGATGCGAATTTGGCCAGCCGTGCCAACGCCGGGGAAGGACTGCGCCTGACGGATGAAGCGGATCGCCTCACTCGGTCGGCCTTCCCAGTAGGCGAGCATGCCGAGCGTGCCGGCCGAGAAGGCAGCCAGCGGGGTGAAGCGGGTGACTTCGGCATACATGCCTGCAGAGCGGGCCAGCCGTGTGGCCTCTCCGAGGGAGCCGAGATCGAAGGCCGTCATGGCCAGCAGAGCCGTCGTCTGGCCGATCGCGATCAGCAGCTGCTGCTTCTGCCGGGGGATGTGGGTTCGGTCGAGGAGCGCTTCGGCATCCGTTCGAAGCTGCCGGGCTTCGCGGAGCACGTCGAACGGCGGCCGGTGGTTGTAGGTGCGGGCGAGTCGGCGAACGTCTTCCTGGACCTGTTCTATGGACAGATCGGAGAGGAAGGCGGACGCTACGGAAGCCGCGTGGTCGGATGCTTCGCGTGCGGTCATCGCGAGCTCTCTTTCAAGGTCTTGCTGGGATAGTGCGGTGGGATCTCCCTCCCGCGGCGGCGCCAGGAGTTCGGCGATCGGCCTGTCGAACATGTGCTGGATCGTCTGGGCGAACACGGAGGTCGGACGGCTGACCGTTCCAGCGATCCAGCGCCTGAACGTCGCCTCCGACATCTCCAGGTTGCGAAACCGCGTGTCCTTCAGGGTGCGCGCCAGTTCATTTCCGGCCGCTCTGAACTCCCTGTGAAAGTCGGGGAATTCCCAGCCCTTCTTCTTGATCAGGGCGCCCAGTAGCGTCTTACTCGGCATGTTGCACGCCTCCCGCCCCCGTGGTCTCGACCTGGCCCGGTCGCCGCTTGTGCGGGGAGAGCCCTGCTCTAGCAATACCCGACAAGGGTGCTTTGCGCGGGATCATCTGACGAGATGACACCTCAATGACATGCTGCTGACCGCACCAGCCGTCAGATGACACCCGACTGTCGTGGCGCTGTTCTGGCCAGGACGCGACAGTGGGTGACCGATCACCGAATCGCAGTCCGCGAAGTGATTCGGTCTCTTCTCAACCATCTTCTCGGCCGCCGGCTGTGGCCGGCTGCCCGCCGACCGTCCCGCTTGATAGACCTGTGGGCCCCGGCCACGCATCTGGCATGTCCATGCCTGAAAGGACGATCAATGATCGCCGTGCCTCGAACCCGACCGGTGTATCACCCCGCCGGGTTCGACGATGCGCTCCGGACCGCCGTAGATGACCTGCGGGCCGGACGCTGGCTGCCGACGCAGCGGTTGCTGGCCACCACGGCGCAGAACGCCGGCCTTCGGACGTCTCGGACACAGGTGCTGGCGCTGGTCGCGGCTCGGTCGACGGTGCCCGCCCATTGCCTCCCGGAAGGACCCGCCGATGGACACCCCGTTCGCCCTCCCCCCTGAGCGCTTCGTCCAGCACCCCAGGGGTCCCGATGGTGGTCTCCGGGAAGCTGTGAAGAAGTTGCAGACGCTGCCGTGGATCGCTGCCCGCTCATTGCTGGCGAGTTCGTGGGGCGACTGGTCGCTGTGGACGTGGCGCACCCAGGTCCTCGCAGCTGTCGCAGCTCGTGCTCAATAGCGTCTCCGTGCGGTGCCACGTGGTGGGCGTGCACCTACAGCGCTCACATCCCCGCGCACCCATCCCGCCCCTGCGGCCGACGGGAGACCGGCTCCCACAGGTGACCGACGTGATCATATTTCTGCACGAATATGACTACGCGAATGGTCCCGGTAAACACTCTCAGGCACCTTACTGCGGCGGGCAGTTACCCAGGGCGGAAAGCGATCAGTAGCCGAGGGCAGCGCCCACCCGAAGCCACCACCAAGCCATCCCCGCGCCCACCGCCGTGCGCGAAAAGGGCAGCTCCCCTACCCCAGGAGAGGAGTCGATGTGAGCCACAGTCCTCAAATCCGAGCCGCACACCAGAACACCGCTCTTCGGGTCGCCGCCGTCCCCCCGGCCCCAGGCAGCCGGCCATCGACGTTGGCAAAACCCGCGCTCAGCCCGCACGAGCGGCGGATCGCCCAGCACCTCGTGCAAGGAAGCACCCCGAAGCAGATCAGAGACGACCTCGGCGTCAGCCAGGCCAGCATCAACTCCTCGGTCAGCCGCCTGTTCAGACGGCTCGGCCTGGCGAACCGCACGCACCTGGTGGCCTACTGCACCACCTACCGGTGGGTGGACACCGCCAAGGTGTGGGACGGACTCGCCGTCGCCCCTCCCGAGCTGGACAGTTTCGAGCTGGAGTTGCTGCGGCTGGTCGCCGAAGGGCAGACCATCGAGCGGGCCGCCCGCACATTGCAGGTGGCGCCCGACACCGCCGCCCACCGCTTGAAGGGCGTCCGCGAGAAGATCGGGGCCCGCAACCTGAGGCACGCCGTAGCCGCAGCGCTGCTCCTGGACCTGATCCGCCCCCGCCTGTCGGCGCGCGCCGCCGCGTGACTCACGCGCCAGGGGACGCACCATCCGAGCTGTCATGCCCATGCCTTGACCACGTAAGGAATTCAGCCACCATGGACCACACTGCGCGTCCCGCAGTCGTACATCCCGCCGGCCACGACGGGGATCTGCGTGCGGCCGTGGAGGAGTTGCGTAGTGGTCGGTGGGTGGCGGCCCGCGAGGTGCTGGCCCGGTCCCGGGGGGACTGGCCTCAGTGGACTCGTCGGACGCAGGTTCTGGGCGCGGTGGCGGCCCAGTCGGACGTGCTGCGGCACTGGTCGGCTGACGAGCCGGACTCGCCGATTCTGCTGACGTTGCACGCCAGGGCCAGCGTCGAGGGCGTCCTTCTGGCGCATCAGCAGCAAGCGGACGAGCGGCTCTTGGCAGGCTGGGATGCGGCTGCGAGAGAGGCGTGTTGGCGCGCCGCTGGAATCGGCGTCGATCCGGTGCCGTGGATCTGTCTTCTCGCGCTCGCCCAACTCGACATTCAGCAGGAGCGGATGGAACACCGGGTGGATCCGCCGGATCAGATGCTGCTGCCGGGCCCGTGGGGTCTGCTGGAGCACACGCATCGGATCGACCCGTGGGGCCGGGAGGCTTACCACCGGATGCTCCGGTTCTGGCTGGCCATGGGCCGGACCGGGGCGGCGACCAACTTCCTGATGCACTTTCTGGCCTCGGCACCGACCGGCTCGGCGCTTCACGCGCTCCCGCTTCATCTCCATCTGGAGCGGTATCGCAGGGAGCCGCGGAAGGAGGCAGTCCTGTCGCAGTGGTCCTCCGATCACGTGCGCCGGGATGTCCAGTCCGCGTATACGCACTGGCGCGCGGCTGTCGGCGAGCATGGCCGGTGGCCGGTGGCCGACGAGAGTCTCCTGGCTCACGCCCTGTGGGCCGATCACCACCTGGCCGAGGCCGCCGAGGTCTTCGCCTCGCTCGGCCCGTTCGCGTCGTGGCAGCCCTGGGCGACGATCGCCGGCGACCGAGAACGGGGCTACGACCTGCTCCACCACGCCATCGCGCAGTGCCGTCGAGTCGCCGCGTTCTGAGCGGGATCCCCGCCGCCGCCCGACTAGCTCACCCTCTTCCTCGTTCTTTCGGAGGTTTCCCCCATGTTCTTTCGGCGACGCCACACTGCTCCCGTCCAGAAAGAAGACGACCTTTTGCGGTCGCTCGGCTACGAGCCCGAACTCACCAGGCGGATGGGGGCGTTCGGCAACTTCGCGGTCAGCTTCTCGGTGATCTCGGTCCTCAGCGGTTGCATGACACTGTTCGGCTTCGGGCTGGTGACCGGCGGCCCGGCCGTGATGATGTGGGGCTGGGTCGGTGTCGGCATTGCGGTGCTGCTGGTCGGCATGGCCCTGGCCGAGGTCACCTCCGTCTATCCGACCAGCGGCGGCCTCTACTACATGGCGCACCGGCTGGGCGGACCACGCTGGGGCTGGGCAACAGGATGGCTCAACCTGCTCGGGCTGATCGGCGGGATCGCCGGCATCGACTATGGAGCGGCCAGCTTCATCGCGGCGTTCGCGGGGCTCGAGTGGGGTGTTGAGACGACGCCCGGTCTGGTGCTCGGGATCTTCGCGGTGGTCCTGGTCGTGCACGCGTGGGTGAACCTGGGCGGGACGCGCGTGGTGACCGTCCTCAACAGTGTCTCGGCGTGGTGGCACCTGCTCGGCGTCGCAGTGATCGTCGGCGTCCTGTGGCTGGTTCCCTCGCACCACCACAGCGTCGGGTTCGTGTTCGGCCACTTCGCGAACGATAGCGGCTGGTCTAACCCGGTCTACGTCAGCGCCTTGGGGCTGTTGCTGGCGCAGTACACCTACAGCGGGTACGACGCGTCGGCGCACCTGTCGGAGGAGACCACGAACGCACAGATCGCCGCGCCGCGCGGAATCGTCCGTTCGATCTGGGTGTCGCTGCTGGCCGGGTTCGTCCTGCTGGCGGGCCTGTTGTTCGCGATGCAGGACTACGGCGCGACGGCGGGCGCCACCGTACCGCCGGCGCGCATCTTCCTGGACGCGGTCGGCGAGTCCGGGGCGAAGGCGCTGCTGCTGATCGTCATCGGCGCCCAGCTGTTCTGTGGCTCGGCGGAGACGGCCGCCGCCAGCAGGATGATCTACGCGTTCTCGCGAGACGGGGCACTGCCCGGATCGGCGACCTGGCGCAAGGTATCGGGCAACCGGACACCGGCCAACGCGGTGTGGCTGGCGGTCGCGGTGGCCTTCCTCCTGGCGCTTCCCTCGATGTGGTCGACCGCCGCCTACGGCGCCGTGACCGCGGTGAACGTGGTCGGCATGACGCCGGCCTACGCCATCCCCGTGTTCCTGCGGCTGCGCCAGGGCAAGAGCTGGCGGCCGGGACCGTGGAACCTGGGCCGGTGGGGCCGACCTGTCGGTGTGCTCGCGGTGGCGTGGGTGGCCTTGGTAACGGTGCTGGTGTGCCTGCCGCAGACCAGCCCGGTGACCGCCGAGACCTTCAACTACGCGCCCGTGACCCTACTGGTCGTGCTGCTGTTGTCCGCCCTCTGGTGGCGGATGGCCGGCCGCCGCTACCAGGTACCGGTCGTCAACGACCCCCGGCTCGCCGCGTTCGAGGAGCAGATCGTATGAGGACCCCAGCCAGACCATCCCGTTCGCAGACGGGCCGCTCGACTCCCGCCCCGACCGCTGCAGTCGCAGCACTGCGTGACCTGGTCCACGACGCCCGCATCGACACCGTGCTGCTGGTAGCCGTCGACATGCAGGGACGACTCAAGGGCAAGGAGTACGACGCCGGGGTACTCGTGGAGCGCCTGGCATCGGGGCGGATCCGCCCCGAGATGTGCGGGTACGTCATCGGCACGGACCTGGGCATGACGCCCCAGGCCACCGGCACCTTCTCCTGGGAATCCGGCTTCGGCGACATCGCGCTGCTGCCGCATCTCGACCGTGCCCGCGTGCTCCCGTGGGAGCCGGGCACCGCCGTGGTGTTCGCCAGCCCCGTCGACGGCGACCGGCCGCACCCGCTGGCCCCGGCCACCATCCTGGACTCGCAGCTCGATCTACTCGAGGGGTTGGGCTACGAGGTGCGGGTCGGGATCGAGACCGAGTTCGCCGTCTACGAGAGCACGGGTGCCGACGCGGCTGCGGCCGGCTGGCGGGGGCTGCGCCCGGTGACGTGGGACAACCGCGACTACGCCCTCGATCGGACGACGACGGTGGCCGGCTTCTCACGGTCGCTGCGGCAGGCCCTGGCCGGAGCCGGGCTGCCCGTCGAGGCGGTCAAGCTGGAGAGCGCCGCAGGCCAAATCGAGGTCACCTTCCCGTACGGACCGGCCCGGGAGGCGTGCGAGCAGCATGTGCTGTTCAAGCACGCCGCGAAGTCTCTGGCGGACCGGCAGAAAATGGCGGCGACGTTCATGGCGGCCCCGGCCGACGGGGTGGGCAGCGGAATGCACCTGCACCTGTCGATCTGGGCCGACGGCGAGCCGGTGCTGGTCTCCGCCGGGGACGAGCACGCCCTGTCGGAGCTGGGCGAGCGGGCGGTCGCCGGGCTGCTGGAAGTGATGCCCGCCACCGCGCCGATGTGGGCCCCGTACGTGAACAGCTACAAGCGCATCGGGGGCCCGTTCGCGCCGTCCAGGCTCGCGTGGGGGCGGGACAACCGCTCCTGCGCGGTGCGGGTGGTCGGCCACGGCCGGGGCCTGCACCTGGAGGTCCGCCTGCCCGGTGCGGACGCCAACCCCTACCTGGCGCTGGCCGCCGCCGTGGCCGCCGTCCGCCACGGCATCACCGGCGATCTCAAGCTCCGCGAGGCCAGCACCGGCGACGCCGACTGGGACGACGACCTCCCGGTGGTGCCTCGTCACCCTTGTTACGCCATCGAGGTGTTCGAGACCAGCCGCGTCGCCTCCGCGCTGCTGGGCGAGCACGTCGTCGCCCACCTGGCCTCGCTCGCCCACCTGGACGTCGACCACCACGCCGCCCGCGTCACTGACGCGGAGCTGGCGCGCGGGTTCGCCCAGGCCTGAGCCCCGGGCCGGTCGCGGCGCCACACCCCCGGGCCCGCGACCGGCCCGGTTCCACCCCCACCCTGCTCCTGACCACGCTGGAGAACCTTCATGGACACCGCCACCCGTCCCCGGAAGAAGAGCGCGACAAGCCCCAAGGCCCCCGCCGGGCCGGATCTGCTGGCCAAGGCTCACCTGGTCGACGCCACCGCACCGGGCATGGAGGGCCTGGCCCTGTGGCTGGCCTCCCGAGGCCTCGACGTCACCGGAAGCATCGACCCCGTCGACCAGGACAGCCCGGCCGCCGACCGGCTGCGCGCGGCTGGCGTGGAGATCACGGTCGGCTTCAACGCCGGGCACGTCCGAAACGACCGTACGGCCGTGGTGTGGTCGGGGGTGGTCGTCGCCCCGCACCCCGAACTCGAGCGGGCCCAGGCCCTGGGGCTACCGATGCTCGCCCGCGCGCACGCGCTCGCCGCGTTGTGCGGGGGCTTCGGCCGGCCCCTGGTGGCCGTCGGCGGCAGCCACGGCACCGCGACTGCGGCGGCGGTCCTCGCCGCCGCCCTGAACGACGGCCACACCGGCTGGATCCTCAACGCTCCCGCTCAAGGCGGCGTCCCCGGCCAAGGAGGCGGACGGCGCCTCGTGGTGGACCTGTGCCCGGACACCGGCACGCACGAGGCCGCGCCGCCCGGCTCGTGGAGCCGCCGCCCCAACGTCCCGAACCTGTACCAGCGGCCGTCCCCGTCGGTGGCGCTGATCACCGCCGCCACCATGAACTCGCCGTACTTCGAGGACACCATCGAGGCCCTGGACGCCGCCACGAACCTCGCCCGCTCCGCCGACACCGTGGTCCTGCCGCTCTGGGACAACGGTGCGAAGATCGTGCACGAGAGGCTAAGCGACCGCCCCGGCCCCACGGTGGTGACCGTGGGCCTTGTGGAGAGCGCGGACGTGTGGGTCCTCAAACCCCGGTGGCTCGGGGAAAGCTATCTCCTCACCCTCCGCCACCAGGGCAAGCAGCACCAGTTCATCGTGCCGATCGCGGGCGACCACCACGCCCTGGCCGCCTGCGCCGCCATCACCACCGCCCTCGTCGCTGGGGAGAGCGCCGAGACGATCGCCGAGCGCCTGGCCGGGTTCAAGGGCGTGGAGCGCTCCCTGACCGAAGCCGGCACCCAGGCGCGGATCACCGTCCTCGACTCCCGCGCCCGGCACCCCCAGGAGGTCGCCGATGATGTGACGGCCGCCCGGATGCTCACCGAGGGCAACGTCATCGTCGTCCTGGAGCCCGACGGCATCGCCCGTACCAGCGCTCATGCCGTTGAGTTGGGTAAGGCCCTCGCCGCCGCCGACCGCGCCGTGCTGCTGCCGGTCGTCACCCCGCTGACCGTGCTGAACGCCCCGGACCCGCTCGATGCCGTCATCAACGCCGCCAGGTCTCCCTTGGGAGCCAGCAAGGCTCACCGGGTGCGTTTGAGCCCGTGTGAACCGAGCGCCGAGCAGCAGGTCGCCGACCTCGCCAAGCCCGGCGACCTGGTGCTCGTCATCGGCACCGGCGACGCCGCCCGCCTCGGCCCCCGCCTGCTGGCCCGCCTCGCCCAGACCGATTCCCCGACCGCCGACAGCCCGTGACCACCGAAGGTGCCGCCATGACCACCACCCTGCCTGCCCACAATCTGTCCGAGCGCGACGTTCGGCTCCTCGTTCACATCGCCGCCGAGTCCCAGACCCGCACGATCGCGGGCGACCCCGCGCTCGGTCTGGAGCGCGCCGAGATCGACACCGCCGTCGGCGCTCTGCTTAAGGCCACGGGCTCGCGCACCATGTTGCAGCTCGTCGCGTGGGGAGCCGCGCACGGCCTCGTCACCGACACCGCCGAGCCCTGCGCCGCGCTCGCCGCGCCCCGGCTTCCCCCGCGCCTTCGGCAGATCCTCACGGGATGGGTCGGCGGACGAAGCACCCCGGAGCTGACGGCGGACTTCGGTATCTCGCCCGCCACGATGCGCGGATACATCAAGGACCTGAACACCCGGCTGGGCGTTCACAGCCAGATGCAGGCGAGCATCGCCGGCGTCCTGTCCGGCCAGGTCCTGCTGAGCAGCATCGACCCGTCGTGGCCTGCCGAGCCGTTCCACCGCACCGCCGGTTCACGTGGGCGGGCGGCGTGAGCACCCGGCGCACCACGGGCCGGGCGGCCGTCGGGCTCGTCTGCTTCCTGCTCGGGCTCCAGGTCGGGGCCGCCGTCCTCTACCTCGTCCAGCACCGCACGCACCTCTCTCAGCCGCTCTACCTGGCGATCTTCGCCCTCGTGTGCTTCGGCACCCTGGCCGTCGCCGATCGGCTGATCGCCTCGCGCTCCGCGCCGAAGCCCCGGTCCGGCTCCGCCCAGGACCCGCCCTCACCGGCCGGCTGATCGCCTGCACCACCGCACCACACCCATGGCGGCCGTTTCGGGCCAGGGCCGCACCCGACAAACACAGAGAGAAGATGAGCACCCCACGACCACCTGCCGCCGACGGCCTGGCGACCCGGGACCTGGACCGCCACCTGCTCAACCGCGCGGGCATCCTCGTCGACGCCGCCACCCTCGCCGACCTGCCCCAAGACCACCTGTCTGGGGCCGCCCCCATCCTCCTGGCCGCGGGCGCCCCCTCACCGACGACCGTCCCCGCCCCGCTGCTGCGGCTGCTGATGCGCGCCGGCTCCATGGCGGTCCCCTGCGCTCTGGTCACCGAGCGCCTGGGCCTGAACCTGACCGGGATGCTCACCACGCTGCGCGTCCCGAACGTGTGGACGCACGCCGTGTCCGCCACCGAGCACCGCGAGCAGGGCACCAACCCCTATCGCGCCGCCGCCCTCGCTCTCAGGCTGCCGGTGCAGAGCTGTCTGATCGTCACCACCGACCCCGCATCGCCCGAAGCGAAGGCCAGCGGAGCCCGCCGCCTACTGCTCAGCCGCGCCGGAACCCTCAGCCTGTCCACCGGCGCCGCCACCGGGCTGAGCCACCGCGAACACGCCGTCGCCCTGCTGCTCGCCCTCGGGAACACCTACGAGAGCGCCGCCAAGGAACTCAGCTCCACCGCTTCCGGCACCGCCAACGTCATGTCCCGACTGATCCGCCGCCACGGCCACAGCGACCGCACCCGCACCATCGCCCACCTCATCACCGCCGGCCTGCTCGACACCGCCGGGCTGCGCGCCGCGCTGCCCGCCGAGCTTCCGGATCTCACCCCGCGCGAGCGCGAGGTACTTACCCTCCTCGCCGCCCACGAAGTACGCACCGTCGCACGGTTGGTGAGCGTCGGCCAGGACACCATCGGCAAGGTCATCAGCCAGGCCGTGACGGCCATCGGAGCCCGCAACCGCACCCACGCCGTCATCATGGTCCTCCTGCTCGCCCCGCAGGACCCAGCCGAGCCCGGCGGTGCCCGGTGAGGCTCGTCGAGTACCCGCAGCACTACGAACCGGACGGCTCCCCGTCGATCTACCTCGCCGGGTCGGGCACCAGCCGCCCCGGCTGGCAGGCCAGCGCCGTCGCCCTCCTCGACGCGGCCGGCTTCACCGGCGCTGTGCTCAACCCGCAGCCCTGCGACCCGGCTACCGGCCCGAGCGGGGCGTGGACATCGTCCGGCTGGCAGGAGCACAACCTCCGGCGTAACGGCGTCGTCCTCCTCTGGTGCCCGTTGGGCGCACAGCAGATCCGCGACGTCCACCTTTCTCGCCATTCCCGCACCGCGCTGGTCGTCGGCTGTGACCGGGGAGACCCCGCCCAGCGGGCCGTCCACGCCGAACTGCTCGCCCTGATGCCCCGGTTGAGCATCGTCACCGATCTGGCCGCCACCGTGCGCGCTGCTCTCGCCCACTTCAACGCCCCGGCTGCCACCCGGCCCTGAGCGTCACCACCCACCCCGTCAGGAACCTCATGCCCACCCCCGCTGCCCTCCGCTGCTCCCTCATCGAGGACCACGGTTTCATCGGCAACACCGCCACCGGCGCCCTGGTGCGCCGCGACGGCACGATCAACTGGCTGTGCCTGCCCCGGTTCGACTCGCCGGCCGTCTTCGCTGCCCTGCTCGGCACCGACGAACACGGCTTCTGGCGCATCGGCCCGACCGTGGACGACGCCGCACCGCCGGCCGACCGGCGTCGCTACCGCGGCGACACCGTGATCCTGGAGCAGGAATGGGTCGTCAGCGGTGGCAGCGTTCGGGTGACCGACTTCATGCCTTCTGGCAGCCAACCGGCCCAGGTCGTGCGCATCGTTGAAGGCCTCAAGGGGACCGTGGCGATGACCTCGCTGTTCCGCCCCCGCCCCGGCTACGGCGCCGATAACCCGCTGGTCACTCGTATCGAGCACAATGGCACCTCACGCCTGTGCGCCACCGTCCACCCCGACTCCTACTGGCTCGACGGTACTTACCACACCGTCACCGAGCACGGCGCTCGCGCCGACTTCACCGTCACCGCAGGCGAGTCCGTCACCTTCTCCCTCACCTGGTGCCCCTCGTTCAACCGGGCACCCGACATGCGCAGCCCCCGCGCGGCACTCACCCGCACCGCGGGGTTCTGGCTCGAATGGGCGTCCCGCTGCACCTACCAAGGCCCCTACCGCGAGGCGGTCCTGAGGTCGGCGCTCGCCCTCAAGAGCCTCTGCCACCCGGGCGGCGGGATCGTCGCCGCCCCCACCACGTCCCTGCCGGAGGACATCGGCGGCGAGCGCAACTGGGACTACCGCTACACATGGCTGCGTGACGCCGCCCTGACCATCACCACCCTCGCCCGCCTCGGCTACACCGAGGAGGCCGAGGCCTGGCGCGACTGGCTGCTGGGCACGCTGGGCCGCGACGCCGACCGGCTGCAGATCATGTACGGTCTCGGCGGCGAACGCGACCTGGCCGAGCGCGAGTTGGACCACCTTCCCGGCTACGAGAACTCCCGGCCCGTGCGGGTCGGCAACGGCGCCGCCGGCCAGCTCCAGCTCGACGTCCCCGGCGAGGTTGCCGACGCACTGCTCGCCGCCGAGAACGCCGGGCTGCACTCCTCCCGCGACGCCGACGCGATGCTGTGCGCCCTCGCCCGCTGGACCGAGGAGCGCTGGAGCGAGCCGGACGAGGGCATCTGGGAGGTCCGCGGCCCGCGCCGGCACTTCGTCCACTCCAAGGTCATGGCCTGGGCCGCGATCGACCGCACCATCACCCTCCTGCGCCGCCGGCCGTCCACCAGCACCGACGAACTCGCCAATTGGGTGGAGCTGCGCGAGGCGATCCACGCTGACGTCTGTACGAAGGGCTACGACCCGGAGCGCAACACCTTCACCCAGTACTACGGCGGCCGCGAGCTGGACGCCTCACTGCTGCTCATCCCCCAGGTCGGCTTCCTGCCGCCGGACGACAAGCGCGTCATCGGCACCATCGAGGCGATCCAGCGCGAACTGTCCACCGAGGACGGCTTCGTACTGCGCTACCCCACCCACGACGAGACTGGCAGCAACGTCGACGGCCTCTCCGGTCACGAAGGAGCGTTCCTCGCCTGCTCGTTCTGGCTGGCCGACGACCTCGCCATGATCGGCCGGGTCCAAGAGGCTCGCGAGCTGTTCGACAAGCTGCTCGCCCTGCGCAACGACCTCGGTCTGCTCGCCGAGGAGTGGGACCCGCGCGCCAAGCGCCAGCTCGGCAACTTCCCGCAGGCCTTCAGCCACGTCGCCTTGGCCGACACCGCCATGCGGCTAACCAACTGCGGCGCTCACCTGCCCGGACAGCGCGACCGCGGTCCCGTCGGCGTCCTGGCGAGCGCCCGGCCCTGACGCGCACCGGCACCACCCCAGTTCACCCCATCCAGGAGACCGCCCATGGGCACGATCACGATCGGCAGCTTCAACCTCGACCACGACGGCTTCACCAAGCACCCCAGGGGAGGCGGCCACTTCGACAAGTGGTACGCGGCCCACGAGGTGCTCGCGAGGTACCCGTTCGACGTCCTCTTCCGGCAGGAGATGAGCCACTCCCGCGCCGAGGGCGGACGGCTGCTCCACGAGGCCGAGCACATGCTCGGCATGCGCGGCTTCCTCGCCCCGCCCGCTCCTCCGGAGTCGGACAACCCTCCGGGGATGTTCATCCGGCCAGACACCTTCCGCGTGACCGGCGTCTGGCCGCAGGAAAAGGAGTGGTGGCTGCCGCCGTGCGTCGTGTCCGTGAAGCACGGCGAGAGCGGCGTGCCGCTCCAACTCGCCTCGGTGCACCTGAGCTTCCGCTCGCCCGCCCGGCGCCAGATCGAGGCCGGCAACATCGCCACCTGGCACGGGCGCGACCGGGCGGTGCTCCTCGGCGCGGACTTCAACTCCTACAGCGCCTCCGGCCAGGAGCAGCAGCCCTTCCCGGACTGGCCGACCATCCCCGACCGCACCCACCAGGAACACCGCACCCGCGGCGGGAACGAGAGCGACACCGAGCCCGACCGTGCCCTCACCCGAGTCGGAATCGACGATGTCGCCCTCCACGCGGCCACCCACCTCGGCCAGGCCAACGCCCTCGTACCGACCGCCAGCCAGTACCCCCACATCTCCCTCCGCCAAGGGACCCGTCAGCGCATCGACTTCCAGCGCGCCTCCCGCGTCCTGCTTCCGGCACTCCGGGAGTTCCAGGTCATCCCGCTGGCCGAGCTGTCCGACCACCCGCTCCTCGTCTCGGTCTGGGACGAGGAGGCGTTCAAGACCGGCCTCGCACGCCATCCGGCCTTCGACTATCGACGCACCGACTCGGCGTCTGCGACCCGTACGAGTTGATCACCACGACACGGCTGTGCGCTACCGTGTCCGCCTTCGGCGCCCGGAGCAGGGCACGCGCCGCCCCCTACCTCGGCGAGACGCATTCCCGCGACGGCCACCACGACCTCGCCGTCACCGCGCTCGCCCAGGCCCGGGAGGAGTTCGCGCGTCTCGGCCACCGCCACGGGCAGGCCCGCGCCGTCGAGTTCCTCGGCCAGGACGCCGAACCCTCCGGTCTCCCGGGACGCCGCCTGCAGCTGGTACACCGCGCGCCTCCGGCAATACGAGAACCTCGGAGGCCCCGCGACACCGAGCGCCTCCAGAGCCGGATCACCGCCCTTGCAGAGACGTGAACGCCCGCCTCCCACCGAGCACGGCGCGATTGTCGGCGCCCCGTGGCACACTGCCCTGTTCGACTTGCAACCGCCCTAGCAGTATGACGAGTTGGGGCCGTTCACCGGATCGTGTGGCTTCTGCCGCGACACGCCGACGCGGCCCCGCCGGGCCGCCTACGGTGGGACACCTGCCAACGCACTCACGTACGACGAACGATCACCAGTTTGATCGCAGCTTCGCCATGCCCTGAACCGGCCAGCCTCCCCGCGCCGGTTCCCTCCCGCCCCTGGAAGGAGACGTCCCGTGCCGCACACCCTGGTTGTCGGAGTCCACCTGGTCCTGATCGAGAACGGCCGGGTGCTGCTCGGGCAGCGCGCCAACACCACCTTCGCCTCCCAGCACTGGCACGCTCCGGCAGGCCACCTCGAAGTGGGAGAGTCCGTCCTGGCCGGCATGGCCCGCGAGGCCGACGAGGAACTCGGCATCACCATCCGGGAGGAGGACCTCGACCTGGTGCACACCCTCCACCACCTCGACGCCGACGACGGTGCCGGTCGCCTCCAGCTGTTCTTCGCCCCGCGCGCGTACACCGGCAAGATCACCAACCGCGAACCGGACAAGTGCGCCGCCCTCCGCTTCTGGCCGCTGGACGGGCTTCCGGAGCCGATCGTCGGATACACCGCGGACGCGCTCGCGCAGGTCACCGCCGGCCGCCCGCTGTCCGTCGTCGGATGGCCGGCATGAGCACCACGAGCCACTCGGGGCTCCCGGCCGCCGGGGCGCCTGCGGGGAGCGCGGAGACCCGGCTCGTGGTCGTCCGGGGAAACTCGGCGTCGGGCAAGTCGTCGGTGGCGGCGGGCGTCCGGGACCGGTTCGGCCGGGGCCTGGCCGTGGTCGCGCAGGACAACCTGCGCCGCATCGTGCTGCGCGAACGGGACCGGTCCGGCGGAGCGAACATCGGCCTGATCGACACCGTGGCCCGGTACGCACTGGGCGCGGGCTACCACGTCGTCATCGAAGGCATCCTGTACGCCGATCACTACGGCGGAATGCTCCAACGCCTGGTGGGCGACCATCGCGGTGTCACCCGCTGCTACTACCTCGACATCCCGATCGACGAGACGCTGGTCCGCCACGCCTCGAAGGGCGATCGCGAGTACCTGGCTGCCGTCACCGAGCGGGAACTGCGCGACTGGTACCGCGAGCACGACGTCCTTCCCGGCGGGATCGAGACCGTCATCGGCTGCGACAGCACCCTCCGCGACACGGTCGAGCGCATCATGCGCGAGACCGCGCTCTCGGAGTTGCCCCCGCGCGACACCTAGAAGCAGTCGCCCGACCGTCGCGTCCCCTCCATTGACCCCTCAACCTTCACCCAGGAGCACCCCTGATGCACGAGACGAGCAGGCTGTCGGCCGGCGTCATCGCCCACGATCTGAACACCGACCGGATCGCCACCGTCCACTACGCCCAGCGCAGTTGGACCCCCGGCCCCGCATGGACGATCCCCGGCGGGAAGGTCGACCCCGGGGAGGAAATCGCCCATGCTGCCGCCCGGGAACTGCGTGAGGAAGCCGGGCTCATCGCCCGGCCGTCCGACCTTCGCCTGGTGCACACCATCCAGGCCAAGGAGGGCTGGGACGGGCGCGGCGGGTTCGTGCTGTTCGTCTTCGCCACCAGCGAGTTCACGGGCGAGCTGGTCAACGTAGAGCCGGACAAGCACCTGGAGGTGCGCTGGCACCCCGCCGCCGACGTCCTGCCCAGCCCGATGTTCCCGACCTCCAAGGCCGCGGTGGAGGCGTATCTGGCCGGCGGGCCCGCGTTCTCCACGCACGGATTCGACCCCGCCTCCGGCGGGCGGCAGCTCGTCGAGACGTGACCGGCGCACGCCGGCACCATGCCGGACGAGTGCGCCCGCCCGGCATGGTGCCGGCCGGCTCGTCCCCGCCCGGTCCGCGCCGGTCGTCCCACGGCCACGCCGAACTCTGACGGCATTGGCGCCCTACCACCACGTTCCCCCTCTGCGAAAGGGACTATGTGACCAGCGCAACCAAGACCTCGACGGATCCGGTGCCGGACAGCGAGCAGCTGCTGTTCGGCGGGCCGATGCGCTACGACTACGGCTGGGCCAAGCACGAGATGGCCAGCGGCAAGGTGACGTTCTGGGCGGTCGCGCGGCAGATGCCGCACTTCCTGCGTCTGGCCGGACGGATGGCGTGGCAGGCCGACCGGGCGGCGCTGGTGACCCTGGTCGGCGCCGAGGTGCTGCGCGGCCTGGCCGCGGCCTTCGCGCTGATCGCGACCAACCACGCTCTGGCCGCGCTGCTCGCCCCCGGCCAGGTGGCCGACGTGCTGCGGGCCGCTTTGCCGGCGATCGTGGCGGTCGGGGTGATCGCGGGCCTGTCCTCGGTGCTGTCCGCAGCCTCGGGCTGGGCCGGCGGGCGGCTGGAACCGGCGGTCTTCCGCAGGGCCACCATCGAGTTCCTGGGCATCGTCGGCCGCTCCGAGCTGGAGGCGATCGAGGACCCGGCGTTCCTCGCCGAGGTGGACAGCGCCCGCTGGGGCGCGATGTCGCTGCAGAACATCATCGGCCAGGCCACCTCCGTCCTCACCGCCACGTTCAGCCTCGTCTCCGCCGCCGGCGTCCTGTCCGTCCTCCACCCCGCCCTGCTGCCGATGCTGCTGCTGATCACCGCCCCGCGTGGCTGGGGAGCCGTCCGCACCGCGCGGCGCCACTACGCCTCCACGCGGGCCTGGCTCCAGCACTCCCGGGCCAGCACGGCGCTGGCGGACATGCTGATCCGCCCGTACTCCGCGGCCGAGCTGCGGGTGCACGCCTGCGGGCCGTTCATCCTCCATCACTACGAGCAGATGGCCCGTGCAGCCGAGCAGGAGCAGGCCCGCCTCGCCGGGGCGAGGGCGCGTACCGACCTGCTCTCCGCGACGCTGGCCGGCGCCGCCACTGTCGGTGCCTTCCTCCTCCTGGGCTCGCTCGTCATGAGCGGTGCGATCCCGCTCGCCGCCGCCGGCACGGCCGTGGTGGCCATCCGCACCGGCTCGGCAAGCATCGGCGGCCTCGTCTCCCAGATCAACCGGCTCTACGAGGAGAGCCTGTTCGTCCGCGACCTCGACCAGCTGCGCCGCGAGGGCCACCGCCGGGCCATCCCCACCGGCGGCACCCCGCTGCCCGAGCGCCCCGAGACGATCACCGTCGAGGACGTCTCCTTCACCTATGACGGCCGCGACACCCCCGCGTTGCACAAGGTCACCCTGACGATCCCCCGGGGCGAGGTCATCGCCCTGGTGGGGGCCAACGGTTCGGGCAAGTCCACCCTGGCCAACATCCTGTGCGGGGTCTACCAGCCGCACCAGGGCCGCGTCCGGTGGGACGGCATCGACACCGCCACCGCCGACCGCGACCAGCTCTTCAGCAGCGTCGCCCTGCTCGCCCAGAACTTCCAGCGCTGGTCCTTCACCCTGCGCGCCAACCTGCTGCTCGGGCGCCCCGAAGTCGCCTGCGACCAGCGGCAGCTGGAGACCGCCGCCGACTACGCCGACCTCCACCCGGTGATCGAAGAGCTGCCCCGCAGCTGGGACACCCTCATCGCCAAGGGCTTCGAAGGCGGCGTCGGCCTCTCTGGTGGTCAGTGGCAGAAGGTCGCCATCGCCCGCACTCACCTGCGTTTGACCACGCCCGACGCCCACGGCCGGCTTCCCGCTCTGGTGGTGGTCGACGAGCCGACGTCCGCGATGGACCCGGAGACCGAGGTCGAGGCGTTCGAGCAGATCCGCCAGCTCACCGCCCTCGGCGTCACCGTCGTCCTCATCACCCACCGTCTCGGCGCCACCGCCAAGGCCGACCGCATCTTCGTCCTCGACCACGGCCGTCTCATCGAACAGGGGAGTCACTCCGAGCTGATGGCCCAGGAACCGGCCACCCGCTACCGCGAGTCGTATCTCCTCCAGGCTGCCCAGTACGACCTCGGCGACCGCCTGCCCTACCAGACCGCCCCCTCAACCACCAGCGCATGACCGCTCATTCGGTAGCCCCGATCCGAGCCGATCCGACCAGCAGGGAGAAGCCAGTGAGTGCACTGCCCCCGTCCGAGACGCCGCAGCCGTCCGCCGCCACCTCGTGGGACGACCTGCTGGCCCGCGGTACCGAGCACATCCAGCGCGCCTTCCACGAACTCACCGCCGCCACCAGCGACTACGCCGGGCACAGCCCCGACCTGATCTGGGGCAACCTACAGACTCCCGAGTACGCACAAGAGGTCCTGCGCATGGTCGCCAACCTGCACCAGCTCCCCGACGACTCGCAGGCCGGCACTGCCGAACGCACCGCCCGCGCCCGCTACCTCGGGCAGGACGGCCGGACCTACCACGTGCTGCTCGGGGAGCAGGCCCTGTTGACCGGCATCGGCGGCCCTGAGGTGATGCGCGCCCAGCTGGAGCACCTGCTGGCCGCCCTCGACACGCCCGGTCTGCAGCTGGGGATCATCCCGGCCCGAGCCCGCCTGCACGTCTACCCCGGGGACGGCTTCGGCATCCACGACGGCACCCGGGTGGAGGTGGAGGGCTACCGCGGCTGCGAGACCATCACCGATCCGAAGCGCGTCGGCCTCTTCCACCGGGCGTTCAGGCTGCTTCAGGAGTCCGCCGTCTACGGGCAGGACGCCCGCGCCCTGATCACCGAGGCTCTGCGCGGCTGGTGATCGCCACTTGGCCTTGGCCGTTGAGGGCCTCGGCCTGCCGGCCCGCCGGCCTAACCGTGCCGCAGCACTGACATTCGCCCGAACCTGTCCAGATCAGAGCGGAGTTCTTCATGCAGACCAATCCCGGTGCCGCTTCTCGTACGGCCATGGTGGGCGGCTCCACTGTCCGTATCGGCGAACTCGCCGGGCCCGGTCGCCCCAGCGAGGACAGGGTGGTCACCACCGACCGTGCCGTGATCGTCCTGGACGGCGTCTCCACCGTCACCGACGACCATCCCCGCGGCGGCTGGTACGCCGACACCCTGGGCTCGTCCATCGCCCAACTCCTCACCCGGGAACCCGACATGGACCTACGCCAGGTGCTCGCCACCGCGATCGGCACCGTAGCCGACACCCACGCCCTCCTCCCCGGCACGTCCCCGGCCTCCACCGTGGCGATCGTGCGACAGCGGACAGACCAGATCGAGGCGGCGGTCCTCGGCGACAGCCCCGTCATCGCCATCGGCCGCGACGGCTCGGTGCACACGATCCGCGACGACCGGCTCGCCGTACTGGTCGACGCCCAACCGCAGGCCCGCGAGTACCGTGAGCTTCTGCGTGCCGGCCACGGCTTCGGCGAGCGCCACCGCCACATCCTCAAGGAGCTGCGCGGCTTCCAGGGCGGCGTGGTCAACCGCCCCGGCGGGTACTGGATCGCCGAGGCCGTTCCCGAGGCGGGCCTCAACGCGATCACCGCGTCGTGGCTGGCCAACGACCTGGCCGAGATCGTGATCGCCACCGACGGCATCTGCGCCGGCGTCGAGGAGTACGAGCTGTACTCGTGGCAGGAACTCGCCCGCGCGTGCCGGGAGGACGGGCCACACGCGGTCGCTGACGCCATCGACCTCGCCGAACGCGAGGACCCCTCCGGGCAGGTCTGGCCCCGCTACAAGGTCGCCGACGACAAAGCGCTCGTCTGGTGGCCGCTGCACCGCCCCACCGGCGGCGGCCGGTAGCGTCCGAGCATCAGCAGCCAACCCCCGGAGGATGAACATGAGTTGGACCACCGACCCGGTACGTGAGGCGGCCTGGGCTGCCTGTGTGGAGATGCGAGCCCGCCCGCCGATCGCCACCGCCCGCGCCGGCGGCGCCGACCGGATCGGCCGCGACGCGGCGGTGCTCGCCGAGCGCCTGGACGCCGTGCTCGCCGCCGACCCCGGGCCCCTGCTCACCCGCGCGGTGACGCAGGCGCTCGAGCAGCTCGCCCCGGTGCGCGCCCTGGCCGAGCAGTTCGTCCAGTGGTGTCGGCAGCTTCCCGCCACGCACGCCGTCGGCCGGATCGCCCATCAGTGGCCGGCGAACGCCGAACTCTCCGCCGCCTTCCATGCCTGCACGCCCGCCCTGCTCACGGCCTACCAGACGCTGGACGCGGCGGCCCGCACCGCACCCACGACTGGGTGGACCATGCTCAGCACCCAGGCCCTCCACCACGGGCCGCGCCTGACGCTGCACCGCGACCAGATCCTGCGCCCGGACGGCCAACACGACATCTACGAGCACATCGACGTACGCGACGGCGTGCGCGTCGTCGCGCTCAACGACAGCAGCGAGGTCGCGCTCGTCGAAGACGCCTTCTACCTCCACGGCCGCCTCGTCCACCTGCCCGGCGGCGGCATCGAGCGCGGGGAGGCGGTCGAAGCCGCCGCCGGGCGCGAGCTGGAGGAGGAGACCGGCTGGCGCGCCACCGCGTGTCGGGTGATCGCCCAGATCCACCCGCTGCCCAGCTCCACCCGCTCGCGCACCCACCTCGTCCTCGCCACCGGCCTCGAACCCGGCGAACTGCACCGCGATCCGACCGAGGCCGGGATGACCGCCCACTGGGCGCCCCTGGAGCAAGCGCTCGCCATGGTCGAGCACGGCGTGATCCGCGAAGCCGGCAGCGTCGCCGCCCTCCTACACACCGCCCGCCTCCTCGACCAAGAGCAAAACCCACAGCCGCGCACCGCCTGAGCCGCGCAGACCGCCCATCACCCGCCAACCAGGGCGACTTCCCCCTGGCCACCACCGCTCACCCTCTACCCCGGCTGGCTCGCCACGGCCCCGGCCCCGTGTCATCGCCGGCGCTGCTGCCCGTCTTCCATCCTCAAGGAGGCTTCTCCATGATCCGCGTCGCGAACCTCAACGCCTACAAACTGCACCCCCGAGACCTCGGCACCGAGGGGTGGGAGGCCCGGGTCACCGCGATCCGCGAGGTCGGCCCGGACGTCCTGTGTCTGCAGGAGGTCCTGGTCGACGAGGACGCACCCGAGGACACCGACGAGAACGGCATCGTCGACGAAGCGAAGAGGCTTCGCCGCTGGGACTCACAAGCCGCTGCCGTCATCACGCGCCTGGCCCAGGACTGCGGCCTCACCGCCACAACGATCCGATCGGGCGACAGCACCGGCCCCGTCGCGATGGCCCGAAACGCTCACCGCCCGTGGTACACGGCTGTCCTGTGGAACCCCGCTATGGTCGCCCCGGTGCCCGGCGGGTTCCGACCGTACGGGTCGCCCGACTACTGGCACGGCTGCACCACGATCCAGCTCGACATCGGCGCGCAGACCCCACTGCTCGTCGTCAGCTACCACGGCGACCCGTTCCGGCCAGACTTCCGGGCCAACGAGGCGCGGCGACTCAAGGGTGCCTTCCGCCGTACCGGCGGTGCCAAGCCCGGCATCGTCCTGGGCGACTTCAACTCGATCTCCGCCACCACCGTCACCGTCGACGGCGTGGAACGGCCCTACGACGAAGAGCCCTACCGCGACCAGGACCACGACGACCTCGAATACCAGTGTGTCCCCGAGACGATCGGCGACACCAACCTCGCCGACCGCCGGCCCACCGCCATGCTGCTGCGCCGCGGCTTCATGGTCGACGCCGCGGCGCACCTCGGCGCTCCGTGGCAGCCGACGGTGGGTCACTGGGCCGACGGCCAGGGCGACCCGGATCCGTGGGGGCCGCGCCGGATCGATCTCGCCCTCGCGACCCGCCCAGTGGCTCCGGCACTGGGCGGCTACCGCACCCATCGGAGCCCGGCCGCCGAGGCGGCCTCCGATCACCTGCTGATCGTGGTCGACATAGACCCGTCCAAGATTCACCACCAGGCCAAGGGGGCTTAACCGTGCGCAAGTTCATGACACCCGGCAGCCAGCGGGGTCGCCCGGACGGCCCGGACGAGGACTGGATCCGACCGCATGTCCTGCGGCTGCCGCAGGACCAGCCGCAGGTCTGCGCCTACTTCGCCAAGTTGCGGGAGATCACCTCACAGTACCCGGACGTGATCTCCTCGATCGCCGAGGAAGACCTCCACATGACCATCCAGAAGATCAACCCGCAGGCCGGCAACGGCTCGCCCGTCGACAGCGAGACGCTCAAGGCCGCCGCGGTCGCGGTCCAGCGTGAACTGGACGCTCTGGAACCGTTCACTCGACGAGGACCAGCGGTGGGCCGACGCCCGGCGGCTGCTGACCGACGACGCCCTGCCCGTTGCCGACCGCATCGCCGGCCTCCTGATCCTCCTGTACGTGCAGAAGATCACGACCATCGTCCAGCTGACCACCGACCACGTCACCCTGGAACCCGACCGTGTCCTGCTGAGCCTGGGCAGCCGCCCGATCACGCTACCCGCCCCGCTGGACGCCCTTCTCGGTGGGAACTCGGTGGACGTGTCCCGACGTACTGGTTGCCGTACCTGATCGAGGTCTTGGAGCTGCGGCTACCAGATCCGGGTGATGCTTCGCCAACCGCGCCTGAAGATCCGGTGTCGGGCGATACCGTGGATTCCGTCATCGAGCTGAGCCGGAGGGACGTGGTGGATCGCCGGAGATTCGTGGCCGCCTCCAGCGCGTACGCGCTCGCGGCCCTGGGGCTGCCCGATCCGGAGAGCCTTCTCCGCCGTGTCCGCCTGAAATCCGGAGGGAAGGTCCAGGTCGGCCAGGGCGAAGTCGCGGCCGTCCGCCAGATGACCAAGTCCCTCGGCGACGCCGCGGCCGAACTCGGCGGCGGACACGCCCGCCACCTCGCCGTCCGCTACCTCCACGAGGACGTCTCCAAGTGGCTGGACGGCACCTGGACCGAGGCCATCGGCCGCGAGCTGTTCGCCGCCACCGCCCAACTCGTCCACCTGGCCGGCTGGATGGCCCAGGACGAGGGCAACCAAGACGCCGCCCAGCAGTACTACGCGCACTCCTTCCGACTGGCCTCCGAGGCTGGCGACGCCGAACTCGCCGCAACAGCCCTGCGCGGACTTGCCGTCCAGGCCATCGACCTCGGCTTCCGCGCGACCGCCGTCCGGATAGCCGAAGACTGCGTCAACCAGTCCAAGAACCTGGACGACCCCCGCGCGGTCGCCTACTACCAGGCCACCCTGGCCAACGCCGCTGCCCTGGACGGCGACCGGCCCACCGCCACCCGCTCCCTCGCCACCTCGCAGACCTCCATCGAACGCGCCACCGACGCCCCCAGCGGCTCCTGGGCCTCGCACTACAGCATCGGCCGCTGGGCCCACGAAGCCGGCATGATCCTGGCCCAGCTCGGCGATTACGCGAGCGCCCAGGACCACCTCCACCACGCGCTGGACATCCACGGACTCGACCGCCGACGCACCCGCGCCATCGTCCTCGCCGACCTCGGCACCGTCCGGCTCCGCCAGGACGACGTGGACGGCGCCCTCGCCTCCTGGAACGACTTCCTCGACTGCGCGGACGGCATCCGCTCCATCAAGGTCCAGGACGCCGTCCACGACATGCGAGCCCGCCTCTACCGGCTGCGAGACGTACCCGGAGTCGAAGAACTGGACGAACGAGCAGCAGCCCTCGAATAGGGAACACGCGACCGGCCTCAGCTGGTGCAGACCCGGCGGGGCGGGGTCCGGAGGAGCCTCTGCGTATGCCGTGAGGCGCCGACTGGCCGCAACATTTCGAACTTCGCTTCTCGGAACACGACTTGAGGAGACAGGCGTTGGAGAACTTCTTCGTCCCCGGCAAGATCTGGAAGGACGGCGGCCCGTTCCCGCACGTCCTCGTACTGCTCAGCGAGTATGAGGAGTTCCGCGAGTACGCTCGCGCCCACGCCGAGCTGCTCTCTCAGTACAGTGAGCAGATCGGCGTGATCCCCGAGGAGTGGCTGCACTCCACCGTCCAGGGCATCCACCACGCGCTCGATGCCGAGCAGCTGGCTCAGCTCCGCGGAACCCTCCGCGACGAGCTCGCCGGCATACAACCGTTCCGGGTCCAGCTCGGACCGGTGTGGCCCGGCATCACCGCGGTGACGGTCGCGGTCTACCCCGAGGACGGGATGGCCGCGCTCAACGACCGGGCCCGGACCGCGGCCGAGAAGGTGCCGGGCATCTCGCTGCGGGAGAAGGAGGCCAGATTCTGGGCTCACGCATCCTTGGCCTATGCCCGTTCCGACTTCTCCGGCCGGGACCTGAACCGGGCACTTCGGGCGCTGCGGCCCCCGCGCGTGGACATCACGATCGACCGCGTGCACTTCGTCAACCAGTACCAGCACCCCGACCTGGGCTACTACACCTGGGACGTCGTCGAAGAGCTTCGACTCGGCTAAGCGTTCGAGGCGTCCGTCGTCCGGGAGCCGGCACGGATGGCGGCCCGGGCGGCGTGCTAGGAGAGCCGCATCGCTCGGGTGCGGAGCCAGGCGGGGTCGGCCGCGATGTTGGCCTGCGGAAGGGCTCGCATCACCAGGTCGGCGCCGAGCGGGTCGAGTGCGGCTATGGACGAGTCGAGGTCGCGGGTGAGCGTCACGGGTTCTCCCAGCGGCCCGGGGCGAGTTGCCTCGGGCAGGTCAGTCGGCGGGCTGGTCGTCGCGGTAGGACCACACGCGGCCGGCGGCGGAGCCGTCGAGGTAGTCCAGCAGGGGTTCGATCTCGGGGCGGGAGGCGGTGGAGGAGGCCAGGACCTTCCTGGCTTCGTCCAGGGGCAGCAGGACGGCGCCGGTGACCTTGCCGTCCGGGTCGTGGACGGCAATCTCCCCGTCCCAGTCGGTGCAGTCGAAGGTGAGGACCACCGTGGAGGGGTAGCGGGTGGTCGTGGTGTTGACGAGGTAGGCCAGCGCGCCGACCGCCGCCAGGCGCAGGCCGGTCTCTTCGAGGACCTCGCGGATGAGGGCCTCGCCGAGGAGTTCGCCACGTTCGACCCCGCCGCCGGGGATGGACCACATCTCCTGACCGTCGCGCTGTTCCTGCACGAGGACGATCTGGTCGCCGCGTCGCAGCAGGGCTGCGACGACCTGGACGCCGGGACCGGCGACCGGTGTGCGGGCCGGGGTGGTGGGTTCGGTTGCGGTCATTGCTCACTCCAGTTCGTCGCGCAGGGCAGCTTGGCATCCGGGGATCTGGGCGGGATCGCGGCCGTGCCAGTACAGGAAGTACGAGAGGTGGATGACCAGGCGGTGGAAGGCGAGGCGCTGCTCGAACCTCCGATTCGCCGTCAGCTACCCTCGCGCCACGGCGGACAGCCCCGAAACATGGTGGCCTTATCCGATCGAGCCTAAGGTAGGACGGCGTGACCTGGAATTTCACCACGAGCCACATCGGCCACGACGGGGCCGGCAACCTGACGTTGGAGATCTGCCATCACCGCGCCGACTACGGCAACCGGTTCGGCGGGGTGTTCTGGCTCGGCACCCCGCCGCTGTCGGACGGGACGCCCGAGCTGGACGTGTGCTGCCCGCTGTGCATGGCGGACCGCGGCCTGACCGTCTCCGGAGTCTGGGGCGGCCCTGCCCAGCTGACCTGCGTGTGCGGACACTCCTGGACACCCCGGCTACCCGGCCTATCCCCCGAGGACGTGCTGCGGAAGCTCGTGCGCCTGGCCCGCACCTCCAGTCCCGGTCCCGGTATGCCGTTGTGGCGGATGCGGGCCGACCACGACGCCGAGCCGCCCACGCCGCTCCAGGAGGCCGTCCGCCCGCACATCGTCGACGCCTCCCGCGCCCTCAACCGGTTGGAGTGGCAGTTCAGCGACCGCGAGTGCTCCGTGGCTTCCGACCTGCTGACGGGAGCCGGCTGCCGCGTGTACTGGAGCCCGGAGGCTCTGGCGGCCCTGGCGAAGCAGAAGCGGACCGACGAGGACCAACTCACCTGGGTTCATGAAAACCTCCAGGCGCTGGAGGATCACGGCAGGACGACCCGCGGCCGTCTCGGGCAGTTCCTGTCGGACTGCGCCGCAGCGCTGCGGCCAGCCGCCCTTCTGACCGTGGACGACCTGGAGCCCTGCGCGACACTGTCCGGTATGCCGCCCGTGCTGGAGGACGCCTGCGGGGCGCTCGGCAGCGTCCACGTCGTACTGACCGCGGGCGCCACCGGCGACGTCGAATACTGACGCCGACAACATGACCTACCGCAACCGCCCCGGGTCGCATGAGGTGTTCGGTCTGCCCCGGGTGACCCAGAGCCTAGGATCGGCGTATGGTCAGCGACAGCGCGCGGCGGTGGGACGATGCCCGGGCCACGGCCCGCGAGTTCAGGCGGTTTGATCACAGCGTCCGAGACGTCCTCGCCCTGATCTACTACCTGATCATGGCTCAGGACGACTGCAACGCGGACCAAGTCCCGCTCCGGTCCGTGCGCTACCGCCTGGCCAATCCGCAGCTCCTGCATCAAGAGCTGTGCGACCTGCTGCCCGGCCCGGCACGCGAGGAGGACTGGGTCAGGCCAATCGAGAAGGGCATGGCCGACCTGACACAGGCACGGCTGGCCGAACACGGCCAGGACTACGGCCCGTTCACCGGCCCGCCACCCGTGGAAGGGGCAATCTGGAGGCTCTGGCACGCGCTGAACGCCCAGCACGGCATGCCGCTGGAGGACACCCTGCCGTCCGACATGATCACCGACGCCGCGTACGGCCGGTACCAGTCAAGCGGGATGACCGTCTTCGAGTACGCGGTACGCGAGCTGACCACACACGTTGACCGGCTTCTCCTGCCGGCCAGTGGAGCGTTGAGCCTGCGGGCTCACGTCAAGGTCACTGGCGGCGTCCACGCCGGACGGACTGGCCGCCTCCGTGCAGTCGTGTGGGGCACCGACGACGGGCAGCGCATCTGCACCGACGCCCCCGAGGTCTTCCGGGTCGCCTTCGACGATGGCCACGAGAGTGCCGACATCGCCCCCGGCGACCTTGAGAGGCTGCCCGAGTGGGACCGCCGGTTCGTCGTCGTCCACGCGGGCGAGCCGCTGCCCACCGAGTGGGCAGCCTCGGTGCTGCTGGCCACTGCCGGCCCGTCGCCGGACTGGCACGACGCCGTGGAGCGCCTCCGGCAGTGGCGAGGCGACGGACGGATGGTCGTCCTCCTGTCCCAGCCGCGCAACGGCCAGGCGCCGAACCCCATGGAACAGCAGTGGGTCGAGGAAGCCGCCGCCTGGGCCGACGAGATCATCGCCCTCGCACCCAACGACCATTCCTCCCCGCCTCGGCTCACGCTCGGCCAGCCGGCCGACGCCCTCCACCACGCTGCGCGCCTGACCCTCGTCGCCGTGCCCGGGCACGCCCCAGCCCCCGAAGGCGCGCCCTCCTGGGCCGGAACCCACCGCGTCGCCGTCGCGCCCACGATCGCCGAGGCGGTCGAGGCCGCACTGAGCCGGATCGGCCGAGGACACCAACGGACCGGCGGCAATCGGCAGGTGCCGCTGCTCGTCGCCCGCTCTACTGCGTTCGGCGGCTGGTACGAGGAACAGCTGACGGCCCGCACGGTGCTTGAGGAGGCCCGGGTGGAGTGGGTCTGCCGTAAGGAGGATGCCGGTGAGCCGATCTCCTGGTGGATTCTGCGCGCCCACCTCCGGCACCGGGACGGGTCTCGCAGCGAGGAGACCGTGCTCGCGCACCCGGGCCTGCTGAGCGTGGTCGTCTACCACCCGCGGGAGCCGTGGACGGACACCGAGGTCGTCCTCCTCCCCAGTCCCGCCGCCGCACGGGGGAACACGCGCGAGTTTCTGCGCCTTCCCACCGTCATCAACAACGTGCGCGCCGGCGGCGGCAACACCGACCGCGCCTGGTCGCTCCTTGTGGAAGGGCTAAACCTGTTCCTCGACTCCGATCGCCTGCGCGGGAGCGCTTTTCGCAACGACAGCCAGCTCACCTCGGCCCGCCGCAGTGTCGTCCGGGTGACGTTGACCGACCGGGAGTTCGACGATCTCCAGGACCGACTGGAGCTGGGCCCGGCCGGCGGGCCGGAGGTGTACCGGTTGGCGGACCTCATGGCGAACCCGGTCTGTGACTGGGCCACCCTGGGCGCCATCACCACCGCCGTGCAGCCCAACCCGCCGCCCGCGTCCCTTGACCCGTGGGCCGCACGTCAGAGGGTGCTGCAGTGGCGCGAGGCCGCTCGCCGGGCCGCTACCCTCGCCGCCCCCCACCAGGAGGGGCCGGACGATGCTGAGGCCGCTCGCCGGGCCGCTACCCTCGCCGCCCCCCACCAGGAGGGGCCGGACGATGCTGCGGACACTGCCAGCGTCCGGGACGTCATCGCCATGATCCTCTATGCCCTCCACCTGCGCGAACGACAGCCAGTTGATGATGTGTCGTGGTGGACCGTGCTGTTCCACCTCCAGGACGACCAGCACGTCATCGACCTCGTGGAGCAAACGCTCCAGGACAGAGGCCACGACGTGATCCCACGGCTCAGCTTCAGGTCACCCGACCAGAGGAAAGCCGACCCCATCGCCCGGCGGTGGGAACGGCTGAACCGCACACGGAACACCAGGCACCCGCAGGACCCGCTCGCAGCCGGACCACACGACGGCCCCGATCACAGGCCCGATTCCCGGCCCGACATACAGGGCAGCCGCGGCGGCCGACCCAACACGATCATCAGGGCATGCGTTCCTCGTGCCGTCGCCGCCGTCCACACCGTCCTGGAGGGCGGTTTCACCGAACAGCAGCGCATCCGCGTCACGGCCGGCCCGTACAAGGGCCACGTCGGCTTCGTCCTGCGCCCCGCCTGGAGGCTGGACGACGAGACTTGGCAGATCGAGGTGCCCCCCACCACATACATCGTCGACCTCGACGGTCTCGACGCCGCCGTGGAGATCGACTCAGGCCAGCTCACCGGCCACACGGACGGGCACAGTCGGCCCGGCTCCCCACCTGCCACCCCGAACGACCAGGCTGGCGACCAGACGGAGCGATAGGGTCAGCTTCGGCGTTGGCCCCAACGTGGCCCGCCGGACGCCGCTCTCCGGAGTCGCCGGCTCCCATGAGCTCGGCCGGACATCACGGCGCCGCCGAAGGGTACGGGAGGGAAACTCGGTGAACGATCTGATGAATCAGCTGCCCCGTCCGCTGGTTGAGCGGATGGGCCGGATGAGCGGCATGGCGCTGCGCGGCATCATCGCGCTGGTCGACGAGGAGCCGGACACGTTCGCCGCCCTGGTGGACCGGATCGGCACCTGGGACGACGATCCGGGACGCACGCCGTACCCGTCGCCCCGCTACAAGTTCGCGGTCACCGAGGCCCTGCGCGTCGTCAACAACGGCTTCACGGCTATCGAACAGCACGGCCCCCTCCTCAACGAGGCAGTGGCGGAAGGCGCTCGGCCCCTGATCGAGTCGTTCGCGCCTGCCCAGTTCCGCGACGCCGCCCTGCAGAAGCTCGCGACCTTCCCTCCCGGCACGGAGCCGATGGACCTCTCCGGCGGAGAGGAAGTCGGCCCCGTGGACTACGTCATCGCTGCGGCAGCGGCGGCGTGGATCGCTCGCGGCGCGGGCGGGCGCGTGGCGATGCTGCAGAACCTGCGGCTGGCCCTGTTGAAGGAGGTACGCCGCGCGGAGAGCGTGGCCACCGGTGCGCCGGAGCGCGAACAGGTCAACGACGTCAGCGACGCTGACGCGCTCGCTCTGCTCGCCGACCTGTATGACGAGGGCTACGTCCGGCTGATCCCTGGCCCCCGTGACCGGGGCCCCTGGGAGTGGGACATGCTGGCCATCCTCAAGGCGCACCTGCTGGAGACCCCCGCCGACGCCACCACCCCCGAACAGGCCCACGCGCTCAAGGTCAAGCTCGTGACCATCCTGCAGGCTGCCGAGGCCACGCTCAAGAAGCCGACGACGCCCTCGGTGCGTCCGGTCGGCAAGCGGGTCCAGCCCAAGCGCCAGCCCAAGCGCCAGCGGAAGGGCAAGTAGGCGGCGGCTCCGGGTTGGCCGGATGCCGGCGGCAGGGCCTCCGCCCGACGTGGCGGGTGGCCAGCTCGTCATTCCACGGACGCAGCCTGCGGCATGCTCTAGGGTCAGATGCGGCTACAGGCAGGGCGCTTCGAGGCCGGAAAGGTGAACGAACCGATGCTGGGACAACGTCGAATCGCGGTTTTCGGTGCGGGCTACATCGGCCTCGTGACGGGCGCCTGCTTCGCGAAACTGGGGCATGACGTCGTCGTTCGCGACATCCAGAAGGAGCGCGTCGAGCTCCTCCAGAGCGGCGGGGTTCCTATCCATGAGGACGGGCTGGCGTCGCTGATCGCGGAGAACGCCAGCCGCCTGACGTTCACCTTGGACGCGGAAGAGGCCGTTCGCGACGCCGACGTCGTGTATGTGTGCGTGGACACCCCGTCGACGCCCTCCGGGGATGCCGACCTGTCCAGGATCTGGCAGGTGATCGAGACCCTGCGGGATGCTCGTCATCTGGCAGCGGTGGTGGTCAAGAGCACGGTGCCCGTGGGCACCGGCGCCAGGGTCAGGGCCGCGATGGACCGCGCCGGTCTCCAGCATGTGGGGTACGCGTCGAACCCGGAGTTCACCGCCGAGGGCCACGCCGTACGGGACTTCATGCACCCTGACCGGGTGGTGATCGGCGCCGACGATCCCGAGACGGCCAAGCTGGTCGCCCAGCTGCACGAAGGCGTGGACGGCCCGATCACCGAGATGGACGTCCGCTCGGCGGAGATGGTGAAGCTGGCCGCCAACGCGCTGCTGGCCACGAAGATCAGCTTCACCAACGAGATCGCGACCATCTGCGAGGCCACCGGCGCCGACGTCGAACACGTGGTCCGCGCGGTCGGGCTCGACCACCGGCTCGGGCCGCACTTCATGCGGCCCGGCGTCGGATGGGGCGGCTCCTGCTTCCCCAAGGACTCCCGAGCGCTGCGGGCCCTCGCCGGCAACGCCGGCTACTCCTTCCAGCTGCTCACCTCCGTCATCGAGGTGAACGACCTGCAGCCACGCCGCGCGATCCAGCGGCTGAAGGACGAGCTGGGCGGCGCCTTCCATAACCGGACCGTCGCCCTACTCGGCGTCGCCTTCAAGCCCGGAACGGACGACGTCCGTGAGGCCCCAAGCACGATCATCGCCTCCCGGCTCCTCTCCGAGGGCGCGACGGTCCGCTGCTGGGATCCGCTGGTCCGCCAGCTCGACTCCGCGCCCTGGCCGTCAACCACACGCTGTGCCACCCCGCTGGAAGCGATGACCGGCGCCGACGCGGCGATCATCGTGACGGAATGGCCAGAGCTCCAGGACGTCGCCTGGGACCAGGCCGCGGCGCTCATGGCGCGTCCCCTGGTCTTCGACGGACGCAACCTCCTCGACCCGCAGCGAATGGCCTCACTCGGCCTCACCTACATGAGTGTGGGCCGTACGACCGTCCGCGGCTCGGCCTGATCCGAAATGCGATGGCCGGGACAGCGAATGTCGCTGCCCCGGCCATCGCGTTCGCCCCGCGTAGGGGCTGCCAGGCGGTCGTCCTCCTCGTCGAACGGAACGGTGGAGCTGGCCGAGCAGCCATCCCAGTCACATACGCTCTTGCGCAGAACCTCCGGCCGGTCGATCCGGTCCGCCGTACCCAGTCGGCCATGAGGTTGGTGGTCGCTATGCGCGGACGCTCGCCAGCACCCTGTCGTACATGTGGGCGTACCGGTCGGTGATGGTCCGCCAGCTGTAGTGCCGGACGACGAAGTCACGGGCGTGACGTCCGCGCCGTTCGATCTCCCCGGGACGGGTGAGAGCGTCCAGCAGGGTGGCGTGCAGGTCCTCGGCATCGCCCGGGACGGTGAGCCACCCGGTAGGCCGGGGCCCGTCCGGCCGGATAGTGGCGAGCGGGCCGCCGCTGGCGGTCGCGACGACCGGAGTGGCTGAGGCCATCGCCTCCAGGCAGACCAGCCCGAACGGCTCGCCCACGGAGGGCGTCACGAACAGGTCGCTGGCGTTGAGGCCGTCGATCAGGTCACCGTGCGGTCGCCATCCCGCGAAGTACACGTCGTTGCCGATGCCCAGACGGTCGGCCAGAGTGTGCGGGTGCTCGCCTTCCCACTCGCCCGGGAAACCGCCCAGCACCAGAAGGGCCGGGCGCACCGGCGCGCTCTCCCCGAGGGAGGCGAAGACGTGGAGTAGCAGGTCCAGGCGCTTGAAGCCCAGGAAACGGCCCATCCACAGCAGCAGGGGACGCCGGTTGCCGGCATCATCGCGCAGCATGCGGTCCACATCGGAGTTGGTATAGGCGATCGTGCCGGGACTGCAGCCGGGCAGCCAGCCCTGCGGGTCCTCGACCAGCCAGCGGTGCAGGAGGCTGCGCTTGCCGGTGTCGTCGAGGGCGAGGCAGGGCCGGAACAGGTTGACGTCGACCCCGTTCGGGATGACCTCGAGCCGGCCTTCGGGGATGTGGAGCAGCTCGTGAGCGAGGGCGCGGTCCTGCTCCGAGACGGTGACGATGTGCTCGCTGCTCTGCGCGTATTCCCGCAGGGTCTGGATCCAGAACTCGGCATGGGCCCAGCTGCGCCAGCGCTCGTCCCGGGGGCTCTCGGTGCTGTCGCCGGCCATCTCTTCGCGCTGGGCGAGTTCGGCGACGGTCAGGCCGGTGTCGGTGGCCCGGCGGACACGATCCAGCGCGCCCTGGAGGAACTTCAGGTCGGTGCCATGGAGGGTCGTCACGACGGTGCGTTCGAGGCGGCGGGCAGCGGTGTGTTGCGGGGTGAGGTGATGCAGGTGGAGCAGACCGCCCTCACCGGCGCCGTGGTCGGCGAACTGGCGGGTCCAGTAGTCCTCGAGATGCGCGTTGGTGCGAGGGGAGACTGCGGCGAAGACCCGGTCCGGCACGCCGGGGCGGTCCTCGTAAGAGGGGTGCAGGGGAACCGGCATCTCCAGGGGGTCCAGCCCGGTGCCGTAGGTGGTCGCGGCGAGGTTGTAGTCGGAGGCGAGCAGGTGGGCCGGGTCGTAGAAGGTGGGCGCGTGGGAGTAGTCGCCGGGCTCGCCGAGGGATCCGGCAAAGACCCGGGCGGGGCGGCCTTGGGCGCGCAGGTGTTCCGTGAGGCTCTTCGCGACGAGGGCGGATCCGCCGCGGGGGTAGAAGATGAGGCCGTGATCGGCAGGGACGAGGCGGTTCATGTGCGGCTCCTTGTCTGTGGTGCGCCGTGGGTCAGGGCAGGTCGACGAGGACCGACGGGCAGGGAATCGCGTCGTGGTGGCTAGTCGCGATCAACCGGTACATGGCGGCAAAGACCCGGTGGGTGAGGGCCTGGCCGTCGAGGAAGGCGATCTTGTCGGTGACGTCCGTGCTGGCGGTTCCGCCGGCGGCCATGGCGAGGAAAGCGGCGGTGATGTCGCGGGGGGTGACGGCGCTGCTGGTGTGGGCGTTCTCGTAGACGGTCTCCAGCCGGCCGCTGCCGCCGATGAGCGGATTGCGCCGGTGCTCGACGCGGATGGTGTACGTCTCGCCGACCGCGTCGTTCTTGGTCAGCCGCACGTGCTGGAGGCTGCCCTGATGCAGGTCGATGACGTACTGCGACATGCGGCCCTTCTCGCGGAACGCGACGTCGTCCTGGACGTCATGGGCCAGCGTGCCGACCGTGCGGTTGGAGAGGGAGTTGGAGGTGAAGGTGTAGGTGAGGACGCCGTGGGACCGCTGCTGGGAGTCGAGGAGGTCCACGGTGAAGCCGAAGTCCATCTCGGCCAGGAGGACTCGCTCGGCGAGGTCCGCGGCGGGCAAACCGGCCTCGGAGCGGGGGCGCAGGAGAGTGGCGAGGGCATCGTTTTGCCCAGTCGCCAGGTGGTCGCCGACACGGCGGACGTACTGCAGGGTCAGGCGCAGTGCGCTGATCTGGCCGGGGGCGAGCAGGAGGTAGCGGGTCAGCTCGTCGAGGTAGTGGTAGCTGCTGAAGCTGAGCGCCCCGACGCCGTGGGTGTAGCCGTGGGCGTTGCCGAGCGCGTACTCCTCGGGGAGGCGGAAGTGGCCGCCGGCGACGTCGATGCGGCCCATGGTCAGGGACTGCTTGTGGTCGTCGTGGATCTCGCGGATCAGCTCGCCGACGTGCAGGAAGGCGTCGTTGGCGCGTCGCCGCAGGGGTACCGCGAACAGGTGGCCGGGCCGGGCTCGGTGGGCGCGGAGCAGCGTGTCGAAGCGGTTGTGGATCTCGGCGGCGCGGTCGGGGTTCCAGGCGGCGTCCTCGACGCAGACGATCGGCTTGTCGCACAGGACGTGGATGCCCTGGTCGGTGGCCCACTTGAGGTAGGGGTAGTGGGCGACGGGGTCGCAGGCGACGATGACCGCGTCGAATCGGTGTTCGTGGTGGGCCTGCTGCAGTTGTTGCTCGAGTCGGTCGGGTGTCTCGCCCGGGTGGGGCTTGATCCACGCGGGCTTGTCGCGCTGAACGAGGGTGTCGAGGTCGGGCATGAGGGCCAGGAGCGCCGGGTTGTAGGGGTCGCGGGGGTCGCAGATGGCGGCCACGCGAACGGGAGCGGCCTTCTTCTGGAGGTTGAGGATGGCCGGGATGTGGTTCTCGGTCGCGGCCCAGTGGCCGCAGCCGCCGACCAGGAGCACGTTGATCGGTCGTGGTGCTGGTGAGGGCATGGTGGTGCCTTCCCGGGCCGCCACGGGTGTGGCTGCCCATCAGGAGTGGGCTGGGCTGGCGGTGGTGGTGCGCTCAGAGGCCGAGCAGTTCGGTGGCCAGGGCCCGCAGGTGCCGGCTGCCACCGGTGCTGAGGGCGTGGTCGCGGATCGTCGCCAGGGCGGCGGCGTCTGTGCGGCCGAGGGCGTCGTGGACGTCGGGCAGGTACGGCAGGGCGACGGTGAGAGCGGTGACGCCCAAAGCCGCCAGGACGACGGCGCCCACCGGGTCGCCCGCCAGGCCTCCGCACGCGGACACGGGGATGCCGTGGTCGGCGCCCGTCTCGGCCACCGCCCGCACGGTGCGGGTGACGGCGACGTGCAGCGGGTCAATGTCGCGGGCGAGGTCCGCGCTGGTCCTCGACATGGCCGTCAGGTACTGGGCGAGGTCGTTCGTACCGATGCTCAGGAAGTCGACGTGCCCGGCGAACTGGTCGACAGCCAGGGCGCACGCCGGGACCTCGACCATCACACCCAGGGGCAGAACGGGGGCGTCCAGCTCGGCCTGCACCTCGCGGGCCGTCTCGGCGGCCTGGAGGAACTCCTCGACGCGGGTGACCATCGGGAACATCAGGCGCAGCTGGGCGCCGTCGTCGCGGGCGACCCGGTAGGCGGCCCGCAACTGTGGCAGGAACAGGTCCGGTCGACGCAGGCTCAGGCGCAGGCCGCGCACTCCGAGGAACGGGTTGTCCTCGCTGGGCAGACCGAGGGCCGGCATGTCCTTGTCGCCGCCGATGTCCAGCGTCCGCAGGGTCACGGGAGCGCCGCCGACGGCGCGGGCGATCTCACGATAGGCGGCGTAGTGCTGTTCCTCGTCGGTGAGGTCCTGTTCACGGCCGAGGAACAGCAGCTCGGTGGCGAGCAGACCCAGGCCGTCGGCGCCGGCCGCGCGGACTTCGGCCGCCTGCGGCGGGCGCGTGATCGTCCCGGTGAGAGTGACCGGTGTGCTTCCGCCGCTCATCTGTGCCCGCGGGCGGGTGGTACGCCGGTCGCGGTGGGCCATCGCGGCGGCCAGGTCGCTCTCCATGAGCTCGCTGTAGAGCGTGCCGGTGTCGCCGTCGAGGGCGCACATCATTCCGTCCGGGATGGTCAGGATCCGGTCGCCGGCTGCGACGATCGTCGGGATGCCGAGGCTGTAGGCGACCTGTACGGCGTGGGAGGTGGGGCCTCCGACGGCCGTGCAGAACGCGGAGACCTGGGTGAGGTCCAGGGCGGAGGTGTCTGCGGGCGTCAGGTCGTGGGCGATCAGGATGTGGGGCCCGTCGTCCGAAGGTTGGTGACTGTGCAGTTGGCGCGCCGGGGCTACCGCGAAGCCGCGGGTGCCGGCGGCGCCGGCGTGCCGGACGACGGATCCGGAGAACACCAGAGGGTTGTCCGTGGCGCCGTCCTCGCCCAGGTTCCCGGTGTTGCCGCCCTCGATGGCCTGGGTCGGGTCCTTGCTGCGGGCCGTGGAGTTCATGTCGGTGCCTCCGTTGTCGGGAACCGGGATCGTCCGAATTGCGCCGGGTGCGACCGGCCGGGTTGGGCAAGATCGCTGCTGCGGCGAGTTGTTGTGGCCGCAAACTGGCGCGGGCCGCCGGCCGCGCGAGTTCCGTGCGCGGCTCACCAGGGCCGGCAGGCCGGCGGGATCGCTACTGTCCGCCCGCACCACGTGGTGACGGAAGGCGCTGCGCGTTGCCTCGTGCTGCTTCGTGTTGCTCCGTGTTGCCTTCGGGCACACGGGGCTTGATCGGTGGTGACGCATCGTCAAAGCTGGGCTGACATCACTGCAGGGGAGGGCATCGTGGCCAAGGCGGTCGAGGCCGGGCAGACCGTCCACCCGCTCACCGCGCTGCTGGTCCGCGACGGGCTCAGTGCCACGCGCTACCTCACGCGGATCGACCAGGCGCACCGGGAACTGGGCTTCGGAGCGATGGCCGTCCGCAGGGAGAAGCTCACGCGGTGGACACGAAAGGGCGTGACCCCCGAACGGCCGGCGCTGCTGGCCATGGCCCGCTACCACGGCATCGACCTCGCGGACGTCGACCGGTGCGGCTGGCCGGACTTCCTGTACCTGGCGCTTCACGACGATGGCATCGTTCTGGAGTCGCCCTGGACGGCAGCGGGTACGGTCCTCTCACTGACTGACCTAGGAGGTCACGTGGACCGGCGCGCCTTCCTCATCACGTCCACCGGCGCGCTCGGGGCGATCCTCGCCCAGTGGGCCACCGCCGACGTCTCGCTCGCCCTCCCCACCACGGGCCGCCGGCTCGGCACGAGCGACGCCCGGCTCTTCGAGCTTCGCCTGGACGCGCTTCGGCATCTCGACGACACCGTGGGATCCGAACAGGTCTACCAGGGAGCCGTCTTCGAACTGCAGATGATTCGCGACCGGATCATCAACGCCACCTACACCGAGGAGACTGGCCGCCGGCTGTTCGCCGCCGCGGCCGAGGCGTCCCGACTGGCCGGATGGTGCGCCTACGACGAGGGCCGGCACGCCGCCGCCGAGCGGCACTTCGTCACCGCCCTGCGCGCCGCCGCCACCGCCCAGGACCCGACTCTGGGCGCCCTCGTGCTCGGGTTCTGGGCCAACCTCCGCTACAACGCCGGCAAGAGCGATCCCCGGGGCGCGCTCCACCTGATCGACGCGGCGATGTCCGACCGGAAGAAGATCTCCTCACCCCGCGTACGGGCCATGCTCCACGCCCGCGCCGCCCGCGCCCACTCCAAGGCCGGCGAGAACACCGCCGCCTACGCCCGCATCGACGCCGCGCTCGCCGCATACGAAAGCGCCGAGGCGATCGAGGCCGACCTGCCTGCCCTGTACTGGCTGTCACGGGGCGAGATCCACCAAGTCGCCGCGAGCTCGGCGCTCAGCCTGGGCGAGCCCCGCAAAGCCCTGGAGCACTTCACCGCCGCCATCGCCCAGGAAGACCCGTACGACACCGAACGCGAGATCCGCGGCACCGTCATCTACGAGGCCCGACGCGCCGAGGCCCATCTGGCGCTTGGTGAAGTCGATGCCGCCGTCGCCATCGGACACCAGGTCATCGACACGATGGGCGGCGTCGACTCAGCCCGCTCCACCAGCACACTCGCCGACCTTCGCACACAGCTGCGGCGACACCGGCACGTCCCGACCGTCGCCGAATTCCTCAGCATCTCGGCCTGACCTCAAGCCGTCGGTCCCTTCGGGCTGACGGCGCCGACCGTCCAGAAAGCTCACCGTCCTCTGATCGGCCGCATCGCGAGCCAGGCCGATCGGTCGATGGATGTGCGTCTGGATGGTCGGCGGCGCGACTCCGGTTGAACGCCTGCTTTCGGAATCGCGCCGTCCGTCCGAAACCCGTGTTGGGTGCCGGGCTGGCTCTACCGGTCCAGCGTCCGATGGTCCGGCGCACCGCTGTACATGGAACGGGTGAGCCGGCGCGGCCGAACGCCGTTCTGGTAGGCGCAGCCACGGTGCGAGACCCGGTCGTTCCGGAAGATCAGCATCTCGCCCGGTGCGAGACGGACGCGAGCGGAATACGCCTCGCGTGCCGGACCGCGCAGGTAGTCCAGCGCCCGTTGCAGGGCGGGGTTCCCCGAGGTGTTCCACAGCTCGGTCGTCCCGTCCGAGAAGCGGGTGACCAGCTCCCCGTCGACCCGACCGAAGGCCGGCCCAGTGGCACGAAGACGCGTGGGGTCCGCCACGGCGATGGTCGCGAACCGCGTCAACGCCTCGGGGTGCAGCAGGCTCATCGCCGCGTCCTCGTCCGCCGCCGACAGCTTCAGTAACGCCTCGCAGGAGAAGAACAGCTCCGTCTCGCCACCGGAGTGCGCCTGCTCCAGGCAGTGCAGAACGGTCGTCTTGATCCCACCGAGCGGCTCCAGCAGGCCGTCCACATGGAACTGCTGTCCCGGCATCTCGGACCACGGCAGCACCGCGGAAGTGTCCCGGGGAATCTCGTTGTACGGCCCCACCTGGCCAACCACGTCACAGACCTCCGGATCCCTGTAGAGAACCGGCGTGTAGGCGTCGGATAGGCCCAGCGATCGGGCGACGTCCCTGTGCGCGTCGAACGGGTCGCCCTCCGTCACGGGCACCGAGATGACGGCGTACCCGCGGTCATTCACTTCGGAGATCAGTTCAAGATCCGTCACGTGCGAGCCTCCTCCTTGCATGTGCTGCGGGATTCCTGTGGCGGTCTCGGGCCAGACACATCGCGTGCTCTTAGCCGATCCATCCAGGGGTCGAACCCCTCCGCGGGTGCCCGGCGTGGTGAGGGAACGGCCTTGCTGGTCGGCCTGGCCACCACGTGGTCGGTGCCGAAACCGTCGTCCACCCCAGCCTTGGCGTTAGCGCACCGTTGGGGCAACGGCCGCGGCGTAGGAGGCAACACGAGACGACATGCGGGATCCGTCAAGAGCCGACTGCGTGTCAACTGGCGGCAGCGGCGGGCCTGGTACTGCTGGGGCGGGGCCCGCGCCGGTCTGACCACCGGGCCTGGAAATCCTGTTGCCCACCCCTGCCTGCTGCCGCTTCCATTGCCGGATGGAGACGACAACTCGCTCTCTCATCACGGTATTTCACCGGGACGGCTACTGCGTCGTGCCCGACGTCATCAACTCCGAGCAGGTGGACCGCTGGCGGTCGGCGCTCGCGCGGCACCTTGCGGCCCAGCCGCCCGAGCCCGGCCGCACCGGCCCCTACTTCCTGTGGCCGGCCCTCACCGACCACACCGACCTGCGCGCCCTCTACGAGGAGTGCGGCATCGGCGATGCCGTCCGCCCGTTCCTGCGGCCCGACCTCGCCCTGCCGGACCCGGAGGTCGCGCAGCTGGCGCTCACCCTGCCGCCGCACCCGCGCCACCCTGGTGCCCCTCACATCGACGGCCTCACCCCCACTGAGGACGACGGCCGTCCCGGCACCTTCACCCTCCTGGCCGGCCTCATGCTCACCGACCAGCGCCAGCAGGACCGCGGCAACCTGTGGGTGTGGCCGGGAACTCACCTGAGCACGGCAGCGTTGCTGCGCCACCACGGCGCGGACGCGCTGCGCGACGCCGCTCCCTACCCGCCCGTGGACCTGCCCACCCCGCTCCAGGTGACCGGCGCGGCCGGAAGCCTGGTTCTCGTCCACTACCTGCTCGCCCACAACATCGGCGGCCACTTCGGCACTGCCGACGACGAGCGCCGCGAGACCGTGTACTTCCGGCTGCGCGCCGACGGCCACCGCGAACGCTGGCGCCAGGCGGTCACCGACCCGCTGCTCGAGTTCGCCACACCGGCCCCAGAACCCGGCCCCGGCCTCATCACGGGCGACGGGCGATGATCGCCTCCGTGCGGACTCGCTCCTCGAACACGCCCGACGGCTCGAAGGACAGCAGGGCCTCGCGCACGTCGCTCAGGAACGCCTGCGTGTCCGGGCCGAGTTGGCGCGGGCTGCTGTAGCTGTAGGAGAGCTGCAGGCCAGCCATCTCGTCCACGGTTCGAGTGATGGTGCGGTCCCAGTGCGCGGTCTCGATCCGAGAGAACGGGGAGCTGGCCAACACGTCCTGATGCCGCTCGGCCGGATGCGTGTAGGTGCCGCGCCCGGCCCGGCGTTCCGGGCCGAGGTACCGGATCCGGACCTCCCTGATTGTGTCCGACCAGGGCGCCGGGGCGATGTCGCCTCGAGCGCCACCGGAGGCCAGCACGATCGCGCCTCCGTCGTCGATGAGGGCGTCCAGATCCTGGGCGACGGCGGCACGGTCCATCCAGTGGAAGGCGGCTCCGATGGTCACCAGCCGTAGCGGCGGCAGGTCCATGCTGGCCAGCTGTGCCGCCTCACCGAGGCGCCACTCGATGTTGGTCACACCACTGGCGAGGGCGCGGGCCTCGGCGAGCATGCCCGGCTGCGGATCGACGGCGATCACCGAGCTCACCATGCGGGCCAGGGGCAGGGCCAGCGCTCCCGTGCCGGTGCCGAGGTCCAGTGCCCACCCGGTTCCGTCGAGTCCGATGCGCTCGGCAACATAGGTGAACATCCGCTCGTCGTAGCCCGGCCGGTAGGCCGCGTAGTACGGCGCGGTGCCGTCGAACAGCTCGGCCGACTCATTACTCGTATCCGCCACGCAGCCATCCTGCCACCGCCGCCCGGGCCGCTTCGGCCGGGCTCCGGCTCCCCGGGAACGGACCGGCGATCGGAGCGTCCTCGTCTCGACAGCTACGCCTTCCGGCCGCGGGCACGCTTCGGCGCGGGTACTTCCCTCCCGCTCCAGGCCGCCTGCAAGGCGGGCAGCAGATCGGCTCGTGTCAGTCCGAAGTCCCGGAAGCCGGTGCCAAACCCTGAATGCGGGAGGCCGAGAGCCGGCGACGGCTCGTCGCGGTCCTCCAGCTCCGAACCGACAGTACTGAGATCGGCCTCCACGTACGAGGCGAGCTCCGGTCGGCCCAGGAGGGTGACCGCGTTGCGCAGAAACAGGGCGCACGTCTCGGCGTCGAACTTGTGGGTGTGCTCCCGCTCCAGAACCAATCCGATCAGACCGCTCTCGCGCTCGCTGAGGAACAGGCCGAGCACGGCCGGAACGCGCCCCACGAGCCAGGAGACCTCGCGCGTACGCAGTCGCGCACATGGCAGCACAGTGCGGAAGAGGTCGTGCAGGTCCCAGCCGAGCTGCAGCTGGTCCTCGTGGAAGATCGCGACGATGTCGCCGGCATTGGCCAGTACGATCCCCTGGAGCATGTGCGACCATGCGCGGCAAGCCTGTTCGAGTGCGCTCTTGATCCTTCGCGCCAGGTCGGGCACGCGGTTGCCGACGCGCTCCACTTCCCGGCGGAGCAGGCGCTCGGTCGCTGCCGGGGGTTCGCGGCCGGTGGCAACGTCCTCCAGCCACACGGGCAGCAGTTCCTTGTTGGCGTAGGTGCGACTGTCGAAGCCGACTGTGATCTCGGCGGCCGTGAACTCGTCGTCAATCACGTCGAGGAACGCTTCGTACCGTTCCTGGTGCTGGCGCGGCGTCCTGCCGCCGAGCACCCATCTGGCCGCCAGCATCACCGGCAGGCGTTCCTCCGACGTCGCGATGGGCTGTTCAAGATCCGACATGCAGCTCCTCTCGTCACCTCGCCCACGCGAGATCTGTGGGCGCGGGGGCGGACGGCATCGCCTACCGGAGGGATCGTCCCACGCCAAAGGCGGCATGCCCGGCAGTGCGGCCTCTACGCCGCGTTCCGCGAGGTACGCGGGCGCAGGAAGTGAAGGAGGTCTGCGGTGATCACGCGGTAGCTGCCGCCGACCTCTACGACGGTGACCGGGTACCGACCCTCACGGACCATGCGGTACCCGACCGTCCTGCCGAGCGAGAGCAACTCGTTGGCCACCGACAGCGGAATCGCCGGCGGGAGGGCAGCGAGAGCTTCCGGCGAGTACTTTCCCGACCGGGCAGTCCGGACTGCATTCACGGCAACTTCCCTCCCAAGCGATGTTCTCTGTGCGGGAAATATCTATCATATCTGCCCTGGACGAAGAAGACGCCTCATGTATTCTTCTCTCGTGACAGAATCGACAGAGCAGTGGCCGGCCGCGCTCACGGCGCGGATCGCTCAAACAGTCAAGACGCACCGAGCCCAGCGTGGCATGACGACCAGCGACCTCTCGGCAGCATGCGCGGCACGAGGCGTACCGATCGCCGCGAACACCATCACCAAGATCGAGAAGGGTCAGCGGGACTCGCTCAAGGTGGAGGAAGCCCTTGTTCTCGCCCACGCCCTCGATCTGCCGCTCGTAGCACTGCTCATCCCGCTGGAGGGCCAGGCCGATGTCGACCTCCTGCCCGAGGTGACCCTGTCCGTCTGGGAGGCAGCCGCATGGGTCACCGGCGAGGACCACTTCGGCGAAGCACCACCGCCAGGGACGGCCCGAGCCGTACTCGCGGTCTTCCGCGAACATGACGTCGATGTTCGCACCGCGCTGATCTCCACCCGCGAAGCCCACAGCCGTCGCCTCCAGGCACGCCAGGCCCTCGGGTCGGCTCGCTACGAGCAGTTGGCCCGGCAGGCGGACGAACTCGACCGCATGGCCCACGAGGACTGCACACGGCTCAAGGCCGTCCGAGAGCAGATGCGAGCCGACGGGCTCCAGCCGCCACCGCTGCCGGCCGCTCTGGAGTTCGTCGACGCCCCCAGCAATCCGGCGCTGGACTGAATCCACTGTCCGTTCGAGACGCGATGCTGATCGCCACCGCGCCCCTGGACCCCCCGCTCTCCGTCACACCTGACGGTCTCCGAGACGGCTTTCGCCTGCCAGCTTCCGCCCGTCCCGGAGACCCAGCCACCCCTTGGCCATCGACCAGAGAGGGCTTGCCCCATCATGCCGTATGCCCGGACACGGGCCGCACGCAGTGCGCTTCCCCCTTCCCTCCCGCCCGCCCAAGGCTGCGTTTGCTCGGCCTCGGACACTCCCGCGCTCCTGCACACCGCCGACGAAGCCGCCGCGATACTCAAGGTCAGCCCCGGAACTCTGCGTCGCTGGCGACGCGAGGGCACGGGGCCGACCTACGTCAGGGTCGGAGGCCGGATCGGCTACCGGCACCAGGACCTCGCCGACTACCTGGCCAGCTGCCTCGTGGTTCCGAAGGTGGCGGCCTGATGACGGCGCCCGAGCGTATCGACGCCCCGGTCGGCGTCAAGCTCCGCACCGACATCGAGTACCGGGCCGGCAACCCCAACCCCTACCGTGCCAGGGTTCGCTGGACCGACCCGACCGACAGTCGCAAGCGCCTTTCGCGCTCCACCATGTTCCCGACCGAGGACGCCGCGCAGGACTGGCTGGACCGCATCATGAAGGCGGCCGGCCGAGGCGTCAGCGTCGATCTCGCCACCGCCTCGCTCGGGGAGTACGGCGACTCTGTAATGGACCTGGCCATGCGCGGTCTCGAACTCAAGACCCACGCCCCTTACATGGCAGGCTGGCGCCTTCGCGTCAAACCCACCGTTGGCCATCTTGAGGTCGTCGGCATCACTGCCGGCATCGCCGACCGCGCCCTCAACTCCTGGATCGCCGACGGCGCGGGCGTCTCGACCCTCAAGAACACCATCGCGGTGTGGGTCAGGGTCATGGAGCAGGCCATCCGCGACGGCATCATCGAGATCAACCCCGCCCGCCTGAACGGCTGGCAGAAGCTGATCAAGACCGCCGAAGACGAGGAACACGACCCCCGAGGTCTCGCGCTGCGCGACTGGGACACCCTCGACCGCCTCGCCGACGCCTTGGTGGCCGCTTCGTACAACCAGTACGACGGCTGGGGCGACGTCGTACGCTTCGCCGGCGGCACCGGCGCCCGCATCGGCGAGGTCTCCGGCGTTCGCGCGGGCGACATCGACACCGACAAGTGGATTTGGCGGGTCTGCCGACAGACCACCACCGCCCCCGGCGGGCTGATCGACAAGGGCACCAAGGGCAAGCGTTCCCGCCTCGTCCCGATCATCCCAGAGCTGCGGCCCAACATCGCTTGGCGGATCTCCCGGGTGGGCAAACGCTCCGACGCCAGGCTGTTCACCGGCCCTCTCGGCGGCCGGATCACCACCGCGGTGTTGCGCGACGCCACCCATTGGGATGACGTCGTCGTCCGGCTTGGCTACGAGTACCTGCGCCGCCACGACCTCCGCCACACCGCCCTCACCTGGTTCGCCGACGCCGGCGTCCCGCCCCATGTCCTCATGCGAATCGCCGGACACGGCCAACTGACCACGACCCAGCGGTATCTCCACCCCGACCTGCGCTCCATCGAACGTGCCGGCGCCCAGCTCACCGCCTATATCAACGCCTCACGCGGCCTGCCTGGCCCCAAGGTCGAGGTCGAGCAGATCCGGGAACTCGCTCTGACCTCCTGACCGTCCAGGCTCACGCGCCTGGACGTTGCCACCAACCATGAATGCCACGGTGTGGTGCCGTCGACCTGGTCGACGGCACCACACCGTCCAGGTGTCCGCGAGCTCCCGCCGGAGGCTACGGCGCTTCCAACAGGCCCTCGGTGATCTGTTCCCAGCTCGGACGGCCCTCGTCGATACGGCGAACCACGGTGAGCAGTCTGCCGTCCAAGTAGGCGTCCAGATTCTGTTCTGCCCGCTCGTCGCGACCTCGACGGGTCATGTGCTCGGGCAGGCGGCTGGCCAGGACGCCGAGCAGGACCTCATGGGTTGCCGGGCCCAGCCCGTCTGCTGGCACCCACCGCCCGCGCACCGCGACGTCTGAAATGCTGCCCTCGACGTCGGAACTTGTCTCGAAGCGACGGGATAGCGCGGCGTCCAGGTGTTCCTCCGCGCTCTGAACCCTCTCGTTCAGTGGTGGGTCGTCGTAGCCTATGGTCAGGCTATTCAAGGGCGGCTCGCTGTCGTCGGCGATGAGTGGACCCGCTGGTGCTTCCCGCCTGACGTCTCTGCGGCGTTCCGCGCGGATCTCCCAAACCGCATGGCCCGGTTCCTCGATCCATCCGAGCATGAGATCGCTCTCTACTTGGTCGTTCCCGGCGGGCAGGAAGATGTCCACGCTCACGCCGTTCGGGCCGATCCACACCCAGCTCATGAAGTAGGCGTGGTCGGTGTGCTTGGCCGACCAGTCGGCGAGCTGGAGCAATCTGCGTCGCTGCTGGGGCGTTTCCTTCGCCGGGAAGAGCGCCTTGGTTCTGACACGACGGCCCCGGGCCTCACCCGCGAGCGGCCCGCAGCACATCTGGAACAGCAAGTCCGGACGGACGCCTCCACCGCCGTAGCGCTTGACCAGATGACCGGGCAGCACGTCGAAGCTGTGCAGGCCATCGCCCGACTTCCACATGAACAGGGCCTCGCTGGCTGCGGTCATCACTCCCAGTCCCGCGCACTCGGCGACAAACCGGCCTATATGGCCCGAACTGGCCAGCAGCGCGGGGAAGTCGACTGTCAGTGGCCCTCCGGGCGTGGATCCGGCGAGATAGCTCGTGAGGAGCGCGACCTCCTGATCACGCACGCGCGGGTCGATGACTTTCCGTACATCGCAGGCGAGGGCGTTGATGTGCACCAGCCGTGAGAGTGCCACAGGCAATGGGCCCTGGCCGACTTCGGTGGCCACGATGTCCGAAGTGCCATCGGGGTTCGTTTGGACGATGAACCGCCAGAGACGGGCGCGTACGGAGTTCATGTCCGGAGCGTACGTTGCACCGCCGACACCTCACACTGTCCTGGCCTCGATCGCTGCAGCAGTTCTTGGGGTGGCACCAAGCACTGGCACTGCACGTGATCGAGATCGAGCTGCTTGGCGGCGTGCAGCGGAACGGGAACAGGCTCGGCTGCTCCTACCTCCGGCAGCCCCCCGACACCGGGCTAGAAGCTCACGCGAGACAGGCCGCGGTGGATGTCGGCGACCAAGCCGGGTTACTCCAGCTGGCGTGCTCACCTCGCTTGGGCTGAGAACCGGACCGGGGTAGCCAGAACGACGTCCGCTGATTCGAGGTCTGCGAGCCTGTTCGCAAGCGTGGCCATGGCGAGGCGTTCGGGGAGGGCCTCGTGGAACTTCAGCCCGCGCATAGCCTTCACGTCGACATCAGGCAGGCACAGGCGTGACGCTGCGTCCGCCGTACCGGCCTTCCACATCTGCGGGGTGAGGTCGGTGCGTAGGCGTAGGTATTCGTCGGAGAAGCGCTGGCGTTCGTCGGTGAGGCCGGCGAGGGTGGCGGTGAGGGTGGCGTTGGCGCGGTAGCCGGCCCAGGTCCACCAGCGGATATCGTCGCCGAGCCGTGTGATGACGGTGCCACCGGGGTGGACGGTATCGACGTTCTGCTCGCGGACGTGCGCGAGTTGCTGGGTGGCGCGGCGGGTGAGTCTGACCGGCGGGTCGGTTCCGAGCAGCACGTCGCGGGCGGCCTGGTTGAGTGCGTAGGAGGTGCCGCTGTAGCCGGTGCCGAACCAGCGGGCGCGGCCGGCGAGGTCCGAGGGTTCGACGTAGCAGCGGCGCCTGGTCCAGTCGATCCAGGTGACCTTCCAGCTCCGCCCGCCGAGCAGGAGGACCCGGGGGCCGTCGATCTTCTCGGTGAGGAGCATGGGGTCGGTGCGGCCGATCTCCTGGCGGCCGGCGAGGACGGTGAATTCGGGTGGTGCGGTGAAGACGGCGGTGATGCCCATGAAGTGGCGGCGGCCGAACTTCTCCTCGGCGGCCGGGCCGATGAACAGCAGCTCGCCGTCCTGGTCGAGGAAGCCCTCGTTCACCAGGTGCCGCAGGATGGGTTCGGCGCTGGGGTCGAACGGGGGCAGGCCGTTCCAGCCCTGGTTCCAGAGTCCTTGGGCGATCTTGTGCTCTTGCAGGCTGAGGGCCAGGAGCTGCTGGGCGATGATGTGCCGGGGCTCGGGCGGGGCGGTGACTGGCTCGATGTAGCCGCGGCCCCACAGGACGAGGAGTGCCGAGGCGCTCAGGAGTGCCTCGTGGCTGCGGGCGAGGAAGAGGCAGTTGCGGGTGGATCCTGCGCGGCGACCGGTGCGGCCGATGCGTTGGAGGAAGGAGGCGACGGTGGTGGGGGCGTCGATCTGGATGACGCGGTCGAGGTCGCCGACGTCGATGCCGAGTTCGAGGGTGCTGGTGGAGACGATGACGCAGTCGCGGGCTTCGGCGAAGGCGGCTTCGGCGCGGCGTCGTTCGTCGAGGGAGAGGGAGGCGTGGGAGAGGAAGGTGGTGACGCCGGCGGCGCGGAGTGCAGCGCCGAGTTCTTCGACGAGCTGCCGGGAGTCGCAGAAGACCAGGCGCTTCTCGCCTCGGTGGAGGGCGGCGATGACCTTGGCCGCGTTGGCGGTTGATCCGACGTAGTCGAGTTCGATGTCTCCCGGTGGCGTGACCGTCGTGGCGTCGGCGACGGCGCGTGGGGCGAGATCGACGCCGGGGGCGACGACCTGGGCGGGGCGCTGGCCGCGGCCTGACCCTTGCAGCCAGTGGAGGAGGTCGCCCGGGTTGCCGACCGTGGCGGACAGGCCGATGCGCTGGATGGGCCGTCCGGCCAGGTGTTGGAGGCGTTCGAGGACGGCGAGTAGGTGCCAGCCGCGGTCGTCGCCTGCGAAGGCGTGGACCTCGTCGACGACGATGGTCCGGAGGTCGGCGAAGAGGCGGTGCTGGTCGACCTTGGTGCTCACCAGCATGGCCTCGATCGACTCGGGCGTGGTGAGCAGGATGTCCGGCGGGTCGGTGAGGATGCGCCGGCGTGCGGTCTGGGGGATGTCGCCGTGCCAGAGTGCCACGCGCCGTCCGAGCCATCCGGCGTACGTTTCGAGGCGGGGCAGGAGGTTGTTCAGCAGGGCCTTGAGCGGGCACACGTACAGCACCGACAGCCCGGTCCACCGCTGCTGCTCCATGGCGGACAGCAGCGGGAACGACGCGGCTTCGGTCTTCCCACCGGCAGTGGGGGCGAGCAGGACCGCGTCCGATCCGTCGAGCAACGGGGCGATGGCCTCCTGCTGAAGGGGGCGGAGTTCGCGCCAGCCGAGGGAGTTGACGATGTGATGGACGAGAGCGGGCTGGAGCCGGGACAGCGCGGCCGTCCCGGCTCCTGAGCCGGAAGGTGTGTGGGCGTCGCTCATAGGTCGAGCTCGATGTCGCCCGCGGAAGCAGCGCTGCGTTCGGCTTCGCTCAGCTCCGCCGAGGAGAGGGTGAGGGCGTAGTGCCGGCGCGGGTCGAAGTCGTCGAACTCGTCGACCCGGTCGAGGACGTCGGCGACGAGTTTGCGCAGGAAGACGCGAGGGGCGATGCCGACCTGGCCGCCGAGTCCTCCGGTGACGGCGGTGGCGAGTTCGGCGATGTAGGCGTTATCTACGAGTTCGGCGACCCGGTCCGGGTTGCGGGCAGCTCCGGCGTAGAGGTCCCGCACGCTGCGGCCGAGTTCACCGAGGCGCTCCAGGTCGAAACCAGCGAGGCGCAGTTGGACCGCGCGGGGCGAGTCGAAGCGCGGGTCGGTCGTGAAGTCGGTGGCCAGGCGCTGTGCCAGCGGGGGAAGCCTCTGCACGCCCTGCTGTCCGTCGTAGAACGCGGGCGTGCCGGTGATCACCAGGAACAGGCCGGGGAAGCGGCCGGCGTCGATCTCGTCCAGGAGCTGCCGCAGGGCGTTGAGGCCCTTCTCCCGGACGTCGCCTCGTACGCGCTGGAGGGTCTCGATCTCGTCGAGGACGAGCAGCAGGCCGGGGTGTCCGCAGTCGCGCAGGACGGTCAGCAGGCCTTGGAGGAAGCCGAGGGCTGCGAAGTGGTCGAGGTCTCCGCGGACGCCGGCGGTCCGGCGGGCGCCGGCGGCGACGGACTTCTGGCCTCCGAGCCAGGCGATGAGCGCCTCGGCCGTTGCGGCGTCGCCTGCGGCCTTGGCGTGGCGGTAGCCGCGCAGGGCCGCTGCGAACGCGGGGGTAGTGCGGGCGACGTCGGCGAGGCGGGACTCCATGAGCGCATCGACGGCTTTGCCGAGGGCTTCGGTGTCGTCCTCGGGTACGTCTCCGGCGTCGAGGACTTCCTCTTCCAGGGTGTAGAACCAGGAGTCGACGATGGCGCGCAGGGCGCTCGGGGCGTGGCTCGCGGTGGACAGGCGTTCGGTCAGGCGTCGGTAGACGGTCTCCAGCCGGTGCAGCGGGGTCTCGGTCTCGGAGATCTGGATCTCGGCCGTGGCCAGGCCCATGCGCTTGGCCCGCTCGGCCAGCCAGCGGGCAAAGAAGGTCTTGCCGGATCCGTAGTCGCCGCGGACGGCGTGGAAGGCGGCGCCGCCTCGGGTGACGACGGTCAGGTCGTCGTCGAGGGCGCGTTCGAAGCGGTCGAGGCCGACGGCGAAGAGGTCGAGCCCGAACTGGGGCACGGTGCCGCGGCGCAGGGCATCGATCACATCGCGGCGGCGGGCCGCGCTCACGGAACCCGCGTGTCCCATGGATGCCGACTGGTCGGTGCTCATCAGCTGTCCACCTGGAACTGTTCACGGGCGAGCGGCACGTTGAGCCGCAGCCTGGTTCCGTTGTCGCTGAATTCCAGCACGGGGTAGCCCTCTACGTTCATGAGTCGTTGCAGTGTGGCGGCGAAGCCGTCTGCGTTGCGGCCGGCCTTGCCCGCTGCCGCCGCCACGGCGGTCAGGGACAGGACGCCGTCCGCTGCCACAAGGGCGTCGACGACGGCGGCCATGACCGCGGGCTCGAGCGACCTGCGGACGAACTTCCGCTGGAAACGGAAGGTTTCGGACGCCACCAGCTTTGTCCCGAAGGAGGGGCCGTCCGACGGGGTGCTCGTCTCGGCGGCTTCGCGCGTCTCCTCCATGGGTTCCTGGCCGTCCGTGGGCTGGGCCGGGGTCGACGACGTGTCTGTCTGCTCGGCGACGCGTGCCGCATCGCGGGTGGGGGCGCCGGCGTTCCACCAGGACGGGGTGACGTCCTCCGGTGCGAGGAGGTGCCAGTCCTTGGGTGGGTCGGCGTCGACGGGCAGCAGCGTCAGGACCGGGACGGTCATCTCGGCGAGGGAGGCGCCGCCGTGGTAGCCCGCCTTGCGGGGCGTGTAGCGGATGTCCTCGCGCCATGGCGCGACGATGCGGCCATCGCCTTCGAGGACGCGCGGTCCGGTGAGCAGGACTTCGCCGGATCCCGGTTCGCCGAGGCGCCAGCGCGCGGCGCTCACGTTCCCGGCGGCTGCCGGGGCGTCGAGTCCTTCGCCCCGCTCGAGGACGTGGCCGTGGTCGGCGACGATGACGACGGGTCGGCTGTAGAGGCGTGCGGCGGCGAGGAGCTCGTCCAGGTAGGTCACGTCGGCGAGGCGCCACCGTGTGCGGTCGCCCTGGGCCGCGTGATCGAGTGAGTCGTCGACCGTGTTCAGCACGACGCCGACGACCGCCTCGCCGGCCAGCTCGCGCTGCAGCGTGTCAGAGAGCCGCTGACCGGCCGCCCCTCCTATGTCCGCTTTGTGGAACAGGACAGCCGAACGGCGCTGCCGGGACCAGAACGCCTCGAAGCCGGGCTTCTCCACCGATTGGCCGCCCTGGGTGAGGCTGCCGGTGAGGAGGGAGGCCCGGCTGATGCGGGTGAGTGAGGGGATCGCGGCGACTGCGGCCGTGCGGCGGCCCCGGGCGGGGCCGGTCTCCAGCCAGCCGCGGCGGGCGAGTTCTTCGCCGAAGCCGACGGCGACTTCGCTGCTCATGCCGTCGACCAGCAGGATCAGCGGGGCCCGGCCTGACTTGCCGGCGAGCTTGACGGCGATGGTGTCGAGCACGTTCTCGACCAGGAGCGCCCCGGCCGGCGTTTGGCCGGTCGCGGTACGTGTCCATTCACGCAGGTACCGGGCGAAGATCTCGTCGATCACCGCGCGCCGCCCACGAGCAGCGTGGTAGACGCTGTGGTAGGCGGCACTGACCGGTTCCTGGGCATCGGCGTCGCCGGCCCACAAGACGGTGAGGGCGGCATCCACCCAGCCCCAGTCGGCGAGGTGCTGCTCGACCGCGTCTGCTACGGAGGCGATGGTCGGCTGCGGGCCGGCCAACCAGCGTGCCAGGCGCACGGCGGCTTCGGCGGTGCGGACACGCGGGCGCAGCAGGCCCGCGAGGTGGTGGCGGCGCAGTTCCTCAAGGGCGGCCTCGGCCGCGGCGAGGTCCCGTGTGCGGGGGCCGGAGGGGTCGAGGACAGCCGCGAGTGCGTTGAGGCGAGCCTGGAACCCGGAGGGCAGGTACGCGTTGCCCGCGAGGGCTTCGGTCAGGCCGGCTTCCTGGGCCTGCCGGTCCGCCTGGTCGAGGACTTCCCGGGCCCGGTTGTGGGCCGCGTGCTGCTCCGGTCCTGCCTGTTCGGCCTGCAGCAGCCAGCGGATCAGTGTTCCCTCGACCGCGAGGGCGAAGGGACGCAGGTCGGCGGGCTTGGGCCGGATGGTTCCGAACAGCCCGCCGAGCGCGAGGCCGGTCTCTGCCGATGGAGCAGGGCCTGCCACCACGGAGCCGACGACGCCGAGGGCCATGGCTTCCTCGCCGCGGCCGGCGGCGCACAGGTCGAGCAGCAGCGACGCCGCGTTGCCGGCGACCTTGGTCAGCCAGTCCCGCATACCCTGCTGCTCGTCCTTGGCCAGTGCCGCGTAGGCGGCGGGCCCGAAGGGGCTGCGGGACCAGGCCAGCAGGGTGTCGGCGTCCAGCGGGGTGTCGCGACGGCCATCTCCGCGGGTGCCGGCCGCGTCGGGGGATGCCTGGCTGATCGACAGCCTGGCCTCGACGAGTGCGCGCATCGCCGCATCCAGCGTGAGCACGGAGCCCAGCCGCGGCCACCCGCCATGGGGCTCTGCTTCGAGGAGAGCGTTCACCAGCCAGGATTCCGCGCGGATGCGCGGGTCGAGACCGGTGGCGCCGAATCGCAGCCGGACGATCTCCGCCCGGTCGACGCTGAGGACCTGGCGACGCAGGGCGTGGCCGAGCACGTCCCAGCCAAGCTGCTCGTCCTCGACCGTGGTGGTGACCACAAGCACCGAACCCACGCCCGTAGCATCTTCCTGATGGCGGTGCCAGGCGTCGGAGATACCAAGGACGGAGTGCTGCTCCACGACCTCGATCCGGCGCTTGTCCTCAGCCAGGGAAGCGGTGAACTCGGCAGCCGCGCCGCTCTCGTACCGGCCGTGGACCAGGACGAGCCGGCGGTCCGGCTCATTGGGAAGCTCCAGACGCAGAAGTGCCTCGATGACCCGGCGGTTGACCAGGGGCGGCTGGGCCGACATCACTGCGCCGCCCCTTCGCTCACGCTACCGCCCGCTCCGGGCTCGTCCGAGGGCTTCCACCACCCGATCTCAATCTCGGAATCAGGATTGGTGGCAGCGAACTCCCGGATCTCGCCCAGCAGATCCGCCAGCGCACTTTCGAACGCGGTCTCCCCGGCCCGGGCCGCCACCCTGCGCGTGGAGCGGCGCGGCACGGCCGCCGCAGGACCAGCCGCAGCGGTGGTGCCGGCGGGAGCGGCAGGCGCGCTCGGTTCGGCGGGCGAGGTGGGCAGGGGCGGCTGGCCGTGGAAGGTCAGGCTGACCTGGCCAGCCTCGGTCGGCGGCTCCTCCGGCATCGGCGACGACAGCGGCGCCGCGGGAGGTGCCACCGGTGCGGCGACAGCGGCCAGCCGGGCCGCGTCCCGGATCAGCGCCAGAGACTGCGGCTGGATCTTGTCCAGGACGGGCGCGAGCTGACGGGCGAACTCATCCTCGTGAGCGGCACGTTCCACCTCGGCGATCAGTCGCTGCGCGCGATCGCCGATCCCGTCCGTCCGTCCGGTGTACTCGCGGACGCTCTCCAGCAGATCCCACTGCGTACGGTCGAGCGCCTTGAGAACGGTCTCCGCCGAGCCGACAGCGGCACCCAGCTCCTGATCGGTGATGTCGTACGCGACCGCGGCAAGTTCCTTGACCAGCGGAGTGTCGTCCTGGTGCCGCGTCAGCCGCTGGACGAGGTCCGCGGCATGCCGAGCCGCCAGCAGGCGGGGCGCACGCGAATCGCCAAGGCCCAGCGCGATGGCGTGCTGCGGCTTTCCGAGGGAGCTGCGCACCCCTTCGACGGCCGGCTCCACTGCCTCGGCCTTCGCACGCACCGCTGCCGCGAGCTTCGCGACGTTGCGGGCGAACAGCACGGGCGGCACCCCGGAGACGCCGAAGAGCGCCGCCGCACGCTCCCGCGCGGTGGCGAACTCGGCCTCGCTGGGCTTCTCCTGAGCCCGCAGAACGTGGCCGGCCCCGATCGACTGCAGGGGCGGCGCCGCCGACTCGGCCTTGCCGTTGTAGACCCAGGACCGGTCGGCCAGCAGGGCATAGGTGGCGATCAGCAGACTGCTGACCTGCTTGTCCAGCCCGGTCCAGCCGAGCTTGGCGATCCACTGGCGGATGTCCTCCACCTTGTACTCGCCCGTGATCTGCTGCTGGGCGGCGTACTGGTCGATCCGCCGGCGCCACTCGGTACTCAGGGTCAGCGGACCGTCGTGGACCTCCCCGAGCTCCAGCGGGTGCACGATCCTCTTGACGACCGCCATCTGCCCGCGGTCGAGTTCCACGCGCCCGGAGCCGTCCTCCATGGCCTTGGTGATCCAGCCGAGCACAGTCTTCAACTCGGCCGGGGTGATCGCCTTGCGGTTGCCGGACGGGTCGAAGTTAGGGTGCTTCGGGTACAGCTCCTGGAAGACACCGTCGGCGATCCGAAGCATGTTGCCCTTGAAGCCGGCGGCGGCTTCCAGCCGGGGCCGGTGGCCGGGCAGCATCGACAGCAGGTGGCCGTCCTCCCCCACCGGTGCACCGGCGTTGGCCTCGTCCAGGCGGCTGATGCCGTACAGCTGGCCCAGCGTGACGGTGAGCTGGGAGGTGAGGTTGTCCCGCTGCGCCTGGAGCTGGTGGCGCATGCGGACGCGGTCCTCGGCGGAGTAGTTGACCGCGAGGTCGTCGAGGCGCTCCCGCTCCAGCACGTAGTTGATCTTCAGGAGTCGCCCGAGCTGGCCGGCACGCTGACGCGAGAGGTGCGCCGGCAGCCACACCACGGTGGGCTGGTGGTGCCGCTCGTCCCGCAGCAGCTGACGGACCCGCGCGGCGTCGTTGCTCGGGTACTGGCCGGCGACGTCGAACGGGTAGTCGATGACGAAGCGCACCCGCCCGTCGACCGAGGGGATGAAGTGGTCGTCCGGGATCTCCTGGGCGTCACGGACGTTGCCGAAGACGAACTCGGCGGTGCGCTTGGTGCCGCGCCACACGATCTCGTGCTCGCAGACGAACCCCTCGGTGTCCTTGATGTCCAGCGCGTTCCAGAGGGTCTCCTTGATCCAGACGCGCCGTGCGCTCACCCGGTCGACCTCGCCGACGGCGTCCAGCAGCGGCTCGACGTCAAGGTCGGACAGGTGTAGGGCGAACACCGGGTCATTGCCGCCGTCCGAACGCAGCTCCCCACCGAACTCGCCCTGCAGCTCCTCCAGGCGCGCCAGCGCCACCTTGTCGTCGGTGATCGTCCGGGTGCGCTTGACGGAACCGTGGTTGAGGTCCGCAAGACGGCGCGCGGTCAGCCGGGCCAGAGCCGGGACCTCGGGGGTCAGGTAGGCCAGCAGGAGTGTCTTGACGAGCCGGTCGGTGGCCCGGAAGTCGGCGCTCTCCTCGCCCTGGTAGCGCTCCAGCATCCAGGGACGGACCTTCTCGTAGAACCGGTTGGCCTGCCCACCCTCCTTGCGGAGCTTCTCGGTGAACGCGTCGCCCATGCCGCCGGAAAGGACGTCCCACAGGTCACCCAGCGGGATGATCTGGCCGACCTTCATGTCCTCGCGCCGCCGCCACAGCAGGTCCTGGAGCAGCTTCAGACCGGTCCGCTCGCGCTGGAGCGCACCTGACAGCGCGACCAGGACGTTCAGCAGGGCCGGCGTCAGCGGGTAAACGTCGCGGAAATCCGACCAGTCCGACTGGGTGGCGCCCTGGGAGTCAAGCAGCGCGTCCTTGACCCGTGCGTTCGCCTGCTCGAAGTCGGCGAAGGCCGCATCCAGGGCGGCCCGGGCCTCCGGGGAGCGGGGCTTGAGCACGCGCTCCTTGATGATCGCCGGGAGGTTCCGGTCCTCCAGGTTGATCACGTCGAAGCGCTGGGCGAGGTACCCGACCTGGGACTCCAGGTTCTTCACCTCGGCGCCAGTGACGTCCTCACCGACGAGCTGGGAGAGGTTCCTCTGCCTCGATACGAAGGAGACGATGGGCACCGGCCGGTCCGCCACCCCCGACTCGATGATCTTGACGAGCTTGCCGACCTCGGTCTTCACGAAGTCCTGGTCGCTCATCCTGGCCTGAAGCCAGAGGACCAGCTCGTCCAGGAACAGGACGATGCCGTCGTAGCCGAGCGACTTGGCGTGCCGGCTGATGACGGACAGGCCGTCCTCGAGAGGGATAAAGGCGTTCGCGTCACCGCTGGCGCCGCGAGCGTAGGACTTCATCGGTCCGCTGAGCAGCGCGGAGACCAGCGCCTCACGCAGCGAGTCGCCGGGCGGAGCCGCGAACGCGCGGTCCAGGTCAGCACTGGTCCAGCCGGTGGAAGGTGCTGCGGCCTCCTCCAGCGGCACCAGGTCGTCCTCGTCCGCGGCACTGGGCTGGCCCGTGCCGCCGCTGACAGCACGGTCCCCGAGCTTACGGATGAACAGCTCGTCGCCCTCGATGCTGCGGTTGTAGCGGGCGTCGTCCAGCATCGCATCGGCCCGGTAGACCGGCGGCGTCGGCGCGTTCGGGTCTATACGACGGATCGCACGGACGTAGCCACCGAGCAGTGCGGAGTCCAGGTCGGCGGCGCCGACGAGGTGGTACGGGACCATGAGGAATCGGCGGTCGCGAAGCCAGTCGTCGTGCTCGGCGATGACCTCCTGCAGACGTGGCTTGGAGCGGGCGGCTGGCTCGTTGTTGAGCACCGCGTGGAGCACTGACATGAAGTGGCTCTTACCGGAGCCGAACGAGCCGTGCAGGTACGCGGCGTTCGACGAACCGTCGCGAACCGAGCTGCGGACGAGGGTGAGCGCCTTGCCGAAGGCTTCCTTCAGCTGATCGGTGACGACGTACTCGTCGACCAGACGCTGGGTCTCCTCGAACCCGCCGGACAGCTCGACCTTGAACTTGCCGGCGAGGACCGCGTCAGGGATGTCCAAGACGTCCCGGAGGAAGAGCTCAGTGCTGGACATCGCGGGTCGCGGTTCCCTTCGTCGTGGAAAACATGTCGGTGCGATCGTGCAATGGCTGCACGTTACTTGGCCGCCGCCCTGCCGCGCTTGGGCGCGGACGGACGCCAGGAGAGCACCGCATCCGTCGTGATGCCGTGCTCGCGTTGCTGGGCCTCCAGCCACTCCTGGCAGTCGGTCGCAGGATTGCCGTCCCACTCGGGATCGAACTCACCGTGCCACTGCTTCAGCCAGGGCAGCAGCTCCAGCATCCCTGCAAGAAGCGGAATCAGCTGCTCACCCTGCCAGTTGTCCCGCTCAACACGGTCAGTCACGAGGTTGATGATGGCCTGCGCCTGGTCACGGTGATCCCAACCGGCCCAGCCGAGAACCAGCTTGGGGTCGGCCTCCGGTCCAGCATCCGGGTAGGAGATGAACCGCTCCTTTGCCACATCGAGCTTGCCCCGGTTCGACCAGTACGAGTGCTTCCGGAAATCCGCACCGGAGTACTTCGACGGGACCGCGATCTCCAGCCGCTCCCCGGTTCGATCCTCCTCGCGCTGCTGCTCCCACACCGTCTCCCACTGCTCACGCTTACGCAGACCGGAGTCCTTGTATCGCAGTGCAGCGAGATAAGGAACGTGCTCATCAGTGAGGATCTCGCGGAGGACATCAGCAAGTCTGAGGTCGCGCTTACCGAGGTGGTCCGCCGCGTACAGTTCAGCTACCGCGTGAACGTCAGCGTCCTGGGAAAACAGGTCCGCCAGCCCTGCCGGCGTGAGCGTACGTGGCTGGCGCATTCCATCGCGCGTATAGAACCACAGGTCCTCGCGCTCACAGCGATCAAGCAGCCAGGTACGGAGTGCGTCCTCTTCCCGCTTCTCCCAGGTAGGCATCGACCAGCGACGCTTGCACTCAGGCCGCTCAATCAGCGCGATATCCCGCCGCCTATCGATGACATCGATCCGGCGCTGAACGACGTCGCGATACCACTGAGGCCAGCGAGCAGGGATCTCCGTGACAGGGGTGGACCGGTGGCGCTTGAACCAAGCTGTGCCCGAATTTCCTACTGCCTTGCGTGCGAGCACAATCTCGAAAGCCCGCTCGCCTAGAGCAACTTCAGGCACGTCAGAGAAATTCTCAGCTGTGAGCGCGGCCAGCTCTCCGTCCTTGAGCATGCCATACGCACCATACGCCCACCAATCCAGCTCCTCCTGAATCGCAATCATCCGCTGGCGAGTCGACGTGTGAGCAACCCGAGCAAGACGGAGAGCCTCACGATTCGGCACGCTGTCCTGGTCGGCCGCAATAGCTGCTGGCTCGGTCATTGCGAGCTCTTGAGCGAGCTCATCAAGTGCAGAACCATAGCGATTCGCAAGAGCGGCAGGAACCGGAAACTTCACCAGCCTGGTGCCGGTGAATTCATAGTCCTTCATCCAAGCTTCGGGACTCCACCTATTCCCTCCACCACTCGTATTGTCGGCACCACTCTTCGCTTGACTAACCTGCTTCAGCCAGAAGCAAGCCACCGAGGAATTCAGCACGCCGAGCAGATCCAGATGTTCCTTCTCCGACACCCCCGCCGGCAGCTTAATCACCGGGGCGGAGCGGCTAAATACTCTCCCGCCGCGGTCCAGCACGAAATGATTATGCGTCGCAACGAACGCGAACGAAATCGACAAGGGCATACGATAGCGCTTGGTGAAAAACATCGAGTACTCATACCACTCGAGTCCCCGCTCTAGCTGAGTAGCGCCGAATGCGACACGCTCCCGCAATATCGAACGGTACGGCCAAAGAAAATCGAGAACCTCGGCTTCAGCTTCCGCTTCGAGCGAATCGGCGCCGTAGGGCCACAGAGATTCGATCGTATCAGCAATCGCAAAATCCCGAACAACATCCCCTTCGACCAGCGGGCGTCGGCGACCAGCATCAATCCTTTTTCGGTTGAGGGTTCCACCACCCACCATATATGCGCCATCTTCGCGAGTAACCGCTCCAAAGCCGATCTCGCCAACAAGGTCACCGAGGCGTCGAGGCATCCGTTCGAGTTGAGCCTGAAGATCAGCCGCGCCACCACCACTCACGGACCAGGGGTGCGCGGCAAAACGATCACGGTTGGCGTCCTCTACGGTTACCCAATTCGACTCGCCGCCCGGGCTCCCTACCTGTTCCACGATGGCACGCCACACCGATCCTTTTGCTGCATCTTCAGGCTGCCCGGGTTCACCAAGAATACCCAGCACGGCTCTGATGGGATCCCCCCAGCCTCGGTCCGTATTTCGACCAATCAAGATAACTGTCGGAGTTCCATGCCCCGGGATGTAAGCTCCCGAGGTGTCGATAACGTGCGTCAGCTTCACCTGAGTTCGAAAGAACTCCTCGATGAGCTTCTTGCCAAACTCCCGCTTCATGAAAGAATTCGACGTAATCTGCCCAGTGAACCCCTGATGCTCGCGCGTCGCCAGATCGAAAATTCGCTGCGCAAAGGGCACCGACAGTGCATACGTCCCAGCGCAGGAGCTGTATGCGTCGCGATAATTCCCGTTCTCGTGCTTATCCTTCACTGTGATATACGGCGGGTTGCCGACCACCACATGGTAGGAGTGGCGCCCCAGAAGGTCGCAACTGTGCACAAACTCATTCACGTCTTCGGTCGAGTACGCGAACGCGCTATCCGACTCCGCCTCATCCGCGTCTACCGACATCCCCAGGGCCGCGAAAAGGTCGTCGTCCGACTTGCCCTTCTGCTTTCGCTTACCTACACCGCGCCCGTGCAACAGCGAGTCGCCGACCGCCACATTAATAGGGAAGTTTGGCGCCAGATCCAGGCGCTCCACACCTGCTGCCTTAAGTGCAGCCAGCAACAGCCGGAATCGGGCGATGCTGACAGCGAATGGGTTCTTGTCGCATCCGTGCACCGCGTCCAGCGCGGCCCGCACATTGGCCCAGTCGTCTACGCCCGGACCTGCCTCCGCCCGGTACTTAGCCAGCAGCCGCTGGAACAGGCCAAGCAGAAAGTGCCCACTCCCACACGCGGGGTCGATTGTCCGCAATCCCCGCCGAACGATTGGTCGCGACTCGCCCTCACGAGTCGTCAGCTCAGGCCACAGCCCGAACTCCTCAACCGCAGGCTCTAGCGTAAGGTCGAGGATGAACTCCTCCACGAACTCGGGGGTTTGTAGCAGCGCATACGTCTTCCGCGCGTGCTCGCTCAGGTTCTGGTAGAGGTCACCGAGGAAGCGAGTATCCCAGTCCTCGCTTTCGAAGAGGTGGACAGCTTCGCCGTCTTCTCCCCGGCGACGCCAGAACGCCAGCAGCGCCCGCGCCGCCTCGAAGCTGGGGGTAAGCCCCCACAGCGGGTTGTGGTTGCGGTCGAAGAGCCCGCCTGCCGTCTCGTTCGCCGCCGCGAGGTGATCGAACGCCGCGACGAGCCAGTCGCGGTCGTTCTGCTCGGGGTTCTCCCGGAAGTACGCCTCGTGGCGCTCCTCTGCGATCACCAGCCGCTCGCCAGGGCCGGCGATCCAGGGCCATTCGATCAGCCCGTTGTCCTCACAGAAGCGGACAAAGACCGTGCCGAGCGCCCAGGCGACGGCAGCCTGCGTGATCCGCTCCTCGCGCCAGCTCTCGAACGTTGCGGCCGTGCGCTCAGCCGCCCGAGCGCGTCGGTACTCGTCTTCCAGCGTCGCCGCGAACTCCGGCACGTCTTGGCTGCGCTCTCGCAGGTCGTCCTCCAGAGCCGCCACCTGCTTGCGCAGGTCCTTCAGCAGCTCGTTCTGGTCCACTCCCCGACCCGTCACAGCGCCCGTCCCTTGTCCGTCCATCCGTCGGTCCAGGCGGACCGTACGGTTCCCCATTTTGCCAGTTCGGCGCACTCGAACGATCGGCTGTTCCGAAGCTCGGGTCCGCCGCAGAGGCGCATATCGTCAGGCTGCAGCACTCCGCGCTCGGAGCTCGTCCAGGAAGTCCCTGATCAGCACGGCCCGCTCCGCCTCGCCGAGCACCTCGACGATCATCCCGTCGAGCTGCGGGGTCTCGTGCGGCGCCTCCTGCGGGCAGAGCAGCCACAGCCCGTGCGGGGCGTCGGTCTCCCGGCGGGCTGCGTTCTGCAGGGTGACCAGCAATTCCCGCCCACCAGCGTCCTGGTATCGAGCGACCAGACCCGCATCGTGGAGGAAGAGCACGTCCGTCGACCGAGCTCCCTCGACTCGGTCACGCAGGTGCTCACCCACTCGAGACCACGCGCCCTTGACGTAGGAGGCAAGCCCTCGCGGCAGTTCGCCGGACTCGGTGAACTTGGTGTCGATAGTCAGGACTCGCCCCCATTCGGTGCCGTGCTGGGCCGCGAGGGCACGGAACTCCCGAAGGAACAGCCCGCCCAGCGAGACCGGCTCCACCCCATATGCCTGGGCAATGAGCTCTGCTGCCCCGGGAAGGTGCTTGCCTCGGAGGGTCAGGGCGAGGAAGCCTCCACGGTGCAGGGCGTCCTCCAGCTTGGCTTCGAGGAGTACCTTCGGGTCTCGCCCGGCCGCCGCCGATGCTGCGGCCACGCCTGCCGCGCTCGGGAACAGTGTGGTAGCGGTCGCGGAGGCCGTCATTGAGCGAACGCCCTCCGGGACCGGGGCGCGGAAACGCTTGGTCTCCCGGTCGTATTCGAGGACGAATCCGGCATGCTGAAGCGCCTGCTTCATCGCCTCGGCCAGAGCCTCTTCCAGCTCGACCGCCGTCGGCTCGCCGAGATCAAGATCCGGGAAGCGAAGCCGCACCTTGGCGAGGAGTTCCTCCGCGGTCGCGCCCCGGTCACGCCGCACACCGGCGGCGGCCTGCGAGATTCGGATCGCCTGTGCAAGGCCGAGGCCCCTCGGATAGAGCTCCAGACGCGGCGAGTACAGGGCGTCCTGGGCGGCAGCCGACGCGAGCGCCACCATGCGACCGTCCGAGAGAGGCGTCATGCCCGACGGCAGCGGCACGGATCGCAGGTCGCGGATCACGACGGCACGGTCCGGCAGCGGCTCGGTCAGCGCGAGCCGGTCCGCCTGCTGTCCGAGCGACCGAGCGTAGTCGGCGAGCTCAGGCGCGCTGGGGTCGTTGGTCCCCACCAAGGACTCGCACGCGATGAAGACCCTGCCGCTTCGCCGAAGCACGGCGAGCCGCGGCTGACCATCATGGTCCTTGTCCTGCGGCCAGGCTTCCGCCTCGACAGCCGCGCGGACCACGGCGAGCGCGAGCACCTCCGCACGCTGTGGGTCCTCTTCCCGCACACCCTTGCGGATCCGCAGGTCGGTTGCCACTTCCTGCGCGGTGACAACGCGCCCTGCCCCGGTGACGAAGGCGACGATTTCCTCCCGCAGCGTCGCCAGCACAGGATCTGCCGCCCAGGACTGGATCGCAGCCACATGGCTCCGCGAGACGGTCGCCTGCGAGGTGGGCAGTGCCTTGGCGATGTCCGTCTGCGAGCACCAGACCGGCAGTGTGGAGAGCTCGCCATCGACGCCGGGCAGGCCGAGCGTGAGCCGGATGATGTCGCGCTTGCGCGAGCCCTTGCTGGCCGGGCCCGGGTCGAGGTGGGCGGCGAGCTCGTCGATGCTGGCGCGGGCTGCGATGTCCGCTGGCAGATTTGCCAGGTCCACCTTCGGCTCCACGGCCGCGGTCCCTGAGCCTCCTGCCGGCTTCGGGCCGGGCGCGGCGGCCTTTCGGAGCTTCGCGGTCCACTGCTTGTGCCGGCGGTTGAGTTCCTTGCGGATCACCGCACCGGCACCTCGGGCACGGGCGATCTGGTGCAGCGGCACGCTGAGAAGTTCACCCACGGTGGTCGCACCGAAGGAGTTGGCCACCGACTGTGCGCGTGGTGAGAGGCCGGCGTCCTTGAGCAGGGTGTCCGCTTCGGCCTGCGCGGCGACGCGGTCGCGGGCGGCCTCCAGATCCTCCGTCTCGTCGTCCTCATCGTCCGGAGCCACCGCATCGGCCTTGGCGAACACGGCCTGCCAGGCTTCGTGCATCTGCCGCAGGGTGTCGAAGCGACGGTCAGCGTCCCGATGGAGTGCCCGCCGGAAGAACGCCTTCAGTCCTTCCTTCAGCGCGGGCTCGAAGACGTCCTCCGCGATCACCGGGTACTCGTCGTCGGTGGTGCGGGGATCGGTCATCTCGTCGCCCCAGCGGGGGCGCTCGCCGGATGCCATCTCGTGCAGGGTGACGGCCGCGGCGTAGTACTCGGCGTGGTTGTCGAAGACCGGCCGGCGCGGTGTGTCGAGGAACGGGTCGAGGTAGCCGCGGGTGCCGGCCTTCACGTCCCGCTCCGATGCCTCGGCGAGGGAGAAGTCGAAGAGCACCAGCTGCCAGGACCGGTCGGCCCGCTGGAGCACGCCGAAGTTGTCCGGCTTGAGGTCGCGGTGCCGCACGCCCTTGCCGGCCAACTGGTCGAGGGCGTTGAAGAGGTCGCTGCTGAAGCGCTCAAGCTCGTGGTAGGTCAGGCGCCCGTCCCCACGCAGTCGGGCACCGAGTGAGCGCTCGCCGGCGTACTCGAGGTCCAGCACCGTCCGGTTGTGGATCTTGCGCGGACCATCGAGCAGCCGCACAACGGCGCCACCGCCGACCTTGGCCAGCACGTCAGCCTCGGATTCGAGGCGGTCGTCGCGGGTCTCGTCCAGGGCAACCTTGAGCACGCGCCGATCGACCCGGATCGCGCCCCCGAGATCTTCCACCTCGCGCCGCACGAGCAGAGCCCTGGCGGTGGCTCCGGTGCCGAGGACCCTCTCGACCGTCCACTCCGCATCGACGTTCTGCCCTGCCATCGCCGCGAGCGGGTCGATGCCGACCGGCGCCGATACTTCCGTGGCGGCTGCGTGCTCGATTCGGTCGAGTTCGTCCAGGAACCGGTCCACCGAGTCGAGCCGTTCGGCCACGTCCGCCCGGGTTGCCCGGAACACCAAGCCGTCGAGTTCTTCCGACACGGCGTCCGACACGGCGGACGGACGCAGTCCGCCGTCGTTCGTCAGCCGCTCGATCATGGCGCTGCGCCGCTCGGCCGGTGGCTCGCCGGCCAGGATCAGGTGGGCGAGGGCGCCGAGGCCGAAGATGTCCAGGTCGACCGGGTCGGCGAACTCCATCTCGAACTCCGGCGCCAGGTAGACCTGTGCGGCGTTCTCGACGTGATCGCCGCCGGCGCTGGGGGTGCCGAGGGAGGTGTGCGAGGTGCTGTCAAAGTCGCGGGCGGCGACCTGCCAGTCGATGATGCGCACGACCGGGTTGGACCCGTCTGACTTGCAGGAGACGTACACCGACCTGGCCGCGAGCGCGCGGTGGTAGAGCGAGCGCTGGTGGGCGTAGCGCAGCGCGTCGGCGATCTGGCGTACCAGCTCCAGCCGGGTCTCGTGGGTCAATGAAGCGCTGTAGGTGGCCAGGTAGGCGTCCAGGCGCAGGTCGGCGGCGCGGTGGTTGAAGAGGATGGCCGGGCCGCCCTGGTGGTCGCGGAACTCCCGGGCCTGGGCGATGCCGCGGTGGCTGATGCCCTGGAGGACCTGGTACTCGCGCCGGGCTGCTCGTTCGACCGAGTTTCGGGTCTCCGCGGTTGCCTGGAGGCTCACCAGGTAGACGCGGACGCGGCCTTCCTCGCGGATGGGCTGCTCGCGGATGGCAAGGCGGTCCTCCCAGGTGGGGCCTCCGTCAAGGGGGCGCCCGGCGAGGTTCCAGCCGTCGCCGAAGTTCAGGTGGGCGGTGGATGCCTTGACGCCGATCCTCTTCATGAGATCGGGCAGGGCCCGCGCCAACTCGAATCGCTCGCGCCGGGCGGCCTCGGAGTCTCGCTGCGGCGGCAGTCCGAGGAAGTCCTGCCAGACGCGGGGCAGGCCGCTGGCACCGTCGTCACGGCCGTAGACGTTGGTCTGCTGGCCGGCGTCGAGTTCGGATCGCAGGCTCGGGGCGGACAGGAACACCGCCGGGGAGATAAACGGGATGCGCACGCCGGTGTGGAACTTCCCGGCGGCCCAGGAAAGCTTGCTCCGCAGTTCCTTGGACTTGAGGTCGGTCAGGTGCAGCGGGTTGTCGATCGTGCGGAGCCGGTCGGGGCCGTGGAAGTTCCAGGTGCTCCCGTTGTTGACGAGACGCCCCGGGTGCGCTTTGAGCTCCACGAGGAAGAGACCGCGTGGTACCAGAACGAACAGGTCGCACTCGTTGACGCGCCCCGAGGAGGCCGTGAACGAGAAGGTCGCCCACGCCCGGAAGGGCTCCGCCGGCGGCATCAGCGCCTTGACGTGGTCGAGCGCTTCCTGCTCGTGCGGGAATGGGGAGGGGCGTTCCTGGAACCAGCGCTGCACGCGCGGCGGTGCAGGCTTCGGCCGACGCGCCCCCGAGTTGCCGTCTTTGCCTGTTGCCGACACCCCTGCGCCCTCCCTGGTCCCTGCTTCCGGCCGCGGACGAACCACGGCCTTCCTTCACAGCCTTGACCCTATCGGTCAGGGCCGACAGGTGGAGGCGTGTAGTCCCTTCCGTGATCAACCGGTCCCGAGGTGCTCGCTGCGCCGTGGCGTGGATCCTTCCAGGGCGGCATTTCCGGAACCGGTCGATCACTGTCAGGTACAGTCTGCACTGCTTCGGTGATCAAGCAAAGGGGGAATGATGATCTTCGCGGCTCGCTGTCGGCATCGGCGCTGGGCTGGGGCTGTCGCCCTGGTGGTGGCGTTGGCTGGCCCGCTGTCTGGCTGTAGCGGTTCAACTCCCCTGTCCGCAGACGGGATTCCCCCGGCGGCCCGGCAACTCCAGGCATACGACCCGCCGACGTCATTCGAATTCGGCGACGGCAACGGCACAGGGGATGCACTCGACGAGGGCGTCCAGCCCTCGACATCAAGCCCCACACGGCAACGGCCGGCGATCTCGCTGAAGGACACAACCGCCTTCGTGACCACCGAGGACGGCATGAAAGCCGTCGACGCCGTCACCAGGAACACGCTCTGGAGTGCGAGCAGCACCATCCCCGCTACGAAGAGCGGCTTCGGGTCCGAGAGGGCCGCGCCACTACCCGCCCACTTCCACGGCATTGACGCCGTGCTCGTGGCGTTCTCCCGTTTCATCCCGGGCACGGGTACGGGCAGGGGCCGAAACGTGATCGAGGTACTGGCCGCCGACTCCACGACGGGCAAGACCGTCTGGAGCGCTCAGGTCGACCTCGTGATTACGCCTCCGGACAAGGAGGCTTTGAGTCACGACGATTCGCTGCTCGCAGACGGCATCAGGGCGGCGCAGGTGGTGGCCGTGGACGACCAGAGCGTGGTCGTGTCCGACGACGAGACGACCTATGTGGTCGACGCGGGATCCGGGCAGCTTCGATGGACCCGGGCGGATTTCCACGCGATGCAGCTTGTCGATGGCATCGTGGCCGGTGCCGAGGCTCCGACGTACGGCGAGCGTCAGCTCGCAGGCTACGGCGCGTCGGACGGCAGTCCCCGATGGTCGGCCGTCCACACGGAAAGCCACGCCGTCGCCTCCTCCGCCGGCCCCGGCCTGCTCGCGATGTCGGCCTCCGATGGGTTCGTCATCGTTGACGCCCGTACCGGAGCGATCCGCGCCCACCCGGGGCCAGGAGCGTATGTGCACCCCTGGCACTGTGACTTCGACGGAACGTCCGTCATCCTCTGCAACGACCAGCTGTTCGGCCAGACGCACTCGATCGCGGCCTTGGACGCGACGTCGATGAAATGGCTCTGGTCGATCACAGAGACGCCGGGAGGACGACTCGTGCCGGCGGTCACCGCCGTGTGGCATGGAGCGGTGTACGGCCGGACGACCAACGGCAATGTCATCCTCGACGCCCGCACCGGTGCCGACCGGGCAACTCCGAAGCTGGCTCCCTTCCTCGTCAACGCCTACGTCGGCATCGAGAACCGAGGCCGCAGCGTGACCCTGATGCGCTCCACGGGGTAGCAGTACACAGTGCTGGCAGGCCGCTGACTCCATGCAAGCGGGTCGCGCCCGCCACTACACGAAAAGCCTTCGAGTGAGCCGATCATGGCTGACCCACTCGAAGGCTTTCGTCAGCTACAACCTCTCGGGCGTTCCGATTCCGAGGATGTCCTTGCCCTGGCGGAGAGTCTGGCCGGTGAGTTGGCAGAGCAGCAGTCGGGTCTCCATGACCTCCGGGCTGGAGCCTTGAGGACGGGGCAGTGCTCGTAGAACGTGGTGTACGCCGACGACGCGAGGCTGTGCAGGTAGGCGCAGAGGCGGTGGGGTTCGAAGGTCTCGGTGACGAGGTCGATGGTGGCGTCGAACTCGTCGAGGAGGAGGCGGGCCAGGCACGCCAGACATGGCGTCGGCCTTGTTGCCCGAGGCCAGACGGGCGGTGGCGACCACGAGTCAGGTGTCGGCGTCGATGACGACCTGCACGTTCGCCGAGAAACAGTAGTTGCGGCTCGACGCACCGACCGTACGGCCCCGCACCGGGATCAGGGTGCCGTCCACGACCCACAGCCGCTCCACGCCCGCGGCCGGGCGTGAAGCGGCCTCCAGAGCCAGCAGCGGGCCCAGGCGCTGGACGATGCGGCACACCGTCGCCGTCGAGATCCCAAACAACGGCGCCAGCTGCCGCATCGTGAGATTCGTCCGGTAGTACACGGCCACCAGCAGGATCCGGTCCGCCAGCGGCAGGCACCACGGCCTGCCACCGCCCGGCCAATTGCCACCGCGCTCAAGCACGACGCGGACCAGGCCCTCGAACTGCCGCACCAGCAGACCCATGAACGTCTCCACCCACACCGGCTCAGCCCGCAGCACCCCACCCATACCAGGGAAATGCCCCAGCACAGGCATTGGGAACAAGCTTTAGTCCTGCTGGGATCCCTCGGAACCACCCTCGCTCGCACCACCGACCTTGCCGCCGACGAAGACCACGCCCAGCGCGAGGGCGGCCGCACCGGCGGCCGCCACCACCTTCATCCCCGTCCCCAGGAACTGCTTGTTCTCGCTGTCCTTCTCGTACGCCTGCCGCACGTTCCGGTCGAGGCGGTCGTGGAGGGCCTCCCGCTGCTCCCAGCTGAGGTCGGCCCGCAGAGCGTCCCGCTGGTCCTGCGAGGCCCGGTAGAACTGGTCCTGGCTGTTCTCGTTGGCCGCGAGCCTGGACTTGTGAGCCTCCTTGACCGCATCGATGTCAGCCTTGCCCAGGTCCTTGAAGGCGGGGAACTGCTCGATGAGCTTGAGCCGCACCTCGGTGGCCATCTCGGGCATCGCGGCCGCGAACTTGAGCACCTTGTCCTTGGAGATGTTCCGCCAGGTCTGGATCCCCAACTTCCGCTTGACCGCTGCCTCGTCCGCGCCGCCCATGCCCTGACTCCGTCCACCATCCCGTGATGCCTCCCGGATCCTAGCGGCGCCCACCGCCGGGCAGCGGCGCGGAAATCCCGTTGCCCGAGCCGCCCTCCGCCGCTTCCATAGGCTTATGGAGATGACAACTCCCTGTGCTATCAGCACATTTCGCCGTGATGGCTACTGCGTGCTGCCTGGCGCCCTCGCCGCCGGGCAGGTGGGCCACTGGCGGTCGCTACTCGATCGGCACATCACGGCCCAGCCGCCCGCCCCGGACCGCACCGGCCCATACTTCCTATGGCCGGAACTCGCCAACGAGACTGACCTGCGCGACCTCTATGAGGACAGCCGCATCGCCGATGCCATCCGCCCGTTCCTGCGCGCCGGGCTCGGCTTGCCGACTCCCGAGGTCGCCCAGCTGGCGTTCACCATTCCGCCGCACCCGCACCACCCCGGGGCCCCACACATCGACGGCCTCACCCCCACCGAGGACGATGGCCGCCCTGGCACCTTCACTGTCCTGGTCGGCCTGCTGCTGACGGACCAGAGCCAACGTGACCGCGGCAACCTGTGGGTCTGGCCCGGCAGCCACCTGTCTACCGGCGATTGGCTACGCGTACACGGAGCGGACGCCCTGCGCAACGCCATCCCGTACCCGCCCGTCGAGCTGCCCACCCCGCGCCAGGTCACCGGCCCGGCCGGGAGCCTGGTCCTCGTGCACTACCTGCTCGCCCACAACATCGGCGGCCACTTCGGCACCACCCACGACGAACGGCGCGAGACCGTGTACTTCCGCCTGCGCGCGGACGGCCACCGCGAACGGTGGCGCACGGCCGTGACGGACCCGTTGGTTGAGTTCGCACAGCCGGGCCCGATGGGAGGCTCCACCACTGGCTGCGGGCGATGATCGCCTCCGCGTGGACTGCCTTCTCGAAGGTGCCCGCCAGATGGTGCCGAGCCGGTCAGACAGTGAGGTCGAAGACGGTTTCGGTCTTGGTGGTGGCAGTTCGGGCCCGGAGGTAGGCGTTGCGGCCAGCGTCAAGGCCGAGGTCGGACGGGATCACCACTTCCAGGGAGAAGGCTCCGTTGGCATCCGTCATCGTGTCCCTCAGGTCCCGCAGACGGTAGTCCTCGCCGAGGTCTCCCTTGATGACGAAGGAGACCCGGAGGATCTCCTTCGGGCCGAAGCCCTGGCCGGTGAGGACGGTCTTGCTTCCGCCGCGGCCACCGTCCGGCGAGGCAAGGAGTACACGCTGAGCCGTCGGTGAGGCTCCGCCGGCCGCCACTCCGGGGGGAACCGTGCTCACCGCAGGCGCAGCAACCGGGCTGGTAATCGCGGTCACGGTGGGGCCCGGCACCGTGACCGTCGGGCCCGGCACCGTCACAGTGACGGCCGGCTGGGGACGGCTGTCCACGCCGCCGACCTGGGACTGGGTGAGAAAGCCGCCGGCGAAGCCCGCGCCGAGGGTGGCGACGCCGACCAGCGCGGTGATCATCGTCCCCCAACCCTGAAGGTCGATCCGGCTCCGGGTGGGATGGAGGCGCCGTGCGGCTGGGCCCGTGGACGGCTGCGGGGGAATGCCGGAGGGCGGCGAAAGCCGCTCTGTTGGTTGCTCAGGTGTGCCAGCCACGGTTTCCGATATCCCCCTTCGGCATGCCGCCCTCGTCGCCGGGCGTGATCATGTACACCTAGGTATCACATGCAGGCTCTCCCTGTCCGGCGGAGCGGCGCCGTCAGCGGACCGTGTTCGGTCACCGGCGGCGCCGATGGGTTGGTTGGCGGCTTTCGCGCAGCGTTCAAGCGCCCTTCGGCCCCGAGAACGACGACGTCGAGCTCCAGCGCGAGCAGAGCTGGGATGCCTGCACCGACCTCACTTTTCCAAGACACCGACATCCTGATGCTCTTCATCCCGTACCTGGACTGCACTGAAGACCCGGACGACACTGCCAACCAGGCCATGGGTATCGGCGACATGCGCCCCGCCGCATGGTTCGAACCGTTCGGCAACGTCGACGCCCGCGACCCGAAGCGCGGCTTTCGCCGCTCACCGAGGGGCTGATGACGGGCTGTCTTCCGGCCGGGCGGAAAACCTTGAACGATATCCGCCCCGGCGGGGCGAACCGCGTCGAGGCAGCCCATGAAGCCTACGGTCTCGCCGGCTCACGACGCGTGCGAGACCTCGAAGCCTCCGACGCGCGCCGTCCGCTCCGACGGCGCTCGTCGCACGGGGAGCGCCGCGGCCGCTTCAAGGACGCCTGCCGGACACCGACACCGGCTCCTACCATCGAAGTATGAGCATAGGTACGGAACTCACTTCAAAGTGGGTGATAGACGGCGTACTGTGGTCAAAAGAGGATGGATTGCCGGATGGCCTGACCTATCCCGCCTTCGCCCATCTGATGGACACTGCGGCCGTCTGTCTGGCCCTGTGGGACCTGCACATGTCCGAGGGCCAACAGCGAACGTTCACCGCCGGGTTGGGCCTGGATCCCGACTCCGGGACCGACCGAGAGCGCGCCAGATCACTCCTCGCCTGCTGGGCGGGCTGGCACGACATCGGGAAGATCGGCGCCTACTTCCAGGCTAAGGTGCGTGCGGTATTCGCCCAGTTGACAGGCTACTCGCCCCTGCCCGCGGGAGCGCGAGGCGTGTCCCACGGCGAGGCCACCCAGCTCTACCTGGCCGTGCGGCTCCCCCTGTACGGCTACGACGGCACCGGCGACGGCCTACCCGTGGCCGCGCCGGCACGTCGGCTCGCGCAGCTGCTCGGCGGTCACCACGGCCGGATCTTCCCGCAGCCGCATCGCTACCTCCTACGCCATCCGGCCCTCGTCGCGGGGGTGTTGGGAGACGGACGGTGGGAGGAGCAGCGCCTTGCCCACCTGGTGGTGGTCGCGCAGGCCGTGGGCGCTCCGGATCCGCCGCCAGCGTTGTCGGTGGAGGCCGCGGTGCTGGCTGGGGAGATTGTGGTGCTCGCGGACTGGCTGGCTTCTCAACGCTTCTTCGTCGTCAATCAGTTGGAGCATCTGACTGGGGCGTGGGATCCGTTGCGGGTGGTCCGGCACTGGGAGCGGGCTGTAGCAGCCGGTCCGCGCCTGGTGGAGGACGCAGGCCTTGGCCTGCCGGTGTGGAAGGAGACTCCGGTGTCATGAGGTTCGTAGACTGGTTCCGGTTCGAGCCGAACACGTTGCAGAAGTCGCTGTTGGATCTGCTGCGCGGGTGCGCGGTGCCAGGCGGGGCGGGACTGTTGGTGCTGATGTGGCCCACCGGGAGCGGGAAGACCGAGGGCGGGCTGTGGTCGGCGCAGTGGATGGGTGGGCCCCGTATGGGGGTTCACCTTGCCCTGCCCTCAGTGGCCACCACCGACTCGGCGTACCGGCGAGTCTGGCGGTGGGCGAGGCGGGCGCTGGCCGCGTCGTCTCCAGTGACGCTCGCGCACAGCCAGGCCGGACGGGGCGGGCAGGGCGCGATGCTCAGCCACGACGACGACGAGGGGCTGGCACTGGCGGCCGCGCCGGAGTTCCTTCAGGGCCGCGGGCGGCCGGTGCTGGCGGGGGTGACGGTCTCCACGATCGACCAGGTGCTCCTGGCGGTGCTGAGGATCCGGCACAACGTCCTGAGGATAGGCGGCCTGACCCGCAAGGTGCTCGTGGTGGACGAGTGCCATGCCTACGACCCCTACATGCAGAGCCTGCTGCGCACCGTGCTGGCCTGGTGGGGTGCACTCGGCGTGCCGGTCGTGCTGATGTCCGCCACGCTGCCGCGTTCGGTGGCCCGCTCGCTGGCCGCGGCCTACCTGTCGGGCTCCGCCCCGGGTGTGCCGCTGCCGGAGTTCTGTCCCGCCTACCCGGGGTGGTTCCATGTGGACGGCGCCACAGGGCGTCCGACAGTGCGACCGGTGGACACCGGTCGGACGAGGATCCTGAAGGTGCGGTTGGTCGGACTGCCGGGTTCGCACCTGGCGACGCGCCGTGATGCGGTTCCGGCCTGCGACAGGGCCCGCGCCCGGGTCGTGGCACAGCTGTTCGCGCATGGCCGGCAGCAGTTGTGTGTGCTGACGGTCTGCAACACGGTGGCCTCCGCGCAGAACACCGCGCTTGTGCTGCGGGCACTCCTGCCCGCGGACGTCGAGGTGCTCCTGGTCCACGCGCACTATCGCGAGAGGGACCGTGCGGGCGTCACCGCAAACGTGGAGCAGGCTTTCGGCAAGGATCGCACCCACCGCCCCCGGCGCGCCGTCCTCGTGACGACCCAGGTGTGCGAGCAGGCACTTGACCTGGATCTGAATCATGTGGTCACCGATCTGGCGCCGCTGCCGACGATCATCCAGCGCGCCGGCCGAGGCCGGCGCCACACCGAGCGGTCCCGCGTGCGGGTGCCGGTCACCGTGCTGGTGCCGCTGACCGCCGAGGGCCTGCCCGACGACGGCCGGTGGGAGGCGATCTACAGCACCGCCGTGGTGCGGGCCACCCGCGAACTGCTGGAAGGCCGCAGGGTGATCACGGAACCCGATGACGTCCAGCCCCTGCTGGAGGCGCTCGAAGACCGTCTGGGCGACGGCAGCTCGGACGAGGACGTGCTGTCCCATCTGGAGGGCGAGCAGGCGATGGCGGACGCGGCCCGCCCGGTGGTCATCCCCCATCCGCGGGAGCTGGTCGACCTGTTCGACCTCACGGACCTGTCCGGGACGGACGAGGAAGCCGCCACGCGCTACCGGCTCGACAGCATCCAGATCCTCCCGCTGTGGCGCCGGCTCGAGGGGCTCTCGCTGGAGCCCGACAGCTTCCTCCCGCTCCCCGCCCGCCTGCCGCACGACTTGGAGCCGGTCCGCGAGCGCCTGGTCTCCACCCGGCACGCCACCTGGCAGAAGCACCTCGGCGCCGACGCCCAGCCCCCGGCCGGCTGGGCGGGCGACAAGCGCCTGGGACCGCTCGTCCTGCTTGTGCACCCCGCTCCCGGGAAACCGGTACACGCCGCCGGGTGGACCGTCTTCTACGACCGCTACCTGGGCCTGGTGGCCCGACCTCCGACACCGAAGGAGTGAGCGATGAACGCCCCGGCCGACGACTTCGACCTGGCACACGGGGCCTGGATCGACTGCCGGTACCGTGACGGCAGCAGCCGCCGCACCGGCCTGTACGAGATGTTCTCCGACGCGTCCGCGATCGCGGACCTCACCCTGCCGTACCCGATCGCCTACGGCGCCCTCTACCGGATCGCGGCAGCCATCGCCTACCGCGTCACCGGCCTGGACCACCTGCGCACCGGCGAAACCGCCGCCGACTGGTACCGGCGTCGCAACTCCCGCTTCGCCACCGGCTTCGACCAGCGCGCCGTCGACCGGTACTTCCACAAGCACGCCGCCCACCTGCGCCTCTACCACCGACACCGCCCCTTTCTCCAGGACCCGCGGCTGGTCGAGGAATGCCCCCACTCCTCGGGCATCGGAAAGCTCGTGATCGGACGTGCCGTCGGCAACGCCAGGCCGTGGTTCTCCGACACTGCGAGCCAGCGCCACGCAGCCCCGGTGCCGTCGCCCGAAGCGGCGCTGCAGACCGTGATGTGGGCCTACTACGGAAGCGGCGGAGCCCTGAGCACCCGATCCCACGACGCGGTGAGCGCGCACGCCGGCTGCATGGCCGCCGTGCTACGCGGCACCGTCGGGTACCACCCGATCGGCCCCGACCTGCACACCACGCTCCTCGCCCACCTGACACCGCCCGGCGTCGACGGCGACCAGGGCGACCTCGCGCCCTGGGAGAACCCGACGCCCGCTGACCCGACCCGGCCTCCCCCCTCCCCCACAGGCCCGGTCTCCCTGCTCACCGCCCGCACCCGGCACGCGATCCTCCTCCTACCGAGCGCCGACGGCCGCTTCGCCACCGACTGGTACCTGACCTGGGGGGCGCGCAACCCGCCCCACAGGCCCGGCAGGCAGGTGGGTGAGCACGTCGAGTCGTTCCCGGACCCCTTCCTGTCCTACCAACGCTCGCGTGAGAGCGGCGCCCCTTCCTCCGCGGTGAGGGCAAACGGCGGACGGCAGTTGTTCCGCGACCTCGAGGTCCTGCTCAACGACCCGGCCACCGAGCCTCAACGGGCACGACGCGCACCGACCCGCCCCCAGGTCCTGGCCTCCTGCGACCAGATCCCCGACGAGGTGGTGGACAGCCTGCGCCTGCGCGTGGTCGGTGCCGAGCAGGACCGCGAGAAGAGCAACGACCACCAGTGGTGGACCACCACCACACCACCGCTGCTCACCCACACCGCCGCGCGCGACCCGGACGGCGCCCAGCGCATCAGCAACGCCGTCCACGAAGCCGACCTCGCCGAATGGCACCTCGACAACGCCCTGGCCGCGGCCTTCGACGACCGCCCCGCCGACACGCGGGCCCGCAAGGCCCGCATAGCCCTGCAATTCTGGCCACGCGCCGACACCATCTTCTGGAACCTTTACGACACTGGCCGGCTCGACGACGCCACGCGCCGCATGCGCGTGGCCGCACTGGACACCTTCGACCAGCTCACCGCCGACCTCGCCCGCAACCCTTCGGCCGGCGAGCGCGTCGCCCGAGCCCGCGCCCGCCTCCCCCTTCCCCCGAGGAAGGCCACGCCATGACCACCACCGCGCCCACCTCGCGCCGCACCCGCGCCGCGAAGTTCGTCGACCACATCGCCCACGCCATCGCCACCGACCCCGCTGCCCACCGAGCACTGGCCAGCGGACTCGGCCCCTGGCCCAACCAACAACCCCCCAGTCCGATGCACCAGTACGTCGCCCCCTGGCTGCCCCCGGACCTGCACCCCCGCCGCCAGCGTGCCTACTACACCGTCGCCGCCCTGATGAGCAGCGCGAACCGCTCCGGCACCGGCTCACGGACCAGCATCGGCACGGCACTCGGTCACGCCTCGACCCACATGTCCCCCGCCACCACAAAGCACCAACTGAACCGGCTCGTCCGGCCGAACCCCAACGGCCCCTACCAGGACCTGCGCGGCGCCATACGCCTCACCGACAACGCCGGCGTCCCCCTCGACTGGGCCCGCCTGCTCGCCGAACTCGACAGCTGGTACTTCGACGGCCCCCGCACCTGCACCACCTGGCAACAGGACTACTTCCGCACCATCGCTCGCCACGAGAGAAGTGACGATCATGACTGACACCCCGGTACCCGCGGCCTTCCTCGACATCCACGTCCTGCAGACCATCCCGTTGTCCGGGCTGAACCTGGACGGCGACGGCTGCCCGAAGTCCGTCGTCCTCGGCGGAGCGACCCGTGGGCGCATCAGCGCCTATTCCAAGAAGCGCCCCGTGCGGCTGCACATCGAGGAATCCCTCCCCGACCAGGCATCCGTGCGCACCCGCCGCCTCGTCCACGAGGTCCGCGACCTGCTCATCGGCGAGGAGGGTTGGAGCGAGGAACTCGCCACGTTCACCGCGCTCGACGTCTTCACCGCCGCCACCGGCGGCCGGATGTCCCTGGGCAGTTCCGCCGACGACATCCAGGCCAAGGACCCCCTGGCCACCGCCGCCCTCATCTACACCCCCACCACCACGGCCCACCGCATGGCGGCCACCACCGCCCGCCGCAAGCACGACTACGAGATCGCCTTCAAGGAAGCCGAAGCCGGCACCGCGAAGCCCCGAAGCGGCCGCACGGCCAAGAAGGACACGGAGCAGGAGGCGCGCGGTACGGTCACCGACCCGGCCGACGTCCGCGGTCTGCTCGCCGGCGCCAACGCCGCGATCGCCCTGCTCGGCCGGACCCTCATGGAAATCGACGGCGCCGAACGCGACGCCTGCGTCCAGGTCGCCTCGGCCTTCACGACCCACGAGGCCAACATCGAGATCGACTTCTTCGTCGCAGTCGACGACTACGCCGCCAAGACCCAGGGCGTGCCCGCCGTCGGCCTGATCGGCGACCAGCGCCTCGTCGCCGGCACGTTCTACATGTACTCCACCATCGCCCTGCGGTCCTTCGCCGACGCCGTCAACAACGACCACGCCGTCGCACGCGCGGTCTGCCGCGCCTACATCGACGGGTTTATCCACACCCTGCCGAAGACCGGCCAGACCAGCTCGGCCGCCTGGACCCTGCCCGATCTCGTCCACCTCGCCGTACGCACCGACCGGCCCGTCAACCTCTCCACCGCCTTCGACAACCCCATCACCGGCCGCCAGGGAAACGCCGCCCCCTCCATCGCCCGCCTGTCCGATTACGCGAAGACCATCCAGCGCCTGACCGCCGGCCGAGGCCTCCTCCACTCCGTCCACGCCTACACCGGCACCACCAAGCTCCCCGGCCTCGGCACCCGCGTCGACACCTTCGACCAGGCCACCGAATCCGCCCTCGACGCCGCCTTCAGGAGCACGCCATGAGCATCCGTCAGGCCCTCGTTCTGCGCCTCACCGCCCCCATGCAGTCCTGGGGGGTTCGCGGGGGCTTCACCGACTACCGTGACACCGCGTCCCACCCCACCCGTTCCGGCGTCATCGGCTTCCTGGGCGCTGCCCTGGGCCAGACCCGCGACGAAGCCCCCGGCCCGCTCGCCGCCCTGGACATCGCGGTCCGCGTCGACCGGCCTGGCAGCCCCATGGAGGACTACCACACCATCGGCGGCCAGAGCCCTACCGAGGTCGTCCCCTGCGCGGACGGCGGACGGCGCGCCGGCGCCGTCATCACCCACCGCGCCTACCTCGCCGACGCCGCCTTCACCGTCGTCCTCACCGGACCGGCCGCCCTCCTGCGCAAAGCCTCCGACGCCCTCGACCACCCCGTCCACCCGCCCTACCTCGGACGTCGCGCCTGCCCCCCGGCCGCCCCCTACAACCTCGGCATCCAGCACGGCAGCGTCACCCACATCCTCAAAACCGCCCCCCTCGACCAAGAACCCCCACGCGCCGGCGAACCCGTGACCGTCGACGTCATCACCACCATCGCCCCCGGCGACCCGCGCGCCACCCACACCCTCAACGACGACCCCCAGGGCGCCCGCCACTTCGCCGAGCGAGCCGTCGCCCGGTCCACCCTCACCCTGCCCGCCGCGCTCTGCACCGGCCGCGACGCCGCCACCCGCTACACCCGACTCCACGAATACCGCTTCGGCCCACAACCCGACCCCCAGGAGACACGATCATGACCACCGCCCACCTCACCGAGATCCGTCTCAACACCACCTCCCGCGACGTCCAAGCCGACCTACGGCACGGCGGACTCGGCTTCCACCGCCGCACCGAACGCCTCTTCCTGCCCGACGGCTACACGGCCCCCAGCAACTGCAGCACCGGTCCCCGCCCCAGCCTCGGACTCCTCTGGCGCCTCGACACCACCCGCACCGGCCTGCGCCTGCTCATCCAATCCACCGATCCACCCGACCTCACCACCCTCCCCGACCACTACGGCACCGCCCGCACCACCGCACTCGGCCCCTACCTCGACCACCTCACCACCGGCCAACACGTCCACTACCGCCTCACCGCCTGCCCGGTCCACTGGGCCCGCGACAAGGTCACCGGCGAGCCCCTGCGCAACCGCATCCCCTGCACCGGCACGGACATCACCCACTGGTGGACCCGCCGCGCCCCCGACCTCGGCCTCGACCCCTACACCACCAGCACCTTCCAACTCACCCCCGTCACCGGCGTCGCCGACCACAACCCCCGCATGCGCCTGCCCCTCACCCGCTATGACGGCCTCGCCACCATCACCGACCCCACCCACCTGCGCACCGCCATCCTCCAAGGCATCGGCCGAGCCAAAGCCTTCGGCGCCGGCCTCCTCACCCTCGCCCCACCCAACTGACCCAGCCACCACAGTTCCTTGACAACTGAACAGAGAAACGCGCATCCTGCCACAACACTTCAGCTCACGAAGGATCCGCCCCGCGCGGCCGGGGGTGTGCCCGCGTCGCGCACCTGCCCGGCGGCACCGGACAGATCCGCCCGCGCGGCCGGGGGTGTGCCCGTGTCATCGGTGCGGTAGTAGCTCCAGTGGTCATCCGTCCCGCGCGGCCGGGGGTGTGCCGTACACCCGCCGCGGCACGTCGATCTTCCTGTTATCCGCCCCGCGCGGCCGGGGGTGCGCCGTGCCCGGTGGCTTGGTTCCAAACCAGCCCGGCGTCTGCCCTGCATCCGTCGGGACGTACCCAGATCGCGAAGCCCGGTCGGCACCTAACCGTCCCGCTACGGGGGTGTGCCTCAGACCGGTTGGGCATTCAAGGACCGTGTCGTGTCCGCCCCGCCCGGCCGGGGATGTATCCATGCTGAAGATCATCAGCGACGGCCGGAATGCGCACGCCCCGCCCTGCCGCGGTGAGCAGATCGGGCCCAGTCCGCCCTACACGGCTGGGGGTGTGCCCGGCTGGCACTCGCACCTGCACATCCTGCTGTGGTCCGCCCCGTTCGACCAGGGGTGTGCCGAAGCCCGGGTTCGAGGAGCGCCACCTGCAGCCGTCCGCCCCGCGCGGCCGGGGGTGTACCCCAGCGCGTGCAGGCCTGGGGTGCCTTCCTCAAGTTCGCCCCGCGCGGCCGGGGGTGTACCGTACACGGACGAGCGCACCCGGGTGGAGACCAGGTCCGCCTCGCCCGGCCGGGGGTGTGCCCTACTACTGGCTGCACCAGACGCCGGACGGAAAGTCCACCCCGCGCGGGGGGTGTGCCCTCCTGGCGGACGTAGGCCCGGGTACCGCCGGGATCCGCCCTGCGCGGCCGGGGGTGTGCCGACGTGGCTCGCCACGGGCCGGGTTCCGCTCGCGTCCACCCCGCGCGGCCGGGGGTGCGCCGTAGATGCTGGCCCAGTTGGTTCTCATGCGGAGGTCCGCCCCACGCGGCCGGGGGTGTGCCCGGTCTGGTATTTCACAAGCCGGGCGACATCATGTCCGCCCCGCGCGACCGGGGGTATGCCGAGCCATCCGGTGTGCCAGGACTGATCGAGCGCGTGCGCCCCTCGCGGCCGGGGTGTGCCCGTACGGTGCCTCGGCGTGCTGGCCGGCTACACGTCCACCCCGCGCGGCCGGGGGTGTGCCAGGTCGCGGAACCCGGTCGGTACTTCCTCACCTCGCCCGCCTCCGGCTGCCAGGGGCGGGCCTCAAACCGGTTGGACATTCAAGGATCGTGAGGTATTCGCCCTGCGCCGTCGGGGGTGTGCCCGCGACACCGCAGACCAGCAGCATGAGTGCGCCGTCCACCCCGGCACAGCAGGGGGTGTACCGCCGAGCAGCATCTCGAACCATTGGACTCCCCAGTTCGCCCCGCACAGCGGGGGGTGTACCTGCCTATTTCGGCGGCACCATGGAGCGCGCACAGTTCGCCCCTCGCGGCCGGGGGTGTGCCTTCAGGGTCCTTCAGAAGGATGGCCTCGACCTCGTCCGCCCCGCGCGGCCGGGAGTGTGCCCTGAGTCCCGTACCCGTTCATGGTCTACAGAAGGTCCGCCCCTGCCCAGCCGGGGATGTGCCCGTCCGGCTGCTCGATGGGCCGATGCTCGACCAGTCCGCCCCGCGCGGCCGGGGGTGTGCCCGCTCCCCGCACGCTCTGGATGCGCTACCACTCGTCCGCCTCGCCCAGCCGAGGGGGCTCCCTTAGAGGAAAGGCCTGCGGTCAGGGTCACTCGATCCGCCCCGCGCAGCCGGGGTGCCCATGTAGCACTGCTTGGCGGTTTTCGACCCGAAGTCCGTCCCGCGCAGCCGGGGTGAACCTGTGTAGCCTGGTAGCTCGCCGGACCGATCAGGTCCGCCCCGCCGCCTTGGGGGTGTGCCCTGCATGCGGGCCGCGGCGCCAAGCTGCCACCAGTCTGCCCGCCCAGCCGGAGGTGTGCCTGACGTCGTATTCATCGAAACGACTCGAATCGAGGCGGCCCCGCACTGCCGAGGTGTGCCGAAGATCCCTTCGTCGCGTCCGCCCCACGCGCCGGGGGTGTGCCAGCGTGGAACATACCGGTCCCGGACGTGCAGCCGAGAGCCCCGCACGGCCCGGGGGTGTGCCCTCGATGACGCCGAGCCCGTCGTGCCTCACCGTGTCCGCCCCGCGCGGCCGGGGTGTGCCCTGGATGACCGTCTTGCCGACGTCCAGGTTGTAGATCGCCCCGCGGCCGGGGGTGTGTCCGCCGACGGCCAGACGTTCATGGTCCACGTCGCGTCCGCCCCGCGCCGCCGGGGTGCCCATGAACCACCGGTCTTGATCCGGAGCCCGCGCAGCCGGGGTGTGCCCCCGATGCGGATAGGCCACGGCAGGTGAGCGGTGTCCGCCCCGCACGGCCGGGGGTGTACCCGCCCAGACGGTGCCGGTGGTTGACCAGACCAGGTCCGCCTCGCGCGGCTGGGTGTGTACCCGTCACATAGGTCGGCAGGTTGACAGTCTGTCCGCTGTCCCCGCGCCGCCGGGGGTGTGCCCCGCATGATCTCGTCCAGGACGTGCACATGGCTGGTCCGTCCCGCACGGCCGCAGCTGTACCACCCTGGGGGCGGCACCCCAGCCCGGGCCAGCGGTTCGCCTGCGTGCTGGGGGTGTGCCTGCTGCACAGTGTTCTCCTGAGTACCGCCCGCAGTCCGCCCCGCGCGGCCGGGGGTGTGCCCTGGCAGGACATACCGCTCGGCAAGGCCGCCCAGTCCGCCTCGGCCCGTTCGTCTTGCAGTAATACATGGGGAGCAGGTCGATCCCGCGACGCCGACGGCGTACCCCAGCGGTTGGTGCCAGCGTCCCGCGAGCTGTAGCCCGCCCTGCGCGGCCAGTGTTGCGCCGAAGGGAGCGGCCGCGGTAGAGACGGTGTACAGGCCCGGCGCGGCCGGGGGTGCGCCCTTGTTGGGCTGTCGCCGATTCGGCAGAGCGGGTTCGCCCTGCGTGCTGGGGGTGTGCCCCCGTAGGAGGTGTTCAGCGAGAGGGACGTGCAGTGTGCCCCACGTGGCCGGGGGTGTACAGGCCTTCTGACTCCCGGGCTCCTTCCATTGGAGATCCACCGCCCCGCACGGCCAGGGGTGTGCCAGTACGGGTCGGCTGGTAAAGGTGATCCCGGTCATCCGCCCTGTGCCGCCGGGGGTGTGCCGGTGTCGGAGATGCGGCGAACCTCGCTCTGGCGGTCGGCCGCCGCGCGGCTGGGGGTGAGCCCGATCTCCGACTGGCGCACCGAGGAGTCCGCCCTTCGTGGCCGGGGTGTGCACTGCGGATACGACGTCAGCCACGACGCCCAGGTACCCGTCCCGCGCGGCCGGGGGTGTACTCGGCATAGACCGCGCAACCACCGGCCATGCGGCGTGCGACCTACGGGGCCGGGAGTGTGTCGTGGTTCCCGAGGAAGGTCATAGGCCTAATCCAGTCCGCCCCACAGCCGGGGGTGTACCCAGACCGAGGGTGTACGCCAGAGCGGCCGGGTCATCCGCCCCGCCGCGGCCGCAGGGGTATGCCACCTGCGCCCGGGACGTTCATCGAGGTGCTGATGTCCGCCCCGTGCAGCCTGAGGGTGTGCCTGCCCACTACACCGATGCCGAGGTGGTGCGGGCGTCTACCCCGGCCCGGCCGGGGGTGTGTCCCAGCCCATGCCGTCCCGCTAGCACGGGACTTCGTCCGCCCCGCGCGGCCGGGGGTGTGCCGCCGTCCTCGAGGTAGACGCTCTGGCCAGTCGGGCTGCCCTGCGCGGCCGGGGGTTTACCCGTGCCTTCTACGAGATCGCCCTCACCGACTCGTCCGCCCCGCGCGGCGGGGGTGTGCCTGCCTCGCGCGCCTGCCACGTGATCGATTGGCGGACCGCCCCGCGCGGCTGGGGGTGTACCGAGCCAGGCGACCCGGTCCCGGTCCCACCGGGTGTCCGCCCCGCTCGGCCGGGGGTGCACCCCGCCAGTCTCCGCCCAACTTGACGGCGGGTAGGTCCGCGCCGCGCGGCCGGGGGTGTGCCCGAGTACGGATATATCTTCAACGCCGGTGCTGGGTCCGCCCCGCGCGGCCGGGGGTGCGCCCGAGCGGGAGGAGGCATGGGCACCGGCCCAAGTGTCCGCCCCTCGCAACCGGGCGGTGCCGAGGCATGTCTCCAGGCCGAAGGTGTTGTGGATGCCCCAGCCCGCGCGGCCGGGGGAGTGCGTGTCTCTGTACCCACGATGGCTCGGCTTCCCGGTGGGGAGTGCCAGGATGGATACCGTGATCGACACAGACGCGACCGTGCCGACGCAGGGACTCTGGGCTCCGCTCTCACCGCAGGAGGTGGCCGAGCTGCTGGCCGAGGCGACCTTCCCCTGGTGGATCGCAGGTGGATATGCCATCGAGCTGACCGTTGATGAGGCGTATCGCGAGCACGGTGATGTCGACGTGCTGGTGCTTCATCGCGACCAGGCGAGGGTCCGCCGCCTACTTCGGCAGGTAGGATCTCTTCCTGTGTCCCTGTCAGCGACGAACCGCTCCACGATAGCTCCGACCGTGCGCCAGGAGGTGCGCATCAGCTGCGCGACGGCGGACTTGGAGCACTCGGTGGCCATCCAGGCTGCCTGCTGGTCGAAGGCGTGGGTGTGGCCCTCGCCGTGCCGGGCCCAGGGGACGGCGGCCGTGACCACCCCGTGCTCGCGGCAGGCCACCCGAGGCAGGTCGGCCTCCAGGAACACCTGGGTGGTACCGGCGTCCAGGCAGCGCCAGCGGCGCCGCCCCCGCCCCTGGTCGTAGCCACGCCCAGGGCGGCGGCAGACCCCGCACCGACCCCGTTCCCGCGCCACCGGCCGCACCCGGGCGACCAGCACGCCTGTGTCCTGGTCGATCTCGACCCGCTCGACCGTCAGCAGCTTCTTCCATATCCTGTTCGCAGACACGCCGTCTTCCTGCACGTGGATCTTGACCTCAGAGACCAAGAACCATATGCAGGAGACGGCGTGTTTCGCGTATCAGTCCAGTTCAGAGCACCCACACATGCGGTCGAAGAGCCTCAAAAAGGCCGCTCCCGCCAGAAGCGGAAACGGCCTACGACCTGCAGTTATGCAAGTCGGGACGACAGTATTTGAACCTGCGCCCCCTTGACCCAATGCCGCTTAGCTTAAGTTGATCTTGTGCGGGCGGGTGCTTGGCTGGCGAAGCTGCGGCATGGGATACGTTGCTGATTGTGAGTCAGCGAGCTGGTGGCCTGCCGGATCAGGTCTCGATCGGGGTGCTGGCGGCGTCGGTGCCGCGCGACGTGGTCGATGAGGCGGTCGCGGTGTGCGGGCGGCAAGCCCAGCGGACGGGCGGGAAGCTGCCGCCGCATCTGGTGGTGTACTTCGCGATGGCGCTGGCGCTGTTCGGCGATGACGACTACGAGGAGGTCATGGCCCGGCTGACGCAGGCCCTGGTCTCCTGGGGCAGTGTGGGTGTGGAGTGGGTACCGCCGACGACCGGTGGGATCACCCAGGCCCGGCAGCGAATGGGGGCCGAGGTGCTGCGGGAGGTGTTCGAGCGGGTCGCCGAGCCGGTCGCGGACCTGCTCACGCCGGGCGCGTTCCTCGGCCCATGGCGCCTGATGGCGATCGACGGGGTGGAGTGGGACGTGCCGGACAGCGAGCAGAACGCGGCCGCGTTCGGATACCCGGGCGGCGGAGCCGCGTTCCCCAAGGCCAGGCTGGTGAGCATCAGCGAGTGCGCCTCGCACGCGCACCTGGCCGCCGCGATCGGGCCGGTGGTCGGCGAGGGATCGGGCGAGCAGTCCCTGGCCCGGCAGCTCTACCCGGCCCTTCAAGAGGACCAACTCCTTTTGGCGGACAGCAACTTCTACAGCTTCGAGGACTGGCGTCTTGCGGCTGGCACTGGTGCGCAACTGCTGTGGCGGGTCGGCGTGAGGGTGGACCTGCCGCTGATCGAGGACCTCGGGGACGGCTCCTACCTGTCCCTGGTCTTCTCCCGCCAGGCGCATACCAGGCAGGCCAAGGCCCGGATTGTGCAGGCCGCTAGGGAAGGCCGGCAACCGCACCCCGACCAGGCCCGGCTGGTGCGAGTGATCGAGTACGACGTCCCCGACCGCGGCCTTGAAGCGGAGCGGGAGCTGATCTGCCTGATCACCACGATCACCGACCCCCGCACGGTCACCGCCGAACGACTGGCCCGGGCCTATCACGACCGGTGGGAGCACGAGGTCGCAGCCGCGCAGCTCAAGACCACGATGCGCGGACCGGGCAGGATCCTGCGATCCAAGAGCCCGGACCTCATCCGCCAGGAGATCTACGGCTACCTGCTCACGCACCATGCGATCAGCGCCCTGATCTGCCGGGCCGCGACCCATGCCGGAATCGACCCCGACCGGGTCAAGTTCACCCGCACCCTGCGGATCGTCCGCCGCCACGTCACCGCGACGCCGGCGGCCTTTCCCCCCTGATCACCAAGGCCGTGTCATCGACGCTATACGTCACGACATCACCCACCCCAGGAACCTCAACCCCCAACGCCGCGAACGCAGTTATCCAAGAGTCGTCAAACGCGCCCGACACAACAGCTACCACGTCAAACGCCCAGGTGACACCGGCACCCGCCACAGCACCCCGCCTACCGTCCGCCTCGCCAACATCCCAACAGCCGCTTGATCAACTTAAGCTAAGCGGCATTGCCCCTTGACCCCCAGCGGTTTCATCGGCCATCGGTCGAGCTACGCGGAGGCGCCCCCAAAGCGGGCGCCGGATTGGACAGGACTTCAGCCAGGGTCCACACCTCTGGGTTCGCGGTGATCACGTAACGGCGCTCTCCAGTGCTCGGGTACAGCACCGCTGACACTCCGAAGGAATCGAGCAGTTCACGGCGCGCGGCCTCGTCCGGCGCTGCCGCCCAGTCGGCCGCCACAGTCCGGCCGGTGCGGACCCTGCGCCACCCGGCCGGCCGATCCGGCAGCGCCTTGAGCTCCTTCAATTCCTCTCCCATCCGGGCATATTCGGTGCGGTACCACTCGGCGTCGTCCGGTTCGTCGTACAAGCCCGCCTTGCGGTCGTCCCGGAGCCGGGCACGGTCGGCCTTCAGATCTGCAATTCGAGAGGCAAGGCCCGTACCGGGGTCGTAGACCCGTTCCACGTACTCGGCGGGACCGAACCGACCCAGGAACCACGCCTCCATTTCGGCGTCGGCCTTCGCCACGTGGATGGACGGCGCGGGCTTGCAATTCTCTGCTCCTGGCAGCCCCCGGAACTTCGCTGTACAGGCGTAGGTACGGTTCCACGCCTTGCCCCTGCTTCCGCCCGAGCCGCTGACGATCAGCGTGTGCCCGCAGTTCCCGCACTTGATCAGTCCGGACTGTCGGTGCACACCCTTGGGCGCCCGCTGTTTTGTGCGCTTGGGCGCAGTCTTCGCGATCAGCGCGTCCCGGGTGGCGCGGTCCCACAGCGCGGGCCCGATCCGCACGGGGTGGCCGTCCTTGCCGAGAACGGGCTTACCGCTATGCATGAGGTACCCCAATGCGGCCTCACTGCAGAGGATGCGCTTCAGGCTCTTGTTGGACCAGAGCGTCCCCTTTGGCTCACGGCCATAGTTCGCACGCAACTGGTCATTCGGCGACAGGACGCCTGCGCGGGTGAGGCGGGACGCCTCCGTGGCGACGGTGATCTTCCCTGTCTGGTCAGCGAGGATGCGCCGCTTCACCTCCCGCAGGACTCCGGCAGCGTCCGGGATACCTCGCTTGGCGTCACCATGGTCCAAGACGGCGCGTTCCACCTTCGACGTGGGCGACAGCCGCGCGTACTTGAACCCGTACGACGGCTTGTTGTGTGGTTCGCCAGCGGCTCGGGCCCGCTTGATCTCCTGCCGGTTTCGGGTCCGGATCGCGCGATGCTCGATCTGAGCCCCGAAGAGCTTCATGTTGAATTCCAGCTCCTGGTTCGGGTCGTCCATGTCCCAGAAGCCCTGATGATCGCCCGTGAGCAGCGAGCGGCCCGCAGCCCGATTCTCGCGCTCCAGGCGAAGCCCCTCGTACGTGTCTCGGCCAAGGCGGTCCACCATGCTCGCCGCGAGCCCGCTGAACAGTCCGCGCTCACCGCGCAGCCACGGGCCCAGGGCCGGACGGGTGAAAGGGTCTGTAGCCCCGGACACCTCCCAGTCATCCGACCACGCGATGATGTGCCCGCCGACGGACTCAGCGACCCGGAGGATCTCGTCGCGCTGCCGCGCCGGGGACGACGTGGCGTCCTTCATCCGCGAGAGGCGGCGCACGCCAAGCAGGCATTTACCGCACCCGTCGTACGGCGTCACAGGGTCCATGGCACGATCGTAATCGTGAGTCGAATCGGGCATCTTCGCAGGTCGGGCAGTCACGTACAGCGGCACAGCGCGTCCATTCCGAGCCGCTGTGATAGCAGGCTCTTGCCGGGATGAACGCCCACATCCAGCACGACCTGCCGCTCGCCGTCCTCGACACCTGCGGCCGGCTCGGCTGCGAGCCGGAGGACGTCGAGGACGACTACCACCGGGTCAACGGGGTGCTGGCCGAGGTGGAGGCCGCCGTCCGGGAGCAGCTGCTGCCCGGACCCGACCTGCTGGAGCGGGCCGAGCCGCTCACCCACCTGCTCGGCGCGTGGTCGGTGGACGCCGCCCGCGAGGCGGCCTGGGCCGCCGTCCGGGCGCTGTGGGAACTGCGCCGGGTGCCGTGCGCCGCGCACGCCTTCGCCGCCGCGCTGGACGGCTCGGTCGGGCTGCTCGGCCACGCCCTGCTGCTGCCGCTCGGGCCGCATCGCGAACCCGGGCTCCATCGCGAACCCGGGACATCGGCGGCCGACCGGCTCCCCGAGGCGAGGAACCGGCCGGCCGCCGACGGTACGGACGATCAGGCCCAGCTGGAGTGCAGCGGCTTGCCCTCGGCGTAGCCGGCCGCGCTCTGGATCCCGACGATCGCCTTCTCGTGGAACTCCTCCAGGGAGCTGGCGCCTGCGTAGGTGCAGGAACTGCGCACGCCCGCGATGATCGAGTCGATCAGGTCCTCGACGCCCGGGCGGGCCGGGTCGAGGAACATCCGGGAGTGCGAGATGCCCTCCTCGAACAGCGCCTTGCGGGCCCGGTCGTACGAGGAGTCCTGGGCGGTGCGGTTGCTCACGGCGCGGGCCGAGGCCATGCCGAAGCTCTCCTTGTACTGGCGGCCGTCGGCGGCGGTCTGCAGGTCGCCCGGGGACTCGTAGGTGCCGGCGAACCAGGAGCCGATCATCACGTTGGACGCGCCGGCGGCCAGCGCCATGGCGACATCGCGCGGGTGCCGGACGCCACCGTCGGCCCACACGTGCTTGCCGAGCCGGCGCGCCTCGGCGGCGCACTCCAGGACGGCGGAGAACTGCGGCCGGCCGACGCCGGTCATCATCCGGGTGGTGCACATGGCGCCCGGGCCGACACCGACCTTGAGGATGTCGGCGCCCGCCTCGACCAGGTCGCGGACACCGGCGGCGGAGACGACGTTGCCGGCCACGATCGGGACCTGCGGGTCCAGGCCGCGCACCGCGCGCAGTGCGCTGATCATGCTCTCCTGGTGGCCGTGCGCGGTGTCCACCACGAGCACGTCGGCGCCGGCCTCGATCAGGGCCTTGGCGTTGCCCGCCACGTCACCGTTGATGCCGATGGTGGCGGCGATCCGCAGCTTGCCGGCCGCGTCGACGGCCGGGGTGTACAGGGTGGCGCGCAGCGCGCCCTTGCGGGTGAGGATGCCGACCAGGTTGCCGTCGGCGTCGACGACCGGGGCGAGCTTGCGGTGCGCCTCGGTGAGCTTGTCGAAGGCGGAGCGCGGGTCGATGCCCTCGTCCAGGAGCAGCAGCTCGCGGGACATGACGTCGGCGAGGCTGGTGAAGCGGTCGACGCTCTGGCAGTCCGACTCGGTGACGACGCCGACCGGCTTGCCGTCCTCGACCACAACGAGGCCGCCGTGCGCGCGCTTGTGCAGCAGCGACAGGGCCTCGGCGACGGTGGCGCCCGGGGCGAGGGTGATCGGGGTGTCGTGCACCAGGTGGCGCTGCTTGACCCAGGCGATGACCTCGGCGATGACCTCGATGGGGATGTCCTGCGGGATGGCGACCAGGCCGCCGCGGCGGGCGACGGTCTCGGCCATCCGGCGGCCGGCGATGGCGGTCATGTTGGCGACGACCAGCGGGATGGTGGTGCCGGTGCCGTCGTTCGACGAGAGGTCGACGCCCTGCCGGGAGCCCACGGCGGAACGGCTGGGGACCATGAAGACGTCGTCGTACGTCAGGTCGTACGAGGGCTTGAGGTCGTTCAGGAAGCGCATGAAGGGGGGCTCTCTGGCTGGGAGAAATTACACCTCGGGTGCGGTTGCGGCTGTGCCGCCGGGCGCACTCGGGCGCCCGGCACCCAACATTCGATTCTCCGGGACTGCGGGGGCAAAAGCCAGTTCGAGGACGATTGCTGGCGCTGTACACAAACCAAGATCAAGGCTCCGCGCGTAGACTTGGAGGATCATCCAAAGATCCCGCTTTTCGCCCCGGCCGGGGCCGCTCCCGTAGCATTCACGCGGTAACGGCGAGGCGAGCGGGAAAGCGACGGCGGGCGTGGACATCAGGCAGACGGACATCGAGCACAGCCAGGCCGAGGAGGAGATCGACTACGGCCCCGGCCTCGACCCCGAGCGCCTGAAGCTCTGCCTGGACGTGCTCGCCGAACTCGACGAACTGCACGTCGACCACCCGGACGCAATCACCGTCCGCCAGGCCGTCGGCGGCATATTCCGCACGCTCAAGCAGCGCCGCCGCCAGGAGACCCGGGCCCGCAAGACCGCCAACGACCGCGAGGTCACCGCGCGCACCGCCACCGGCGCCCCCAGCCGGATCGACGACGAGACGGCCGGCGCCTTCGGCCTGACCACCGTCACCACCACCGAGATCGCCGGCATCCTGGAGCGGCCCCGCTCCTGCTACATCTGCAAGGGCCGGTACGTCGAGGTCGACGCCTTCTACCACAACCTCTGCCAGCGCTGCGCGGCCCTCAACCGGGCCCGCCGGGACGCCCGCGCCGACCTCACCGGCAAGCGCGCGCTGCTCACCGGCGGCCGGGCCAAGATCGGGATGTACATCGCGCTGATGCTGCTGCGCGACGGCGCCCACACCACGATCACCACCCGCTTCCCCAACGACGCCATCCGCCGCTTCAAGGCGATGCCGGACAGCGCCGAGTGGATCCACCGCCTCAAGATCGTCGGCATCGACCTGCGCGACCCGGCCCAGGTGCTGGCCCTCGCCGACGAGGTCGCCGCCGACGGCCCGCTGGACATCCTGATCAACAACGCCGCGCAGACCGTCCGCCGCCCGCCGGAGTCCTACCGCGAGCTGGTCAACGCCGAGTCCGCGCCGCTGCCGGCCGGCGAGCTGCCGCAGGCCACCACCATCGGCCGCTTCGGCAGCGGCACCGTCGACCTGCCCGCGCTCCCCCACCAGGCGAGCGGCGGCGAGCAGCGGCTGGCCGCCGAGGACGTCACCTCGCTCGCCCTCGTCACCGGCTCCGCCACGCCCGCCCGGATCGAGGCCGGCACCGCGATCGACGCCGGCGGCCTGGTGCCCGACCTCGCGCCCACCAACAGCTGGGTGCAGACCGTCAGCGAGGTCGGCCCGGTCGAGCTGCTGGAGGTCCAACTCTGCAACTCCACCGCGCCGTTCATCCTGATCAGCCGACTGCGCCCGGCGATGGCCGCCTCTGCGTCCCGCCGCAAGTACGTGGTCAACGTCTCCGCGATGGAGGGCGTGTTCCAGCGCGGCTACAAGGGCGCCGGCCACCCGCACACCAACATGGCCAAGGCCGCGCTGAACATGCTCACCCGCACCAGCGCGCAGGAGATGTTCGAGTCCGACGGCATCCTGATGACCGCCGTCGACACCGGCTGGATCACCGACGAGCGCCCGCACCCGGACAAGATGCGTCTGGCCGACGAGGGCTTCCACGCCCCGCTCGACCTGGTCGACGGCGCGGCCCGGGTCTACGACCCGATCGTCCGCGGCGAGCTGGGCGAGGATCTGTACGGCTGCTTCCTCAAGGACTACGAGCACGCCAACTGGTAAACCCCGCAAAGGAGATGGCGAGTTGACCACCGCACCACTGCTCGGCGCCGGCGTGATCGTCCCCACCGGGGACGGCCGGGTGCTGATCGGCCGCCGGACCACCGCCGGCGAGCCGCCCACCTGGAGCCTGCCGGGCGGCAAGGTGGACGACCCGGGCGAGTCCTTCGAGCAGGCGGCGGCGCGCGAACTCGCCGAGGAGACCGGCATCGTGCTGCCCGCCGACGCGATGCGGGTGCTCGCGGTGCTGCTCGACCACGAGCTCGGCCGGCCCCGGCTGACCGCCGCCGTGCTGGCGCCGCCGAGCCTGGCCGAGGCGGTCGTCACCGAGCCGCACGCGTGCGGCGGCTGGGAGCGCTTCCCGGTGGACGCGCTGCCGGAGCCGATGTTCTACCCGTCGTCCCTCGTCCTGGCGGCCTGGCTGCCGGGCATGGACGGCGTCCGCCGACCCGGGACGCACGCCTACCGGATCGGCTGAAGAACCAGCTAGGACCCAAGCTCCTGATCGGGGTCTTCCGTTGCCGCGGGCAGCACGTCGATCCGGCCCATCTGGCCGTGCGAGGAGTGCACCATGTGGTGGCAGTGATAGACGTACTTGCCCGGGTAGTCGCCCCAGGTCATGGCAATCCGGACGGTCTCGCCCGGATGGATCGGGACGGTGTCCTTCAGTCCGGCCTCGGCCGGGCCGACCGGCTCCCCGTTACGGTCCAGCACGCGGAACCGCACCAGGTGGGTGTGGAAGGAGTGGGGGGCGTGGAAGACCCCGGCCGGCCGGCGGGTGAGGTGGTTGTGGATCGTCCAGATCTCGCTGGTTCCGACCGTGGTCCGCACGTCGGTCCGGTCCGGGTCGTACTTGCGCCCGTTGATCCTGGTGTCCGGGAAGGTCGTCAGCTCGAACTCCCGGTGCACCGTCGCCTGCGGGATCGGCGGCAGGGTGGCCAGGACGTCCGGTATCCGGCTACGGTCCTCGGCCGTCCGGGTGATGTCGAAGCGCAGGACCTCGGGCCGCTCGGTCTCCAGCGCGGCCGTGTTCTCCAGCACCACCGATTCGCCGACCGGGTAGCGGGCGAAGTCGACCACGATCTCGGCGCGTTCCGCGCCGGCCAGGGTCAGTTCGTCCAACTGCACCGGCGCGGCGAGCAGTCCGCCGTCGGAGGCTATCTGGGTGAACGGCTCGCCGTCGGCGAAGCGCAGCGATACATGGCGGTTGGGCGAGACGTTGAAGACCCGCAGGCGGTACTTGCGCGCCGCCACCTCGAAGTAGGGCCGCTCCTTGCCGTTGACCAGCATGTGCGGGCACGCGTACGGGTCGGTGTAGACCAGCCCGCCGTCGGTCTCTATTCGGGCGTCCCGGATCAGCAGCGGTATGTCGAACTCGCCGCCCGGCAGCGGCAGGCCGCTCTCGTGCGGGTCGCTGAGCAGGTAGGCGCCGGCCAGGCCGCGGTAGACGTTCTCGGCCTCCAGCCCGTGCGCGTGGTCGTGGTACCAGAGCGAGGCGGCCACCTGTTCGTTGGGGTAGCGGTACTCGCGGGTCTCGCCGGGCTCGACGAGGTCCATCGGCAGGCCGTCGTACCGTGACGGCACATGGCCGCCGTGCAGGTGGACGGAGGTGTGCACGTCCAGGTCGTTGGTCTGCTGGACCACCACCTCCCGGCCCTTGACCGCCCGGATGGTCGGACCGGGGAAACAGTCGCCGTAGGTCCGGACGGTGGTCAGCAGCCCCTTGACGATCTCCACCTGGGTCCTGGCCATCCGCAGCTGGTACAGGTCCGAGGAGCCCGTCCGCGACACCGGACTCAGCACCGGGGGCACCCGCATGGCGTGCGCGAAGGGGACGATCCGGGCGGCTCTTCCCCCGGGCGCCGATCTGGCCGGAGCGGCCGGCAGTGCGACGGGCTCGGCCGAGGGCCCGCCCGGTGCGCGGTCCCATCCGAGGAGGGCCGTAGGGCCGCCTATGGCGGCGACCTTCAAAAGGTTTCGTCGGTTCAGCATTCCCGGTCTCTCTGTCCAGGACTCGGCGGTCGGTATGCCGCCGGGCAAGTGGTCGCCGGTCGTGGCTTCCGGCCGCCCTGCTCAGTGGCCGCCACGCCCACGACGGCGCGCGGGCCGGGCGTGTCGGACCGTGGCGTCCACGCCGCGCTCCGTCACCGGCCTCTGGCTCAGTATCAGCGAGCTTCGCGCGCTCTGCATCGCGACCGCACCTGCCCGGGACCCGCCCCCCGGGCCGGCCGGCGGCCACATGATGCGGGGACCTGGTGCGGGGGCGAACACCTGGTGCGCTCCTGGCAGCCGGCCGCGCTCGTCGGGCGTGGCGGGGGGAAAGCTTGCTACCGGCGCCGGTCGGTCAGATGGTGGCCGCCACGACATTGGTGGCGGCCACCGCGGGGCGGACCGCTCTGGCCAGGTCCACGGCATCGCCCTCGGCCCAGATGTGGGTGAAGAAGAGGCGCGGTTCGTCCGTCAGACCGTGGTTGTGGAGTTCGACGAGGTCGATACCGCCCCGCCGCAGCGCCGTGAGTGCCTCCTGGACCTCGGCGGCGACCATGGCGAGGTCGCCGCTGAGCGCGGCCCGCCCCCCGCCGAGCGGCTGGAAGTTGAAGGCCGAGGTCGCGCCCAGGCCGACCGGCAGGACGTGCCCCTCCTCGATGACGGTCTCGCGGCGGACGAAGACACAGGCATGGACGTCATCGCTGCTCGTGCCCACGGCACCCAGCGCGGCGTCGATGCCGGCGGTGTCCAGATCGAGGGGCCGGGGCGGTCGGGGCGGGTGGGGCGGTGGCGTGCCGGTGAAGTCGAGCGCGATCCGCAGCCCGCGGGCCAGTGCCACGACGTCATGGCCGTGTGCGCAGACATGGGTCCACCAGACGTCAGGGGTCTGGGCCGGCAGGTGTTTGTGGATGGCGGTCTGGGCGATCCCATGAGCCTGAAGGGCGTCGGTCAGGGCCGGCAGTTCATCTCCGGTCACCACCAGATCGCCCATCATCAGCGTGCTGCCGTTGTCGTACCGGGCGAAGGAGACGTGCGAGCCCAGCGCGAGCCCGGGGGTGACGTCGACGCCGCGGCTGACCACATGCAGGTCGTGCCGCGGGAAGGGCGTGTGGTGGTAAATCCCGCGGATGAGGTGGCCCGGCCGGCCGAGAGCCCGCACGACGTCGACCCAGTCCGCCGCGGTGGTGGGCACCGGGGTGGGCGCCGGCCTGGCCGGCTGACTACTGCCGCGATCACGGGCTGCAGCCAGCTGTGCGGCGGTATCCCCTCCCAGGCCGGCCAGCACTGGCACCAGCCCGGCTGCCGCCAGCAGCGGCCGTCGCGGTACAGCGGGGGGAACACGGTTCCCGGGGCTTCCGTCTCCGGTCTTCACAGGCACACCTCCAGCCCGAGGCAAACACAGGAGCCGGCCCCCGCGTCGTCGCCACGGCGGTGCGCGGGTGCCGGCTCCTGTCCGGATCAGCCGATAGGGGTATGCCGACGGCCGGACGAACGGCCGGATGGAGGAGCGAAGCCACGGGACGGCAGCCGCCTGACAGCGACATCCAGCACCCTGGGCGACCGAACCCCACGACGGGCTCGATCGACCCGACTCGGAAGATGGAGCCGCTCGACTTCGCGCGTCAGGAATCGGGCGACGCCCAGGTGCCCAGGGACATCTCGGCGGTGATACCCGGGCCGAACCCGGCCAGCAGGCCGTGGTGGCCGTCGAGAGCCGAGTTCTCGTCGAACATCCGGGCCAGGGCGTCGAGCACGACCGCACTGGCGATGTTGCCGTACTGGGTGAGGGTGGCCCGGCTGAAGCGGAACGCCTCGGACGGCACCTCCAGGAAGTGGCTCAGGTCGTCCAGGATCCGTGGACCACCGGCGTGGACGATGTAGAAGTCCAGCATGCCCACATCCCACTGGTGCTGCTCCGCCACCGCACGCAGGGCCGGGCTGAGGGGCTCCATCGTCCCTGGCACCCGTTTGTCCAGCTGGAAGTGGAATCCGGTGGAGCAGACCGCGTAGGAGATCCACTCCTCGGTGTTCGGGATGAGGTACGAGCCGTTGCGCTCCAACCGGATCCCGGTCCCGCCCTCGCCCCGGACCACGGCGGCGGCGATCCCGTCGCCGAACAGGCCGTTGGACAGCAGCGACCCCACGCCCAGGTCGGTGGGCTGGTAGCACAGCGAGCAGAACTCGCAGGCCACGATCAGCACGTTGGCGCCCGGGTAGGCCGAGCAGAAGTCATGGGCCCGGTTCACCGCCGCGCCGCCGGCCGCACAGCCCAGTTGGGCGATCGGCAGCTGCCGGGTCTCCGACCGGAAGCCCAGCTTGTTGATCAGCCACGCCGTGAGCGACGGCATCATGAAACCGGTGCACGACACATAGACGATCAGGTCGATCTGCGACGGCTCCACCTGGGCCTGTTCGAGGGCCTTGACCACCACCGCCGGGACGCGGGCCTTGGACTCCAGCTCGAAGACGGCGCTCCGGGCGTCCCACCCCGGGTGCTTCAGCACCACCTCGATGGGTTGGATCAGATGCCGCTTCTGCACTCCGGTGTTCTTGATGAGGCGTAACGCCAGTTCGAGCTGTGGATGGCCGTGGTGGAGTCTGCGCGCCAGTTCGAGGGTTTCCTCGTTGGTGATGACGTGCTCGGGTACAGCTATCGCCGGTTTGCACAGAACTGCCATGGGACTTCCTCCTGACGGCAGTGTTCCCGGTGCGACCTTGGCGGGGGCGGGAATTCACCACTCGACGGCAGCCGCTGCGAGCCGCGCGCGGCGACGGCGCGGGCGGCGACGGCGCGGGCGGCTCGGACTCACCGGGCGGAACCCAACAGCGTGGCAGACGAGCCGACAGAGCGAGGATCGGATGCTCGCGGTGCGGGCGGTCGTGCTGGCCGCGAGTTGGTTCGGGCCACGTCAGCCCAATCTACGGAAGGTGGGCCCATCACGCACGTCGGCCCGCACACTCCGAGGTGTGCGGGCCGACGTGCGTGATGATGCCGGAAGCAACGTGGCGGCAGGCGAGCGCCGGAGCGTGGGGGCACCGTCACCAGGTGACTGGCAGCGCGAGCGGATAGCGCCAGATCGACGTGGTGTTCCACGCCAGCTCCGCGGCCGGCTTCGCCAGCGCGATCCTGGGGAAGCGCTCCAGCAGAGTCCCGAGGGCGACTTCGAGTTCGGTGATGGCCAGCGGTGCGCCGAGGCAGTGGTGCGCACCCCAGCCGAAGGTCATGTGGGAGGGGCTGGTCCGCTCCAGGTCCAGCTCGTCGGGCCGGTCGAACCTGCGGCCGTCTCGGTTGGCGGTCAGGTAGGAGACGTGCACGATGTCCCCCGCCGGGATCGTCACCCCGCTCAGCTCCACGTCCTCAAGGGCCACCCGGGGGATGCCGACGCCCTTGCGGAAGGGGATGAAGCGCAGCATCTCCTGGATCGCCTGGGTGAGCATCTCGGGCCGCTCGCGCAGTGCGGCGCGCACGTCGGGCCGGGTGAGGATGGTGTACGAGAGGTTGCCGAGCTCGTACGTCGTGGTGTCCTGGCCGGTGATCAGCAGGACCATGGCCATCACGGTGAGTTCCTTCTCGTCGAGGACCTCGTCGCCGTCGCGGGCCGTGGCCAGCGCGCTGATCAGGTCGTCACCGGGGTTCCTGCGCCGTTCGGCCGTCAGCTCGGCGAAGTACGCCCGTAGGTCGGCCTTGGCCCGCACCGCGTCCGGCTTGTTTCCCAGGCCCACGTTCATCATCGTCCGGGCGTTGGCGCGCAGCTGTGCGCTGTCGGCCTCGGGGATCTCCAGGACCTCGCAGATCGTGATCAGCGGGAGCGGGTGGGCCAGGTGCTCCATGAGGTCGGCCGGGGGACCCTGGTCCCGCATGCGGTCCAGCAGCTCGTTCACCACGTGCCGGGTACGGTCCCTCATCCGCTCGATGTGGTCGGGTGTGAAGCCCTTGGACACCAGGCTGCGCAGGCGGGCGCTGGCGGGCGGGTCCATGACGTTGATCGCCTCGGCCTGGACGATCGGCTCGGGAGTCATGCGCGGAAAGTCCCGGCCGACGACGGCGTGGCGGCTGAAACGCCGGTCAGTGGTCACTGTGCGCACGTCGTCGTACCCCGTGACGAGCCAAGCCTCCCCCTCACCGTAGGGGAGGCGGATGCGGCTGACCGGTGCGTCGTTCATGAGCTGCCGGAGCGTCGGGTCGAACTCAAGGGACTCGGCGAAGTCGAACGGGCAGTTCCGTGCGCTGGAGTCGGTGGACATGCGGACCTCCAGGTCTGGGCCGTGCGGGCCGGATGGGAAGGCGGATGGAATGGACGGAGCACCGGTACCCGATCGGTCGGCCGCACACACCGGTGGAAGCACGGGACCGCCGGTAATTCATCCGGGCTGATCAGCGGCGGGAGCGCCCGGTCGGACGTGCGGCGGTTGGGAGCGCTTCCCGGTGGACGCGCTGCCGGAGCCGATGTTCTACCCGTCGTCCCTCGTCCTGGCGGCCTGGCTGCCGGGGACGGACGGCGTCCGGCGGGCAGGGACGCACGCCTACCGGATCGGCTGAACACGCGCGAACCGCCCCGGGGCTCCCCTGTGGCCCCGGGGCGGTTCGCGGCGGATCGTCAGCCGTTGCGGGCTGCCCCGGGGCCGGTGATCCGCTTCAGCAGCGGCAGCGTCGAGGCGATGATGCCCAGGGACGCGACCAGGCCGGCGGCCGTCAGCCCGTAGTAGAGCGCGCCCGGCGACACCAGGTCGTAACTCATCTGCGACTTGAGGAACATGGCCGCCGCCGCGAAGCCCGTCCCGATCGAGATCGCCGACACCCCCAGCAGAGGCAGCGCGCTCTCCAGGCCGATCACCCGTTGCAGCAGGCGCAGCGGCGCCCCGGTCAGCCGCAGGATCGCGAACGGCCGCCTGCGGTCGGAGAGTCCGGCGACCACGCTCACCGCGAGGCTGCACCCGGCGATCGGCAGGGTGGTCAGCAGGACGACGTTCGCGAGCTGGCGCCAGCCCTGGAGTTGCTTCTGCGACTCGCTGCCCCAGTCGGCGGCCATCCTGGCCTCGTACGTCGGGTAGGCCGTGGTGAAGAGGGTCCGCAGCTGCTCCATGGCCGCCGACGAGCCGTCGGTGGTCGCGTAGATCAGCCGCACCGGCAGCCCGGCGACCTCCTGGGAGGAGACCGGCGCGGTCGGCCACTCCTGGTTACTCGCCTCCTGAAGATCGACGAACTGCCAGAACGGGACGGCCGCGACGGCCGCTCCGGGCGCGCAGTGACCGACCACCGGGATCTGCGCCAGCTCCGAGCAGAGCACGAGCGCGGGCGGGGGCATGGGCCGGGGGTCGTGCGGGTCCCTGCCGATCCCGGCCGGGTTGTCGTGCGCCAGCGCCAGGCCGCGAAACCCGGGAACGGCCCGGGCCGAGGCCAGGAGGCTCTCAGGCACGGCACCCATCGTCCGGGGACGGAACATGTCGAACGAGGGGGTGTGCACGACGGCCTTGCGCACCTCGGGATCGCCACTCAGGGAACCCCGGTTCGCGTTGATCGTGCCGATGACGCTCACCGTCGTGGTGACCACGAACAGCGCCAGCACCAGGCCCGCCACGGATCGGAACCCGGCCTTCGGGTCGTCCGCCAGCCGGCGCACCGCGATCAGCGTGGCCGGACGGCTCGTCCGCCGGGCCACCCCCTGGGCGGCCGTCTTGGTGAGCCACGGCCCGGCGATCACCAGGCCCAGCATCACCAGCAGGAAGCCGGTCAGATAGGCCGCCGACTGCCCGTTGGTGGTCGGCGGCCGGTTGTCCACGAAGTAGCCGAGCTCACCGAGGCCCGCCACCAGCGGGATCAGTCGCCAGGCGCGCGGCGGCTTCGGGGTCACCCGGCGGGAGACGCCCAGCGGCGAGATGGTGACTCGGCGCAGCGCGACCCGGGCGGCGATCGCCGCCGCCACCGGCACGCCCAGCGCGGCTCCGAGCGCCTGAAGCGCGGTCAGGCTCAGGTCGGAGGCGAAGAACCGGTCCCCGGTGAACGGCACGGTGGCCACCAGCGGGCGCAGCGCGGCGTACACGCCGAAGCCGACGGCCGTACCGATCACCGACGCCACCGTTGACTCGACCGCCGAGACCACCGACACCTGCCCCGGGGTCGCGCCCACCAGGCGCATCGCGGCGAAGCGCTGTTCGCGGGTGGCGGCGGAGAGGCGGGTCGCGGTGCCGATGAAGATCAGCACCGGGAAGATCAGCGCGCCGGCCACCACGGTGAGGATGAGCGTCATCGCGTCGCCGCGCACGCCGTGGCCGTAGCAGTCGTTGTCGCACTCGGCCGGCAGGGTGGTGGCGATGGTCGTGATCTGCCCGGCCCTCGGGCCCGCCTTGACCTCGTCCATCGTGCGGCCGATGACCACCGACAGGCTGTCCGGGGAGGGCAGCGCGTCGTCGCCCAGGGTTCCGGCGAGCCGGCCGGGGAAGCGGTCGCCCAATTCGACGGCCGGGACGTCGCGCAGCAGCTTTTCGAGGGCCGGCGAGGCGTAGTACTCGCCGGGGGCCGGCAACTTGCTCAGGCCCGGCGGGACCGGCGAGGTGGGCCCGGTCGGGGCGACCTCGGCCTCGAAGATCTCCTTGCCCTGGTAGAAGTCCCCGTGCGCGTACCACCAGAGCGGGTCGACCTGGGCCGTCTCGGTCCGGCTCTTGACCCCCGAATTCATCCAGAGCTGCCGCCCGTTGGCCTTGTCGATCGCGTTGACGCTCGCGAGCGTGGAGAGCAGCAGCCCGACGCCGATCGCCACGGCCGCCACGATCATCATCAGCCGGGCGACGGCCTCCCGGCCGCCGCTGACGGCCAGGCGGAGCGAGAAGGCGATCACGAGGCCACCGGCCCGGCGGAGAGCGTCCGGGCCTGGCCGTCGCGGACGATCGCCTCGCGGTCGGCGTAGGCGGCGACCCGGGGCTCGTGGGTGACCAGGATGACGGTGGTGCCCTGCTCGCGGGCCGAGGCGACCATCAGGTCCATCACCTGCTCGCCGGTCAGCGAGTCCAGGGCGCCGGTCGGCTCGTCGGCGAACAGCACCTGCGGGCGGGCCACCAGGCCGCGGGCCAGCGCGACGCGCTGCGCCTGACCGCCCGACAGCTCGCCGGAGCGGCGCTTCTCCAGGCCGTCCAGGCCGAGCCGGGCGAACCACGGCCGGGCCTCGGCCAGCGCGGCGGCGCGACGCACGCCGTTCAGCAGCAGCGGCAGGGCGACGTTCTCCTCCGCCGTCAACTCCGGTACCAGTTGGCCGAACTGGAACACGAACCCGAACCTGTCCCGGCGCAGGGCGCTGCGCTGGGCCTCGTTCATGGTGTCGAGCCGCTGCCCGTTGAAGTGCACCTCGCCCGAGTCGGGCACCAGGATGCCCGCCAGACAGTGCAGCAACGTCGACTTGCCCGAGCCGCTCGGGCCCATGATGGCCAGCACCTCGCCGGCCTCGACGGACAGGCCGGCCCCGCGCAGGGCCGGGGTTTCGCCGAAGGCGAGGGCGATGTCGCGGGCCTCGATCACGGCGGTCATGAGCGCACCGCCTCGGCCAGCGCGTCCAGGCGGGCGGTGGTGAGGTCGATCCAGCGCAGGTCCGCGTCCAGGTGGAACAGGCCGTGGTCGGCGAGCAGGGCGTCCACCAGGGCGCCGGTGCGGCGCAGTTCGGTGAGCTCGCGCATCCGGCGCAGGTGGGCGGCGCGCTGGGCGTCCAGGTACTCCTCGGCGTCGCGGCCCAGCATCAGGGCCAGCACCACCTTGGTGAACAGCACGCTCTGCAGGTTGGGTTCGGGCGCGACCGGGTCCTTGAGCCAGGTCTCGAACTCCGTCACCCCCGCCTCGGTGATCACGTAGCGCTTGCGCTCGGGGCCGTCGCCGGGCTCGGCCTCGCCGGCGACCACCTTGCCGTCGCGGGCCAGCCGGCCGAGCGTCGCGTACACCTGGCCGTACGGGAGGGGTTTCCCGCGGCCGAAGAAGGCGTCGTAGTCGCGCTTGAGGTCGTAGCCATGGCTGGGCTCGCGCTCCAGCAGGCCCAACAGGGTCAAGGGAACACTCATGGGAGGAGCATATCCCACGCGTATACCCTGAGTGTATATCTGGCGAGAATATAGCTCTGACCTGAGGAAACCCCTTAGGCAGGCGCGGGTGGGCAGGGCTTGTAGCGGGCCGAACACCCCGGTTCGGCGGGCACCCGCCCCGGTCGTACGCCCCCGCACGGCTCTTGTGCCCGAGTAAGCGTCGGGTGGACATTGGGTAACGGAACGCGGCCCACCACCGCACCACCCCAACACCTCTGAGGAGCCGTCATCGTGTCCAGCAGCCCCCGCCCGGTCCGGCCCGCGTCGCTCCTGCGCCGTGTCGGCCGCCGGCTGCGGCGGGTCGTCGGCGGACAGGGGGAGCCGCTCGTCCGGGCCGTCGACCGCGCCCGTGCCCGGGCCTGGGTCCTCGCCGCCCTGGGACTGCTGGTCGCCGTCGCCCTCTCCGTCGCCGGAGCCCTGGTCAGCTACCGCGCCGCCGCACCCGGGGCAGACGCCGACCGCGGGCGGCTCCACCAGGTCGACGCCGTGGTGCTGAGTGCGCCCCAACAGGGCACCGCCGGCAGCCGGTTCGCCGACGGGTACGAAAGCCGCGTCGACGCCGAGGCCGCCTGGACCTACCCCGCCGGACACCCGCACAGCGGCGTCGTCCAGGCACCCCGCGCGGCCACCGCCGGCACGGTCGTCCGCATCTGGGTCGACCCCGACGGCGCCGTCGCCACTCCCCCGCTCGACCGCGCCGCCCGCGCCGTCTCCGCCGCCTGCGCCGGCGCCGGCGGGCTGCTCGCCCTGCTGGCCCTCCTCGTCCTCGGCCTCCGGCTCCGGCTCCGGGCGCTCGACCGACGGGCCGACGCAGCCTGGGCCCGCTCCTGGGCCCGGCTCGAACCGCTCTGGAGCGGCCGGCCCTGCCATCGCCACGAGGACTGAAACCGGCGGCGGCCGAACCGCGTCTCCCCCGGCAGTCAATCCGTACTCGGGGGAACGAACATGAACAACCGTCGCACCGCTGTGGCCGCCGCGCTCGCGCTGGGCCTGGCCGCACTCGTCACGGCCTGTGGGCCGGACGACCCGGCCCCCGCGCCCGCCGCGGCGCCGCCCGCGGCCACCACCGCGGCCCCTGCCTCACCGGCACCGACCGCGAGCGCGGCGCCGACCGCGACCCCGGCCACGCCGACCACGCCGGCGCCGACGGCCTCGGAGGCCGTCAAGCCCTGCCACCAGGACCCGGCGCAGCCGGAGACCGTCAAGCTCGACTCGGCCACGACCGGCGGCGGGGTGACGAAGGTGAACCTGACGCCGGTGAGCTGCACGTACAAGGTCAGCAACGAGGAGGCCGTCGCCTACACGCCGACCGGCGACGCGGCGAGCTACGTGCTGGCGAAGAACGCGGTGGTGCAGGTCATCGAGTTCAGCGGGAAGGGCACGAAGGAGCGCACGATCACGCCTACCGAACTGCCGACGTACAAGCTCGCCAGTACCCCGTACTTCACGATCCACCGCGACGCGCAGGGGAAGGTGACGGCGATGAAGGAGATCTACCACCCGTAAGCAGGGAAGGTGCCCAAAGGGCCTCTCCTCACGCTCCGTTGGGGTGGGACCAGGGCGGGGTGGTCCGGCTGGGGCGGTGGAGGAGGGCGGCGACCGTGACGAGGAGGGCCAGGGCCAGCGCCAGCGCCGTCGGGACGTTCGCGTCGAGGACGAGGACGGCGCCCACCAGGGCTCCGGCGAACATCCAGAGGGCGGAGGCGAGTCGTCGGGGGCCGGTGCGGTCGGCGGCGAGGGCGGTGATCGTCATGGTCAGCACGGTCGTCGTCAGGTCGGGCACCTTGAGCGAGCGGACCACCGCGTTCTGGCCTCCCATCGCCAGGCCGAGCAGGCCGATCAGGGTGTAGCGGGCCGGGTCGGCGGTGTGGCCGGCCGCCGCGGCCAGGACGGTGCTCACCCCGACGAGCACCGCCTGGACGGCGACGGCGGCCCGGAGCAGCCGCCCGCGGTGGTCGGGCAGCCGCTCGGCGAGCCGGCCGCCGGCCAGCGCGCCGAGCAGGAAGGCGGCGAGGGCGGTGAGCGAGGCGGTCGCGGAGAGGTTGGCGGCACCGACCAGAGCGAAGGCGAGGAAGACCACGTTGCCGGTCATGTTGGCGACGAAGACATGGCCGAGCGTGAGGTAGCTGACTGCGTCCACGACGCCGGTGACGAAAGTGAGCACCAGCAGCATCGGCACGAGCGGCCCGTGCTTGGGGTCGGGTGTGAGCATCGGGCCTCCCGGTCGGTCGTGTGACGGCGCTTCCGTTCTACTCCCTCATGCGAGCGCCGCTTGGCTCGGGTCGTCCGGTTCGTCCTCCAGGTGCCAGTGCAGGTCGCGGACGCCCGGTTCGAGGGAGAGCCGGCTGACGACCTGTTCCAACGCAGGGGCGACCTGGCCGGTGATGGCCACGGTGGCGCGCAGGCTGGTGGCCTCGCCGTGGTCGGCGCGGCGGGCGCGCAGGCCGGTGGGGGCGAGTCCGGAGGCGCCGAGGGCCTGGAGCAGCAGGGCGCGGATGTGGCTCTCGGACTTGCGCTCGCACTCCAGGTGGACGGTGGCGCGGACGGTGGAGTCCGGGTCGCTGCCGGACTGCGGGGCGCGGTCGAGCAGTCGGCCGGCCGGGCGCAGCACCAGGTGGACGGCGAGCACGGCGAGCGTGCCGAGGACCGCCAGTTCCAGCTTGCCGGAGGCGGCGAGCACCCCGACCGCGGCCGAACACCACAGGGTGGCGGCGGTGTTGAGGCCGCGGACACCGGCGCCGTCGCGCAGGATGACGCCACCGCCGAGGAAGCCGATGCCGGAGACGACGTAGGAGGCGACCCGGGTCGGGCTGCCGGCGTCGCCGATGGCCTCGCTGTACAGGACGAACAAGGTGGCCCCGGCGGCGACCAGGGCGTTGGTGCGCAGGCCGGCCATCCGGGCCCGCCACTGGCGCTCGACGCCGATGAGCCCGCCGCAGGCGACGCCGGTGGCGAGCCGGATCAGGAAGTCGACGGTGGTCAGGGTGTGCACGGCGGCACCTCCTTCGGGATCGCGGGAATCACGCGGGAAAGCGGAACGGACGGGCGGCGGGCTCGCTGCCCACCACCCGTCCGTGCGGGGTGTCTCCGGTGGCTCAGTGGCTCAGTGCGGTCTGCACGATCTTGATGATGACCATGATCATCGCAACCAGCAGGTAGGCGCGCAGGGCACCCATGCCGACCTTGCGGGCGGTGGACATGACCGGCTTCTCCAGGGTCTCCAGCGGGGGCATCCGCCAGGTCTCGCGGCCGGTGCGGTCGATCGGGTCCTCCTTGGTGCCCCGGCGGCCGAAGGTGAAGAAGTACCCGGCGACCAGGACGCCCGCCACGCCGCAGCCGGCCATGATCCACAGGATCGCGTCGGAGCTGATGTCCGGCCAGACCACGGCGGCGGTCAGGATGAGCGACAGCATGACCAGGACGCCGACCACGGCCGAGGTGAAGGCGTTGGTCTTCGGACCGTTGACCCACGGGCCGAGGACGGCCTTGTCGTTGCAGAGCAGCAGCAGGAAGACGGTGGCGGAGGGCAGCAGGACACCGGCCAGCACCTGGACGAACTGCGTCATCAGGCCCTGGGTGTAGCCGGTGGACAGCAGGGTGATCGCGGCGGCGACCACGACCAGGCCGGCGTAGATCCCGTAGAAGCCCTTGGCGCCCTTGACGCCCCGGTGCAGGGAGTGCTTGATGCCGAAGACGTCGCCGATGGCGTAGGCGGTGGACAGCGATACGGCGAAGGCGCCGATGATCGAGGCGTCCAGCAGGGCGATGGCGAAGAGCACGCCCGCCAGGTGGCCGGCCTTGTCCTCGATGCCCTTGGCTACCGCGGCCGCGTCCGAGAACTGGCCGAAGCCGTCGGTGCCCGCGAAGGCAGCGGCCGTGAGGCCCATCATCGCGGCGGCGCCGACGATGACCACTGCGATGCCGATCCACAGGTCGACCTTCTCGTACTTCATGAAACGCGGGGTGATGCGCTTGTCGATGACGTACGACTGCTGGAAGAACAGCTGCCACGGGGCGACGGTGGTGCCGACGATGGAGACGATCACCAGCATCACGGCCGCGAGCTCGCCCGAGCCGCCCGGCATGCTCGGCACCACGAAGTCGTGCGCCATCTGCGAGGTCTTCGGGTGGACCATGAAGTAGATCGGCACCAGCAGCAGCGAGCCGACGCAGAGCGTGACCGCGACGCGCTCGAAGCGCTGGAAGGAGCCGGTGAACGCCGACGCGATGATGATCGCGGCGGCCAGCACCACCGCGGCGACCTTGGGCAGGCCCAGGTAGCCGGCCGCGAGGGTGACGCCGATGAACTCGGTCACCAGGGTCAGGGCGTTGAGCAGGAACAGGTCGATGACGCTGAACGCGCCCCAGAACTTGCCGAAGCGCTCCAGGATGAGCCGCGCGTGGCCGACGCCGGTGACGGCGCCGAGACGCAGCACCATCTCCTGGTTGACGTACAGCACGGGGACGAGCATGAGCAGCGTCCACAGCAGCTGGGTGCCGTAGTTCTGACCCGCCTGCCCGTAGGTGGAGAAGGCGCCGGCGTCGTTGTCGCCGACCATCACGATCAGGCCGGGGCCGATGATCGCGAGCAGCGTCTTCACTCTTGCGGACAGCCCCTGGCGCGGGGCGTCGTCATCGAGCCGGATGGTGCCGAGGGCACCCTTGATGTCGCCGACATGGGCGTCGTCCAGCACCGCGGTGCGAGCGGTGGGAACCTGCGGGTCCAGCATCACGTTGGCCATGGTGGAGCCTCCCCGCCCCCTGCCTTGAGGGGGCCTTCAGGGGGCACGCAGCAGCAATCCTCCCTGCGGGCGCACAGCATCGGACGGCCGCACGGCAGCATGAGCCGGCTCGGGGCGGGCTCGGGTGCCGTGATGGCATGACGATACGTCAGACGGCTTGCGTCAGGGCGAGGTTGAGCGCATCGCAGAGCGAGGCGCAGCGCAGGACGAAGCGTCGGGTGAACGCGCAGGGAAGGTTGTTACCGCGTGCCGGAGGTGTTCGAGAGCAAGCGGGGGTAGGGGCAACTATGGCCCGGACTACTGGAGTCCATGTTTCTCGCCTCCTCCCGGCCGGGGGCGCACCGTCTGTGCGCCGCGTCACGACACGGCAAGGAGCACACCGGTCCGCCGGACCGGTACACCCCAACTCGTCAGAGCTTTGGCACTTCACGGCGTAATCCCCGGACGCAATCGGTCCTGCGGGGAAGCCACTTGGGATCAACCCTTAACTCGGGAAGATCTGTCCTGAACCTGGGCGTCTCTCGACGTCGTCGGGTCAGTGGCCTGTGTCCGTGAAGACGCCTCACCGAACGAGGTGCCTTTTCAAACCTCGAAAAGCATAGACCCTCCCGCGGTGGCGCCGTGCAGCTTTTCAGGTCATCTTCGACAGCTTTGTAGAACCTTGACCAAATCTGCACGGCTCGGCGCACCCCTTCCGGCATATATAGTTCATCGACATATGCAGCTGAACAGCTCACGAGGGGGAAGTGTGTCCAACACCGATCCGACCCGGCCCGCGCCGGTCCTGCACCTCGCCAACGTCTCCCGGGTGCACGGACAGGGCGCCGCCCAGGTCCGCGCCCTGCACGGGGTCGACCTGGCGGTCCGCCCGGGCGAGTTCGTCGCCGTCATGGGGCCGTCCGGCTCCGGCAAGTCGACCCTGCTGACGCTGGCCGGCGGGCTGGACGCGCCCACCGACGGCGAGGTCCTGGTCGAGGGCATCGGGCTCGGCGGCCTCGGCCGGCGCCGGCTCGCCGACCTGCGGCGCCGCTCGATCGGCTACGTCTTCCAGGACTACAACCTGATCCCGGCGCTCACCGCCGCCGAGAACATCTCCCTGCCCCGCGAACTCGACGGCGTCCCCGGGCGGACCGCCCGGCGGGAAGCGCTGGCGGCGCTGGAGGAGCTCGGCATCCCGGAGCTCGCCGACCGCTTCCCCCACGACATGTCCGGCGGCCAGCAGCAGCGCGTCGCCATCGCCCGGGCCCTGATCGGGGAGCGGCGCCTGGTGCTCGCCGACGAGCCCACCGGCGCCCTCGACTCCGCCACCGGGGACGCAGTGCTGGCGGTGCTGCGCGCCCGGTGCGACGCCGGAGCCGCCGCCATGATGGTCACCCACGAGGCGACGCACGCGAGTTGGGCCGACCGCGTGATCCACCTGCGGGACGGCGCGGTCGCCTCCGAGAGCGCCGGACGGCGGTCGGGCAACCGGGCGCCGGCCGGCAGCCCCAACGGCAGTGCGGTCGGCGGCAGCGCGCTCGGCGAGGTGGCCTGGTGAAGCTCGGCGCATGGAAGGTCGCCCTGCGCATCGCCCGCCGCGACGCCCTGCGCGCCAAGGGCCGCAGCGCGCTCATCGTCGCGATGGTCGCGCTGCCCGTCCTCGGCGTCACCGGCGCCGACGTCGTGCACCGCAGCGGGCAGCTCACCCCGGCGGAGCGGGTCGAACGGGTGGTCGGCGGCGCGGACGCCCTGGTCACCGCCTACACGCCCGGACGCACCGTCGAGCAGCGCCCGATCGCCGAGGACGGCGCGCTCTCCGTCCAGCCCCGCGAGGGTCAGCCGCCCACGCCCGAGCAGCAGCGTGGCGCCTCGACCGAACCGCTCACCCTCGTTGGCCAACTGCTGCCGCCCGGCAGCAAGTTGACCGCCGCCCGGTACGGCCCCGAGACCGGCGCCACCTCCCCCGAGGGCCTGGTCCGCACCCGGACCGCCGAGGCCGACCTCAGCGACCCCGTCTGGCGGGGCCGGCTCGACCTGGTCGACGGCCGGGCCCCGAACGCGCCGCACGAGGTGGCCGTCACCCGGCCCTTCCTCGAATGGTCCGGGCTCGCGGTGGGCGGCACCACCACGTTCAAGGGGATGGAGCAGACGACGTACACCATCACCGGTGTCGTCGAGCACCCGGACGAGCTCGGCAAGGTCGAACTCATCGGCAGGCCGGGCGAGTTGCTCGAGCCGCTGGCGGCCGCCACACCTGCCGACCACCCGGCCCCCGGCGGGTCGGCCGCCGCCGAGCACAGCTCCTGGCTCGTCCGCCTCCCGGCCGGGGCGGGCCTCGACTGGGCCAAGGTCCAGGAGCTCAACGCGTACGGGTACACCCTCACCGCGCGCTCCGTCGCGCTCGACCCGCCGCCGTCCGGGGCCGTCCCCTACAACCGGGACCAGTACCGGACCGAGGACCCGGCGGCCGGGAACAGCACCAAGGTCGTCGTCGCCACCGTCACCGGGATGGCGCTGCTGGAGGTCGCGCTGCTCGCCGGGCCCGCGTTCGCGGTCGGCGCCCGCCGCTCCCGCCGCCAGCTCGCCCTGCTCGGCGCCGCCGGCGGCAGCCGGGCGCACGTCGGCGCGGTGGTGCTCGGCGCCGGGATCGTCCTCGGGCTGGCCGGGGCCGTCGTCGGGGTGGCCCTCGGCACCGGTGCGGTCGCCGCGCTCCGCCCGTGGATCGAACGGGCCGGCGGCGCCCGCTTCGGCCACTTCGCCGTACCGCCGCTGGACCTGCTCGCGATCGCCGGGATCGGCCTGTTCACCGCCCTGCTCGCGGCCGCCCTGCCCGCCGTGCAGGCCGCCCGGCGCAGCGTCACCGCCGGGCTCACCGGCCGGGACACGGTCCGTGCCCCCAGTCGATCGGTCGCCGTGCTCGGCGCGCTGCTCATGGCCGCCGGCGCCCTGATCGCGCTCTACGGCGTGGGCGCGCAGCAGCACGGCACGGCGGTGGTCAGCACGTTCGACGCCCGCACGCTCACCGTGCTGGGCGGCTCCGTCCTTGCCGAACTCGGGCTGCTCGCCTGCACCCCGCTGCTGGTCGCCGTGATCGGCCGGCTCGCCCGATGGCTGCCGCTCGCACCCCGGCTCGCCCTGCGCGACTCGGCCCGGCACCGCTCGCGCACCGCGCCCGCCGTCGCCGCCGTGATGGCCGCCGTGGCCGGAGCCGTCGCGATCGGCGTCTACACCGCGAGTACCGACGCCCAGAACCGCACCGCCTACCGGCCGCAGGCCCCGTACGGCGCCGTCCAGCTCACCTCCTACGCCGACGAGGCCCAACTCGGGCTGCTGCGCGCCGAGATGGAGCGCGAGATCGCCGGACTCGGCCCGCGCGCCGACCTCGCCCAGGCGGTGTACAAGTGGTGCCCCGGCTGCTCCAGCATCGTCCAGCCCAAGGGGCCGGTGAACTGGCGCAGGCCGGCCGGCCCGCCGCGCGTGCTGGTCGGCGACGCCGCCGTGCTGCACAACCAGTTCGGCCTCCACGACGCGGCCGCCGAACAGGCGCTCGCGGCCGGAAAGATCCTCGTCTTCGACCGCAACTACCTCCACGACGGCAAGGTCGTGCTCCAGATGCGCGGTGGCGGCGGCGCGCCGCTGAAGCCGGGCGAGATCCCCAAACCCGACTTCCAGGAGATCCCCGTCGACGCGGTGCTGGTCGAGAACCCGACCGCCGCCGGGTACGGCCCCGCGCTGGTGAGCGCCGCGGCCCTGCCGCAGCTCGGGCTCGCCGCGCAGACCACCGGGTCGGTGTGGCTGCCCGCCACCCCGCCGGACCGCAGGACGCAGCAGCGCGCCGAGGCCGCCGCACTGCGCTTCGACCGCTCGGCCCAGCTGGACGTCGAGCGCGGCTACGAGCCGAAGAGCGACGCCCTCACCCTGGCGCTCGGCGGGTTCGCCGGCCTGGTGGTGCTCGGCGCGGCCGGGATCGCCACCGGCCTGGCCGCCGCCGACTCCCCGCAGGACCAGGCCACCCTCGCCGCCGTCGGCGCGCCGCCGCGGATCCGGCGGACGCTGGCCGGGCTGCAGTGCGCGCTGATCGCGCTGCTGGGGGCCGTGCTGGGAGCGGTCAACGGGTTCGTGCCCGCCCTCGGGCTGCTGAAGTCCCGGGCGTCCGGCTTCGGCGCGCCGGCCCTCGTGATCAGCGCGCCGTGGGGTCAGCTCCTGCTGATCACCCTGGTGCTGCCGGTCCTGGCGGGCCTGCTGGCGGCGGCGCTGACGCCCTCCCGGATCCCGCTGGCCCGGCGGATCTCCTGACGGGGGTGCGCCCGCCCTCTCTGCTCTCTGCAGAGAGGGCGGGCGCACGGGCCGTACGGCGGGCGCGCGGGGCCCATCTTCAGACTCCCGTCGTCCGCCGGAGGGCGGGCGTGGCGGCGTTGGGGTGCGTGCATCGCAAGGCGGAGGAGGAAGTCCATGCGGTGGGGGCACCTCCCGGCCGAAGGCTGGGGGACATCGGCGACCGACGACAACGCCGCGAGGCGCGTGCCCTGGGGGTACCTCCCGGCCGCCAGGCTGGGGGAGCGTCGCCGCGCAGACGGGAGTCTGAAGACGGGCCCGTACGATGGGCGGGTTCCAGCGGGCGGCGGGCGCCGGCGGGGGTCGGCGAGGGAGTGTTCGGACGGTGCTGCGCGGGTTCGGCGATCTGGAGGCCGAGATCATGGACCGGCTCTGGTCCTGGGGCCGGCCGGCCACGGTGCGCGAGGTGGTCGACGACCTCCAGCGGCAGCGGCCGGTCGCCTACACCACCGTCACCACGGTGGCCGACATCCTCCACACCAAGGGCTGGCTGCGCCGGGACAAGGTCGGCCGCGCCTGGCTGTACGAGCCGACCTGCACCCGGGAGGCGTACACCGCGCAGCTGATGCACCAGGCGCTGGAGACCACGCCCGACCGCGCAGGCGCGCTGCTGCACTTCGTCGACCGGATGAGCGGCGACGAGGCCACCGCCCTGCTGGCCGCGCTGGAGCAGGTGAAGACCCGGGACGAGCGGTGACCCTCGCCCTGCTCGGCCTCTACCTGGCCGTGGTCGGGTTCGCCCTGCCCCGGCGGCTGGCCGGCTCGCCCCGCCTCCAGGCGCACCCGGCGGCCGGCGCCGCGCTCTGGCTGGCGCTGATGGCCTCGTTCCTGGTCGCCCTGCTGCCCGCCGCCCACCACGCGACCGGGCCGTTCGCCCACGAGCCGGCCGGCCTGGTCGGGCTGATCCCGCACGCCGAACCGGCCGTGCCGCTGGCCCCGCACACCCACGACTGGTGGCTGCTCACCGCTGCCGCCGCCGGGCTCGGCGCGGTGGTGGCGGCCGTCGGGGTGCGGGCCGGGCGGATGCGGCGGCGGCACCGGGCGGTGCTGGACCTGGTGACGGTGCGCGACCGGCAGTGGGACGCGCTGGTGCTGGAGCACGCCTACCCCACCGTCTACTGCCTGCCCGGCCGACGCTCCCGCGTGGTGGTCTCGCGGGGGGCGCTCGACCTGCTCGACGAGCGTCAGCTCGCCGCCGCCGTGGCGCACGAGCGCGAGCACATCCGCGGCCGGCACCACCTGTTCCGGCTGCCGGCAGACGCCTTCGCACTCTTTCTCGGCCGACTGCCGCTCGCCCGCCGGGGGCGGGCGGAGGTGGCGCTGCTGCTGGAGATGGCGGCCGACGACGCGGCGCTGACGCGGGTGTCGCGCAGCGAACTCGCCTCCGCTCTCTGTGCGTTGGCCACCTCCCCCGCTCCCCCGGGCGGCGCGCTCGGCGTGGCGTCCACCGGCGTGCTCGCCCGGGTACGCCGGCTCGCCCGGCCGGGAGTTGGCGGGCGGCGGCGCCAACTGGCGTGGCGGATGGGCGTGTTGGCGACTCCTCTGCTGCCCTACCTGCTGGCGTGCGCGCCGCATCCGTAGCGCGCCCCGGGCCTTGAACTTCGTCCACTGACCGCCCATCAGGATTGTCGGTGTGATCGGTTAGCCTGCCCCCGACACCGCACCGTGCGGTGCGCACAAGGGGGAATCAATGTCCACGCACACCCGCGTGAAGGCTGCCCGCTGGACCACGGCGATCGCCGCGGCCGCCGTCCTGGCCCTGACCGGCACCGGCGCCGAGGCGGCCGCACCGGTCTCCGGCACCGAGGCCGTCATCACGGTCGGCGCCCGCGGCGCGCTGCCGGTCGTCAGCCCGGACGGCACCAAGGCGTACGTCGTGGCGACGGAGGCCGACAACACGCTCAAGGTCAAGGTGGTCGACACCCAGTCCGGCGCGATCACCGGCCAGCTCACCCTGGGCACCACCGCGTTCAGCGTGTACCCGGCGCTCAGTGCGGACGGCTCGCGCCTGTACGTCGTGAACGGGCCGCAGCTCACCGTGGTGAACACCGCCGCGCTGACGGCCGTCGCCACCGTCGCCCTGCCCGACCAGCCCCGCCAGGCCGGCTGGTACCCCGGCACGCCCAGCGGGGTCGCGGTCAGCCCCGACGGCGCCAAGGTCTACGTCGTCCAGAACGGGCCGACGGCCTACCGGCAGTACGGACCGGGCCGGGTGCTGGCGTTCGCCACCGCGCAGCAGGCCTTCACGGCGTCCGTGCAGGTGCCCGGCAGCTTCACCGGCACCGCCGCGGTCCGGCCGAACGGCCAGGACGTGTACGTCGGCAGCAGCTCCGGGGTCTCCCACCTGAACACCGCGGGCGCCGCGCCGACCCTGGTCGGAACCATCGCCGGCACCGACCTCGACTACCGCCCCGTCCTCACCCCCGACGGCACCCGCCTGATCGCCGTCGCCGACGGCTCCAAGGGCGGCCAGGCCGACCTGATCGACCCCGCCACCGACACCGTCACCAAGCACGTCGCCCTGACCAGCGGCTACACCAGCCTCACCAACCCGCAGATCAGCGTGGACGGCACCCGGCTCTACGTCACCAACGACAACTACGACTCGGGCTCGTCGGTGTTCTCCTTCGACTCCACCACGGGCGCCGCCTACCCGGCCGAGACCGTGAGCCCCGACGAGGACCAGCTCAACGGTCTCGCCGTCGGCCCCGACGGGCACACCCTCTACATCGGCGGCACCATCGGGAGCAGCGCCGCCAACCTCCAGATCGTGAGCAACTGACCCGCCGGGCCCGGCCACCTCGGAAGGGGCGGCCGGGCCCGTCGGCACTGCGCCGGCAGCGGCGAGGAGGTGCCGGGCGCAGCAAGGAGCCGGCGCCGAGGCCGGAGCGGCGGGCCTGCGGACGGTGGGCCGGGTCAGGCAGCGCGGAAGGTGCGGCGGTAGGTCTGCGGGCTGACGCCGATTGCCGCGTGGAGGTGCTGGCGCAGGGATGCGCCGGTGCCGAGGCCCGCGCGGCGGGCGACCAGGTCGATGGGCCAGTCGGTGGTTTCCAGGTAGTGGCGGGCCAGGTCGACGCGTTGGCGGGTGAGCCACTGGCCGGGGGTGGTGCCGGTCTCCTCGCGGAAGCGGCGGGAGAAGGTGCGCACACTCATGTTCGCGTGGGCGGCGAGGCCGGCCAGGGTGAGCGGTTCGGCGAGGCGTTCCATCGCCCAGGCCTGGGTGGCGGCGGTGCCGGCGGCGGTCGGCGCGGGGACCGGGCGGCGGATGTACTGGGCCTGGCCGCCGTCGCGCCACGGCGGGACGACGCAGGAGCGGGCCACCTCGTTGGCGATCCCGCTGCCGTGGTCGCGGCGGACCAGGTGCAGGCACAGGTCGATGCCGGCGGCGACCCCGGCGGAGGTGAGGATGTCGCCGTCGTCGACGAACAGGACGTCGGGGTCGATCCGGGTCGTGGTGAACATCCGCTGCAGCCGGTCGGCCTCGCGCCAGTGCGTGGTGGCGGGCCGGTGGTCGAGGAGGCCGGCGGCGGCCAGCACGTACGTGGCGGTGCAGATCGCGACGATCCGGGTGCCCGGGCGGACGGCGGCGAGCGCCTCGCGCAGCGCGTCGGGCAGTCGGCCGTCCTCGCGGATCGGGCCGAGGGACCGCGAGGGCGGGATGACGACGGTGTCGACGGCGGCCAGCAGGGCGGCGTCGTGGGAGACGGCGAGGTCGTAGTCGGCGTCGGTGCGGACCGGGCCGCCGTCCAGGCTGCACGTGGTCACGGTGTAGAGCGGGGCGCCGGTCTCGTCCCGGGCGGCGCCGAAGATCCGGGCCGGGATGCCGAGCTCGAAGGGGAAGACGCCGTCCAGGGCCAGTACGCCGACGTGGTGCATGGCCGGATCCTTTCACCACGTGGCCGTCGCGCCACCACCAGGGGCCGCCGCCCACCGGCACGCTGACGGTGCGCCCGGAACCACGGGCCCGTGATTAGAGGAGTACGGACATGTCCCACACCATGCGCGCGATCTCGCAGGACACCGCCGGCGGCCCGGAGGTGCTGCGGCTGGTGAAGACTGCCCGCCCGGAGCCGGGCCGGGGCGAGATCCTGGTGCGGGTGCACGCCGCCGGGGTCAACCCGGCCGACTGGAAGACCCGTTCGCGCGGCACCTTCGCCGACGGCGGCACGCCCCCGTTCACCCTCGGCTGGGACGTCTCGGGCGTGGTGGAGGCGATCGGCTACGGCGTGACGATCTTCCGCCCCGGCGACGCGGTGTACGGCATGCCGAGCTTCCCGCACCCGGCGGGCGGCTACGCCGAGTACGTCGCGGCTCCGGCCCGGCACTTCGCGCCCCGCCCGCGGGGCCTGAGCCACGTCGAGGCGGCCGGACTGCCGCTGGCCGCGCTCACCGCCTGGCAGGCCCTGGTGGACACCGCCGACGTCCGGCCCGGTCAGCGGGTGCTGGTCCACGCGGCCGCGGGCGGGGTCGGCCACCTCGCCGTCCAGATCGCCAAGGCCCGCGGCGCGTACGTGATCGGCACCGCGAGCCGCGCCAAGCACGACCTGCTGCGCGAGCTCGGCGCGGACGAACTGGTCGACTACCGCACGACGGACTTCGCCGAGGCCGTCCGCGATGCCGACCTCGTCCTGGACCCGATCGGCGGCCCCAGCTGGTCCCGCTCGCTGCGCTCCCTGCGCCCCGGCGGCACCCTGGTCTCCATCGAGCCGCCGACCGACGCCTTCCCGGTCGCCGAAGCCGAGGCGGCGGGCGTGCGCGCCGTGTTCATGCTGGTCGAGCCGGACCGGCAGGGCCTGGTGGAGGTCTCCCGGCTGGTCGAGACCGGCCGTCTGCGGGTGCTGGTCGACTCCGTCCTGCCCCTGGGGCGGGCCGCCGATGCCCACCGCGTGGGCGAACTGGGCCGCACCACCGGGAAGATCGTCCTGTCGGTCACCGAATAGGCTCCGGATGGGCTCCGGATGGGCTCCGGCCTCGGGCAGAGAGCCGAAGCCCGCCCCCGCCGGAGCCGGAGCGGGCCGGTGCCGGCGCGGTCAGACCGGACGGACGGCGCCCATGTACTGCATCGCGGAGATCGGGAGCACCTCGATGTTCTTGCCGGTGCGGGGGGAGTGGATCATCTTGCCGTCGCCGATGTAGATGCCGACGTGGTGCAGGTCGCTGTAGAAGAACACCAGGTCGCCGGGCTGGAGGTTGGCGCGGTCGACGTGCGGTCCGTCGTTCCACTGGTCCTGGGACATCCGGGAGATCCTGACGCCCGCCGCTTTGTACGCCATGCTGGTGAGGCCGGAGCAGTCGAAGCTGTCGGGGCCGGTCATGCTCCAGCCGTACGGCTTGCCGAGCTGGGCCTGGGCGAACGCGATGATGTTGGCGGCCCGGCCGCCGGCGGACGGCACCGGGGCGCTCATGTCGGGGCGCTCGGCGGAGCGGGAGGCACGGTCGGTCGCGGCGGCCTGGGCGGTCTGGGCGGCCTGCTGGGCCTCGGCCTTGGCCTTCTCGGCGGCCTGCTGGGCGTTGACCTTGGCGCGGTCCTCGGCGCTCAGCTTGTTGAGCATGGCCTGGGCCTGGGAGAGCTTGGTCTGGATCTGCTGCTTCTTCGCCGCCAGTTCGGTGCCGACCGAGTCGAGCTGGGCGAGCGTGGCGGTGGCCTCGGCGCGGTCCTGGTCGAGCTTGCGCTGCTCGTCCTTGGCCTGCTTGAGCAGGGCCGTCTGGGTGTCGGCGACCTGGTTCTGCACCGAGGCGCGCTCCAGGTAGGCGGCCGGGTCGGAGTCGAGCATCAGCTGGACGGACGGGTCGATGCCGCCGTTGCGGTACTGGTCGGCGGCGACCGCGCCGAGCCGGGTGCGCAGCTCGTTCATCGCCTCCTGTCCGCGGGCGACCTTCTCCTGCAGCTTGTTGGCCTCGCCCTGCAGCTTCTGCTGCTTGTCCCGGAAGCCGTTGTACTGCTCGACGGACTGCTCGGCCTCCTCGTTGAGCTTGTCCACCTGCTCCTTGACCGAGGCGAGGGTCGGGGTCGGCTCGGCGTGGGCGGTGCCGGAGGCGAGCACCGCGCCGCCGGCCGCCATGGCCGTGGTGAGGACCGCCAGGCGGGCCCGGCTCGGGGGGCTGGGCTTGCGGCGCTTTCCCATCGCGGTGGGCTCCTTCGGGGGACGGGCGGGGACGTTCGGTGACACTCCAGGAACGTACGAGGGACGTTCGCGGGTTCATTCGAGGCGTCCGAGGACGCGCGCAGGGCGTCCGAGGACGCGAACGGGACGGCGAAGGACGCGAACAGGACGGCGAAGGACGGGCGGGGCCGTACGGGGGATGCCGTCCCCACCCACCTTCTTCGAAGTAACTTAATACTTCTTCGAAGTAACTTAATAGATGAGGGCCCAGGTTCCGCAATCCCCTCCCCCGCCCCCGCCGGCACGGCAAGATGCCGCCATGACAGATTCAGGGGGACGCACCGCGGGCACGGCCCTGCCGGGCATGCTGATCGACGGCCGGTACCGGCTGACGGCCCGTCTCGGACGGGGCGGCATGGGAACCGTCTGGCGGGCGACCGACGAACGCATACACCGCCAGGTCGCGCTCAAGGAGCCCCTGTTGCCCGACGGCCTGGACGAGACCGAGCGCACCGAGCGCTGCCGCCGGATGGAACGCGAAGCGCAGGCGATGGCCGGCATCCGGCACCCGCACGTCGTCCGGGTGCACGACATCGCCACCGTGGACGGCCTGCCCTGGCTCGTCATGGAGCTGGTGGAGGGCGAGAGCCTGGACGTCACGCTCGCCACCGGCACCCTCGACGTCACCGAAACCGCCGCCGTCGCCCGGCAGTTGGCCGCCGCGCTGGCCGCCGTACACGAGGCCGGGGTGGTCCACCGGGACGTCAAGCCGGGCAACGTCCTGCGCACCCGGTCCGGCGACGTCCTGCTCACCGACTTCGGCATCGCCCAGCTCGACGACGGACTCGACCTCACCCGGACCGGGCTGGTGATCGGCTCGGTGCCGTACCTCTCGCCCGAGCGTGCCGCCGGGCTGCGCCCGGGCCCGGCCGCCGACATCTGGGCGCTCGGCCTGGTGCTGTTCGAGCTGCTGGAGGGCGTCAACCCGTACCGGCGGCAGTCCGTCCCGGCGACGATGGCCGCGATCCTCCGGGACCCGGTGCCCACCCCGCACCGGGCCGGGCGGCTGACCAGCCCGATCCTGCGCCTGCTGGAGCCCGACCCGCAGCGCCGGCCGACCGCCGCCGAGGCCGTCCGGCTCTTCACCGAGCCGGCGACGGCAGCCACGGCGGCACCGACGGCGGTGCTGCCGACCCCGGCGTCGCGGACGACCGTGCTGCCGACGCCGACGGCCGTCGAGCCGGTCGCGCCCCCGGCCGGTGCTCCCACGGAGAGCCCCGCCACCGTGCGCCTGACGTCCGGCGGCCGCCCGTCGCTGCTCGCCCGGCTGCCCCGTACCCGGCGCGGCCGGATCGCCACCGCCGTCGCCGTGCTCGCCGTCGCCGCCGGTGGCGTGACCGCCTGGCTGATCAACGGGCGCCCGGCCGACACCCCACCGCCCGCCGCCGTCCCGCGCGGCTACACGGCGCAGCGGGTCGACGCGCTCGGCCTGGGCGTCGCCGTTCCCGCGTCCTACGCGGCCAGCATCGGTGCGGACGAGGCGAGTTGGAGCAGCCCGGACGGTCTCACTCAGATCCAGATCCGGGACGAGGGCGCGGCCTCCAAGACCGCCCGCGAGTACGCCGACGACCGGTTGAAGGACCTGCACAAGGCCGCGTCGACCTGCCACAACGATTCGCCGCTGGACATCTACGCGGTCGGCGTGATGCACGACACGCAGTCCGTGCTCCACTCCGGCGGAGTGAACGCCGCAGCCCTGGAGTACAACTTCACCCGCATCTCCGAGTGGCGCTACGACTGCCTGGTGGGCGAGCCACAGCACGACCTGGAGATGGAGCAGTACCTGGTGCACGACAAGCACGTGCTGCACGTGACCGTGCAGTTCATCTGGAACCGCAGGAACAACACCGACAACACGTCCGACAACCGCCAGCTGTACCAGAACGTCAGCGGCTCGCTCGCGTTCTCCTGAGAAGGCGCTCCCGCGAGAAGGCGCTCCCGTTGCACTCCACCCCCCGTGGAGTGCAACGATGCGCAAAATCGAGGGCAAGGTCACACCGCCCGGCCCTCCTGCGCCCTCGCGAACGGGCGCTAACCTGCGGGCATGAAGGTCCCGCCCGAAAGGCTCCCCCTGGCCGACGAGTTCCCGGCCGCGCACCGCGAGCAGTGGCAGCAGCTCGTCGAGGGCGTGCTGCGCAAGTCCGGCGCGCAGCCCGCGGACGCCGCCGCCGCAGAGCAGGCGCTCTCCACCGAGCTCCAGGACGGCCTGCGCGCCCGCCCGCTGTACACCGCCGAGGACACCTCGGCCGAGCCCGGCTACCCGGGCTTCCCGCCGTACCTGCGCGGCGGCCGGCCGCAGGGTTCGGCCGTCGCCGGGTGGGACGTCCGCCAGCGGCACGCCGACCCGGACCGGCGGCGGGCCAACGAGGCGGTCCTGGCCGACCTGGAGAACGGCGTCGGCTCGCTCTGGCTGGAGCTGGGCGGGGACGGCCTGCCGGTCACCGCGCTGACCGAGACGCTGACCGGGGTGTACCTGGACCTGGCCGCCGTGGTGCTCGACGCGGGCGCCGAATTCGCGGACGCCGCCGAGCAGTTGTTCAAGCTGTACGAGGAGCGCGAGGTCTCCCCGGCCGCCGCCACGGGCAACCTCGGCGCCGACCCGCTGGGCCTCGCGGCCCGCACCGGCGACACCGCCCGCACCGACGCACTGCTCGCCGACGCCACCGCGCTGGCCGCCCGCTGCGCCGCCGACTACCCGGGCGTCCGCGCGCTGACCGTCGACGCCCTGCCGTACCACGAGGCCGGCGCCTCCCCCGCCCAGGAGCTGGGCTGCGCGCTCGCCACCGGCGTCGCCTACCTGCGCGCCCTGACCGCCGCCGGGCTGTCGGTGGACGCCGCGCTCGGCCAGCTGGAGTTCCGCTACGCGGCGGACGCCGACCAGTTCCTGACGATCGCCAAGTTCCGTGCGGCGCGCCGCCTCTGGGCCCGCGTCGCCGAGGTGTCGGGGGCGTCCGCCGAGGCCTCGGCTCAGCGCCAGCACGCCGTCACCTCCCGGGTGATGATGACCGCGCGCGACCCGTGGGTGAACATGCTGCGCACCACCGTCGCCTGCCTGGCGGCCGGGGTGGGCGGCGCCGACGCCGTCACCGTGCTGCCGTTCGACAGCGCGCTCGGCCTGCCCGACGCGTTCGCCCGCCGGGTCGCCCGCAACACCCAGTCGATCCTGCTGGAGGAGTCCCACCTGGCCCGGGTGATCGACCCGGCGGGCGGCTCCTGGTACGTCGAGCAGCTGAGCGAGGAGCTGGCGCACGCCGCCTGGGACTGGTTCCAGGAGATCGAGCGGGCCGGCGGCCAGCAGGCCGCGCTGACCGACGGGCTGGTCGGCGAGCGGATCGCGGCGACCTGGGCGGAGCGCTCGGTGAAGCTCGCCAAGCGGCGCGAACCGGTCACCGGCGTCAGCGAGTTCCCACACCTGGACGAGCAGCCGCTGGTCCGCGAGCCGGCCCCGGCCGCGCCCGGCGGCGGGCTGCCCCAGGTGCGCCGCGCCGAGGCGTACGAGGCCCTGCGGGACCGCTCGGACGCGCACCTGGCGGCCACCGGCGCCCGGCCGACGCTGTTCCTCGCGTCGATCGGCACCGCCGCCGCGCACACCGCGCGCACCACCTTCGCCGCCAATCTGTTCCAGGCCGGCGGCATCGCGACCGTCTCCGCCGAGGGCGTCGATGCGACCGCATTCGCCGAGGCCTTCACCGCCTCCGGCGCCACGGTCGTCTGCCTCTGCTCCAGCGAAGCGCTGTACGGCGAGCACGCCGAGGCCGTCGCCGCCGCCCTCAAGGCGGCCGGGGCGCGGCGGGTGCTGCTGGCCGGGCGGCCCGGCGAAGTACCCACGGGAGTGGACGAGTTCATCTACGCGGGCGGTGACGCGGTCGCCGTCCTCACCTCGCTGCTCGACCAGATCCTCGACCCCGTAGACCCGACCGTCGACCCGATCCTCGACCAGACCGTCGACCCGACCCTCGACCAGATCGGAGGGGCTCGATGATCCCCGACTTCACCGGAATCGGGCTGGACGGCGACGCCGCCCGGGACGTCACCGCTCGGGACGGCGACGCCGCTCGGGACGTCACCGACGAGCAGTGGCGGGCCGCCTGGCGGCAGTCCACCGGCAAGGACGTCGACGAGCTGGTCTGGGACACCCCCGAGGGCATCGGCGTCAAGCCGCTGTACACCGCGGCCGACCTGGCCGGACTGGACTTCCTGGAGACCTACCCGGGCATTGCCCCGTACCTGCGCGGGCCCTACCCGACCATGTACGTCAACCAGCCGTGGACGGTCCGCCAGTACGCGGGCTTCTCCACCGCCGAGGAGTCCAACGCCTTCTACCGCCGCAACCTCGCGGCCGGCCAGAAGGGCCTCTCGGTCGCCTTCGACCTGCCGACCCACCGCGGCTACGACAGCGACCACCCGCGCGTCACCGGCGACGTCGGCATGGCGGGCGTGGCCATCGACTCCATCTACGACATGCGCCAGCTGTTCGACGGCATCCCGCTGGACAAGATGTCGGTGTCGATGACCATGAACGGCGCCGTCCTGCCCGTCCTGGCGCTGTACATCGTCGCCGCCGAGGAGCAGGGGGTGCCGCCGGAGAAGCTGGCGGGGACCATCCAGAACGACATCCTCAAGGAGTTCATGGTCCGCAATACGTACATCTACCCGCCGCAGCCGTCGATGCGGATCATCTCGGACATCTTCGCGTACACCTCGCAGAAGATGCCCCGGTACAACTCGATCTCCATCTCCGGCTACCACATCCAGGAGGCCGGGGCCACCGCCGACCTGGAGCTGGCCTACACCCTGGCCGACGGGGTGGAGTACCTGCGCGCGGGCCTGGACGTGGGGCTGGACGTGGACGCCTTCGCGCCGCGGCTGTCGTTCTTCTGGGCGATCGGCATGAACTTCTTCATGGAGGTCGCCAAGCTGCGCGCGGCCCGGCTGCTGTGGGCCAAGCTGGTCAAGCAGTTCGACCCGAAGAACGCCAAGTCGCTGTCGCTGCGCACCCATTCGCAGACCTCCGGCTGGTCGCTCACCGCGCAGGACGTGTTCAACAACGTCACCCGTACGTGCGTGGAGGCGATGGCCGCCACCCAGGGCCACACCCAGTCGCTGCACACCAACGCCCTCGACGAGGCGCTCGCGCTGCCCACCGACTTCTCCGCGCGCATCGCCCGCAACACCCAGCTGCTGCTCCAGCAGGAGTCCGGCACCTGCCGGGTCATCGACCCGTGGGGCGGCTCGGCGTACGTCGAGAAGCTCACCCACGACCTCGCGAACCGCGCCTGGCAGCACATCCAGGAGGTCGAGGCGGCCGGCGGCATGGCCAAGGCGATCGACGCGGGCATCCCCAAGCTGCGCGTCGAGGAGGCCGCCGCCCGCACCCAGGCCCGCATCGACTCCGGCCGCCAGCCGGTGATCGGCGTCAACAAGTACCGGGTGGAGAGCGACGAGCAGATCGACGTGCTCAAGGTCGACAACTCCTCGGTGCGCGCCCGCCAGATCGAGAAGCTGCGCCGGCTGCGGGAGGAGCGCGACGAGGCCGTGACGCAGGACGCGCTGCGCGCGCTGACCCGGGCCGCCGAGGCCGGCCCGCAGCGCGGCGGCTCGCTGGACGGCAACCTGCTGCACCTGGCCGTCAATGCGGCCCGGGCCAAGGCCACCGTCGGCGAGATCTCGGACGCCCTGGAGAAGGTGTACGGCCGCCACTCCGGCCAGATCCGTACCATCTCCGGTGTGTACCGAGACGAAGCGGGCCCGTCGGCCTCCCTCCAGCGCACCCGGGACCTGGTCGAGCGGTTCGAGCAGGCCGAGGGCCGGCGGCCGCGCATCCTGGTCGCCAAGATGGGCCAGGACGGCCACGACCGCGGCCAGAAGGTGATCGCCACCGCCTTCGCCGACCTCGGCTTCACGGTCGACGTCGGCCCGCTGTTCCAGACCCCGGCCGAGGTCGCCCGCCAGGCCGTCGAGGCGGACGTGCACATCGTCGGCGTCTCCTCGCTCGCCGCCGGGCACCTCACCCTGGTGCCCGCGCTGCGCGCCGAACTCGCCGAGGCGGGCCGAGAGGACATCACCATCGTGGTCGGCGGGGTGATCCCGCCGCAGGACTTCGACGCGCTGTACGAGGCCGGCGCGGCGGCGGTCTTCGGCCCGGGCACGGTCATCCCGGAGGCCGCGCACGATCTGCTGGCGGCGCTGGCGGCCGACCTCGGCCACGAGCTGTAGGCCTTCGCTCAGATGCCTCCTCGGACGATCGACCTCGACCAGTACGCGGCCGGCGTGCGGGAGGGCTCGCGCGCCTGGATCGCGCGGGCCGTCACGCTCGTCGAGTCCACCCGGCCCGACCACCGCGCGCTGGCGCAGCAGCTGCTCCAACGGCTGCTGCCGCACGCGGGCGGCGCGGTCCGGGTGGGCATCACCGGTGTGCCCGGTGTCGGCAAGTCGACCTTCATCGACTCCTTCGGCACGATGCTGACGGGGTTGGGCCACCGGGTCGCAGTGCTGGCCGTCGACCCGACCTCCAGCCGCACCGGCGGCTCCATCCTGGGCGACAAGACCCGCATGGAGCGCCTCGCCGTCGACCCGCACGCCTTCGTCCGCCCCTCCCCGACGTCCGGCACGCTGGGCGGCGTCGCCAAGGCCACCCGGGAGTCGATGGTGGTGATGGAGGCGGCCGGCTACGACGTGGTGCTGGTGGAGACGGTCGGCGTCGGCCAGTCCGAGACGGCGGTGGCCGGGATGGTCGACACCTTCCTGCTGCTCAGCCTGGCGCGGACGGGGGATCAGCTGCAGGGCATCAAGAAGGGTGTCCTGGAGCTCGCCGACGTCATCGCCGTCAACAAGGCGGACGGCCCGCACGAGACGGATGCTCGCGCGGCGGCACGCGAACTCGCGGGCGCGCTGCGGCTGTTGCAGGCGCCGGACGCGGCGTGGACGCCGCCGGTGCTCACCTGCAGCGGGCGGGACGGCGCCGGGCTGGACGTGGTGTGGGAGCGGTTGCAGCAGCACCGCAAGGTACTGGACGCCACCGGCGCCCTGGCCGCGAAGCGGCGGGACCAGCAGGTCGAGTGGACCTGGGCGATGGTCCACGACCAACTCTTCGCCCGCCTGCACGAACACCCGGAAGTGCGGCGGCTCGCCCCCGAGTTGGAGACCCAGGTTCGCGCCGGCACATTGCCCGCCGGCCTAGCCGCCCAGCAGATCCTGAACAGCTTCTTCGGCGCCTCGTCCTAACGATCACAACCGGCCGCGAACCCTGCCACCACAGCGGCAGAGAAAACCAACCACTACACAAGACGCCCGACGATCGCCACTACGCCACCTCGCACAGGGCCTGAAGGTTGAGCGCCGTGCCCCACCCATGCGTGGGGCACGGCGCATGGCTGGTTTCCAGGTACTCGAACCAGACCACCTTGCCCGCCCCCGCCGGGTGCCAGCCCCACGCGTGCGCCAGCGCCTCCACCAGCAACAGCCCACGCCCACCGGTCGATTCGGCATCGCGCTCCTGCCGAGGCAGTTCCGGACAACGGTCGGCAACCTCCACCCGCAACCGCCCAGCACGACGCCTGACGGTCACGGCACAGCACTCCTTGGTGTGCACCAGCGCATTGGCGATCACCTCGCTCGCACACAGCTCGATTTCCTGCAGCGCATCGCCAGAGAGCGGCACACCCCAGTCCCGCAAGATCGCCACCACCAACCGCCGCGCCCGCGGCACCGCATCCACCCCCGGCGGCACACCCCACTCCAGCGGAACCGGAAACCGCGCGGTGTTGAGCGGGCTGACGATCACGTTCCACCCCATTGCTCCTCCATCACCAGGGATGAACGAATCGCCGATGCTGGCGCTCTGATCCACCCGTGAAGCAGTGACTGCCAGCACACGGCAGCGAAAGGGAATCCATCCTCAGCTCTCCGCCACGTTGGCAACACCGACAGTAGTCACAGAAGAACTGCGAGTCAAGAGAATCTGCTACTCGCAGACTTTCATCGAGTTGTGCGAGACTCAACCAATCCTGGAAGGGGAGAAGCATGGGATTCGGTCTTGTAGTGCGCTTCGTCGCCCGCGACGCAGCCGCGGCTCACGCCTTCGACGAGTTGGCGCAGGAAGCCCTCGAAGGAATCCGCGCCGAGGAGCCAGGCACTCTCGTCTATGTCAACCACGCTGTGCCGGACAAGCCGAACGTTCGGGTCTTCTACGAGCTGTACGCGGACCGCGCGGCGTTCGAGGAGCATGAGCGCCAGCCCCACGTCCGCCGGTTCCTGGCCGAACGCGGGCAGTACCTCGAATCGTTCGAGGTCACGTTCCTGGACGAGATCTCGGGCAAGGGCTCATCCACCGAGCAGGCCACCTGATGAGCCCTGAGGAGCGGCGCGCGTTCGGCGCCCGGGTCGCCCAGCTCCGCAAGAGTCGTGGCATGAGGCAGGATCAGCTCGCCGCAGCCATCAATCGGACCGCCAGTTGGGTATCGCAGGTCGAGCGGGGCGTCCAGCCAGTCGTCCGCCTCGACGTACTCCAGTTGCTGGCGAACGGTCTTGGCGTCTCCGTTCAGACGCTGAGGCCCGATGCGCCACCGTCCGCCACGCCCCCGCTTTCAGCCTCAGATCAACCCAACGACCTTGACCTGGCACGGCTATCACTCTCGGGACATCCCGCACTCGCTGCGCTGCTCGACGAACACCCTGCGACAGAGACTCCCGACGTGGCCGAGCTGGCCGCTGCCGTCGAAGAGCTCTGGCACCTGACACACAGCGCGCGATTCGCCGAGCTGAGTACGGCCATCGCCGACGTCCTGCCGCGATTGGAAAGGGCGTCACGGGCCGCCACCCCGGAAGAGCGCCCCGAGATCCATCTGCTCCTCAGCCAGGCCTACCAGGCGGTCGCGGCCGCGTTCGTCCGCCAGGACGAGGCCGACGCGGCATGGGTGGCCGCTGATCGAGCCATCCGGGCCGCCGAGCAGTCCGGGCAGCCTCTGCACGTATTCGCTGGCATCTACCGTCTGGCCCATGCGTTCGTTCGGCTTCAGCGGCTGGACCAGGCAGAACATGCAGCCGGGAATGCGGTGACGGTCTTGCGGTCGTACACCTCGACCACCAGCCCACCGCCAGAAGCGCTTTCCGTGCTCGGCGCGCTCCACCTGGTTCTCGCGTTGGCCGCCGCCCGCGCGGGCCAACGCGAGCAGGCGAGGAAGGAACTCGCCAACGCCCGGGAGGTCGCGGCACGACTCGGCGAGGACCGCAATGACTTCAATCTGGAGTTCGGCCCTACGAACGTCGAGATTCAAGCCGTCTCGACGGCGGTCGACCTCGGTGATGCGGGCGAGGCCCTGGACCTGGGCGGGCGGATCAACGCCGGACAGCTCTCGCCCGAGCGCAGGTCCAGGCTTCTGATCGACCTCGGGAGAGCGCACGCCCAGAGGCGCCACCTCGGGGAGGCCATCGATTGCCTCCTTCGAGCCGAGCAGCTGGCGCCGGAGAGCGTCCGAACCCACATGGCGGCTCGGGCGACGATCCGCGAACTCATCCTCATCGCAGGCCGGAGCGCACCATCGGAGCTGGTGAAGCTCGCCAAACGCGCGAACGCTATGGGGTGATGGAATGCGGATCGGAATCACGGGCCACCGAGGGCTGACGGCCGAGGTGGAGGGGGAGGTTCGGCGGCTGTTCGAAGATGCTCTCGCGGGCGAGGATGCGGGTGGGCTCACCGTCGTGTCCTGCATCGCGGACGGGCCGGATTCGTGGCTGGCGGAGATCGCGCTTGAGCGGGGTGGGCGGCTGGAGGCCGTCATCCCGGCGGATCGGTACCGGGATGGGCTGCCGGAGTGGCATCACCCCGTCTACGACCGGCTGTTGGGAAGCGCCACGGCCGTTCACCGAACAGGGCGGGTGGAGTCCGACGAGGCTGCTCATATGGCGGGGAGCGAGGTTCTTGTCAGGCAGGTCGACAAGCTCCTTGCCGTCTGGGACGGCCTGCCGGCTCGGGGCTACGGCGGGACGGCGGACGTGGTCTCGTATGCACGACGACTCGGTGTGCCGGTTGAGGTGCTGTGGCCGCAGGGGACGCACCGATGAACAGGGGACGGCCCCGAACCGCCCCCGCCTTCCCCCCCGGAAGGCGGGGGCGGGTTCGCCTCGCGGTCAGGCCGGCCGCGCCGCGGCGACCGCGTCGGTGTACAAGTCGGTGGTCAAGTCCATCTCACTGATGCCGAGTTCGGCCAGAACTGCACGGACCACGACGAGCGCCGGCGCGAGATCGGCCGGTGTGGCAGCCGCCGTCTCCACCTCGATGAACGTGGCGTCGTCCAACTCGGGAACGCGCACGAGGGTGGCGAGCACCTGATGGCCATCGCGTTCGAAGGCGTAGTTGCGGCACCGCTTCTCGAACGCGATGCGCGCTGTGAAGCCCAAGCCCCGGATGATCTCGTGCGCGGCATCGGCGTCCTCGACGCGGGTCTCGGCCTCCGGCTTCGACCCGGACGCCTCGTCCACCCGGGCTCCCTTGTACGTGAGCACCGTGCGCGTGTCGTCCGGGCCGTGCACAATGCGGATCCGCAGCTCACGGTCGCCGCCCATGAGGCTGCCGTCCGGCGCGTCGTAGTAAGTGTCCTGGTAGACCTCGGCGCGGCCGACACCATACCGGTCCTCCAACTGCTTGAGCACGCCTTCCGGGTCGCGCACGACCGCCTTGAGCTCCGCTTCGATCGCCATCCCTGTTCCCTCCGCCAGATCACGCGCTCAGCGCTGTCCACCGTGACATCGAACTGCCGACGCCAGCCCCGATACAGGGGGCCGTGCGGGGTGGGCGGCACCTTCTGCGCCCGTCGCCGCTCTGTGCAGGTCCAGCTGCGTTGTGGCTGGTCGGATGGGGTTTACGAGTGGAGTGGGTCCGCCTTTCCCCGTCCCCGTCATCGCCGGCGACGAGCAGTCGGTAGCCGTAGTCGACGCTGTCGCGGGCGAGCAGGTCCGCATGGCGGCGCCCCCAGGATCCGGAGTCGAGGTCCGCGCGTAGTCTGACGATCGCCGGTTCGACGATGTCGGCCGGCAGTTGGGCGAAGGTGGAACTGGCCTGCCGTACGACGGGGTCCAGGAAGTGTTCGGGGCGGCGCCAGTAGGCGATCTGGAAGCCGTCGGTGAAATCATGGGGAATCGGGAACGGGAGCACGGTGTGCGCACCGAGCGCGTCGGCCACCTTCGACAGCGGCGTGAACCGGGCATTTTCCATGTCGCGGATCTGCGGCAGGTAGTCGCTGATCATCCACAGCTCCGGGCGGTGGTCCGGATCCCAGGTGAAGACCACCTGGCGCCGGGAAACGCGGCGCAGTTCCCGCAACCCTCGCGCCGGGTCGGACCAGTGGTGCACGGTCATCACGGCCATGGCCGCATCGAACGCCAGATCGGGGAAGGGGAGTTCCTCGGCGAAGGCCCGTACCTTCGTCGGGCCGGGGTGCTGGTCGAGCATGACCTGGGACGGGTCGACCGCGGTGACCTCGGCGTCCGGCGGTTCGTAGGAGCCGGCTCCCGCGCCCACGTTGACCACGGTGCGGGCGCCGGCCAGCGCCTGATGGATCAGCGCGGCCAGCCGGGGGTCGGGGCGGCGGGTCTGCCGGTAGCCGATCCCGATCGAGTCGTAGACGGGTGGGGTTCCGTCGGTGTTGACGGGAAGATCGGTCATCGTTCCTCCGGGTGTGGATCTGACGAGTGGTCGGTGGACGCTCTGGCCGTCTCAGCCGCCGTAGCGCCGCTGCCTGGCGGCGAAGCTGCGTACGGCGCGGAGGAAGTCGACCTCGCGGAACGCGGGCCAGTAGGCCTCGCAGAAGTACAGCTCCGAGTAGGCGCTCTGCCAGAGCAGGAAGTTCGACAGCCGTTGCTCGCCGCTGGTGCGGATGACCAGGTCGGGATCGGGCCGGCCGGCGGTGTAGAGATGCGGGGCGATGTCGTCGACGGTCAGGGTGTCGGCGACGTCGGTCAGTGACTCGCCGGCTTCGGCTCGCGCGTACATCAGCTCGCGTACGGCCTCGATGACCTCCTGACGGCCGCCGTAGCCGACGGCCAGGGTGACGTGGGCGCCGGTGGTGCAGGTGCGGGTGGTCTCGACGGCCTCCTTGAGGGCACGGGCGGTGCTGTCGGGCAGTGCGTCGGTCATTCCGGCGAGGTGGACCTGCCAGCGGGCGTCCGGGCGGGTGAGGCGGTCGGCGACCACCTGCTCGATCAGCCGCATCAGGTAGGCGACTTCGGTGTCGTCGCGACGCTGGAGGTTCTCGGTCGAACAGAGGAAGACGGTGACGTGTCTGATCCTCAGGGCTTCGCACCAGGAGAGCACCTCCTCGACGTGTTCGGCGCCCACCTTGTGCCCGAGGCTGGGGTTGGCCATGCCCATCTGCCGGGCCCAACGGCGGTTGCCGTCCATGATCAGTCCGACATGCCGGGGCAGTGGGCCCGCCATGACCTCGCGTCGCAGGCGGCGGGTGTAGAGCGTGCGGAGCGGATCAGGCACGAGCACCGTCCAAGTAGTCGGGGGATCGCCAGTGCAGGCGGGTCCGAGTTCGCGTGAGGTACCGCAGCTCAGTCGGCCGGCGGCTGGTCGCGCATGTCGCGCAGGGTGCCCGCGCACACCGCCGTGAGCAGCAGCAGGCCCGCGCCGATGCCGGCGCCGAGCAGGTGGAACCCGTCACCGGTGACCGAGACGCCGAGGATGGTCGCGCCGCCGGTGGCGCTGGCGCCGGCGAGGGTCCAGACGCCGGCCCGGAGGCGGCCGGTGCCCGGCGGCACGACGGCATCCGCGCCGACGCCGGTGAAGATGCGGGGGATCTGGATCGTGCCGAGGCCGAGGGCGATCCACCAGGCGGCGACCACGGCGGTGCACAGGGTGGGCGGCGAGGCGTCCGCGTCGACGCCACTGTGCACCAGGACGACCACGGCGGCGCCAAGGACCGTCGGTACGGCGAGGCGGCGGACCGCCCAGCCCAGAAGCGTGATCGCGGCGCCCAGCGTGGGCCGGGGCCGGGGGGCGACCAGGGCGATGCCGATTAGCAGCAGGGTGGTGCAGCCGTGCATGACCCCGTCCCGGATGCCGTCGGCGGGCAGCGGGTCGGCTTGTTCGGCGGCCAGGTGGCCGAGGAACCAGGCGGCGAGGGCGACCGTGATGCCCATGGTGGCCACCCGCCGCTGGCGCTGCGCCGGGGAGTCGGCGGGCCAGACCACCGGGTGCAGCCACATGTCCACGATGCCCGCGATCAGGTTGGGCCAGGACTTCCAGCCCGCACCCCGGGCCTCATCCTCCACCAGCGAACCCCAGCGCTCGCGGAAGGCGTCCGGGTAGAGCCTGACCAGGCTTCGGGCGACGACGCTCACGCGAGGTTCACCCCCAGACGCCGCAGTCCCGCGTTCGCGACGTGGGCCATGGCCCGCAGCTCACGTTCCAGCACCTCGCGGCCACGGGGCGTCAGCCGTACCGGGCGCTGACGGCCCTGCCCGTCGAGCGGCTCGATCAACCGCTTCGACTCCAGCCTGGCCAACGCCCCGTACAGGCTGCCGGGCCCCAGCCGCTCTCCGGTCAGCTCCTCGATCGCCGTGTTGATGGCGTATCCGTGCAGCGGCCCGTCGGCCAGCGCGCAAAGCACCAGCGTCTGGGCATCGTTGGCTTGCATGATGCCCCTCTCGTTCTGACGGAGCACCATACTACGCACCATGAACTACGCGCCACGTACTACGTGATGTGTACTATCGCCGCCATGCGCGACGACATGACGAACGATCATCTGGAAGTCGGGCACCCCGCCCGGCCGGTCGCGGCCGCGGCGCTGTGGACGTCCGCCGCGGGCGCCGCCGCCTTCACCGTGTTCGCCTACCTGACGACACAGGTGCACGCGGTACGGGCGGGCAGCCCCTGGCAGGACGATCCGTTCGACACTGTGGTGACCTTCACGCTCTTCTTCGTCCCGCTGCTCGTCGCGCTCGGCGCGGTGCGGGCGCTGCTGTGCCGCCGAGACCGGCCGCTGCCGCGCTACCGGGTCGAGCAGGTGCTGCGGACCGCCCTGGTCTGCACACTGCTCGTCGCCGCCACGCTCGCCGCCGACTGGGCGGCAGTGGCCGCGCGGGCGGACCGTGAGCTCTGGAACAACGGCACCCCCTGGCTGGTCGCGTCCCTGCTGCCGCTCACCGGGGTGACGGCCGCAGGCCTGCTGCTGCACCGCCGGACGGTCCGCCTGCTACCGGGAACGGCGCGCGGGCGCGGGGACTGGCTGGACGACGTCGTGCCCTTGGTGAACATGCTCACCGGCCGTCACTCGCGCGTGGGGCGCAAACTCGCCGTTCTGATCGGCCACAGCAACGTTCTCGGCTTCGTCCGCAGCCGTTTCACCGCGCTCGCCGCGGCGGCAGCCCTCGCCGCCGGCCTGCTGGTCGCCACAGGGCTGGCATCCGGCGAGGGCTGGCCCGGGATGCTGCTCTTCTCCGTGGAGACCACCGTGTTCGCGTGCGGCACCTTCGCCTTCGTGGTGATCTGCAATGGCGCCCTGCGGTTCGCCGCACCCCCGCCCACGTCGAGGGTGCGACGGGCCGCCCGGATCGCGACCACCACGGGGGCGTTGGCGTTGCCGATCTCGTTGGCATTGCGGGACACCATCTGGCAGCTACTCGGGCTCGGCAACCAGACCGACTCCCTCGGGCAATGGGCGGTCGTCACGCTCGCCGGTGCGCTGCTGACGGGCGCGCTCACCTTCAGCGTGGTGGCGCTTGGAACCAAGGAGTGACCAGTGTGAGTCGGTTCTCTGAACGTGGCCCCTGCGATGAGCAGCAGTCGGCCCCGGACCGCCCGACCGGGCCGGGGCCGTTCACCTGGTCCGGGGGGTCAGGCGGTCTTGGCGGCCACGAAGCGGGACTGGACGTCCTGCCAGTTGACGACGTCCCAGAGCTTCTCGACGTAGTCGGGGCGGACGCTGCGGTACTGCAGGTAGTAGGCGTGCTCCCAGGCGTCGAAGGCGAGCAGCGGGGTGGTGCCCTGGCCGACGTTGCCGTGGTGGTCGTAGACCTGCTCGACGATCAGGCGCTTGCCGAGCGGCTCCCAGGACAGGATGCCCCAGCCGGAGCCCTGGACGCCGGCGGTGGCGGTGGTGAGCTGCTTCTTGAACGCCTCGAAGCTGCCGAAGTGCTCGGTGATGACGTCGGCCAGCTCGCCCTCGGGGCGGTCGCCGCCCTCCGGGGAGAGGTTCTGCCAGAACAGCGAGTGCAGCACGTGGCCGGACAGGTGGAAGGCGAAGGTCTTCTGCAGGCCGACCAGGCCGCCGAACTGCTCCTTGTCGCGCGCCTCGGCCAGCTGCTCCAGAGTGTCGTTCGCACCCTTGACGTAGGCGGCGTGGTGCTTGGAGTGGTGCAGCTCCAGGATCTCGGCCGACATCGCCCGCTCCAGCGCGGAGTAGTCGTACGGCAGGTCGGGAAGCGTGTAGGTGCCCATCAGGACACGGCCCCTTTCGGCGGGTTGGACGTTGGCGATCGTGCCGGGACAACACTATTGCGTATGAGTTGCAAGAACGATGCATGGGCTCCTGCTTATTCCTCACATCCCGTCGGGCACAATGGTCGCCAGTTCGCGTAATGGGTGATGAGGGTGAGTGGCTGTGACAGGATCGCCGGTGGTGGTACTCGGGATCGAGTCCTCGTGCGACGAGACCGGCGCGGGCCTGGTCCGCGACGGGCAACTGCTCGGGCAGGCGGTGGCGTCGAGCATGGACGAGCACGCCCGCTACGGCGGGGTGGTGCCCGAGATCGCCGCCCGCGCGCACGTTCACGCGATGGCGCCGGTGGTCCGCGAGGCCCTCGACCGAGCCGGGCTCGCCCTCGCCGACGTCGGCGCCGTCGCCGTGACCACCGGCCCTGGGCTCGCCGGCGCCCTCCAGGTCGGCGTGGCCGCTGCCAAGAGCTACGCGTTCTCGCTCGGCGTCCCGCTCTACGGCGTGCACCACCTCGCCGGGCACGTCGCCGCCGCGACGCTCGACGGCGGGCCGCTGCCGAACCCGTGCGTGGTGCTCATCGTCTCCGGCGGCCACACCTCGCTGCTGCTCGTCCGCGACCTCGCCCGCGACCCGATCGCCCACCTCGGCGACACCCTGGACGACGCGGCCGGCGAGTGCTTCGACAAGGTCGCCCGCGTCCTGGGCCTCCCCTACCCCGGCGGGCCCGCCATCGACCGCGCGGCCCGGGACGGCGACCCGGCCGCCGTCCGGCTCCCGCGCCCGCTCACCGGGCCCCATGACGATCCGTACGCGTTCTCGTTCTCCGGGCTCAAGACCGCCGCCGCCCGCTGGGTCGAGGCGCAGCGCGCACCGTACGTCCCGGACGCGGCCGCCGCTCTCCAGGAGGCGATCGCGGACGTGCTGACCCGCAAGGCGGTGCGGGCCTGCACCGACCACGGGATCGGCACGCTGGTGGTGGTCGGCGGGGTCGCGGCCAACTCCCGGGTGCGGGCGCTGGCCGAGCAGCGCTGCGCGGCGGCCGGGATCGCGCTGCGGGTGCCGCCGCTGCGGCTCTGCACGGACAACGGGGCGATGGTCGCGGCGATCGGCGATCTGCTGGTCAGGGCGGGTGCCGAGCCCGCACCGGCCGAGCTGTCGGTGGACCCGTCGGCTCCGCTGGAGTACGCGGCGCTGACGCCGCGCCCGGTCAGCCCTCAGCCGTCCCGGTGACCAGCGGCGGCCGGACGGCGGCGCACAGCGGGTGGCCCTTGGCGTCCGTCAGGCCCAGCCGGGCCACCAGCAGGCCGGTGCCCATGGCCGCCTCGGCGGTCTCCCGGTCGATCTCCTCCAGGAGCAGCTTCGCGCGGCGGAACAGCGTGAAGTCCGCGCCGCTGACCCAGTTGAGGTAGACGAACCGCCCGCCCGGGCCGCCCTGCACGTACCGGCCGGTGATGTCCACGCCGGTCGGGGTCGGCTTCGCGGTGCACTCCAGCGTCCACTTCGCGTGCGGCGCGTCACCGGGCTGCGGGTCCAGCAACTCGTCCCGTTTGGCGCGGCGTTGGACGGCGACGTGGATGTCCCGGTACCCCGGGAAGCCCGGCCCGGCGCCACACTCGCGACCGGGCAGGTCGACGGCCTCGATCCTGAGCTGCATGCCGGTCATCCCGTCTGCTCCTCTCGCCACTGCCGCACGGCACGGACGATATCCTGGCCGATCCGGTCCAGGAACTCGGCCGCGTCGCCCATCCGGGCGAGACCGGTTCGCCCACCACCACCTGGGACTACCTGGGGGCGGCGAACCAGCAGTGGGGCCTGGTCTACCTCAGGTGGGGCCGGCGACCGACTCGCCGTCCCCGCGTCCTCGTTGAGCGGGGACGGCCCGGTCGCGCTGGAGGTCGAGCAGTTCGCGGAACAGCCCGTCGCGCTGCCCGGCCAGCTCCGACCAGGTGCCGGACTGGACGATCCGGCCCTTGTCCATCACGATCACCCGGTCCGCCACCGCCGTGTTGGCGATGTTGTGGGTGACGAGGAGGGTGATCCGCCCCGGGGCCAGCGCGCGCAGGGCGTGCAGGATCCGGTGCTCGGCGCGCGGGTCCAGGTCGGAGGTCGGCTCGTCCAGGATCAGCAGGCCCGGGTGCCGCATCGTCCGGTACAGCGCCCGCGCCACCGCCGCCCGCTGCCAGCCGCCGCCCGACAACTCCGCGCCGCCCCACCAGCCTTGGGCGAGCAGCGTCCGCCAGCCCGAGCGCAGCCGGCCCACGACCTCGTCGAACCCGGTCCGGGCCGCCGCCCGCTGCACGTCCGCCATCACGTCGTCCGAGACATGCCCCAGATGGATGTTCTCCGCCGCCCCCAGCGGCCACCGCGCGAACTCCTGCGGCACCCGGGCCACCCGCGTCCACATGCCCTCGGCGTCCAGTTCCTGCACCGGCACGCCGTCCCACGTGATCCGGCCGGACTGCGGCAGGTAGAGACCCGACAGCAGCTTCAGCAGCGTCGACTTGCCGCTGCCGTTCTGCCCGATGACGGCCACCACCTCGCCCGCGCGCAGCGTCATGCTCACGCCCCGGAGCGCCGGCTCCTGCTGCTCGCCCGGGTAGGCGTGGCTCAGGTTGCCGACCTCGACCAGCCCCGGTGCGCCCGGGATCACGTGACCGCGCCGGATCCGGTGGCCGCCGGCCTCGTCGAGGAAGGTGAAGTAGTCGTCCAGGTAGAGCCCCATGCGGTACAGCCGGGCGCCGTTGCCGACCACGCCCTGCAGGCCGGACGAGGCCGTCCGCAGGGCGAAGGTCGCCGTGCCGGCGGCGGCCAGGTCGATCCGGCCGGAGGCCACCAGGAACAGCAGCGTGCCCCAGATCAGCGCGCTGCCCGCCCCGGTGCCGAGGGCGGCGATGAGCGACACCCTCGCGGCCTCCCGGGTGGCCCGGTCCGTCGCCGCGACGATCTTGGCCTCGGCGCGCCGGTACTTGGCCATCAGGAACGGCGTCACCTGGTCCGAACGCACCTGGTCGGCGCGGGACTTGTCGATCAGGTGCCAGCGGTACACGCGCAGCGCGCCGCGGTCCTCGTTCGTGGTGAGCGCCGCCAGGTAGTGGATCCGGGCGGTGCGGACGGCGGCCACCCCGGTCGGCACCGAGCCGAGCAGGAGCAGCGGCACCAGCCACGGGTGCAGGGTCGCCAGCACCCCGGCGGCGGCCGCGAGCGAGACCGTGGCGGCGATCACGTCCTGGGCGTTGGAGAGCAGGTCGGGCGTGGTCGAGGCGCCCCGGTCGGCGGCCTCCCACCGCTCGTTGTAGGCGGGTTCGTCGTACGCCTTCAGCTCGGCGGCGCACCCGGCCGCGATCAGCGCCAGCTCGGCCTCGCGCGTGATCCGCGGCGCCACCCGGCCGGACAGGCCGACCACCGCGATCCCGAGGACGGCGCGCAGGCCGGCCGCGACCGTCAGGAGGAGGAGGGACGGCGCGGCGGCTTTCAGGTGCGGGCCGATCGGGCCGGCCACCAGCAGCGCGCCGAGCGTCCCGGTGGTGGCGTAGAGCGCGAGCGCCCCGAAGACGCCGGCGAGCAGCTGGCAGAGCAGGAGGAACAGGGTGGCGGTGCGGTCGGCCGCCCACGCGAGTTCCAGCGCACGGCGTACGAGGCGCGGCAGGCGGCGCAGCACGGCCGTCGTGGACATCGACGCGCCGGCCTCGGCGCGGTGGTCGCCGGGGAAGCGGAGGCGCAGCTCCTCGTCGTGGTCCTCCTGGTGAGTATCGGGTTTCTCGGGTTTCACGGCCTGATCGGACACAGTGCTCCCTCGGTCGGTTCCTCGGCGCACGCCTCGCAGCAGTGCCGGAGAGCACTGCTGAAAGGGGCGACGCTGGTGCGGACCCTGATCCTGGCAGCGCTTCGCGGGGCCGCTCGGCGTGTCCCGGCCGGTCTCACTCGATCCGGTCGAATCCGTGTCGGGGACGGCGAGTTGGTGGCAGTCGATCACCGGAACCGTCCGCGATGTTCGATTCGCAGGCGGCTCCGGCACACTGGGCGGCAGGCCGACGACCGACCACCGAAGCCCGAGCTGCCCGACCTGGCCGCCGCTCGCGAGCGCGGGCCGGGGGAGGCTCGGGCGGCCGGGGTGGGGGTGGGTCAGGCGGCTGTTGGAGGGTGCAGGGCCAGCAGGGACGGAACGGTGTCAGGAGCCGCCAGGCGGAGGAGGCCGTGGCCGATGCCGGCCAGGCCGGTCATGAGGGACGGGCTGTGGACGCCGTGCGGGAGGCCGCAGATCCAGCCGTTGGTGTCGAGGGCGTCCAGGGTGGCCCGGGCCTGGGCGTGCCAGGGGCGGCCGGCCAGGTGGAGCGGTTCGAGGTTGCCGAGGTCGCCGTGGCAGAGGGAGAAGTTGAGGCCGAAGCCCTCGCGGTGCACGGTGTCGAGGGCGGTATCGCGCTCCTTGCGGAGCAACTCATCGCCCTCCGGCAGGAGTTCGGCGAGTTCGAGGCGGGCGAGGGCGATGCCGGAGGCGCCGTGGCACCAGAGGGTGGGGAAGGACGGGGCGTCGGGGCCGCCGTCCTCGCGGACGTCGCGCCAGTTGGCGGCGGCCGGGTCGAAGAGGGTGCGCTCGTATTCCAAGGCGGCGAGAGCGAGTTGGGCCAATTGATCGTCGCCGAGGCGGTGGCCGGCGCGAGCAAGGGCCCAGGCGATGCCGGAGCCGCCGTGGGCGAAGCCGGCGAGGGGGCGGGTGGCGGTGTCGGCCAGGGAGGCGGGGAGCCAGCCGGTACCGCCTTCGGGGTGCGGGGCGGCGGTCTCGGTGAGGCGCCGGGCGCAGGCGGCGAGGGCGGCGGAGACGGCGGGGCCGGGGCGGACGGTGTCCCAGGCCAGGAGGCCGCCGATGGTGCCGGCGTTGCCCGCGAGGAGGTCGTGGAGGGTGTCCTCCGCCGCGGTGGCGGCGACGCGGTCGATCACCTGCGCCGCCAGGGCATCGAGTTCGGCGTCGGGGTGGTGGGAAGCGAGGTGGGCGAGGGCGTAGAGCACGCCGCCGGTGCCGGCGAGGCCGCCGCCGAGGCGGTCGGTGCGTCGGCGGATCTGCTGACGAAGCGTCACTTCTGCTGCCTGGGCGGCCGAGCGGTGTGAACGGTCGCCGGTGACGGTCGCGAGCTGGTGGAGGAAGAGGGTGATGCCCGCCGTGCCGCTGTAGAGGTCGGGTCCGAGCTCGGCGGGCGCCCAGCGGCCGGGTGGCGCCCAGTTGGGGCCCACCCAGGCGAGGTCGGCGCTCCCCCGGTAGGCCTCGCGGACCAGTTGCTCGCCGGCTTCGACGGCCTTGGCGAGGGCGCGGGTGGCCAACTCCTCTGCCGGTTCGGCCGGTTCGTTGTGCACCACGGACGTGACGGCCCTGCGCGGCTCGCGCGCGCCGTCGGCCGTGGTGACGGAGAGCCGCAGGAGCTGGAGTTGGCGGGCGAGGTCCTCCTCGCCGAGGTCGTCGGCCTTGGCGAGGGCGAGTTCGAGCGCGGGCCGGTCGGCGACGCCGGGGATGAGGGCGCCGGTGGAGGAGCGGGCGTCGACGCCGTCGGGGCGGATGGTGAAGACGGGCACGTCGCCGCGCCACAGGTCGGCACGTTCGTGGTCGACGAAGGCGAGGGCGTGTTCCTCCCACGCGGCGAGGGCCCAGAGCCGGTCGAGGTGGCGGTCCTGGTCGAGGGCGTCGCGCAGCAGGTCGGGGTGGCAGGCGGTGTTGAGGAGGCTGCGGTACTCGAAGGTGTCGCGGCGCAGCATCCGGGTTTCGTCGCCCGCGAACGCGCCGAGGAGTTCCCGGAGTTGGTCCTTGTCGGCGGCAAGCAGCCGGTAGGCCTCGGTGAAGCCGTCCTCCAACTCCCCCAGGTGGTCTGCGAGTCGCAGCGGCTGCCCGGCGGGGACCGGCCGGCTTCCGGGCGCCTCGACGGGCACCCGCCGGTACTCCAGCCGCAGTTCGTCCGTTCCCTGGTTGACGAGGACGGGGGCGGCCCGGGGCGGGAGGCTGGCCGGGTCCCAGCCGAGGGCGGAGAGGTCGGTACCGCCGTTGCCCTCGTCCCACATCCGCTCGGGGAGCAGGCCGGAGCGCAGGACGGAGTGGCGGGCCCGGTGGCGGGCGAGGCGTTCGGACTCGGAGAGGTCCTTGGCGGGTTCGTGCAGGTCGGGGTGGAGCAGGGCCTCCAGGTCGATGAGCACGGGCTGGTCGCGGACGGCGAGCAGGTTCTGCGCGTGGCAGTCGACCGCGTCGAGGACGTACATCAGCGCGGCAAGGGTGCCGGCGCGGTGGTAGAAGGCACTCAACTCGGCGTCGTCGCGGGCGGGTTCGGCGGTGACGTGGGCGACCCAGCCGTAACCGTCGCCGGCCAGGTGGGCGAGGTCGTGCAGGGGCAGCCGGAGCTTGGGGTTGAGCCACCGCAGGACCTGCTGGAAGTGGGTCTCGGCGCCGAGCGGGCGGGGCTTGTAGACGATCCGGGTGCCGTGCTCGAAGCGCAGGGAGCTGACGGTGGCGCCGCCGCGGTGCGGATCGCCGAGGCCGGTGGCGAGTTCGGTGAGACGGCCGAGCGGACGGCCGTCGGCGAAGGCGGCGGAGAGGGCGGGGAGGTCGGTGGCGAGGCGGCGGATCAGGGTGAGGCCGGTGGTGGTCCACCGCTCGGCCGCGGTGGTGAGGCGGTGGGCCAGGACCGGGTACTCGGTGAGGAGTCGGAGTGCCCGTTCGGGCCGGGTGAGCCGGTCGAGGAAGTCGCGGTAGCGCTGCTCGGGGGTGTCACCGGTCAACTCGCCGGTGAGGCGGGCGACATGGAGTTCCGTGATGACGGTACGGACGGCCATGCCGTGGACGGCGGCGGTGAGCGCGGGCAGGGCGAGGGCAGTCAGCTCCTCGGGGGTGCCGAGGGCGGGCGCGTCCAGGGCGGCGATGCCGGCGCACAGGCGGTCGCGGGCGTCGGCGAGCAGCGGCGCGACGAGCCGGGCGAAGGCGTGGTCCTCGGGGAGGTCCAGCGGCGCCTGTCGGTGAGAAGACGCGGTGGCGAACACGGCGGCGAGGCGTTCGGCCCACGGGGCCGGTCCGAGGCGGTCCGCGAGCGCGTCCGGGTGCTCGGCGAGGAGGGCGCGCAGCGCGTCCGGGTCGAGGCCGTCGGCGGCGAGGCGGCGCTCGAACCAGCCGTCCCGGTCGAACGGCGTCTGGGCCCGCCAGCGGTCGAGCTTCCGTCCGGCGCGTTCGGCCCGCTCGGCGGACTCCGGCCCGGGGTGGGTGCCGTCGGGGACCCTGCCGCGGGCGTTCAGCGGGACGGCTCGGGCGGCGGCCCGCGGGAGTTCGGACGCGTCAACCACGGGGCGGTGCTGCCTCTCTGAGGGGCCGGGTGAAGAAGGCGGGCGGCGGTCCGGCGCGGACCCAGGCGGTGCGGCCGGGGGTCCACGCCGGACGGTGGGCTCAGAAGCCGTGGACTCGGAAGCCGTGGGCTCAAAAGCCGTGGACTCAGAAGCTGCAGACGTGGCCGCAGCTCGACCAGCCGCCACAGGTGCTGGCCTGCACCGCGGCGGTCACGTACACCTCGTCCGCGAGCTCGCCGGCCGGGTGGACCTGGTGGCCCTGGCCGAGGGTGAGCCGGAAGTCCTCGTCCTTGAGCGCGCGAACCTGCTCAGCGGTGGGCTGCATGATGCCTCCTACAAGCGTTCGGATCTGGCACGGACGTGCCGGTCCGGATCCTGGCAGCGCCTCACCCGTCACACCAGGGGCATGTGCCCCACCGAACCGAATTCCGGCCAGGATCGAAATAGCGTCGCCCGCCCGTTCCGCCCCCGTTCCCACAGGCCACGCCCCGCCCTGGCCCGGACCACCGCGCCACCCGGCCCCGGGGACCGCCCTGCACCTGTCCAAAATCCGGACGGTGACGACCGGCTGAACCGGACCCCACGTTTGAACGCGCCACCCCTGGGGAGCCCCGCCGGATCGTCGCGCCTGTGGCAGGGCCGGGCACCGAAGGTCACGATGGAGCCTGGTACCACCGGCCGCGGCCCGATCGGAGCACGATGAGCGAGCAGCACAACGTCGTCCTGCTGACCTTCCCGGACGCCGCCGGGTGGCGGCCCGCCTTCGACGAGGCGCAGCACCTGCCGGGCCTGCGGCAGGCGGCGGCGCTGGAGCGCAGCGCGGACGGACTGCTGGAGGTGCGGGACACCTTCACGCGGGGCGCCGGGGTGGCGACCGTGGGGTCCGGGGTGCTGGGCGGGCTGGTGGGGCTGCTCGGCGGGCCGGTGGGCGTGGTGCTGGGGTTCGCGGCGGGCGCGGCGCTCGGCAGCGCGGCCGAGGAGAGCCGGGCGACGGAGGGCGGCGCCGGGCTGATCGTGCTGTCGCCGCGGGTGCCGGACGGTGGCGCGATGCTCGTGCTGGAGGTCCGGGAGGCGGCGCCCGGTCCGGCGGACGAGCTGGCCGCCAGACACGGGGCCGCGGTCGAGCGGATCGATGCCCATGCGTTCGCCGAGCAGGTCAAGGCGGCCGAACACAAGGCCGAGCACGAAGACGAGGAGCGGCCCGGTCAGGGCTGACCGGGCCGCTCCTCGCACGCTCACTCGGCGCGCAGCTCACTCGGCGCGCAGCGCGGTGACCGTCCGTGCCCGGGCCGCCCGCACAGCGGGCAGCAGCGCCCCGAGGACCGCGATCAGCACCCCGCCGAGCGCGAGCAGCACCAGCGTCGGCGTCCCGAACACGTCCGTGGCCGCCGCCGGGAAGTCGAGCCCGGCGCTGTGCCCCATGGCCGGCAGCGTGAGCCCGTGCAGGGCCAGCCCGGCGGGCAGGCCGATCGCGCCGCCGACCACGCCGACCAGGAGGACGGACGCGAGCACCATGCCGACGGTCTGCCGCGGCGTCATGCCGAGCGCCTTGGCGACGCCCATGTCCCGCACCCGCTCCCGGATCTCCAGGACGACGGTGTTGAACACGCCGAGCCCGGCGACGAGGACCAGCAGCAGGGTCAGGGTGGCGGTGAGCGAGTTCAGCGCAGCGATGACGTCACTGGAGCCGTGCTGCTGACCGGCCTGCGCCGTCAGCCCGAGCGGGGCGAGCGCGCCGCCGAGGGCGGTGGCGTAGGCGGCGGGGTCGGTGCCGGGCTTCACGTAGATCGCCCAGGTGTCCGGCCGCGGAGCGGTCCCGGCGGGGAAGCTGCCGGCGTCGGTGAGCAGCTCGTTGGTCTGCATGTGCGGGTCGAAGACCTCGCCGACGATGCGGACGGTGACGGCCCGGCCGTGGTACTGGAAGGTCACGCTGTCGCCGACCTCGGCCGCCGCCTCGGTCAGGAAGGTGCTGGGCGCGACGGCCTCGCCGGGGCCCTGGAACCAGTGCCCGGTGACCATCCGGTAGCCGGCCCGGGAGGAGTCGCCGGTGAACGCGAACACCGTGGTGGTGCCGGCCACGCCGGGGACCTTCGCGTCCCCCGTGCCGGTGCCGTAGTACCCGGCCGTACCCGGCTGCCCGTTGAGGGCCGCCGTGACGGCGGCGGGGTCGGCCGCGATCGGCTTCGCCGGAACGTCCCCGGCCCCGGCCCCGGCCCCGAGCCCGGTCGGGCGGGCGGGCGGGGACGACGGCGACGTCCGCCGTGTCGTGGTTCTTCGCCGCCTGCACCCAGGCCATCGACCCGCCCATGCCCACCGCGAAGACGGCCGCGGTGGTGCCGAACACGACGGCCGCGAGCATCCCGGCGGCCCGCGCCGGACGGGCGAAGGGCTGTGCGAGGCCGAGGCCGATCGGCCGGGGCAGCGGCAGCCGGGCCGCGAGCGCGGAGGCGCGCGCGGCAGTCGCGTCCCGCCGGGTGGTCCCGGCCGTACGCCCGACGGCGAGCGCGTCCACCGTCCGCAGCCGCCCGGCGCGGGCCGCCGCCGCCCAGGCGACCAGCGCGACGGCGGCCAGGGTGCCGCCCGCCACGGCCGCGTCCAGCCAGGGGCTGATGCCCGAGGTCACGGTCCCGTAGATCTGAGCGGCGGTGCTGAGTACGGGGACGGTCAGCAGGTTGCCCGCGACCACGCCGAGCAGGATCCCGACGGCGGCCGGGATCAGCGCCTGCCCGACGTACGCGCGGACCACCTGCGCCGGGGTGCAGCCGAGCGCCTTGAGGACGCCGATCCGCCGGGTCGCGGTGCCGACCGCGCCGGCCACCACATTGCCGGCCACCAGCACCGACATCACCATGCCGAGCAGCCCGAAGGAGACCAGGAACGGCAGGAACAGCGCGGTGTTGCGGTTGGTGCCCTGCTTGGTGGTGAGCCAGGACTGGGCGCCGGTGAGGGCTCCGGCGGGCACGGCGGCGTCGACGGCGGCCCGGTCGGCGGCCATCGCGCCGGTGGTGCCGGCGTCGGCGAAGCGGTAGAGCATCTCGTACCCGGGGGTGGTGCCGGGCGCGGTGAGCGCGGCGATGCCGTCGGGCGTGACCCAGGCGTCGGCGGTGCGGCTGACGGACCGGGCGAAGCCGACGACAATGAGCGTCGGCGCCCCGGGCAGTCCGGGCACGCGCAGCGTCTGGCCGACCTCCCTGAGCGGGCTGCCGTACCCGGCGGCGAGCACCACCTCGCCCGGCCGGCTCGGCCAACTCCCCTTCAGCAGCGTGACGTTGTCGATGCCGCCGGCGGCGTCGGCGCGGCCCGCGATGGTCATCGGCTCCATGGTGTCCCCGGGCGGGACGGCCGTGCCGGGGCCCGGCTCGGGGTCGACCGTCACGGTGGCGAACGGCCCGGCGGAGGCCGTCACCCCGGGGGCGTGCGCAGAGTCGGCGAGTTGGGCGGCGGTGGCCCGGGTGCCGTCGAACCGCGCGGTGAGGTGGGCGCCGGTCTGGGCGGCGAAGGCCTAGTCGAAGGGCTCCTGCGAGGCGACCAGCAGCGAGCCGCCGAGGACGGACGAGGCGGTGGCCACCAACGCGGCCATCCCGATCGCGATCGACTGCGTCCGGCGGCGCCGCACACCCGCGCGCACCACCCTGCCGAGGGCGCTCATGCGCCCACCTCGCTACGCTCGGCGAGCGCTTCGCGCAACGCGCACCTCTCGATGATGAGTTCGCTTCGCTCACTCATGCCAGCACCGCCGTGTCCGACGCGACCCGGCCGTCCCGCATCCGGACCGTGCGCGTCGCACAGTCCTCGGCAAGCTTCAGGTCGTGGGTGACGATCAGGATCGTCTGGCCGTCCTCGTGCAGCTCCCGGAAGAGCTCCTTGACGTCCTCCCCGGAGGCCGAGTCCAGCGCACCGGTCGGCTCGTCGGCCAGCAGCAGCGTCGGCCGGTTCATCAACGCCCGGGCCACCGCGACACGTTGGCGCTCACCGCCGGACAGCCGCGCCGGGTGTGCCTTGGCGTGCCGGTCGATGCCGAGCGCCTCCAGCAGCTCCGCGGCCCGCCGCCGGGCCTCGCCGCGCGACACGCCGGCCAGTTCGCCGGCGAGCGCGACGTTGTCGGCCACGGTGAGGTCGTCCAGCAGGTTGAAGAACTGGAACACCATGCCGATCGTGCCCCGCCGGTAGCGGGCGGAGGCGGCCTCGTTCAGCAGGTCCACCCGGACCCCACCCACGGTGACCGTTCCCGCGGTCGGCCGGTCCAGCCCGGCCACCAGGTAGAGCAGGGTGGACTTCCCGCTGCCGGACGGGCCGAGCACGGCCACCGATTCCCCCGCCCGCACGCTCAGCGTGACGTCGTCCAGCGCTGCCCGCGCGCCCTCGTAGTGGCGGCTCACGCCGCTCAGTTCGATCACCGGTGTGGTGGTCATGCTCGTCCCGTCCCCTTGTGTTCCGTGGCTGACGGGGAAAACCGTACGAACGGGCCCGGCAGGCCCGCGTCCGCCGCCCGCGGCATGTTCGGTACCGCGTCGGAGGTACCGCGCGCGACGTCATCCTTCCGATGTAGTCGCCCGAGGTACGGCCGGACCGCCGGACGCCGGGCTGTCCAGCGCGGCTCCCGGCCGCCACAATGTCCCGGTGATCAAAGTCCTGACCCCGGACCGACTGCGCGCGGCGGTCCGCCCGAGTGCCGAACCGCCGCCCCGGCCGACCCGGCGCGGGTGGGTGTTCGACGCCGCGCTGGCGCTGCTCCTCGCCTTCACCGGCGCCCGCTACGTCACCACCGCCAACGGGTTCGGCGAGCCCGACTGGTCGGGGCTGATGCTGCTGGTCCCACTCGTGCCGCTGCCGCTGGCCCTGCGCCGCCGCTTCCCGCTGGCGGTGCTCTGGACCGTCCTACCGGCCGCACTGCTGGTCCGGCACCAGTCCCAGGACATCGCGTACACCGCGGGCGTCGTCGTCATCATCGCCGCCTACAGCGCCGCCGCGTACGGGCGCCGCCCACGGCTCATGCTGCTCGGACTGCCCGCGGCCACCGCCGCGCTGGTGGTGCTCTTCAACGACGCCCAACTGCCCAGCTTCCCCAATGCGGTGATCGCGGCGCTGGTCCTGATACCGGTGTTCGCGGTCGCCTACGAGCTGCGGATGTGGCGCCGCCGGGTGGCCGAGGGCCACGAGCGGCTGTCCGCCCTGGAGCGCGAGCAGCTGGCCGCGCTGCAGCGGGCGGTGGAGCACGAACGGGCCCGCATCGCCCGGGAGTTGCACGACGTGGTGACGCACAACGTGAGCATGATGACGATCCAGGCCGGGGCCGCCCGCAAGATCCTCGACACCGCGCCGGACAAGGCCCGCGAGGCGATGGCCGCCGTGGAGACTGGTGGCCGCGCCGCGATGACCGAACTCCGGCACGTGATGGGCCTGTTGACCATCGACTCGGAGACCGGCGACGACCCGGCCGCCACCGCCGACCTCAGCCCGCAACCCGGCCTCGGCCGGCTGGACGCGCTGGTCGAGGGCGTCCGGCACGCCGGGCTGACGGTCGGGCTGACCGTCACCGGCGAACGCCGCGCCGTCCCGCCCGGGATCGAACTCGCCGCCTACCGCGTGGTCCAGGAGGCGCTCACCAACACCGTCAAGCACGCGGGCGGCTCCGCCGCCGAGGTGGCCGTCGAGTACGCCCCCGACCACCTGCGCGTCGAGATCACCGACACCGGCGGCCGCCCCACCGGCGCCGCCGCCACCGGCAACGGCCGCGGCCTGATCGGCCTGCGCGAGCGCCTCGCCGTCTACGGCGGCACCTTGCACACCGGCCCCCGACCGCGCGGCGGCTACCGCGTCAAGGCCCTGATCCCCTTGGAGACTTCATGACCGCGACGACCGGACAGCCATTGCGCGTGGTGGTCGCCGACGACCAGGCGCTGGTGCGCACGGGGTTCCGGCTGATCCTGGAGTCGGAGGGGATCGAGGTGGTCGCCGAGGCCGAGGACGGCGAGCAGGCGATCGCCGCGGTCCGGCGGACCCGGCCGGACGTCGTGCTGATGGACATCCGGATGCCCGGGCTGGACGGGCTGGAGGCCACCCGGCGGATCCTCTCCGACACCGTGGACGACCCGCCCCGGGTGATCATGCTGACCACCTTCGACCTCGACCAGTACGTCTACGCCGCGATGGCCGCCGGAGCCAGCGGCTTCCTGCTCAAGGACGTCACCCCGGAGCACCTGGCCGCCGCCGTCCGGCTGGTCCGCAGCGGCGACGCCCTGCTCGCCCCCGCCATCACCCGGCGGCTGGTCGAGCGCTTCGCCCGTCCGGACGCCTCCGCCGCCGCCCTGCACCGCGAGCTGGGCGCGCTCACGCCGCGCGAGCTGGAGGTCATGGGCCTGCTCGCGCGCGGCCTCAGCAACGCCGAACTCGCCGCCCGGCTCCAGCTGTCCGAGGCGACAGTGAAGACGCATGTGGCCCGGATCCTCGGCAAGTTGGGGCTGCGGGACCGGGCGCAGGTGGTGGTGGCCGCGTACGAGACCGGGCTGGTCAGCGTCGGCTCGGGGCCGGCGGCCTGACCCCGGGCGCATGCATGGGCCCGGGGACGCAACACCCCCGGGCCCATGCGTCACGGTCAGGACGTCACGGCCGGGACGTCACGGTCAGGACGTCACCGGTCAGGACGTCACCGGTCAGGCGAGGTCGAACCGGTCCAGGTTCATCACCTTGACCCACGCCGCGACGAAGTCCTTGACGAACTTCTCCTTGGCGTCGTCGCTCGCGTAGACCTCCGCGACCGCGCGCAGCTCGGAGTTCGAGCCGAACACGAGGTCGGCGCGGGTGCCGGTCCACTTGAGCTCGCCGGTGGCGGCGTCGCGGCCCTCGAAGGCGGTCGCGTCCGAGGACGTCGCCTTCCAGGTGGTGCCGAGGTCGAGCAGGTTGACGAAGAAGTCGTTCGTCAGCACGCCGGGGGTCTCGGTGAGGACGCCGTACGCGGACTCCTGGTGGTTCGCGCCGAGGACGCGCAGGCCGCCGACGAGGGCGGTCAGCTCCGGGGCGCTCAGGGTCAGCAGGTTCGCCTTGTCGAGCAGCAGGTACTCGGCCGGCAGCCGGTTGCCCTTGCCGACGTAGTTGCGGAAGCCGTCGGCGGCGGGCTCCAGCGCGGCGAAGGACTCGACGTCGGTCTGCTCCTGCGAGGCGTCCACCCGGCCGGGCGCGAACGGCACCGCGACGGCGAAGCCCGCGTCCTTGGCGGCCTTCTCGACGGCCGCGGAGCCGGCCAGCACGACCAGGTCGGCCAGCGAGACCTGCTTGGCGCCGGCCTGGGCGTTGAAGTCCCGCTGGATCCCTTCCAGGGTGCGCAGCACGATGGCGAGCCGGTCCGGGTCGTTGACCTCCCAGCCGACCTGCGGCTGGAGGCGGATCCGCCCGCCGTTGGCGCCGCCGCGCTTGTCGCTGCCGCGGAACGAGGAGGCCGCGGCCCACGCGGCGGAGACCAGCTGGGCGACCGACAGGCCGGACGCGAGGACGCGCTCCTTGAGGGTGGCGACGTCGGCCGCGTCGATCTGCGTGTAGGTGACGGCCGGCAGCGGGTCCTGCCAGATCAGCTGCTCGGCCGGGACCTCGGGGCCGAGGTAGCGGACGACCGGGCCCATGTCGCGGTGGGTGAGCTTGAACCAGGCCCGGGCGAACGCGTCGGCGAACTCCTCGGGGTGCTCCATGAAGCGCCGCGAGATCGGCTCGTAGACCGGGTCCAGGCGCAGCGACAGGTCGGTGGTCAGCATCGTCGGGGCGTGCCGCTTCGACGGGTCGTGCGCGTCGGGGACGGTGTCCGCCCCGGCGCCGTCCTTCGGCTTGTACTGGTACGCGCCGGCGGGGCTCTTGGTGAGCTCCCACTCGTAGCCGAACAGCGTCTCGAAGAAGGAGTTGTTCCAGGTCGTCGGGGTGGCCGTCCAGGCGCCCTCCAGGCCGCTGGTGATCGCGTCGCCGCCCTTGCCGGTGCGGAAGGTGCTCTTCCAGCCGAGGCCCTGCTGCTCCATCGGGGCGGCCTCGGGGTCGGGGCCGACGTTCTCCGCCGGGCCCGCGCCGTGGGTCTTGCCGAAGGTGTGGCCGCCGGCGATGAGGGCGACGGTCTCCTCGTCGTTCATCGCCATCCGGTAGAAGGTCTCGCGGATGTCGCGGGCCGCGGCGATCGGGTCCGGATTGCCGTTGGGGCCCTCCGGGTTGACGTAGATCAGGCCCATCTGGACCGCGGCGAGCGGGTTCTCCAGCTCGCGGTCGCCGGTGTAGCGCTCGTCGCCGAGCCAGGTGGTCTCCGGGCCCCAGTAGACGTCCTCGTCCGGCTCCCACTCGTCCACCCGGCCGCCGCCGAAGCCGAAGGTCCGGAAGCCCATGCTCTCCAGGGCGACGTTGCCGGCCAGGATCATCAGGTCGGCCCAGGACAGGCTCCGGCCGTACTTCTTCTTGACCGGCCAGAGCAGGCGGCGGGCCTTGTCGAGGCTGGCGTTGTCGGGCCAGCTGTTGAGCGGGGCGAACCGCTGCTGGCCGCCGCCGGCGCCGCCGCGGCCGTCGCGGATCCGGTAGGTGCCCGCGCTGTGCCACGCCATGCGGATGATGAACGGGCCGTAGTGGCCGTAGTCGGCCGGCCACCAGTCGTGCGAGGTGGTCAGCGCCTGCCCGATGTCACGCTTGACGGTCGGGAGGTCGAGGGCGGTGAACGCCGCGGCGTAGTCGAAGTCCGCACCGAGCGGGTTGGCCACCGCGGGGTTCTTGGCGAGGATCTTCAGGTTCAGCTGGTCGGGCCACCACTGGCGGTTTCCGCCGCCCTGGGTGGGGTGCGGTGCGCGCCCGTGGGCGACCGGGCAGCCACCCGTGCCCTCCGCCTCCGCCGCTACGCCGGTTGCATCGTGGTTCTCAGACATGGGAATCCTTCCCTACAAGGCGGATCACGGTGTCGTCTGTTACCTGGTGCTGCTACCTAGTGCTGCTGACTGCTCTGCTGCTACCCAGGCTATCGCCGGAGCCGATCCTACGATGGACGGAATCCAAGTCAAGAAAGACACCAACCCCATATCCGATCGGAAACCGGATAGCCGTGATATCCGTTGATAAACTCCGGGTTTCCCCATGGACCTGAATAGGTGAACCGACATGAGCGACCTCCTGGAACGACTGCGCGGGCGCGGCTGGCGCCTCACCTCCCAGCGGCGTGTCGTGGCGGAGGTCCTCGACGGCGACCATGTCCATCTCACCGCCGACGAGGTGCACGCCCGGGCCGCGCAGCGGCTCCCGGAGATCTCCCGGGCCACCGTCTACAACACCCTGGGCGAGCTGGTCACGCTCGGCGAGGTCACCGAGGTCTCCACCGACGGCCGCGCCAAGCGCTACGACCCCAACGCCCACCACCCGCACCAGCACCTGGTCTGCACCGGCTGCGGCACCATCCGCGACGTCCACCCGGCCGGCGACCCGCTGGCCGACCTGCCGGCGGAGCAGCGGTTCGGCTTCACCGTCTCCGGCGCCGAGGTCACCTACCGGGGCCTCTGCCCGGCCTGCGCCGCATAGTCCTGGGCCTCCCCGGGTCTCCAGCGGATCGGGAGGGCCTTGAGACCGTCCTGGGCCTTGAGACCGTTCTGGAAGTTGGCGTCCTGGTAGCCGATCACCTGGTTCGCCCAGTCGAGCAGCAGCTGCCCGGGTCCTGCCGTACCGCCCACCCCGCGGCGGCCCGCGGCCCCGGGCCAGGCCTGCGTCAACCTGGGTCCGGCAGAACCACCCCTGGGAGTGGGAATCGGCGGGGCCGTCGGGTGGTTGGGCCATGGCGAGCAGGCGTCTACTCTCGCGAAGGGGTCATCCCATGAAGATCGGCATCATCGGCGCGGGCAACATCGGCGGCAACCTGACCAGGCGGCTCACCGCCCTCGGCCACGAGGTCGCGGTCGCCAACTCGCGCGGCCCGCAGACGCTGAGCGCGCTCGTCGAGGAAACCGGCGCGACGGCGGTGGCGGCCGCCGAGGCCGCGCGGGGCGCGGAGGTCGTGGTGGTCACGGTGCCGCTGAAGGCCGTGCCGGACCTGCCGAACGGCCTGCTGGACGGCGCGGCCGAGGGCGTGGCTGTGATCGACACCGGCAACTACTACCCGCAGCAGCGCGACGGCCGGATCGCCCCGATCGAGGACGGCCTCACCGAGAGCCGCTGGACGGAGCAGCAGCTCGGCCACCCGGTGGTGAAGGCGTTCAACGGCACCTACGCCCAGGACATCCTCGACCGTCCCCGCCCCCAGGGCGACCCGGAGCGCATCGCCGTCCCGGTGGCGGGCGACGACGATGCGGCCAAGCGCGTGGTGCGGGCGCTGATCGACGATCTGGGCTTCGACACGGTCGACGCCGGTGGCCTCGACGACTCCTGGCGCCAGCAGCCCGGCACCCCGGTCTACGGCCTGCGCGCGGGCGTCGAGGGCGTCACCCGGGCCCTGGCCGAGGCCTCCCCGGAGCGCCCGGCGGATCACCGGGCGTAGCAGGGTGGTGCCCGATGGCTCGGGAGGGCCACCGGGCAGCGGCGGTCAGGCGATACGGCGTGCGCCCTCGGCCGGGACGGCGGTGAGGGTGCGCGGGGTGGCGTAGCCCGCTTCGCGGAAGGCGGTGGCGACCTCGGCGGCGACGGACTCGGCGGCCGTCGCGTTCACCAGCGCGATGACCGAGCCGCCGAAGCCGCCGCCCGTAATCCTCGCGCCGTGGGCGCCGGCTGCCACCGCCGTGCTGACCGCCAGGTCGGTCTCGGGGCAGGACACCCGGTAGTCGTCGCGGAGGGAGGCGTGGCCGGCGGTGAGGATCGGGCCGAGGGCGGCGAGGTCGCCGGCGTCCAGGTGGGTCACGGCCTCGGCCACCCGCTCGTTCTCGGTGACCACGTGCCGCACCAGCGGCCGCAGCTCGTCAGGCAGCTGCGCCAGCGCGGACGGCAGGTCGGCGGGCCCGAGGTCGCGCAGGGCGGGCAGGCCGAGCAGCCCGGCGGCCCGCTCGCAGCCGGCCCGCAGGGCGGCGTACGCGCCGTCGCCGAGGTCGTGCTTGACCCGGGTGTCCAGGACGAGCAGCGCGAGGCCCGCGCCCGCCAGGTCCACCGGCACCTGGCGCATCGCCAGGTCCCGGCTGTCCAGGTGCAGGGCCGCTCCCGCCCGGCAGCACATGGATGCCATCTGGTCCATGATCCCGCACGGCACGCCGACGAAGGCGTTCTCCGCCCGCTGCGCGATCAGCGCCAGCTCGGGCGCCGAAAGGCCCAGCCCGTACAGGTCGTTGTACGCGAGGGCGACCGCGCACTCCAGCGCGGCCGAGGACGACAGCCCGGCGCCCGTGGGCACGTCGCTGTCCAGGGACAGCTCCGCGCCGCCGACCTCGTGCCCGGCCTCGCACAGCGCCCACACCACCGCCGCCGGGTACCCGGCCCAGCCGGTGACCCCGCCCGGGGCGAGGTCCGCGACGGCCACCTCCACGACGGCCCCGTCCCCGCGCGTGGAGTGCAGCCGAAGCAGCCCGTCGTCGCGCCGCCGGGCCTGGGCGCGGACGGTCTGCGGCAGCGCGATCGGCAGCACGAAGCCCAGGTTGTAGTCGGTGTGTTCACCGATCAGGTTGACCCGCCCGGGGGCCGCCCACTCCCCCTCCGGGGCACGGCCGTGGATCTGGGCGAAGGTGTTCATCGGGCAACCTCCCGCAGCCGGCGGGCCGCGTCCTCGGGGGTGACGTCGTTGACGAAGGCGTCCATGCCGGATTCCACCCCGGCCAGGTACTTGAGCTTGTCGGCGGTGCGCCGGATCGTGAACAGCTCCAGGTGCAGGGCGAGTTCGTCGCGCTGCCCGGCCGGGGCCTGGTGCCAGGCGGAGATGTACGGGGTGCGCCCGCCGCCGAAGAGGCGGTCGAAGCGGCGCAGCACGTCGAGGTAGAGCCGGGGGAACTCGGCGCGCTGGGCCGCGTCGAGGGCGGTGAGGTCGGGCACGCGGCGGTGCGGGTAGAGGTGCACCTCGTAGGGCCAGCGGGCGGCGAACGGGACGAAGGCCGTCCAGTGCTCGCCGGCCACCACCACCCTGTCCCCGTCCGCCCGTTCGGCCGCGACGAGGTCGTCGAAGAGGTTGCGGCCGGTGGCGGCGCGGTGCTCGGTGGCCTGCGCGATCATGCGCGCGGTGCGCGGGGTGGTGAACGGGAAGGCGTAGATCTGGCCGTGCGGGTGGGCGAGGGTGACGCCGATCTCGGCTCCGCGGTTCTCGAAGCAGTAGACCTGCCGGACGCCGGGGAGGGCGGAGAGGGCGGCGGTGCGGTCGGTCCAGGCATCGAGGACGAGCCGGGCCCGGGGCTCGTCGAGGTCGGCGAAGGAGGCGTCGTGGTCGGCGGTGAAGCAGACCACCTCGCAGCGTCCGGCTCCGGGTCCGGCCGTCCGGAGTCCGTCATCGGAAGCGTCACCGGGAACGCCGGCGGGCGCGCCGGCCAGGGACGGGAACCGGTTCTCGAAGACGGCCACCTGGTAGTCGTCGGCGGGGATCTCGCTGAGCCGCCCGTCCCGGGACGGGCAGAGCGGGCACTCCTCGGCGGGCGGCTGGTAGGTGCGGGCCTGCCGGTGGGCGGCGACGGTGACCCAGTCGCCGGTGGCCGGGTCCAGCCGGCACTGGGAGGCGGGGGCCTGCGGGTCGAGCGGGCGCCGGTCGACGGCGTTCCGGGGGACGGCGGCGCCGCTGTCGTAGTAGATGAGCTCCCGGCCGTCCGCGAGCGTGGTCACGGTCCTGGCGGTGGGCTCGGTGACGGTCCCGGCCATGGCCTCTTTCTCTCTTCTCGGTCCGACGATGATCCGAAGATGATTCCGACGACGGTGATCCGACGGGTGATCCGACATGAACCAACAAACTCGAACACTATCCAACAGACCCGACTGTCCGGAAGCGCCCCGCGCCTGCCATGATGGCGGTGACCGCGGCCGCCCGGGCCGCGCCGACCCGAGGAGGCCGTCCGATGGCCGACAGCGCCCAACCGCTCGCCGGGCAGCGGCGCGTGCTGATCCTGGAGCAGGTCCGCGCGCGGGGCGGGGTCCGGGTGACCGAACTGGTCCGCGACCTCGGCGTCTCCGACATGACCGTCCGACGCGACCTCGACGCCCTCGCCCGCCGCGGGCTGGTGCAGAAGGTGCACGGCGGGGCGGTGCGGATCGAGGCCCCGGCGAGCGGTGAGCCCGGGTTCGAGACCAAGGCGCACTGGGAGCTGCCCGCCAAGGAGGCGATCGCCCGGGCCGCCGCCGCCCTGGTGCCGCCCGGCTCGGCGGTCGGCCTCGCAGCCGGCACGACGACCTTCGCGGTGGCCCGGCACCTGCGGGCCGTCGAGGGCCTGACCGTGGTCACCAACTCGCTGCGGATCGCCGACCTGCTGGAACAGCCCGACGAGGACGGCACGCCCGCCACCGCGACGGTGATCCGCACCGGCGGCGTCCGCACGCCCTCGGACGCCCTGGTCGGTCCGGTGGCCGACCAGGCGATCCGCTCGCTGCACGTCAACGTGCTGATCATGGGCTGCCACGGCCTGTCCGCGGAGACCGGGCTGACCACCCCGAACCTCGCCGAGGCGGAGACCAACCGGGCCTTCCTGCAGGCCGCCCGCCGCGTGGTGGTCGTGGCCGACCACACCAAGTGGAACGCCGTCGGCCTGGCCTCCTTCGCCACCCTGGAGCAGCTCGACGTGCTGGTGACCGACGACGCCCTGCCCGCCGAGGACCGGGCCGCCGCCGCCCGGCTGGTCGGCGAGCTGATCGTCGCACCGTCCGGGGAAGCCACCCCCTAGGAACTGGTCCTCACCACCAGCTCCGTCGGCAGCTCCAGACCCGCCGCCGGCACCCCCTCCCCCCGTACCTGCCCCAGCAGCCGCTCGACCAGCGCGACGGCGATCGCACGCAGCGGCAGCCGGACGGAGGTCAGCGCGGGGTGCAGGTGGCGGCAGAGCGGGGTGTCGTGGAAGCCGGTCACTGCCACGTCCCGCCCGACCGCCAGCCCCTCGGCGCGGACGGCCTCGTAGACGTCCAGCGCCAGCAGGTCGCCGGCCGCCGCGAAGGCCGTCGGCCGGTCCGGGCCGGCCAGCAGCTGCCGGACGGCGGCGACGTCCGGCCGTACCGCGGTCACCGCCGTCAGCCCGAGCCGCCGCGCCTCGGCGAGGAAGCCGGCCCGGCGGTCCGCCATCCACGGCAGGTCCTCCGCGCCGCCGACGTAGCCGATCCGCCGGTGGCCGCGCTCGGCGAGGTGCCGGACCACGGCGGCCATCGCCGGGCCGTTGGCGATGTCCACCCACTGCTGCGGCTCCCCCGGCCCGATCCGCCCGAAGGTGGTGAACGGGACGCCGGCCCGGGCGACATGCCCGATCCGGGGGTCGTCGCGCAGCACGTCCGCCAACACCAGCCCGTCGACCTGGCGGGCCGCCACGAGTTCGTCGATGGCCGCCAGCGGGTCCGCCGTGCCGGGCGCGGGCCGGAACAGCAGCACCCGCTGGCCCCGCGCCCCGGCCGCGTCGACCAGCGCCTCCAGGAAGCCGGCCATCAGCGGGTTGGGGTCGAACGGGTCGTCCACCGGCGCGAGGTAGCCGATCGTGCGCCGGGCGCCGCTGCGCAGCGACCGGGCCGACTGGTCGGGCTGGTAGCCGAGTTCGCGGATCGCCGCGGTGACCCGTTCCAGGGTGTCGGGGCGGACCCGCTGCGGGGCGTTCAGCGCGTTGGAGACGGTCTGCCGGGACACCCCGGCCGCGCGGGCCACCTCCTCGATGGTGGTGGCGCCGCGGCGTGGTCGGCGTGTTCCCTCGGGTGTGAGGCGTGTTCCCTCGGGTGTCTCGGGTGTGAGGCGTGTTCCCTCGGGCATGGAACCTCTCCCAGGCGGTCGGTCAGGTCGTCACGGACGGCGCAGGGTCAGCAGCCCGCCGCGCGGCACCGGGACGACGCCGTCGCGGCCGAGCTCGACCACGCCCTGCCGGACGATACGCCCTCGGGCGTCCTGGACGGTGGCCGCCGCCGTCCCGCCACCGCCGGTGAGGCGGACGTCCGGGTCGGCGTCGGCGTTGGCGACCAGCAGGGTGTGCCAGTCGTCGCCGGAGACGTCCACCGGCAGCGCCGCGTACCGGGCCACGGCCACCGTCCCGCCGCCGGTGGCGGTGACCATCGGGTAGCCGAGGTCGGGCCGGGCCGGGCGCAGGTCGCCGAGCTGCAGCGTGCCGATGTGCTCGCGGACGACCCCGAGCCAGAACGCGAGCGCCTCGCGCTGCCCGGGGCTCTGCGCGGCGAGGTCGACGGAGACCTGCGGCACCGCGAACAGCACGTTGATCAGGTGACAGGCGATCTGCTCGGGCGGCTCGGCCGGGTGCCACATCAGCATGTCGGCGTGGACCGGGACGGGCCCGGCGGCGAGCCGCACGTCGATGGTGCGCTGCCGGTTCTCCTGCGGGCTGAGCGGGCAGTCGGTGGCCCGGATCATGGTGACGTACGGCCACAGGCCGGGGCTGACGTACGGCTGGCGGTGCTCGATCATCGCCTCCGGCTTGACCGCGGCGATCCGCCGGCGGAGGCCGGCGAGCAGCAGTTCGACGCCCTCGTCGACGCTCTCGGTGTCCGCCTCGGGGCCGACGGGCGGCACGTCGGTGCGGGCGAACCAGTCGACGAAGTCGACCTTCAGCCCGTCCATGCCCCACTCCTCGACGGCGCGCGCGAGCCGGCCGGTCAGGAACTCGCGGACCTCCGGGTAGCGCGGGTCGGCGACGATCGCACCCATGTGGCCGGCGTCGGCGAGCGCGGACCGGCCGATCCTCTCGAAGGCGGCGCTGTCCTTGCCGATGAACGGCAGCGCGAACCAGAGCATGTACTGGACGCCGAGGTCGTGCACGCGCCGGACGTGGGCGGCGGTGTCCGGGAGCGAGACCGGCTCCCAGTCGCCGCAGTGCCCGTAGCCGCGGGTGCGGTCGGCGGTCATCCAGCCGTCGTCGACGATGACGACGTCCATACCGAGCTCCTTGCCGAGCGCGGCCTGGGTCTCGACGGCCTTCGGCGAGACGTCCTGGTGCATCGCGTACCAGGTGGAGTAGGCGGGGCGGCGCGCGGCCTCGGGGATGTCGGGGATGTCGGCCTCGCGGCCGGTCCGCCACCAGGCGGCGAGCCCGGCCAGGCAGCGGGCGTAGTGGCGGCGCGAGGTGTCGATCCGGACGGTGAGCCGGCCGGCGGCCTGCGCCCAGAACCGGAACTCGCCGGTCTCCTCGACCACACCGGCGCCGGCCAGCACGTCGGGGCGCTCGGCGGCGAAGGCGCAGATCGCGACGTCACCGGTGCCGACCAGGGCGGCGATCGGGGCGCCGCCGGCGAGGCCGGTGCGGCGCGGGGCGCTCCAGGCGGCGGGAAGCCAGCCGGTGCCGCGCGGTTCGGGCGTCCAGAAGGCGGTGGCGTCCACGCAGGGCACCCGCCACTCGATCCGGACGTCGCCGTCGCCGTCGGCGGTCACCTCGACGAGGCCGTCACCCACCGCGCGGGCCGTCGCCGCGCCGCTGACCCGCAGGTCCAGGCCCTCGGCGTAGAGCGGGCGCAGGGCGCCGGCGGCGGGGGCGTGCGGCTCCCAGATGTCGGTCGTGCTCAGCGTTTCGTCCATGCTCAGTCTTCCGTCCGTACTCAGCCTGTCGTCCATGCCCGGCCTTTCGTCCATGCTCAGCCCTTCGTCGCGCCGGCCAGCAGGCCGGAGATGAACTGCCGCTGGAGGACCAGGAAGAGGACCATCATCGGCAGGGTGGACAGCGCGGTGCCGGAGAGGATCGCGCCGTAGTCGGTGTTGCTCTTGTTGCCGTGCAGGGTCGCGAGGGCCACCGGCAGGGTGTGCATCGCGGGGCTGCGCAGCGCGACCAGCGGCCAGACGAACTGGTTCCAGGAGCCCAGGAACAGGAAGATCGACAGGGCCGCGAGCACCGGCCGCATGACCGGCACGACGACGCTCCACAGCACGCGGAACTCGCCCGCGCCGTCGACCCGTGCGGCGTCCAGGAGTTCGTCCGGCATGCCGCTGAGGGACTGGCGCATGAGGAAGATCGCGAACGGCACGCACAGGCCCGGCAGGATCAGCGCCTGGTAGGTGTCGAGCAGCCCGAAGGACATCATCATCTTGAACAGCGGTACCAGCATGACCTGTTCGGGCACCACGAGAGTGGAGAGCAGCAGCCCGAACAGCAAAGTACGGCCCCGGAAGCGGAACTTGGCGAAGGCGTACCCCGCCAGCAGGGCTACGACCAGCGCGCCGAGCGTCTGAACTCCCGCCACCAGCAGCGAGTTGCCGACGACCCGGAGCAGGCCGATCCGGTGCTGGAGGTGGTCGATGTTGGCGCCGAGGTTGCCACCGGGCAGCAGCTTGGGCGGCCAGTCGAAGATCTCGTCGTCCTTGCGGGTGGCGGCGACGACCAGCCAGTAGAACGGTCCGACGGACAGGCCGGTGACGCCCGCCAGGACAAAGGTGAGCGGCCAGCCCCGCAGCTTCTTGAGGTTCACGGGTTTCTTGGGGTTCACCGGTCTCGCTCTCCCATCAGGCGCATCTGGACCGCGCCGAGCACCGACACGAGCAGGGTGAGCGCGTAGGCGATGGCGGAGGCGTAGCCGAAGTCGAAGTACCGGAAGCCGTTCTGGTACAGGTACATGGAGACGGTCAGGGTCGCGTTGTCCGGGCCACCGCCGGTCAACACGTAGGGCTCGTCGAAGAGTTGGAGCGTCCCGATGGTGGAGAGGACGACCGTGAACAGCAGCACCGGGCGCAGCGCGGGCACGGTGATGGCGGTGAAGCGGCGGATCGGGCCGGCGCCGTCGACCATCGCGGCCTCGTACAGCTCCTTGGGGATGCTCTGCAGGCCGGCCAGGTAGATGACGGCGTTGTAGCCGGTGTAGTGCCAGGTGAGCACGAGGACGACGGCCATCCGGGCCCAGAACGGTTGGCCCAGCCAGTCGACGGTGGGCAGGCCGATCGCGTTAAGCAGCCAGTTGATCGCGCCGTTGTCGGTGTTGAGCAGGAAGGCGAAGATCACGCCGGTGGCGACCAGGCCGGTGACGGCGGGCATGAAGACGCCGAGCCGCCAGACGGCGCGCCAGCGCACCAGGACGGAGTTGATGCCGACGGCCATCAGCAGGGCCAGGCCGAGCATCAGCGGAACTTGCACGACGAGGATCTCGGCGGTGTTGCGCAGGGCCGTCCAGAACAGCGGATCGTCCAGCAGGCGGCGGTAGTTGGCGAGGCCGGCGTTGTGGGTGGCGGCGCCGGCGCCGGTGGTGAAGGACAGCAGCAGCGAGTCGATGATCGGGTAGGCCTTGAACACGCCGAAGGTGATCAGGGCGGGGGCGAGCAGCAGGTAGGGCAGGGCCTTGCGGCGGGCCCGGGCCCGGCGGTGGGCCCGTTCGGGGGCCGGGTTCGCCACCGGCTCGCCCAGCACGGCGGGTTGGGTGGCGGTTGGCTGGGTGGCGGTTGGCTGAGTGGCGGCGGGCTGGGCGGCGGCGGTCATCCGATGCCGCGTCCGGTCTGCTGGGCGAGTTGCTTGGCGGCGTCCTGGAGCACGGCGGCCGGGTCGCCACCCTTGAGGAAGACCTTGGTCTGGGCGTCGCTGACGAGCTTGAGCGCGCGGGCGTAGTCCCCGGAGTAGTTGGTGGCGTCGCCGCCGTCGGTGGCCAGTTCGGCGAACGTCCTCAGCACGGCCTGGCCGCCGTAGAAGGCGCTGGGCGCGCCGTACATCGAGCCGCTGTAGGCCTCGACGAGCGCGGGGAAGACGCCGCCCGCGTCGAACATGCTGTTCACCGAGGCGGGGCGGGTGAGCGCGTACTCGACGAACTTCCAGGCGGCGCGGCGGCGTGGGCTGGATGCGGCGACGGCGAGGTGGGTGGAGTTGACGAGCGCGGTGCGCTTGCCGCCGGCCACTACCGCCGGGGGCTTGGCGAGCCGCCAGTTGCCGCTCTGGTCGGGAAACTTCTTCTCCAGGTAGTGCGCGGCCCAGGCGGGCATCGGGGCGACGGCGAGCTTGCCGGCCTTCATCAGGTTGGCCCAGCCCTGGTCGCCGGAGGCGTCGGCGATCAGCCCGGCGTCCTCCAGGCGCTTGACCGTGGTGAGGGCGCGGACGTCCGGCTCCGAGCCGAGGGTGATCTTCCCCTGGAGGTCGAAGTAGAACGCGCCCTGGAGCTGCATCAGGGACTGCAGGAAGTCGAGGTCGGGGTCGGGGTTGGCGGACTTGCTGATGCCGATCAGGGAGATGCCCGGGTTGGCGGCCTTGAAGCGGTCGGCGGCCGCGATCAGGTCGTCCCAGGTGGCGAGGACGGCGGGGTCGATGCCGGCCTTGTCGAAATAGTCCTTGCGGTAGAAGAACCCGAGCGGGTTGACCTCCCAGGGCAGCGCGTAGGCGTGGCCGTCCTTGCCGGTGACGACCGGCCACAGGCCCTTGACGAACGCCTCCTTGTGGGCGTCGGCGCCGAACTCGGAGAGGTTGGCCAGGCCGCCGGGGAACTTCTCCAGGTAGCCGGGCAGGTAGTCGCAGCCGATGTGCAGGACGTCGCCGAGGCCCTGGCCGCCGGCCGCGAGGCCCACGGTGATCTTGTCCCAGATGGCGGGGTTGCCGATGTCCTGAACGTCGACCTTGATCCCCGGGTTGTCCTTCTCGAACGCCGGGACGACCCCGCGCAGGGCGGCGGCGGCCGTGGCCCATGACCAGACGGTGACCGTACCGGTGTCGGCGTCGCCGCCCGAGGCCGCCCCCGAACCGGAGTCGCCGCAGGCCGTGAGCGCGCCGCCGGCGGCCAGGGCCAGCAGGCCCGCTCCGGAGGCGCGGAGCAGATCACGGCGGGAAAGGTGTGACATTGCATTCCTCTCTGTGGGGGTGGCGAGGATGGGAAGAATCAGGGATTTGAACGTTCAAACACACAAAACAGATCAGAACCAAACAGCCTCGAACGGGCGGCTCACAGCAAACGCCCACCCTCCCCGCGCCGTCAACCCCTGGGCGGGGAGAGGGTGGGCTCCGCAACCGTTCCGTTATCGGTTGTCCGACGGGCGTGGAGTGGGAGTCCAGCGGGCCGTACGTGCCGATCGGCACGTACGGCCCCTCAGCCAGAGCAGGCGCAGCACAAGCCTCCGAGGGCGTGGTACCGAGCGCCGGGGCGGGCTACTTCGGCCCGCCCCGGCGCTCGCCTCCCCGGCAGACACATGGGCAGCGTTCGTCACTGTCCTCAGGGCCGGCGAGTTCCCCAACACCTGAAAGGTTGCGCGAGAAGTCGGCCGGGCCGACTTCTCGCGCAGCAGGGCGCGAAGCACCCAGAGCCGGAGGGACCCACCCATGTCAGCCGGCACGTGGCCGGAGCTCTTGGTCCACTCCGAACGGTTGACCGCGCTCTACTCTGAGTTGCCGCCCTTGGAGCACCTGGTTCTCAGATCGGTGCACCTGAGCCCGTACGGCGCCGCTGTGAAGTTGCGGGTCGAGCTCCCACGCTTCCCGGACCTCGCTCCCCCGGCTTGGACCGAAGCCGGCTGTGACCGCTTCGAGGCACAGATCGAGTTCATGGGCGTGGGCGAAGACCTTCGGATGCGGGGTGTTCCCGACCACACCGTGGTCGACATCGAGCTCGCCCCCTTCGTCGAGAGCCGAGAGCGCCGGATCACGGTCACGGTGAGCGGGCCGGGGCTCTCGTTGGACTTCACTGCGCATGCGGCGCTCAGGGCCGGCCGGCTCAACGCCTACCGCTCCAGCGGCGCCGATCCCTACGCAGCTCGGCGGTGGTTCGAGAGCCGGCTCGACCAGCGCCTGCACCCGAACCAGGTACTGCCTCCCACGACAGCGAAGACGTTCTATGAGCGGTGACCATGACTGGTCCACCGAGTTGACCAGCCCCGAGACGGTCCGCGCAGTCCTTGGCTCCCCACCGCCACCACTGAGCGACTACGAGCTGACCTCCGTCCTCATCGACGAACGCGAAGCGTCGGTCACCTTGAGGTTCTTCGCCTTCGCTGTCCCAGCCGGGGCCGCGCACCTGTGGCAGGCGCGAGGCCACAACGCGGTCGGGTTCGTCCTGGTCTGCCTCGGCGTGACGAACTTCGAGGTGGACGCCTGGTCCGGCTGGCCGACAACCACCGCCACCCTCGCAGGGAAGACGGTCGTGCTCGGAGGCCAGGGCAAGCACGTGTCCTTCCAGGCCGCCGAGATCCGCGCCAAGTCCCCGATTGGATGGCTGGCCAGCCGAGCGCAGTGACGTCACCCGAAGGGCGAAGGGATTGGCGTGCGCGGGGAGCCTCACCGCAAGGGTGAACCCCGCGGATGTTCGACAGGGGGTCCGAGCATGAGACAGAACTGTGGGTCAGCAATGCCCACTCGCACCCTGATCATCCATCATCAGCTTCCCTCGCGAAAGGGCGGGGCTAAAGGACTGCGCGAGAAGTCGGCCGGGCCGACTTCTCGCGCGGTCTCGTACGTTCCAGCCTTTCGATCAACGCCCAAACTCCGCTCCACTCTTCGCAGTTGACGCCATCGAACCGCACTGGTATCAAGACTTGTTGAATGGCACGCCCGTCATCTGCCACAGGGTCGCAGCCTTGTGCTGACGGACGTCGTCTCGAATCCGGCCGCGTCCGACACGCCGGCGGTGAGGTGCACCACCGGTGTCACACGGGCGCGATGGAAATCAACGGGGGAGTTATGATGCGCAACACGCTGCGCCGCACTGGCGTCATGGCCGCGATCGCGATCCTGGCCACGATGGGCGCCGTCTCGACGGCGAGCGCCGACGACGGCCACTACCTGTCCGGCTCCGACGTCGTCGCCGGCTCCGGGTGCAAGGCCTGGATGAACGGCCGGGGTCACGGGAACGGCTTCCAGGTGCAGGGTCGTGTGGAGAGCTGGCTGCGGTGGGGCTCCTGCACCATGTGGCTGGAGCAGCGCCGTGACGGCGAGAGGAACTACCACCCGATCTCCAGCAAGATCTCGGTGAGCGGCTGGGCCGACCAGGACTGGAGCGCCTTCTACCCGGACGGCTCCCACCTGAACACTCGGGTGTGTGTCAAGTTCGGGGGCGACTTCGCGCAGTGTTCCAAGTCGTTCTAAGGGAGCCACGGGCACGCCTGTGGCCCGCCCCTACGACCGGGGTTTGCCCGGGGCCGGGCCCTGTACGCCACTGAGAACGTTGCGGGAGAAGTCGGCTCGGCCGCCTTCTCCCGCAACCCGGGCATGCCCTTTAGTTGTGGCCGAAACGGCGGTGATGCTTGCGGGAAACGTCCGCCGGGGAAGCCTCGGCCTCTGATTGGGCCTGGGCTTCCATCGTCGACTTCTGTTCCTGCTGCGCGCCGCGTTCGGCGATCGAAGCCCGCTGCTTCTGCTTGCGGTCCTTGTTCTTGGCCATGGTGATGCCTCCTGCGGGGGTCCGGGGCCAGGGCCGCTCTCAGACTCACACACCTCAACTGAGACCGCATATCGGGCAATTACAGTGCGTAGCACCGGCGCCCTGCGGCCCTCAGCGGCCGACTTCCCGCAGGCGGAAGTCCTCCACCGTCTCCCGTCGGATCAGCAGCCGCGCCCGCCCGTCCTTCACGGCCGCCACAGCCGGACGGCCCACCAGGTTGTAGCCCGACGCCATCGAGAGCTGGTACGCGCCGGCCGCGGGCACCGCCAGCAGGTCCCCGGCGCGCAGGTCGGCGGGGAGAACCGCATCCCGGACCAGCACGTCGCCCGCCTCGCAGTGGCGGCCGACCACGTCCACCCGGGCCGTGCCCGCCTCCGAACGTCGGCCCACCAGGCGGACCATGTACGGCGAGCCGTACAGGGCCGGGCGCGGGTTGTCGCTCATGCCGCCGTCCACGGCGGCGAAGCAGCGGCCGTCCGCCGTGTGCTTCACCGACAGCACCCGGTACACCGCCACCGCCGCCGGCCCGACCACCGCACGGCCCGGCTCGACGACCAGGCGCGGCACCTCCAGGTCCGCCTCGGCGCAGCGCACGGCGAGCCGGTCCGTCACCCGGACGGCGAACGCGGCAAGGTCCAACTCCGCATCCCCCGGCAGGTAGCGGATGCCGTGGCCGCCGCCGAGGTCCAGCTCTCGCAGCTCGACGCCGTACCGGTCGCGCACCTCGGCCATCAGCCCCACCAGCGCGTCCACCGCCCGCAGGAACGGCTCCACCTCGGTGATCTGCGAGCCCAAGTGGCAGTGCAGCCCGGCCAGTTCGAGGCCCGGCTGGTCCAGCACCCGGGCAATGGCATCAGCCGCGTCGCCGCCCTCGATCGGGAAGCCGAACTTCTGCCCGCCGACGCCCGTCTGCACCGCCGCGTGGTGCCCGGCCGCGATCCCCGGGACGACCCGGACCAGCACCTTCTGCGGGGTGTCCGCTGCCACCAGCGCCGCCAGCCGGGCGATCTCCGCCGGACCGTCGATGACGATCCGGCCCACCCGCAGCCGCCGGGCCAGCCGCAGCTCCTCCGGGGACTTGGCGTTGCCGTGCAGCAGGATCCGCTGCGCCGGGAGCCCGGCCGAAGCGGCCAGCCACAGCTCGCCGGACGAGCAGACGTCCAGGCCCAGGCCCTCCTCCGCCACCCAGTCGACCATCGCGCTGCACAGGAAGGCCTTGGCCGCGTACAGCACGTCGGCGTGCGGCATCGCCCGCCGGTACGCGCGGGCGCGGGCCCGTACCTCGGCCTCGTCCAGAACGTACAGCGGGGTGCCGAACCGCTCGGCCGCCTCCGCCAGCCCCACCCCGCCGACCAGCAGGTCCCCGCCGGGCCCGGGCCGCGCCGAGGCCGGCCAGGGATCGCCGACCGCCTCGGGGGCGTCGGCGGGGGCAGGGGCGGGGACAGTCGGGGCGATCAGCTGGGTCATGGCGGCTCTCCTACGGAACGTCGTACGGGTGGCTGGTCAGTCCTCGAAGTGCATCGAGATCCGGCAGTGCGCCGGACGGGTGCGGTCGTGCGCGGCCGCCGGCGCCGGGGCCGGCTCGGGCCGCTCCGGGGCGGCCGGCCGCTCGGGGACGGGCAGCAGACGGACCGGACGGCGCAGCGGCTGGTCGACGGCGGCGGCTGTGGCAGTGGCCATGGCGGGCTCCTCGGGGGTCGGGAGGGCCGTCGTCCGCGGCCCTCGCTTCCAGTGGAGACCCTTCGCGCACCGATGGCACCCGGCCTTGACGCGTGGTCTACGCATCGGGGGCGGACCTTGACGGATTCCTGACATCCGCCCGCTTCCCGTCAAGCTCCCGCCGACCCTCAGCACTCCGAACGACCGTTCGTGCCGGTCGGAGATCTGTTCGATCACGTGTCAGGGAACTGTCAAGGATGTCCGGTTCGCCGCCAAGCCTGCGTCAAGACCGGCATGGCGCCCGGGATTCCGATGGTGGGCTGTCGGCCGTCCCCGCCGCCACCGAGCCCGCCGCCCCGCCGTCCGGGGCAGCCCGGAAGGTCCCCCGAGACGATGCGCCGTTCGGCCCTCACCCCACCGGACACCACCGCCACCGGAACCAACTGGTTCCGCCGCCCGGAAAGCCCCCGCGACCGAGAACAGCCACCGCACCACCCCAGCCACCGGCCGACCGGTTCCAGGAACGGACGCCGGCAGCTCATCACCCGACAGCAGCTCACCGAGGCCCTGCCCGCCGCCGTCCGCAAGCTCCACCCGCGCACCATGGCCCGCAACCCGGTGATGCTCGCCGTCGAAACCGGCTCCGCGCTCACCACGATCAACGCGGTCGTCCACCCGAGCGTCTTCGCCTGGGTGATCGGCTTCTGGCTCTGGCTCACCGTGCTGTTCGCCAACCTCGCCGAGGCCGTCGCCGAGAGCCGCGGCAAGGCGCAGGCCGAATCGCTCCGCCGCGCCCAGGCCGGCACCACCGCCCGGCGGCTGCTGCACTGGCGGGTCGGCACCCGCGACCGGCGCCACGAGGTCATCCCCGCCGAGGAGTTGATGCTGCACGACATCGTGTTCGTGCCGGCCGGCGAGGCCATCCCACAGGACGGCGAGGTGGTCGAGGGCGTCGCGAGCGTCGACGAGTCGGCGATCACCGGCGAGTCCGCGCCCGTCATCCGCGAGTCCGGCGGCGACCGCACCGGCGTCACCGGCGGCACCAAGGTGCTCTCCGACCACCTGATCATCCGGGTCACCTCCCGGCCCGGGCAGAGCTTCATCGACCGGATGATCAACCTCGTCGAGGGCGCCAACCGGCAGAAGACGCCGAACGAAATCGCGCTCAACATCCTGCTCGCCTCGCTCACGATCGTCTTCGTGCTCTCCGTCGTCTCGCTCCAGCCGATGGCCATCTACGCGCACGCGCCGCAGACCACGATCGTGCTCGTCGCCCTGATGGTCGCGCTCATCCCGACCACCATCGGCGCGCTGCTCTCCGCCATCGGCATCGCCGGGATGGACCGGCTCGTCCAGCGCAACGTCGTCGCCCTCTCCGGCCGGGCCGTCGAGGCCGCCGGGGACGTCGACGTCCTGCTGCTCGACAAGACCGGCACCATCACCTACGGCAACCGGCGGGCGGTCGCCCTGCACCCGCTGCCCGGTGCCACCACCGAACAGCTCGCCGAGGCCTCGCAGTTGGCGTCGGTGGCCGACCAGACGCCGGAAGGGCGGTCGCTCGTCGAACTGATGAACCGTCAATACTGGGTGCCGCCGAGGGCGCCCGGCGAACTCGGCGAGCAGCAGCCGGTCCCGTTCACCGCGTACAGCCGGATGAGCGGCGTCGACCTGAGCTGGCCCGACGGCACCACCTGCCTCATCCGCAAGGGCGCCGCCAACGCCGTCGCCCAGTGGGTCGTGCAGTCCGGCGGACGGCTGCCGATGGAGGCCAAGCCGCTCGTCGACCGGATCGCCGAGGCCGGCGGCACCCCGCTGCTCGTCGCCGTCCACGACCGGCACGGCGCCCGCGCGCTCGGCGTCGTCGAACTCAAGGACGTCGTCAAGGAAGGCATCGCCGAACGTTTCGCCGAACTGCGGCGGATGGGCATCCGCACCGTCATGGTCACCGGCGACAACCCGCTCACCGCCAAGGCCATCGCGGAGGAGGCCGGAGTCGACGACTTCCTCGCCGAGGCCACCCCCGAGGACAAGCTCGCCTACCTGCGGCAGGAGCAGGCCGCCGGGAACATGGTCGCCATGACCGGCGACGGCACCAACGACGCGCCCGCCCTCGCCCAGGCCGACGTCGGGGTCGCCATGAACTCCGGCACCCCGGCCGCGAAGGAGGCCGGCAACATGGTCGACCTCGACTCCAACCCGGCCAAGCTCATCGACATCATCCGGGTCGGCAAGCAACTCCTCATCACCCGGGGCGCGTTGACCACCTTCTCGATCACCAACGACGTGGCCAAGTTCTTCGCGATCATCCCCGCGATGTTCGCCGGCTCCCACCCCGGGCTGCACCACCTCAACATCATGGGCCTGCACAGCCCCACCTCGGCGATCGCCTCCGCGATCATCTTCAACGCGCTGATCATCGTCGCGCTCATCCCGCTCGCGCTGCGCGGCGTCCGGTACCAGCCCGCCTCGGCCACCGACCTGCTCCGGCGCAACCTGCGGGTGTACGGGCTCGGCGGGCTGATCCTGCCGTTCCTCGGCATCAAGGCGATCGACCTGCTGATCGAGTTCGTGCCCGGACTGGGCTGATCCGGAGGGCTTTTCGGGCAGGCTGCCGGGCGGGCTGTCAGGGGGCCGTCAAGAATCGGGCGGCGGGCGTCATGGCGGTGTCAGCGGCGGTACGGACGGGCCGGTTCCGGGGTTCACTGGAGACATCCGAACCCAGGAGTACGGAACCGGAGAAACGGAGGCGAACGGCCATGACCGGGACCACCCGAGTGATCGTCGGCCTGAGCGGATCACTGAGCAGTCTGGCCGCCCTCTACCACGCCGTCGGGGAGGCGGCCCGGCACGGGGCCACCCTCGTCCCGGTCGCCGCGTGGACCCCGAACGACCGGGACGGGCTGCGGCCGCTGTCCGAACTGGAGCACGCCGCCCGGCGGCGCCTCGACATCGCCTTCGAGCAGGCCTACGGCGGCTACCCGTCCGACCTGGTCATCCACCCCCTCGTGGTCAGGTCCGAACCCGGGCCCGCCCTGGTCGGCGCCGTCTCCGGCCCGGACGACCTGCTCGTCATCGGCGCCGCCACCCGCCGCCGCCTCGACCGCCTGCGGCACGCCTCGGTCGCCCGGCACTGCCGCCACCGGGCGGGCTGCCGCGTCGTCGAGGTGTCCCCGTCGGAGCTCCTCACCCGCCTCGAACTCCCCGCCCGCACCGGCGCACCCCTTCCCCTCCTCGCCCGCTGAGACCCGCCCGCCGAGCCGGGCGTGTCACCCACGCCGCCCGGCGGGCGCCAACACCGCCGCAGCCCCGCCCCGATCCCCCTCGGGCGGGGCTGCGGCGTGCCCAACTCCCGGACAGCGGACCCAACTTGTGAGGGCGAAGGGGGTTGGGGCCCGGCGAAGCCGGAGCCGCCGCGGAGGAGTTCGGGCCGACGAAGCCAGGGCGGGGCGCGTGGGCCGGCGAGGGGCTCAGGCCGGGTCGTTCAGGTGGGCACTCAGCCAGGTGAACGACGGTGGCAGCAGGCGGACCCACGTCGTGAAGTTGTGCCCGCCGCTGTCCACCGTCGCCTGGCGGACGACCAGCGGCGGACGGGCGGCCGCGGCGAACGCCGTCGAGTCCGCGTACGTGCGCCCGTCCTGCTTGCTGTCGGCGAGGAGCACCGCCACCGCGGGCATCGGCAGGTTTGCCAGGCGCCAGCTCATGTCCGCCTCGTTGCGCCGCTGCCGGCTGCCGCCGAAGAGGTCGCCTGTCGTCACGTCCTCCGCGGCCTTGAAGTAGCCGGACAGCGACACCGCCACCGAGAAGGTCTGCGGGTGCTCCATGCCGAGCTTCAGCGCGCAGTACCCACCCGTCGAGTCCCCGAGCACGCCGAGGCTCCCCGTTCCCCCGAGCACCCGGTAGGACGCCCGCAGGTCGGCCGGCACGTCCGTCGTGAAGTAGTGCTGCGCCTGCGGGCCGTTCGGGATGTCCTCGCACTCGCTGTCACGGGGCATGGACGGCGAGGGCCGCATCAGCACCAGCACCATGGGTTTCATCGCCCGCGCGCGCAGGAGGTCGAGTTCGTTCGCGGGATAGCGGAGCTTGGTGACGAGGTTGGTGGCGTCGCCGGGGAAGCCCGTCATCACGAGCACGGCCGGGAAGTGCTTGTGCTCGCTGCCCGCCTGGAAGTACTGCGGCGGCAGGTACACGTACCCGTCGGTGCTCAGGCCGGTCGTCCCGCCGGGGATGCGGACCTTGTCGAGCCGCCCGATCTGGGCCGGGTCGCGGCTCACCGATCCGGCGCCGGTGATCTCCGCCGTCCCGAGCATCTGGACCCCGGCCGGCGCCACGGGACTCGCCCCGGCACTCGCCCCGCCACTCGAATGCCCGCCACTCGACCCGGCGGACGCCCCGCCGGTGGGCCCCGCCCCCTGGATGACCCCGGTGCCGTGCTCGTGCCCGAACAGGTCGGACCAGCTGCTGTAGAACACGAAGTAGTCGTTGACGGCCAGCCCCAGCGTGGCGAGCAGGGTGAACTGGGTGAGCAGGATGCTGCCGAGCCGCAGGAACATCGCCGGCCAGCTGCGGACGGCCAGTCTGGGCCAGACCCACAGCGTGCCGAGCACCGTCAACACCGCGAACAGTGCCATCAGCGCCAGCAGCTTGTGACTGGTGAGTCCCATGGGTCCCGGCCTCCCCTACTACTGTGAACCACCGGCCGGGGGTCGGCGCGCGCCAAACACCCAGAGTAGCGGTCGACAAGCGGAGCGTCACGACCGCCGTCGGGCCAGCGCCTGCCACACATGGTCGCGCAGGAACGGTGCCTCGGTGAAGCGGATCCCGGTGGCGTCGCGCAGTGCGTTGGCGAAGGCCGGGGCGACCGGGTTGAACGGGCTCTCGCTCATCGACTTGGCGCCGAGCGGGCCGATCGCGTCCGAGGTCTCGGAGAAGTGCACCTCGGTGCGCGGCACGTCGGCGTACGCGGGCAGGCGGTAGCGCCGGAAGGCGGCCGTGGTGACCTCGCCCCGCTCGTCGACCAGGACGCGTTCGAAGAGGGTCGCGCCGAGCGCCTGGGCGACGCCGCCCTCGACCTGGCCGCGGCACTGCAGCGGGTTCATCACCCGCCCGGCGTCGGCACCGTGCACGCTGCGCAGGATCCGGATCTCGCCGGTGTCGGGGTCGACGGCGATCCGGAACCACTGGGAGTTGAACGCCACCGAGCGCGGTGAGCCGCCCCAGTGGCCCTCGCCGAACAGCTCCACCCCTCGCCCCGCGGCCGCCTCGAAGAGCTCCTTCAGCGACACCAGCCGTCCGTCGCACTCCACGGAGTCCGCGGTGAGCCGGAGTTGGCTGCGCGGCGTTCTGGCGTACTCGGCGGCGAAGGAGAGGATCTGTTCGGCGAGCGCGTTGGCGGCCTTCATCACGGCCTTGCCCGCGACCACCGTCCCCGCCGAGCCGAACGCACCGGTGTCGTGCCGCACGACGTCGGTGTCGGACTGCCGGATCGCGATCCGGTCCACCGTCGTCCCGAGCGCCCCGGCGGTGATCTGCTTGTGCACGGTGGTGGTGCCGTTGCCGAACTCCGCGGTGCCGACCGCGATGTCGTACGTGCCGTCCTCCAGCAGTTTCACCGTGGCGTCGGCGAAGTGGCCGCCGGGCGGACCGGTCGCGATGGCCGACATGGCGAAGCCCTGCCCCACCAGCCATCCCTCGGGGGCGAGTTCGGCACTGCGGTCCTCGGCGAGGGCGTTGCGCACCACCTGCAGGCACTGGTCGAGGCCGTAGGAGGCGATGTGCAGGTCCTCCTCCTCGCCGCCCGGGCCCTCCATGTGCTCCCCCGGGCCGATGATGTTCTTCTCCCGGAACACCAGCGGATCGATGCCGAGGCGCCGCGCCAGCTCGTCCAGCGCCGACTCCACCGCGAAGGTGACCTGGCCCAGCCCGTAGCCCCGGAAGGCCCCCGCGGGAACGCAGTTGGTGTAGACGGAGTACGCCTCCACCTTCTTGTGGGGCGCGCGGTAGACGCCCATCGACTCGCCCACGCTGTGGAACATCACCGCCGGGCCGTGGTTCCCGTACGCCCCGGTGTTGGCGACCACCCGGAACTGCAGCGCGGTGAGCGTGCCGTCCGCCTTGGCCCCCACCTTGACGGTGATCGTGAACGGGTGCCGGGTGGTGGCACCGTAGAACTGCTCGGCCCGGGTGAACTCCAGCTTGACGGGCCGGTGCAGGCGCAGGGCCGCGAGCACGGCGATGTCCTCGGTGAGCATCTCCTGCTTGCCACCGAACCCGCCGCCGACCCGGCCCGCGACCACGCGGACCTTGTCCATCGGCAGGTCGTAGAGTGCACACAGGGCCCGCCGGGTGAGGAACGGCACCTGGGTCGAGGAGCGGACCACGATCCGCTCCTCGCCGGTCTCCTCGTTCTCCTCGAAGGACACCAGGCAGCCGTGGGTCTCCAGGCTGGCGTGCTGCACCCGCTGGGTCCGGAAGGTCTCCTCGTACACCTCCGCGGCCTCGGCGAAGCCCTGCTCGACGCTGCCCATCTCGCCGTGCACCTCGCCGCAGACGTTGTTCTCCGGGCGGAAGATCCGCGACTCCGGGCCCTTCGGGTGGATCACCGGCGCGCCGTCCTGCATGGCCAGTTCGGGGTCGATGACGTACGGCAGCAGCTCGTAGCCGACGACGATCCGGCGGCAGCCCTCCTCGGCCGCGCCCTCGCTGTCGGCGACCACGGCGGCGACCCGCTGCCCGACGAAGCGGACCACGTCGTCGAGCACCCGGGTGTCGTCCGGGTCCTCGGTGGGGTGCTCGTGGCGGGCGGAGGAGTAGAGCCGCTCGGGCGCGTCGTGGTGGGTGAACACCGCGTGGACGCCGGGCACGCGCAGTGCGGCCGAGGTGTCGATGGCGACGATCCGGGCGTGCGGGTGCGGGGAGCGAAGCAGCTTCATGTGCAGCAGGCCGGGCACGTCGACGTCGAAGGTGTAGCGGGCGGTGCCGGTGACCACCTGCGGACCGGCGGGGGCTCCCGGGCTGCGTCCGACCGCCTGCCCGGCGTCCGGCTCCTCGGTGTGCTTCACACCGCGGATCGCGTCCTCGATCGCCCGGTAGCCGGTGCAGCGGCACAGGTTGCCCTTCAACGCCCGTGGCAGGTCGTCGAGTTGCTCTTCGTCGAGGGCGGTGGTGGTCATCAGGAAACCGGCCGTGCAGAAGCCGCACTGGAAGCCCTGGGCGTCCAGGAAGCGCTGCTGCATCGGGTGGAGTTCGCCGCCCCTGGCCAGGCCCTCGACGGTGGTGACGGCGCGGCCGTCGGCGCGGGCGGCCGGGTAGAGGCAGCTGTGCACGGGGGCGCCGTCGACCTGGACGGTGCAGGCGCCGCAGTCGCCGGCGTCGCAGCCCTTCTTCACCCCGAACCAGCCGCGTTCGCGCAGGTAGGTGCGCAGGCACTGGCCGGGGCGGGGCTCGGCGTCGGTGTCCTGGCCGTTGACGCGGAGGGAGAAGCTCATCGTCCGGTCTCCTCGGTAGGCTCGCCGACAGGTCCGTCGGCCAGTTCGCGCCGGATCTCCTCGGCGAAGCGGAAGGTCATGTGCCGCCGCCAGGCGGGCAGTCCGTGGATGTCGTCGAAGTACTCGTCCGGACGGATGCCGTCCCGGACCGCCTCCGCGACGGCCGCCGCGTTCGGCCCGGGCGGGAACCAGAGCCGGATCGGGCGGACGGTGGCGGCGGTGACGGTGATGGTCAGCGAGTCGTCGACCGGGTCGAGAGTGCCGATCAGCAGGGCGCCGGAGCGGCCGAGACCGTACAGCGAGCCCTGGCGGAACGCCGTCCGGCTCGCGAGGGCGCGGGCCGGCAGGGTGATCGAGCGCACCAGCTCGCCCGGGCGCAGGTCCTTGGCACCGGCGCCGGTGACGAAGTCCGCCACCCGGACGCGGCGCAGCTCACCGGAGGGCGCGCGGAGCAGGCAGACGCCGTCCAGCGCGGCGGTCAGCGAGATCATCGGGCCGGCGGGCAGGCCGTTGCAGAGGTTGCCGCCGACGGTGGCCATGTTCCAGATCTTCCAGGAGGCGAGGAACGCCCGGCAGCACTGCTCGAACAGGGGCGCGGCCCTCCATCCGGCGGGCTTGGCGAAGCGGGAGAGCTGGGCGACGGTGCAGGTGGCGGCGATCTCCAGATCGCCGTCGGGAGTGACGGTGAGCGGCTCCCAGCCCATCCGGCCGAGGTCGATCAGGCGGCGGATGTGCGGCTGCGGCTCGGAGAACAGGTAGGTGCCGCCGCCGAGCCAGGCGTCCCCGGGCTGCCAAGTGCCGCCGCGGCGGGCGTCGCGTATCTCCGTCACCGTGTTGAGGTCCATGTCACCGATTGAAGCCAGCGGCGCGAGTTCTTCACGAGTGGGTTCGCACACCATGCGCCATCGGCCTGAGCTGGTCGATCGTCCAGGTGCGGGCCGGTGGCAGGCGGTCGTTCGCGTCAGGAGTTCGACAAAGGTGTCGAGGATCGGCGGGTAAGGGGCTATGCTTTCGGAGGTTTGAAAAAGGCACCTCGTTCGGTGAGGCGTCTTCACGGACACAGGCCACTGACCCGACGACGTCGAGAGACGCCCAGGTTCAGGACAGATCTTCCCGACCTAAGGGTTGATCCCAAGTGGCTTCCCCGCAGTAGCACTTGCGGCTCGGGGATTACGCCGTGAAGTGCCAAAGCTCTGACGAGTTGGGGTGATCCGGTGGCCTCCGGCGGGCCGGTGAACTCCTTGCCGAGTCGATGAACGCACCGCGGTGGTGCGTCCGACCGGAAGGAGGCGAGACATGGACAGCAGTAATAGTCCGGGCCACAGTCGGCCCTCTTCCCGCATGCCCGAGCACGCCTCCGGCAGACGCTGAACTCCCCCTTCGCGCCAAACTTCTGACGGTTAGTCGGCAAGTGTCTCCGCCATGCCCGCGCGGCCCCGCACCGGACGGCCGCCACGGGTCGCGGAGCCGTGCGCCCCGGGGGCAGCCGTCGCACGCCGTGGGCCGGGCCTCTCGCGTCAACCCGCCACCCGTACGCCACGCCCGGCCGGGGCATGCCCTCGCACGCCCGTCGGCCGTTGAACCCGAGGTGAGTCGCCATGTCCGTCGTCGCTTTCTTCCACCCCACCCGGACCCTGCCGCGCCGCGGCCTGCGCACCGCCCTGTCCGGCCTCCTCGACCGGATCGCGGCCAGCCCGCTCGACAGCTCGGTGCTCCAGGCCGTGGACGCCCAGGCCCCGGCCGGCCCGCCGGTGCGGATGCGCGCTCGCTGGGAGGCCGTCACCGCCGCCGACGGCAGCAGCCGGCTGCGGGCCAGCTGGCACGCCGAGAACTGACTATCCGTCTGATCAACACCAATACAAGCCGATTCACACCGATTCACGCCGAAGGAAGTCCGTCATGGCCGTCCGCTACCCCCGGCTCGACGTCATCTTCTCCGACTACCGGGCCGTCGCCCGCGTCGCCGCCACAGCACCCGCATCCACGCCTGTACCCGCACCTGCCGCTCCCGTGCTCATCGCCGGGCCCAACGGGCTCGCGATCGACCCCGAGCAGCGGCTCGCGACCGTCGACGGGCGCGAAGTCGAGTTCACCTTCATGGAGTTCGAGCTGCTCGCCCACCTGGTCGCCCACCCGCTGCGGGTGCACAGCCGACGCCAGCTGATGGAGAACGTCTGGGGCCGCCCCGACAACGGCGACACCCGCACCATCTCCACCCACATCGCGCGGATACGCCGCAAGCTCGGCCCCGAGCACGGCCCGGCCGTCGCCACCGTCCGTCAGATCGGTTACAAGTACGACCCCCGGCTGACCGCCGCCGCCTGATCCGCCGCCAACTCCGCCTGGCTCCCCTGTCGACCGAGCACGATGAGGTTTCCGATGACTCCCGGCAAGCTGCTTCCGCGGCGCGGCGAGGCCGCGGGGCTGCTCACCGTCCTGACGCTCCTCGTCCTCGAAGGGGTAGCGCTGGGCACGGCGTCGGAGCCGAACCGGCCCGTGATCGGCGCCGCCCTGATCGGGGCCGCCGGGTCCGGCCTGCTGCTGACCGCCGCGCTGCTGGTCGGCCGCCGCCTGGCCGCCCGGCGGGGGCTGCCGCTGCCCCCGCCGGGCCCGAACGGCCCCGACTACAGCGCCCGCGCCCTGGAGGGCTTCCCGATGGAGGCCGTCCGCCCGCTGCTGCTCGCCGAACACGGGCCGCGGCTCGACCAGTTGTACGCCGCCTGGGTGCTCGCCCTCGGCGGCCGCACGGCGCCGTGGATCGCCCGCCGGCTGGACCTCCCGGTCCCCACCGTCCGACTCCTGGTGGACACCGTCCGGCAAGTGCCGCACCGGACGGCCGAACCACCGGCCGCCGCACCGCCGTTGACCGCTTCTCCCCCATAACCCCCCGTACCGACCGTCGAACCGAGAGAGGAACCGTTCGATGATCACTGCCCTGGACCACGTCCAGCTCGCCGCGCCGCCCGGCAGCGAGGCCCTGCTGCGGGCCTTCTACGGCGACATCCTGCAGATGGCCGAACTCCCCCGCCCCGCGACGCTCGACCGGCGCGGCGGCTGCTGGTTCGCCGCCGACGGCGGCCGGGTCCGGCTCTATCTGGGCATCGAGGACGGGTTCCGGCCGACCACCAAGGCCCATCCCGGCCTGGCCGTCGACGAGATCGACGACTTCGCCGGCCGGCTGGAAACCTCGGGCGCCCTGGTGGTGTGGGACACCTCCCTGCCGCCGAACCGCCGGTTCTACACCCAGGACCCGGTGGGCAACCTGCTGGAGTTCGTCGAGCAGCAGGTCACGCCCGTCACGGCGTCCAGCACGGAATCCCCCAAGGAACATTCATACAGTTAATCCCAACTGGTTGAACGGAAAAGGCTTTTACTCACTCCTTACCCGTTTTCCCTTCTCCCCCGGCCGTCCGGCGGACAGGCTTCGGTCTGCTCCGCCGGGTGCGCGACCCGCGCACCGCGGAACGTCCAGGGGAGGACTCCACCGTGCCCGACAGGCAACACCGACGGCTGCTCCCGATCGCCGTGACACTCACCGCGCTCGGTCTCACCACCACCCAGGCCTTCGCGGCACCACAGACTGGCACCACCCCCACCACCGTCACCGGCACCGTCACCACCCACGACGGCACCACGGGCGGCGGCGACGGCGGCAGCGACGACGCCCACAACTCCATGGAATCCACCGCCCAGTTCACCGAGGCGCGCACCGCCCCCGGCGTGGTCGCCCCCGGCGCGTACGGCGCGGCCTGGGCGCAGCTGAAGTCGCTGCCGCGTACCTCCGGCGAGTGGGAACACGTCACCAGCAAGCCGTACAACTCGGACGACCCGCGCTACCGCGACGTCAACTCCAACTCCAGCGGCGGCGCCGGCTACGTCACCGGCCGGATCACCGGCATCGCGGCCGACGACGACGGCTACGTGTACGCGGGCGGCGCCAACGGCGGTGTCTTCCGCTCCCGTACGGGCGGCGGCCACTGGGAGCCCATCTCCGACAAGCTGCCCTCCCTCTCCACCGGCACGCTGAACCTCGACGGCTCCGGCCGGCTCTGGTACGCCACCGGCGAGTCCAACACCGGCGCCACCTCGTACGTCGGCACGGGTGTGTATGTCCTCGGAGACCCCAAGCACGGCAGGTTCCAGCCGGGCGACCGCGTCGGCGGCGCCGAGCTGGAGTCCACCACCATCCACGCGCTGCGCTTCGCCGGCGACAAGGTGTGGGCGGCCACCAGCCGGGGCGTGTGGAGCCACTCCGCGACCACCCTCAGCGGCCCCTGGACCCTGGAGTTCGCGCCCAACCCCGAGTACCTGCCCGGCGGTTCGAAGGCGAGCGACCCGAGCGCGCCGTACAAGAACATCGCCAACGACGTCGCGATCGACCCCAAGGACCCCTCGAAGGTGATCCTGGCGGTCGGCTGGCGCGGCGGCGACACCTACAACGGCTTCTACAGCAAGGCGGCGGACGGCAGTTGGCAGCGCATCGCCTCCCTCGGCGACCTGCCCACCGACGCCGCGAACGTCGGCAACGTCACCTTCGCCCGCTCGGCGGACGGCTCGCGCTACTACGCGATCGACCAGTCCCCGGCGGTCATGGCGAGCAACCCCGACACCGGCCTCAAGGGCGTCTACGTCTCCAAGTCCGGTTCCCCGTCCGGCCCGTGGACCCTCATCGCGGACAAGGACAAGCTCAAGGGCTCCGGCTCCGCCCTCCAGGACCCGGGCTACCAGCCCGGCATCCAGTCCTGGTACAACCAGTTCCTCCAGGTCGACCCGGCCAACCCCGACCACGTCTACGCCGGCCTGGAGGAGGTCTTCGAGACCACCGACGGCGGAAACAAGTGGGTCACCGCGGCGCCGTACTGGAACAACGGCTTCCCGTGCTGGAGCATCGACCCGACCAAGCAGACCGGCGCCTGCTCCCCCACCACCCACTCCGACCAGCACGCCGTCGCCATCGGCAGCTACCAGGGCAAGGCGAACGTCTTCGTCGGCAACGACGGCGGCATCTACCGCCGCCCGGTCGACGGCCAGTTGGACGCGTACGGCCACGCCAAGGACTGGACCTCCCTCGCCGACGGCACCATCGACACCCTGCAGTACTACTCGGTCGGCGTCGGCAAGGACCTCGCCGACCCGTCCGGCCGGGGCGTCGTCGTCAGCGGCGGCCTGCAGGACAACGGCGAGTCCGTCCTGCGCGCCCACGACAAGGTGATGGGCTCGGACTTCGGCGGCGACGGCGCCGACACCATCGTCGACCCCGCCAACGGCTGCAACATCGCCGAGGAGTACGTCTACCTCGACATGTGGGTCACCCAGAACTGCGCGGTGAACGACGGCAGTTGGCTGAAGGACCCGACCAAGGCCACCTCCTTCGAGGTCGCCCCGCCCGACAAGGACCTCGGCGGCGCCGGCGCCCGCTTCATCGCGCCGATCACCACCGACCCGAGGAACACCAACACCTGGATCGCCGGCGGACGCCACATCTGGGTCCAGAACAAGGGCTTCGCGATCCGCAGCGGCAGCGAGTGGACCAGCGCCTACGACCTCGGCGCCGGCCACGTCGCCACCGCCGTCGCCACCGTCAACGGCACGGTGTACGCGGGCTGGTGCGGCCCCTGCAACAACCAGGGCTTCACCCGCGGCATCGCCGTCGGCAAGACCGACGGCACCGGCTGGCACCAGCTCGACCTGCCGGTCAACGGCCTTCTGCCGAACCGCTACATCTCGTCGTTCGCGGTGGACGAGAACGACGCCCAGCACGTCGTCGTCGCCTTCTCCGGCTTCTCGCGGTCGTGGACCGAGGGCCCCGGCGCCGGCATCGGCCACCTCTTCGAGACCCACGACGGCGGCACCACCTGGACCGACATCTCGGCCAACCTGCCGGACGTCCCCGCCGACACCGTCAAGCTCCTGCCGGGCGGCGGCCTCGCCCTCGGCACCGACCTCGCCGCGTTCTACCGTGCCCCCGGCGAGAGCCAGTTCAAGCTCCTCGGCGACGACCTGCCGACCACCTCGGTCCTCCAGCTGAAGACCGGCCCCGACGGCAAGCTCTACGCCGCCACCTTCGGGCGCGGCATCTGGTCCCTCGACCTGCGCCGCCGCGACAGCTGATCCCTCACACGTGCGACCCGGGCGTGGCGGTGGCCCCGCCGCGCCCGGCGCTCGCCTGAGCCACCAGGTACGGCACCATCCCGCGCTCCGCCAGCGCCGTCCGCCACGCCTCCCGGGCCGGCGCCAGCTCCCCGACGCCCCCGGTGTCCCCGGACTCCGCCGCCCGCGACCGCGACGCCGTCCCCAGCAGGCCGAGCCCGCCGGCCAGCGCACTCACCAGCGCGACCCCGGCCGCGATCCACCCGGCACCGACCAGGGCCTGCCCCGGCACCTCCAGGTCGTCGGCGAGCCCGAACGCGTACCCCAGCAGCAGGAAGATCGCGGCGGCCGCACCCGCGACGATCGGCACGATCACCGCCAGCACGCCCAGCCACCCCGACGCCCGCTCCCGCCCGGACGCGTCCACCGGCAGCCGCGCCACCGCATCCGCGTCCGCGCGCAGGGCCGCGTACCGCTCGTACTCCGGCGCCGCGGCAGCCAGCACGTACTCCGCGTTGTCCCGCGCACTCCGCCGCAGCCGCTCCACGCCGTGCGCCTCGTCCCCGATCTCGCGCAGCGCGGCCTGCACCGGCGCCCCCGCCAGCGCCCTGCTGAGCACCGTCTCGAAGTCGGCCCGGTCCTGCTGCGGCAGTCGTAGCGGCCTGTCCATGGTTCTACCCCGTTCGCTGTTCACCTGCCGGCCCCGACCCGAGCGTGTCAGCCCCACCGCAGCGCCGGCTTTACCAGCCCTTAGTTCTACAGCACTGTAGAGCATGCGATGGCACACGAGCGGCACACTTCACCTGTGGGGTCACGGAGCCGAGGACGGCCGCTGGGCCACCGTCAGGATGCCGCGCATGAAGTGGTGGAAGGTGCACAGGTACGAGTAGGCCCCGGGCTGGGTCGGCGCCGTGAAGGTGGCCGAGGTGCCCGGGGCGATGGGGCCGGTGTCGAAGGAGCGGTCCTGGGCGGTGAGGGTGTGTTCGACGGTGCCGGCGTTCACCACCGTCACCGCAGCACCGGGGTGAACGGTGAAGTTCGCGGGCTGGAACAGGAAGTCGGAGATCATCACCGTCCCCGCCGCCGAAGCGGTCGTGGCCGTCGGCCGGGGGGCGGCCGACGACGGCGGGGCGGCGGAGCTGCTCTCGGCCGGGCCCGGGCCGACGTAGGCGCTGAGGCAACCGCTGAGGCAACCGCTGAGGCAGCCGCTCAGGCCTGCGGCGAGCAGCAGTGCGCCGCCGGCCCGGGTGAGCCGGGCCGGCGGCCGCATCAGGGGGACCCACCGCTGCACTGCCGGCCTCCCGGGGACGAGAACGCGCTGAGACCGACGCTAACCGCCCGCCCTGCGCCCCGCACGCCGGGTCGTCCGACCGTGTCACGAACGGCTCCGTGGACGGCCCAGGCACCCGGACGGCCCGCCCGCCTCACCGCCGCCGCAGCCAGACCGCCCAGGTGAGCGCCGAGCACGCCAGGTACGCCACCAGGAAGCCCACGTACGCCGCGTCCCCGTTGTGGCTGGCCTGGAACGACTGCCGGAAGGCCAGGTTCACCAGCACCCCGCCGAACGCCCCGATCGCGCCCGCGAGCCCGATCAGCGCGGCGGTCCGCCGCCGGGACGCGGCCTCGGCCGCCGCCGGATCGGCACCCGCGGCGACCGCCGCCCGGGCGAGGGCCTGGTAGTGCGCGGGGATCATCTTGTACGTCGAGCCGTTGCCGATCCCGCTGAGGACGAACAGCGCGATGAACCCGGCGAGGAACAGCGGCAGCGAGCCCGCCCGGGAGGCGGCCAGGACCACGGCCGTCCCGGCGCCCATGGCCGCGAAGGTGGCGAGGGTGACCCGGGCGCCGCCCCAGCGGTCGGCGAGCCGCCCGCCGACGGGCCGCAGCAGGGAGCCGAGCAGCGGCCCGAGGAAGGTGAGGGCGGCGGCCTTGACCGGGGTGTCGAAGCGGTCGTGGAACTGCACCTGGAGCACCTGCCCGAAGGCGAAGCCGAAGCCGATGAAGGAGCCGAAGGTGCCGATGTACAGCGTCGACACCGCCCAGCCGTACGGGTCCCGCACCACCTCGCGCAGCGCCCGCCCCTCGCCCGACGACGAGATGACCAGGTTGTCCATCCGCCACCAGGCCCCCGCCGCCGCGAGCAGGATCAGCGGCAGGTAGAGCAGCGGCAGCAGCCGGGGGTGGGTGGCGCCCGCCGTGGCGAGCACGAGCAGGCCGAGGAGCTGCACCGCCGGGACGCCGAGGTTGCCGCCGCCCGCGTTGATGCCGAGCGCCCAGCCCTTGAGCCGGTGGGGGTAGAAGGCGTTGATGTTGGCCATGGAGGAGGCGAAGTTGCCCCCGCCGACGCCGGCGACACACGCCACCGCCAGCAGCGTCCCGTACGAGACGCCCGGCTCCAGCACCACCGCGGCGAGTGCGGTCGGGACGAGCAGCAGCAGCGCGCTGATGACCGTCCAGTTCCGCCCGCCGAACTTGGCGACGGCGAAGGTGTACGGGAGCCGCAGCAGCGCGCCGAGCGCGGTCGGGAGCGCGGTGAGGGTGAACTTGCCCGCCGTGTCGATGTGGTACTCGGGCCCGAGGAAGAGGACGAGCACCGACCACAGGCTCCACACCGAGAAGCCGATGTGCTCGGAGAGGACGGAGAAGACGAGGTTGCGCCGGGCGATCCGGGCGCCGGCGCGCTCCCAGAACTCCTCGTCCTCCGGGTCCCATCCGCTGAGCGGCGCGGGCCGTCTGGCGTCGACGGCGGTGGTCATGCGGCACCTCCGGAGGGGGCGAGCCGGACCGGCCAGCGCCGCAGGACGGCCGGGGCGCCGTCGGGGGCGGTGTCCTCGTCGAGGCAGCGGCCGTCGGTGAGGTCGAAGACCTGCTTGTACATCGGCGAGGCGAGGGTGGGCCGGTCGCCGCGGCTGCCGAGCAGGCCGCGGGAGAGCACCTGCGCGCCGCTGAACGGGTCGCGGTTGTCGACGGCGTACAACGCGTCCGAGCGGTCCCGGAACAGCGCGATCTGTTCGTCGTCGGAGAGCAGGACGGCCACGCCGCGGCCGGGCTGCAGGTCGTCGAGGGTGCAGACGGCGTGCCAGCGGGTGCCGTCGTGGATCTGTACGGTCACGGGGTGAGCACCTCCAGTCGGGCCCCGGCGACGAGCACCGGGGCAGTAAGGGTCTGTCCGGATTCGCCCGGGCGGGCGGGGCGGATCTGGCCGCGTTCGGGGACGAAGGTCACGGCCGGGTCGGGGGTGCCGGGGGCGTTGACGAAGGAGGCGAAGCGCCGCATCCGGCCGGGGTCGGCGAGGGTCTCGGCCCACTCGTCCTGGTAGCCGGTGATGTGACGCGCCATCAGTTCGTCGAGTTCGGCGGCAATGCCGAGCGAGTCGTCGAGGACGACGGCCCGCAGGTGGTCGAGGCCGCCTTCGAGCCGCTCCAGCCAGACGGAGGTGCGTTCGAGGCGGTCGGCGGTGCGGATGTAGAACATCAGGTAGCGGTCGATGGTGCGGATGAGCGTCTCGCGGTCGAGGTCGGCGGCGAGCAGGTCGGCGTGCCGGGGGGTCATGCCGCCGTTGCCGCCGACGTAGAGGTTCCAGCCGGCCGAGGTGGCGATGATGCCGAAGTCCTTGCTCTGGGCCTCGGCGCACTCCCGGGCGCAGCCGGAGACGGCCGACTTGAGCTTGTGCGGGGAGCGCAGGCCCCGGTAGCGCAGTTCGAGCTCGATGGCGAGGGCGGTGGAGTCCTGGACGCCGTAGCGGCACCAGGTCTCGCCGACGCAGGACTTCACGGTGCGCAGCGCCTTGCCGTACGCGTGCCCGGACTCGAAGCCGGCGTTGACCAACTTGCTCCAGATCACCGGAAGTTGGTCGACGGTGGCGCCGAAGAGGTCGATCCGCTGGCCGCCGGTGATCTTGGTGTAGAGGCCGTGGTCGCGGGCGATCTCCCCGATCGCGATGAGGCCCTCGGGGGTGATCTCGCCGCCGGGCACCCGGGGGACGACCGAGTAGGAGCCGTTGCGCTGGAGGTTGGCGAGGAAGTGGTCGTTGGAGTCCTGGAGGGCGCCCTGCTCGCCGTCGAGGATGTGGCCGTTGCCGAGGCTGGCCAGGATGGAGGCGACGGTCGGCTTGCAGATCTCGCAGCCCTCCCCGCTGCCGTGCCGGTCGAGCAGCTCGGTGAAGGCGGTGATCCCGGTGACCCGGACGATCTCGTACAGCTCGGCGCGGGTGTGGGTGAAGTGCTCGCACAGGCCCTTCGAGGTGCTGACGCCGGCGGCCTCCAGCTCCTCGGTGACGACAGTGGCGAGCTGCTTGAGGCAGCTGCCGCAGCCGGTGCCGGCCCGGGTGCACTTCTTGACGGCGGCGACGCTGTCGCAGCCCTGGTCGCGGACGGCGGCGCGGACGGCGCCCTGGGTGACGTTGTGGCAGGAGCAGAGCACCGCGTCGTCGGGCAGGGCGACCGGGCCGGCGGAGGCGAACCCGGCCGGCAGGACGAGCTGTTCGGGGGCGACGGTGAGCGGCTTGCCGGCCGCCGCGAGCGGGCGCAGGGTGCCGTAGGCTTCGGTGTCGCCGACCAGGACGCCGCCGAGCAGCGCGCCGTCAGGACCGATGACGAGCTTGCGGTAGACGCCGCTGCGGCTGTCGCTGTAGAGCACGTCGAGCGCGCCCTCGGCGGTGCCGTGCGGGTCGCCGAAGCTGGCGACGTCGACGCCGAGCAGCTTGAGCTTGGTGGAGGTGTCGGCGCCGGTGAAGCCCTCGCCGGCCGGGCCCGCGAGGGTGCGGGCGGCCGTCTCGGCCATCTGGTAGCCGGGCGCGACGAGGCCGTAGACCCGGCCGTCGGCGGCCTGCGCGCACTCGCCGATGGCGAGGATGTCCGGGTCCTCGGTGCGGCAGTGCGCGTCGACGACGATGCCGCCGCGCTCGCCGACCGGCAGGCCGCAGTCCCGGGCGAGCTGGTCGCGGGCGCGCACGCCGGCCGAGAACACCACGAGGTCGGCGGGGAGTTCGCGGCCGTCGGAGAGCGCGAGGGCGGTGACCCGGCCGTCCGGGCCGGTGACGACGCCGCTCGCGCCGGCGCTGGTGTGCACCGTCACGCCGAGGTCCTCGATCTTGCGGCGCAGCACCGCGCCGCCGCCGTCGTCCACCTGGACGGCCATCAGGCGGGGCGCGAACTCGACCACGTGGGTGGCCAGTCCGCCAGCCTTCAGCGCCCCGGCGGCCTCCAGCCCGAGCAGGCCGCCGCCGACCACGACGCCGGTGCCGGCCGCCTCGGCGTCGGCGCGGATGGCGTCCAGGTCCTCGATGGTGCGGTAGACGTGGCAGCCGGCGGCGTCCTTCCCGGGCACCGGCGGGACGAACGGGACGGAGCCGGTGGCCAGCACCAGGACGTCGTACCGGACTTCGGTGCCGGACCGGGTGGTGACGGTCCGCCCGGCCCGGTCGATCGCGGTGACCGGGTCGCCGAGGCGCAGGTCTATGCCGTGCTCGGCGAGGAAGCCGGGCGGGCAGAGCGACAGGTCCTCGGCGGTGCGGCCGTCGAACAGCGCGCTGAGGTGGACCCGGTCGTACGCCGGCCGGGGCTCCTCGGCGAGCACGGTGACCCGCCAGCCGCGCGCGGCGGGCTGCTCGGTCCAGGCCTCCAGGAAGCGCTGGCCGACCATGCCGTGGCCGACCAGGACGAGGTCCCGGATACTGCGGTCGTCAGTGGTCATCCCATTGTTTTCGGTCATCCCGTCGCTTTTGGTCATCGCAGTACTCCTCGGGTGATCAGGTGCAAGGGGTGGCCGCCGAGCGGTCCGTCGCTCTCCCAGGCGCCGGCCAGCGCGTCCACGGTGGCCAGGTCGCCGAGCAGGATCGCGCCGACCAGGCGGTCGCCGCGCAGGACGAGCTTCTTGTAGCTGCCGCGGGTGGCATCGGTGATCCGCAGGACGTCGAGGCCGGGGTCGAGGGTCTCGTCCACGGCGCCGAAGGCCGCGTACTCGAGGTCGCCGGTGCTGAGCCGGGCGCGCGGGCGGGAGCCGGTGTAGCGGGCGTCCGGGTCGGCGCCCGAGAGCCGCCGGGCCAGCACGTCGGCCTGCTCCCAGGCGGGTCCGGCCAGGCCGTGGACGATGCCGCGGTGCTCGGCGCAGTCGCCGATCGCGGACACGTGGGGCGCGGGCGTGGCGAGCCCGTCGTCGACCAGGACGCCGGTGCCGACCGGCAGTCCGGCGCCGTAGGCGAGGGCGGTGCGGGGGCGGGTGCCGCAGGCGAGCACGACCAGGTCGCAGTCGAGCCGGTAGCCGTTGGCCAGCTCCACGGCGCCGACCCTCCCCCAGCCTCCGGCCGGGGGTCCCCCCATGCCGCCGTGCACGGCGCGGGCCCGGTTGCCCGGGTAGCACTCCACGCCGAGTGCCAGCAGCCGTTCCCGCAGCACCGCGGCGGCCTCGTGGTCGAGCTGACGCTCGACCAGGTGCGGCCCCTGGTGGACGATCTCGGTGCGGACTCCGAGCGCGGCGAGCGCCCGCGCGGCGCTCACCCCGAGCACTCCGCCGCCGATCACCACCGCCCGCTTCGCGCCGACCGCCTCCTCGGCGAGCCGGCCGCAGTCCTCCAGCGTGCGCAGGGTGTGCACGCCCTCGGCGAGGCCCTGCCCGTCGGGGCGGCGCAGCCCGCGGACGGGCGGCAGCACCGGGTTGGAGCCGGTCGCGAGGACGAGCTCGTCCCACGGCTCGACGGTGCCGTCGGCCAGCCCGAGCGTCCGGGCCTCCGGGTCGAACGCGAGCACCTCGCAGCCGGGCCGCGGTTCGGCGCCGCCGAGCGGCAGCGCGATCGACTCGGCGTCGTACCGCCCGGTGAGCACGTCCGCGAGCAGCACCCGGTTGTAGGGGGCGCGCGGCTCGGCGCCGTAGACGGTGACGCTGCCGTGCCCGCCGAGCGCTCCGTACCGCTCGGCGAACCTGGCGCCCGCCATGCCGCCGCCGACGACGGCGATCCTCGGTTCCCGCGTCATCCCGCGACCTCCTCTCGATCCGTACGAGCCCCGACCGCTTGCGCCGCCCCCTCCGCAGGAGCCCCGACCGCGTACGCCGCCCCCTCCGTACGAGCCCCGACCGCGTACGCCGCCCCCTCCACCCGCACCGCGCAGACCTTGAACTCCGGCATCCGCGACACCGGGTCGAGCGCCGGGTTGGTCAGGCTGTTGGCCCGCCCCGCGCCCGGCCAGTGGAAGGGCATGAACACGGTGTCCGCCCGGATCGAGTCCGTGATCCGCGCCGCCGCCACCGCCCGTCCGCGCCGGCTGGTCACCGCGACCTGCTCCCCGTCCGCCACCCCGAGCCGCTCCGCGAGCCGCGGGTGCAGTTCGACGAACGGGCCGGGCGCCGCCGCGTTGAGCTCGGCCACCCGCCGGGTCTGCGCGCCGCTCTGGTACTGGGCGAGCACCCGTCCGGTGGTCAGGTACAGCGGGTACGCCTCGTCCGGCTCCTCGCCGGCCGGCCGGTGGGTGACGGGCGCGAAGCGGGCCCGCCCGTCCGGTGTCGCGAACCGGTCCAGGAACAGCCGCCGCGTGCCCGGGTGGTCCTCCGCCGGGCAGGGCCAGAACACCCCGTCCTCGGCCGCGATCCGCCGGTAGCTGATGCCCGCGTAGTCGGCGTCGCCGCCCGCCGAAGCCCGCCGCAGCTCGTCGAACGCCTCCTCGGCCTCGACCGGGAAGCCGCTCGCCACGCCCAGCCGGGCCGCCAGCTCGCGCAGCACCCACAGCTCGCTGCGCACACCCTCCGGCGGGTCGAAGGCGCGGCGCCGCAGGATGACCCGACCCTCCAGGTTGGTGGTGGTGCCGTCCTCCTCCGCCCACTGGGTGACCGGCAGGACGACGTCCGCGAGCCGGGCCGTCTCCGACAGCACCAGGTCCGCGACGACCAACAGGTCCAGCGCGCGCAGCCGTTCGGTGACATGCCCGGCGTTCGGCGCGGACACCGCCGGGTTGGAGCCCGCCAGCAGCAGCGCCCGGACGCCGTCCGGACGGCCGAGGCTGTCCAGCAGCTCGTACGCCGAGCGGCCCGGGCCCGGGATGCTTTCGGCCGAAACGCCCCACACCACGGCGACGTGCGCGCGGGCGGCCGGGTCCTCGATCGAGCGGTAGCCGGGCAGTTGGTCGGCCTTCTGCCCGTGCTCGCGCCCGCCCTGCCCGTTGCCCTGCCCGGTCAGGCAGCCGTACCCGCTGTACGGGCGGCCGGCCTTGCCGGTGGCCAGGCACAGGTTGATCCAGGCGCCGACGGTGTCCGTCCCCTTGCTCTGCTGCTCCGGCCCGCGCGCGGTGAGCACCATGCCGGTCTCGGCGCCGCCGAACAGCCGGGCAGCCTCCCGCAGTTGGTGCGCGGGCACGCCGGTGATCCGCTCCACCCGGTCCGGCCAGTGCGCCATCGCCGACTCTCGGGCCGCCTCGAAGCCGCTGGTCCGGGCGGCGACGAAGTCCTTGTCCAGCAGACCGTCGGCGATCACCAGGTGCAGCAGGCCGAGCGCGAGCGCCAGGTCGCCGCCGGGCCTGGGCTGGAGGTGCAGGTCGGCGAGTTCGGCGGTGCGGGTGCGGCGCGGGTCGACGACGATCAACGTGCCGCCGTTCTCCCGCAGTTCACGGAAGTACCGGAGGGCCGGCGGCATCGTCTCGGCCGGGTTGCCGCCGACCAGGATCAGGCAGCCGGTGTGCGGGATGTCCGCGAGCGGGAACGGCAGCCCGCGGTCCAGGCCGAACGCCCTGCGGTGCGCGGCCGCCGCCGAGGACATGCAGAACCGGCCGTTGTAGTCGATGTTGGCGGTGCCCAGCACCACCCGGGCGAACTTGCCCAGCAGGTACGCCTTCTCGTTGGTCAGCCCGCCCCCGCCGAACACGCCCACCGCGTCCGGCCCGTGCTCCGCCCGCACCCGGGCCAGCCCGGCCGCCACCCGGTCCAGCGCCTCCGGCCAGCCGGCCGCCCGCAGCGGCCCGCCGGGCCGGTCGCGCAGCAGCGGGCCGGTCAGCCGGACGTCGCGGGCGAGCAGGGCGGGCGCCGAGCGGCCCTTGCCGCAGAGCGCACCCCGGTTGACCGGGAAGTCCGGCCGCTCCAGCACCTCGGCCGGGGCGTCCGCCGTCGGGCCGCCCAGCCGCATGCCGCACTGCAGCGAGCAGTACGGGCAGTGGGTGTCGGTGGGCGCCGTGGGGGCCGGCGGGCTGGTCAACGTCATGCCGAGGAATCTCGCCGTCCGCTGTTTCACGTCCGGGTCACGCGTGTTGCGTGCGCGGTACACCTCTCTCACGGCACCCGGGCCGCAGGGTGCGCGGACGGACATCTGCCGTAACCGGAGCGGCGGTTTCGCTTACCTGCAGGTGACGGCCGGGCAACGCCCCCGTAACGTGCGCGCCGCACCCTGACCGACATGGCAACCCTCACCCAGCCCGGACCGCTCACCGGCTTCACCGTCGGGGTCACCGCCGCACGCCGCCGCGAGGAACTCGTCGCCCTCCTCACCCGGCGCGGCGCCCAGGTGGTCGAGGCGCCGGTGCTGCGCATCATGCCGCTCGCGGACGACCTCGCCCTGCGCGAGGCCACCGAGCGCTGCCTCGCCGCCCCGCTCGACTACGTGGTCGCCACCACGGGCGTCGGCTGGCGCGGCTGGATGAGCGCCGCCGAGGGGTGGGGGCGCGGCGCCGCGCTCGCCGAGGCCTGCCGGTCCGCGGTCGTGCTCAGCCGGGGGCCCAAGGCCACCGGCGCGGTGCGGGCCAGCGGGCTCGGCGAGGGCTTCTCCCCCGGCTCCGAGGCCACCGACGAACTGCTCACCTGGCTGCTCGCCCGCCCGCTCGCCGGGCGCCGGATCGCCGTCCAGGAGCACGGCGTGCGGCTGGACGCCTTCGCGGCGGCGCTGCGCGAACGCGGCGCCGAGGTGATCTCCGTCCCCGTCTACCGCTGGGCGCCGCCGGACGACATGGCGCCGGTCCGGCGGCTGGTCGAGCAGACGGTCCGGCGGCAGGTGCACGCGCTCACCTTCACCAGCGCGCCGGCCGTCACCGCCTTCATTGCGACCGCCGATGCCGAGGGCCTGCGCGAGCCCCTGCTGGACGCGCTGCGCGCGGACGTCCTGCCGGTCTGCGTCGGCACCCTGTGCGCCCGCCCGTTCGCGGAGCTCGGCCTGCCGACCGTCTTCCCGGAACGCGGCCGGCTCGGCTCGCTCGTCCGCCTGCTCGCGGAGACCCTGCCCACCCTCGGACGGCGCGAACTCTCCCTCTCCGGCACGGTGTTGACGCTCCAGGGCAACGCCGCCCTGGTCGACGGCGAGAGCCACTGGCTCAGCCCGCGCGGCGCCGCCGTCCTCCGCGCCCTCGCCGAACGGCCGGGCCGGGTGCTCAGCCGGGCCGAACTCCTGCGCGCCGCCTGGGCGGACGCGAGCGCCGACGAGCACGCCGTCGAGGCCGCCGTCGGACGGCTGCGCGCGGCGCTCGGCCCGCACGCAGGGCTGATCCGGACCGTCCCGAAGCGCGGCTACCGGCTGGCGGCGGGCTGATGCCGCCCGTCCTGCTCGCCGTCGCCCACGGCAGCCGCGACCCGGCGGCCTCCGCCACAATCCGGGCCTTGCTGCGACGGGTTCGCGTGCTGCGGCCCGAACTGACCGTCCGCTGCTGCTTCCTGGACCTCGCCGAGCCCTCGCTCTCCGACGCCCTCGCCCAACTCGCGGGCAGCAGACCGATCCTAGTGCCGATACTCCTCAGCACCGGCTACCACCTGCGCGTCGACCTCCCGGCCGCCCTCGCCACCGCCGGCCTCCCCCTCTCCCACCTCGCCCCCGTCCTGGGCCCACACCCCCTGCTGGCCGAAGCACTGGCCGACCGCCTGGCAGAATCCGGTGCCACCCCCAACGCCCCAGTCGTCCTAGCGGCAGCCGGCTCCTCCGACCCGGCCGCAGCCGAAGACACCGCAAGGATGGCGCATCTGCTAGCCACGCACCTGGGCCGCCCCGTCATCCCAGCCCACCTGTCAGCGGCCACCCCCACCCCCCACGAGGCCGTGGCCGCCCTCCAAACCGCCGGCCACCGCGAGGTCGCAGTAGCCACCTACCTCCTGGCCCCCGGCTTCTTCGCCCGCCGAGCCGTGACAACGACGGCGACGTGGACGAGCCCTCCACTGGCCGCCCACGACGCAATAGCCCGCCTGATCCTCCACCGCTACGACGAAGCGCGCGCTCCCCTCGCCCTGGCCGCCGCCTGACGTTACGCCGTCAGGTGGTCGAACTCCCCCGCTTTGACGCCGCATATGAAGGCGCGGAGCGTGTCAGGCGTGGTGGTGATGACGCTGTCCGGGTCGTCGCTCTCGCGGATTTTGATGGCGCCGTCGGCGGTTGCTGAGACATACACGCAGTTGGCGGCGTCGCCACTGAACGAGGACTTCTGCCAATTGTGAACGGCCATACTCGGTCCTGTCTCAGATCCTCTGGGCGATGCGGCGGATGAGGTCACGGGATGCGTCCGGCTGAAGCGCACTCACCTCCAACCGGTCCATCACAGCCCGATACTTGATCAACTGCGGCTCGGTGTCAATGAACTCCGATCTGTCGCCATCGACCTGGACACTGTCCAATCGTGCGACCTCGGCGTTGAAGTACACAATCCCGGCGCCGGAGCTGGGGTAGCTCCCGGTGCCGAACGGGATCACCCGCAGGTCGATGTGCGGCCGCTCGCTCGCGGTCAGCAGATATTCCAGCTGCCCACGGGCAACCTTCGGACCGCCGAAGCCCATGCGCAAGGCGGCCTCGTGGACGACAGCGGACAGCGGGATCGGCTGCTCGCCATAGATCACTGCCTGCCGTTTGATGCGATGGGAGACGAGATGTTCCACCTCTGGCGGCGAGAAGGGTGGGACGACATCCCGAAAGAGTGCGCGAGCGTGTTCCGGGGTCTGGAGGAGTCCAGGGATGTGAATCGCGGAAGCGATCCGCATTGATTGCGCATGGTGTTCGAGTACGGCCAGGTCAAGCGCTCCGGCCGGAAGGATCTCGCGGTACTCCTCCCACCATCCCCTCGTGCGGCCGCCGGTCATGCGGGTCAGCGCGTCGATCAGGGCGTCATCCGCGCAGCCATAGAGGCGCGCCAGGGCCCGTACCCGGTCCGCGCTCACCGGGTATCCCCCGGATTCGATGTTGCTGATGCGGGACTGCTGGGTACCGTGCAGTTCCCCGGCACGCGTGACCGACAGCCCTGCCTGCTCGCGCAACCGGCGCAACTCCGCGCCGAGTCGCCGCTGCCGGATGCTCGGTGGGATCTTGCTGGGCGGCATCCGCTGCTCCCTTCCCTCGCTCGCCGTGGCCGGCGCCGTTCATCCTTTGGAGTGGCGATGCCATGGATTCCCCAAAGGCAATGGACTACATACTACCGGCCGACTACCTTTGATCCTGCGTCAGGAATGCCGTGCTGCTCGTGGTGGTGGCAGCGCCGCGTCCCAACTCCCTTTCATGTAGGAGACTTCCATGACCGCTGCGCCCTCGCCAAACCCCCGCGTACCCTTCGACCAGGAGCTGTGCGGGCTCGTGCTCGACACCGCGCCCCGCCTGTTCGCCGTCGTCCAGGTGTGCGGGGATGGCCTTGCGGACGCCGACGGGTGGGTCGTGGCCTGGGGGCTCGCCGACAGCGACGGCCCGGCCCACGTGATCGGCATCGACGGGCGGGCGCGCATGACCCTCGCGTCTCCCGAGCGAGCCGTGCGTCACTTCGCCGGGCGGCCGGGGATCACCGCACGGCTGGTCTGGCTCGCGCAGCCGAGTGCCGCCGCGATGGATCGGGCCGAAGCCGCCTGATTCGAAAATCCCCCGTTCCGCGTTGGGGTGGGCGGGCCCGCGTCTTGGACGCGGGCCCGCCCACCCATCCGTTCCAGCTCGCCCCACAGCGCATGCCGTCCTCTGCGTAGGAAGTCGGCCTGGCCGACTTCCTACGCAGAGGGTCCGAACAATGCCGCCGCCCAGGATCAGATGGGCGATGCCCCGCGAGGGCAGAAACACGCCGAAGACGGGTTGCGACTGCTTCGTTTATTGCGAATAATTCGAATAGGACACTGGAGGGAAGCCATGGGAACTGTCACAGGCAGGAAGATCGAACCTGGCATCGTCGACGCAGGTGATGCTCGGCGTGCCCTCAGCCGGATCACCGACTACCTCTCGCGCACAGCTCAGAGCAACAAGGACATCGAGGTCCACCTCGAAACAGGAGCGCACGACGAGGCTCTTGTGCTCCCTAGGCCTGTGGCTGAGATGTTCGCCTCGATGTTGGCGGCCCTCGCCAACGGACAGGGTGTCCAGATCATCCCGGTCGATGCCGAGCTGACCACTCAGCAGGCTGCCGACATGCTGAACGTCTCCCGCCCGTACCTCATCGGGCTGCTGGAGTCCGGGAAGATCCCTTACAGGCTCGTGGGTCGGCACCGCCGCATCCGTGTCGATGCTCTTCGCCAGTACCTTCGCGAGGACGATGCGGCACGAAAGGACGCCGCCGACGAACTCATGCGCTTGGACCAGGAGCTGGGACTGCTCTGACATGGCCTTCGTCGTCATCTATGACGCGTGCGTGCTGTACCCCAACACCCTGAGGGATCTCCTCATGCGTGTCTCGCTAAGGGGACTTGTGCGCGCGCAATGGACTGACACCATCCTTGACGAGGTTGACCGCAACCTCATCAAGGACTTTCAGATCCCTCCGGAGAGGCTCCAGCGACGTCGGGAGCTAATGAATCAGGCGGTCCGTGACTGTCTCGTCACGGGGTTCGAGTCCCTGATCGAAGGGCTCAAGCTCCCGGATCCCGATGATCGACATGTATTGGCTGCGGCGATCAGGGCAGGAGCCCAAGTGATCGTCACCAACAATCGAAAGGACTTCCCATCCGACTACCTCGGCTCGTTCGGCATCGAGCGGAAGAGTGCCGATGACTTCGTGATGGACCTCATCGGGCTGGATGATCGGATCGTCTACTCGTGCGTCCAGGAGATCGCTCTGAGCCGGCGCAAACCGCCACAGACGCTTGACGACGTACTGGGCCAGCTTGAGAAGTCCGGTCTGAGTCAGTCGGTGGCTGCCTTGCGCCTCGGCTGGGTCGCAGAAGAGGGATAGTCGTCTAAAAGGGCGAAGGGCCCGCCGCGCAGCATGCGGCGGGCCCCGAACAGGCGCGTTATCGGCGACCGGCGGCCGCCCTGCCCTGGGAGTCGCTGGTCTCGTCCTCGCTCTGGTCGTCGCCGCCCCAGCCGTCGCTGCGGTCCCGATAGAGCGTGAACCGGTCGAAGAGCACCGGCGCCGGGACCGGGTTGGCCGCGGTGGCGGGTGCCGAGTGGTAGTAGCTGACGGTGATCGTGGTCCGCCCGCCCGGCACCAGCCCCGGGTCGACGTCGAACACCGCGACGCCGAACGGGTAGTTGGTGTCGGGGTCGGTCACCGCGGACCAGTGGGCCTTCTCCTTGGCGTCCGGGTCGGCCTTGAAGGTGAGGCGTTGGGTGCGGACGAAGGCCTCGCGGACGCCGTCCTCGTCGGCCGGCAGGTAGTGGTCGTCGTGCCCGGCGGTGCCGCCGCCGCCGAGGATGAGGTGGACGGTGCCCTGCGAGGTGTCGATCTGCCGCAGGTCGTCGTCCGCGACGGCCGGGGTGAGCAGCCCTCCGGACTCGGTGCCGCGGACGGGGTAGGTGCGCTCGTAGTCGTGGTCGTGGCCGGCCAGCACGAGGTCGACGGAGTACCGGTCGAGCAGCGGCAGCAGCTTCTCCCGGATGCCCATGTCGCCGCCGTGGCTGGCGGCCGAGGAGGACATCGCGAACTGGTGCATGCTGACGACGATCCAGTCCACCGCGCTCCCGTTGCGGGCCCGCGTCAGCGTCCGCTCCAGCCAGCGCAGCTGGGCGCCCTCGCTGTAGTCGCTGATGTATATGGACTGGCCGGTGGCCGGGTCGAGGCTGGCGTCGTCCTCGACGGCGATCTCGTTGCCGTCCAGGCTGAGGAACAGCACCGAACCGACCTGGAACGCGTACCAGTTGCCGCAGTAGTCGCGGGTGCCGTTGTCGGGCAGCTCGAAGCGGGTCAGGTAGGAGGCGTACCCGAGGTCCCCGCCCCCGGCCTCGACCTCGTGGTTGCCGGGCGAGGGCATCCACGGCCGGCCGGCCGCGGACTTGGACAGGTTGTTCATGAACGCGTTCCAGCACTGCGGCTGGAGCTGCGGGTTGTTGTTGGCGTACGCGAGGTCGCCGTTGAGCAGGTGGAACAGCGGAGCGAACTGCTCCACCTGGCGGACGGCCGCGGCGCCGTGGATCGAGGACTTCGCGAACACGTTGTCGCCGGTGCCCAGGTCGCCGAAGCTGGTGAACCGGAACGAGGCCCGGCCGCGCCCGGGCGCGGTGCGGAAGGTGCCGCGCACGGGCTCGGCACCGTCGTGCAGCACCTCGTAGACGTACGTCGTGTCGGGGCGCAGCCCGCGCAGGCGGGCGTGGTGGGTGAAGGTCTCGACCTTGTTGAGGCCGTCGACGTAGCTGCGGGTCTCCGCGTCGACGCTGTGCCCGGCGCCGCCGCGCGGGGTGCCGAGCCGGACCCGGGGGCGGCTCACGGTGGCGGCGGTCGCCCAGGAGACGGTCATCTCGGTGGACGGCTCGTTGCCCCACTGCAGGTGGATCTGCTCGGGCCCGGGGGTGCCGGCCAGCGCCGGCTGCGTCCACAGCAGGGTGGACGCCGGGATCGCGGCGAGCGCGCCGACCGCCGCCCCCGTCCGAAGAACCGTTCTGCGCGAGGGATTTGACCGCGAGGGGTTTGACCGCGAGGGATGTGACACTGCCGCCTCCTGGGCTCCGAGAAACGCCCAGGAGATTTCCAGCCGGACGGAACCGCCACACCACTTCGGACAGTGCGGACGGCGAACGGCAGTTGAACGCTGGTCCACACCAACCGCTCACCCGGACGGATTACCGAACCCTGACGGCGGCCCCGCCCGCTCCCGAACCGCCGCCCCGCGGGGCTAAGTTCGGCGGTATGGAGATTCTGGTCACCGGCGGCGCCGGGTTCATCGGGTCGGCCGTCGTCCGCGCACTGGCCGCGGCGGGGCACGGGGTACGGGTGCTGGACGCGCTGCTGCCCGCCGTCCACCCGTCGGGGCGCGCCCCCGAGCTGCCACCCGAAGTGACCTTCCACCACGGGGACGTCCGCGACACCGCGGCCGTCGAGCGGGCGCTGGCGGGGGTGGACGCGGTCTGCCACCAGGCCGCGATGGTCGGGCTCGGGCTGGACCTCGACGACGCGCCCGCCTACGCCGGCTGCAACGACCTGGGCACCGCCGTCCTGCTCGCCGCGATGGCCCGTACCGGCGTACGGCGACTCGTCCTGGCCGGCTCCATGGTCGTCTACGGCGAGGGCCGCTACCGCTGCCCCACGCACGGCGACGTCGCCCCCGGCCCGCGCCGACCGGCCGACCTGGACGCCGGCCGCTTCGAACCGCCCTGCCCGGTCTGCGGCACCGCCCTCGCGCCCGGCCTGGTCGCCGAGGACGCCCCCGCCGACCCGCGCAGCGTGTACGCGGCCACCAAGCTCGCCCAGGAGCACCTGGCCTCGGCGTGGGCGCGCGCCTGCGGGGGCGTCGTCCTGACGCTCCGCTACCACAACGTCTACGGCCCGGGCATGCCGCGCGACACCCCGTACGCGGGGGTCGCGTCGCTGTTCCGCTCCGCCCTCGCGCGGGGCGAGGCGCCCCGGGTGTTCGAGGACGGCGGCCAGCGGCGCGACTTCGTGCACGTCGAGGACGTGGCGGCGGCCAACCTGGCGGCCCTGACCACGATCGACGCCAGGACGCCCGGCAGCACCCGCGCCTACAACGTGGGCAGCGGCGAGCCCCGGACGGTCGGCGAGATGGCGTCGGCACTCGCGGAGGCGTACGGCGGCCCGGCGCCGGTGGTGACGGGCGAGTACCGCCTCGGCGACGTCCGGCACATCACCGCGGACTCCGCCCGCCTGCGCACCGAGCTCGGCTGGCGCCCGCAGATGCCGTTCCGCACCGGGATGAAGGAGTTCGCCGCCGCGCCCCTGCGGGCGTGACCCGGCGGACGAAACCACGCCACGCTCAGTGCACGGCCTGTTCCCAGAGGTCCAGCCCCGCACGGAGGAGTTCGCGCACCGCCACGGTCTCCTCGCCCGTCCAGGCTCCCTCGCCGGCGGTCGGGTCGAGAGCTCCGCCGCCGAAGATCTTTTCGTAGGCACTGTCGTGAGCCGGTCCCTGGGAGGGCAGGGGCGAGCCGGCCTTCAGGCTGCGGGAGAGGTCTTCGAAGAAGTTCCACGCGTCCAGCAACAGTGCCGCCGGGGCCGGGCCAAGGCCGGGGTGCTCGACCCACCGCCGTACGGCGCCAAGATCGAGCGTGGGTTCGCCCTCCCGGACGACCTCCCAGCCGTTGCGGTCACAGCATTCCTGCAGCGCCGTGAGGTCACGGAACGCGAGGAGCCTTCCGCGTTCGTCAACCATGAGCTCATCCGGGGCATCGTCCTCGCCCGGCCGCCAGATCAGCGTCAAGTCCCCTCTCCTGGTGGCGATGCAGTACGGGTAGTAGTCAGCCATGCGCGTCTCCCGGATGCCGCAGTGGCACGTGCCACACGGCTCATCCTGCCTGCCGAGCGGTCGGAGCCGGGTATGGAGGTAGGGCCGGAATCCGTACGGCCGGCTACGCGTGCGAAGCTGCCCTCGGCGCGGGCAGCGCGATCTCGAAGCAGCAGCCCCCGTCGACGTTGTGCACCCGGGCCCGCCCGGCGTGCGCCTCGACGATGCCGCGGACGATCGCCAGCCCGAGCCCGGCCCCGCTGTCCCCGGCCTCCCCCGCACGTCCGCCCGGACGCGGGGTGCGGGCGGAGCCGCCGCGCCACCCGGTCTCGAAGACCCGCGGCAGGTCCTGCTCCGGGATGCCGCCGCAGCCGTCGGTGACGGACAGCACCACCTCGTCCGCCTCCCGCCGGGCCGCGACCGCCACCACGCCGTCCTCGGGGGTCGAGCGGATCGCGTTGACCAGCAGGTTGCCGAGCACCCGGGTGATCTCCCGGCTGTCCACCTCCACCGGCTCGGCCGCCACCTGCCGCCCCTCCAGCCGCACGCCCCGCCGCCGGGCCAGCGGGTACGCGCCCGCCAGTGCGTCGTCGACCAGGTCGTAGACCGACACCCGGGCGATCGAGAGGGAGAGCGCGCCGGCCTGGATCCGGGAGAGCTCGAACAGGTCGTCGACCATGCCGGTGAGCCGCTCGACCTCGGTGCGGATCCGCACGAGGTAGCGCTCCGGCTCCTCGGCGACGCCGTCCTCCAGCGCCTCGGCCATGGCCCGCAGTCCGGCCAGCGGGGTGCGCAGGTCGTGCGAGATCCACGCGATGAGTTCCCGGCGGGAACGTTCCAGCGCCTGCTCGCGCGCCCTGGACTCCGCCAGCCGGGCACTGGTGGCGGACAACTCCTCGCTCAGCGCGGCCAGTTCGGCTCCGAGCGGGCGGGCCGGCGCGGTGAACCCGGCGTCGCTGCCGACCGTCCGGGCGGCGGCGGCCAGCGCGCGGCTGCCGGCCACCACCTGGCGGCCGAGCAGGGCGGCGGTGACCAGCGACACCACCGCTGCCATGCCGAGCACCGTGATGACCACGCCGAGGTCGTGGGTGGAGAGGAACATCGCCTGCGCCACCGCGAAGGTGCCGGAGGTCACTGCGAGGACGGTCACCACGGCGACGCAGAACAGCGAGAGCGCGACCGAGCGGCGGCGCAGCAGCCGGATGGCCGCCCAGCCGAGCAGCCCGGCCCCGCCGGCGCCGAGGGCGGCGAACAGGGCGATCAGCAGCAGGTCCTTCACACCGCACCGCCCTGCTCCGGACGGGTCTCCGGACGAGCGGGGTCATACCGGCCCTCCGAACGAGCCGGGTCATACCGGTCCTCCGGACGAGCGGGGTCGTAGCGGTAGCCGACGCCCCAGACCGTGCTGATCAGGGCGGGCGCGGCCGGATCGTCCTCGACCTTCTCGCGCAGCCGCCGGACGTGGACGGTGACGGTGGAGAGGTCACCGAAGTCCCAGCCCCAGACCCGCTGCATCAGGTCCTGCCGGGAGAACACCGTGCCGGGGTGCCGGAGCAGGAACGCGAGCAGGTCGAACTCCCGGAGGGTGAGCGCGAGTTCACGCCCGCCCCGCTGGGCGCGGCGGGCCTTGGGGTCGAGCGCGATGTCCCCGGAGTGCAGCGGCCCGTCCTCCGCCGCCGGGGCCGCGCCGGCCCGGGAGCGGCGCAGCACGGACTGCACGCGCAGCACCAGCTCGCGCGGGCTGAACGGCTTGGTGACGTAGTCGTCCGCGCCGAGTTCCAGGCCGAGGATCCGGTCGGCCTCGTCCCCCTTGGCGGTGAGCAGCACCACCGGCAGCCCGGCGCCCGCCGCGGAGGCGCGCAGCCGGCGCAGCACCTCCAGGCCGTCCAGGCCGGGCAGCATGAGGTCCAGCACCAGCAGGTCGGGCGGCGCGCTGCGGGCCAGGGCGAGGCCCTCGGCCCCGTCGGCGGCGCGGTCCACGTGGTGGCCGGCGCGGGTGAGGTAGCCGGCGACGACCTCGGCCACGGTCGGGTCGTCGTCGATCACCAGGATGCGCGAGGTGTCGTTCACCCCGCCGAGGATAGGAGGCCGCGGCGGGTCCTGCGGACGGGACGGGCGAATGTCCGGCTTCCGTAAGGTCCCCTGGACAGATCCCTCGAACGGGTCAGCCCCCGGCGACGTCCGACTTCCGTAAGGCGCCGGTGCCGCCGCAGGCCGCCCCTCCGCGCTTAGCGTGGCCCGCGTGACCTCACCCACATCCCCTTCTCCGGCCGTCGACGTCATCCTCCCGTGCCTCGACGAGGCCGCCGCGCTGCCCTGGGTGCTCGGGCGGATCCCGGCCGGCTGGCGGGCGATCGTCGTCGACAACGGCTCCCGGGACGGCTCCGCCGAGCTGGCCCGGTCGCTCGGCGCGACGGTGGTCGCCGAGCCCCGGCGCGGCTTCGGCGCCGCCTGCCACGCCGGGCTGCTCGCCGCCACCGCCGAGCTGGTCTGCTTCCTGGACTGCGACGGTTCGCTCGATCCGGCCCAGCTCCCCCGGGTCACCGGCCCGGTGCTGGCCGGGGCGGCGGACCTGGTGCTGGGCCGGCGCCGCCCGGCCACGGCCGGGGCCTGGCCGGTGCACGCCCGGTTCGCCAACGCGGTGCTGGCCCGCCGGCTGCGCGCCCGCACGGGGGCGTCGCTGCACGACCTCGGCCCGATGCGGGCCGCCCGCCGGGAGCGGCTGCTGGCGCTGGGCCTGGGCGACCGCCGCTCCGGCTACCCGCTGGAAATGGTGCTCGCGGGCGCGGCGGCCGGGATGCGGATCACCGAGACGCCCGTCGACTACCTGCCGCGCGCGGGCCGCTCCAAGGTCACCGGCACGCTGCGCGGCACGCGCCAGGCGATCCGCGACATGCGCGCGGTGCTGGCCGCGCCGCCGCCCACGCTGCTGGTGATCGCCAAGGCGCCGGTCCCGGGCCGGGTGAAGACCCGGCTCACCCCGCCGTGCACGCCCGAGCAGGCCGCCGCCCTGGCCGAGGCCGCGCTCACCGACACCCTGCACACCCTGGCCGCCGTCCCGGCCGGGCGGCGCCTGCTGGTCCTGGACGGCGAGCCGGGCGGCTGGCTGCCGGCGGGCTGGGAGGTCGTGCCGCAGTCCGGCGGCGGGCTGGACGAACGACTGGCAGCCGCCTTCGCGCACGCCGCCCGGCTGGCCCCGGACACACCCGCGCTGCTGGTCGGCATGGACACCCCGCAGCTGAGCGCGGCCGCCCTCGCCGAGCCGCTCTCCGCCACCGAGCGTTCCGGTGTGGACGCCTGGTACGGCCCGGCGGCCGACGGCGGCTTCTGGGCGCTGGGCCTGGCCCGGCCGACACCACAGCTCGCGGCCCAACTCCTGCACGGCGTACCGATGTCCACCCCGCAAACCGGCGCCCGCCTCCTCGACCGGCTCTCCGCAGCGGAGTTGACGATCCATCAACTCCCCATGCTCGCCGACGTGGACACCGTCCAGGACGCCGTCCGGGTCGCCGCCGAGGCACCGCACAGCCGCTTCGCCGCCCGCCTGCGCAGCGCCGACCTCGCCCCGGAGGTGGCGGGGTGACGCTCACCGCCACCACCCCCTGGGTCGACGACCCCTTCGCCGAGGCCGTCCGCACCGGCCGCGGACCGCTCTGGCTCCGCCGCGAGGACGGCCACCGGCTCCGGCTCGACCTCGAACGCTGGTGCGCGCCCGCGGCCGGCGCCGACCACAGCCTGCTGCTGCGCTGCACCCGGCTCGCCGCACCCGTCCTCGACCTCGGCTGCGGGCCCGGCCGCCTGGTCGCCGAGCTGCTGGCCCTCGGGGTCCCGGCGCTCGGCGTGGACGTGACCGACGCGGCCGTCGCCCGCACCCTGGGCCTGGGCGGCCCGGCGCTGTGCCGCTCGGTCTTCGACCGCCTGCCCGCCGAGGGCCGCTGGGGCGCCGCCCTGCTCGCCGACGGCAACCTCGGCATCGGCGGCGACCCGGCCGCCCTGCTCCGGCGGGGCGCCGAACTCATCGCCCCGGACGGCCTGCTGCTGGTGGAGGTGGAGCCGGAGGAGATCGACGAGCGCGCCGTCGTCCGGGTCGAGGGCCCGGACGGCCGGCTCGGCCCGCCCTTCCCGTGGGCCCGCCTGGGCACCCGCGCCACCCTGCGCCGGGCCCGGTCCGCCGGCCTCACCGAGGCCGAGCGCTGGACCTCGCACGGACGACGCTTCCTCGCCCTGCGCAAGAGCTGACGCCGGCCCGTGGGCCCGCCTGGACACCCGAGCCACCCTGTGCCGGGCCCGGTCCGCCGGCCTCACCGAGGCCGAGCGCTGGACCTCGCACGGACGACGCTTCCTCGCCCTGCGCAAGAGCTGACCCTGCGCAAGAGCTGACGCTGGCGCCGGGGTCCAGGTGGCCTTGCCGGACGCCGTTCGTGCGTCACGCGTGCGGCTGTCGCCCGACCGCCTCTCGGCCTCCCGGTTAAGGGTGCCCCGGCCTCACCCTTCGAGGCGTCGGGGCCGAGCCTGCCAGATCCCCCGGGCCGCCACAAGAGTTCCCGCCCGTCCCATTTGCCTCAGCAGTCCGCCCACCACCACGCACACCAGCGCCACCCCGTACGCGGCCTGCTGCGCCTCCGTCCCGCCGGTCAGGTACAGCGCCAGCCCCGCGGCCGGGACGGCCAGCCACTCCCAGCGCCCGTCGAGCGCGACCAGCGCCACCACCAGCAGCCCGTACCACGGGTAGGACGGCGCCACGGCCAGCAGCGCCGCCCCGGTGACCAGCAGCGCGCCCGACCACGGCCGGGCCGGGTCGCCGCGCCACATCACCCACAGCGCCACGCCCGCCATCGCGGCCCCCGCCGCCCATGGCAGCAGCGCGTCCGGCAGCACGAGCGCCAGCAGGCCGAAGCGGTCGATGTGCCCCTGCTCGTACCCCTCCTCCCGCAGGTAGCCCGGCAGGTAGCCGAGCACCCCGGCCCCCGAGGCGGCCACGTACGGCAGGTACGACAGCGCGAACGCACCCGCCGTCGCACCCAGCAGCAGGACGGTCTCCCGGGTCGGCCGACGGGACAGCGCCCCCGCCAGCGCCCCCGGCACCGCCAGCCCGGGCAGCAGCTTCACCGCCACCGCCGCACCCAGCAGCACCCCGCCGCCCACCGCCCGCCGCCGCGCCACGCACCCCAGCCCCGCCACGAGCAGCAGCGCCCCCAACGTGTCCACGTGCGCGTCGTTCACCGACCACACCGTCACCCCCGGGCACCACCCCCACAGCGCCGCCCGCCGGCTGCCCCTCCCGACCACCAGCAGCGCCCCCGTCGTCGCCACCGCCAGCAGCGCGCCGGCCGCCTGCACCCCGCGCACCCCGCCCCCGAACGGATGCACCGCGAGGAACCACGCCTCCGCGACCGGCGGGTAAATCGTGTGCACCGCAGGCCGGTTGATCCGGGTGCAGTCCCCGGCCACCGTCCGCCGCTCGTCCCACCCGGCGCAGGCTCCGCCCGCCGGCCAGAGCCCGGGGTCGCGCAGCCGGGCGAGCGCCGGGTCGTCCGGGGTGTGCGCGTACGGGGAGATCCCGGCGGCCTGCACCCGGCCGTCCCAGACGTACCGGTAGGCGTCGTCGCTGGTGCGCGGCGGCGCGAGCAGTCCGACGACGGCGACGGCGACGGCGCCCGCCAGCACCAGCGGCACGACCTGACGGTCCGGCACCTTCCGGAGCAGCAGCAGCGCGAGCGCGAACAGCCCGGCATCGACGGCGTACCAGGCGTACAGCGGCGCGCGGTGGTCGAGCGTGCCGCCGCCGGTGACGGTCAGGGCGAGCGCGGCGACCAGGGCTGCCAGCGCGAACAGACAGGGCAGGACACGAGTGAGCATGCGCAAACCCTCGCACCGCCCGGCGGCACCCGGCCGGACCGGCGTGGCGCCGTTCGGATTCCGTAAGCACCTCGGAGCACCACCGCACGGCCGCCGAACGGTTCCATGAGGACGTGACCCCGAAACCCCCGGACCCACGCCCCCGCTACGACCTCCCACTCCCCCCGCCGCCCGCGTCCCTGCGCCGCGGACCGTTCCGCGCCGGGGCGTTCCGCTCGCCGCTGCACGAGCCGCGCACCACCGTGGTGCTCGGCCGCTGGCTGGGCGCGGCGCTGCTGGTCTGCTTCCTGACCGGCCTGATCAGCCACGCCCTCCAGGACCCGCCCGGCTGGATCGTGCCGTACCTCCAGAGCCGGCCGGTGAGCGGCTACCGGATCACCCAAGGGCTCCACGTGATCAGCGGGCTCGCCGCGATCCCGCTGCTCGGGGCGAAGCTGTGGACGGTCTACCCGCGGCTCTTCGAGTGGCCGCCCGCCCGCAGCGTGCTGCACGCCCTGGAGCGCCTCGGCATCTTCGTCCTCGTCACGGCGATGCTGCTGGAGCTGTTCACCGGCCTGTTCAACACCTTGCAGTGGTACCCGTGGCCGTTTCCCTTCCGCCAAACCCACTTCTGGATCGGCTGGTTGGCCACCGGCGGCCTCCTCGTCCACATCGCCGCCAAGGGCACGCTGATCGCCCGGCACTGGCGCCGCCCCGCCGTCGGCCTCCCGCAGCGCCGGGCCTTCCTCACCGCGGTGACCGCCGCGGCGGGCGTCGTCACCCTCACCACCGCCGGGCAGGCCGTGCCGTTCCTCAGCGGCCTGGACCTGCTCGCCCCGCGCCGCCCGGACCTCGGCCCGCTGGGCCTCCCGGTGAACCGGACGGCCGCCCAGGCCGGCACGGTCACCGTCCCCGCCGACTGGCGGCTGCGCGTGGACGGGCCCCGCCCGTACGTCCTCACCCTCGCCGAGCTGGGGCAACTCCCGCAGTACGACGTCGAGTTGCCGATCGCCTGCGTCGAGGGCTGGAGTGCGTCGGCGCGCTGGACCGGAGTCCGGGTCTCCGATCTGATGGAACGGGCGGGCGCCCCCGCCGGGGCCTCGCTGCGGGTCACCTCGCTGGAGGCGAACGGGCCGTACCGGGTGATGGAGATGCCCGCCGAGTACGCCGTCGACCCGCTCACGCTGCTCGCCCTGCGGGTCAACGGCGAGGTGCTGACGGCCGACCACGGCTTCCCGGCCCGGATCATCGCGCCGAACCGGCCCGGGGTCCTGCAGACCAAGTGGGTCGAACGAATCGAGGTGCTCTGATGCCCCGGTGGCTGCGCGCGGCCCTGCTGCTCGGCGGGCTCGCCCTGATCGCCTACGGCCTCTCCGGCCTGCTCGCCGACTCCTACATCACCGACCCGTTCGACGTCCTGGTCTGGGCGGTCGGCGCGGTGGTCCTGCACGACGGACTGTGGGTGCCGCTGCTCCTCCTGCTCGGCGCGTCCGTCGTGCGCGGGCCGGTGCTGCGCGGCTGGCTGATCGTCGCGGCGGCGGTGACGGCCGTCGGGCTGCCGGCCGTCCTGCGGGACGGCACGAACCACGGCAACTCCTCGGTGCTGCCGCTCCCGTACCTGCGCAACTGGCTGCTGGTACTGGCCGCCACCGCCGGGATCGCGCTGCTGATCGCGCTCGTCCGGCGGTGGCGGCACGGAGGACTTCACCTCAGGGGCCTGCACCTCAAGGGACTACACCTCAAGGAACTGCGGCTCAGGCGCCGGGCACGCCCGGCAGACCCGTCGTGAGCCCGTCCAGCGCGTGCGAGCAGACGCAGTCGCGGTCGACCGGCAGGCTCTCCAGCGCCTTGAACAGCACGGTGCGCAGCCGGTCGACGTTCCCCGCGAACACCTTCAGCACCTCGGTGTGGGTGACCCCCTCGCCGCTCTCCACGCCCGCGTCGAGGTCGGTGACCAGCGCCAACGAGCTGTAGCAGAGGCCGAGTTCGCGTGCCAGCACGGCCTCGGGGTGACCGGTCATGCCGACCACCGACCAGCCGTTCGCGGTGAACCAGCGGGACTCGGCGCGGGTGGAGAAGCGCGGGCCCTCGATCACCACGAGGGTCCCGCCGTCCACCGGCTCCCAGGCCGCGTCGCGCGCCGCGTCCAGCGCCGCCCGCCGCCCGGCCGGGCAGTACGGGTCGGCCATCGACACGTGCACCACCTCGGGGAACGAGCCGTCCGGCAGCGGCAGCCCGTTGTAGTAGGTCTGCACCCGGCCGGAGGTGCGGTCCACGAACTGGTCCGGCACCAGCAGCGTGCCCGGCCCGTACTCCGGCCGCAGCCCGCCCACCGCGCACGGCCCGAGCACCTGGCGCACGCCCAGCGAGTGCAGCGCCCACAGGTTGGCGCGGTAGTTGATCCGGTGCGGCGGCAGGCCGTGGCCGCGCCCGTGCCGGGGCAGGAACGCGACCCGGCGGCCCGCGACCTCGCCGAGGAACAGCGCGTCGCTCGGCGGGCCGTACGGCGTGTCGACGCGCACCTCCGTCACGTCGTCCAGCAGCGCGTACAGCCCGGAGCCGCCGATCACGCCCAGTTCGGCGCGCGGCGTGTCCTGATCGATCGTCATCGTTCGTGCCCTTCCTCGGGAAACGTCCCGGCCACTCTAGGAGCCGGCCCACGCGGCGCGGTCGGGGCACGGCTTACGGTCCCCTTACAGTCGGCTGGGCCGAACGGCGGCTACGGCCGGATGGCCGCGGGCCGCCGGGGTGGTCCCGGGCGGCCGAGCGGGTGACCTGCCGGACGTGTCGGCACCGCCGAGCCCCGCCCGGCGTGCATCGGTTGGGAGTGCGCCGCCTCCGGACGGCGTACGCCCTGTCCCCGGACCTGAGAGCCGCCCATGCCTCCCACCGCGTATCTGCGCCGTCTCCTCCCCACCGCCCTGTGCGCCCTCACCGTGGCCCTCTCCGCCCCCGTGGCCCTCTCCGCCCCCGCGGCCCAGGCCGCGCCCCCGGGCCGCGACACCGGGACCGACCCCGGCGGGAGGTACGACTGGGAGAGCGTGGCGGCCTGCGAGAGCAGCGGCAACTGGCACGTCAACTCCGGCAACGGCTACTTCGGCGGCCTCCAGTTCGACAACCCCACCTGGCGCGCGAACGGTGGCCTCGCCTACGCCCCGCGCGCCGACCTCGCCGGCCGCGACGAGCAGATCGCGGTCGCCCAGCGCCTCGCCGAACGCCGCGGCCTCAGCCCCTGGCCGGTCTGCGGCGCCCGCGCCAACCGCGGCCACGCCCACGACCGCGATCACGACCGCGATCACGACCACCACGCCGTCCTCCCGCCGCCGGCCGCGCCCGCCGCCACCGTCGCCTCGACGTCCGGCGAGTGGCGCGTCCGCGAGGGCGACACCCTGGCCGACCTCGCCGACGCCCTCCACGTCCCCGGTGGCTGGCCCGCCCTCTACGACGTCAACCGCGCCGCCGTCGGCGACGACCCCGACCTCATCCACCCGGGCCTGGTCCTCCGCCTGCCGTCCTGACCCGCCTGCTGCCGCCCACGCCCCTGGAGGACGTGGGCGGCAGCGCGTCCGGCTCCCTCCGCCGCATCGGCCCTGCGGACACCGACAGCCAGGAACCGCCCGCCCCGGCCCCGGACGCGCACCCCCGGAACGCCGTCGGCCCGCCCGGTCACCAGGACCGGACGGGCCGACGGAACGGCGGGACGACTACCCCACGTGGACGCGCGGACGGCGGTTGCGGTCCGGCTCCGCCTCGCGCAGCACCTCACGGGTGACCGGGGCGACCTCGCCCTGGCCGAACAGGAAGAACCGCAGGAACTGGGCGAAGGGGTGGCCCTCGGTCCACTCGAAGTACAGGTGCGGCCGCTGGCCGGTGCGGTCCCGGACGGTGAGCGCCAGGGCGGCGATCGCGTTCGGGATGCTGGAGCTCTCCAGCGTCAGCACCCGGTAGCGGCCGTGCAGCACCTCGCCGCGGACGGTCAGCTCGGCCTCGAAGTCCGACGCGTCGCGCACCGTCACCTCGACGAAGACCAGGTCGTCCTCGCCCGGGATGTCGTTGTCGGCCCGGATCTGCCGGATCTTGTCGCGGTACTCGGCGACGTCCCGGCTGGTCGGCTCGTTGGCGATCAGGCGCAGCGGACGGTGCGCGTAGTCGCGCATGAAGCGCTCGGCGACGTCGTCCAGGACCACGTTCGTGACGCGCAGCTCGAAGGCGCGCTTGAGCCGGGAGAGCAGCGACAAAAGGATGATGCCGGCGATGAAGCAGGCACCGATCTTCACACCGTCCGGGCGCTCCATGGTGTTCAGCACGGTGGTGTACAGGAAGACCGCCGAGATGATCCCGAAGGCGATGGTCCAGCCGCGCTGGCGCTTCTTGTAGGCGGCGATGGTGACGGCGATGGCCGCCGAGCTGATCAGGACCAGCACACCGGTGGCGTAGGCGCCGCCCTGGGCGTCGACGTTCGCGTCGAACAGCCAGGTGATCAGGAAGCCGACGATCGTCAGGACGATCACCATCGGGCGGACGGCGCGGGCCCAGTGCGGGGCCATGCCGTAGCGCGGCAGGTAGCGGGGCAGGAGGTTGAGCATGCCCGCCATGGCGGAGGCGCCGGCGAACCAGAGGATCGCGATGGTGGACAGGTCGTAGACGCTGCCGAAGGTGCCGCCCAGGTACTCGTGGGCGAGGTAGGCGAGGGCGCGGCCGTTGGCCTGGCCGCCGTCCTCGAACTCCTTGGCCGGGATGAGCAGCGTGCAGATGAAGCTCGTGGCGATCAGGAAGGCGCTCATGATCACGGCGGCGGTGGTGAGCAGCTTGCGGGTGCCGCGGATCCGGCCGGTCGGGTTCTCCTCGGTGTCGTCCGCGTCGCCCTCGATGTGCGGCATCACGGCGACGCCGGTCTCGAAGCCGGACATGCCGAGCGCGAGCTTCGGGAAGACGATCAGTGCGACGCCGATCATGACGAACACGTTGCCGTGCTCGGTGGTCAGCGCGCTGGACCAGTCGGTGACCACGTGCGGGGCCTGGATGATCTTCCAGATGCCGACCACGACGACGACCACGTTGAGCGCCAGGTAGACCGCGACCAGCGCGACGGCCAGGCCGATGGCCTCGCTGAAGCCCTTCAGGAAGACCGCGCCGAGCATCGCGACCAGGATCAGCGTGATCAGCATCTGCTTGCCGCCGAGGGCGCTGGTCAGGTGCGGGTTCTCGACCAGGTGCGCGCTGGCGTCGGCGGCCGAGAGCGTGATCGTGATGATGAAGTCCGTCGCCGCGAAGCCGAGCAGGGCGAGCACGAACAGCTTGCCCTTCCAGAACGACAGCAGCCGCTCCAGCATCGCGATCGAGCCCTCACCACGCGGGCTCTCCTGCGCGACCCGCCGGTAGACCGGCAGCGCGCCGAACAGGGTCACGAGCACGAGCACGATCGTCGCGATCGGCGACAGCAGGCCGGCCGCGAGGGCGGCGATGCCCGGCTGGTAGCCGAGCGTGGAGAAGTAGTCCAGGCCGGTCAGGCACATGACCCGCCACCAGCTCTGGCCCTTGTGCCCGCCGGACGCCTCCGCGGGCGCGCCCTCGTGCTGGGCGCCCTTGTCCGCGGACATGTCCTCCAGCATCCAGTTGCGGAGGCGTATTCGCGCCGACGGCGCGGCCACTGCCGGGGGCGTCGACACCTCCGCCGTCCCCGTCTCCGTCGAACCCGACGAAACCACCTTGCACCTCTTGTTTAAAGACCCCGTAAAAGCGCCGTCGGGCGACGGCAGTGCGCCAGGCTATGCGACGGCCGTTAAGGAAGCGTCATCGGCCCGCGTTAAGAAAACGTCATGGTGGTGGGCGTCGGGCGCAGAAGGGCGGCGCGCCGGGTCGGGGGGCACGCCCCGGCCCGGCGCCCGCGGGCGTTACGCCCGGTAACCGAGGACCGTCATCATGCCCGTCTCCGCGTGGTACACGTTGTGGCAGTGCACCATCCACAGGCCCGGGTTGTCGGCGTCGAAATCCACGGCCAGGGTCGCGCCCGGCAGCACGATCGCGGTGTCCTTGCGGGGGCCGTCGCCGGCCAGGGCGAAGGTGTGGCCGTGCAGGTGGACCGGGTGCCACATGGCCGTCGTGTTCCGGAACTCCAGCCGCACCCGCTCCCCCACCGCCACCGGGTGGCGCTGCGCCGGGTCGTACCTGCGGCCGTTGAACGCCCAGTCGGCCTTCGCCATCCCGCCGGTGAGCTCCAGCTGCACCGTCCGGTCCGGCGCCCGGGCGGGCAGCCGCACGCTCGCGTCGGCCTTGAGCTGCGCGGCGCCGACCAGCCTGCCGTCCAGCTCGGCCGGGCGCACCGAGGCGTCGGGCGCGGTGCCGCCGCCGGTGCGCAGCAGGGCGAGCGCGGTGGCGTTCTTGCCCTCGGCGAGGGCGGTGAGCGGGAAGACGCCGTCCTGGGCGGTGACCAGGACGTCGTAGCGCTCGCCCATGCCGAGCAGCAGCGCCTGGGTGGTGGCCTGCTCGACCGGGAAGCCGTCGGTGTGGGTGACGGTCAGCTCGTGGCCGCCGAGGGCGACCCGGTAGGCGGTGTCGCCGCCCGCGTTGATCAGCCGGATCCGGATGCGGTCGCCGGGCTTGGCGGTGAAGGTCTCGGGCGCGGTGGCGAGGCGGCCGTTGACCAGGTGGAACGGGTACGCGACATCGCCCGCGTCGCCGCCGAGCAGCGCGCTGCGGGCGCCCATCAGCATGCGGGACGGGCCCTGGGCTCCCGAGGCGCCCGCCATGTCGTGGCCGCCCATCCCCGCCATGTCGTGGCCGGACATGTCGTGGCCGCCCATCCCCGCCATGTCGTGGCCGGACATGTCGTGGTTGCCCATCCCCGCCATGTCGTGCCCGCCGCCCATGCCCTTGGCGAGCTCGGCGAGGACGGCGTCCGGGGTGCTGCCGTCGATCCCGTCCACCCAGTCGTCCAGGACGACGACCCACTCCTTGTCGTAGCGCAGCGGCTCCTTCGGGTCCTCGACGATCAGCGGCGCGTACAGCCCGCGGTCCTGCTGGACGCCGGAGTGCGGGTGGAACCAGTACGTGCCCGGGCGGGTGAGCGCGAACCGGTAGTCGAAGGCGACGCCGGGACGGACCGCCTCCTGGGTGAGGCCCGGCACGCCGTCCATGTCGTTGCGCAGCGCGAGGCCGTGCCAGTGCAGGGAGGTGGGCTGCGGAAGGTGGTTGGCGAGGCTGAGGGCGAGCGTCTCGCCCGCGGTGGCGCGGACCTCCCGACCGGGCAGCCGGTCGCCGTACGCCCAGGTGCGGACGGTCCGGCCGCCGAGATCGACGCCGGTCTCGGTGGCGGTGAGCGCGACCTTGCGCTCCGGCCCGGGGCTGCGCTTCGCCTCGGCGGCGGCGACCTCGGGGCCGTTCGGGGCGACGAAGCCGCCCGGGGTGGTGGGCGCGGCGTGGCCCGTGCCGGAGTGGTCCATGCCCTTCATGGAGTCGGAGGAGCAGGCGGCCAGCAGGCCGGTCCCGGCAGCGGCGAGCGCCGCGCCGAGCACCGTACGTCGGGTGGGTGTGCGCATGACGAAATGCACCTCGTGCAGTCGGTGTGAGTAAGAAGGACGTCGCGTCGGCTGCCCCTGGGGGACAGCGGTCGCACGCCTACTGACGAAGCACCGACAACTGAGCGAGGAGTATCCGCCCGCCGCGGGGAGGCGGGAGCGCCCGGACGGCGCGCAGCAGCCGCGCCCGCACGGCGGCGGCCGGATCGCCGGCGCGGCGCAGCACATGGCCGGCGGCGAGGAGCACGAGCGTCCAGCTCGCGAGGACGGCGAGACAGACCGTCATCGGGTCCATCCCGCCGGGGGACGCGAGGTCGGCCGTCACACCGTGGCCGGACTCATCCATCTGATGAACCTGGACGTGCCCCCGGCCATGCCCATCCCCATGCCCACCCACCGGATGCCCGAGCGTGTGCATCGTCAGGACGCCGAGCAGGACGGCGGCAAGGAGGAGCAACCGCAGGGCCCACGGCACGCCCGGCCGCCTCTCCCACATGGCCCGCCTTCCGATCACTGCCGCTCCTCCATTGACCCCAGAGGAATGGACCCCACAGGGCAGTTACCCCCACAGGGTATCCCGAGCGACCTCTTCCGGCCGAGCGGGGGCCGGGCGTGTTCACCCCCTTGTCGAGTGCAATTTCACATTGCTATGTTACGTGCTCACATCAGGGGCGGTCGCGCCCCACCCCCACCCCAACTCCCGCCTCACACCGCCCTGCCACTTCCCCCTCCAGGAGAATCGGTGTCAACTCCCCACATTGCCAAGCGCGTTCTGCTCGCCGCCACCATGGCCGCCACGCTCACGCTGCCGACCCTGCAGAGCGCCCAGGCGCTCACCCCCGCGCCCGCCGCCACCGCAACACCCAAGGCCGCGCCCACCCCTGACGCACCGCAGCGCACCGCCTACGACGACGCCGACCAGCTCGGCACCGACGCCGCCAAGCCCGGCGCCCCCGCCCCGGCCCCCGGCGGCGGCTCCCTCGGCACCACCCCCGTCCCCGGCCTGCTGCCCGACCACGTCGGCGCCCCCGCACCCACCGCCGACCAGGCCGCCAAGGCCGGCACCGCCACCCCCGCACCCACCACTACCGCGGGCGTGCCGTGCACCGTCGACGGCCTGACCGGCCTCGCCCCCGACCAGCTCGTCACCTTCCTCACCGACCCCGCCGTGACGGCCGACGGCTGTCTGCGCGCCATCATCTGGACCTGGGACGCCCGTTTCGCCACCACCATGGACAACGCCCACGTCCAGGCCGTCGCCCAGCGCATCACCCAGCTGTCCGCCACCGACGACGGCACCGGCGCCTCCCACCTCTACGAGCTGTGGACGTACCTGCACGCCACCGTCTACCACGCCTTCGGCCACCACGAGTTGAACCTCACGGACGCCGCCACCCTCGCCGCCCTCCAGCAGGCCATCACCACCTACACCGGCAGCGCGCACGCCTTCGACCGCACCGACCTCGCCGCCAACATCCTGCGCGAGACCGCCATCACCGCGGGCTCCGACGGCCTGCGCCAGAACAACCTCGGCCTCGCCCAGCGCCTTCTCGCCGTCCTCGCCCCCGGCACCGCCGTCGCCGACAGCGCCCCCTGGGGCAACGCCGTCCTCCAGGCGCTCAACCTCAACTACCTGGGCATCAACAACCAGGACCCGGCCTTCCTCACCGCCGTCGCCGCCAACGCGGACTACCGCGCCGCGTTCCGCGCCTACGCCTCCTGGGGCCACCTCAAGGGCACCGCGAACGCCTGGGCCGCCCGCGACGCCGTCGGCGAGTACGGCCGCCTCGGCCAGATACCGGCCCTGCACGACGCCCTCGTCGCCGACCTCGGCCCGCTCCTCGACACCACCAAGGCCGCCTTCGGCGAGTGGTCCGACCCGTGGGCCAAGGCCATCGGCTGGGCCAACACCTACGGTGTCTGCCAGCAGTACGGCGTCTGCATCGCCGACCTGGAGAACAAGCTCTTCCCCCACACGTACACCTACGACAACGGCGCCATCGAGGTCCGCACCGCCCTCGACAAGGCCACCGTCGACCAGATGTACTACGCCAGCAAGCAGGTCAAGAGCCAGTACTTCCGCGTCCTCGGCACCGACCAGCCGCTGTCCGACGACATCAACACCACCCTGCACATCCACCTGTACGCCTCGCGGGCCGACTACGAGGTCTACCACCCGATCCTCACCGGCTACAGCACCAACAACGGCGGCATCTACATCGAGCGCGGCGCAACCTTCTACACCTACCAGCGCCGAGTCCCGCAGGACTCCACCCTCACCCTCGAGGAACTCTTCCGCCACGAGTACGTCCACTACCTCAACGGCCGCTGGGCGGTGCCCGGTTACTTCGGCGACGAGCGCTGGTACGCCGACGACAAGGTGACCGCGATGGACGAGGGCACCGCCGAGTTCTTCGACGGCTCCACCCGCGACCAGGGCATCCTGGTCCGCAAGTCCCTGGTCCAGAAGCTCGCCTCCGACGAGGCCAACGGCATCCCGCGCATGACGATCGCCCAGCTCCTCCACGCCAAGTACGCGGACACCCCGGCCTTCCACTTCTACAACTACGCCGGCACATTCTTCGAGTTCCTCTGGCTCAGGCACCCCACCCTCATCCGCGAGATGTACGGCTACCAGCGCGCCGACAACCCCGCCGGCTTCGACGCCTGGCGCGACCGCCTCGGCGCCGACACCGCCCTGCAGACCGAGTACTTCGCCTTCCTCGACGACCAGATCAAGAACGCCGACAACCTCTACGTCCCGTCCACCTCCTACCTCGCCGACGACCAACTCGACCTCGCCTCGGCCTCCGACGTCCAGGCCGCCATCACCGACGCCACCGCCGCCACCCCCACCTGCAACGACAACGGCGACTGGACCAACAAGCCGATGCGCTTCGTCTGCACCGGCCGCGTCACCGCCAACCTCTCCGACGCCACCAACCCGGACAAGGTCTTCAAGGACATGTCCGACACCGTCGACTACTTCATCCTCACCCGCAGCAAGGACGTCCCCGGCGCCAACAACCTCAACGACATGAACTGCACCTTCGGCCAGGTCGACATCTGGTCCACCGGCCAGGGCGGCACCGCCACCTACACCTGCGAGGGCCCCCTCCGCCGGTAACCGGCGGGCAGCCCGGGCGCGGTACGGATGGTGGGATCCGTACCGCGCCCGTCCCGTGCCGGCCGCGTCGCGTCGCGTACGATCTTGATGATCGTTTACGGGGAACGCGAAAGGTGGCAACAAAAGTGCGGAAGTGGGGGATCCCGACGACGGCCCTGATTCTGGGCGCGCTCGTCGCAGGATGCGGTTCGGGCCAGGGAGCCGTGCCGGCGGCAGCACTGAAGGCGGAGAAGCTCCAGCCGGACCCCGGGACCCGCTACTCCCAGGTCAACGTGCCGCAACTGAACGGCCTGACCTGCGCCCAGGGCAACGGCGGCTTCCACTTCGGAGACGACCTGGACATGCACGTGTTCGGGACCGACGACCTTCCCACCCGCCAGGGGGACCAGGACGACGACCACGGCACGGCATCGTGCTTCGGAAACCCACGCATCAGGCTGAGCAAGGGACCGCACACGGCGACGGTGCCTCACTTCACGGCCAAAACAGTCCTCTTCGCCACCGTCGCCGACCCCCAGGGCGCTCTCGACAAGTCCTTCAAGGACACCATGGAGCTGGTCGAGGGCTACGGCCGCACGCCCGTCGGCGAACCGCGGTCCTACTCCACCAAGACCCTGGTGATGAAGTGCCAGCAGAACATCACCGACACCTTCCCGATGACCACCTGCTTCTGGGCGAACTACAGCGCAGTCGGCTCGCTCGACTTCTTCCCCCCGAACAACGAACACGTCCCCCTGGACCAGGCCGCGGAACAAACCCGCACCTTCGCCACCGCCGCCCTCGCCACCCACCCGTGACCCGGACCGAACCCTGAGGAGCGGCCCCTAAGGGGGTAGACACGCCCACCAGCGGGCATGGCAGGTCACAGAGCCCAAACGCCAGCCGTGAGAAGGTGCCGACCATGAAGGTGATCGATTTCGTTCTCAATGTCCTCTGGTTGATTCTCTGCGGCATCTGGATGGCGATCGGCTACGTCATCGCCGGAATTGTCTGTTGCCTGCTCGTCATTACCATTCCCTTTGGCATTGCGTCGTTCCGTATCGCCGGCTACGTGCTGTGGCCCTTCGGGCGGACGACGGTCGAGCGGCGGGACGCAGGGGCAGCGTCCTGCGTCGGCAACGTCATCTGGCTGGTCTTCGCCGGGTGGTGGCTGGCCCTCGCGCACCTCGTGACCAGCATCCCGCTCTTCCTGTCGATCATCGGCATCCCCTTCGGGTGGGCCAACCTGAAGATGATCCCGATCTCCCTCATGCCCCTCGGCCGGGAGGTCGTGTCCACCGACCAACGCTTCGCCGGCTGGTAGCAGGACCCGGCGAACAGCGGCCGGCGAGGGAATCCTCGCCGGCCGCTGGTGTTTTTGCGCCCGGGGCCGCCTCCCGGGCGCCTGCGATCGGCGGTTACAGGCCGAGGATCTCGGTGGCCATCTCGCGCATCTCGACCTTGCGGATCTTGCCGGTGACGGTCATCGGGAACTCGTCGACCACGTGGACGTAACGCGGGATCTTGAAGTGGGCGAGGCGGCCGGTGCAGTAGGTGCGGACGGCCTCGGCGGTGAGGAGGGCGGCGCCCTCGCGCAGGCGGATCCAGGCCATGAGCTCCTCGCCGTACTTGGGGTCGGGCACGCCGATGACCTGGACGTCGAGGATGTCGGGATGGGTGTACAGGAACTCCTCGATCTCGCGCGGATAGAGGTTCTCGCCGCCGCGGATGACCATGTCCTTGATGCGGCCGGTGATGCCGAGGTAGCCGTCGTCGTCCATCACGGCGAGGTCGCCGGTGTGCATCCAGCGGGCGGCGTCGACGGCCTCGGCGGTGCGCTCGGGTTCGCCCCAGTAGCCGAGCATGACGGAGTAGCCGCGGGTGCAGAGTTCGCCGGGTTCGCCGCGGGGGACGGTGCGGCCGGTGACCGGGTCGACGACCTTGACCTCCAGGTGTGGGCCGACCCGGCCGACGGTGGAGACGCGGCGTTCGACGGAGTCGTCGGCGCGGGTCTGAGTGGAGACGGGCGAGGTCTCGGTCATGCCGTAGCAGATGGAGACCTCGGCCATGCCCATCCGGCCGATGACGTCCTTCATCACCTCGGTCGGGCAGGGGGCGCCGGCCATGATGCCGGTGCGCAGGCTGGTGAGGTCGTGGCGGTCGAAGTCCGGGTCGGCGAGTTCGGCGATGAACATGGTGGGCACGCCGTAGAGCGAGGTGCAGCGCTCGGCGGCGACGGCGGCCAGGGTGGCGCCGGGTTCGAAGGAGGGGGCGGGGATGACCATGCAGGCGCCGTGCGAGGTGGCGGCGAGGTTGCCCATGACCATGCCGAAGCAGTGGTAGAAGGGCACGGGGATGCAGATCCGATCCTGCTCGGTGTAGTTGAGCAGCTCACCGACGAAGTAGCCGTTGTTGAGGATGTTGTGGTGCGAGAGGGTCGCGCCCTTGGGGAAGCCGGTCGTCCCGGAGGTGTACTGGATGTTGATCGGGTCGTCCGGAGACAACTCAGCCTGGCGGGCGCAGAGATGGGCAGGATCGGCCTGACGTCCAACCGCGAGGAGGGCGTCCCACGCCGGGCTGCCGAGGAGGACGACGCGCTCCAACTCTGCACAACGGGGGCGGACTTCTTCGATCATCGCGGCGTAGTCCGACGTCTTGAACGTCGGGGCGGCGACCAGCAGGCGGATGCCCGCCTGGTTGAGCACGTACTCCAACTCGTGGGAGCGGTAGGCCGGGTTGACGGTCACCAGGATCGCGCCGAGCTTGGCGGTGGCGTACTGGGTGAGCGTCCACTCGGCGCAGTTGGGGGCCCAGATGCCGACCCGGTCGCCCTTGGCGATGCCGAGGTCGAACAGGCCGAGCGCCAGCGCGTCGACGTCGGCGGCGAGTTCGGCGTACGTCCAGCGGCGGGCGGTGGCGCGGTCGACCAGGGCGTCCCGCCCGGGGAAGGACCGGACCGCGCGGTCGAGGTTCTCCCCGATGGTGTCGCCGAGCAGCGGGACGTCCGATGTCCCCGACGAGTAGCTCCGTGCGAACGTCGCGGACGTCGCGGAGTTGGCGGACGTCGCGGACGTCGTTGTCGACACGATGTGCCTCCTGTCTGAAGCGATGGAGCGATGACGCGACACGGCAGGGCGGGCGGCCGCGCCCGAGGGAAGGATTACCGGCGTCGGCCCGGCAGGAACCCATGATCCGCGCCACACCGGTCAACGACCACCCCCGATCGGGGGTAGTGGGCACGATCGGATCCGGCCGTCGACCGCCGGCCGACATCAGCGCCGCACGACCGGCCCGGGCAGGGGATGCGTACACGGAGGGCGAGATCGTCCCGTGATCTAGCGTCGCTCGTGCGGCGAAAAACCGCCCTTGGGCTGAAAGTAAGAATCAGGTTAGGTTCTCTTCAGTCCGGATCGCCGCCAAATCGAGCCACCGTCGCGGCGGGCTCGTTCGACCGACTGCGGACGCAGCCGACCGGGGCGTGATCCCGCCTCCGGCCGTGCACGCCGCAGCACGGAAACCCGCCTGGCCACGCCATATGTCCTGAATACGAACATCCGCCGACCCCCACCACCGAAGGACTACGAATGGCTGCTTTCCCCGGCCGGCCGCAGGCCCCGCGCCCGTCTCCGAGCGCGGCCACGCCGGCCCTTGCCGTCGCCGCCCCCGCGGCCGGCGGCTTCACAACCATGCAGGTCACAGAGGTGACCACCGTGTTTTCGAGGATTCCGGGGCGACCCCGCCGGGCGGCGGGGCGCGGGCTCCGCGCGACCGGATATCGCCCTTCCCGCCGCCCGGAAACCGACACCGCTCCGGCGGCCGGAACCGTCCGGAATTCGGCGGCGGTCCAGCGCGCCGCCGGCCGGCTCCGGCTCGGCCGCTCCATCGCCCATGGCAGGGCCGCGGATGCTCCGAGCCCGCATTCGGAGAATCGGTTTTCCGCCACCCGCCTCAGGACTCGGAACGTCCGCCGCGCCGCCTTGAACAACCGGCCGAGTTCGCTCCACACATCGGTCATTCGCGCCTGTCGCCATCGGGGGTCAATCGTGTCGCTCGTCAACAACCATCCGTCGGTCCTGGTCGTCGAAGGAAACGTCCTGCTGCGCACCGGTCTCCGGGCCCTGCTGTCCGCCGAGGGCGACCTCGCCGTCCACGCCGCCGTGGGCGACGTGGACGAGGCGCTCGGCGTCCTCGCGGGGCAGCGGGTGGACGTCGTGGTGTACGGCGCGGGCGAGTCGGTGGCCGATACCGAGCGGGCCCTCGGGCGGCTGCTGGACCGCGGCGCCCGGGTGGTCGTGCTGAGCCGGCAGGAGCACCCTGGCGAGGTGGAGATGTACCTCAACTCCGGGGTGAGCGCCTACCTGGCCGAGGACGCCGCCGGCGAGTGCCTGGTCTCGGTGGTCCGGGGTCTGACCGCCGACCGGGAGCGGGTGTACATCATGGCCTCGCGCTCCGGCATGGGCTGGATGGCCGGCCAGCGCGGCGGCCGCCTTTCCGGCCGGGAGCGCGAGGTCATGGGGCTGGTCGCGACCGGGCTGAGCAACTCGGCCATCGCCGGGCGGCTCTGCATCTCGCCCGGGACCGTCAAGCGTCATCTCCGGAACGTCTTCGTCAAGCTCAACGCGGTCTCCCGGATCGACGCCGTCAACAAGGCCCGGGCGGCCGCCATGCTGGTGCCGATGGGGCGGGCCTGACCCAGCAGGCCTGACCCAGCAGGTCTGACCCGGCAGGCCTGCCCGAAGAGGCCTGACCGGCGGGCCCGGGTAGCGGGCCTGACCGTACGGGAGCCGCACCCTACGCCGAGCGGGCCCGCAGACCCTGCTCCACCGCCCGCGCGGCAGCCGCGCGGAACTGCTGCCGCGCGGGCGCGGTGTCGCTGAGCAGGTCGTTGTGCAGGTCCCGCACGGGCTGCGACGGGGTGATCCCGAGGTCCTCGTCGAGCCTGCGGTAGAGCGTGCGGTAGACGTGCAGTGCCTCGCTGCGGCGCCCGGCGGCGTCCAGGGCGAGCATGAGCTGTTCGTGGTACCACTCGTTGAGCGGCTGATGGAGCGTCAACAGCCGTAGCTCCGGTATGAGTTCGCGATTGCGGCCGAGCTGCTGGTCGGCCAGGATGCGGTGCTCCAGGGCGCGCAGCCGCATCTCCTCCAGGACGGCGACGTGGCCGGCGAGCACGCCGCCCACCGGGATGTCGGCCAGCGCGGTGCCCCGCCACAGGCCCAGCGCCCGCCGCAGCCGGTCCGCGGCGGCCTCGGGGTGGCCGTCGGCCAGCAGGCGGCCCCCTTCGATGTGCAGCCGCTCGAACTCCTGGGCGTCGAGCTCCTCCTCGCCCAGGAGCAGCACGTAGCCGGGGGCCTTGGTGAGGATGACGTCGCGGCCCTGGGGGCGGCAGAGTTTGCGCAGTTGGTAGATGTAGGTCTGCGCGGTGGTGACCACCGTCCGCGGCGGGCTGGCGCCCCAGATCTCCTCGATGATGACGCCGAGGTCGACGATCCGGTTCGCGTTCATGAGCAGGATCGCCAGCGTCCAGCGGACCTTCAACGCGCTCGGGGTGCACGGAATTCCCCGGTCGAGGACTTCCAGCGGGCCCAGAATGTTGAACTTCACAGTGCCTCCGATGTCGCTTGGACATTTCCTCGAACCCAGGTATATCCGGGCCTCCGGCGGGGCCTCAAGAGGAATCCGTACAAGGTGGCAGCAGAGCATTTCCAAGGTGGCATCGGGGCATTTCCAAAGCGGCCCGCCGACCTGTCCCGAGGGAAACACCCCCCGCCGATCGACCCCCGCCGATCGACTGGCTATCCGTCAAGTTCTGTTAGACTGCGCCCGGTTGGACCATGAGGTCGGACCATCGCCAGACCCGCGAGGAGAGAGACGTGCCCCGAAAGATCCGTGTTGCTCCGGTTATCCGTACGAAGACCGAAGAACAAGGGGAAGCACGTCTTGACAAGCGTGAACATCGGAATCCTGGCGCATGTCGACGCCGGTAAGACCAGCCTGACCGAGCGGCTGCTGCACACCGCCGGCGTCATCGACCGCGTGGGCAGCGTCGACCGCGGCGACACCCAGACCGACTCGCACGAACTCGAACGCCAGCGCGGCATCACCATCCGGTCCGCGGTGGTGTCCTTCACCGTCGGCGACGTGAAGGTCAACCTCATCGACACCCCCGGCCACCCGGACTTCATCTCCGAGGTGGAGCGGGCCCTCAGCGTGCTCGACGGCGTGGTGCTCGTCGTGTCGGCCGTGGAGGGGGTACAGGCACAGACCCGGCTGCTGATGCGCACGCTGGTCAAGATGCGCATCCCGGTGATCCTCTTCGTCAACAAGATCGACCGCATGGGCGCCCGGTACGACGACCTGCTGGACGAGATCCGGTCCGAGCTCTCCCCCGCCGTCGTGCCGCTGACCAGGGTCGAAGGGATCGGTACGGCCGAGGCGCGCGCGATCACCCGGACCGTCGGACCGGACGATCCGGAGTTCGCCGCCGAACTGGCCGACGTCCTGGCCGAGCACGGTGACGAGTTCCTGGCCCGCTACCTCGACGACGAGGCGGCCCTGACCGCGCGGGACTACACCGAGGAACTGGCCCGGCAGGCCTGCCGGGCCCAGCTCTACCCGGTGCTCTTCGGCTCGGCCGTCGCCGACGCCGGCATCGGCGCGCTGGTGGACGGGATCACCGGACTGTTTCCGGTCAATCACGGCGGCGCCGACGGCACGCTCCACGGCACGGTGTTCAAGATCGAACGCGGCTGGGCGGGCGAGAAGGTCGCCTACGTGCGGCTGCGGTCGGGCACGCTCGGGCCGCGGTCGAAGGTGTCCGTGTTCCGGCGCGACCCGCACGGCGCCGTCCTCGAACTGCCCGGCCGGACCACGGTGGTCGAGGTGTTCGACCGGGGCTCCGCCATGGTGGAGGCGCAGGCCCGGGCGGGTGACATCGCCAAGGTCTGGGGCCTCAAGGGCATCCGGATCGGCGACCGGCTCGGCTCCGCCGAGGGGCTGGACGGGGAGCACCTGTTCGCGCCGCCGAGCCTGGAGACCGTGATCCGGCCGGCCCGGCACGGCGCGATGCCCGAACTCTACGACGCCCTGCTGCAGTTGGCCGACCAGGACCCGTTCATCAACGTCCGCAAGGACGACGAGGAGCAGGAGATCTCGGTCTCGCTCTACGGCGAGGTGCAGAAGGAGGTCATCGCGGCGACCCTCGCCGACGACTACAAGCTGGACGTCGTGTTCGAGGGCACCCGCATCATCTGCGTCGAGCGCCCGATCGGGGTCGGCGAGTCGGTGGAGGAGATCGACTACCGGAGCAAGACCTTCTTCTGGGCCACGGTCGGGCTGCGGGTCGAGCCCGGGGAGCCGGGCTCGGGGGTCGTCTTCCGCCGGTCGGTGGAGCTCGGCTCGCTGCCGCACGCCTTCCACAAGGCCGTCGAGGAGGCCGTCCGCGCGACCTTGCAGCAGGGGCTGAACGGCTGGGAGGTGCTGGACATCCTGGTGACGCTGACCCACACCGGGTTCGCCAGCCCGGTCAGCGCGGCGGGCGACTTCCGCAAGCTCACCCCGCTGGTGCTGATGAACGCGCTCAAGCAGGCGGGCACGCAGGTCTACGAGCCGGTCAACCGGTTCGAGCTGGAGGTCCCGGCCGAGAACGCCAGCACCGTGCTGCTGAACCTGGTGGAGTGCGGCGCGACCCCGGAGACGACCCGGGGACAGGGCAGCAGCTGCCTGGTGGAGGGGATCATTCCGGCCCGTACGGTCCAGGAGTTCGAGCAGCGGCTGCCGGGGCTGAGCCAGGGCGAGGGGATGCTGGTGACCCGGTTCCACAGCTTCCAGCCCGCCGTCGGGCCGGTGCCGAGCCGGCGTCGGACCGACCTCAACCCGGTGGACCGCAAGGAGTACATGCTGCGGGCGTTCGGGCGGATCTGACCGGACGCCGGTAGAGCAGCGCGAGGTCCCGATCACCGTCCGGTGGTCGGGACCTCGCGCGTTTTCCGGAATTCCGAGCCGTGGGCTCAATCGAGAGGCGGGCTCAATCACTCAACCGAGCAGCGCCACTCAATCGAGCACAGCCACTCAATCGAGCAGAGCCACCGCCCGCGTCCAACCCGCCCCCGCCCCCGCGATCTTGACGGGAAAGGCCTGCACCGTGAATCCGGTCGGCGCGGGCAGCGCGCCCAGATTGCTCAGCCGCTCGATCTGGCAGTATTCCCGCTGCCGCCCGGCGAAATGCGCGGGCCACAGGACGGAGTGGTCCCCGGTGCGCCGGAACTCGGAGAGCATGTGGGTGAACGGCGCATCGAGACCGAAGGCGTCCGTCCCGATGAGCCGCACCCCGAGGTCGAGCAGGAGGTTCGTCGCCGCACCGTCGAGACCGGCGAACCGGGTGAAGTACTCTGGCCTTCCGGCGAGTTGGTCCGCGCCGGTGTGCAGCAGCACGATCTCCCCGGCGCGCGGGCAGTGGTCGATGTCGTCGAAGGCCTGCCGCAGCCGGTCCGCGCCGATCGCCCCGACCCCGGTGTCGGTCAGGTCCAGGACGACTCCCGGTCCGGTGAACCACTCCAGCGGCAACTCGTGGATGTGGCGCGGCACTCCGTACGTGGCCTTGCTGCCGTAGTGCGACGGGGCGTCGACGTGGGTTCCGGTGTGGGTGGTCAGGGTCAGGGTGTCCAGCGACAGCAGTTCGCCGTCCGGCAGGTCCGCGATGTCGAACTCGATGCCGTGGTTGCGGAGCATGCCCTCGGCCATGTGGCGAGCGCCGTCGGCCGGTGTCAGCACCTCGTGCCGGATGCCGTCCACCTCCCAGGCGGCGGCGTCGATCGTCGACGAGAGGTCAATGATGCGCATGCGCAGCCCTTTCCGGCAGCAGGGCGCAGGCCCGGAGGACGTCGAGGTACCGGTCCGGCCCGCGGCCGCGTGCGGCGAGGTGGCCGTCCGGCCTGATCAGCAGGAAGTCGCCCGGTGCCAGGCCGAGTTCGCGGCGGAGCGTGCCGTCGGGGTCGGGCAGGTCGCCCTGCCCACCGGGGTCGGCCACCGCGCGGACGGAGACGGCCGCGCCGAGCAGCTGGTCCACCCGGGCCAGTGCCTCCCGGTGCCCGGTCCGCCCGGCGGCGGCCGCGGTGGCCGGGGTGGCCGGGGTGGCCTCGGCAGCCGGGGTGGCGAGCAACGTCCAGCGGGGGTCGGCGAGTTCGGCGCAGAGCGCGGACCAGCCGGGGTGCCCGGCCGCGGTCCGTCCGTCGCAGGCCACCCGGTCGCCGGGGGCGATGCGGCCGGCCGGTGCGGGGTCCGGCCGGGTGAGCGGGCTGTCGGGGTAGGCCAGGGCGAGCCCGCAGAAGCCGCGGATCATCCGGCCCTCGACCTTGCGGCGCAGCGGCGGTATCCGGCGCAGCGCCGCGGTGCCCACGGTGAGCAGGGCCGGGGCGAGGGCGGTGCGCAGCGAGACCAGGGCGGTGGCCGTCCGGGTGGAGCGGAGCAGGACGGCCCCGGTCGGGACCCGCTCGGCGTCGTAGCTGTCGAGGAGTCCCGGCCCGGCGTGGCCGCGGATCACGTCGGCGAGCTTCCAGGCGAGGTTGTAGGCGTCCTGGATGCCGCTGTTCATGCCCTGTCCCGAGGCCGGGCTGTGCACGTGGGCGGCGTCCCCGGCCAGGAAGCAGCGGCCCTCGCGCATCCGGGTGATCTGGCGCTGCTGGACGGTGAAGACCGAGAGCCAGGTGGGGGTGCCGACCTCGACCGGGCGGCCGAGCGCCCGGCCGATCTTGTGGGCCAGGCGGCGCCGGACGAGTTCGGAGTCGTCGGCTCCGTCGGTGTCCACCGTGTCCACCACGCGCCACTTGCCGGGCTCGGGGAACGGGACGAGCAGCAGGGTGCCCGGGTCGGTGTGCAGGAGGTGGTTGCTGTCCGGCGGCAGGTCGGTGTCGAGGGTGACGTCGGCGTTGAGCCAGACCTGGGTGGAGTCGCCGATCAGGCGCATGCCGAGCTGCCGGCGTACGGTGCTGCGGCCGCCGTCGGCGCCGATCAGCCAGGGCACCCGGGTCTCCTCGGTGCGCCCGTCGGGGTGGCGGAGGGTGACGAGCGCGGCGTCGGCCTCGGGGTGCAGGGCGGTCAGTTCGACGCCCCACTCGACGGAGACGCCGAGTCCGGCGGTGCGCTCGCGCAGCACCTGCTCGGTGACCACCTGGTCCACCATCAGGCTGAACGGGTAACGGGTGGGCAGGGAGCGGTAGTTGGTGTCGAAGCGGATCAGGGTCCGGCCGCGCCGGTGCATGGTGAAGTGGGTGACCCGCCGGCCCAGGGGCAGCAACCGGTCGACGACCCCCATCTGGTCGAGCACCTCCATGGTCCGGGCGTGCACCGCCAGGGCCCGGCTGCTGGTCGCCGGGCCGGGGGCGGCGTCGATCAGCCGGACGGGTACGCCGCGCCGGGCGAGCTCGTGGGCCGCGGTGAGGCCGACCGGGCCGGCGCCGGCGATCAGGACGGCCGGGGCGGGCGCGGCCAAAGGATCAGCCAAGGGGCCGGCCATGGGGTCAGCCGTGGGGTCGGCCATGGGATCAGCCATGGCGTTCCTCGGCGAACCGCTTGGCCAGCCCGAGGGTCGCGCGGCTGTTGCCGCCGGCCGCGTCGCGGATGAAGCGGCGGGCGGTGGCGGTGGTGGCGTCCGGGCCGAGCACGGCGGGGATCGCCTCCGGGTTGAGGACGACGGCGTGCCAGGAGGTGACCCGTACGCCGTGCTCGGTCGGCTCGACGGTCCAGCGGCCGGTGTGCGCGGACATCATGGAGGGGGTGCGCAGCTGTTTGTAGGCGATGTCGGTCTCCGGGAAGCAGATCCGGACGGACTCGGTGGTGTGCTCGGAGCCGTCGGCGGTGCGGGTGTCCATCGCCATGTGCTGGAGGCCGCCGGCCTCCTCGCGCAGGTCGAGCCGCGCGACGTGCGGAAGCCGGGCGGGCCAGGCGGCGGCGTCCCGGAGGAAGTCGTAGACCGTCCCCGGGGCGGCGTCGACCAGCACCGAGTCCTCGAACTCGAATTCCAGGTCGGTGAGTTGGGACCAGCGCTCGGCGAGGGACTTGATGTTCCCGAGTTCGCTGCGGCTGTTGCGGTCGGTCGCCTCGGCGATCCACCGCAGGCCCTGCGGGTCGTCGTCGAGGGCGGTGAACTCGTGGGTGAGGGTGAGGGTGGCGCCGCCGGGGCGCTCGGTGACCTGCCACTCCCCCGCCATCGAGGCGACCGGGGGCGAGGAGACCTCCTGGCGGAACCGGATCCGGCGCCGGTCGACGTCGAGGTCGCGGCGGGAGGTCCACTGCTTGACCTCGCCGTTGGCCCGGGCCCAGATCCGCAGGCGTTCGACGCCGGGTGCGAGGTCCGCGTGTTCCACGTGGAGGGTGGGTGCGAAGCGCCGCGGCCAGGCCCGGGCGTCGGCGATGACGGTGTAGACGACGTCGGCGGGGGCGTCGACGTCGATCTCGTGCGTGGTGTGCTGGGTGGCGGTCATGCGTCGAACCGGCCTTTCTGTCCAAGGGTTGGGACGTGCAGCGTCAGTAGATGCCGAGTCCGCCGCAGACGTTGATCGCCTGCGCGGTGATGGAGGCCGCGGCGGGCGTGGTCAGGTAGTCGACCATGCCGGCCACCTCCTCGGCCGTGGAGTAGCGGCCGAGCGGGATCTTCTGCTCGAACCGCGCGAGCACGTCCTCCTCGGTGGTCTGCCAGGTGTCGGCGTACGCCTGGCGGACCCGGACGGCCATCGGGGTCTCGACGTAGCCCGGGCAGACCGCGTTGACCGTGGTGCCGGTGGCGGCGAGTTCCTTGGCGAGGGCCTTGGTGAAGCCGATGACGCCGGCCTTCGAGGCCGAGTACGGGGCCCCGAGCGGGACTCCCTGCTTGCCGCCGGTGGAGGCGACGGTAATGATCCGCCCGTGGCCGGCCGCCTCCATGCCGCCGGTGGTGAGCACCTCGCGGGTGACCCGGAAGACGCTGGTCAGGTTGGTCTCGATCACGTCCTGCCAGAGCTCGTCGGTGATCGTGGAGGTGACACCGCCGCCGTTGCGTCCGGCGTTGTTGACGAGCACGCCGATCGGGCCGAAGCGGTCCACCGCGGCCCGGACCGCCTTCGCGACGTCCTCCGGGGAGCGGACGTCGGCCGCGATGCCGTCCACCTCCAGTCCCTCGCCGCGCAGCCGGGCGACCGTCTCGACGACGGCCTGCGCGGTACGGGCGCAGAGGAAGACGCGCAGCCCGCGCCGGGCCAGCCGGACGGTGCTGGCCAGTCCGATTCCGCTGGTCGCCCCGGTCACCAGGGCGACGTCACCGGTTGTCACCGTGCTCATCGCATCGATCTCCTGTCTCGCTCGCGAGTCGCGGGCCCGTTCCGGACCGCTGGGCCGACCCTGCCCGGCCGGCTTCGACTGCGCTTCGAGCGGGACGGACGCGCCGAGCGCTCCAACGGGATTCGAACCGGGGGTGGGAGCGTCGGCGCTGCCCCACCCCCCAACAAGCCGCCCAACCATCCGAGGAGGCCCGGAGCATGACCGGATCGCTCTACGAGGAGGTCCAGCACTTCTACGGCCGGCAGATGCGCCATCTCGACGAGGGCGCGGTCACCGAGTGGGCCGCGACCTTCACCGAGGACGGCGTGTTCGCCGCCAACGCCCGCCCGCACCCGCAGGAGGGGCGGAGCGCGATCGAGCAGGGCGCCCGGGAGGCCGCGGCGCGCCTGGCCGCCGCCGGGGTCCAGCACCGGCACTGGCTCGGGATGCTGGAGGTCGCCGAGCAGCCGGACGGCACCGTGCTCGCCAAGACCTACGCCCTGATCATCGCGACGCCCGAGGGCGGCTCGGCCGCCGTGCACCTGAGCTGCCGCTGTGAGGACCAGCTGGTGCGGGTGGCCGGGGAGCTGAAGGTCCGGCACCGCCAGGTGTACCGGGACGACCTGCCCGCCTGAGAGGAGGCCACCGTGGACCTCCCACGGGACAGTACGACCTTCGGTGCGCCCCTGGACGGCGTGGCGGAGCTGATCGGCGGCCCCCGGATCGACGACCTGCTGCGGCGCGCCGCCGGGCGGACGCCGCGTCACCCCGCCCTCGTCGCCGATGGCCTGGTGCTCGACTTCGCCCGCCTGGACGAGCGGGTGACCGACTGCGCGGAGGCGCTGCGCGGCGCCTTCGGCGGCCCCGGCGCGGTGATCGCGATCGCCGCCGAGCTCACCGTCGAGTTCGCGGTCACGTTCCTGGGCATCTCCCGCTCCGGGAACACCAGCGCCATGTTCAACCCGCTCGTCCCGGACGACACCCTGGTGCACGTCCTCAACTCCTGCGGCGCGCGGGCCGCCGTGCTGTCACCCCGGATGCACCGGCGGATCACAGCGCTGCGCCCCCGGCTGCCGCTGCTGCGGCAGCTCGTGGTGGCCGCCGACGCCGGTGACGGCACGCCCGTCCTGGGCGGCCTGGAGCGCGCCGCCGTCCCGGCCGGCGAGGTGGTGGAGACCGCCTGCCTGCAGTTCACCAGCGGCACCACCGGCGCGCCCAAGACAGTGCGGCTGAGCCACCGCAACCTGCTGGTGAACGCGGCGCAGTCGGCACACGCCCACCGGCTGGCGGCGGACTCCGTCTCGCTCAACAACCTGCCCTCGTTCCACCTCATGCACCTGGACACCGCGCTCGCCGTCGGCGCGACCCACGTGCTCTGTCCGGAGGAGGACCGGGAGGCGCTGGTGCGGCTGGCCCGCACCTGGCGGGCCTCGCACCTGTACAGCCTCCCGGTGCGGCTGTCCCGGCTCGCCGGGGACGAGCGCCTGCCCGGCTTCCGGATCCCGTCGCTGCGGGCGGTGCTGTCCGGGGGCTCGGCGCTGCCGGCCCGGACGACGGTGGCCCTGTCGGAGCACTTCGGTGTCCCGGTCGTCCAGGGGTACGGCCTCGCCGAGACCTCCCCCTCGACGCACTTCGACCTGCCGGAGGGGCCCGCCGTCGGCTCCAGCGGGCCGCCGGTGGCCGGGACGGCCTGCCGGATCGTGGACGTGCGCACCGGCAAGGTGCTGCCGGTGGGCGAGCGCGGCGAGATCCAGGTCAGGGGGCCGCAGCTGATGCTCGGCTACCTGGGCGACGGGCCCGCCGACGCCATCGACCCGGACGGCTGGTTCGGCACCGGTGACGTCGGCCGGATCGACGAGGCGGGCCGGCTGTTCGTCGTCGACCGGATCAAGGACGTCTTCAAGTGCGACAACTGGCTGGTGTCGCCGACCGAGATCGAGCGGGTGCTGATGCGGCATCCGGCCGTCGCCGACTGCGTGGTCTTCGACCGCCCCGACGAGCTGAGCGGCGCGGTCGCCGTCGGACTCGTCGTGCCGCGCGGCGAGGGCGTCGACCCGGCCGCCCTGGCCGAGTTCGCCAACGCCCGGCTCCCCTACTACGAGCACCTGCGGCAGCTGCGGCTGGTGGAGAGCATTCCGCGCTCCGCCACCGGCAAGGTCCAGCGGCGCGAGCTGCGCGACCGGCTGTTCGGCTCCCTCTGACCCACCCCCTCACACCATCACAGGAGTTGTCACCGTGTTCACCTTCATCAACCGCTTCACCGTCACCGGGGACGTCGCCGAGTTCGAGGCCCTCGTCGGGGAGATCACCGACTTCATGAGCACCCAGAGCGGCTTCCGTTCGCACCGGTTCTACCGGTCGGCGGCGGACGCCACGGTGTACGTGGAGACCGCCGAGTGGGACGACGCGGCCTCGCACAAGGCGGCGACCGGCTCCCCGGAGTTCCGCTCGCGGGTCGGCAAGGTGATGGGCCTCGCCCAGGCCGAGCCGGCCCCGTTCGACCTGATCGCGCAGCACGGCGCCTGAGAGGAGCGGACCATGACGACGAGCGGCGACATCATCCCGCAGCCGGTGGTCCGGCTGCGCGAGCTCGCGCTGAGCGCGGCCGGCGCGGCCGGCGTCCGGGCGGCGGCCCGGCTGGGCCTGGCCGACGCGCTCGGCGAGGAGCCCGCCGGCGCGGCCGAGCTGGCCCGGGCCGTCAACGCGGACCCGGACACCCTGCAGCGGCTGCTGCGCGCACTGACCTGCTACGGCGTGTTCGCCGAGCAGCCCGACGGCCGGTACGCGCACACCGACGCCTCCCGGCTGCTGCGCGAGGACACCCCGCGCAGCCTCAAGGACATGGTGCTCTGGGGCACCGAACCGTGGACCTGGGAGCTGTGGGGGCACCTCGACGAGGCGGTGCGCACCGGCAAGGCGGTCTTCCCCGAGCTGCACGGGATGGACTTCTTCGACCACCTGCACGAGCACGCGCCGGAGTCGGCCGCGGTCTTCGACCGGGCGATGACCCAGTCCAGCCGGCTCTCCGCCCTCGCGCTGGCCGACCGGCTGGACCTGAGCGGCGTCGGTACGGTGGTGGACATCGCCGGCGGCCAGGGGCACGTCCTGGCCACGCTGCTGGAGCGCCACCCGGGGCTGCGCGGCACCCTGCTGGACCTGCCCGAGGTGGTGGCCGGGGCCGACCCGCGGCTGCGGCCCGGCGGCGCGCTCGCCGACCGCGCGACGCTGCTGGCCGGCGACTGCCGGCGGGAGATCCCGGTCGCGGCCGACGTGTACCTGCTGAAGAACATCCTGGAGTGGGACGACGAGAGCACCGTCCTGACCCTGCGCAACGTGGTGCGGGCGGCCGGGCCGGGCAGCCGGGTGATCGTGGTCGAGAACCTGGTGGACGGCAGTCCGGAGCTGCGGTTCACCACCGCGATGGACCTGTTGCTGCTGCTCAACGTCGGCGGCCGCAAGCACACCACGGCCGGGCTGGTCGCGCTGTTCGAGGAGGCGGGTCTGACCGGGGCCGAGGTCCGCCCGGTCAACTCGTACCTGCACCTGGTCGAGAGCGTGGTCCCGGAGCGGACGGGCTGACCGCGCCACTGCAACTGCCGCTGCCCCCGGACGAGTTCGGGGGCAGCGGCGGTTCGGCGCCCCCCACAGACAGGACGACACAGCACGACGCCCCGCCGGCGCGCGGCCGGCGGGGCGAGGTCCGTACGTCAGCAGCCCTCGGCGAGCCGCTTCACCGCCTGCTCGACCCGCTCGTCGGTCTCGGTGACGGCCACCCGGACGTGCCGCGCACCCGCCGCACCGTAGAACTCCCCGGGCGCCACCAGGATCCCGAGGTCGGCCAGCGCGCCGACGGTCGTCCAGCACGGCTCGTCCCTGGTTGCCCAGAGGAACAGCGCGCCGGCCGAATGGTCGATCCGGAAGCCGTTGTCCACCAGGGCCTGCCGCAGCACCGCGCGCCGCCGGGCGTAGTGCTCGCGCTGCTGCGCCAGGTGGGAGTCGTCGCCGAGCGCGGCCACCATCGCGGCCTGCACCGGGGCGGGGACCATCTGGCCGGCGTGCTTGCGCACCTCCAGCAGCGTGGCGATGACGTCCGGGTCCCCCGCGGCGAAGCCCGCCCGGTAGCCGGCCAGGTTCGACCGCTTGGACAGCGAGTGCACGGCCAGCACGCCCCGGTGGCTGCCGCCGCTGACCTCGGGGTGCAGCACCGAGCGGGTCCCGCCCTCCCAGACGTGGTCCAGGTAGCACTCGTCGTTCACCACCAGGGTGCCCTGCTCCCGCGCCCAGGCGACGATCGCGCGCAGTTCGGCGGTGCCGAGCACCCGGCCCTCCGGGTTGGACGGGGAGTTCAGCCAGAGCACCCGGGGGGCGGGGCCGTCATAGGTCAGCGGCGAGTCCGTCCGGACCAGCTTGGCGCCGGCCAGCCGGGCGCTCACCTCGTAGGTGGGGAAGGCGAGTTCGGGGACGAGGACGATGTCGCCGGGGCCCAGTCCCAGCATGGTGGGCAGCCAGGCGATCAGCTCCTTGGTGCCGACGGCCGGGATCACGGCGTCCGGCTCGACGGTCACCCCCTCGCGGCGCAGCAGCCAGGCCGCGGCGGCCGCCCGGAGCGCGGGCGTGCCCTCGGTGGACGGGTAGCCGGGGGCGTCGGCCGCGGCGGCGAGGGCCGCGCGGACGGCGGGCGGGGTCGGGTCGACCGGGTCGCCGAGCGCCAGGTTGACCAACCCGTCGGGGTGGGCGGCCGCGCGCCTGCGGTACGGGAACAGGACGTCCCAGGGGAACTTCGGCAGCCGCTCGATCATGCCCGCACCCCGTTCCCGACGTTCCCGCTGTTCCCGCTGTTCCCGCTGTTCCCGCTGTTCCCGACGTTGCGGGCCAGCGGCGGCGCCTGGCAGTCGGAGTCGATGCCCCAGGAGACGATCCGCTCCAGGGTGATCCGGATCAGCTCGTCGTCGACGTGCGGCAGGATCTCCTTGCCGCCGCGGGGCAGCGCCACCGCGGTGCCCCGGATCTCGATCCCGCGGACGACCCAGCGCTCCGCGTCCACGACGTCGTCCACCACGAGCGAGACCCGCGGATGGGCTTGGACGTGGCGGTACTTGAGGCTCCGGGCCATGCCGCGCCCGGTCACGTCGACCGTGCCGAGCCCGGCGTTGTAGTGGAAGCCCAGGGGAACGACGTGCGGCTGCCCGCGGCCGTCCACGGTGGCCAGGCGGGCGAGCGACTGCGAGGCCAGGTACGCGGCCTCGTTCGCGGTGAATGGCATGGCTGTCCTCTGTCGGTGGGTCAGGTGGGTCAGGGGCCCTGCCGACGCTAGGCACGCCGCTTCGAGCCGCCTTGGTGCCGGCCGCACGGGCGGCGATCGCCGCTGGACTCCGGCTCGAATCCCGGCTGACAGCGTGAGCCCGTCGTACCGGACCGAGACCGGAGGTCGTATTGGACTGCGATGTGGTGGTGGCGGGGGCGGGGCCGACCGGCCTGATGCTCGCCTGCGAGCTGGCGCTGGGCGGGGCCCGGACGGTGGTGGTCGAGCGCCGCAAGGAGCCGGAGAAGCACTCCAAGGCCATGGGCATGCAGGGCCGCACGGTGGAACTGCTCGAACTGCGGGGGCTGCTCGACCGCTTCAAGGAGGGCGCGGGCGTGCTCCAGGGGGGCAACTTCGCCAGCCTGGGCGTGCCGATGCGGTTCGAGGAGTTCGACACCCGCCACCCGTACGTGCTGCTGGTGCCCCAGCTGCGCACCGAGGAGCTGCTCGCCGAGCGGGCCGTCGAGCTGGGCGTACGGATCGTACGCGGCGCGGCCGTCACCGGCTTCGCCCAGGACGAGGAGGGGGTGACCGTCGAGACGGGGACCGGCCGCCTGCGGGCCCGCTACCTGGTCGGCTGCGACGGCGGCGGCAGCACCGTCCGCCGGCGGGCCGGGATCGGATTCACCGGCCAGGACCCGCAGATGTACGCGCTCATCGGCGACATGCGCTTCAGCGGCGACCTGCCGCGCGGCGAGGGCCTGGGGCCGATGCGCCCGGTGGGCCTGGTCAACCCCGAACGGCGGTCCTGGTTCGGGGCGTTCCAGCACCAACCCGGCGTCTACCGGGCGACGGTCGCCTGGTTCGGCGAGCCCTTCCCCGACCGGCACGCGCCGGTCACCGAGGAGGAGATGCGCGCGGCGCTGATCGAGCACACCGGCAGCGACCACGGGATGCACGACGTCACCTGGCTGTCCCGGCTCACCGACGTCTCCCGGCTGGCCGAGGCCTACCGGCGCGGCCGGGTGCTGCTGGCCGGCGACGCCGCGCACATCCACCTGCCGGCCGGCGGCCAGGGGCTCAACCTCGGCGTCCAGGACGCGGTCAACCTCGGCTGGAAGCTCGCCGCGGTGGCGCGCGGCCGGTGCACCGAGGACCTGCTCGACAGCTACCAGAGCGAACGCCGCCCGGTCGCCGACGGCGTGGTGCGCAACACCCGCACCCAGGCCGTCCTGATCGACCCGGACCCCCGGTACGACGCGCTGCGCCAGACCTTCCGCGAGCTGATGGCCCTGCCCGACACCAACCGCCACATCGCGGGCATGCTCTCCGGCTTCGACGTCACGTACCGGACCGGCGACCACCCGCTCACCGGACGCCGGATGCCGGACGCCGAGCTGCTCACCGCCGAGGGCCCGCGGCGGATCAGCGACTGCTTCACCCGGGCCCGCGGCCTGCTGCTGCTCCCCGAGCCGGCCCCGGCCGTCTCCCCGCTGGCCGCCTGGGCGGACCGGGTGGACACCCTGACCACCAAGGCGGGGGGACCGGAGCCGGCCACCGCGTACCTGATCCGCCCGGACGGCTACGTGGCCTGGGCCGGCGACCCCGCCCGCCACGACGAGCTCCACCACGCCGCGGCCACCTGGTTCGGCGCGGCGGCCTGACCACACCGGCTCACCTGACCACACCGACCCACGGGCTCACCACACCGGCTCACCGCCTCACCACACCGACTCACCGAGAGAGGACGCACGATGACACCGACCACCGACAGCGCCGCCGCCCGCGCGCGCCGGATCGTCGCGCTCAACACCGCCTACTTCCAGGCGAAGGCCCTGCAGAGCGCGGTCGAGCTCGGCCTCTTCGAGCTGCTCGCCGACCGCTCCGCCGACGTCGGGCAGATCCGCGCCGAACTGGGCGTCCAGCACCGGCTGTTCAAGGACTTCCTGGACGCGCTGACCGGCCTCGGCCTGCTGGACGAGCAGGACGGTCGCTACCAAGCCGCGCCGCTCGCACGGGAGTTCCTGCTCCCCGGCAGCCCCACCTACCTGGGCGGCACCGCCCGCCAGCACGCCCGGCTGCACTACCACGCCTGGGCGCAGCTGACCGACGCGCTGCGCGACGGCAAGGCCAAGTCGGCCGTGGCCGCGCAGGGCCAGCTTGCCTACCCCACGCAGTACGAGGACCTCGACCGCGCCCGGCAGATCATGCTGCACATGGACGCCCACAACGGCTTCACCGCCGACGAGTTGGCGCGCGCGATCGACTGGAGCCAGTACACCTCCTTCGTGGACGTCGGCGGCGGGCGCGGCAACGTCGCCTCCCGGATCGCCGCCGCCCACCCGCACCTGCGCGGCGCGGTCTTCGACCTGCCGGCGCTGCGCCCGCTCTTCGACGAGCTGGTGGCCGAGGCGGGCACCGCCGACCGGGTCGCCTTCCACGGCGGCGACTTCTTCGCCACCGACCTGCCGGAGGCGGACGTGGTGATCTTCGGCCACGTCCTGCCGGACTGGCCGGTCGCCGACCGCAGGGAGCTGCTGCGCCGCGCCCACAAGGCGGTGCGCCCGGGCGGACTCGTGGTGCTGTACGACGCCATGATCGACCCGGACGAGCGGGACCCGGAGGTCCTCCTCCAGCGGATCAACCACACCATGATCCGGGACGAGGCCGGTGCCTACTCGCTCCAGCAGGCCCGCGACTACCTGGTGGAGGCCGGCTTCACGGTCGACCGGATCGCCGCGTCCGACACCATCACCCGGGACCACTTCGCCATCGGCGTCAAGTCCGCCTGACCGGAAGGGAGTTCTTCATGACCACGCACCAGGGGGAGCAGCCCGGACAGCCCGGACAGCCGTACGACGTCGTCATCGTCGGCACCGGCCTGTCCGGCACGATGCTCGGCTCGATCCTCGCCAAGCACGGCTTCCGGGTCATGCTGCTCGACGGCGCCCACCACCCCAGGTTCGCCGTCGGCGAGTCGACCATCGGGCAGACGCTGGTGGTCCTGCGGCTGATCTCGGACCGGTACGGCGTGCCGGAGATCGCCAACCTGGCGAGCTTCCAGGACGTGCTGGCCAACGTCAGCAGCGCGCACGGGCAGAAGAGCAACTTCGGCTTCATGTTCCACCAGGACGGCGAGGAGCCGGACCCGGAGCAGACCAGCCAGTTCCGCATCCCCGCGATCGTCGGCAACGCGGCCCACTTCTTCCGCCAGGACACCGACGCCTACATGTTCCACGCCGCCGTGCGCTACGGCTGCGACGCGCGGCAGTACTACCGGGTGGAGCGGATCGACTTCGACGACGCCGGGGTCACCGTGGCCGGCGCGGACGGCAGCACGATCCGGGCCCGCTACCTGGTCGACGCCAGCGGCTTCCGCTCGCCGCTGGCACGGCAGTTGGAGCTGCGGGAGGAGCCCAGCCGGCTCAAGCACCACGCCCGCTCGATCTTCACCCACATGGTCGGGGTGGACGCGATCGACGACCACGTGGACACCCCCGCCGAGCTGCGCCCGCCGGTGCCCTGGAACGACGGGACGATGCACCACATCTTCGAGCGCGGCTGGATGTGGATCATCCCGTTCAACAACCACCCGGGGGCCACCAACCCGCTGTGCAGCGTGGGCATCCAGCTCGACCCGCGGACGTACCCGGCCCGGACCGACCTCACGGCCGAGGAGGAGTTCTGGTCCCACGTGGACCGATTCCCGGCGGTGCAGCGGCAGTTGAAGGGCGCCCGCAGCGTGCGCGAGTGGGTCCGGACGGACCGGATGCAGTACTCGTCGACCCGCACGGTCGGCGAGCGCTGGTGCCTGATGTCGCACGCGGCCGGCTTCATCGACCCGCTGTTCTCCCGCGGGCTGTCCAACACCTGCGAGATCATCAACGCGCTGTCCTGGCGGCTGATGGCGGCGCTGCGCGAGGACGACTTCGCGGTCGAGCGGTTCGGCTACGTGGAGCGGCTGGAGCAGGGCCTGCTGGACTGGAACGACAAGCTGGTCAACAACTCCTTCATCTCCTTCTCGCACTACCCACTATGGAATTCAGTGTTCCGGATCTGGGCCTCGGCCAGCGTGATCGGCGGCAAGCGGATCCTCAACGCGCTGACCAGGACGAAGGAGACCGGCGACGACACGTACTGCCAGGCGCTGGACGACAACCCGTACCCCGGGCTGTGGTGCCCGCTCGACTTCTACAAGGAGGCGTTCGACGAGCTCACCGAGCTGTGCGAGGCGGTGGACGCGGGGCGGACGACGGCCGAGGCGGCCGCGGCGGTGCTGGAGCAGCGGGTGCGCGAGTCGGACTGGATGCTGCCCGCGCTGGGCTTCAACGACCCCGACACCCACCACATCAACCCGACGGCGGACAAGATGGTCCGGATCGCGGAGTGGGCCACCGGCCACCCCCGCCCGGAGATCCGCGAACTGCTGGCCGCCAGTGCCGAGGAGGTCAGGGCGGCGATGCGGGTCAAGCCGTGATGCGGGTCAAACCGTGATGCGAGTCAGGCCGTAGCGACGGGAAGTGGCGAGGGCCGCGTCCGGGGAGCCGTTCCCCGGACGCGGCCCTCGCCGTCGTTGCGCGTACGGCCCGGTCAGCCCTCGGCCGCCAGCGTCAGGGCGGCGGTCCCCGGGTCCTCCTCCACCGGCCAGCGGGCGTAGGAGCGGCGCCAGTACATCAGCGGGCTGGGCACCTCGGGCCGGGGGCCGCCGGCCACCACCGCGCCGAGCACGATGGTGTGGTCGCCCGCCTCCACCGCCGCGGCGACCCGGCATTCGGCGTGCGCGACCACGTCGGCGGGCATCACCGGCAGGCCGCCGGAGCTGCCGGGCTCCCACCGGACGTCCCGGAAGCGGTCGTCGAGCGGCGAGGCGAACCGCGCGGAGGTGGACTCGCCACCGCCGCGCAGCACGTTGACGGCGAACTCGCCGCGCTCCAGCAGGGCCTTCAGCACCCGGCTCTCCCGGTGGATGCACACCAGCAGCAGGGGCGGGGTCTTGGAGACGCTGCACGCGGCGGAGCAGGTCAGCCCGTACGGCTCGCCGTCCGGGCCCAGGGTGGTCACCACGGTCACCCCGGTGGGCAGCGCGCCCATGATGGACAGGAAGGTCGGGCCGTCCACCAGGCCGTCGGCCAGGTCCAGCGGCAGGGGCAGGGGTGCGGGGGGCATCGGTCCTCCACTCTCGGCGGGTCGGTGCCCCCATGCTCGCGGGGCGCCTTCGAGCCGCCGCCGGGCCGTCGTCGGGCGAAACCGCCGGGTCAACTGCCCAGCAGGCGGCGGAAAAGCGCGTACCCCCGGCACGGGGGCGACCGGGGGTACGCGGTTCAGGGGGTGCGGGTGCGCGCGGTCACTCCTCGTCGCGCAGCTCCCGCAGCGGGAAGGTGAGCACGAAGCCCACCGCCAGGATCAGACCGCCGACCAGGAACATCGTGCTGAAGCCCGCGCCGAAGGCGTCGAGCGCCGAGGCGGTCAGCCGGCCGGTGGAGTCCGGGTCGGAGAGCGCCTGCCGGACGGCCTCGGCACCGTCCCCCGCCCCGTCGATCCGGCCGGCGGCGACGCCGAACAGCACCGACATGAACACCGCCGCACCGGTGGTGCCGCCGAGCTGGCGGAACAGGCCGGAGGCCGCGTTGGCCACGCCCAGCTCGGACTTGGGCGCCGCACTCTGGATGGCCAGGGTGATGACGGTCTGGGAGAGACCGATGCCGAAGCCCAGCCAGGCCGCGATCAGCACGATCACCCACAGCGGGGTGTCCGCCCCGGTGGCGGAGAGCGACAGCAGCGCGCCGGCCATCGACCCGAGGCCGACGATCGCGGGCTTCTTGTACCGGTTCCACTTCTTGATGATCTTGGCGCAGATCGTCTGGGAAACGATCGCCCCGGTCATCACCGGGATGATCACCAGCCCGGCGACGGTGGCGCTGCGGCCCTGCACCAGCTGGAGGAAGAGCGGCAGCGTGGAGACCGTCCCGAAGATGCCCACCCCGATGGTGAAGTTGACGGCGGTGGCCAGGGTGATCCCGCCGCGCCGGAACAGCCGCAGTGGGACCATCGCCTCCAGCCCGCGGGCCCGCTCGGCCAGCACGAACAGCACCAGGCCGACCAGCGAGAGCGCGAACAGGGCCAGCGAACGCGCCGATCCCCAGCCCCAGCCGAGGCCCTCCTCGGCGACGATCAGCAGCGGCACCAGGCCGAGCGCCAGGGCGAGCGCACCCCGGTAGTCGATCGGGTGGTCCACCCGCTGGTGCGGCAGGTTGAGCGCCTTGCGCACGCTGAGCAGCGCCACCAGGCCGAGCGGCAGGTTGATCAGGAACGCCCAGCGCCAGCCGGTCACGCCCAGGATCTCGCCGGCGCCCGCGAAGAGGCCGCCGACCAGCGGACCGAGCACACTGGCCGCGACCCAGGCCATCATCAGGTACGAGAAGTAGCGGCCGCGCTCACGCACCGGGGCGAGATCGGCGATGACGGCCGTGGGCAGCGACATCAGCCCGGCGCCGCCGAAGCCCTGGACCACCCGGGCGACGGCCAGCGTCTCCATCGAGTTCGCCAGCGCGCAGGCCGCCGAACCGATGATGAAGACCACGATCGCCGCGAGATAGAGCGGCTTGCGGCCGTAGATGTCGGACAGCTTGCCGTAGAACGGCATCGCGATCGTGGAGCTGACCAGGTAGCCGGTGATCACCCAGGCCTGGACGGTCTGCCCGTGCAGCTGGTCGCCGATCGTGCGCAGCGCGGTGGAGACGATGGTCTGGTCGAGCGCGGCGAGCAGCACGGCCAGCAGCAGCCCGGAGAGCGCCGTGATGATCTGGCGGTGCGTGAAGCCGGCGGGGCCGTCGGCCTGGTCCGGGGCGGCCTCGTCGGTGTGCGAGGCGGCGTTTGCCATTCCTGTTTCTCCCAGCGGTTCCGGTCGGCCGGCCGGGGGGACCGGCCGGCGGCGCGCATCCCGCGCGACCCACCAAATTGACAAGGTCTTGTCGAATTGAGAGTAGTGGGTACCGGAGCGGAATGACAAGTTCTTGCCGAAACCCCGGACGGGCTGCGGTTAGGCTGCCCCCATGACCGACCTCTCCCCCTCGGCCGAGACCTTGAGTGACATCACCACCGAACTGTTCGCCGTCAACGGCGGCCTGCTGCGCGCGGGCGACGCGCTGTCCGCCCGGTTCGGGCTCACCTCCGCGCGGTGGCAGGTCCTCGGCCTGCTGCACGACGGGCCGCAGAGCGCCGCGCACCTCGCGCGCGAGCGCGGACTGCGCCGGCAGGCCGTCCAGCAGGTTGTGGTCAAGCTGGTCGAGGAGGGCCTGGTCAGCACGTCTCCCAACCCGGCCGACCGGCGCGCCCCGCTGGTCTCCCTGACCGCCAAGGGGGCCGACGCCCTCGCCCGGATCGAGCCCGCCGAGCGGCACTGGATGGAGCACCTCGCCGGTGGCCTCGACCCGGACGACCTGAAGGCCACGCTGCGGCTGCTGCGTGGCCTTCGGGCGGTGCTCGCCGACGGGCTGCCCGCGTCGGCCACCGGCGGCGCGGACGCCGCCGGGGTCACAGATCCAGCGTGACCTCGTACTCGGCGAGCCAGGAGTTGAGCCACAGCACCAGCTCCAGGCTGCCGCGGTCGTAGGGCCGGCTCACCGAACCGGTCGCGCGGCCGGCCACGGCCCGTGCCCGGTCGAGGTCCAGCAGCGGGAGCACCGGGGCGTCGGGGTCGCCCAGCACCCGCGCGAGTTCGGCCCGCAGGACGCCCTCGTAGCCCGGGTCCTGGGTGGCCGGGTACGGGGTCTTCATCCGCTCGGCCACCGAGCGCGGCAGCAGGTCGGCCACCGCCGCGCGCAGCAGGCTCTTCTCCCGGCCGTCGAAACTCTTCATCGCCCACGGCACGTTGAAGACGTACTCCACCAGCCGGTGGTCGCAGAACGGCACCCGCACCTCCAGGCCGACCGCCATGCTCATCCGGTCCTTCCGGTCGAGCAGCGTCTGCACGAACCGGGTCAGGTTGAGGTACCCGATCTCGCGCATCCGCCGCTCGTCGCCCGACTCCCCCGGCAGCACCGGGACTTCGGCGAGCGCCTCGGCGTAGCGGGCGGCCCGGTACCCGTCCAGGTCGAGCTTGTCCAGGAGGCCCGGCTGGAACAGCGAGCTGCCGCCGAAGTAGCGCGCCGAACCGGCGGTGAGCCACGGGAAGGTGGCGGCGCGCAGGGCCAGCGGGTTGCGGAACCACCGGTAGCCGCCGAACAGTTCGTCCGCCGCCTCACCGGACAGGGCCACCGTCACGTGCTCCCGCACCTCACGGAAGAACAGGTACAGCGAGGGCCACATGTCGCCCCAGTACGCGGGCGGCAGGTCCGTGGCCCGCAGCACCGCGGCCCGCACCGCGGGGTCGGTCAGCCCGGGGCTGTCCAGCAGCACCTCCAGGTGGTCCGCGCCCACGTGCCGGGCGAGCTCGCGCACGTACGGCGCGTCCGCCTCCGGCCGGACGGCGTCGGAGGCGAAACCGTCGGCCGCGCCCCGGAAGTCCACCGAGAACGAGCGCACCGGCCCGGAGCGGGCGGCCAGCGCCGTCACCGCCGAGGAGTCCAGGCCTCCGGAGAGCAGCGTGCCGAGCGGCACGTCCGAGACCAGCTGGCGGGTGACGGTGTCGGCGAGCAGCTCGCGGACGGTGCCGATGGTCGTCGGCAGGTCGTCGGTGTGCTCCCTGGCCTCCAGCCGCCAGTACGTGTGCCGGCGCACCCCGCCGCGCCCGACCCGGACCAGCTGGCCGGGGCGGACCTCGGACAGCCCCGCGAAGACGGCCGCCTCCGGCGTCCTCACCATGTCCAGCACCTCGCACAGCCCCTCCGCGCCGACCCGGCGGGGCAGCGCGCGGTCGGCCAGCACCGCCTTCGGCTCCGAGCCGAACCGCACGCCGGCGCCGGTCGGCCAGTAGTAGAGCGGCTTGACGCCCATCCGGTCCCGGACCAGCAGCAGTTCCTCGGCCTGTTCGTCCCAGATGCCGAAGGCGTACATCCCGTTCAGCCGCTCCACCAGCGCGGCGCCCCACTGGAGGTAGCCGCGCAGGACCACCTCGGTGTCGCAGGCGGTCTCGAACCGGTGCCCGTGCGCGGCGAGTTCGGCGCGCAGCTCGCGGAAGTTGTAGACCTCCCCGCTGAACGTGATCGCCGCGCCGCGGCCCTGGTGCAAGGCGGTCATCGGCTGCTGCCCGTGCTCCGGGTCGATCACCGCCAGCCGCCGGTGGCCGAGGCCGGCCGACGGGCCGAACCAGAGCCCCTCGGCGTCCGGCCCGCGGCAGGCCATGGTGTCCGTCATCGCCCGGAGCAGCTCCCGGCGGTGCTCGGGCGGGGTGTCGAAGTCGACCGCCCCCACGATTCCGCACATGATCAAGCAGCCTTGGCCAGGCCGCGGTTGACCGCGTCCAGGAGCAGCCGCGGGGTGGTGGCCTCGACCACGGTCTCGTCCGGGAGCGCGATCCCGCGGTCCCGCTCGATGGTGTTGACGGTGTTGAACAGGGCGAGCGAGTCGTAGCCCAGGTCGGTGAAGGGCACGTCCAGGATGTCGTCGAGGTCGACGCCCTCGTCGGCGCCCGCGGCCTCCTTGAGCACGGCGATCAGGTCGTCAAGGGTGAACTCTGCCATGACAGTTCCTCACAGTGGTCGGGTCGGTGGTTTCGGAAAGTCGTCAACGGGTGAGCACCAGCGCGCTGTTGAAGCCGCCGTGCCCGCGGGCCAGGACCAGCGCGCTGGTCAGCCGGGCCGGCCGCGGCCGGTCCCGCACCAGGTCGAGGTCCCGGTGGGCCGGCTGTGCGATGTGGACGGACGGCGGGATCACCGCGTCCCGCAGGGCCAGCAGCGCCGCCGCCACGTCCAGCGGGGCGCCGCCGGCCAGCAGCCGGCCGGTCATCGTCTTGGGCGCCGTCACTGGCACCCCGCGCGGGCCGAACACCGCGCTCAGCACCTCGGCCTCGGCCCGGTCCTGCTCGGCCACCCCGCTCGCGTCGGCGAAGACCACGTCGATGTCGGACGGGCCGAGCCCGGCGTCGGCGAGCGCCGTGTCGATCGCCCGCCGCAGCCCGGGCGGACGGCCCGAGCCCGGCCGCGGGTCGAAGGTGGCCGCGTAGCCCGCGATCCGCCCGTAGTGGCGGTGCTGACCGCGCTCGGCCGCCCGCTCCGGGGCCTCCAGGACGAGCAGCGCGCCGCCCTCCCCCGGCACCCCGCCGGAGGCGTCGGCGTCGAACGGCAGGAAGGCCCGGCGCGGGTCCCGCCGGGGGCTCACCGTGCCGCTGCGGGTGAGGCAGAGCCACGACCACGGGCAGAGCGAGCCGTCCACCGCGCCGGCCAGCATCAGCGCGGTCCCCTCGCGGACGTGCCGGCGCGCCTTGGCCAATGCGTCCAGACCGCCCGCCTGCTCGGCCACCAGCGCCGAACCGGGGCCGCGCATCCCGTGCCGGATCGAGATCTGCCCGGTGTTGACCGGGTAGAACCACGCGAAGGCCTGGTAGGCGCTGACATAGGCCGGGCCCTTGCTCCACAGCGCCCGCAGCTCCTTCTGGCCGAACTCGAAGCCGCCCGCCGAGGCCGCGGTGACCACCCCGGCGGAGAAGTCCGGCATCACCGCCGGGTCCGCCCCGGCGTCGGCCAGCGCCTCCGCCGCGGCCACCAGGGCCAGCCGGGTCATGTGGTCGGTCTGCGGCAGCAGCCGGCCCGGCAGGTGGTCCTCCGGCGTGAAGTTCACCTCCCCGGCCACGTGCGCCCGGTACCCCGACGAGTCGAAGCGGGTGAGCGGCCCGAGGCCGGAGCGGCCGGCCAGGGTGGCCGCCCAGTACTCCTCCACGCCCCAGCCGTTCGGCGCCACCACGCCGACCCCGGTCACCACCACCTCGGTCATGCCCCGCTCCACTCCGGCCCGGCCAGCACGATCGCGCTCTGGAAGCCGCCGAAGCCGCTGGCCACGCTGAGCACCGTGGGCACCCGCTGCTCCCGCGCCGTCAACGGCACGTAGTCCAGGTCGCACTCGGGGTCGGGCACGTGCAGATTGGCCGTGGGCGGCACCACCGAGTGCTCGATCGCCAGCGCGCTGGCGGCGAACTCCAGCGCGCACACCGCGCCCAGCGAGTGCCCGATCATCGACTTGATCGAGCTGACCGGCACCCGGTAGGCGTGGTCGCCCAGGCTCTTCTTGAACGCGGCGGTCTCGTGCCGGTCGTTCTGCTTGGTCGCCGAGCCGTGCGCGTTGACGTAGCCGACGTCCTCGGGGTTCATCCGGCTGCGGTCGAGCGCCACCCGGATCGCCTCGGCCATCTCGTTCCCGTCCACCCGCAGCCCGGTCATGCTGTACGCGTTGCAGCGCCCCGCGTAGCCGGTGACCTCGGCGTAGATGTGCGCACCGCGCCGGCGCGCGTGCTCCCGCTCCTCCAGGACGAACATCGCCGCGCCCTCGCCGAGGGCGAAGCCGTTGCGGGTCAGGTCGAACGGACGCGAGGCGCTCTCCGGTTCGTCGTTGCGCGGGGTGGTCGCCTTGATCGCGTCGAAGCAGGCCACGGTGATCGGGGAGATCGCCGCGTCCGAGGCGCCGGCCAGCATCACGTCGGCCGCGTCGTCGCGGATCAGGTCGCAGGCGTGCGCGATCACGTCGATCCCCGAGGTGCACCCGGTCGAGACCACGCCCACCGGGCCCTCGGCCTCCACCAGCCAGGCCAGTTCGGTCGCCATGGACGACGGCACGAAGTAGTCGTAGAGGTAGGGCACGCCGTGCGCGTCGTCCACCAGGTGCTTGCGGCCCTCGTCACTGACCACGGCGAACTCGCGGTCCAGACTGATCGTCATCCCGCAGGCCGTACCGGCCATCACCCCGGTCCGGACCGGGTCGTTGACCCCCGAGACCCCCGAGTCGGCCAGTGCCTCGCGGGCCGCGACCACCGCGAACTGCGCGGTCCGGTCCCACTGCCGGATCTGACGCTGCGTCAGGCCGCTGGCCTCCGGGTCGAAGTCGCACTCGGCGGCGACCCGGGACCGGAACGGCGTCGGATCGAAGGTCGAGATCGTCCGGGTCGCGGACCGGCCCGCCGTCAGCAGGTCCCAGAACGCCTTGGTGCCCGCCTCGCCGGGCGCCACCACGCCGATCCCGGTCACCACCACGCGCCGTCGACCGTTGTCAACTGCCACCGCTGCTCCCCCTGTTCGTCTCCCTGCTGGTCTCCGACGACATGCCCGCCTCCTGTCCGGTCCGTCCGCCCTGCCCTGTCCCGCCCTGCCCGCACGCTCCGATGCGGCAGGGACTTGAGCCGGATCAGATCGTCCTGGCCGGCGTTCGCGGGGGCTTCGAGCCGCCGTCCACCGGGCGCGACCGGCCGCGGCGACCGACCTGCGCAGCCACCGGTGCGGTCATCGGTGCGGTCACCGCCGCGGGAAGGCGGCGCGAACCGGCGTTGAGGGGCGCTGCCTAGCGTCTGGCCGCATGGACATCAACACCGACATCTGCGTGGTCGGCGGCGGGCCGGCCGGCCTGACCCTCGCCCTGCTGCTGGTCCGCTCCGGCCTCCGCGTCACCGTGCTGGAGCGCAGCCGCTCGCTGGACCGGACGTACCGCGGGGAGATCCTCCAACCCGGCGGCCAGGCGCTGCTGGACGAGCTCGGCGTGCTCGGTCCGGCCCGGGAGCGCGGCGCCGTCGAGCACGACCGGTTCCTGCTGGAGGAGCACGGGCGGATCCTCATCGACGGCGACTACCGCCGGCTGCCGGGGCCGTACAACTGCCTGCTGAGCCTGCCGCAGCGGCACCTGCTGGCCGAGCTGCTGGCCGCCTGCGAACGGTACGACGGGTTCCGCCAGGTGGCCGGCGCCAGGGCGACCGCACTGGTCGAGGAGGGCGGCGCCGTCCGCGGGGTGGTCGCGGGCGGGGCGGCCGACGCGCCCGCGCTGGTGGTGCGGGCGCGCTGCGTGGTCGCCGCGGACGGCCGGTACTCCAAGGTCCGCTCCCTCGCCGGGATCGGCTACCGGCGCCAGGAGCTGTTCAGCCAGGACGTCCTCTGGTTCCGGCTGTCCGCACCGCCCCGCCCGGACTCCCGCCGCCCGTGCGACGTCCGGGTCTTCCGGGCCGGCGGCAACCCGGTGCTGAGCTACCGCTCGGTGCCGGACGCGCTCCAGCTCGGCTGGACCCTCCCGCACGGCGGGTTCCGCCGCCTGGCCGACCGCGGCATCGGCCACATCGTCGAGCAACTCTGCCATTCTGCACCGGAGTTCGCCGACCGGATCCGGGCGGAGATCACCGGGTTCGCCGACCTGTCCCTGCTGGACGTCTTCTCCGGCAGCGCCGAGCAGTGGGTGCGCGACGGCCTGCTGCTGATCGGCGACAGCGCCCACACCCACAGCCCGATCGGCGCCCAGGGCATCAACCTGGCCATCCGGGACGCCGTGGCGGCCCACCCCGTTCTGGTCGAGGCGGTCCGCAGCGGCGACGCGGGCGCGGGCCGGCTGAGCCGCTACGCGGAGCTGCGCCGGCCCGAGGTGGAGCGGATCACCCGGATCCAGCGGGTCCAGAGCCGCATGATGCTCTCCACCGGCCGGTTCTCCTCGACGCTCCGCCCGCGGGCGGCGGCGCTGATGTCCAGGACCCCGCTCTACGGCGCCATGCTGCGCCGGATCGCCTTCGGCACCGCCCCCGTCCGCCTCCGCACCGACCTGCTCGCCGGGGCCGAGCGGTGACCCGCGCCTTCCCGTACCCGACCGGACTCCGCGCGCGACGGCGCGCCCCTCGAAAGGGCCGATCCCTGTGCCGCCGATGACCGAACTTCCCTATCATCCGTACGAGTTGGCTGCTGCCGCCGGCGAGTCGACGACAGCGGGCGGGGTGCTGCTCGCCCTCGCCGTCATCCTCGGCACCGCCTTCCTCTGCGGGCGGATCGCCCAGCGGCTGCGGCAGCCGGCCGTCATGGGCGAGATCGTCGGCGGGGTCGCCCTCGGGCCCAGCCTGCTCGGGCTGCTGCCGGGCCATCCGGACGCCGCCCTGTTCCCGTCCGAGGTCCAGCCGTACCTGCGGGTGCTGTCCCAACTGGGCCTGGTCCTCTTCATGTTCACGGTCGGGCTCCGGTTCGACGTCGGCCATCTGCGCGGGGTCGGGCGCCGGGTGACGGCGGTGTCGCTCAGCTCGGTGGCGCTGCCGTTCGCGCTCGGCGCGGGGCTGGCGGTCGCGCTCTACCCCTGGTTCGACACCGCCCAGTTGGCGACGGACGGCCGGCTCGGACCGGCGCTGTTCCTGGGCGCGGCGATGTCGATCACCGCCTTCCCGGTGCTCGCCCGGATCATCGCCGAGCGGCGGATGGAGCACGACCCGCTCGGCAGCCTCTCGCTGGCCTGCGCCGCCTTCCAGGACTTCCTCGCCTGGTGCGCGCTGGCCGTGGTGGTGGCCGTGGTACAGGCCCGGAGCCTCTGGTCGCTCGGACGGCCGGCGCTCGGCACGGCGGTGGTGGTTCTGGTGCTGGCCGGCCTCGTCCGCCCCGGCCTCGCCCGGCTGCTCGCTCCGGGGCGCCGCCGTCCGCTCGGCGAGCCGTGGGTCCATGCCGTCCTGGTCGCCGGCACCCTGCTCACCGCCTGGGTCACCAGCCGGATCGGTCTGGACGCCGTCTTCGGGGCCTTCATGTTCGGCGCGGCGGTGCCCCGGGACCGGGTCGAGGCGGTCGCGCCCGAGGTCCCGGAGCGCATCGAGCAGGCGGGCCTCCTGCTGCTGCCGGCCTTCTTCGCCGTGACCGGTCTCGCCGTCGACCTCACCGGTCTCGGGCTGCGCGGCCTGGTCGTCGTGGCCGCGGTGCTGGTGACGGCGTGCGCCGGCAAGTTCGTCGGCGCAGTCGCCGCCGCCCGGTTCACCGGCTCGACCCGGCGCGAGGCGACCGTGCTCGGCATCCTGCTCAACGCCCGGGGCCTCACCGAACTGGTCATCCTGAACGTGGGCCACCGGCTCGGGGTGATCGACACCCGGATGTTCAGCGCCATGGTGGTCATGGCCCTCGTCACCACGTTGATGACCGGGCCGCTGTTGGCGCGCACCGCCGTGCGCACCGGGGCGTCCGCCGCGCTCCCGACCCCGTCGGCCGCGCCCGCGGGGGCATCGCGCACGCCGTCCTGACGCACGCCGACCCGACGTCCCCGGGTCAGGGCGCTTCCGTCCACCCGGCGACGCCGCGCAGTTGCCGCCGCAGCGCCCGCTCGACCGGGCTGAGCGGCACGTCGGGGCGCAGCCGCTCCGGATGCCCGGGCGCCGGGCCGTCCCGCTCGGGTTCGTCCACCAGCACAGGCTCGTCCACCGGCACCGCGTAGCCCGCCATCTGTCCCAGCACCGACAGTCCCCGCAGGAACCCGCCCAGCAGGCCGCGGCACCATCCGCTCGCTTCACGCATCCGCCGAGCATGGCGGCCGGCCCTGAAGCGCCGTTCGAGCCGACCGGATGCCCGGGACACGGCGAAGGGCCGCTCGCCGAGGTTCGACGAGCGGCCCCTGGGCACCGGTACCGGGTCAGCTGTTGATGCAGGTGTTGCCGAAGGCCGGGTTCGCGATGCCGATCAGGTTGATCGAGTTCCCGCAGAGGTTGAGGTCGAGGTCGATCGGAATCTGGATCAGGTTGCCGGAGAGGACACCCGGCGAGCCGAAGGCCGTGCCGTTGGCGGTGGCGTCGGCGGCGGCGGTGCCGGCCCCGGCGAGCACGCACACCGCGGCGACGGCGGTGGCGGCGAGGGTGGTGCGAATACGCATTGCGTCACTCCTTGTGAGGGTGGCGAAGTTCCGTGTGACGATCACACTCGCACCCGATCTCACTCGACGCGAGGCGGGGAACGCCGGGATTGGTCAGTCGGAGGGCGTGTCGCCCGCCCACGTCACGGCGCCGCTGCCCAGGGCGACGGCGGCGCGCGGGAGCATCGGGCCCGCGCCCCGTCGGGACAGCAGCACCAGGCCACTGACCTGCGCGGACAGTGCGCCGAGCCGGGCCGCGCACTCGGCGGCGAGTTGCTTCGGGTGGTGCGTCCGACCGAGTGACAGGTGAGGGGTGAAGCCGGCCGCGTGGCCGCGGCAGCGCGGGAAGCGCTCCAGGAGGTCCGCGTACAGCCGGGCCCAGGGCGCGGCGCCCGCGGCGGCCGGGTCGAGCCAGACGGTCGAGTACGCGCGGTGACGGAAGCTGTGGACGCCGCTCAGGCGGGCGGTGAACGGCCGGGAACGGGCCGCGGCGGCGGACAGCAGCGGGGCCGCCCGGCCGAACTCACTCTCGGGGACGAACCCGAAGAGCAGGTTGACGTGCGGCGGCCACCGGCGGATCTGCGGGTCGTGCTCCAGACGGATGGCCTGGATGGACGGCCACAGCTCGTCCGGCGGGAGCCAGGCGACGGCCGTCCGGGGGGTGGGGGCGAGGTCCAGGACGGCGGCAGGCCACGTGTCGCCCTCGCCTGCCGCCGTCCCGTCGTCCATAAGGCCAGGCTACGTACCACCCGACCCAGCACCCAGCCGCGCCTCCACCACGGCCAGCAGCTCCCGCGCCGGTTGCAGGCCGGGCTCGGCCGCCAGGGCGCGGCGCAGCAGCACCCGCGCCGCCGGGTCGTCCCCGGCCCGGACGGCGGCGACCGCCTCGTTGTAGTCGATCCGCCCGGCGTAGCGCAGCCGGACCAGCGCGGCCAGGTCCTCCCGGCAGGACGGGCAGCGCAGGCTCTCCGGGTCGGCCCGGACGGCGCACTGCGGGCAGGGCACCTCGATCGGGGGAACGGCCGGGGGAACGCTCGCGGGAGCGATCAGGGGAACGTCGGATGTCATCGCGGACCGGCCTCCTCCGGGCGGACCGGGCCGAGCGACTCCGGCGTCGGGTCGTTGCCCAGCTCCCGCTGCGCCTGTGCGTACAGCTCCAGCAGCGCCGAGTTGTGCCGGTTGGCGGCCTCCATGTTGGCGGACTCGACCGCCGCGTCCAGCCCGCGCAGCTCGGCCATGATCCGCTGGGCGAGGGCCGGCGAGACCAGGTTCTGGTTGACGTAGACGTTGCACATGGTGAGCATCCGGAAGGTGTGCCCGAGCGAGTCGCACAGCTCGTCCGCCCGGTGCGCGGCGCGCATCGCGCCCTCCCAGTCGGCCGCCTCGCGGCGCAGCCGCAGCTCGGCGGCGACCGCCCGCAGCCGGTCCAGGTCGCTCGGGTCGAGGTGCTTCTCGCAGTAGTGGATGAACAGGCTCAGGTACGCCTCCGAACCGCGCACCCAGCGCTGGGCCTTGAGCTGGCGCTGGGCCCGCTCCAGCGCCTCGTCCACCGAGCGGCCGCGGGTCTGGCCGGCGGCGAGCTCGTCGAGGGTGTCGATCAGGCGCTGCGCCTCGCGGAGTTCGGCCTCGGTGAGTTCGCCGCCCCAGCGGTCGGTGAAGGTCTCGATCTGCCGCTGCTGCTCCTCGACCTGGACCTTGAGCTCGGGGTCGAGGGTGACCCGCTCCAGCTTGACGGTCTTCTCGCCGCCGCCCTGGATCCGCACCGACAGGGTGATGGTGCGGTCCCGGTCGAGGCCGAACGAGACCTCCACCGGGATCCGACCGCCGAGGCCGGCGGGGATGCGGGTGGTGAGGTGGCCGATCAGCTCGTTCTGCTGGGCGATCTCGTGCTCGCCCTCGTAGACGGCGACCTCCAGCCGCTGCCGGCCGCTGCCGGAGACGACGAACTCCCGGCTGACCGGTGAACTCGTCGGGTAGCTGGTGTTCTTGGGGATGATGACGGCCATCCGGCCGTCGTTGAGTTCGATGCCGAGGTTCTTCGGGGTGATGTCGAAGGGGTTGGTGACCTGCATCAACTCCCCGCAGCTCCGGCACTCTTCGCTGCCCGGCGGGTTGACCACCCCGCAGGCGGCGCAGCGCAGGCCGACGTCCTCGGCGGCGGTGGTGGCCGCCCCGGCTACCTTGGTGTGGCCGGGGGCGGCGGAGTTGAGGGCCTCGCCGCACAGTTCGCAGGCGGTGACACCGGGGGCGGCCGGGGTGCCGCAGCGCGGGCAGTTGTCGGTGCGGACGACCGTGGCGGTCTGGGACGGGACGGGTGCCGCCCCCGAACCAACCAGCGCCTGACCGCACTTGGGGCAGCCGGCGGACGAGGCGTCCACCGGGATGTGACAGCCCGGGCAGGAGATCCGGGGGCCGCCGAGCAGCGAGGTGGCGCAGTTGGCGCAGGCCGAGGCGGAGAGGTCCCCCGGTGCCCGGCACTCGGGGCACTCCACCTCGCCGACCAGCGCGGACTGCACGGCCGCGCCGAGCGCCACGCACTGCATCGGGTTGACGCCTCGGCGGATCCGGCGGGGCCCGAAGACCTCGCCGAGGCGCCGGGCCACCAGCGGGATGGCGGTGGAACCGCCGACCAGCACCACCTCGTCGATGTCCGCGACGGTGAGGTTGGCCTGCATGATGGCCTTGTGGGTCAGTTCGATGGTGCGCTCGATCTGGGCCTCGATCAGCTCCTCGAAGCGGGCCCGCTCGAACTCCGTCTCCAGCACCAACTGGCCGGCGCCGAGGCCGGGGAGGATGACCTCGGAGGACTCCTGGTGGGAGAGTTCGATCTTGATGGTCTCGGCGGTGGAAGCGATCTTCGGGCGGTCCCGCAGGTCCGGCTGGTAGTCGGAGCCGTACTCTTCCCGGATGTCGTCCAGCAGCGCGGTGGTGATCGCGCGGTCGAAGTCGTCGCCGCCGAGCAGGTTGTCGCCCTCGATGCCGAGCACCGACACCGAGCCGGGCACCAGCAGCAGGATGGAGATGTCGAAGGTGCCGCCGCCGAGGTCGTAGACCAGGACGGTCCGGCCCTCGTCGCCCGCCTCCGAGGTGATCCCGTACGCGAGGGCGGCGGCGGTCGGCTCGTTGATGATCCGCAGCACGTGCAGGCCGGCCATCCGGCCCGCCTCCTGGGTGGCCGCGACCTGCCGCTCGCCGAAGTAGGCGGGGACGGTGATGACGGCCCGGTGGAAGGGCTCGCCGAAGCGCTGCTCGGCGTCCTCCTTGAGGCGGTGCAGGATGATCGCGGATATCTCGATCGGCGTGTAGGAACGGCCGTTGAACCAGACGTTGACGTCGCCGTCGGTGCCCGCGGTGACCTTGTAGTCGACCTCCTTGAGCGCCGCCTGGACCTGTGGGTCCTTGAACTTGCGGCCCATGAAGCGCTTGACCGAGCGGATCACGTTCGCGCCGTCGATGGCTGTGCGGCTGCGCGCGGTGGAGCCGACCAGCAGCTCGCTCTTGCGGCCGGTGCCGACGACGGAGGGCGTGGCCTCCTGGTTCTGCCGGTTGAAGATGATCTCCGGCTCGCCCCGGCGGAGGTGGGCCACCACCGAGTTGGTGGTGCCCAGGTCGATGCCGAGTGTGCGGTACATGCCGTTCCCCTCTTGCCCCTCGTGGTCCTAGTTCTTCTTCCGCTTGCGCCGGCCGCCCGAGGGCGCGCCGCCCCGCCGGGGCCGGGCCGGGGGCGCCTTCGGCCGTGCGGGGACCGCGGGCGCGGCGGCTTCCGGGCCGGCGGGCTCCTCGGGCTCCTCAGGCTCCTCAGGCGCTACGGGCTCCTCGGGCTTCGGCTCCGGTGCAAGCACCATCACGACGTCCTCGGCCTCGATTTCGGGCGCCTGTGCGGCAACCACCACCTGGGCCCGGCGCAGCACCTCGTCGCCCCAGAAGAACCCGGTGACCACCGTCTGCACGACCGTCTCCGGCGCCACCCCGGGCCGTGCCTCGATGCCCACGATCTCGGTCAGCGCCGGATCCGCCGCCAGCCCCTCCAGCCGCATCGGCCGCACCCCGGCCTTGGCCAGCCGGCCCAGCAGGCGGCGGCGGGTGGCCTCGATCCCGGCGCCCCGGCCCAGGTGGACCAGCTCCGCGTCCAGGCCGAGCGCGGCAAGTGCGTCGTCCACCTCGACCAGGACGCCGAGCAGGTCCCGCTGCGTGGCCCGGGCGGCCTGCGCCTCCTCGGTCCGCTTGCGCTCCAACAGGGATGAACGGAAAAGGAGTTGGCTGAACGCCTGGCCGAGATCGAGCTCAAGGGCACGCTGCGGCACGGGCAGCGGCACGGGCGGCTCATGGCTCGGCGGGTGGGTCGTCGTCATTCCGGAACCTCGATCTGCGGCAGCACGGACAGGTCGGCGGCGAAGCGGGCGGGGACGGGCGGCTCGGGGTCGGCCCCGGCCGGGGCGGGCTCGGCGAAGTCGGCCGCCAGTTCCGCGCGGTGGACGGCCAGGAAGGAAGCAGCGGGCGGCAGTTGGGGACGCTCGACGACCAGCAGCGGATCGGCGAGCACCGGCGTCAGCAGTCCGACGGCCTGATCGACGGGCTCGGGCGGGAGCGGCTGCTGGAGGTCCGACTCCAGCCGCTTGTCCGGGTTTCGCAGCAGGGCGGCGGCGTCCTGGATCTGCTGGCGGGTGTACCGGGCCGCGCGCATCGCCGGGCCCACGGCGAGGTTGATCTCGCGCACCCCGGCGGTGGGCGGAACGCCCAGGACCTCGTACGGCGACGGTTCGTGCAGTGGCATGGTGAGGGTCGCTCTCCTTCGACTGCGGCCGCGGCCGCGACAACAGACGCTTCAGTACAGCGAGTTGATCTTGCGCTGGAGGGCGCGCAGGTCCCGGTCGTCCGGACTGTGCTCGACGGCCCGGCGGATCAGCTGCCGGGCATCCTTGAAGGCGCGCGCGTTGGCCCGCTGGACGGCGTGGGCGCTGTAGACGACGCCGAGTTCGGTGCGCAGCTTGGCGGTGTCCTCCGGGGTGCGGGACAGGGTGAGCGCCTCCTCCAGCAGCCGGGCGGCGTCGGGGTAGCGGCGGGCCTCGTAGTGGCCGATGGCCTCGCCGCGCCAGACGCTGACCATCAGACGGCGGATGTCCGGCGAGTCGTCGTAGGACAGGGCCTTGCGGAGCACCTCGGCCTGCAGCCGGAAGGGGCTGTCCTGGAGGTTGTCCAGCACGTGGTTGGCCAGCATCACGCCGACCCGGCGCGGTGCCTCCCGGGCGGTGTCGCCGTCCCACTTGGGGTCGGCGTCGAGGGCCTCGGCCATCCGGGCGACGGCGAGGGCGCGGTCCTCGGCGAGGGCGGCCGAGCGGGCCAGGCGGCGCAGCACGTACGCCAGGCCGAGCCGGTGGTCCGGGTCCGGGTCCAGGGCGGCGAGTTCGCGCCACCGGTCCGCCGCCTCCGTCAACTCCGCGTCGGTGGCCTCCGGTTGGCTGAGCCGGCCGGCGTGGTTGCCGAGGGCCGCGATCATGAAGTGCCGGGCGGTCGGGTCGCCGGGGGCGAGGATGAGACTCTTGCGCAGCAGGGTGAGGGCGCGGGGGTAGTCCTTGGTCTCGTTGTTGATCTTCCGGGCCCACTGGGCGTAGGTGGCGCCGAGGTCGCCGCGCACCTCCGCGTGGTCGGGGGCCAACAGCAGGGCCCGTTCGAGGAGTTCGGTCGCGCCCTGCTGGTCGTCGTCGCTGCTCTTGAGCAGGGCGCGAGCGGCGCGCAGACCGGATTCGGCGGCGATGTCGGCCACGTCGCCGGGGAGTTCGGCGCCGACGAGGGTGTGGGCGCGGGTTAGGCAGTCGAGGGCCTCGCGCCAGTCCTGGTTGCGGTGGTGCTCGCGGGCCTGGCTGACCAGGGTCTCGGAGAGCAACGCCTCCCAGGCGGCCCCGCGTTCGGCCTCGGGGACCGCGTCCAGGGCGCTGACGGCGGCGGACTGGCGGCCCTGGAGCAGGAGGTACCGCTGCGGGCCGAGCTCACCGAACAGGCTGAGGGCTTGGGCGAGTTGCCGATCGCGGACGTGGCCGGGGCGGACGGCGTTGTCGAACCTGGCGCCCCAGGCAGCGAGTTCGGGCTCCTCGCGGAGCAGCCGCTCCAGGGTCGGGCCGACCACCAGGCGGCGGGCCGGCGCCCCGGGGAGGGCGATGCTCAACTCCTGCTGGGTGAACGCCTCGGCGCTGCGGGCCTCCATGCCGAGCCGTACGGTCCACGCGGTGACCTCGTCGCCGCTGCGGCCGGCCGCCCGGTCCAGGGCGCGCAGGTCCTCCCGGAGGCGCTCGGTGAGCGCGGCGCGGGCGGCGGCGACGCGCGGCGGATCGGCCGGGCGGCCGGTGACGCGGGCGGACTCCGCCCACAGGTCGGGCTGGTGCAGGGCGGCGACGAGGCAGCCGATCGTCCACTCCCAGACCCGCTCGTCGACGTCGGCCCCGGCGGCCAGGCGGTACCCGGCCAGGCCCAGCGCGTGGAGCAGGCGGGGGTGGGCCGGGTCCTTGAGCAGCAGCGCGTGGTAGGCGTGCCAGGCGTCCCAGCGGCGGCCCGCGGCGGCGTGGCCGTGGGCCTCGTGCTCGGCCAGCACGCCGAGGGTGGCGGCGGCCTGCGGGTGGTCGGGCGTCAGCCGCAGGACCTCGCGCAGGTCGCCGGCGGCCTGCCCGGGCTCGCCCGCGTCGAGCCGGGCGGCGGCCCGGCGGACCAGGACGGCGGTGCGCTCCCGGACGGCGACCTCCGGCAGCTCGGCCAACGCCTCGTCCAGGCGGCCCAGTTCGGCGCGGAGCAGGGCGAGGTCCAGCCGGACGGGCGCGGCGGCGGCGCTCTCGCCGAACGCGTCCGCCCAGGCGGCGAGGGTCGGCTCGGCCAGCTCCGGCGTGCCGGCCCGGCGGGCACAGTCCAGAACGGCACGCAGGGCGGGGCCGGCACAGCGGACGCAGCGCGGCGAGGCGGAGCCGGCGGGCCGGTGCAGGTGCGCGGCGCACGCCTCCCGCCCGCAGCCGCCACAGGCGCCGATGGCGGGGCTGGCGCACACGGCGCACTCCGCGTCCTCGATGGGCAGGGCCGGGGCTGCGTACGGGCCACCGACGGGCGGGGCGGAGTACGGGGTCGGGTCGGAAGCCTCCGAGGCCGCGCCCCTAACGGCCGCAGCCGGCGGGCCGAACGCGCCCCCGACGGGCGGAGCAGCGTACGGCGACGAGCCAGAAGCATCCGACGCCGCACCCACAACACCCGCCGCCGGCCCCGGCGCGGACAGGAAGTGCCGGTGCCACTCCAGCGCGGCGCCCCAGTTCCCGGCCCGCTCCGCGAGCAGCGCGCGCAGCCGGGCGAAGGCAGGGTCCCCCGCCGGGTCGGCCTCCAGCGGCGCGAGCAGGGCGACCGTCTGCACCGGGCGGCCGGTCAGCAACGCGGCGGCGGCCAGGTGGTAGCGATCCCGCAGCCCCGCGGCCGGGTCGAGCAGCCCGGGCAGCGCCTCCGCCGCACCCTCGGCCAGGGCGAGCGCGGCCCGCAGCCGCCCCTGCCGTCCGCTGACCGCGCCGGGAAGCGAATCGGCGAGGGTGAGGGCCTCCCTGGCGTACGTCCGGGCGTCCGGGCTGTCACGGTCTACGACAAGCCAGTGCGCGGCCTCGCGCAGGGCGGCCTCGCGCAGGGCGTGGCGGTAGCCGGCAACGGCCGGGTCGTCGGCGACCGCCTGCTCCCACAGCTGCCGGGCCGTCACCGGTTCGGCCGCCAGGCCTCCCCGGGCCAGCCGGTCGCGGACCACGGCGAGCCACGTGCGCAGGTCGTCGTCACGCAGCCCCTCGAAGCGCGTCAGCGCGCCCACCAGGTTGCCCGACCTGGCGCACGCCAGCCCGTGGTGGAAGGCGGCGATCCGGCCCCAGCGGGAGTCGTCCCCGGCCTCGGCGCGCAGCAACGGCTCGGCCTCGGCCGTCCGTCCGGCGGCGAGCAGCGCCGCGCCGAGCCGGACCCGGGCCGGGCGCCAGTCGGGGGCCAGGGCGAGGCCGGTGCGGTAGTCGTCGGCAGCCTCGGCGGGCCGCTGGGACCGCTCGTGTACCAGGGCCAGGCCGAACCGGGCCGGGGCGAAGGCGGGTTGGGCCGCGAGCGCGGCCGTGAACTGTTCCTCGGCCTGGTCGTCCGCGCCGAGCAGCAGCGCGAGCCGGCCCAGCGCGTAGCGTGGGCGCGGGTCCCAGGAGGCCTCGCCGGCCGCGCCCTGGAGGTCGGCCCAGGCAGTCTCGGTCTCGCCGAGTCGCTGCCGGGCCAGACCGCGGAACAGCAGGCACTCGCTGCGCAGCGCCGGGCCCCGGGACCAGCGGAACGCCTCGCCGGGCGCGCGCCGCAGCGCCTCGTCGAAGGCGGCGACCGCAGGCACGTCCCGGTGCAGCGCGAACAGCTGCGCGCCCCAGCGGAACCAGATCTCGCCGCCACCACCCGGTGCGGCCCCCGCCAGCAGGGCCTCCGCCTCGGCCGCGCGCTCGGTGCCGCGCAGCACGGCCGCCCGGGCCAGCACCGGCCAGTCCCGGCCGGGCAGCGCGGCGAGGGACTGCTGCGTCGCGTTGTCGCGCTGCTCGAACGGGCCCTCGTGGCAGAGCCGTTGGAGCCAGTCCAGGGCGCGGGCAGCCACCTCCGCCTCGCCGCCCGGTTCGGCGCCTCCGGCCGTCACCTGCAGGAACGCCAGCACCACCCCGAGGTCGCCGTCGGCCGCCTGCATCCGCTCCTCGGCCAGCCGGCACAGGCTCCACCGGGGCAACTGCCGGGAGGGGTCGGGCAGAAGCGGGAAGGCCTCGCGGTGGAGGGCGAGGGCGGCCTCGGCGTCGCCGGAGGCGATCGTCGCCTCGGCCTGGCCGAGCAGGGCAAGGCCCCGCTGCTCCGGCGCAGCCGCCAGTCGGCCCGCCAGCTTCGCGTACTGGCGCCGGGCCTGTTGCGGCTTGCCCGCCGCGAGCCGCTCCGCCGCCCTGGCCAGCGCCTTCGCCACCGACTCCGGGTCGATCGCCCGCCGGCGGCGGACCAGCAGAACGCCCGCGACACCGGCGAGTGCCACCACGATCAGCAGCACCGCGAGCTGCGCCATGCCCCGTCCCCCTGCGCTCCGAAACCGCCCCCTCTATGATCAAATACATACTGTTGATCATGAGTTGACGTTATTTCATGATGTTGCTCAGCGAGCATCAGGATAGGCCCTCGATGGGGTGGCGGACCAGGAACGAGCACTATCCTGGGCAGCGCGAGCAGCCGGACCGCCGTCGACGGCCCGGGGTCAGGCGTCAGGCGGGGGATGAGTGTCCGAGTCGCGTTGGGTGCCCGGGCTCCGGTTCGGGCCGGAGTTCGACCCCGAGCAGTACGAGCTCCTCGAATTCCACCACCGGGGCGGCGAGGCCGAGGTGTGGCGGGCCGTTCGTACCGGCCACAACGGGCGCAAGGAGCTCGTCGCCGCGAAGATCATGCTCGAACGGGACCCCTCCGAGGTCCGGCGCTGGCTCGGCCGCTGGGACGACGTCTCGCACAACGCCCACCGCCTCGGCGTCACCGACCTCGTCGTGCCCAGCTTCCTCCTCGGCCCCTCCCCGCACCGGCCCGGCACCGCGCCCACCGGCGGCCTGCTCGGCTACCAGATCTCCCCCTGGGTCGACGGCGTCCCGCTCCACACCTGGGCCCGCACCAACCGCGGCGGACCCGCGGCCGCCGCCGAGGTCCTCGCCCGGCTCTGCCGCATAGTCGACGAACTGCACCGCAAGCGCTGGGTCCACCGGGACATCTCCCCCGCCAACGTCCTCGTCGACGGCGACGGCCAGGTCAAGCTCATCGACCTCACCTTCCTCACCCCGCTCGACCTCACCCTCACCGTCGCCGTGTTCACCCCCGGCCACGTCCCGCCCGAGGCCGAACAGGTCGGCGGCTTCCCGACCACCGCCAAGGACCTCTTCGCCGTCGGCACCCTCGCCCGCAACCTGCTGCTGCCCGAACACGGCCGCCTCGACCACCGGCTGGCCGCCGAGCAGGCCCGCGCCGAAATGCTCGCCGCCGGGTACGGCGAGGAACTCGCCCAGTGGGCCTGCGAACCGCTCGCCCGCGACCCCGACCGCCGCCCCGCCCCGCTCGGGCCCTGGGCGGCACGCGGGCGCGAACTCCTGCGGTCCCACCGGCCGTTGCCGCGCACCATGGGCCTGGCCGTGCTGCCCGACGCGGCCGGGCGCCCGCTGGTGGCCGCAGCCGGGCCGAGCGGGGGCGTGCTGCTGGCCGGTCCCGGCGGCGCCGGGTTGCGGGCGCCGGCCGGACAGGGGCCGGGAGCGGTGCGGGAGTTGGTGTGCGGACGGGCGGGGCGCGACGGCGAGCTGGTGCTGTGCGCCGAGGACGGCACCGGCACGCTGTGGGTCGGCACCGCCGCCGGCTGGTGGGAGGCCGCGCGCGGCGTCACCGGACTGGCGGGTGCGGTCGACTCGGCCGGCGAGCTGACGGTCTGGACGGCCGCCGGCGGCGCCCTCCACTCCTACCGCTGGGCCCCCGGCCGCACCCTCACCGGCCGCGAACTGCCCGGCTGCCCCGCCGACCGGGTGCTCGCCGCCGTCGAGGAACGGCCCGGCGGCTGGCTCGTCCTCGTCGAGCACCGCGACCGCGTCCTGAGCTGGCGGCCCGGATCCGGATCGTCCTCCACCCCGCTCGGGCCCCCCGGCCCGCTGAGGTCCGGCGCACTCGCCCGCTCGTCCGCCGGCCCCCAGGCCGCCACCCTGCGTGTGGACGGATCCGTCCAGCTGCACACCCTCGGCACGGCCGGCGCCCCGGCCGAGATCGGCGACGGCGAACCCTCCCTCGGCGTGGCCATGGCGGGCCACCGCGGCGGCCCCACCATAGCCCTGGCCGGCGAGGGCGGCGTCCGCCTCCGCCTCCCGGCCGCAGGCGCCTCCCGCCGCCCCCGCTGGTGGCGCCCGACGCTGCGGCCCTCCAGCCGCGTCGCCCTGGCCGTCGGCGACGACTGGCGCCTGTGCCTGGCGGCGGTGGTGGAGGGCGAGTTGCAGTGCTGGCAGGAGGATGCGGCCTACCGGTGGCAGTCGGTGACGCTGCCGGACGCGACGTGACTCCGCTGCCTGCTCCAAGTGCGAAGACGCCTCAGGCCCCGGCGCCCGCCGGGTCCGGGACCACGTGGACCGGGCCGGCCGCGCCGACGTACGCCTCGCCCGGACCCCAGGGGAGCTCGGCGTAGGCGACCAGCGTTTCCGGCAGTCCGGCCGCCTCGGGGCGGAGTTCGATGCGGTGGTCGTGCCCGCGGAAGTCGGAGCCGAGCACCCGCGCCCGGACGGCGCCGGGGGCGGGGTCGGCGGTGAGGCGCAGCTGGCGGGGGCGCAGGAGGGCGAGCCCGCGGCGGGCGCCCGAGGCCTCGCCCGCCAGAGGAAGGGTGCCGAAGGCGGTCTGGGCCCGGGCGTCGGTGAGTTCGGCGGGGACGAGGTTGGCCTCGCCGAGGACGCGGGCGACGGCGGCGTCGGCCGGCCGGTGGTAGAGGGTGTCGGGCGTGCCGGCCTGGGCGATCCGGCCGTCCCGCAGCACGGCGACGGTGTCGGCGAACGACAGGGCCTCGTCCTGGTCGTGGGTGACCAGGATCGCCGTGGTCCCCGTCTGCCGCAGGGTGGCGGCGACCTCGCGCCGAAGCTCGGCCCGCAGCGCGGCGTCGAGGGCGGAGAACGGCTCGTCCAGCAGGAGCAGCCCGGGCCGCGGCGCCAGCGCGCGGGCGAGGGCGACGCGCTGCTGCTGGCCGCCGGACAGCTGGTGCGGACGGCGGTCGCCGAGCCCGGCGAGCCCGACCAGCTCCAGGAGCTCGCCGACCCGGGCACGCCGTTCCGAACGCGGCAGCCCGAAGCCGATGTTGGCGGCGACCGTGAGGTGCGGGAACAGCGCGCCGTCCTGCGGTACGAGCCCGATGTTGCGACGTTCCGCGGGGAGCCTGGTCCGCCCGTCGTCGAGCGTGCGGCCGTGCAGCACGACCTGCCCGGCCGCGGCCGGGTGGAAGCCGGCTACGACCCTCAGGAGGGTGGACTTGCCGCAGCCGGACGGGCCGAGGATGCAGGCGAGGGCGCCGTCGTCGACGGTCAGGTCGATGCCGTCGAGGACCGTGCTGCGGCCGTGGGTGGCGTGCAGGGCGGTCAGGGTGAGTCCGGTCATGAGTTCTTCCCGGGGCGGCCGAGGGTGCGGCGGGTCAGCAGGAGGACGGAGGGGACGGACAGCGCGACCATGAGGGCCGCGTACGGCGCCGCCGCCCCGTACGCGAGGCCGCTGGTGTACACCCAGAACTGGGTGGCCAGGGTCTGCGTGCCGGTGGGGCGCAGCAGGAGGGTGGCGGTGAGCTCGGTGGAGGCGGTGAGGCCGACCATGGCGACGGCCGCACCGAGGCCGGGCAGGACGAGCGGCAGGGTGACCCGGCCGAGGACCGCCAGCGGCCGGGTGCCGAGCGAGCGGGCGGCCTCCTCGACGCCGGGCGGCACCTGGGCGAGGGCCGCGCGGACGGCGGTGAGGGCGAGCGGGAAGAACAGCACGACGTACCCGGCGATGAGCATCGGCGGCTGCTGGTACAGGGGTTGGGCGTAGCGGACGGCGAAGTACACGACCGAGAGCGCGACCGCGATGCCGGGCAGCGCCCGGGTGAGGTAGGCGACGCGTTCGACGGCCCGGGCGGGCCGGGTGCCGCGCCGCCACGCGTACAGGGCGACGGGGACGGCCGCGGCGGTGGCGACGAGCGCGGCGCCGAGTGCGTAGCCGAGGGTGGCGAGGGTCGCGCCGAGGACGGAGGCGGACGGCAGGGTCGTCGAGCTGCCCTTGATGAGCCAGTATCCGAGCGCGTACAGCGGCACGCCGAGCGAGACCGCGACCAGCGCGGCGAGGGCGGCGAGCGCCGGCACCGTCCACCGGCCGAGCCGGACGGGCGGCGCGGTGCGGGCGAGGGCGCCGTGCCGGGTGACGCGGGCGTGCCGGCCGGCCCAGGCCTCCAGTCCGACCAGCAGCAGCGCCAGCGCCACCAGCACCAGGGTGAGCAGCGAGGCGGAGGCCGCGTCGAAGCCGAGCTTGTACTGGGTGAACACGGCGGTGGCGAACGTGGTGTAGCGCAGCATCGCGAACGCGCCGTACTCGCCGAGGAGGTAGAGCGAGACGAGCAGGACGCCGCCGGCCAGCGCGGGCCGGGTGAGCGGCATGGTGACCCGCCACAGGGTGGCGAGCCGGCCGCGGCCGAGCGAGCGGGAGACCTCCTCGGCGGCGGCGTCGCCGTGCCGCAGGGCGGCCGCGACGGGCAGGAACACCAGCGGGTACAGCGAGCAGGTCATCACCAGCACCGCGCCCCAGTAGCCGTGGACGGAGCGGAACAGCGAGACCCAGGAGTAGCCGCGGACGAACTCCGGTACGGCGAGGGGGAGGGCGAGCGCGACGGTCCACGCGCGGCGCCCGGGCAGGGCGGTGCGCTCGACCAGGTAGGCGGCGCCGAAGCCGAGGACGGCGGTGGCGAGGGTGACGGCGGCGGCCAGGGTGACGGTGTGCCAGAGCAGGGTGGCGATCAGCGGGCGGCCGAGCAGCCGCCGGGTCTGCTCCCAACCGGCCTGCGCGGCCTGGGCGATGACGAAGCCGAGCGGCGAGGCGACCACCGCGACGACGACGGTGGCGACGGGTGCGAGCACGCCGGTGGCCCGCCACCGCCGGAGCGGGGACGGGCCGTTGGCACGAGCGGCGCCCCGGGGGTGAGACCCAACAGTCACTGGAGCAGACCGGCGTCCTGGAGCAGCGACAGCGCCTGCTTGCCGTCGCCCAGCTGGGCCGGGTCGGCGACGGCCCCGATGCCGTCCAGGGCGGGCAGTTCGGGCTTGCCCTTCACACCGGTGACCAGCGGGTACTCGTAGGACGCGGAGTTGGCGATGACGGTCTGGGCCGGGGCGCTCGCGAGGTAGGCGAGGAAGGCCTGACCGGCGGCCTGGTGCTTGCCGTTCTTGAGGACGGCCGCGCCGGAGACGTCGACGAGGGCGCCCGGGTCGCCCTTGGGGAAGTAGTGCAGGGTGCTGTGGGTGTCGGCGGCACCCTTCTCGTCGCGCAGCCGGTAAAAGTAGTAGTGGTCGATGACGCCGCCCTCGACCTCGCCGCTGTTGATCGCGGCGGAGAGGTTCTCGTTGCTGTCGTAGACCTTGGCGTTGTCCTTGAGGCCCTTCAGCCACTGCTTGGCCGCGTCCTCGCCCTTGGCCTTGAGGACCTGGGTGACGACGGGGGCGAAGTCGGTCTCGCTGGGGGCGATGCCGAGGCGGCCCTTCCACTCGGGCTTGGCCAGATCGAGCACCGAGGCGGGCGGCGCGGTGTCGGCGCCCTTGCCGGTGCCGGCGAGGAAGGCGGCGGTGCGGGCGGAGATGCCGACCCAGTCGCCCTTGGCCGAGCTGTCGGCGGCGGGAACCGACTTGAGCGTGTCGGCGGAGACCGGGGCGAGCAGCCCCTTGTCGCCGAGGACGGTCAGGGCGGGCGGGTTCTCGGCGTAGAAGACGTCGGCCGGGGAGGCCGCGCCCTCCTGGAGGATCTGGTTGGCGAGCTCGGCCTCGTCGCCGGAGCGGAGTTCGACCTTGATGCCGGTGCGCTTGGTGAAGTCCTCGGTGAGCGCCTTGACCGTCTGCTCGTGCTGGCCGCTGTAGACGGTGATGCTCTGTCCGGCGAGCGCGGAACCGGAGGGCGCGGGCGAGCCGTCGGCGCTGCCGCCGGAGCCGGAGCTGCCGCACGCGGTGAGGGCGAGGGCGCAGGCGGCGATGACGGACAGCGCCGCGAGGGGCCGGACGGTTCCGGGCATGGTGAGGGTCCTCCAATAGGGCAGGGGTAAGGCTGGGCGGCTCCCCCCGGAGCACGCGTCCCGGCCTGGCGACACGAGAACTTAGGGCAGGGAAGGCTTGCCTAACAAGTTTCGGAGCGTCACATCTCGACCCGGTCTCGCTGGGGTCGCGCTTCGGTGGCCGATCCGCCAAGATCACGCAAACCACCCTTCAAGCGCAGGTCAGAGCGGGTGTACACGACAGGCCATCAGGCCGCGTCGGTGGCGGGCCTCACGACGCTGCGTAATCGAAGGCGGGGCGCACAGGGACTTACAAGGACGCACAAGGACGGCCGGGCAACGCCAAGGCCCCGGAACCGTTCGTCGGTTCCGGGGCCCGGGGCCTCGATATCAGCGGAAGCGGCGGAGCCGGAGGCTGTTGCCGACCACGAAGACGGACGAGAAGGCCATAGCCGCGCCCGCGATCATCGGGTTGAGCATCCCGGCCGCCGCGAGCGGCAGGGCCGCGACGTTGTAGCCGAAGGCCCAGAACAGGTTGCTCTTGATGGTCGCCAGGGTCCGGCGGGAGAGCCGGATCGCGTCGGCGGCGGCCAGCAGGTCCCCGCGGACCAGGGTCAGGTCGCCCGCCTCGATGGCGGCGTCGGTGCCGGTCCCCATCGCGAGGCCCAGGTCGGCCTGGGCGAGCGCGGCGGCGTCGTTGACGCCGTCGCCGACCATCGCGACGACCCTGCCCTCGGCCTGGAGCCGCTTGACGGTGGCCACCTTGTCCTGCGGCATGACCTCGGCGATCACATGCTCCGGGTCGATCCCGACCTCGGCCGCCACGGCCTCGGCGACCAGCCGGTTGTCACCGGTCAGCAGGACCGGGGTCAGGCCCAGGCCGCGGAGCCTGGAGATCGCCTCCGCGCTGGTCGGCTTGACCGCGTCCGCCACCTCCAGGACGGCCCGCGCCACGCCGTCCCAGCCGACCGCGATCGCGGTCCGGCCGGCCGCCTCGGCGGCGCGCTTGGCCTCGACCAGGCCTTCCGGCAGGTACTGCGACCAGTCGTTGAGCAGCGCCTCCCGGCCGGCGATGACGGCGTGGCCGTCCACGACGCCCTGGACGCCGAGGCCGAGCACGTTCTCGAAGCCCTCGACGGGCGGCAGTTCGCCCGCCCTGGCGGCGGCGGTGGCGATCGCCCGGGCGATCGGGTGCTCCGACGCATGCTCCAGCGCCCCCGCCAGCCGCAGCACGTCCGCCTCGGCGACGCCCTCGGCGGTGTGCACCGCGAGCAGGGTCATCCGGCCGGTGGTGACGGTCCCGGTCTTGTCGAGGACGATGGTGTCGACCTTGCGGGTGGACTCCAGCACCTCCGGGCCCTTGATCAGGACGCCGAGCTGCGCGCCGCGACCGGTGCCGACCAGCAGCGCGGTCGGGGTGGCCAGGCCGAGGGCGCACGGGCAGGCGATGATCAGCACGGCCACGGCGGCGGTGAAGGCGGCGGTCCAGCCCTCGCCGGTGCCCAGCCAGTAGCCGAGGGTGGCGATCGCCAGGGTGATCACGACCGGCACGAAGACGGCGGAGATCCGGTCCGCGAGGCGCTGCGCGGCGGCCTTGCCGTTCTGCGCGTCCTCCACCAGCTTCGCCATCCGGGACAGCTGGGTGTCCGCGCCGACCCGGCTCGCCTCGACGACCAGCCGGCCGCCCGCGTTGACGGTGGCGCCGGTGACGGCGTCCCCCACGCCGACCTCGACGGGCACGGACTCGCCGGTCAGCATCGACGCGTCGACGGCGGACGCTCCCTCTGTCACCGTGCCGTCGGTGGCGATCTTCTCGCCCGGACGGACCACGAACCGGTCCCCCACGGCGAGGTCGCCGATCGGGATCCGGACCTCGGCTCCGCCGCGCAGCACCGTGACGTCCTTCGCCCCCAGCTCCAGCAGCGCCTTCAGCGCCGCCCCCGCCGTCCGCTTCGAGCGGGCCTCGAAGTAGCGGCCGGCCAGGATGAAGGCGGTGACGCCGGCCGCCGCCTCCAGGTAGATGTTCCCCGCCCCGTCGCTGTGGCCGATGGTCAGCTCGAAGCCGTGCCGCATGCCCGGCATGCCCGCCGTGCCGAAGAACAGCGCCCACAGCGACCAGAGGAACGCGGCGCCGGTGCCGAGCGAGACCAGGGTGTCCATCGTCGCGGCGCCGTGCCGGGCGTTGGTGAACGCGGCCTTGTGGAACGGCCAGGCCGCGTACGTGACCACCGGGGCCGCCAGGGTCAGCGACAGCCACTGCCAGTTGTCGAACTGCAGGGCCGGGACCATCGCCATCGCGACCACCGGCACCGCCAGCGCCACCGCCGTGATCAGCCGCTGCCGCAGCGGCGCCAGCTCGTCGGCCGGCCCGGTCTGCCCGGGCTGCCCGGCGGACGGGCCGTCGGCGACCGGGGGCTTCGGGAGAGCGGCGGTGTAGCCGGTGGCCTCGACGGTGGCGATCAGGTCGGCGACCTCGACGTCGCCCTCGAAGCTGACCTTGGCCTTCTCGGTGGCGTAGTTGACGCTCGCCGAGACCCCGTCCATCCGGTTCAGCTTCTTCTCGATCCGCGCGGCGCACGAGGCGCACGTCATGCCGCCGATCGAGAGCTCCACCTCCGTGGAGGCGGGTGCCTGCGTGGTCATCGTGGCTCCTCGTGACAGTCGTCGTACAGGGAACGGTCGCCTCGTCTGATACCTCGGAGGGGTATCGGGTGGCGACGAGTTCCTTTATACCCATGGGGGGTATCGGAGGCAAGCATTGCAGGCCCTCCAATTACCCCAGGGGGGTATGGTACGTTCCTCAGCAGACCCGCCGACCCGACCCGGGACCGGCCCCGCGCACCGACACCCCGCGCACCGACACCCCGCGCACTAACAACAGGAGCACGCCCATGACCGAGAACACCCTCACCGTCGAGTCGGCCTCCGCCGAGGCGCCCGCTGCCTCCTGCTGCGGCTCGTGCGGCACCGGCGCCGCCGCCCCCGCCACCGAGTCCGCCGGCCTCGCGGTCTTCCAGGTGAAGGGCATGACCTGCGGCCACTGCGTCACCTCGGTGACCGCCGAGCTCAAGAAGATCGACGGCGTCACCGAGGTCGCCGTGGACCTCGCCACCGGCCGCGTCACTGTCGACGCCACTGCGCCGCTCACCGACGAGGCCGTCGCCGCCGCCGTCGGCGAGGCCGGCTACGACCTGGTCGGCCGCGTCAACGCCTGACGCCCCCAACACCCCTGGGCCGTCGGCCCGGACGGCACCCCGCCCGTCCGGGCCGACGCCGCGCGTTCGGCACCTCCCCCCGGTACCCCCGATGCGAGCCCCGGGCGGCCCGCTACCACTCCCTCAGCGCCACGGCGGCGAAGAGGACGAGGGCCAACCAGTAGGCGGCGCCGACGGCGATCGCCACCGCCGTCGAGACGTGCAGTCCGACGAGGATGAGTCCGACGATCCACCCGACGAAGCAGTAGGGCACGAACATCATGAGGGCAAGCCACAGGTCCTCCCGGCGCCGGGCCGACACGGCGAGCGCCGCCACGTTCGCCCCCGCCGCGATCAGCAGGGCGATCCCCAGCTGGCGCAGCCAGGCGGCGTGCGGGACCTCGGCCTCGTGCCCGCGGTAGTCGACCTCGACCACCTCCCCCTGCCAGACCTTGAGTTCCACGTACGTGCCGACCTCCACGTCGCCGTAGAACGCCTCACTGACGTCGTAGGACTCGTCCCCGGAGGCCAGTTCGCGGGCCACGGCCAGTGTGTAGACGGGCGAATCGCCGCTCTTGTCCTCCTTCATGTCCGTCACCCGCCCGCTCACCGCGCGCAGGCAGTCCTCCCCGGGCCGCAGGGACGTGGTGCAGGCGGGGGCGTCGATGTACGCGCGCCCCTCCTTCTGCACGTCGACGAACCGGGCCATGCCGATGCCCATCGCGCACAGTCCCAGCAGGAGCAGCACACCCCGCAGCGGCACCAGCAGGATCCGCCACCGGCCGAACCGCGGCCTCCGCGCGTTCTTCACGTCCCCCACCCCGCCCTCCAGGCACCGTCACCCCCCACAGACGCCGGGCCCTCCCCCAGGAGTTCCGCGCTCCGCCGTACGAACTCGCCTGCCGCTACGGCGCCTTGAGCAACGGGAGCACGACCTCGTCGAGGATCTCGTCGACGACGTGGTCCGGCGGGACGGTCCCGCTCACCAGGAAGGCATCGCGCAGCAGGTCCAGCGGGAGGGAGGCCGTGCGGCGGGTCAGCCGGGCGGCGTTGATCTCGCCCCGGTCGGCGGCGCGGCGCATCATCGCCACCAGGGCGTCCACCGGTCCGCTGGCGGTCAGGCCGGTCCGGAACCGCACCCGCAGCTCGGGGTCGCGCAGCAGGTCGACGAGGAAGCCGTGCACGGCGTCCATCGGCAGGTCGTCGAAGCGGTGCAGCAGACCGCGCAGGAAGGCGGCCAGGTCGGACCTCAACTCGCCGGTGTCGGGCGGGTCCTGGTAGTCGGGGGCGTTGCGGCCGAGGGCGGCGATGACGAGCGCGGCGCGGTTGGGCCAGCGGCGGTAGAGGACGGGTTTGCTGGTCCGGGCTCGGGCGGCCACGCCGTCCATGGTGAGCCGGTCGTAGCCGTGTTCGGCCAGTTCGGCCCAGACGGCGTCGAGGATCGCCCGCTCCAGCTCGTCGCCCCGCCGCCGCGAGGCCTTGCCGCCCGCCGCCGTCGCTTCTCTGCCCATCACCGAGTCCCGTAGATACGTTGCGTTTCTTATGAGGGCCAGTCTACAGTCGAGAACAAGAAACGCACCGTATCTTACGAGCAGGGGGAGTCAGCCATGCCCAAGATCGAATCCACGGACGTCCTCGTCCTCGGCGCCGGCCCGGTGGGCCTCGCGCTCGCCATCGGCCTGGCCCGCTCCGGCGTCAACTGCCGTGTCATCGAACGGGATGCGGACTTCCGCGACCGCGGTGTCCGGGGCAAGGGGGTCAACCCCCGGACGCTGGAGGTGTTCGACGACCTCGGCATCGTCGACGAGATCTACGCCCGCGGCGACCTCAACCTCAAGATCCGTACGTACGAGGGCAGTCGGCTCGTCCACGAGGTGGACCCCGGCCCCGCCAACACCCCAACGCCCGACCGCCCGCACGCCGGTGTGGTCCTGCTCGCCCAGCACCACACCGAGGCGGTCCTGCGCGACCGGCTGGCCGGGTACGGCGTCAAGGTCGAGCTGGCGACGGAACTCACCGGCTACACCCAGGACGACGACGAGGTCCTCGCCACCGTCCGCCGGGGCGACGGGACCGCGGCGATCCGCGCCCGCTACCTGGTCGGCTGCGACGGCGGCCGCAGCGCCGTCCGCAAACTGACCGGCATCCCGTTCCTCGGCGAGACCTGGGAGGAGGAGCGGTTCCTCATGGGCTCGATGTACATCGACGGCCTCGACCCGGACGCCCTGCACGTCTGGAACCACCACCAACTCGGCGCCGGTGCCCTCGCGTTGGTGCCGATGCGGCAGGACGGCCAGTGGGCCGTACACGCCTCCGTCAGCCCGGACGAGCACGGCGGACTGCCCGCCGCCTCGCTCGACAACTTCCGGCAGCTGTTCGCCGAACGGGCCGGCCTGCCCGGCGTCCGCCTGCACGGCCTGACCTGGTCGAGCGTCTGGCGCCCCACCGTCCGCATGGTCGAGCGCTACCGCAGCGGCCGGGTCTTCCTCGCCGGCGACGCCGCCCACTGCCACTCCGCGGCCGGCGGCCAGGGCATGAACACCGGCATCCAGGACGCCCACAACCTGAGCTGGAAGCTGGCCGCCGCCCTGCGCGGCGCCCCCGACGCCCTGCTCGACAGCTACCAGGCCGAGCGCGTGCCCGTCGCCCGCGCGGTCCTGGCCGCCTCCTCGGCCCAACACCGCGCCCTGTTCGCCGGCGGCGGCGCCCAGAAGCTGGCCGACCAGTTCATGAACCTGACGAACACGGGCGGCGCCGACCTCACCGGCCTCTCCATCAGCTACCGCGGCGGCCCGCTCGGCCACGATCTCGACTCCGCCACCGGCATCCGGGCGGGCGACCGCGCCCCCGACGCCCCCTGCCTCACCCCGGACGGCCCCACCCGCCTGTTCGACCTCTTCCGCGGCCCGCACTTCACGTTGCTCACCTTCACCGAGGCCACCGACCGCCCGGCGCCTGCACCCCTCCCCGGCCTGCGCCGGGCCACCGTCCACGACCCCGACGGCCACGCCCGCCACGCCTACGGCCTCACCGGCGACGCGACGGTCCTGGTCCGCCCGGACGGCTACATCTCCCTCACCGCCGCCTCCGCGCCCGCCCCCGACCTCACCACCCACCTGCGCCAGTTTGCGATCACCGCCCACGACAACTGACCCACCCCGCCCCACCCCAAGAGCGTCCGCATCGCCCAAGGGGTAACACGATCTGAAATCGTGTCAGTTATCGGTGGGATGCCACAAGGAGCCGCCCTGGCAGGACGGGAGCACAGCCGGATGCTCGTGTCCGGTTCTCACGGCAGCCAGCGGGCGGCCTGCTCCCGGGTCACCCGGGCGGCGTCGACGTACCAGAGCCCGTTCGGCTCGTCCCAGCGGGCCTTGAGGAGCGCTTTGGCCTCGTCCTTCTCCCCGTACGGGACGCTGAGGTAGAGCCGCCCGTCGATGATGTCCCCCGGACGAATCCTCGCCGCACCGGTCGTACAAGGAGCGGCGGGCTCGGACGCAGCAGGCCTCGCGCCGTCGACAGTTCCCCCGGCCGCCCGCGGGTTCCACGCAGCCCGCTCCTTGCGGGCCCGGTCGATGACCCGGCTGACACGTTCACAGGATGCAGGGTCGGTGAAGCGCATCATCAGGTCGGTCGGCCCGCTGCTCGCGAGCAGGTTGAGCGAGCCGTGCCAGAGCACAGTGCTGTCGAGGATGAGGACCTTCTCGTGCATCCGCTCACGGAAGCCCACCTGGCATCCGGCAGCCCGGAGGATGTCGATCTGCCGCTGGTGGCGAGCTGCTCCGGTTGCTTCCCGTTGCTCCTCGGGCGCCCGAGTGTGGACGACGATCCGCACACCGTCGGCCACACGGGCACCGAGCAGTGCCGACCAGCGGCGCACCGGCTGCGGGTCGAGGAAGGCGCAGTAGATCTCAATGCTTGTCCTGGCCCGGGTGATGTCCCACTCCACGGCCTTCTGCACCTCGTCAGCCGGGAAGAAAGCCGGTCGTGCCAGCTCCTCCTCGGACAGGGCTGACAGCTGAGCCGCGTCGCGCGTCGGGATCAGCTGGTCGGCCGAAATCACCTGGGCGTGGCTCTCCAGGTGGTCGAGCATGGCTCGAGCCTCGCTGCGCGAGCCGAGGTGCTTCCGCAGATGCTCGACATCGGCAACGACGATGAGGTGGTCCTGGGCCCGGCTGAGCGCGACGTTCAGCAGACGGCAGGTCTGGGAGGAGAGGCCGGTTCCGGCGTAGAAGATGCCGGGGTCCTTTCCGGCACCGACGGCGGTGTCGAAGATGACGATCGGGCGCTGGCTGCCCTGGAACCGGTGGATGGTGTCGACCAGCCCGTCGTACTCCTCTCCGAACCGGTACTTCAGGCTTCCCTTCAGTGCCTTGACCTGCGCGCGGTACGGCGCGATGACCGCCAGCCGGTCGGTCGCCCGTTCTCCCGCACCGATGCCGGCGCTCTCCCACTTGCGGCCGGGGAGCACCCCCTTGTACTGAAGGCCGCGGACGAGCTCGTGCACAACGGCCTCGTTGACGGTGTTGGCACGGTAGTCGGGCCCCGGGATGCGTTGCGTGGAGGTGTCGATGAGGATCACGGGGACATCGACCAGTGGGTTGGGCGGGATCCGGCTGCCGTCGGCGCGACCGGTGGCGAGCGGCGCGTCGGGGTAGGCGACGGCATTGACCAGTCGGCAGATCGGCTCGCGCATGCGGTACTGAGTGTCCAGGGCCACCAGGCGCGGGTCCTGGCGCACGGAGCCGGCCTCGCTCACCAGGCCAGCCGCGTGGAAGGCGTCACGGGCGGCCCAGTGCCGCGCATGCATGCGCTCGTCCTCCGTGGCCTTCCGGTCGCCATCCCCCTTGGTGACTGCGGGCAGCTGCCGGAAGTCGCCCGCCACGACGATCCGTTTGCCCGCCAGGCCGGCTGCCAGCCATGCCGAGGGCAGATCCACCATGCCCGCCTCGTCCACCACCACGACGTCCACCCGGTCCAGCAGCTTGCGCGACTGGACCGCCTTGGCCACCGTTGCCCCCATGACCCGGCACCGGGACCGTACGGTCTGCTGGATACGGGCGAGCTGCCGGTCGAGGTCCTGGATGCGTTCCTGCAAGGTCCCGGCCTCGCGGACCAGTGCCGCATGCGCCGGAAGGCCTTCGAGGCGAGGCCGGAGACCGGCGAGGCGCCCGCTGGTCGCGCTGATCCGGACGGCCAGTTCCTCCGCCTGCTTCCGGGCGGCCGCCCCGACGTACTGCGCGCCGGAACCGGCTTCGGTGGCCCGGGCGAGTTCCTCCCGCAGTGCAGCGAGCCGGCTCTCCTTTCGCCCGGCGAAGAGGCCCTTCGGCTCCCCCGCCTCGCTGATGTCCAGCCGGAGCCGGGCCGCCTCGGCCTCCGCCCGCAGGGCGTCCCGTTCCGCGGCCCCGGCCGAGTCTCCCGCTTCTTGGTGGGCCTTCCGGTCGTCGGCGAGGCGCTGCTCCAGCTCGCGGGCTTCGTCGTGCAGGGCGACACCGGCGCGGGCCCGTTGAAGGGCCTCCCGCGCGGTCCTTGCCGCCTCGTCCAACTGTGCCGAGACCCGTCCCGCGATCCGGGCCGGGTCGACGAACTCTCCGTACCGCTCGCGCAGCGACGGCAGTTCGACCTCCCCGGCCCGCTGGACGAGGCCCTCGGCGAAGCCCGCCTCGGTCTTCAAGAGGTCGCAGATCCGTTCCAGGGCCTGGTCGACGGCGACCTTGGTCGGCGCCAGGAACAGGACATTGTGCCCCTGCCGGACATTGCCCTCCACGATGTGGCCGACGACGTCGGTCTTTCCCGTTCCTGGCGGGCCCCAGAGGAACAGCGCCTCGCTCGCAAGGGCCTGGGCGACGGCAGTCCGTTGGCGGGGGTTGAGCTTCAGCCCGTGCCAGCCCGCCACCCACCGTTCAGGATCCGCTGCCCGGCCCACCGTCGGCGTTCCCTGTCCGACGATCCACCCGGCGCTCTCGACCCGGATGCCACCGTCGTCCGAACCCGCCGCCTCCAGGCGTTCCCCGAGCACCAGCAGGCCTGCCGAATCGTCCTTCCGCACCTGCACGTTGCGAACCCCGGCCGCCAGGCTCTCGGCCACCACGAGCCTGACCTTCCCGTCCGGCATCGGGGACGCCTCGCCGGGGATCCAGGCACCACGCGCCTGGGAGGGCCGTACGAGGACGGGGCTGCCGTCGAAGGAGCCGGGCCACCTGCGGCAGCCGAAGAGGTACTCGTACCGGCCCTCCGACGCGGAGACCTGCTGCCCGTCCGACAGCGCCGCCTTCTCCGCGTCCTTGGCGTCGTCGCGACGTTCCGCCCGGATCTCCGCCTGCACGGCGGCCAGAAGTTCGGAAACCGGGTATGGCTGATCGGCCTGCGTCATAGGTGTGCGCTCCCCCGTGGCATATGCACAGTGCTTCGCCCACTGTACGGAGTGCGACCGACACCGGGGCCGGATTCCACAAGCCGCTTTCCGCACATGGTTGGGGTAAACGGGACATCTGGCAAAGGCATGTGTACGCCGCCAACATGGATGACCTTCCTGGATGACACCCTCTTCGTGTACGGTGGCCGAATGAAGGACGACACTCGCCCCGCCCCTGATCCGCTGATCACCGGTGCCGAGATCGCCCGGCTGGCCGGAGTGACCCGGGCCGCGGTTTCCAACTGGCGGCGCCGCTACGACGACTTTCCGGCGCCGGCCGGGGGCGGGCCGACCAGTCCTCTCTTCAACCTCGCCGACGTACACGCCTGGCTTGCCAAGCAGCGCAAGGGCCACGATGTGTCCGACGAAGTGCGGCTGTGGCAATCCCTGCGCGGTGTGTTCGGGGACGACATCATCCAGGGGTTGGCGGCGGTCGCCCGACTGCTCACAGACGGTGCACCCCCACCGCGCCTCGGGCCGGAGATCATCCGACAGGCTCTGGAGCTCGCACAGAGCACTTCCAAGGCCGACCTGATGGCCGCTCTCACAGAGCGCTTCCTGGACGTCACCCGACGTGCGGGCTCCGACCAGGTGTCCTCCCCCCGAATCGTCCGGGCGGTTCAGCACTTCGCGGGCCCGGTCTCGGACACGGCGACCGTCCTGGACCCTGCTTGCGGAATCGGCACCCTGCTTCTCTCCGTCGGTCCGGCGGTCGGCCCCGCCCGGTACGGTCAGGACGTCGATGCCACGATGGCCGACTTCGCCCAGCTCCGCGCCGGGCTGAGCGGCTTCACCCGCACTGCGGTCCGGGCCGGAGACTCACTGCGCGACGACAAGTGGCCAGGCCTCAAAGCAGATCTCGTCGTCTGCGATCCGCCGGTGGCCTGGCCCGATTGGGGACGCGAAGACCTCCTCCTCGACGCGCGGTGGGAACTCGGCACGCCCTCACGTGCCGAGAGCGAGCTCGCATGGCTCCAGCACGCGTATGCCCACACGGCTCCCGGAGGCAAGACCGTCCTGGTGATGCCGGCCTCCGTCGCCTACCGGAAGGCCGGCCGACGCATCCGTGCGGAAGTCGTCCGGCGGGGCATCCTCACCGAGGTCGTCGCCCTCCCGGCCGGAAGCGCAACAGCGCACTCCCTTCCCATTCACCTGTGGATCCTCGTACGCCCTGACGGCCACACCGCACAGACCGTACGCATGGTGGATCTCACCGCCAACGCGCCGGACGGGCCCCTCTCTCCCGAACCCGGCCAGGTCGTCGACATCCCGCTCATCGACCTCCTGGACGACACCGTCGATCTCACGCCCGGAAGCCACATCGGCAGCATCAACCGGGACTACCTCGTCGAGTACACAGCCCTCCGCAGCCGGCTGCAGGAACAACTCCGTGCCTTGGATGCCTTGCTGCCCCGACTCGCCCCTGGAGGCGGACCGGGCACGCTCGACACCGCATCCGTCAGCGTCGCCGATCTCGCCCGCGCCGGACTCGTCGAGTACGCCGAGGGCGAGCCGGTCTCCGTCAGCGAGCACCTCGACACCGACTACCTGCAGGGCTTCCTCGTCAGCCCCGCCAACAAGCGCCGTTCCACCAGCAGCAGCGGTACCTTCCGCGCCGACACACGGGGCTCCCGCATTCCCCAACTGGGCATCGAGGCCCAACGTCGCTACGGCGCGGCCTTCCGCGCGCTCCAGGAGGCCGAGGCATGTACCCGCCGGCTCACGCAACTCAGTGAACAGGCGACGGTTCTCGCCCGTGAAGGTCTCACGAACGGTGCTCTGAACCCTCCTGCCGAGGGAGCCTGACCGGCCCTCTCACCCGCGCGAGGGCAGGAAGCCGCTCGGAGACCCACTCCACGAGACGGCAAGCGCCTCCCGGGCACGGGTGCAGGCCACGAAGAGCAGACACCGTTCGCGCAGCATGTCCGTCTCGTGCTGCGACTCGTCCACCTCGGCCGGGGTGATCTCCCGCGCGAACGGCACGGCGTTCGCGTTCACCCCGAAGACGGCCACCGCCCGGAACTCAAGTCCCTTCATGGCGTGCATGGTGGCCACCCGCACACCATCCGTGTCCGGCGCCGGGCCGTCCTTGACGCGCACCACGGGCACTCCGCCACTGACCAGCCTGTCGTGGGCCTTGTCGAGCAGCACGTTGAAGCGACTTGAGACGCCGATATCGGCGGGACGGATCCCCTGGGCGATCCATCCCTCGATCCGTTGCACGAGTGCGGCAATCTCCGCCTGCTCGGAGCCGTGGCCTTCGACGTGGGGCCTTCGACCGTGGAGCAGCGAGCGGTATCCGGCGAGACTGTCGGTCCCCTCGCCGCCCAGGTCCTCAACGGCGGCCGGACCGATGATCCCGGTCGACCACGCGAGAATCTCCTCTGTGCTGCGGTAATTGATGCGCAGCCGGCTGGTACGGCCCTTCACCTGGATCCCTAGCGAGCCCAGCGACACCCGTGAGTCGTAGATGCGCTGGTGCGGGTCGCCCGTGATGAACAGATCATCCGGGCCGGATGCGACAGCCGCCCGCAGCACCCGCCACTGCGCGGGGTGGAGATCCTGCGCCTCGTCGACGACGACATGGTCGTAGCGCGCCACCATGGCCTCAAGCGCCCGCGCCGCCTGCGCGCACACCTGAAGGTGCGTGATCGACCCTCGCGACTTCAGCTCCGCCTCGAAGATCTCGACGGCCGGCCACAGCAACCTGCGTCGTCCCGTCAGCAGCGATCTGCCGCGTCCCGGACGGTCGGAGGCGAGGTAGTCGTCGAGCGTGCGCAGGTCGTGGGCGAGGACCACGTGCCGGTATTCCTGGGCCAGGAACTGCTCGGTCCACGGGAGGTCCAGCCGCTTGCGGATCCGCTGCCAGACCAGCCGCTCCTCCTGGTCCCCGATGAGTCCGGGCACCCGCCCCGCGTGTTCGGCGAGAGTCCGGTGCGCGAAGGCGTTCACGGTCGTCACGTCCACCCGGGCGAGCTGCTCGTCGTCGCCGTCGAGGAGCAGCGCCAGATTCTCCCGCAGGGTCGCGGCCAGCGCGTTGGTGTAGGTGGTGAGCAGGACGCGGGCGTCGGACGAGCGGGACAGCAGGTGCTTCACGCGGTGCAGGGCCACGACCGTCTTACCCGTGCCGGGACCCCCGGTGACCTGGACGGGGCCGCGGTAGGAGGCCCGGTAGGCCACCCTCCGCTGCGAGGGGTGCAGGAAGACCCTCCAGGCCGCGAACGGCTTCTCCAGGATGTCGGCCAGTTCGTCCGGGCCCGAAACGAGGGTGATCCGGCTGGTGGTGTTGGCGATGGCCACGGCCAGACTCTGTTCGGACTCCGGGACGGGCGCGACCGGGCGCCGTTCGACCACGACGTCCCGGTACACCTCCTCCGGCTTGAAGCCCTCCGCCAGGAACTGCAGGACCTCGAACTGGTCCTCCGGCAGGAGCGTCCCGAACGCCTCCAGCTGCGGCTTGTCGACCACGGTCCGCACGGCCCGCAGCACCTGGTCGTCGATGCCGAGGTCCCGCAGCACCGTGTCGGAGTACTCGGCGAACAGCAGCGTCGGCGCGGCCGTCGCCGCCTTCTCAAGGGCCGGGGTCAGCTGCTCGATGGCGACGACGTTGCGGACTTCCAGGGCGCGCGTGGCCGTGTTGACGGTGTAGAGCCGCTTGGCCGCCCAGGTGTACGCGTCGTCGTGCGGCACGACGTTGATGAGCAGGAACACGTCGCTGCCGTCGTCGGGGGCGAGGACGACGCCGCGCCAGAAGTCGTTGATCCTGATCGTCCGCATCCGCGGATCGCGCGCCTTGTCGACGGACTCCAGGTGCAGACCCTTGTCCGCGTGCAGCTCGGGCACGGTGAGCTGCTGGAACTTCTGCATCGCCTTCCGGACCCCGGCTTTGACGGGCTTCTCCAGGACGTCGTAGCTCTCCCAGAAGCTGTTCGCGAACGCGAGCTGCGGCACCGACGGACTCCCTACCCCCTGGCGGCTGTTCCGGTCGTGATCATACCGTCGCCCCTGGGGCCATCTGCCAGGCCAGGGAACGGATTTCACCGAGAAGGTCGGCCGGTCCCCGGTCGAGGTCCAGCGCGAGTTGGTGGATGACGATGCCGGCGTGCCGCACCCGGTGGGCGGCGTGCGGGGCATTGCCCTTGGCGTAGACGAGGTGTCCCTCCCGCAGGCCGAGGGCGGTGCAGTAGGCCAGCATCTGGTAGAGGTCGCCGTCGGGGTAGCCGCCGGACTTCTCGGCCTTGTACTTGGCGTCGGCCACGGCCTGTGGAGTTCCCTCCGGGCCGTACAGCACGAGGTCGGGCTTCATCCGGATCTCACCGGCCTCATCCAGGTGGTGCGGGTCCTGGAGCCGGCACGTACGGTCCGTCGCCCGGAACACCTCGCGCAGGGCGACCGTCACGAAGTCCTCGAAGAGCTTGTTCATGTTGAACAGGAAGCCCTCGATGCTCAGTCCGCCGGCGGTGTGCTCGGGCGACGATCCGTCGAGGACCACGCGGGCCAGGTGAAGTGCCTGCTGGTAGCGGGCGTTGAGACGGGTGGCATGCCAGGCGGGGAGTTCCTGGCCGCGCACCAGCGGGGAGATGTCGGCGAGGCGTGCCCGCTGGTGCAGCAGGCGGCGGCGTACGTCCCGGGGTACGCCGGGCAGGCGGAGCAGGCGTTCGACGGCGGCCCGCAGGATGCGGTTCTCCGCGATGTCGGTGGTGAACTCGTCGTACGCGATCTCCACGGGCAGGGCGGCGCCGAACCGGCGGCGTATCTGCTCGGCCTCGCGGATCCGGCCGCGGACCACGAGGGCGCTGTCCTCGACGGCCCGGTATCCCTGCAGCAGGCCCTGGCGCAGCGCCCGGTCGACCTGGCGTTCCACGGCGTGGGCGAGCGCCGGCAGCAGTTCCCGGTGGTCGCCGACCTCGACCTGGCCCTCCCGCCAGCCGTGCGGGTCGACGCTGTATCCGATGAGGAAGAAGAGGCGGGCGATCGGCACCTTGGGAGTGATCCTGACCGTGACGGGATCACCCCCCGGTACCGCCAGGCTCACCGCGCCGACCTTGCTGCCGGCCCGCAGTGTCCAGCAGCCCGTTCGGTACGGATCGGGGGCGGCGTCGACGATGCGTGAGGCGGCGAGCGCCCTTCCGGTGGCGTCCGGGAGCGGGACGGACACCGCCGGCGCGTGCTCGGCCAGTTGGACGACGGTCACGATTCGGCGCCGGGCTCGGGCTGGTCCTCCCAGACGATGTCGCCCGGCTGCATGACGAATCTGGCGCCCCGGGCTGCCAGTTCGGCTTGCAGCGCTGCGAGGCCGTACCGCTTCTCGATGTCGACGCCTTCGCCGTAGTGGTGTTCCTCCAGCAGCGGAAGGATCTTCGTCCGCCAGGTGCGGTCCAGGCCGCCCTCCCGGTAGACGCCCGGCTTCATCAGGTACGAGGGGCCGATCCGGAAGTCCGCTTCGTCGATCCGGGCGTTGAGCGCGTCCAGCAGGTCCGCCGGTCCGCTGTCACGCTCCTGTGCGGTGAGCCAGCGTCGCAGGAGGCCGCTGGTCGGCTCCGTCCGCGGTGACAGCTCGACGAACGCGAACCGGCGCCGCATCGCGGCGTCGACCAGGGCGATGGAGCGGTCGGCGGTGTTCATGGTGCCGATGACGAAGAGGTTCGGCGGGAGGGCGAAGTCGTCACCGGAGTAGGTGAGCCGGACGGCCTTGTTGCGGTACTCAAGGAGGAAGTACAGCTCGCCGAAGACCTTCGCCAGGTTGGCCCGGTTGATCTCGTCGATGATCAGGAAGTGCGGCACGTGCCGGTTGCCCTCGCGGGAGGCGAGGTCGGCGAGTTCGCGCAGCGGGCCGGCGGTGAGCCGGAAGGCAACCTCACGTGTCTCGGGATCCTCCTTGGGACGGAACCCCTCGAAGAAGTCCTCGTAGGCGTAGGAGGGGTGGAACTGGACGAGCTTGACCTGCTCGGGCCCGCCCCCCAGGAACTCCGCGAGCTTCTGCGCGAGGTACGTCTTGCCCGTGCCCGGGGGCCCGTAGAGCACCAACTGGCGTTCGTCCCAGAGGAGGTCGCGGACCTCCTGGAGCCACTTCACGTCATGGACGAGCAGTTCCCGGGCGAGCTCGGGAGTCGGCTCGGGCAGCGCCAGTTCGCGCCGGGCGGTGAGAGCGGGGATCTCCACGCTCGGGTCACGCTCTATGGCCTCGGACTCGTCCGCCAGTTCCTGGTCACTCAGACCGAGGCCCTTGATCAGAGCCTGCACGGAGGTGAGATCGACGACGTCGTGCTGCACTGAGAGCTTCTGCTGCAACTCCTCGGGCAGGTCGGCGTACGCGTAGCCGACGCTCTGCCACTCCACCGGCCGACGGAGGTTGGACCGCTCGTCCTCCGAGGCCGTCTGTTCCACCGGCCCGGTCACCTCGCCCACGTACAGCAGCCCGCCGGAGATGGTGCACACGGTGTCGCCGGGCTTGATCCGGGAGAGGAAGGCGTGCAGTTCCTCGACGAGTGCCTGCTTCTGGCTGTACGTCGCCGTGGACTCGTAGTCCTCCTGAACGAACGCGCGCAGCTGCTCCTTGCTCGGAGCCTGCCGGACGTTCTGCCGCAGTCGTGATGCGGCGAGGGTGACCCGGCCCTCGGGCAGCCACAGCCGCTGGACAAGGTCGAGACCCGAGACGTTCGAGCCGCGGACCAGCCAAGCTCGGTTGGGCCCGGCCCAGACGCCTGGCATGAACTCCGACAGTGGCCTGTCGTCCTTCGTCCGCCACCGCGACCAGCCGTTGGCCGAGCGGCCCAACAGCACTTCGGCGGCGGCGGAAGGGGAGCCGCACTCCAGGTCCTCGACCAGTTCGAGGTGCCCGGGCCAGCGTTCAGAGGGCCGCAGCTTGCCCTCGTTGATCAGCTGCGTCCGCAGGCGGCTGGAGGATGCCTGACGCTCCGTGTAGGACGGCACGACCTTGCCCCGCGCCGGCGCCCCCGCGTACACCAGGAACTTCTGACTGCCGTTGCTGCCCTTCTCCGGCAACAACCGCCCGCGCGCAACGGGCCCTGCGACGGCCAACCGCAGCTTGAACTCCTGATACTCGTCTTCCACGGCCGCTCCCGCCCCTCACCCTCGAAGATCCTGTGCGCACAATAAGGCCTGACACCGACAGGTACGCCAGCAGGCCGAGAGGTCAGGCGGCTTCAGCCCGGTCCAGTGCGGCGGCACCCGGCTGCGCGAGCCACACCAGTCGCGCGGTGATCCCCGGCCGCCCGCCGAGGAGATGCGCAGCCCGCTCAGGCGACGCAAGGGTCATCCGCGTCCACCCCTCCCTCACCCCAACCAGCGGTCCGCCAGGCCTCGTGCCGGGCTCCAGCGCGACTTGTCGAGGACGGCCTCCCTGGCGAGGTCGTTGGAGGCGTGCAGGCGGCCGGCAGGAGACACCAGGAAGACAAAAGCCTTCGCCTGGTCCGCGAAGGCGAGGGCGGGTCGCGTGGCAGAGCTCTGCGACAGGACCATCAGCCGCCGGCCTTCCACGGCCGCGCCACCGTACAACCGCTGTAAGTCCCCAAGGCCCATGCTCTTCGACCGGCTCCACCACTCGATGCGAATGCTCCCCGACTCGAGTCGGCCGCCCACGCTGTCCGGTACGACGTCCGTGAATCCCATCCGGGCCAGCTCGTGTGCGACGCCCTCGACCAGAACCGAACCCTCCGGTCGTGCATCCGCCTGCGACCACTGCGCGGGCAGGGTATCCCGACCGGTGGACCGGTCGTCCACGGTGGGGACGCGGGGAAGGCGGGCCAGGTCCGCGACCAGTCCCGCAAGCTTCGCCCGGTCGACGAGCCCGGACTCCACCCCCGGTACGGAAGACGGCTCGTCGAGCAGAAGATTCCCCAGGTCGAGCCGCTGCCAGGACCCGCCGCCACCGGCCCGGACGTCGGCACTCCATCCCGACAACGGCTTGTGTGACACCGTGATCGAACAACCCAGGCCCTGGACTACAAGGAAGTCCCCGCGGTCGCGGCCGAAGTATTCGGCCTTCGTCCCGCGCTCGGCCTCCACCGCGCGGCACCTGTTCTGCGCAACGGCCATCAGCACATCCACGCCACGGGCCGCCAGGTCGTCCGCGAGCGCCACGATCTCGCCTGCCGCGGGCTCGTCCCACCTCCAGGGGCTCCGCTCCCCGCCGCCTTCGAGCTCGGCCACAGCCCTGGCGTGGAGAGCGTCTACAAGGACGTCGGTGTCCGTCGTGCCGTACCAGATGCGAGGCGGCTCGGAGATCCTCGGCCCCACGACCGCCCAGACCGGGGTGTGGTCGTACGGCTTGTCGAAACGCATCTGGGCAAGGACCACGGAACGCCCGCCGGTCAGCGGCACCGACAGGTGCGGCCCAGGGGAGTGCGACACCTGAAGGCGCCCGGCAAGATCAGGATGCCGCGTACGAAACGTCTCACCGAGCGCCTCGTACATGAGAAAGCTCCCGGTCGCTGCAAGCATGTCACTCGTAGGGAAGCCCACGACGGTCCCATCTTCCTGCTGTCTCGTCAGTACCGTTCACGTCGAGTCGGATGCTATCGCCGACGAACGATGGCCGTGGCAACCAAGCCTGACGCTACATCAGCAGGAGCAGCAACGACGCGGGCATTCACGCGAGGAACAGAACGGCGCCGACGCGACCCACCGGTGCGGGCCCCACTCTGTGCGCTGCCGGCGCGACATCCACGGGCACTCGATGCAGCCGGGCAACGCGGGCGCGCGAGTTCAGGCGGCTTCGGCCCGGTCGAGCGCGGCAGCGCCCGGCCGCGCGGGCCAGACCAGCCGCGCGGTGATGCCCGGCCGCACGGCGAAATGACGCACGGCATGCTCGGGCGACGCGAGGGTCATCCGCATCCGCCCGTCAATGCCGATCACGTGGGTCAGCCCGTCATCGTCAGCCAGCCCCCAGGCCACGACCCACCCGTCGGCGTCCTCAAGGCCGTCGCCGTACACCTGGACGACGGCGAACAGTCGGGGCGCGGTGTCGAGCACGAGCCCGCACAGCTCCTGGTCGAAGGGCACGTGCGCCAGCGGCCGAGGCGTGACCGGGCGGGGGTTTGGCGAGGGCGCAGCAGTCATGGAAGTCTCCTGCCTCAAGGCATGGTTGAACCAATGGGCACCACCTTTGGTGACTGTCCCACTCCATACCGTAGCGTCGCTCGTGGCATAATTTCCATACAGCTCGTTGAAGACTTGCCAGATCACCGTGGGGATGAACGAGAGGATCACGATGGCATCGAGTGGTGCCCCGACCTTGCGGCAACAGCGCCTTGGGCTTGAGCTGCGCAAACTCCGCGAGAACGCCGGACTCAGCTCAACTGCCGCCGCCACTCGTGTCGGAGTGAGTCAAGCCCACATGAGCCGAATCGAAGCAGGCCGCTACCCGGTGAGCGCGGAGCGAGTCCGCGCCTTCGCTCGCGCGTACACCTGCGCAGACCAGGGCCTGATCGACGCTCTCGCCGGCATGACCGGCAGGCGGGCTCGGGGATGGTGGGAGGAGTACCGCGACATCCTGCCGCCAAACATGCTCGATCTCGCCGAAACGGAACACCACACCACGGCGATGCGCATCGCCTCGGTGATTCACATCCCCGGCCTGCTCCAGACCGCCGACCAGGCACGCGCGCTCGCCAGCAACGCCGTACCGCCCCTGGCGCCGCACGAAGTGGAACACCGAGTGTCGTACCGGATCAAACGGCAGGCCATCCTTTACGGCCCGCAGGCGATCCCGCTCACGACGATTGTCCATGAGGCAGCCCTGCGGATGGGGTTCGGCGGGCCAGCTGTGGCCCGTGCACAGCACAGGCACCTCATCGAGGCGAGCACCCGCGAGAACATCTCGGTTCTCGTGATCCCCTTCGGCGCCGGCACGCTCCCCGGCTCCGGGCAGTCCATCGTCTACTGCTCCGCAACCGTGCCCCAACTCGACACCGTGCAGCTCGATACGTATCACGGCTCCGAGTTCCTCGACGCCCAAGCTCAACTGGTGAAGTACCAGAAGGTTCTGGACCTCATGGAAGCCTGCACCCTCAGTCCCGCGAAGTCACGTGATCTCATTGCCCGAATCGAAAAGGACACCTGAGAGGAAGCGCCATGTCAGCTCTCAACTGGCAGAAGTCCAGCTACAGTTCCGAGTCGGTCAACTGCATCTATCTCGCTGCGGCCCGCGACGGCAGCATAAAGATCCGCGAGAGCGACGACCCTGACACCATCATTACCACCACACCCGACAAGCTCCACGCCTTCCTCTGCGGCGTCAAGGCAGGAGAGTTCGACCACCTCACAAAGTGACTCGCCCCCTCGCGGGCATCAGCCCTGCCGTCGGCCGAGGCTCATGATCAGCAACATCGCCGACAGAACAACCCCGAACCAAGCGGCGCCAGCAGCGACCCCGGCCGGGTCGAGGAACCCTCGGCACGCGACCAGCCCCACGAACACGCCCCAGGCCGTCAGGTCAGAGCCGGGCGGCATGGGCTGTGCCGTGCCCACCTGCCGCCGAGGAACCCAGAGGCGCAGCAGCCACACCACCGTGGCCAAGGAAACCAGCCGGACGGCAACATCCGTCCACAACGGGCCCGCGATCCCATCGCCGAATCCCAGGAACGTCGTCAGCGTGAACCAGCGGATCGGCAGCAGCCATGCCAGCCGCGCCCGCTGCCCAGAAGACGCGGCTTCAGCAGCAGCCCCTCCGAGGTCCTGCGGCGCCGAGGACATCGACGCACGCGGGGCGGGACGAACGGGCGCTCCGTCGAGATACCTTGCGCAGCCAGGTAGCGGACAAGCCCGTCACCGATGCCGTTGACCTCCTGCGGCCCCAACCGGGCGCTACCGACCGCCCTATCGATGAACTGCCGGCGCAACGCCGCGAGCGCCTGACTCTCCCGGGTGTCACGACTGCCGTCGAGCGCGGCCAGCCGGCGGGCACAGGAGTCCTGCCGGTGCGTTCCGTCTGCCCGGCGGACCGCCCCGTCGTGCTTCTGCTGCGCACGGGTACGGTCCCCGCACCTCCCGGTTACGCCGCCGCAGATCCGCGCGCTCGAACGCCGATCGCCCGGCGAGGAGCCGCCGATGAGCGGCCACCGCCCGGACGAGCCGCCGCCGCTCGGCACGGACCTCGTCAGGGTCCGTGCTGGCGGCGACAGCGGTCATGCTGTCGGTCAATGCGGCCCATCAGCGGTGGAGGCGGGGTGGCGGGGGCCTTGGCCGGGGGGCGGAGTGAGGGTGGAGGTGAAGTTCTCGCCGTCCACGAGGGGGGTGGTGAGGCTCACGCCAGCGGCAGCCATGCGGTCGTAGATGGAGAGGATTAGCTCTTTGGTGCGGTAGGCGCCGTACTTGGCCTCGTCCTTGCGCTTAACGATGGGGAAGGTGTCGAGGATGTAATCGACGTCGCCACGGGCGATGCCGTAAAGATGGAAGAAGAAGGCGTCGAGCTCGGCACGGATTACAGCACGACGAATCTCGTCCCAGCGAAATGGTTCTCCACCATCTCCCATATCCCGAGCAAATGGGCGCATATCGACGGCAGTATAGGAAAGTTCATCGACGCGGCAGGCAAGCCAAGGGAGATGCGGAGCGAGAATATTCGGGGGAGGCACGGGAAGCTGCTTCCAGATGAACTTACTCATGCTCGTACCCCCAATCTTCTGACGGCTCACATAATCAAAAATGAAAGATGCCTGGCACGCATAGAGACCGGAAATCTCCTCCGGGCTTCGCAACGAAATCAAGATGGGAAGCTTATCGCCAACGGCAGCACGGGGAACGACAGCAGGGATTGCCGTGCGATCATCAGTCGCCCTAGCTACATCCCGCCATCCGAGCAGCCATTCATGCCCCCAACCCTTCTCATTCAATCTCGCGAGCACCATTCGCTCATTCACCCAGTAGCGCGGAATTGCTAGCATTCGGGAATTCCGCTTATCGGCCAACGCAAGGTCGGCGACAATTCCGGCTGGCGAATAGGTGGCCCAGCGGTGATCGAAATGATGCGCCATCTTCCCTTCATACAGGGGAAGCAGCTTATCATTTTCATTGATGCGAGAATTTCCAAGCCATCCCCATCCATCATCCTCAAGTGCCGACGCCGACGAGAAGAGGTCAGAATCATGCGACATGTTGAACATGTCCATGAACGATACGCTCCACGGGTTTCCAGAGGTTGCGTCATCCTCAACAAGCACAGGGAAAAGTCGATAGACATCGAGCACGATTCTGGCATCCCGGCGACTGCGGAATACCGGGCACGTCCCAGTGTTCGGATTCAGGGAAAGGATTTCTTCCGGCTCAAGTGAGAACTTGACAGAACCATCGGCCAAGTCGTCCGGAGAGCGTAGAAAGAACGCAAAGTCTGCCGCTCTCTCGCGAAGCGATGTGCCAGCCACCGAGAGGATGCTGAATTTGAAAGAGCGGTGCACATCGGGAAAGATAGGCGCCGAGTTCTCAAAATCAAACAGCGCCGCCAGGGAACGCCCTTGGACCAGACTCTTAAAAAAGTGCTGCGTCCTAGCGTCTGTCGCGATCCCAGTTGGGGTAATCGCCCCCATTCGACCATAGCTTGAAATTAGAGATCGGCCAGTTTCAGCAAAAAGAGAATAGGTATTAAGGTTCCCTTGACCGGTAGTCGGAAACCTCTCAGATTTACGCAAGAAGTGGCTCTCGGCGTGAACCTTTCGCTTCTCCCGTGTATATTCGTCAAACAAACTGCGATTCTCGGAATCGCGCTCAAGTGCATTGATCATCTTCTTGCGGGCTGCTGCATTGGGTGCCGCCGAAATAGCGGGAGAGCGCTGCGCAAAGAACTCCTGCTCCTTGAGATCAACGCTATCCCACGGGGGATTTCCTAGAACACACGAGAAGCCACCTGTCCAACCCGTCGCCTCATTCATGCCGGAAGTTGATGCAGAAACCGAAAAGACATCCGGGAACTCAAGGTGCCAGTGAAAGAATTGATGCTGGCGGAAAAGGCGAACGATTTCATCGTTAGTACTTTTTGGAACCGAATCCGGCTCCGCATTCTGGAGATTACGGAATACCTCCTCGGTTACGGCCATCGGGGCTCCATGAATCTTTTGCCACATGAAGGCTGCACACCAGGCGTCCGCCAAATGGCGGGCGCGAATATACTCCGTAGAATTCTCCAAATCGCGGAATGCCGCCTCCTGCAACCGCACACTTGCCAAGGTGTCGGACGAGGACGCCGCGATTCGGCGAAGGTCGGTCGCGAATTCCGTGTTTGCGACCTTAATCTCACTGGCAACATTGAACAAACTACGCTGGCCGGCACGTTCTAGGCCATTCTGCTTTTCTAGGGATTTAGCTACGTTCTTGTCATCTCCCTCGATAGGCTTGAAGGCGTCATTCGGAACGCCGCCTCGCAGCAGCTTCGGCGTAGCACCAATCAGCGCGTTGCCGTGCTTCATGTGGGCGTCGAGGAAGCTCAGCGCCTTGCCCGGCTCCAGGGCCTCCAGCCACAGCGACACCTTGGCCAGTTCCACGGCCATCGGGTTGAGGTCCACGCCATAAATGCAACGGGCGACAACCTCGTGGAGGGCGTGGCGGACGGCGACAAGCGTCGGCTCGGGGTTGCGCTCGCGGACGGCCGCAACGCGCTTGGCAATGCGGCGGGCGGCGGCAACGAGGAAGTGGCCGGAGCCGCAGGCAGGGTCGCAGACCGTCAGGGCCAGCAGCTCGGCGACGATGTCCTCCGCCGGGTCGGGTCGGCTGGCGGCCTTGGCCGCCTGCTCGCCGCGCTTGACGGCATCGTCAATGACCGGGTCGAGCGCCGAGTCGAGGAGGCAGTCAATCAACGAGGACGGGGTGTAGTAGGAGCCCGTGGTCTTCCGGGTGTTGCCGGCCAGCTCGACGAGTTCGAAGGTGCGGTCCACCGCGCTGTGCTGCGGGACGAGTTCGAGAAGGGACTCGTAGATGGAGCCCAGCTCCTCCGCGTCCAGGTGGCGGTAGTCGACGGCCCGCCAGCGGTGCGATCCGATGTCCCGTACCTGGGCGAGGTGGCGAACTGCCGTCAGCAGGTACTCGTTCGACAGGGAGAGACCGTCCAGCGGGACGTCCGCGTCGCCGTTCGTGAACAGGCCGCCGAGCCCCGGCAGTCCGAGCTCCGGGCGGCCGTTCTCGTCGCCCAGCGCGTCGAGGACGACCCGCAAGGCCTGCCACCTGTCGCCGTGCGCGGTGCCGCGCCGGCGCCGCGCGTGAGCGCGGAGTCGGGCGGAGGAGAAGTACATGGCGTACCGCTCGCGTTCCTGCTCCCCCACCTCGGGCGCGTGCAGGGCGTCGCGGTCTTCGGCGACGAACAGGAACAGCAGCCGGTAGGCCAGGCGCAGCAGCGCGTTGTGCAGGTCCTGGGCCTTGAGGTTCTCCCGCAGGGCGGCGTTGTCGGGGTGCCGGAGGAAACCCGTACCCAGGGTCGTGATGGCGTCCTGGACGCCCTTGCGGAGCTGGTCCAGTGCCCTGGTCCCGGAGGCGATAGCCTCCGTGCGCCACTTCTCCATCCGGCACGCCGAGGCCGCCGTACCCTCCGCCACCTCGAACCGCGAGACGTGCAGCAGCCGGTACAGCAGCACAAACTCGCTGAACAGCTCACCGTCGAAGATGGCCTCAAGGTCGAACTCGACGTACGACGCCGTGGCGAGCGCACTGGAGTCGCGCAGCAGCCGCAGCCGACGGCCGTTGGAGAGCACGCCCCACAGGTGGGCCTCCGTGCGGTTGAGGCACTCCTGGAGCATCGACTGCGGCGGGACGGTGCCAGCCCCACCAACCCGCTTGTCGAGGTCGGTGTTCCAGGCGGTCAGGTGGATGAGGGTGTGCTGCCAGCGGTGGCTGACCGCAAACAACCTCTCCGCGTCACCGTCGGCGGGGATGCCGGCCGCACCCACAGCCGTCAGCCGCCCGAAGCCCAGCTCGGCAAAGAGTGGCTCCAGCCACTGGGCGGTAGCGAGCCCTGTGGGGTCGGCAGCGGGGGCACCCGTGTCGGCGTCCTCAGGAAGGCGAGCACGCAGTTCGCGCCAGGCGCCCTTGAGGTAGTCCCAGTGGCGCTCGGCATCATCACGGACCGAACGGGACCCGATGACGCCGTAGTCGGCGGGCTTCGAGCCGGAGACGTCCTTGCCCTCGGCGATCCGGACCAGTATGTCGGCGGGCAGCAGCCCTCCGACGGTGTGGACGGCGGAGAAGACTTGGTTGCGGGTGGTGGCGGACATCAGACGCCCTCTCCGGTCGACGTGGTCGCGGGCAGGTAGACGTAGGCGCCGAGCACGTCGGCGGGCTGCTGTGCACGCACGCGCAGGCCTCGGACGATCTCGCCGGTGGCCTCGCGGACGCGGCGGTGGGAGGCGTCGAGTTCGGCGGCGAGCTGCTCGCCGTACGACTCCAGATGACCCTGCACATCGGGCAGTTGACCCAGGATGCGGCTCATCGTCCGTTCGCCGAAGTGCAGGTCGGTGTTGAGAGTGGCCTGGGCATCGAGCAGAGCCAGCGTCTCCCCGTCGGGCAGCCAGATGGCGTTCCTCGGCGCGCCTTGGAAGGCGAGCAGCCGGGCGTCCTCGGCGACGATCTGCTTTTCCCCGCTCCGCGAGGGCAGCGTCAGGTGGAACCGGTAGCGCACCAGCAGCAGCGTCGTCCGGACGGACACGGCATCCGTCGTCACGACGCCGCAGCGGCGGGCCGGCCGGCTCCCCTCGGCCAGCGTGTCGAGGGCGGCGTTGAGCACGTGACCAGCCAGGGCACCCACGACCGGGTCGGTGCGGACGAGGGCGGCCTCGCCTCGGGCGACGGCGGGGTCGGTGCAGAACGGGATCGGCCGGCCGGTCTCGACGGCGTCGCCGCCGACAACGGGCGCCAGGGCGTCGCGCAGGCCGGCAGGGGTGCCGGAGACCTCCGCGGTGAAGTCCCCGCCCTCGGTATCCCGGAGGACAGCGCCAAGGGCGTTGAGGGAGTCCCGCACGAAGGTGCGAATCTCCCCCGCACTACCCAGGGCATCACGGATCGCGATGACCTCGCGGGCCACGTCCTGCGGGTGGATGGAGCGCTGGGCGAACCGGGAGCGGGAGGCCTTCTCCCGCTCGGCGGCGGAGTTCCAGTCCTTCTCCAGCTCGGCGGCCTTAACGTCGACCAGGTCGTCGACCGCGAACAGCCCCTCCTGCTGGCCCTCCCTGCCCCGCATCAGCAGCCACTCGACAATTGCGTCCGTGACGCCCGCCGAGGTCTCGTCCGGGACGGACACCGAGATCCCCAGGTCCTTGCGGATCTGCCGGTACTTCTTGATGAGGACTTCGAGCACCTTGCCGTCGATGCCGTTGTCGGCCCCGTACAGCGTGATGACGCGGACCTCGTCGCGCTTCTGCCCGTACCGGTCGACGCGCCCCTCGCGCTGGTCGTGGCGGGTGGGGTTCCAGGCGAGGTCGTAGTGGACGACGGCATCGAAGTGGTGCTGGAGGTTGACGCCTTCCGACAGGCAGTCGGTGGCGACCAGGACGCGGCGGGCGGCGAGGCTGTCCCCCGCCTCCTCGGCGAGCCTCTCGATGCGTTCGATGCGCTGCTGCGGCGAGAGGGTGCCGGTGACGGCGGCCACGGTGGCCTTGACGCCGCCCTTGCCCTGGAGCGCCTCGGCGACATACTCCGCCGTCGGAATGTAGCGGCAGAAGACGATCGGGTTGTAGCCGTCCGCGAGCAGCGCCTTGAGGTGCTTGATCAGCGCCTTGAGCTTGAGGTCGTGCTCGGCGCCCTCCAGCCCGGCGGCCCGCTGGGCGAGGGCGGCCAGCCGAGCGCCCGCGTCGTCGGTCTCGGCGCCGGGCACGACGTCCAGCCCCTCCAGGGTGTCGCTGTCGGCGGAGTCGCTGGTGAGCGGTGCGCCGAGCCGGTCGGCCTCCTCGGCGCTGACGGCGACGGCGGTGGCGGAGCGGGTGGTCAGGGTCTGGGAGGCGGCGCGCGGCGAGGAGACCAGCGAGCGCAGCAGGGCGATCGCGGACCACCAGGCGATGCGGGCCTCGCGCTTGCCCTGCGCCCCGGCCGCCTCGACGCGGTCGCTCGCGTAGGCGATGGCGTCGTCGAGGAGGGCGCGGTAGGCCGGGGAGAGCTTGTAGGTCTCGTCCTTGAAGTACCGGTCGGCGGGGAAGGCGGTCTTTTCGGCGAGGCTGTCGTCGGTGAGACCGTCCTCCTTGGTCAGGTACTGGCGGATGTCGGCGCGCTTGCGCTGGACGAAGTGCCGGGCGAGCAGTTCGCGGCCGCGCTTGCTGTCGAGGTCGGTGTTGGCCAGCTCGGGCTTCACCAGGCCGAGCAGGTTGCGGAAGGCGGACTCCTTGCCGCTGTGCGGGGTGGCGGTCACCAGCAGCAGGTGCCGGTCGTCCTTCTCGGCGACCCGGCGCAGCAACTCGTACCGCAGCTGGTTCTGCGAGGCCCGGTTGCCGGGGCCCGCGGTGTCGTCGGCGGCGACGCAGGTGTGGGCCTCGTCGACGATGACCAACTCGGGGCAGTGGCGCACGAAGTCGTCGCGGTGGCGCGGGGACTTGATGAAATCCGTCGACACCACGACGTTCGGGTACCGGTCGAAGATCGACTGCCCCAAATCCAGGCCGCGCTCCAGGCGGGAGACGGTGGAGGAGAGGACGAGTTCGGCGTCGATGCCGAACTTGGTGCGCAGCTCGGCCTGCCACTGTTCGGCCAGGGCGGGCGAGCAGAGCACGGCCAGGCCCTTGGCCTCGCCCTGGGCGAGCAGTTCACTGGCGATCAGGCCCGCCTCGACGGTCTTGCCGATACCGACGTCGTCGGAGATCAGCAGCCGGACGGTCTTCTGGCGCAGTGCCATCAGCAGCGGGACGAGCTGGTAGGCGCGCGGCTCGACGGCGATCCCGGCGAGGGAGCGGAACGGGCCGGCGCCGGAGCGGAAGCCGATCCGCAGGGCGGAGCGCAGCAGGCCGGCGGCGCGCTGGTCGCCGAGGTCGTCCGGCGAAGGGGCGGCGAACTCGGCGCCCTTGACGTCCTCGAAGGCGGGAAAGACGGCGGCGATGTCGTCGTCGGAGCCGCCGAGGGGGCGCAGCACGAGCATGTCGGCGGCGCTCTCGGGCAGCACGACCCATTCGCGGCCGCGCGCGGTGACCAGGGAACCGGCGGAGTAGGTGGGTGTCATCAGGTGGGTCCTCGTCGAGTGGTTCGTCGGTTCCGTCGGTCAGCGGGTCGGGTGGGCGGTGCCGAAGTAGCGGGAGTGCTCTGCCGCGATGACGTCCCAGTCACCCTCGAGCGGGAATCGGACCACGTCCCAGTTGGCGTCGTAAAGGCGTTCCGAGGCATCCTCGTCGCGCAGGGCGGTGCTCTCGATCTCCGGGTCGTCGACGAAGACGGCCAGCTTCACCCCGGGCATCCGGTAGACGAAGTCCGCCATCGCATTGGCCTCGGTGATCAGGGTCTGGGTCGCGTCGGGAAGACGCAGGCCGCGCTCCTTCAGCCACGTCACGAGGTCGCGCTCCAACGGGGTCCGCACGTCCACGGGCTCAGGCGACTCGCCCGGCTGGGCAGTCGGATCCGGGCTCTGGTCGGCGAGCAGCCGGCGGAACTGCTCGCTTCGGGACTCACCGCGCGCGTCGCGCTCGGCGACGGCGGAGGCGAACCGGAGCAGCAGGGCGCGGATCGTGCGGCGGTCGATGAGCGTGTGGTTGAGCTGGTTTCCGTAGGTCAGCAGGCACTCGTAGCAGCCGCGCTCGCACTTGCGGTCCGGGTGGGGGCCACCCAGGTCGACTCCCTGCTCGTCGAAGTGGCAGATCGCCAGCGCCTGGCGGGCGGCCTTGGCGAGCGCGTCCGGCTCGGCCTGGAGGCGGCGGAGTACGCCGGCCCCACCCTCGGCGGCCTCCGCGAAGAGGAAGCGGTTGCGCGGGCCGTCGTTCGGCGGGAGGAGCTCGCTGTTGAGCTCGGAGTCCTCCAGTTCGAAGGCGGCCTCGATGCCGCGTTCCAGGGCGTACATCAGGGAGAGCGCGATCGGCTCGGGCAGCGGCTCGTCGAGGGTGAGGACGAGGATGTTGCGGCGGTCCTCGACGTACGGGATGACGCGCTTCTTGCGGCGCTTCTCGTTGCCGTCGGCGTCGACGACCGGCAGCTCGGCGGAGTCGCCGGAGGCGTCGGCCGCGTCGCGGTCGTTCATCCAGCGGCCGTCGGCGGCATCGAGCCAGTAGCCCGCCGGGTCGTCCTTCTTGGCGCGCAGCCGGCCCACGTTGGTGATCCGGACGGTCGCGGAATCACCGTAGGCCAGCGCCGCGAGCGGACGGGAGCCGTCGGTGACCCTGGCGTCCTGGCGGCCCTTGCGGGTGCCGTGGTCCTGGAAGGCGTAGGAGGTCTCCAGCTTGTAGCCGGCCCGGCGCCGTTCCTCCTCGTCGGAGGAGATGCGCTCGCGGCGCTGGGTGTAGACGGTGTGCAGCTGGAGCAGGCCGTAGGTGGCCGCGCCGAGCGGCTCGTCGCACATCTGGCAGCGGTTGTCGAGCTCGCGCGGGTCGTGGTGGTAGCCGCAGTGGTCGCAGCGGCGGGCCTCGCTGGTCGTGATGTCTCCGGAGGCGTCCGGCGGGAGCTGGATGCGGGTGACCTGGTAGCGGGCACCCTCGTGGTAGATCAGCGCCCCGGGGCCGAACTCGCGGATGGCGAGGAAGCGGGGGCGCTGCAGGTAGTCTCCGTCGCCCTGGCGGCGGCCGGTGGTGGGGATGTACGCGGCGAGCGGCAGACGGGGGAAGGAGTACCCGGGCAGGAAGCCCTCGGAGGCGAGGTAGCGGTAGGGGTTGAAGTCGGAGAGGACGGACTTGTTCTCCGCGCTCTCGTTCTTGAGCAGGTTGAGCTGGGTCTCGGCCTCCCGCCGCCGGCCCACCGCGCGCCTGCGGTCGCCCTCGGTGAGGCTGTGGTCAAGGACCCGCTTGTTCTGGACGTACTGGTCGTCCAGCGCGGCCCGGTACAGCTCGCGCCAGCGGTCGAAGGCGCGGTCGAACCGCTCGGGGACGGTGCACACCCGGTCCTCGATCCACCGCTCGTCCCACCACGTGGTCCGGGCGAAGTCGGGCAGCAGCGGGCCGAGCACCTGGTAGGCGGCGGCGATCGTGCGGGTCTGGGCGCCGGTGTCCCGCGAGGCGGCGTGGAGGCCGGGGTGCAGTTCGAGGGCCGGGTTGGGGCGGTCGCCGGTCTCGGGGTAGGAGATGTCGAGGACCTCGGTGACGGCCCGGCCGAGCTTGAGGCCGGCCTCGGCCAGCCAGATGCCCTGGACGTGGGAGAGAACGAGGTCCTCGTTGGCGAGGTCGAGGCGCGGCGGGGCGACGGCACCCGCGACCATGCGCTCGGAGCGACGGAAGTAGTACTGGTCGTGGCTGTTGCCGGTGGCGCAGTACGTGGTGACCAGGGCGGGCTGGCCGCTGCGGCCCGCGCGCCCGGACCGCTGTGCGTAGTTGGCGGGTGTCGGCGGGACGTTGCGCATCATGACGGCGTTGAGCGAGGAGATGTCGACGCCCAGCTCCATCGTCGGCGAGCAGTAGAGGAGCTTCAACTCCGCCTTGCGGAACGCCTCTTCACGGTTCTCGCGCTCGGTCGGGTCGACCTGGGCGGTGTGCTCCCGGGCGAAGAGACCAGCCAACTCCCTGGCCGCGTTGCGGTAGAGCTCCTGGAAGAACGTGTTGACCCGCGGGCCGTCACCGCTGGCGTAGGTGCGGGTGAGCGGGTCGTGGGCGCCCCGCTCGCCCTTGCCGGCACGCCAGACCAGGGTCTGCGCGGCGACCCGGTAACCGGTGGTGGCCGACCCGGCGGGGCTGCGGAAGCGGCCGGAGCGCTGCGGGGTCTGCGAGACCTCCCTGACCAGACCGGCCTTGGCCAGCACCTTCAGCAGCTCCTCGATGACGAGCTGGAGGTCGCCCTTGTCGAGCTCGCGGAAGGCACGGTCCGTCCGGCGCAGGTACTTGCCGAACTTGCCCGCGGCCGACAGGAACAGGCCGGAGCGATCCAGGCCGGGGCGGGAGGGCTGGGGGTAGGCGGTGCCGACCTTGGGGCTGTCGGACTTGGTCAGCACCCACGGGTCGATGAGGCGTTCCTCGCTGGCCCGCTGGAGGGAGTCGAAGTCGTCGCGGAAGTACTGCACGTCGATGGCGAGGGCGCGGCGCATCTCGTCGAGGAGCGCCTTCGTGATCTCGGCGCGCAGGGCCGGGTCGGCGTCGCGCAGCGCCTGGTGGGTGCCCTCCCACCGCTCCTGGTGCTCGGCGACCCACTGGAGGTCCTGGTAGTCGATCTCCAGCAGGCCGGTCTGTTCCAGGTTGGGCATGGTGATGCGCCAGCCGCGTTCGAGATCCAGGTAGAGCCGGAAGGCGATGACGTCACGCAGGGTCTTCGCCGCGCTGCGGGCGAGCGCGGGCGGCAGGTCCGCCGCGTCGCCGGCGTAGTCGGCCGGGGCGAGCGCGAGGGCGTTGGCGACCGAGGAGGCCAGCTCCTCGTGGTGGATGCCCTCCTCGCCGGCCGCGACGGCGGCCCGGTAGAGGGCGCCGCGTACCTGGGTGATCTGCACGAAGTCGTTGAAGTGTCCGGCCTGCAGGGAGGCGTCCTGCCGGTTGTCGACGAAGGTGAGGAGCTTGCGCGCCTCCTTGTCGAGGGCTTCCTCCGGCACCGACTTCAGCGAGCGGACCACGGAGGCGGAGATCAGCGAGGTCGCCGAGGAGCGGCCTTCCTGGCCGAGTGTGGCGAGCTTGGCGAAGTCCCGGCCGCGGGTCTGCTCGTAGGCGACACCGCAGTGCACGCAGAACAGGAACGGGGACGGGATGAATGCGGCTTCCAGTTCGCCGTATCCCTCGGTGCCGTACGGGTCCACGGTGACGGCTCGCGGCACCCGGTCGCGGTGCGACTTGCGGACGACCTCCTGACCGCGGTCGTCGATCTCCAGCCAGGATTCGGGGAGCCGGCGGTCCGCGATGGCGGCCTCGGTGTTGCGGGGCCACGGGCGGTCGTGGTCGACGTAGAGGTAGCCGTCGCCCTGGCGGCCGCCGGTCGCGGAGGTGTCGCGGCGCGCCTCGTAGCGGACCTCACCGTCCTTCTCCGTACGCCACACCGTCAGGTACTCCTGGCCGCACTCGCGGCAGAAGGCGAGCGGCATCAGCAACTTTCCACCGGAGCCGGGCTGTTCGAGCTGGTAGCCGCGGGTGAGGTGACGGGAGAGCTTGTCCTCCAGGGTGGTGTAGACGGTGTCGCCCTTGGAGAGGAACTGGTGCAGGCGGAAGGCGAAGAGCGGCCGCTCGGTGACCGGGTGCCGGGCCTGTGAGCCTGCCTCCAGGGTGGCCCGGATCGCGGCGGCGCACTGCTCCGCGGGCACACCGCTCTGCTCCGCCAGCTCTGCTGCGGCGACCTCGATCTTGGCGGGCTTCTGACGGACGAGACGACCGTCGTCCGCGTCGGTGGCGAGTCCGAAGCGGGTCTCGATCCAGCGCGCGAGCGGGTCGCGGACGAGCTCGCCGTAGGCCCGCGGCGCGGCCGGGGCCCTGAGGCGCTCGGGCGACACGGTCGGCGGCGCGTCGTCGGTGGCCCGTACCAGGGTCTCGCCGATGACGTGCCGGGGCTCGACCTTGACGCCGAAGAGGGTCGAGGCGACGTTCGCGACGACCTTCCGCTGGTCCTCGGTCGTGCCCTCGGTCGACATGGTCGCGGAGGTTCCGACGCACTGGAGCCGACCGGCCTGGCACGCCTCACGAACCCGGCGGATCAGCAGGGCGACATCGGCGCCCTGGCGGCCGCGGTAGGTGTGCAGTTCGTCGAAGACCAGGAACTCCAGGCCCTTGGCCATCTTGACGAGGCTCTTGCGGTCGTCCGGCCGCGTGAGCATCAGCTCCAGCATCACGTAGTTGGTGAGCAGGATGTCCGGCGGGTTGTCGCGGATCTCCTTGCGGGCCGCGTCGTCCTCCTGGCCGGTGTAGCGGGCGAAGGTGACGGGTTCACGGCCGTTGCCATAGCCGTCGCGAAGGTACTTCTCAAGCTCCTTGAGCTGGCTGTTGGCAAGGGCGTTCATCGGGTAGACGATGATCGCGCGGACCCGCTTGGCGGCCGCCGGGCCCTCGGCCTGGCGGTCCTTCAGGACCTTGTCGACGATCGGCACGATGTATCCGAGCGACTTGCCGGAGCCGGTTCCGGTGGTCAGCACGTACGAGGCACCCGACTGCGCTGCTTCGAGCGCCTCGCGCTGGTGCTGGTGCAGGGTCAGCGGACGGCCGTCGCAGACCGTACCGCCCTCCGTCTTCTTCGCCTGGAAGATGCGCGCACACTCTTCGTGCAGCACATCCCGGCCCGCGAGCTCCAGGACGGTGCCACCGCCGGCGAAGAATGGGTTCAACGACAGCCACGGGTCGGGCCACTGGGACTTGGCGTCCAGGTCGTCCTCGACGAACGCAGCGATCCGATCGTCGCGAATGACCGTCCCGCCCTCGGTGAAGGAGCGATAATCCTTGATGAGCTCGCGGTGGACACCGAAGACGTCCATACCCGTGGTGGTCGCGGGAGTTGCGGGCGCCTCAGCAGCGGATGCCGTGGGCTGTGCGGTCTGTGCGGGCTGCGCGGTACGCAGGGTCGGGACAGGGTCGAACGCGCTCCAGGTGGGGAGCTGCCGGGCACCGCCGTCCCGGTCGACGAGCGGGAGGAGGACGTCGCGGACGGCGACGGCGTCGGCAGGGCGGTCAACAGGCTGCTTCGCGAGGAGACGGTCGATCAGGCGGGCCAGCTCCGCGGGCACGTCCTGCCGGATCAGGCCCACCGGAGTCGGGCTGTCCTCGATGTGCTTGCGCATCAGCTCGTACGCCGCCTCTCCGACGAACGGCGCGACGCCGGTGAGCATCTCGAAGAGCAGGCAGCCCAGGGCGTAGAGGTCGGCGGCCTGCGTCACCTGCTCGGCCTTGAACTGCTCGGGTGCCATGTACCGGGCGGTGCCGACCGCGACGCCGGTGCTGGTGAGCCGGGCGTCCTCGGCGTCGTCGACGATCCGGCCCATGCCGAAGTCGAGGACCTTGACGACGCCGCCCCTGGTGAGCATCACGTTGGCGGGCTTGAGGTCGCGGTGCACGATGCCGGCCGCGTGCGCGGCGGAGAGTCCGTCGGCGATCTGGGCGCCGATCGCGGCAACCCAGGCGATGGGGAGCTGCCCCTCCTCCGCGATCAGGTCGCGCAGGACCTCTCCGTCGAGGTACTCCATCGCGAGGTAGGGCAGGCCGCCGTGGTCCTCGTCCACGCCACCGTCGATGAGGCGGCTGAGGTGGGGGTGATCCAGGCGGCGCATGATGCGCACCTCCCGGGCGAAGCGCTCGACCGCCTTGGTGTCCCCGTAGGTGTCGATGGCAGCACCGGAGCGGCGGCGGAGGATCGTCTTGACGGCGACCACGCGGTCCGGTCCGCCCGTGGGCGACCTCAGATCCTCGGCCTTGTGGACTTCCCCCATGTTGCCGGCGCCGATCGCCCCCAACAGACGGAACCGGCCACCGATCAGCTCCAGGCCCACTGTCACTCCTCCACACCCCGGATTCCGGACGCACCACGCCGCATGCCACTCCCGCGCGCCACCGACCGTCGCTGGGCGACGAGCGGGCGGCGACAAGAGGAACCGTACACGATTCCCGGAGACACGTACACCATATGTTTTATGTGTTGACGGCGCTAACATGCTGCCGCTAGCGTCTCCGTGTACATCGGGTTCGCAGCTCGCAGCGTGCACGCATTCGAGGCCGCCGTGCCTCACCTCCGTGTGAAGGGGTGGGAAGATGAACCACCAGGTTCCGAGCCTGAAGGCCGCCCTCGGCAGGCTGTACGCCGACCTTCAGACGAAGCAAGTGCGCGGGGTCGTGCCTTACCAGGTCTTCCGCAGTGAGACCGAGGCGCTCGGGCTGAGCGAGGAAGCACGCGGCCGACTGGCCGACGCGCTCACCGCGATGAAGCTCCGGATCGGCGAACCGCCCCGCCAGGAGGCCGAACGGGCACCCGCACAGCGGCGGGCCGCTTCCCCCCGTATGGACACCGCGCGCCGGCTACTGGACCGCTTCGCCGACCGCGCGGGGATGGTCGACACCCGGGCGGTGGATAGGGTCGCCCGGCTGGCCGGCCTCTCCGTGTCCGAGACCGAGGAGCTCCGGTCCGGTGCCCGAATCATCCCGTCGCCCGACGGCGCCGCAACTGCACCAGACCCGCGCGGCGCTCCCCCGGGAGCCGCGCTGTCGATCCCGGCGCAGGCGGCGCCGGTCGCGGCAGGCCACCTGGAGCGAGCCGTGACCGCAGCCCGCGACGTGCTGACCGATGACCGCTTCACCCTCCGCCCGGCCAAGCGCATCCTCACCGCGGAGGAGGAGGTGGGCCTGACCGTGCTCCTGCGGGGCGGGGTGCGGCGGATGGGCATCGAACCGACCGACGAGGAACTGGCCGGGCTCCTGCCGGAGGACGAGCGGCGACGGGCACGGGACTGCCTGGTCGTGCACAACCTGGGGCTCGTCCACTCCCTCGCGCGGCAGTTCACCGCCCAGGGGCTGGACTACGAGGACCTCGCTCAGAGTGGCAAGCTCGGCCTGCTGCGGGCAGCCCGAAAGTTCGACCCGCTCATGGGCATCAAGTTCTCCACCTACGCCACCCAGTGGGTCCGCCAGATGATCGGCCGGGCCGTCGCCGACGAGGGCAGCGCCATCCGCGTTCCGGTGCACATGCACGAGGTCATGCAGAAGGTGGCCCGCGCCGAACGTGCCCTGCTCTCCCGGGGCCTCCCGATCCGGGCCGCCGACGTGGCGGTTGCCTGCGACCTCCCGGTGACGAAGGTGGACGAGGTTCGGCGGCTCAGCCGTCGCACCGACTCGCTGGACCGGACCATCGGCGACGGCGTCCATCTCGGCGATCTCATCGAGACCCGTACCGCGATCCCGGGGGTGGAGGGCACGGTCATCGACGCCCTGACCGAAGCGGAGCTGCACGCGGCCGTCGCAGCGCTTCCCGAGCGCTTCGCCCGTATCGTCACCAGGCGGTACGGGCTGGACGGGCAGGACCCGGCCACCCTGGACGAGCTCGGGAAGGCCCTCGGGGTCACCCGGGAGCGGGTCCGCCAGCTGGAGGTGAAGGTCCGGCCCGTGCTGAAACTCGCCTTCACGGACCCCGCCGGTGCTCCGTACCTCACGCTGCGCAGGATGCTGACCGACAAGTGGCTCGACGCCGCGTCGTCCAACGCCGTGTACGCGATCTCGAAGGACCTCGCGAACCGGGACTGGCTCGCCGGCGTAAACGCCCTGCAGACCTTCCGCAGACGTGAAGGGGGCCGGTTACCCGAGCCGGACCACCAGGAGGGGGACTTCCCCCTGGGCCAGTGGATCGACGAACAGCGTGAGATCGCCGGCTTCAACGGGGCCGGGCTGCCCACCCACCGCCGGGTCGTCCTGGAGTCCCTGGGCGTGGAGTGGCAGCGTGCGCCCCTACCCGTCCGGAAACGGCCGGTGCCCCGTCCGACCCCGCCGGCCGCGGCACCGTGACCAAACCGCCCCACAGCACCGGGCAGTACAGCCGAACCCGAGAACGGACGACAGTGTGGAACCCAGAGACGAACTCGTCGACTACCTCCGGCGCCAGCTCGTCGGCCCCGCCCACGGGCCGGAGGAGATCATCGACGCGCCGCCCGACCGCCAGTACCTGATGGGTACGCTCTACGCCCAGGACGCCGACCTTCAGCAGCGGCTGACCGTCTCGGCCGAGCAACTGGACGGCCCCGGCACGGAGTCCACCGCGAGCGACACGAACCCCTCCTCCGATCCCGTTCCGGAATCCAACTCGTGGCTGCCGTCCTCCCTCGGGCTCAGCTTCTACACCGACGCCTCGGCCATCGAGGTGCGCTGTACCGGGGCCCGGTACGCCACGCTGCAGGGCGAACACGGCCGGCAGTGGAAGCGGATGCCGCTGGAGGACGAATCGCACGTCATCGGACCGGACGGGGAGCAGGTCACCGTCCTCGACGGCCGGGCCGAGATCCGGGTGCGGCGACGCGGTTTCGGCCCCGGACACCTGGTCACCGTCGCCCTGGTCAACACGGCGCGTGCCGGGCAGGCCCTCGGCCGTACGGCACAGTGGGACCGCATGCCGTTCCAGGTGGGGCTCGCCGTGCGACCGGTGGACGGCTCGGTCCTCCAGTACCCGAGCGTGCGGCTGGCCAGCCGGGACCCGGAGGAACAGGAGCTCCGGCTCCAGTACCGGCACGTCCGCACCCACGCCGTCGGCCACGGCTGCGCGGTGGAGGAGGAATCGGACGGGAGCGGGCGAATCACCGTGCTGCGGGCGGCCGTGATGCCGGAGGCCGAGGTGCCGGCCACCCGCGCGGCAGGACTGGTCGACACACCGGTGCTGAGTCTCCTGCACCTCGCGGATCCCAACCTGCCCGTGGACGAGCTCCGCTCCGAGCTCGCACTGTTCACCGCCGACTACCGTTCATGGTACGAGGACCAGTGCCGGACGGACGTTCCCGCATGGGGACGCGAGGCCGCGGAACGCATCCTGGAACGGATCGGCTCGGCCGTCCGCCGGATGGAGGCCGGCGTCCGGACGCTCTGCGATCCGTCCCGCCCCGAGCTGCTCCGGGCGTTCCGCACCGCCAACCGGGCCATGACCCTCCAGATGCGCCACATCCGCCCCGACCAGGCCGGGGAGCGCCGCGGCCGGCACGAGCCCGTACTGCTCGATCCCGAGCCGGACGCCGAATCACGCTGGCGCCCGTTCCAGCTCGCCTTCTTCCTGCTCGCACTCGACGGAACGGCCGACCCCGGCCACCCCGACCGCGAAGTGACCGACCTGATCTGGTTCCCCACGGGCGGCGGCAAGACGGAGGCGTACCTCCTCCTCGCCTCCTTCGCGATGCTGCTGCGCCGCGGCGCACCCAACGGCGGCGGAACCGCCGTGCTGAGCCGCTACACCCTCAGCCTCCTCACCACGCAGCAGTTCCAGCGCGCCGCCACCACCCTCTGCGCCCTGGAGACCCTGCGCCGCGCGGACCCGGGCACCCACGGCGACGAGCCGTTCTCGATCGGGCTCTGGGTGGGCGAGGCGACGTCGCCGAACTCCTACGAAGCGGCCCGCAACCTCTTCGACGAGGTCCGCGCCGCCGCCCGCCCGGAGGACGTGTTCATCCTCGACCGGTGCCCGTGGTGCGGCACCCGCATCCTCCCGGCCCACAAGTCACCCGACATCGGCGACTACGGGGTGCGCGCCGCAGCGGACTCCTTCGCCTTCTTCTGCCCGCGCGAGAAGTGCGCCTTCCACGACGAGCTGCCGGTCGCCGTGGTGGACCAGCAGCTGTACGACCGCCCGCCGACCTTCGTCCTCGGCACCGTCGACAAGTTCGCCCGGCTCGCCTGGGAACCGCGCGCCGGCCGACTCTTCGGGGCCGGCACCGCCAACCTCCCGCCGTCGCTCGTCATCCAGGACGAGTTGCACCTGCTGACCGGACCGCTCGGCACGACGGTCGGCCTCTACGAGGCGGCGGTGCTCGGCCTGTGCGCCACGGCTGACGGGAGGGGCCCCAAGGTGGTGGCCTCCACCGCCACCATCCGCCGCTCCGGCCCGCAGGTCCGCGCCCTGTACGGGGGCGACGTTCAGCTCTTCCCCCCGGCAGGCCTGGATGCCCGCCACTCGTACTTCGCCGAGCCCGACACGTCACGGCCCGGCCGTCGCTACGTCGGCGTGATGGCACAGGGTCACACCGCCGGCCGTGCGGCCGTGACCACCGCTGCCGCCATGCTCCAGGGCGCCTGGGAGCTTCCGGAGGAGCACCGGGACGATTATTGGACCCTCGTCGCCTACCACCACAGCCTGCGAGAACTGGGCCGCACGGTCACTGCGGCAGCCGACGACATCCCGGCGCAACTCGCTGGGCTCGACAACGGCCGCGGCGCACGCGAGTTGACCGACCGCCAGGTGCAGGAGCTGACCAGCAACCTGCCTCGGGCCGAGCAGCCCGTCCTGCTCGACCGGCTGGAGCGGCCGTGGGACGATCCGCAGGCGGTGTCCTTCCTGCCGTGCACGAACATGCTGTCGGTCGGTGTGGACGTGAAGCGGCTCGCGCTGATGCTCATGCAGGGACAACCGAAGACGACCGCCGAGTACATCCAGGCCACCAGCCGGGTGGGTCGCCACACCGTGCCCGGCCTCGTCGTCGCGTTCTTCAACGCGACGCGGCCCCGCGACCGCTCGCACTACGAAACCTTCGGCACCTACCACCGCTCGCTGTACCGGCACGTCGAACCGACCAGCGTGACTCCGTGGTCCGTCCCCTCGCGGCGCCGTGCCCTGCACGCCGCGCTGGTCATCCTGGTACGGCACCGACTCGGCATCTCCGAGGAGAACCAGGCCGGCCGCCTCCCTGACGTGCTGCCGGCCGCCGAGGAACTCGCCGAAGAGCTTATGACGCGGGCCGCCGCAAGCGATCCGCGCGCCGCCGACGGCATCCGGGCGGAACTCGCCCAGTTGCTCACCGACTGGCAGCACGCCGCTCGCGAGGCCCGGGCGGACGGCAAGGAACTCCACTACCGCAGCCAGGGCAAGGGCCAGTTGAACCTGTTGAAGGGATTCGAGCAGTACGGCGGTCTTTGGGAGACCCCGAACTCGATGCGCAACGTCGACCGGGAGTGCCAGGTGACAGTGAAGGGAAGCGACCAGTGAGCCGACGACTGAGGGTCCGCCAGGCACAGACCGTGCTTCCGTTCGGGGTCGGCGCCGTCCTGGACATCCAGGGCGAGTCGTTCGTCGCCACCGGCATCGGGGACTGGCCGCGGCTGCGGCAGCCCGTCGAGTCCCCGCGGCTCGCCGCCAAGCTCGGCGTGACCGGCTTCTACGCTGCCCCGGCCGCGACGGACGACCGGTACGACCGGCAGGACGCGGCTGGCGCGCCCTACATCCGCTTCCCGGCCTGGCTGTTCTGCGGCTCGTGCCGGCGCATGGTGCGATGGCGCATCACCGACGAGAAGCACGGCGTCCCGCCACGCTGCCCTTCGTGTTCGCCAGTGCGGCAGCTCACGCCGATGCGCTTCGTGCAGATCTGCGCAGCTGGCCATCTGGGTGACGTCGACTGGTGGTTCTGGGCGCACTCGCGGCACGACGCCGCCGGGCGCCAGGCCTGCACCTCCCGCGAGCAGCTGCGGTTCCGGGTCTCCGAGCGGGCGACCGGTCTGGAGGCGCTCTCGGTCGAGTGCGGGGTGAAGGGCTGCGGCGCCTCCCGGGACCTCCTGGACGTCCTGGGCACCCACGGCCTGCGCTGCTCGGGGCGCAACCCGTGGCAACGGGCCGGCGAGGCCGCACCGTGCGTGAAGCCCGTGCAGATCGTGCAGCGCACGGCGGGCAACCTCTACTACCCCGTCACGCACTCGGCCCTCGACATCCCGGAGGGCGACACCTCGGCCGTGACCGACCAGGACCTCGCCGCCAAGGTGCTGGCGAACGACCTGTGGATCCCACTGTGCCGGGCCTCCGAGGGGTCCAAGGCCGGGGTGTTCCGCGAGATGATCAAGGAGGACACCGGCGCCGACGACGCGCTCCTGGACGCACTCCTGGCAGAGGAGACGGGCGCCGTCCCGCCGTCCTCCGGCGAAAGCACCACCGCCTCGGCGCGCCCGGACCTCAGCCGCGAGGAGTGGGCCGCGTTCACCGCGCCGGCCCGTCCTGCCACACGCGACTTCACAATCCGCGGCACCACCCTCGGCCTCGCCCACGAGACCGGCGAACCCTGGGCCGAACTCCACCGCCGGATCGGGCGGGTCGTCCTCGCGGACCGGTTGCGCGAGGTCCGCGCCCTTTCCGGGTTCAGCAGGGTGTCACCGGACGCGGCCTTCGTACCCGCCGACACCGCGAAGCGGCTCAAGTGGCTGCCCGCCGTCGAGGTCTTCGGCGAGGGTGTCTTCCTCACCCTCGACAAGGCCTGCCTCACCGACTGGGAGCAGGACGAGGAGGTCCGCCGACGAGTCGCCGGGATGCGCGCCGACCTGGACGGATCCTTCCGCAAGGACCAGCTGGCCGGCCTGACCGGAGCGGAGCTGTCGCCCCGCTTCGTCCTCCTGCACACGCTCGCCCACCTGCTCATCCGCCAGCTCGCCTTCGAGTCCGGATACACGACGGCGAGCCTGCGCGAGCGGGTGTACGCACGGCCCGAGCACGACCAGCACGGAATCCTCGTCTACACCGGGGCCGGCGACGCCGAAGGCACCCTCGGCGGACTCGTCCAGCAGGGCGAGGCGCCCCACCTCGCCGAGACCTTCCTGCGGATGATCGAGGCCGCCGCCTGGTGCTCCGCCGACCCGCTCTGCGCCGAACACAGCGGCCAGGGCTTCGGCAACCTCAACCGCGCCGCCTGCCACGCCTGCTGCCTCCTCCCGGAGACCAGCTGCGAGAGCGGCAACACCCTCTTGGACTGGGCCCTCCTCGTCGGGGGCGAACAGGTCCCCGGCTACTTCGAATCCGTCGTCTCCGCCGCTCGCGCCACCGCGGCCGCCGCACTGGAGTAGGCCACTGCCATGACGATCACCTATCTCGACCTCAGCCCCGCCCAGCGCACCTCGCTGGACACCCTGCCGTTCGACGGCAACCACCTGGTCAGCGGCCCGCCCGGCAGCGGGAAGAGCCTGCTGGCCGCCCAGCGCGCCCTGATGCTCGCACTCACGGGCACGCCGACGGTCCTCCTCACCCGCTCCAACCTGCTGCGCCAGACCATCGCACCGGTCGTCTCCGCCCTCGGCACCGAGGACCACGGCGTGCGCGTCTCCACGGCCCACGCCTGGCTGGCCCAGTGGTTCGGCGGTGACGCACCAAAGACCGACGACGGCTGGTTCGACTGGGCCGGCTTCTACGAGCGGGCCGCGATCGCCGACCCCGGCCCCGCCCTCATGGTCGACGAGGGGCAGGACCTTCCGGTCGGTTTCTACCGGCTCTGCCGCATTCTCGGCAGCCGTACGACGGTGTACGCCGACGAGTGCCAGCGCCTCACCGAAACCAACTCCACGGTGGCCGAGATCGTCGGCGCTCTCGGCCAATGCACCAGCCACACGCTCGCGGGGAACCACCGCAACACCCGTCAGATCGCAGAGCTCGCGGCCCGCTTCCACACCGGCGCCACTGCCCCGCCGCTCCCAGATCGAGAAGGCCCGACGCCCCGTCTGCACCGCCTCGACCATCCCGGTGCCGTGACCGATCTACTCATCGCCCTTGCAGAACGCCACTCCCGGCGCAGCATCGGCGTCATCCTCAGCTCCGCCCACGCCCAGTTCGACGTGCTGACCCGCTTGGAACGCAAGGCTCCCCGCCTGCAGCCCCAGCTCTACACCTCACAGGCCACACACGGTCGTTACCGCACAATCGACTTCACCCGCCCTGGCATCGTCATCGTCAACCGCGCCAGCGCCAAAGGCCTCGAATTCGACACCGTCGTCATCCCCGACACCCACGCCGATGGCGCCGCCGACCCCACCTCGGCAACGCTGCGCATGACGTACTACGTCCTGGCAACCCGAGCGCGACAGGAGCTGCATTTCGGCTACGCAGGAGATACCGAGACGCCACTCCTTGCATCCCTGCGCGAAGGACTGCTGCTACGCCGCTGAACGTTGCTCACTCAAGCCACCGGGAATGACCTGCACCTCTGACAGCGGTGATCAACCTGCAGCTCATTCGATCTTGGTGGCTAATTCCAAGTTCCTTGCGATGACCCAGAGTTGAGATGCTCTGGGGCGGCCCGGGGAGCGGTCTGGGACTTGTTCCTTGGGCCAGGGGTGGCAGCGTGGCCACGGTGCAGTGGA
>NZ_JAHTKP010000198.1 GCF_019192735.1 Kitasatospora aureofaciens
AGCGGATGAGACGGACTCTGGCCTTCGCTGCCCCTGTGAGGGCATACCTCGTCTTCTCCGTAGATCGGGGCAAATCATGACATGGACGAAGGCCGTATAGTGGATGATCGCTATCAAAATGCCCACTGAGAGGGCGTTAAGTCCGTTTCTGGATGATCTGATGTCGCCCGTTCGTGTGTACGGAGTCGTTCAGGCTGACTCGCGTGTCGTGTGCATGATGCTGTTGGGGCATGGAACGGATGCCGTACTCAACGGACTTGTCCGACGGGCAGTGGGCCTTGATCGAGCCGCTGGTCACCGCCTGGAAGCAGGAGCGGGTGTCGCGCTCGGCGACCGGGGACCCGGGCTCCTGTGACCTGCGGGAGGTCGTGAACGCGCTGCTGTACCAGAACCGGACGGGCTGCCAGTGGCGGCTCCTGCCGCACGACTTTCCGGCCTGGTCGGCGGTGTTCTACTACTTCAGCCTGTGGCGCCAGGACGGCCTTGACCAGCGGATCCAGGAGATCCTGCGCTGCCAGGTGCGGGAGCGGGCCCGACGATTACGACCTTGGGAGCAATGCTCGTGGTCGCGGTCGGCCCGTGACGTGAGAAGGGCCGCACGGGTTGGGTGAGTTGTGACGCTTACCTGGGCCCGTGCGGCCTGCTCTCATCCTGCCCTGTCCGGGG
>NZ_JAHTKP010000199.1 GCF_019192735.1 Kitasatospora aureofaciens
GCGACCGGACGGGCCGGGCGGCTGCTGCTGGTCTCGCGTCGTGGCACAGAGGCGTCCGGGATGCCGGAACTCGTTGCCGATCTGGAGGAGTTGGGTGTCGAGGTCACGGTGGCGGCCTGTGACGTGGCCGACCGCGAGGAACTCGCGGACGTCCTGAAGGGTGTGCCGCTGACGGGCGTTGTCCATGTGGCGGGAGTCCTTGACGACGGGATCGTTGCTTCGATGACGTCGGAGCGGCTGGAGTCGGTGATGCGGCCGAAGGTCGACGCCGGGTGGAATCTGCACGAGCTGACGCGCGGCATGGATCTGGACGTGTTCGTCCTGTTCTCGTCGATCGCGGGTGTGGTCGGCAATGCGGGCCAGGCCAACTACGCGGCGGGCAACACCTTCCTGGACGCTCTGGCCGCCCACCGGCGTCATCGGGGTCTGCCTGCCGTGTCGCTGGCGTGGGGTCCCTGGGAGCAGGGCATGGCCGGCGACATCACGGACGCCGACCGGCGGCGGATGGCCCGCCAGGGTCTTCGCCCGTTGTCCGACGAACGTGGACTTGCCGTACTGGACGCGGCGGTCGACCGGCCCGAGGCGCTGCTTGTGGCGGCCGAGGTGGACCTGCCGGCCCTGCAACGTTCCGGCGATGTTCCGCCGCTGCTGTCCGGCCTCGT
>NZ_JAHTKP010000200.1 GCF_019192735.1 Kitasatospora aureofaciens
ACGCCGTCCTTGACCTGGACCTGGAGGGGGCCGAGGGGGTAGAGGCCGTCGCCCATGCCGGCGGCGCCCATGGCGTCGGTGATCAGGGCGACGCGGTCGGCGCCGGCGGTGTTGTAGGCGAGGTCGAGGACGGACGGGTGCAGGTGGACGCCGTCGTTGATGAGTTCGACGGTGACCCGCTCGTCCTCCAGCAGCGCCACGATCGGGCCGGGGGCGCGGTGGGCGATGGCGGGCATGGCGTTGAAGAGGTGGGTGGCGACGGTGGCGCCGGCGTCGACGGCTTCCAGGGTGGTCGCGTAGTCGGAGTCGGTGTGGCCGACGGCGGCGATGACGCCGAGGTCGGCGAGCATGCGGACGGAGTCGAGGCCGCCGGGGAGTTCGGGGGCGAGGGTGACCATTTTCGCGTGGCCGCGGGCGGCGTCGACGAGTTTGCGGACGAGGGCGGGGTCGGGGTCGCGGAGCAGGTCGGGGCGGTGGGCGCCGCAGCGGTTGCGGGAGATGAAGGGGCCCTCGAAGTGGATGCCGGCGAGTATGCCGTCCTCGACGAGTTCGGAGAGGACGGCGGCCTGGCGGGCGACGTCGTCGATCTCGCCGGTGACGGTGGAGGCGATCGTGGTGGTGGTGCCGTGTTC
>NZ_JAHTKP010000201.1 GCF_019192735.1 Kitasatospora aureofaciens
CCGAGGTTGTGGTGGTGCGGGTCGTGCCGGAGCCGGGTGCCGGCGATGTCGCGGGTGCGGCTCGTGGTGCTGCGGTGCGCGTGCTGGGTCTGGTGCAGGAGTGGCTGGCTGCGGATGCGTTGTCCGGGGCGCGGTTGGTGGTGGTGACCGAGCGTGCCGTGGACGCCGGTCCCGAGGTGCCGGTGGAGGTCGCGGCTGCTCCGGTGTGGGGTCTGGTGCGGGTGGTCCAGTCGGAGAACCCCGGCCGGGTGCTGCTGGCGGACCTGGACGACCTGTCTGCCGACGCGGTGTCGTTCCTGCGGGCAGGTGTGGCGTCCGGTGAGTCGCAGTTTGCGGTGCGGGCGGGTCAGGTGCGGGTGCCGCGGCTTGTGCGTGTGCCGTCTGCGCCCACCGCGGCCGGCATCGACGGTCGTGGCGGCACGGTGTTGGTGACGGGTGCGTCGGGTGCGTTGGGCGGCCTGGTCGCCCGACATCTGGCGGCGACCGGACGGGCCGGGCGGCTGCTGCTGGTCTCGCGTCGTGGCACAGAGGCGTCCGGGATGCCGGAACTCGTTGCCGATCTGGAGGAGTTGGGTGTCGAGGTCACGGTGGCGGCCTGTGACGTGG
>NZ_JAHTKP010000202.1 GCF_019192735.1 Kitasatospora aureofaciens
GTGCCACCTGGTGGTGCGTCAGCACCAGCAGGGCCCGTACCAGCGCGGTGGCGTGCCGCGGGTGCATGCGCACCTTGGTCAGGATCCGGAAGGTCTTCAGGCTCGCGAAGCCGTGCTCGACCGGGGCCCGCAGGCTGCTGATCAGCCGGTTCACGACCTTCTTCGGCGAGGACAGGCGCTTGCCGCCGCTCGCCTTGAACCCGGTGATGACCGCCGGGTGTTCCCCGTCGCCGTCGTCCAGGCCGACGAAGCCCAGGTCGGCGACCGCTCCCAGCTCAAACTCGCGCAGCCGCGCGCACAGCTTCTCGTAGCGGGCAGCTGTGATCTCGCTGCACGCGCCGCGGCGGGCCGAGGAGATCCACAGCAGCCGCCCCTTCGCATCGGTCAGGGCGAGGAAGAGCAGGCCGTGCGCCTTGTGCTTGCCCGAGTAGTTCTTCCGGTTCGCCTGACCGGTCCGTCGCCGGGTGCGGATCAGTGTGCCGTCCAGCAGCACCACGCACCCGCTGTCCTTGGCCACCTTCGCCAGTGCGCGGTCCAGGCGCGGGGAGCGGGCGGCCAGCAGGCCGATCACTTCCAGCACCCAGCGCCGCACC
>NZ_JAHTKP010000203.1 GCF_019192735.1 Kitasatospora aureofaciens
GGGCCGGCTGTCAGATCACCGGCGGTCGGCCCAGCCGCGTCATCCGCCACACCGTGCTCCACCGCATCGGTCGCCGCGGCGGGCATGGGGTGCGGACGCCCTCGAAGAACCCGGACCACCACGCCTTGAGCCCGGCCAGCGGCGGCCGGCGAACCAGCGTGTACAGCGCCCAGGAGGTGAGGTAGATCGGCACCAGGACGGCGGGCAGGTGACGCTTCGCCAGCCACACCCGATTGCGGGCCGTCATCCGGTAGTAGGTGGCGTGCCGGGCCGGGTCGGTACGCGGGTGCTGCAACACCATGTCGGCCCGGTAGTGGATGTCCCACCCGGCGTCGAGCGCGCGCCAGGCGAAGTCGGTCTCCTCGTGCGCGTAGAAGAACGGAGCCGGGAAGTCGCCGACCTGGTCGATCACGCTCATGCGGATGGCATGGCCACCGCCCAGGAAGGTGGTGACCTCGCCGGACAGCAGCGGGTCCGAGGCACCGAAGCGGGGAACGTGCCGACGCTGGGTGAACCCCGTCTCGTCCGCGATCCGGAAGCTCACCACCCCGAGGCGCGGGTTCTGCTCGAAGGCCTCACGGATCAG
>NZ_JAHTKP010000204.1 GCF_019192735.1 Kitasatospora aureofaciens
GTTCGGGGCCGAGACGCCGATGAACACGTCCGCGTCCGCCACGGCCTCCTTGAGGCTGCCGGTGCGGCCCGAGCGGTTGGTGTGCTCGGCGATCCAGCGCAGGCTGTCGTTGAGGTCGTCCCGGCCCTGGTGGACCACGCCGCGCACGTCCGCCACGGTGGCGTGCTCGACGCCGGCGGCCAGCAGCAGCTTCAGGATCGCGGTACCGGCGGCGCCGGCGCCCGACATCACCACACGGATGTCGCCGATCTCCTTGCCGACCACCTTCAGCGCGTTGGTGAGGGCGGCCAGCACCACGATCGCGGTGCCGTGCTGGTCGTCGTGGAAGACCGGGATGTCCAGGGCCTCACGCAGCCGGGCCTCGATCTCGAAGCACCGCGGCGCGGAGATGTCCTCCAGGTTGATGCCCGCGAAGCCCGGGGCGATCGCCCTGACGACGGCCACGATCTCGTCGGTGTCCTGGGTGTCCAGGCAGATCGGCCAGGCGTCGATGCCGGCGAAGCGCTTGAAGAGGGCCGCCTTGCCCTCCATGACGGGCAGCGCGGCGGCCGGGCCGATGTTGCCC
>NZ_JAHTKP010000205.1 GCF_019192735.1 Kitasatospora aureofaciens
CAGCTCCGCAACTCGCCTTGGAGCGATCGTCATGTCAGTGGAAGCTTCTACGATCCGTCGCATGCCGGTCGGCACATCCACCACAACCAGCCTCGGAGATGCAATGGACGGCATGTACTCGCCCGTCACGGAGCTCAACCTGCTGAAAGACCTGCAGGACAGGCTCGATTTGGAGAACTACGCCGACGGGTTCGAGCTGTTCGAGTACGGGGATACCACCGGGCTCGTGGCCGGCTGGTCGAAGGCCCCGGAGGTCACCGCCCGGCTGGTTCCCTTCGCACAGGCCAACGGTTCCGGCTCGTTCTACGCGTTTTGGCGGCTCGACGACCGGGCGGACCTCGCCACCCTGCCCGTGATCGTTCTCGGGGACGAGGGTGGACAGCATGTCGTCGCGCGCAATCTGCGGGAGCTGCTCCAACTCCTCGGCTTCGACGCGGAGATCTCGGTGGACTGGGACAGCGCCTACTTCTACCGCGGGAAGGACCACCGGCACAGCGACGGCCACGGAGAGTTCGCCGCCTGGCTCGACCGGCACTTCGGCCTGCCCGTGAC
>NZ_JAHTKP010000206.1 GCF_019192735.1 Kitasatospora aureofaciens
CAGGTAGACGCCCTCGTCCAGCAGCGTCGCGTAGACCTCGGCCGGTGCCGTGTCCTTGAACCGCTCGCCGTTGAGCTTGGCCACCACCTTCTCGCGTTCCTCGGGCGAGAGCGCTTTCGGATGCGGCTGGCTCTCCCGGACCGGCCTCGGTGGGGGTGGTGACTTGCGGTGGTGGCGGTACCAGGTCGCCCGGTTGACGCCCAGCGCCGCGCAGGCCTTCGCCCGTCCGACCACGCCGGAGAGCTTCTCCAGGGCCGCGGTCCGGGCGTCCTCGAACACCGTGCCCGCCGTGCCGCCCAGGACGGGTGCGGCCTGGTCTACTTCGTCTCGCCGTCGTCGGTCGCGCTGCCCGTGGCGAGCTGGTCCAGCAGCGCGGAGAGTTTTCCCTGCACCTCGATGACGGTGCGGGCCTTGCCCAACTCCTTCTCCAGGCGCTCGACTTCGCTCTTGAGCTTGGCGATCTCCTTGTCGCGGGGGTCGGCCTTCGGTCGGCCCGCCGGTGCACCCAGAGCGGCCGCGGCCCCGGCGTCACGCTGGGACTTCCAC
>NZ_JAHTKP010000020.1 GCF_019192735.1 Kitasatospora aureofaciens
AAGAGGGCATACGAGTTGAGAGTGGGGGACGGGAGTTCAGCGGTGTGCTCTTCCGATCTTCGCCCCTCGGCATGCCGTGGGGCGACACCCGAATTACTATCTCCCTGGCTTTGTTCATGATGCGTCGCCCCTCCTTGTCCGAGGCGGGGCGACGCGGGCTACGGCAGCGGCAGCGCGTGCCGCAGGGCCTCGATGGCGTCGGTGGGGCCGTCGACGGTGAGGGTGGTGCGGGCGCCGCGGCCGTAGACGAAGAGGATCAGCTCGCCCGGGTCGCCGGTGATGCGGACGGTGGGGGAGCCGGCCGGGCCGACGGTGAGGGAGCGGCCGTCGGGGTGGCGCAGCTCCAGTCGGACGGGGGAGCGGCGGCCGGCCTCCAGGCGGGCCAGCAGGGGGAGGCGGCGCCACAGGGCCTCGGCGCGGCCGGGCGGCACCGGCTGCGGCGTCCAGTCGTCCTCGGCGCGCAGGACGTCCTCGGCGTGCACGAAGTACTCGACGGTGTTCGCCGCCTCGTCCGCGCCGGGCAGGGCGAAGAGGGAGAGCAGCGGCGGGCCGGAGCGGAACAGCTTCAGCAGTTCCTCGTACGGGCGCTCGGCGTACGCCGACTGCACCCGGTGGGTCCAGCCCGCGAGGGCGCCGACGCGGATGCCGGCCGCCGCGTCCGTCCGGCGTTCCCGGATCACCAGGTGGGCGGCGAGGTCCCGGGTGGTCCATCCGGCGCAGAGGGTGGGCGCGTCCGGCCCGGCGGCGGCGAGGAGTTCGGCGAGGCGGTGACGCTCGGCGAGGGCGTGGTTCGACATGGCGCCACCCTAGGGCTTGGCGGCGGACTCCGGCCTGCCGGGCGACGGGCGGACGACGGGAGTTCGGCGACAGGCCCCGGACCGTCGGCGGCTCAGCGCAGGTGGCCGGTGAGCTTGGGGCCGCCCTGGTGGTTGCTGACGGTCAGGGCGCAGGTGTAGTCGCGCCAGCCCTGCTGGTAGTTGGCCATCGTCGGGCCGAGGGGGCGGCCGTAGTAGGTGCGGCCGTCGCCCTGGCGGGCCTTGGCAGCGGTCTCGGCCTCCTTGCAGCCGTCCAGCACGGCCAGGTTGATCTTGAGGTCGCCGGTGAGGCCCTCCGGCAGCTTGAGGTCGGCGATCACTTCACCGTCGTGCGCGCCCTCGCAGGGCCGCTCCTCCGACTTGGTGAGCACCGGGCTGAGTTGGGGGTGGTCGAAGCAGGTGCCGACCGGGAAGAAGGGGTACGGCGGGGTCCGGGTCGGCGTCGGGGTGGGGGTCGGCGTGGGCGTCGGGGTCGGGCTGGCCGTGGGGGTGGGCGGGGGCGGCGCGGCGGCCGGCTTCTTGTCCTCCGGCCACAGCAGCACGGTGGCCACCACCGCGAGCAGCGAGACGAGGACGGCCCCGACGGTGAGGACCAGGCCGCGGGACGGGCGGGAGTCGGCGGCTGCGGGCGGCGGCTGCTCGGAGGTCATGGCCACGAGAATGGCCCAACCCGGGGCCTCCCGGCAGGCGGTTGGCCGAACTCGTCCCCGTACCGGATAGGCTCCCGGCGGCACGACACGATCCCGGGAGTTGGGAATGCGCGTCGGAATCACCGGCCACCAGGGCCTGTCGGGCGGCATCACCGAGATGCTGGTCCGCGGGGACCTCTGGAAGCTGGTCACCACCTTCGGCCCGTACGAGCTGGTCGGCGTCACCTGCGCCGACGAGGGGCCGGACAGCTGGTTCGCCCGGTCCGTCCTGGACCACGGCGGCAAGCTGGAGATCATCGTCCCCGCGAGCGCGTCGGTGGTCGGCAGCGCCGACGACCGCCACCGGCCCACCCGGCTCGCGCTGATGAACGAGGCGAACGCCGTCCACTGGCTCGCCGCCGCCGAGCGCGGCGGCCTCGGCGACGACACCGGGCGCGCCCTGGTCGGCATGATCGACGAGCTGATCGCGGTCTGGGACGGCGAGCCCGGCAGCGAGCCGGCCCGGGTCGCCGCCCTGGCGCAGGAGGCCGGGCTGTTCGTCCACCGCATCTGGCCGGCCGGCTGCGAGCGGGAGGGTTAGGACAGTTCGGTGGCCGAGATCCGGACGGCGGACCGGCGGTAAAGGCAGGGCTGACACAATGGCCCCATGTCCACCACACCCGCCGCCCCCGGCACCACCGCCCTGGCCCCCGAGATCGCCGCCCGCCTCAAGCGGACCGAGGACGGACTGCTCCCGGCCATCGCGCAGCAGTACGACACCGGCGAGGTGCTGATGCTCGGCTGGATGGACGACGAGGCGCTGCACCGCACACTCACCACCGGTCGCTGCACCTACTGGAGCCGCAGCCGCCGCGAGTACTGGGTGAAGGGCGACACCTCCGGCCACGTCCAGGCGGTCAAGTCGGTGGCGCTGGACTGCGACGGCGACACCCTGTTGGTGAAGGTCGACCAGACCGGCGCGGCCTGCCACACCGGCGACCGCACCTGCTTCGACGCCGACGTGCTCCCGCTCGCCTGATCCCCCTACGACCCCGAAGGTGCCGCCCGCCATGGATCTCGAAGCCTTCCGCAAGCTCGCCGTCGACACCCGGGTCATCCCGGTCACCCGCAGGCTCCTCGCGGACGGCCTCACCCCGATCGGCCTCTACCGCAGCCTCGCCGACGAGCGGCCCGGCACCTTCCTGCTGGAGTCCGCCGAGCAGGGCCGCAGCTGGTCGCGGTACTCCTTCGTCGGCGTCCGCAGCGCCGCCACGCTCACCGCGGACCCGGACGGCACCGCCCGCTGGCTCGGCACCCCGCCGGTCGGCATCCCCACCACCGGCGATCCGCTGCAGGTGCTGCGCGCCGCCCTGGACGCGCTGCACACCCCCCGGCACACCGACGACGGCCTCCCGCCGCTCACCGGCGGCCTGGTCGGCTACCTCGGCTACGACATCGTCCGCCGGCTGGAGAAGCTGCCCGACCTCAACCCGGACGACCTGAAGCTCCCCGAGCTGACCATGCTGCTCGCCACCGACCTCGCCGTGCTCGACCACGCCGACGGCACGGTGCTGCTGATCGCCAACGCCGTCAACCACAACGACCTGGCCAGCGGCGTCGACGAGGCCTACGCGGACGCGGTGGCCCGGCTGGACGCGATGGAGGCCGACCTGCTCAAGCCGGTCGACCCGGGCCTGGCCACCTTCACCCCGGCCGGCCCCGGCGAGGCCCGCTCGCCCTTCGGCGGCGCGCCGTACCGGGCCGCGGTGGACGAGATCAAGGAGCGGATCCGGGCCGGCGAGGCCTTCCAGGTAGTCCCCTCACAGCGCTTCGAGGCGCCCTGCCCGGCCTCCGCGCTGGACGTCTACCGGGTGCTGCGCACCACCAACCCCAGCCCGTACATGTACCTGTTCCGCTTCCCCGGCCCCGACGGCACGGCGGAGGGCGGCTTCGACGTGGTCGGCTCCAGCCCGGAGGCGCTGGTCAAGGTCACCGACGGCGAGGCGATGCTGCACCCGATCGCCGGCACCCGGCACCGCGGCGCCACCCCGCACGAGGACGCGGCGCTGGCCGCCGAACTGCTCGCCGACCCCAAGGAGCGGGCCGAACACCTGATGCTGGTCGACCTCGGCCGCAACGACCTCGGCCGGGTCTGCGAGCCGGGCAGCGTCGAGGTGGTCGACTTCATGCAGATCGAGCGCTACAGCCACGTCATGCACATCGTCTCCACCGTCACCGGCCGGGTCGCGCCCGGACGGACCGCCTTCGACGTGCTGACCGCCTGCTTCCCGGCCGGCACCCTGTCCGGCGCGCCCAAGCCCCGCGCGATGCGGATCATCGAGGAGCTGGAGCCCACCCGCCGCGGCCTGTACGGCGGCTGTGTCGGCTATCTGGACTTCGCCGGGGACTCCGACACCGCGATCGCGATCCGCACCGCGGTACTGCGCGACGGCACCGCGTACGTGCAGGCCGGCGCGGGCGTGGTGGCCGACTCCGACCCGCACGGCGAGGACACCGAGTGCCGCAACAAGGCGGCGGCCGTGCTGCGGGCCGTCGCCACCGCCAATACGCTGCGGACGCCGGAGCTTTCATAGGTCCGCGGTAGGCCCGCGTTTGTGGGCCGCGTCTGTTCGCACGTTCGGGAGGAAGGCGGCCGGGATGTCCGAGATGCCGCACGACGAGCGGTGGTGGGAGATCGTGCTCAGCGCCGCCGTGCAGATCAGGGACGAACTGGCCGGCCACGGCCGGGTTCTGTCCCGCGTGCCGATCGACTTCCCGGCCGCTCCCGGTGGCCTCGCCCCCGGCCTGGCGGTGATCGCCCCGGGTGCCGGACGGAATGCCCGTGGGCGCTTCGAGGGGACGGACGTCGAGGCGGTGCTGGAGGTGGCGGGGCCGGGCGGTGAGCACGGGACGCCGGCGCGCGTCTACGCCGAGTGCGGGATCCCGCTGTTCGTGGTGATCGACCCGGCGGCCGGCGTCTGCACGGTGCACACCGCCCCCGCCCCGGGCGGGGTGTACCGGGAGGCCGAACGGGTGCCGTTCGGCAATGACCTGTTTCTGCCGCTCGGCGATCGGACGCTGGTGTTGCAGACCGACGAGTTCCCGATCGAGCGGCCCACCCCGGGTAAGGCGTGAGACACCGGCCGGGGGATAGTGGACGGGTGAGCGCTCCTGACCAGACCCCCGTACCCGCGCCGACCCCGGCCGCCCGGTCGAGCCGGCGGACGCTCGGCGTGATGCTGCTGCTGACCGTGCTCGGCGCCGTCCTGGTGCTGACCGCGGCCGGCCGGGACTGGGCCCAGGGCCGGGCCGGCACCCTGGAGGTGTCCGTCACCGGCGGCAAGATCTCCGAACTGCCCGGCGGGCTGGCCCTGGTGGGGCTGGCCGCGGCCGTCGCGGTGTTCGCGGTGCGCGGCGTCGGCCGGATCGCGGTCGGCGTGCTGACCCTGCTGGCCGGGCTCGGCGTGGCCGCCACCGCCGTGGCCGGCGCGGGCGACACCACCGCGCTGGACGGCGAGGCGGCCCGCAAGCTCGCGCTCGCCGGCTCGACGGCCACCGAGGTCGGCCACACCGGCTGGCCCTGGGCGGCGGTGGCCGGCGGGGTGCTGCTCGCCCTCGCCGGGCTGCTGACCGTCCGGTTCGGCCGCGGCTGGCCGGCCATGGGCAGCCGCTACGAGGCGCCCACCCGCACGGCCCCCGCGACGACGGACACCCCGGCCGACCTGTGGAAGGCCCTCGACCGCGGCGAGGACCCCACAGCAGTCTGACCCCCGGCCGGCGTGTGACGCGATAGACCCGCCACCCGCTTTGGGGTGCCGGTGTGTGGCCCGGCACAATGGATCCCGTCAACCCGCCGGCGGCCCCGCAGGCCCGGCCGGGCCCCGAGAGCCAAGGAGCACCATCGATGGCAGCAGCAGCACACGGCCACAACCCCGCCGCCTGGACCGGCGTGATCATCTCCTTCATCGGTTTCGGCATCGCGGGTGTCGCGATGATCCTTCCGTCGCCGCTGCTGGTCGTGGCCGGCCTGGCCGTCGTCCTCGTCGCCGGTGTGATCGGCAAGGCCATGGCGATGGCCGGCATGGGCAAGCAGCCGAGCCCCCACGTGTACAAGTCCGTCGAGGAGCAGACCGAGGCCCGCGCCGCGCGCGCTGCCGTCGCCGCCTGAGGACACAGCCCCTCGGAAAACGGAACAGTCGCACGACTGAACGGCGGGCGCGCCACGCCCGCCGTTTTCGTTCGCTCCGGGCCCGCGCCGGGCAGAATCGGGGGCGTGAACGCCGCCCCCACCGCCTCCGCCCCGCCGCCCGTGCTGCGGCGGCTGGGCCCGCCGCTGGCCGCGCTGGCCGCGGTGGCCATCCCCGCCGTGTACGTCTCCGTGGTCGACCCGAACGCGCCCGGGCACTACCCGAACTGCCCGTTCCTGGCCGCGACCGGCTGGTGGTGCCCCGGCTGCGGGGGCCTGCGCTGCGTCCACGCGCTCAGCCACGGGGACCTCACCGGCGCGCTGCACGACAATGCGGTGGCGGTGCTGCTGTTCGCGGTGCTCGCGGTGCTCTGGCTGCGCTGGGCCTGGGCCGCGCTGACCGGCGGCCCGGGGCCGAGGGTCTCGGTCGGGTCGCGGCGCTGGGCATTGATCGCGCTGCTGGTGGTCGTGTTCACGGTGGTGCGGAACCTGCCGATCGGGGCGGGGCTGGCACCGCCGCTGGTCTGAGCCGGCCCCTGGCCGGCGCACCTGCCAGGGCGTGGGTGGAGAAGCGGTGAAGTCCCAGTTGGGAGCCGCCCCGAGGGGCGTCCGGTCCGCGAGACGCACGCCGGGCTGATGCGCCCCGCGCCCCCGGGTGCCGATACCATCGAAGAGCCGACGGGCCTTTGCCCAGACGGCTCCTCGCCGGCGAACTGGCAGACATGATGGGGGCACTGCACGTGAGTGAGCGATGGGGGCACCCCCGGCCGAAGGCTGGGGGAGAGCGAACAATCGACAGGTGCGTGTTGCGCGCAGCGCCTGCTGAGCGAAGCGAGGTGGGCGCATGAGTGTGCTCGACACGATCATCGAAGGGGTCCGCGAGGACCTCGCCGAGCGGCAGGCCCGGGTCTCCCTGGACGAGCTCAAGGAGCTCGCCGCCAAGGCGCCGGAGGCCAAGGACGGCGTCGCCGCCCTCAAGGGCGACGGGGTCCGGGTGATCTGCGAGGTGAAGCGCTCCAGCCCGTCCAAGGGCGCACTGGCCGCGATCGCCGATCCGGCCGCCCTGGCGATCGACTACGCGGCCGGGGGTGCCGCCGCGATCAGCGTGCTGACCGAGCAGCGCCGCTTCGGCGGATCGCTGGCCGACCTGGACGCCGTCCGCGCCGCGGTGGACACCCCGCTGCTGCGCAAGGACTTCATCGTCACCGCGTACCAGCTGTGGGAGGCCCGCGCGCACGGCGCCGACCTCGCGCTGCTGATCGTCGCGGCCCTCGACCAGTCGGCCCTGGTGTCGCTGATCGAGCGCGCCGAGTCGATCGGCCTCACGCCGCTGGTCGAGGTGCACGACGAGGAGGAGATCCGGCGCGCGGTGGACGCCGGCGCGCGGATCATCGGCGTCAACGCCCGCAACCTCAAGACCCTTGAGGTGGACCGCAACACCTTCGGCAACGTCGTCCACGCCATCCCGGACGGCATCGTCAAGGTCGCCGAGTCCGGCGTGCGCGGCCCGCTGGACGTGATCTCCTACGCCAACCTGGGCGCCGACGCGGTGCTGGTCGGCGAGTCCCTGGTGACCGGCAAGGACCCGCGCGCCGCGGTCGCCGACCTGGTCGCCGCCGGGGCCCACCCCGCCGTCCGGCACAAGGACTGACCCCGCCGCCATGAAGATCGCCAGCCGCCTCGAACCCTCCGGATGGTCGGGCTCTGCCTCGACTGCGCGGTGGGCGGGTGCCGCGTCCTCGTACCTCGGACGCGACCCCCACCCTCCGCTGCGTCTCGGCGCCGCCCTCCGGAACGGCTGCCGCCCGCGCGGCTGCCGCGCGCCCGCACGCCGGGTGCTGGGGCGGCGGGTGCGGTACGTCATCGGCTGCGAGCCCGGGCAGGTGCAGGGGCGGCGATGGCGCGGGACGCTCGGCTGATCCTCAGCCACGAGACGTCACTGTCGTCATCTTCCCGAAGGACTTCACCATGTCCGAAAAGGACTACCTGCCCGGCGCCCAGGTGCCGGACGCCCGCGGCTACTTCGGCGCCTACGGGGGCCGCTTCATCCCGGAGGCGCTGGTCGCCGCCGTCGAGCAGGTCGCCGAGGAGTACGAGAAGGCCAAGGCCGACCCGGCCTTCGCGGCCGAACTCGACGGCCTGCTCAAGGACTACACGGGCCGCCCGAGCCCGCTGACCGACGTGCACCGCTTCTCCGCCGAGGCGGGCGGCGCGCGCATCCTGCTCAAGCGCGAGGACCTCAACCACACCGGCTCGCACAAGATCAACAACGTGCTGGGCCAGGCCCTGCTCACCAGGCGGATGGGCAAGACCCGGATCATCGCCGAGACCGGCGCCGGCCAGCACGGCGTGGCCACCGCCACCGCCTGCGCGCTGTTCGGCTTCGACTGCACCATCTACATGGGCGAGGTCGACACCCAGCGCCAGGCGCTGAACGTCGCCCGGATGCGGATGCTCGGCGCCGAGGTGGTGGCCGTCAAGTCCGGCAGCCGCACCCTCAAGGACGCCATCAACGAGGCGTTCCGCGACTGGGTCGCCAACGTCGACTCCACCCACTACCTGTTCGGCACGGTGGCCGGCCCGCACCCGTTCCCGATGATGGTCCGCGACTTCCACCGGATCATCGGCGTCGAGGCCCGCCAGCAGGTGCTCGACCGCACCGGGCGGCTGCCCGACGCCGTCGTTGCCTGCGTCGGCGGCGGCTCCAACGCGATGGGCATCTTCCACGAGTTCATCCCGGACGCCGACGTGCGCCTGATCGGCTGCGAGGCGGCCGGCGAGGGCGCCGACACCCCCCGGCACGCCGCCACCCTCACCAAGGGCGACCCCGGCGTGCTGCACGGCTCGCGCACCTACGTCCTCCAGGACGAGGACGGCCAGACCATCGAGTCGCACTCCATCTCGGCCGGCCTCGACTACCCCGGCGTCGGCCCCGAGCACGCCTGGCTCAAGGACACCGGACGGGCCGAGTACCGCCCGGTCACCGACGACGCCGCGATGCAGGCGCTGCGCCTGCTGTCCCGCACCGAGGGCATCATCCCGGCCATCGAGAGCGCCCACGCGCTGGCCGGCGCCCTGGAGCTGGGCCGCGAGCTCGGGCCCGAGGCCACCATCCTGGTCTCGCTCTCCGGGCGCGGCGACAAGGACATGCACACCGCGGCCCAGTACTTCGGCCTGTACGACGAGCAGCCCGCCGCCGACGACGCGGGCAACGGGGGTAAGTGACCATGGCATCGAAGCTCAGCGGAATCCTGGCCGCCGCCAAGGCGGAGAACCGGGCCGCACTGATCGGCTACCTGCCGGCCGGCTTCCCGACCGTCGACGGCGGCATCCGGGCGATCAACGCGCTGATCGAGGGCGGCTGCGACGTCGTCGAGGTCGGCCTGCCGCACTCCGACCCGGTCCTGGACGGCGCCGTCATCCAGACCGCCGACGACATCGCGCTGCGGGGCGGCGTGCGGATCAAGGACGTGCTGCGCACCGTCCAGGAGGTCGCCACCGCGCACCCCGAGGCGGCGGTGCTGGTGATGACGTACTGGAACCCGGTCGAGCGCTACGGCACCGCGCGCTTCGCCGCCGACCTGGCCGCCGCGGGCGGGACCGGCTGCATCCTGCCGGACCTGCCGGTGGAGGAGTCGGAGGAGTGGCGCAAGGCGGCGGACGCGCACGGGCTGGACACCGTGTTCGTGGTCGCCCCCAGCAGCAAGGACAAGCGCCTGGCCGAGGTCACTGCGGCCGGCAGCGGCTTCGTGTACGCCGCCGCGGTGATGGGCGTCACCGGCACCCGCACCCAGGTCGGCTCGCTCGCCGAGGACCTGGTCGCCCGTACCCGGGCCACCACCGACCTGCCGGTCTGCGTCGGGCTCGGCGTCTCCAACGCCGAGCAGGCGGCCGAGGTGGCGGGCTTCGCGGACGGCGTGATCGTCGGATCCGCGTTCGTGAAGCGCATCCTGGACGCCGACGGTGACGAGCCGGCCGCGCTGGCCGCCGTCCGTGCCGTGGCCGGCGAGCTGGCGGAGGGCGTGCGCCGCCGCTGACCCGTGGCTGACTGACGGCCCGTCGCTCCGTGTGGAGCGGCGGGCCGTCGGTTTTGGGAGAGGGTGACGGTCCGTCCGGCCTTGCCGGGAACCCGAACGGGTGAACACTGGCGGGCACACGCATCAGCCGGGGTTGACCGGCGTTGAGTGGTGGGACGAGTGCACGAACGACGTGCCACGGGGGTTGCCGGGCGAGCGAAGGGGTGAGCCGGTGCGGGGTCTCCATCGAGCCGTCCTGCTGCGGGCGGCGGCAGCCGCGCTGGCCCTCGGCGCCGCCGTCGGGGCGCACGCCGAGGTCGGGCAGGCGCTGGCCAGGGCGGGTGCCGAGCGGGCAGGCCGGGACGCGTCCGCGTGTGCCGAGGCGGCCCGCTGGGACGCCGCCGTGCGGGCCGGCCGCTCGCACCACGAAGGCCGGGCCGATCTCGTCGACCCCGGCCGTCCGCCGCAGTGTCATTAGGGCCCGTCTTCAAACTCCCGCCTGCGCGCCGACGCCTGGGCACGCACCTCGCCGCGTTGTCGTCGGTCGCCGATGCTCCGCATGGACTCCCTCCTCCGCCTTGCGATGCACGCACCCAGACGCCGCCACGCCCGCCCTCCGGGCGGACGACGGGAGTTTGAAGACGGGCCCTGGCCGAGCGCACGTTCGGGTCGATTCGGACAGACCGTCATCAGGTGTCACCCATACGGCTTAATTCCTGAATATGGAGGAACCGGGCTTCATCCCTTACGGTTCATCAGGATGTGAACGAGTTTCCCGAGGGGGGTTCCCTGATGGCCGGCCCGGCAGCGCAGCCCGGCGACCCCGCGCCCGCAGTGCCCGAAGACTCCACGCCCGCAGTGCCCGCAGGTCCCGCGTCGGCCGCGCGGCGCGCCGTGCCGGCGTGGACGGCATGGCTCGGCACCGCCGTCCGGCTCGGGCTCGCGGTGGTCTGGGGCTGGGCCGGACTGGCCAAGATCGCCGACCCGGCGGAGGCCGCCCAGGCCGTCCGCGCCTACGAGATCCTGCCCGAGGGGCTGGTCAAGCCGGTCGGCTACGCGCTGCCCTTCCTGGAGCTGGCGCTCGCCCTGCTGCTGGTGATCGGCCTCGGCGTCCGGCTCGTCGCCGGTGTCTCCACGCTGCTGCTGCTCACCTTCATCGCCGGGATCGCCTCCGCCTGGGCGCGCGGCATCTCGATCGACTGCGGCTGCTTCGGCGGCGGCGGGCACGTGGACGCCTCGCAGACCGAGTACCTGCAGGAGATCCTCCGCGACACCGGGTTCCTGCTGCTGGCCGGGTGGCTGCTGTGGCGGCCCCGCACCAAGTTCTCGGTGGACGGCTGGCTGGCGAGCTGACCGGCCGGTCCACCGCACCCCCACCCCCGACCGAGGTCCTCCCGATGGATGTCAAGGCAATGAGCGAGAAGAACCGAGAAGGCAAGCGCACCGCCCGCGAGCGGATGCTGGCGCAGCGGGAGGCCGACGAGGCCGCCTCCAGGCGCAGGAAGAAGCTGATCGTGGGCGGTTCGGTGCTCGCGGTGATCGCCGCCGCCGTGGCCACCGGCGTGGTGGTGCAGAACGAGCGCTCCAAGCCGGAGACGCCGGCCGCCGCCCCCGCCGGGACCGTCGGAGACAAGAACCTGGTCATCCCGGCCGGCGCCGCCAACTCCCCGGCCGTCCTCACCGTCTACGAGGACCCGCGCTGCCCCGCCTGCGGCCTCTTCGAGCGCGAGTTCTCGCCGACCGTCGACCAGCTCGAAGACGCGGGCAAGATCTTCACGAACTACCACATCGTGTCGTTCATCGACCGCGCCGTGCCCGGCAAGGGCTCCAAGACCGGCGCCAACGCGCTGGCCTGCGCCCAGGACGCCGGGCACTTCCGGGACTTCCACGACGTGCTCTACCGCAACCAGCCGGACGAGACCAGCGACGCCTTCGGCAACAAGGCCGTCCTGATCAACCTGGCCAAGCAGGTCAACGGCCTGGACATGCCCACCTTCGAGTCCTGCGTCAACGACAACAAGTACGGCGGGTGGGTGTCCTCGGTGCAGCAGGACTTCGACAAGTCCAGCTACAAGTCGACCCCGACGGTGCTGCTCAACGGCCAGCCGATCTACCCGAAGAACGGCACCGAGGAGATCACCCCGGCGAACCTGGTGAAGTGGGTGGACGCCGCCAACCAGGGCAAGCAGCTCGGCACCCCGGGCTCCAACGGGCAGACCCCGGCGCCCACCAGCACTGCCTCGGAGACCAACAACCCGTCGCCGAACGCCGGTTGAGCCCCGTACGCGGCCCGGTGCCGCCGCCCCCTCCCCGTCCGGAAGGGGCCGGCGGCACCCGTTCCGGGCGGCCGCGACTGCCCGTTGTTCGGTTTCTGTGACCCCCTGGGGTGCCCGGCGGGGGCCGCCGACCCTGTAGCGTCGGAGCTGCCATGGATATCGCCTACATTCCCAGCCCGTCGCGGGGCGTCCTGTACCTCGGACCGATCCCGCTGCGCGCCTATGCCTTCTGCATCATCCTCGGTGTCGTCGTCGCCGTCTGGCTCGGCAGCAAGCGCTGGGTCGCCCGGGGCGGTGCCAAGCACACGGTCGGCGACATCGCCGTCTGGGCCGTGCCGTTCGGCCTGGTCGGCGGCCGGCTGTACCACGTGATCACCGATGGCGGCCGGCTGTACTTCGGTGAGGGGAAGAACCCCTGGAACGCCCTCAAGATCTGGGAGGGCGGCCTCGGGATCTGGGGCGCGATCGCGCTGGGCGCGGTCGGCGCCTGGATCGGCGCCCGCCGCCGGGGTGTGCCGCTGCCCGCCTACGCCGACGCCATCGCGCCGGGCATCGCCCTCGCGCAGGCGATGGGCCGCTGGGGCAACTACTTCAACCAGGAGCTGTACGGCCGGCCGACCACGCTGCCGTGGGGCCTGGAGATCGACAAGACGCTGCCGAACGGCGAGGTCGTCAGGGGCGTCTACCACCCGACCTTCCTGTACGAGTCGCTCTGGTGCGTCGGCGTCGCGCTGCTGGTGATCTGGGCGGACCGGCGCTGGAAGCTGGGCCACGGCCGGGCCTTCGCGCTGTACGTGGCCGCGTACACGGTGGGCCGGTTCTGGACCGAGTGGCTGCGGATCGACGACGCGCACGTCTTCTTCGGCCTGCGGCTGAACGACTGGGTGTCGATCGCGGTGTTCCTGGCCGCGGTGGCGTACCTGGTGATCGTCGGGAAGAAGCGGCCCGGCCGGGAGGACCCGGCGAGCATCGACCCGGCCGCGCACGAGGAGGCCGCAGCGGAGAGCCCAGCCGAGAAGGCCACCTCGGCCGAGAAGGCTGCCCCGTCCGAGAAGGTTGCCGGGGCCGGTGAGACCGCCGAGCTGTCTCAGCCGGCGGACAAAAAGGTGGACGCGCCGGCCACCGCCGCGACCGCCGAGAAGACCGGCAAGGACGCCAAGAACCTGACCTGACCTGGGACGATACCGCCCCTTCGGCCGCCCCCGCGACGCTCGCGGAGGGCGGCCGACGTGCTGTTCGGACAGCCTTACTTTGCTGGAAATGCCCGGATCGGGCGGGCTACGTTCGAGGCAGACGAACGAAAACGGAGGGGCTGAACCGTGAGCGCGACCATTGTTGAACCCGAGGCCGGGCACCACCCCCGGATACCCGCCGCCGGGCACCACCGGGACGTCAACGGCGGCTGGCTGCGACCGGCGGTGTTCGGCGCGGTCGACGGTCTGGTGTCCAACTTCGCGCTGATGACCGGCGTGGTCGGCGGGGCGGCGTCGAACGGCACGGTGATCCTCACCGGGCTCGCCGGACTGGCCGCCGGCGCCTGCTCGATGGCGGCGGGGGAGTACACCTCGGTGGCCTCGCAGCGGGAGCTCGTGCAGGCCGAGATCGAGGCCGAGCGGCTGGAGCTGAGCCGCAACCCGCACGGCGAGCTGGCCGAGCTGGCCCAGCTGTACGTGTCCCGCGGGGTGGACCCGGACCTCGCCCACGAGGTGGCCCGGCAGCTGTCCGCCGACCCGGACCAGACACTGGAGATCCACGCCCGGGAGGAGCTGGGCATCGACCCCAACGACCTGCCCTCGCCGCTGGTCGCCGCCACCTCCTCCTTCCTCTGCTTCGCGCTCGGCGCGCTGCTGCCGCTCCTGCCGTACCTGCTGGGCGCGACCACGCTGCTGCCCGCGATGCTGCTCGCCGCGCTCGGCCTCTTCGCCTGCGGTGCGGTGGTGGCCCGGGTGACGGCCCGCAGCTGGTGGTTCAGCGGGGTGCGGCAGCTGGTGCTGGGTGGCGCGGCGGCCGGTGTGACGTACCTGCTGGGCTGGCTGATCGGCGGGCACGTCGGCTGACGCCCGGGTGCCGTACGGAACCCTGTGTGATCACACAGGGGACTGCATGACTATGCCGGTGAACGCGTGACGTTCCGCACATGGGCGTCGCGCATCACCTGGCCTAGTCTCATCATCCGAGCCCGGCCGCCGGGGATTCGTATCTGCGGAACGGATCCTGGAATGGATTCGCAGGCGACCTTGATCGGCTTCTGTGGCCAACGGGTTTCGCCTCTGTTTCGGGCGGCCGACCGCCGGGCACAATCGTCGGGACGTGCACTGTGGCACGTCCTCTCATTTACCCCTTGACCTGCGGAACCGTCCCGCCATGTGGACGAGATATTCCGCTTCCCGGGATCTTGGGCATCATGTAACTTGCACGAAATCGCATCAGGGCCAGCGTCGTCCCTACTGCACCGCACCTTGCCGAAAGACGACGACGGGAGAGCCGATGCTGTCTGCATCCATGCACTCCGCCAACGAGCCCCAGGCCGGCGCAGCCCGCCCGCCGTACGCGCTCGTTCCGGATGCGCGACCTGCTGCTCAGGGCCTGTACGACCCGCGAAACGAGCACGACGCCTGTGGCGTCGGTTTCGTCGCCACGCTGACCGGCATCGCCGACCACACCATCGTCGAGCAGGCGCTGACCGTCCTGCGCAACCTGGAGCACCGCGGCGCCACCGGCGCCGAGCCCGACTCCGGTGACGGCGCGGGCATCCTCACCCAGATCCCGGACGCCTTCCTGCGCGGCAAGGTCGACTTCGAGCTCCCGGCGGCCGGCTCCTACGCGGTCGGCATCGCCTTCCTGCCCGACGAGGACGCGGCCGACGCCGCGGCCGTCGCGCAGATCGAGGCCATCGCCGCCGAGGAGAGCCTGACCGTCCTCGGCTGGCGCGACGTCCCGGTCACCCCGGACCTGCTCGGCGCCACCGCCCGCAGCGTGATGCCCCGCTTCCGTCAGCTTTTTCTCGCGTCAGCGAGCGTTGGACAGAGCCTGAGCAAGGACGGCCTGGCCGGCATCGAGCTGGACCGGATCGCCTTCGTCGTCCGCAAGCGCGCCGAGCGCGAGGCCGGGGCCTACTTCCCGTCGCTGTCCGCGCGCACCATCGTCTACAAGGGCATGCTGACCACCGGCCAGCTGGAGCCCTTCTTCCCCGACCTGTCGGACCGCTCCTACGCCTCCGCCGTCGGCCTGGTGCACTCGCGCTTCTCCACCAACACCTTCCCGAGCTGGCCGCTCGCCCACCCGTACCGCTTCGTCGCGCACAACGGCGAGATCAACACGGTCAAGGGCAACCGCAACTGGATGAGCGCCCGCGAGTCCCAGCTCGCCACCGACCTCATCCCGGCCAACAAGAACGGGCAGGGTCTCAGCCGGATCTTCCCCGTCTGCACCCCGGACCACTCCGACTCCGCCTCCTTCGACGAGGTCCTGGAGCTGCTGCACCTCGGCGGCCGGTCGCTGCCGCACTCGGTGCTGATGATGATCCCGGAGGCGTGGGAGAACCACGCCACCATGGACCCGGCCCGCCGCGCGTTCTACCAGTACCACTCCAACCTCATGGAGCCCTGGGACGGCCCGGCCTGCGTCACCTTCACCGACGGCACCCAGATCGGCGCCGTGCTCGACCGCAACGGCCTGCGCCCGGCCCGGTACTGGATCACCGAGGACGGCCTGGTCGTCCTCTCCTCCGAGGTCGGCGTGCTCGACATCGAGCAGGAGAAGGTCGCCAGGAAGGGCCGCCTCCAGCCCGGCAAGATGTTCCTCGTCGACACCGTCGAGGGGCGCATCGTCGAGGACGAGGAGATCAAGTCCGCCCTCGCCGCCGAGCACCCCTACGAGGAGTGGGTCGCGGGCGGCCAGATCCAGCTCGCCAAGCTCCCCGAGCGCGAGCACATCTGGCACACCCACGCCTCGGTCACCCGCCGCCAGCAGACCTTCGGCTACACCGAGGAGGAGCTGCGGGTCATCCTCTCGCCGATGGCCAAGACCGGCGGCGAGGCGCTCGGCTCGATGGGCACCGACTCGCCGATCGCCGCGCTGAGCGAGAAGCCGCGCCTGCTGTTCGACTACTTTGTGCAGCTCTTCGCGCAGGTCACCAACCCGCCGCTGGACGCCATCCGCGAGGAGCTCGTCACCTCGCTGCTCAGCAACCTCGGCCCCGAGGGCAACCTGCTGGCCGCCGAGGCCGCCGCCTGCCGCTCGGTCGGCATCACCTTCCCGGTGATCGACAACGACGAGCTGGCCAAGCTCGTCCACATCAACGCCGACGGCGACCAGCCCGGCCTCAAGGCCGTCACGCTGTCCGGCCTCTACAAGGTCGCCGCCGGTGGCGAGGGCCTGGCGGCCCGGCTGGCCGGGATCGCCGCCGAGGCCGACGCCGCGATCGCCGACGGCGCCCGGATCATCGTGCTCTCCGACCGCCACTCGGATGCCGAGCACGCCCCGATCCCGTCGCTGCTGCTCACCTCCGCCATCCACCACCACCTCATCCGCACCAAGCAGCGCACCCAGGTGTCGCTGCTGGTCGAGGCCGGTGACGTCCGCGAGGTGCACCACGTCGCGCTGCTGATCGGCTACGGCGCCGGCGCGGTCAACCCGTACCTGGCCATGGAGTCCGTCGAGGACCTCGTCGCGCAGGGCGTCTTCATCCAGGGCGTCGAGCCCGAGAAGGCCATCAAGAACCTGATCAAGGCGCTCGGCAAGGGCGTGCTCAAGGTCATGTCCAAGATGGGCATCTCCACCGTCGCCTCCTACCGCGGCGCCCAGGTCTTCGAGGCCATCGGCCTCTCCCAGGAGCTGGTCGACGGCTACTTCGCCGGCACCACCACCAAGCTCGGCGGCATCGGCCTGGACGAGATCGCCAAGGAGACCGCGGCCCGGCACGCCAAGGCCTACCCGGCCTCCGGCATCCCCGCCGCGCACCGCGCGCTGGAGATCGGCGGCGAGTACCAGTGGCGCCGCGAGGGCGAGCCGCACCTGTTCGACCCGGACACCGTCTTCCGGCTGCAGCACTCCACCCGCAACCGCCGGTACGACATCTTCAAGCAGTACACGGACCGGGTGAACGAGCAGTCCGCCCGCCTGATGACGCTGCGCGGCCTGTTCGAGCTGGACGCGGCCGGCCGCACCCCTATCCCCGTCGAGGAGGTCGAGCCGGTCTCCGAGATCGTCAAGCGCTTCTCCACCGGCGCCATGTCGTACGGCTCGATCTCCCGCGAGGCGCACGAGACCCTCGCCATCGCGATGAACCGCCTCGGCGGCAAGTCCAACACCGGTGAGGGCGGCGAGGACCCGGACCGCCTGTACGACCCGGAGCGCCGCTCGGCGATCAAGCAGGTCGCCTCCGGCCGGTTCGGCGTCACCTCCGAGTACCTGGTCAACGCGGACGACATCCAGATCAAGATGGCCCAGGGTGCCAAGCCCGGCGAGGGCGGCCAGCTGCCCGGCCACAAGGTGTACCCGTGGGTCGCCAAGACCCGGCACTCCACCCCGGGTGTCGGCCTGATCTCGCCGCCGCCGCACCACGACATCTACTCGATCGAGGACCTGGCGCAGCTGATCCACGACCTCAAGAACGCCAACCCGGCCGCCCGCATCCACGTGAAGCTGGTGTCCGAGGTCGGCGTCGGGACGGTCGCGGCCGGTGTGTCGAAGGCGCACGCGGACGTGGTGCTCGTCTCCGGCCACGACGGCGGCACCGGCGCCTCGCCGCTGACCTCGCTGAAGCACGCCGGCGGTCCCTGGGAGCTCGGCCTCGCCGAGACCCAGCAGACCCTGCTGCTCAACGGCCTGCGCGACCGCATCGTCGTCCAGACCGACGGCCAGCTGAAGACCGGCCGCGACGTCGTCATCGCCGCGCTGCTCGGCGCCGAGGAGTTCGGCTTCGCCACGGCCCCGCTGGTCGTCTCCGGCTGCATCATGATGCGCGTCTGCCACCTGGACACCTGCCCGGTCGGCGTCGCCACGCAGAACCCGGTGCTGCGCGAGCGCTTCTCCGGCAAGCCCGAATTCGTGGTCAACTTCTTCGAGTTCATCGCCGAGGAGGTCCGGGAGATCCTGGCCTCGCTGGGCTTCCGCTCGATCGAGGAGGCCATCGGCCACGCCGAGCACATCAACGCCCAGGCCGCGATCGACCACTGGAAGGCCGCCGGGCTCGACCTGGCCCCGCTCCTCCACGTCCCCGCGCTGCCCGAGGGCGCCGCCCGGCACTGCACCACCACCCAGGACCACGCGCTCGACAAGGCCCTGGACAACCAGCTGATCGCGCTGGCCGAGGACGCCCTGGAGCGCGGCGACGCCGTCCGCATCCAGCTGCCGATCCGCAACGTCAACCGCACGGTCGGCACCATGCTCGGCCACGAGGTGACCAAGCGGTACCGCGGCGAGGGCCTGCCCGAGGGCACCATCGACGTCACCTTCACCGGCTCCGCCGGGCAGTCCTTCGGCGCCTTCGTGCCGCGCGGCGTGACCCTGCGGCTGGAGGGCGACGCCAACGACTACGTCGGCAAGGGCCTCTCCGGCGGCGTCGTGATCGTCCGCCCGGCCCGCGACGCCGCGGCCATCGGCAACGACGCCCAGAACCACGTCATCGCCGGCAACACCATCGGCTACGGCGCCACCTCCGGCCGGATCCACCTGCGCGGCAAGGCCGGTGAGCGCTTCGCCGTCCGCAACTCCGGCGCCACCCTGGTCGTCGAGGGCGTGGGTGACCACGGCCTGGAGTACATGACCGGCGGCCGGGTCGTCGTCCTCGGCGAGACCGGGCGCAATCTGGCGGCCGGCATGTCCGGCGGCATCGCCTACGTCCTGGACCTGCGCCCCGCGAACGTCAACGACGGCATGGTGGGCATCGAGGCCCCCACCGCCGACGACCGCGAATGGCTGCGCGAGACCGTGCAGCAGCACTACGAGGAGACCGGCTCCACCGTCGCCGCCGAACTCCTGGCCGACTGGGGCAGCGGGGTCTCCCGCTTCTCCAAGATCATGCCGACCGACTACAAGGCAGTGCTCGCCGCCAAGGACGCCGCTGAGCGCGATGGCCTCTCCGAGGCCGAGACCACTCGCAAGATGATGGAGGCGGCACATGGCTGACCCCAAGGGCTTCCTGACCACGCCCAAGCAGCTGGCCGAGCGCCGTCCCGTGGACGTCCGTCTGCGGGACTGGAACGAGGTCTACGTCGAGCGCAGCCTCCTGCCGATCATCACCAAGCAGGCCGGCCGCTGCATGGACTGCGGCATCCCGTTCTGCCACAACGGCTGCCCGCTCGGGAACCTCATTCCCGAGTGGAACGACCTCGCCTACCGCGACGACTGGTCCGGCGCGATCGAGCGGCTGCACGCGACCAACAACTTCCCGGAGTTCACCGGGCGGCTGTGCCCGGCTCCGTGTGAGTCCGCGTGTGTCCTCGGCATCAACCAGGACGCGGTGACCATCAAGAACGTCGAGGTCACCATCATCGACAAGGCCTGGGACCGGGGCGGCGTCACGGCGCAGGTCCCGGAGCGGCTCTCCGGCAAGACCGTCGCCGTCGTCGGCTCCGGCCCGGCCGGCCTGGCCGTCGCCCAGCAGCTCACCCGGGCCGGGCACACCGTGGTGGTGTACGAGCGCGCCGACCGCATCGGCGGGCTGCTGCGCTACGGCATCCCCGAGTTCAAGATGGAGAAGCGCCACATCAACCGCCGCATCGAGCAGATGCGGGCGGAGGGCACCCGGTTCCGCACCGGCGTGCACGTCGGCGAGGACATCACCGGGCAGCAGCTGCGCGAGCGCTTCGACGCGGTGGTGGTCGCGGCCGGCGCGACCACCGCTCGTGACCTGCCGGTGCCGGGGCGCGAGCTCAAGGGCATCCACCAGGCCATGGAGTACCTACCGCTGGCCAACAAGGTGCAGGAGGGCGACTTCGTCGAGTCGCCGATCAGCGCCAAGGGCAAGCACGTCGTCGTCATCGGCGGCGGCGACACCGGCGCCGACTGCGTCGGTACCGCCCACCGCCAGGGCGCGGCCTCGGTCACCCAGCTGGAGATCATGCCGCGGCCGAGCGAGGAGCGCCCCGGGCACCAGCCGTGGCCGACCATGCCGATGACCTACAAGGTCACCTCCGCGCACGAGGAGGGCGGCGAGCGGATCTACTCCGTGAACACCACCCACTTCACCGGCGATGAGAACGGCAACGTGCAGGAACTGCACCTCGTCGAGGTGGAGTTCAAGGACGGGCGGTTCGAGCCGGTGCCCGGCACCGAGCGGGCCATCCCGGCGCAGCTGGTCACCCTGGCCATGGGCTTCACCGGGACGGACGTCCGCAACGGGCTCGTGGAGCAGCTGGGGGTCGACCTCGACGCGCGCGGTAACATTGCCCGGGACGGCCGGTTCGCCACCAGTGTCGATGGCGTGTACGTCTGCGGTGACGCAGGACGCGGCCAGTCGCTGATCGTCTGGGCCATCGCGGAAGGCCGCTCGGCCGCCGCCGCGGTGGACTCGTACCTCGGCGGCAAGACCCCGCTGCCGGCCCCGATCCGGCCCACGGACCGCCCGCTGGTGGTCTGACGGCCGACCGGTTCCCAGCCGGTTTCCCGAACGCCCGGCGCCGCATTGCCGGGAGCTCCACCCGCTGCCCCCGCCAGCGTCGCCGGGCCAACGCGGTCCCTACGGCGCCTGCCCTCTCCCCGACCAGTGGAGGGCAGGTGCCGTCTCGCGTTTCTGGTGTGAACTTCTGTGTGGGGCAGGGGAGTTGGTGGATTTCAGCCATTCGTGGGGGCGTGTTCCGGTTATTGCGGGTGCATGAGCAGCTCCGCCGCCTCGGTGCGCAGGTACAGGACCGTGCGGCCGGTGCGGTGGCGGGCCAGGAGTCCCGCGTCGTGGAGGGCGCTCAGGTGGTGGGAGACGTTCGGGGCGGACAGGCCGGTGCGGGCGGCCAGTTCGGTGGTGGACGCGGGGGAGTCCAGCTCGGCCAGCAGCAGGGCCCGGGTGCGGCCCAGCACCCGGGCCAGGCCCTCCGGCACCGGGGTGCCGGTCGCCTCCCACAGGGTGGCGACGCCGCGCGGCGGATAGACCAGGCCGGGCTGCCACGGCGGGTTCTGCTGCGAGAACACGCCCGGCCAGGCGAAGACCGTCGGCACCAGGACCAGCCCGCGCGCGCCGTCCAGCCGCCGGTGCACATCGATCCGGGAGTGCCCGATCCGCAGGGTGTCGCGCTCCCAGGAGACCAGCGGGTGCAGGTCGGCGAAGAGCGCCGCCGGGCCGCCCGCCGACATCTGCCGGGCGCGGCGCAGGATCTCACCCTCGGTCAGCCGCTGCATCCGCGGCCAGTGCGGGGCGATCGCGGCGTCCCAGTACGCCCGCACCTCGGCCGCCAGCCGTGCCAGGCCCGGCTCCGGGTCGCGCGCCAACTCGGCCACCAGCGGGTGGAGTTCGCTGTCGATCCGGGCGAGGTCGCGACGTACGGCGGCCGGGTCGGCGGCGGCCAGCGCGGCCGTCTGCCGCTCGATCGTCTCGTCCGGGCCCGGCGGCACCGGGGTCAGGAAGTCCGCCACGTACACCGTCGGCAGCCGGATCAGCGCCGACAGCAGCTCCCAGCGCACACCCGCCAGCCGCTGCCGAGCCTGCCGCACCCACGGCAGGTGCGCGGCCTGCCGGCCCGGGTCCTTGAGCACCTCGACGCTCGTCACGACCTCGCTCAGCGGGGACCGGGCGAAGCGGGTGCGGGCCAGGTCCTGCGCCGAGAACTCCCAGGTCAGCACGGGCACCTCCGGTGAGCATTCGATCCTGGTGGAATCAGTGGGCGGCGGCGATCATGCCAGGGAGCCTCGGTCCATGACCACCGCCACCCCGACCACCCCGCTGCGTGAGCGCCTCGGCCTGCCCACCACCGCCGGCCGCGCCCGCCTGATCGGCGCCCACCTCGTCGACAGCCTCGGCACCGGGCTGATCCTCGCCTTCACCCTCGTCTACTTCGCGGGCACCACCGGCCTGTCCGTCGCCGCCGTCGGCGCCGCCGTCTCCACCGCGCGCCTGCTCGCCCTGCCCACCGCCGTCGCCGTCGGCCCGCTGCTCGACCGGTACGGCGCCCGGCCCGTCGCCACCGCCGGCAACGCGCTCTCCGCGCTCGCCTACGGCGGCTTCCTGCTCGCCCACCAGGCCTGGCAGATCGTGCTGGTCTGCCTGCTCGCCCAGATCGGCCACGTCGCCTACTGGACCTCCAGCACCGGCCTGGTCGTCCTCGCCGCCGACGAGGGGGAGCGGCCGCGCTGGTTCGCGCTCGTGCAGACACTGCGCAACGCCGGCCTCGGCCTCGGCGGGGCGCTCGGCGCCGTCCTGGCGGCCGGCGGCGGCGCCGGGGCGCTGCGGCTGCTGGTCGTGCTCAACGCGGCCAGCTACGCCCTCGCGGCGGCCCTGCTGGGCACCTGGCGGCCCGCGGGGGCGGGCCCGGCGGAGGGTGGGGCAGGAGCCGAGGCGGGGGCCCGTACGGAAAGCCCCGGCGGCTACCGCGCCGTGCTGCGCGACCGGCGGTACCTGCTGCTGATCGCGGTCAACCTGACCTTCGTCTTCGCCTCGATGATCCTGAGCATGCTGCTCGCCGTCTACCTCACCGAGGGCCTGCACCGCGGCGCCTGGACGGCCGGCACCCTCCTCGTCCTCAACGGCGTCCAGGTGGTGCTCACCCAGAGCGCCGTCGCCCGCCGGCTCGAACGCTTCCGCCCCACCCGGGTCGTCGCCGCCGGCGCCCTGCTCAACGCGCTCGCCTTCGCCCTGTTCGCCCTCGTCGCCGCCGCCCCTGGCTGGGCCGTCCTCGCCGGGCTGTTCGCCGCCATGGCCGTCTACAACCTCGCCGAGACCGTCGCCACCCCCTTCCGCGAGGACCTCAGCGTCTCCCTCGCCGACCCCGGGCGGCGCGGACGCTACCTCGCCCTCTACCAACTCTCCTGGAACACAGGCCAGGCCGTCGCCCCCGGACTGCTCACCCTGCTGCTCGCCCGGGCCGCCGTCCTGCCCTGGCTGTTCCTGCTGGTCCTGAGCGCGGCCGCGGTGCCCGCCCTGCTACGGCTGGAACGCACCGTCTGACGGACTGTTGTTCGTCGGTGCCAGATGGCAGACTGCCGCCGACGGCCGGGGGGCTGCGCGAGTGCGGAGGTTGACGCGATGAGCACGACTCAGGCAGGCGGAGGCGCGACGGTGCGGCGCCTGCTGCTCGGAACCCACCTGCGCAAACTCCGTGAGGCCAGGGGCGTCAGCCGCGAGGAGGCCGGGTACTCGATCCGCGCCTCCGAGTCCAAGATCAGCCGGATGGAGCTCGGCCGCGTCGGCTTCAAGGAACGCGACGTCGCCGACCTCCTCACCCTCTACGGCGTCGAGGCCGAACAGGAGCGCGCCGGCGTCCTCGGCCTCGTCCGGGACGCCAACGCCACCTCCTGGTGGCACGGCTACGGCGACGTGCTGCCGCCCTGGTTCCAGAACTACGTCGGCCTGGAGGAGGCCGCCACCGAGATCCGCAGCTACGAGGTCCAGTTCGTCCACGGGCTGCTCCAGACCGCCGACTACGCCCGCGCCGTCATCTCCGCCGGCGGCCACGTCACCGAGCCCGCCGAGATCGAGCGCCGCGTCGAGGTCCGGCTGAAACGGCAGGAGGTGCTCACCGCCGAGCGCCCGCCCCGCCTGCTCGCCGTCCTCGACGAGGCCGCGCTGCGCCGGCCCTGGGGAGGCCCCGAGCTGATGCGCGCCCAGATCGACCGGCTGCTGGAGCTCACCGACCTGCCCAACGTGCACCTGCGGGTGATGCCGCTCGGCTTCGGCGGCCTGCGCGCCGAGGGCGGCGCGTTCACCGTCCTCGGCTTCGCCGAACCCGAACTGCCGGACGTCGTCTACCTGGAGCAGTTCACCACCGCGCTCTACCTCGACAAGCCCGCCGAGGTCGCCGAGTACACCGGGGCGATGGACGGCCTGCTCGCCGACAGCCTCAGCACCGAACGGACGCGGGAACTTCTCCGCTTCGTACGCCAAGAGCTGTAGGCCGTCAGTACGATGAGCACCGATCAGATCTGATCAACGGCGTTCCAGTTGCACCTTTAAACGGCACGAGAGGGATCGGATGTCCTACTTCTCCGAGTTGGCGGCGCAGTACATCGACGGCGAATGGCGCACCGGCGACGGCTCCTGGGACATCGTCGACGTCGACCCCTACACCGGCGACAAACTCGCCACCATCACCGTCGCCACCGTCGAACAGGTCGACCAGGCCTACCGGGCCGCCGCCCGCGCCCAGAAGGAATGGGCCGCCACCAACCCGTACACCCGGCGGCTGGTCTTCGAGCGCGCGCTGCGCATCATCGAGGAGCGCGAGCAGGAGATCACCCGGGCCATCATGGCCGAACTCGGCGGCACCGCCCTCAAGGCCGGGTTCGAACTCGCCCTCACCAAGGACATGCTGCGCGAGGCCATGCAGCTGTCCCTGCTCGCCGAGGGCCGGCTGCTGCCCTCGCCGGTGGACGGCAAGGAGAACCGCCTCTACCGGCTGCCGGTCGGCGTCGTCGGCGTGATCAGCCCGTTCAACTTCCCGCTGTTCCTCTCGCTCAAGGCCGTCGCGCCCGCGCTCGCGCTCGGCAACGGCGTCGTGCTCAAGCCGCACCAGGAGACCCCGGTCATCGGCGGCACCCTGATCGCCCGGATCTTCGCGGACGCGGGCCTGCCGGCCGGCCTGCTCAACGTCGTCGTCACCGACATCGCCGAGATCGGCGACGCCTTCATCGAGCACCCGGTGCCCAAGGTGATCTCCTTCACCGGCTCGGACCGGGTCGGCCGGCACGTCGCCACCGTCGCCGCCTCGCACTTCAAGCGGACCGTGCTCGAACTCGGCGGCAACAGCGCGCTCATCGTGCTGGACGACGCCGACCTCGACTACGCCGTCGACGCGGCCGTGTTCAGCCGCTTCGCCCACCAGGGCCAGGTCTGCATGGCCGCCAACCGGGTCCTCGTCGACCGCAGCGTCGAGGCCGAGTTCACCGAGAAGTTCGTCGCCAAGATCGCCACGCTCAAGGTTGGCGACCCCAGGGACCCAGCCACCCAGATCGGCCCGCTGATCAACCCCGTCCAGGCAGACACCATCACCGCGCAGGTCGACCAGGCCGTCGCCGCCGGCGCCACCGTCCTGCTGCGCGGCGAGACCAACGGCAGCCTGATGGACCCGGTCGTCCTCACCGGTCTGCCGCTGGACGCGCCCATCCTGCAGCGCGAACTCTTCGGCCCGGTCGTGCTCGTGGTGCCCTTCGACGGCGAGGACGAGGCCGTCCGGATCGCCAACGACACCCCCTTCGGCCTCAGCGGCGCCGTGCACACCGGCGACGTCGAGCGCGGTGTGCGGGTGGCGCACCGGATCGAGACCGGCATGATCCACATCAACGACGGGACCATCGCCGACGAGCCGATCGTGCCCTTCGGCGGCGAGAAGAACTCCGGCGTCGGGCGGCTCAACGGCGACTACACGGTGGACGCGTTCACCACGGTGAAGTGGATCTCGATCCAGCACGGGCGCAGCCGCTTCCCGTTCTGACGGGTGCAGGCGCTCATGCGGCGCGGGCCTCCCGGCGGAAGCCGCCGGGGGCCTGCCCGTACTCGCGCTTGAACGCCTTCGCGAACGCGTACTCCGAGCCGTACCCGGTCTGCGCCGCCACCGCCGTCAGCGGCGCCTCCGACTCGCGCAGCAGCCGCGCCGCGGTGGTCATCCGCCAGCGGGTCAGGTACGCCATCGGCGGCTCGCCCACCATCGTGGCGAAGCGGCGGGCGAACGCCGCCCGGGACAGCCCCGAACGGTCCGCCAGTGACTCCACCGTCCACGCCGTCGCCGGGGCCTCGTGGATCGCCGTCAGCGCCGGGGCGACCGCCGAGTCACCGAGCGCCGCCGCCCACCCGGCGGCCGTCGCGGGCGGCTGCGCCTCGAACCAGGCCCGCAGGATGTAGAGCAGCAGCGAGTCGATCAGGGCCGGGACGATCCCCGCCGACCCTATCCGCGGGTTCTCCAGCTCCGCCCCCAACAGCTGGACGGCGGCGGCCAGTTCGGGATGGCGGCCGTGCCGGGTCTCCAGGTGGATCAGCGCCGGCAGCTGGCGCACCAGCGGGTGCGGGCGGCCCTGGTCCAGGTGGTAGTTGCCGCACAGCAGGCTGGTGCGGGCGCCGTCGCCGCCCAGGGACACCGTGCCGATCGGCAGGCTCCCGTCCACCCGGCAGGCCTCCGCCAGGACCGGCGGGGTGTCCGGGTGGTCGGCGAGGACGTGCCCGCGCCCGTCCCGCAGGAACACCACGTCCCCCGGGCTCAGCGCCACCGGCTCGCCGGCCTCGCGGTCCAGCGGGACCAGCCAGCACGTCCCGTACAGCACCACGTGGAACCCGGCCCCGACCACCGGGGGCAGCTGCAGGGCCCAGGGGGCGCGGCCCTCGGTGCGGACGGAGGCGGGGTGCGCCGTCCGCATCGAGCTCAGTGCCTCGGTCAGGATGTCCAACGACCCGCCCCTCTCGCCGGTTTGGTGGTCAGTCGCCTCAGTCGACGGTCAGTACGACCTTGCCCTGGACGGTACCGGACTCGACCAGCTCGTGGGCCTTGCCCGCCTCGGCCAGCGGGAAGCTCGCGGCGACGTGCGGGCGGATCCGGCCCTCGTCGACGAGCGCGGCGATCGCCTCCAGCGAGGCGTAGTCGGGCTCCACCGAGACGCCCGCGAAGCGGCGGCCGGCGGCCTCGATCCCGGCGGCGAGCTCCTGGTTCCAGTGCTCCATGATGCTGACCAGCACACCGCCCGGCTTCAGCACCTTGAGCGCGCGGGTGCCCTCGGAGGAGGAGTCGAAGACGACGTCGACGTCCTGCACCGCCTCGGTGTAGTCGGTGGTGCGGTAGTCGATCACCTCGTCCGCGCCCAGCTCCTCGAGGAACGCGTGCTTGGGCTCGCTCGCCAGCGCGATCACGTACGCGCCGCGGGCCTTGGCGATCTGCACCGCGAAGTGGCCGACGCCGCCCGCCGCGCGGTGGACCAGCACCCGCTGACCCTCGCCGACGTCCGCGAGGTCCACCAGGCCCTGCCAGGCCGTCAGCGCGGCCAACGGCAGAGCAGCCGCCTGCACGTGGTCGATCGTCGCGGGCTTGCGGGCCAGCTGTCGGGACGGCACCGCGACGTACTCGGCGTAGCCGGTCGCGGCCCGTGGGAAGAACGGCATTCCGTACACCTCCTCGCCCACCCGGTACCGGGCACCCGGCGCGGCCTCCTCGACCACCCCCGAGATGTCCCACCCGACCCCGAACGGCGGCTCCCCGATCAGCGGGAACGCCCCCGACCGCACCGCCACGTCCACCGGGTTGACGCCGCTGGCCCGCACCCGCACCAGCACCTCTCCGCTGAGCGGCGTCGGCCGCTCCACCTCGGCGACCTCCAGGACCTCCGGCCCGCCGAACGACTTCTGGATCACTGCGCGCATGTCTGAACTCTCCCTGTCCTGACGCACCACCCCGGCCCCTCTTGGGCCGTTCGCGATGCCTCAACGATAGGGAGATCGAGTGAGCGGATGAATATCCTTCTGTCTTCGAAAGATGTCCCATCGTCTCGCCGTGCCGTTGCCCCGGTCGGTCAGGCCGAGTAGCGGAGCAGGGCGTCGGTGGCGAGGTCGAAGCCGAACGGCGCCGGGATCGGGACGGGGTCGCCGAACTTGCCGGTCCACTGGCGGTGGTAACCGCTGCCGGACGGCTCGGAGTACAGCACGAGATCGCCTTCGCGCGGGTCGATCAGCAGGTAGAGCGGGATCGCCATCAGCGGGTAGTCGCGGACCTTTCCGACGAGGTCGTTCTCCGGGTTCGACGGCGAGACGATCTCGACCGCGATCGCCGCCTGTTCGGCGGGCACCTCGTTGCCGCCGAGTTCGACGACTGAGAGCGGGATGTACGTGAGGTCGGGATTGCGCAGCTTGCCGACGTTCGGCGACGCGAGGTCGGTGTTCTCGCTGGGCATCAGCTCGGCGGGGCAGTGCGCGTCGAACTGCCTGCGGAGGAGCAGGAGGTTGCGCTGGTGGATCGGCGAGGGCGGGGCCGTCACGAGGACCGCGTCGCCGGACACTTCAACTTTCCAGCCCGGTGGTGGGGTGAGGGTGCGCGCGTAAGCGAGGCGCCTGTGAGTCGACTCGGCCATGTGCGCCATGCTCCCACCGTTCCGGGTACGGCGAGGCGCCGACGGCTGAACCGTCGGCGCCTCGGTGGAGTGCGGGTCAGAAGACCGGCTGGCCGGCGCGGACGAGGCGCCAGGAGTTGGTGAAGAAGTCGGCGGGGTCGATGACGCCCTTGGCCTTGACCCAGGCGATCATCGTGTTGCGGATCTCGTCGGAGTTCGACCAGACCGCCTTGGCGGTCGCGACGTGCGGGAAGTTACCGCCGCCGTTGGCGCGGTAGTTGTTGACCGCGAAGACGAACTGGGCGGCCGGGTCGATCGGCTTGCCGTTGTAGGACAGGTTGACGATCCGCTGGCCCTTCGGCTGGGCGATGTCGATGTCGTAGCTCAGGCCGTAGATCGAGTCGTAGTTGTAGTCCGGGGTGGTCTCGGCGCCGGTCATGGCGTCCTTGTCGACCGGGGCGCCCGGGGCGAGCTGGTAGTAGTACTTCGCCGAGAACTCCAGGTAGTCCTTCAGCTGGGCGCCCGTCAGGATGCGGGCCTCCAGGGTGTTCTCGTAGATGTACAGGCCGGCCGCGTCGCGCAGCTTGACCTGGCCGGCCGGGATCAGCGCCGTGCGGTTGAACGGGGCGGCCTGGGCCACCACCGGCAGGTTGGCGTACTGCCCGCCCGCCAGCGCCGCCTTCACCGCGTCGGCCTGGATCCGGCCGATGAGGTCGATGATCGGGGTCGCCCGGAACCGCGACTCGGCGATCGACAGCTCGACCTTGCAGGTGCCGATCTGCTGGTTGACGTACGCCACGACCTTCTTGTGCTGGTCGGCGATCGCGTTCGCGATCTCCGGGTTCTCCGGCACGGTGTTGGCGTTCAGCACCCGCGAGGAGACCGAGAGGACCTTCCACGCGCCGTCGACGAACTCGACCTCGAAGTCGAAGCAGCTCAGACGCTGGCCCCAGCACAGCGGCTCGGAGAGGACGACGGTCCTGCCGGTCTTCTTGTTGACGATGAGGCGCTGCGCAACCTCCTTGTGGGTGTGGCCCACCAGCACCGCGTCGATGTCCGGGACCTTCTCCGCCATCTCGCCGGAGGCGTCCTCGGGCCAGGGGAGCTGGTCGCCGTAGGTGGTCGGCTCGTCGATGCCGGAGTGGGCCGAGACCACGATGACGTCCGCGCCCGCGGCCTTCATCCGCGGCACGTACTTCGCCGCGGTCTCGACGATGCCGGGGAAGACCATCTGGCCGGTGACGTTGGCCTTGTCCCAGATCGCGATGCCCGGGTTGGTGAGGCCGAGGATGCCGACCTTCAGCGGGGTGTCCTCGTCCAGCCACACCTCCTTGATCACGTACGGCTTGAAGGCGGGCTTCTCGTTCTTCGCGTGCAGGGCGTTGGCGCCGAGCAGCGGGAACTCCAGCTGGTCCTCGAAGGCCTTCACGGTGGGGATGCCGTAGTTGAACTCGTGGTTGCCGAGTGCGGCGGCGTCGTAGCCCATGAGGTTCATGGCGACGGCCATCGGGTGATCGGGCACGTTGTTGCCGTCGGTGGCGATCGGCTCGACGCGGGCGTAGTAGTAGGTCAGCTGGGTGCCCTGGATGATGTCGCCGGAGTCGATCAGCAGGCAGCGGTCCCAGCCCTTCTCCTCACGGACCTGGTTGGCCAGCGTGGAGATCTTGGCGAGGCCGACGTCGTTGTGCGCCTTGTCGGCGTAGACGGCGTCGGTGAAGTAGTCCCAGTTGAGCACCCGGCCGTGCAGGTCGGTGGTGCCCATGACGGTGAAGGCCTGCTTGCGGCTCTCGCCGTCGTGCTTGTTGCCCTTGGCCCGCGCCTTGTCCGGCTCGGCGGCCGCGGCGGCGGTGGCGGCGGCGAAGGCGGTGCCGCCGACCAGGGCGGCGCCGGCGGCGGTGGCGGCGGACCGGGTGACGAAGTCACGGCGGTTCAGGGACATGGACGACTCTCCGGGGTGGGGACTGACTGGCGAATGGACCGTCAACTGGCCCGCTTGCACCGTGCATGTGACGTGTGTGCGAGGTGCGTGACCGCATTGACGCGCGTAGAAGGACGCGCGTAGAAGTGTGCCGCGCGGCCGGGCGGATTGATAGCCCTCCGACGTTTCCAACAGGTGAGATCTTGGCGACTCGTTCGTGACGTGGGTGGGCGAGGGCTGCGAGTGGTAGGGGTCCCGGAGCAGGCTCGGACCCAGGCTCGGACTCAGCTCGGCCAGGCTCGGACTCAGGTGAGCTCGGCGGCCAGCACGCCCACCTCGCGCCCGAGTTCGGCCTCCGGGCCGGGCCCGCCCGGGCCCGTCCACGGCTGCCACGTGCAGGCCCGCAGGTACCCGGCCACCGCGACCGGCAGCCGGTGCCGGACGATCCGCTCCGCCGCCGGCCCCGGACCGGCGGCCCGCAGCGCGTCCAGCAGGTCGTCCACCTTGGCCGAGGGCGGCAGCGGCACCGTGCGCAGGTACGCGGCCAGGGCGTCCAGTTCGGGGTTGGGCAGCGGGCCAGGCGGCGGGGCGGGCGGCACCGGGGGGCCGGGCCGGACGGGCTCGACGACTTCGCCCGGCTGCGCCGACCCCGCCGTCGGCCCGGGCGTGAGCAGCGCGCCCGCCGCGTACAGCCCCGCCACCACCGCCGGCCACCACGCGCCGCCCAGCCCGGCGAAGTGCAGCCCCAGCCCGATGGCGCCGCCCGCGCAGCCGACCAGGTTCCGGGCCGACTCCAGGTACCCCAGCACCCGCCGGCCAGGCCCCTCACTGGTAGCCACGGATCTCCTCGAACACGCCGTCCAGCGACGCCGTCCCGTCGAACAGCTTGCCGCCGGTCAGGTCCGCGATGCCCTGCAGCTGGCTCACCGCCGCCTCACCGAACTTGATCGGGAACACCGGGATCGACTTCGGCCCGGCCGGCAGCCCGTCGTGGAACTTCTTGAAGTCCCCGTCCGTGGCGCCCTCGTTGCTCTCCCCGTCGGTCATCAGCACGATCGAGGTGAACCGGTCGTCCCCGGCCGCCTTCTGCTGCCGGTCGATCACCCGGTACGCCTCCTCCAGCGAGTCGTACAGCGCCGTACCGCCCTCCGCCGCCAACGACTGCACGTCCGCGTTGATCGACGCCAGCTCCGCCGCCGGCCCCGGCTGACCGCCCGAGGCGGGCACCGCGTGCGTCTTCGCCCACTTCACCTTGGACGCGAAGGAGATCAGCGTCACCTCCTCGCGGTCCCGGAAACGGCTCACCCCGCGGGTGTCGTCCGTCCCGGTCAGCCGGCCCAGTGCCGCCTTCAGCGAGTTCAGCCGGGCACCCTCCATCGAGCCGGAGGTGTCCAGCACGTACACCGTCCGGGACGGGCGGCGCAGCTCGTTCTGGTACGAGGCCAGCAGCCCGTCCGCGACCGCCCGGCTGCCCGGGAACGGCAGCTCCCGGCGACGGTCGGACGGCAGCGTCGGCGCCGCCGTGGCACCCGGGGTCACCGGCCGGCGCAGCGTCAGCTCGGAGATCCGTTTCTGCACGTCCTCCTTGAGCAGATACGCGGTGAGCCGCTGGAACGACTCCCGCTCGCGCTGCGAGGCCGACGTCAGCAGCGACAGCGGATAGTCCGCCGACACCACGCCGTCCACCGGGCGGACCACCGTCAGCTGCTGGTCCGGGGCCAGCGACTTGTTCAGCGACAGCAGCACCGACTCGTAGTTCACCAGCGCCCCCACCTTGCCCGACTCGGCCCGGGTGTACGCCTGCGCCAGCCAGCCCGACGAACCCGAGGTCAGCTTCTGGCCGGTGAAGAACTTCTTCAGCGACGGCGAGGCCTTCTGCACGTCCGCCTCGGTCAGCGCCGCACCCGCGCCCGAGAACGCCGAGGCGACGGCCACCAGGGTGGAGAAGCCCGAGTTCGAGCGGGACGGGTCCGCCATGCCGTACGACAGCTTCCCGGCCGAGGCCGCGTCCCCGATCTGCGCCCAGGTGACCTTCGAGCCGTCGGCCCAGCCGAGGTCGTTGAGGACGGACGAGCGCACGCCCACCGCCACCGGGGACACCATCACCGGCGTCTCGGACAGCAGCTTCGCCTTCCCGGCGTCGTCCAGCCGCAGGTACTGGTTCGACGGGAACCAGACCGCGTCGTACTTGCCGTCCGCCCGGCCCGAGGACACGGCGTCCGCGCCGTCCAGCGAACCCGTCCAGGCGAACTGGACGGTCACCCCGGTGGCCTTCTGCGCCTCCTCCAACACCGGTGCCATGTCCTGCAGTTCACTGCCGGCCAGGACCCGGAGCACACCCGGCTGGGCGGTCGGCGCGGGCGCGTCCGTCGGCTTCGCGGTCGGGGGCACGTCGCTGTGGGAGGCGGAGGTGCAGGCGGTCGCCACGAGCAGGGCCAGGGCGGTGGCGGCCAGGCGCCAACTCCTGTGCTTCGTAGGATTCATCGGGCTCTTCACTGAGCATTCCCCTTGGCTGCCGCGACCAGTTTGAGCAGGTAGTCCTGCGCCGGCACCTGCGGCTGCTTCACCTTCGCCGCCGTGAGATCGGGTGCGAAGTCCGGCTTCTTGCCCTGCACCGCCTTGGCGAAGGCGCTCGGATCGGCCTGCGGGCGGAACCCGAACCTCGCCTCCAGCCTTCGGAGTTCCTCGTCGTCCTGGAGCAGACTCGCGAGCTTCTGGCCGTTGGCGCTCCTGGCGACGACGGTGTGGTCCGAATAGATCGTGGTGTCCGGGTACATCACCACCATGTCCCCGGTCGACGTGCCGCTCAGCGCCAGCTGGGCGACCTGCGACTCGTAGGCGAACACCAGCGGATTGCCGACCCCCGCACCGAAGTCCTTGAACGGCTCGTCGCTGCTGCTCTTCTGGCCGCCCTGCAGCGCGGTCGCGGTGTGCAGCACGTCCTTGGTGGCGTCAATGCCCGCCTGGTCCGACACGACCTGGCGGTTGTTCAGGATGTACGACAGCAGCGCGATGTACATCGCCCCCGAGGACGAGCTCTGCGGATCGGTGGTGGTCACGAAGATCGTGCCGGACAGCTCCGGATGGGCGGCCGCGCCCACGAGATCCTGCCACTTGCGGCCGGACTTCAGCGCGGCGAGGTACGCGTCCATCTTGAACGTCCAGACGCCGTGGTCGGAATCGTCCAGGGTGGCCAGGTTGTTCTCCTGCAGCACCCGCGCCACCGGGGCGTGCGTCACGATCACCAGGGGTGAGTAGAAGGGCACCAGCGGCGAGTCCTGGAGGCCCCAGATGTGCTGGATCTCCTTGACCGGCGCGGCACTGGCGGGGAAGGCGAAGTCCAGGTCGGTCTGCTGCTTCGCCTTGTCGCTCATCGTCCAGGAACCGGTGGAATCGGCGCGGACCTCCAGCCCCTGCTTCGCTAACTCATCCTTGACCTGCTGGTTCTCGAAGAAGGCACGTTTCTCCGAGCCGATCAGGCCGGTGACCGTGACAAGCTTCGTGGGCCCCGGACCGGAATCCGGGATCAGCGCGTACGTCACCCCGCCGAGCAGCACCAGGGCTGCCAGCACCCCCAACGCGCGTCTCATGCCGAACGCTTCCCCCTCGTCCGCTACGTCAACCGGGTGGTCCCCGGGTGACGAGCGTCCCGCCGGGCCGGGAGCGGCGGACGAAGCGGCGGTGAACCGGAGGTGAACACCCCTTCACGGAATCGCATCGGCGGGCGGGGTGGCGGGTGCTGCGACCAGGGTGGTCGCACACCGGTCCGAGGATGTGTCAGATTGTTCAACTCGCCTTACGGCAACGGTCATCCCGTGGTCCTGGGCCGCGTCGCGGTTACGCGCCGGTAATGCCTACCCTCAGCAGTATGCGCCGAGCAAAAATCGTCTGTACCCTCGGGCCCGCCACCGACTCGTACGACCAGATCAAAGCCCTGGTCGACGCCGGAATGGACATCGCCCGCTTCAACCTCAGCCACGGCTCCCACATCGAACACGAGGAGCGCTACCGCCGCGTCCGCAAGGCCGCCGACGAGACCGGCCGCAGCGTCGGCATCCTCGCCGACCTTCAAGGCCCGAAGATCCGGCTCGACACCTTCGCCCACGGGCCCGTACTCCTCGAACGCGGCGACGAGTTCACGATCTCCACCGACAACGGCGTCGTGGGGGACAAGGACATCTGTGGCACCACCTACAAGGGCCTCGCCGGCGACGCCTCCCGCGGCGAACGCATCCTCGTCGACGACGGCCGGGTCACCCTGGAGGTCGTCGAGGTCGACGGGCCGCGCGTGCGCTGCATCGTCATCGAGGGCGGACTCGTCTCCGACCACAAGGGCCTCAACCTCCCCGGCGTCGCCGTCTCCGTCCCCGCCCTCAGCAACAAGGACGTGGCCGACCTGCGGTGGGCCCTGCGGACCGGCGCGGACCTCGTCGCGCTCTCCTTCGTCCGCAGCGGACGCGACATCGAGGACGTCCACCGGATCATGGCCGAGGAGGGACGGTTCGTCCCGGTCATCGCCAAGATCGAGAAGCCGCAGGCGGTCGACAACCTGGACGCCATCGTCGACGCCTTCGACGGCATCATGGTGGCCCGCGGAGACCTGGGCGTGGAGATGCCCCTCGAACAGGTCCCGCTCGTCCAGAAGCGCGCCATCAAGCTCGCCAAGCGCAACGCCAAGCCCGTCATCGTCGCGACGCAGATGCTCGACTCGATGATCAACGCGTCGCGGCCGACGCGCGCGGAGGCGTCCGACGTCGCCAACGCCGTCCTCGACGGGACGGACGCGGTGATGCTCTCCGGGGAGACGTCGGTCGGTAAGTACCCCGTCGAGACGGTCAAGACGATGGGCCGCATCATCGAGGCCGCCGAGACCGACATCCTCGCCGCCGGGCTGCCCCCACTGACGGCAGGGAGCAAGCCGCGAACCCAGGGCGGCGCCGTCGCCCGCGCGGCCGCCGAGATCGGCGATTTCCTCCACGCCAAATACCTCGTCGCCTTCACCCAGTCCGGCGACACCGCCCGCCGCCTCACCCGCTACCGCTCACCCATCCCCGTCCTCGCCTTCACCTACGAACCAGCCGTCCGCAGCCAACTCGCCCTCACCTGGGGCGTGGAGACCTTCCTCGGCCCGTTCGCCCCGACGACCGACGAGATGGTCGAACAGGTCGACGCCGCGCTCCTGTCCCTCGGCCGCTGCAAGAAGGGCGACATCGTCGTCATCACCGCCGGCTCCCCACCCGGCCTCGCCGGCTCCACCAACCTCGTCCGCGTCCACCACGTGGGGACGCTGGACAACTGACCTGGTTGGGTTTCGGGTGGCGCAGCCCCTCCGGGGAGGGGCTGCGCCACCGTCAGTACTTGGGGCCGATGTGGGCGTCCATGAGGGCGACTGAGTCGTTGCGGGCGATGGAGATGTTGACCTGGCCGGTGGGGCGGGGGATCGAGGCCTTCCACGCGACGCCGACGGCGTCGAGAGTCGCGGTGAAGAGGCCGATGATGTCGGTAGACGTATTGGTGAAGAAGTAACGCGGGTACTCGTAGCGCTTCTTGACGCCGCTGACCGTGCGAGTCGTCCAGTTGGTGATGCGGCAGCCGTCGGAGTGGATCAGGCCGCGCAGGAACTCCCAGGGGTGGGCGTCGACGATCTCCTGCTGCCAAGGCGCCAGGGCGATGGTGCGCTCGTGCTTCTTCCCCGGGCCGTGCTGGGGGAAGTAGCAGGCCAGGTGACTTGAATACACCTTCACGTTATGGGCGCCGGGCCGCCGCACGCGGCAGGGTGTGAGAGTGGGCAGGACCTGCCGGATGGCCGCCTCAACGGCATCCATGATTCCGGGCCACTTGTCGTCACAGGTTATGAACAGGCTGGAGGTTCGGTGCTGCTTGGGATGGCTGATGTGGCCATCGCCGAGGTGGAGCCCGAGCAGGTATGAGTACGCGGGGCGGTTCAGGTCGTCGCCGTAGCAATGCATGCACGGGGAGCGCTTGCGGCCGGGAAGTTCGCCGCGCTTGGCGAGATCCTGATGCTTCCACCAGGAGACCGTGTCACGGGGGATGGCCAGTCGGCGGGCAGTCTCGGCAGTGCCGACACCGCTGCGGAGGAGGAAGACAGCTTGCTCACGCACAGATCGGTCGTACATGTGACCGAGCGTGTGCGAAGTTTCCGGGCGGGTCTGGCGAATGCTCGGATCTTCACTCGGGTGGGCGAAGATCGACAATGGCCGCCTGGCCGTTGGATTCCTCCGATTCGAAGGAAAAGTGCCCCGAGTGGGATTCGAACCCACACTGTATGGTGTTTGAGACCATTGCCTACTGCCAATTGGGCTATCGGGGCCTACGATTCGAAGGTTGCCGCCTCCGTGCCGTGCATCAAACATACCGTGTCTAGGTACCCTCGTGCATGCAGTACCCCGCCGGAACGAGGAGCCCCGTGAGCACCGCCGACGAGCAGGCACAGCCGCTTGAGACCGATATGCCCCAGATCACGCGGATTGTGATCGCCGAGGACGAGGCGCTGATCCGTCTCGATCTCAAGGAGATGCTCGAAGAGGAGGGTTACACGGTCGTCGGCGAGGCCGGGGACGGGGAGACGGCGGTGCGGCTGGTCGAGGACCTTCGGCCTGACCTGGCGATCCTCGATGTGAAGATGCCGGTGCTGGACGGGTTGTCGGCGGCCGAGCAGATCCACGAGAAGCACCTGGCGCCCGTTCTGATGCTCACCGCGTTCTCGCAGCGGGAGCTGGTGGACCGGGCCCGGGACGCGGGTGCGATGGCGTACATCGTGAAGCCGTTCAGCAAGTCGGACCTCGTTCCCGCCATCGAGATGGCGGTGTCGCGGTACACCGAGATGCGCACGCTGGAGGAGGAGATCGCGGATCTCTCCCAGCGACTGGAGACCCGGAAGCTGGTGGACCGGGCGAAGAGTGTGCTGCAGACGAAGTTCGGGCTGAACGAGCCTGCCGCTTTCCGGTGGATCCAGAAGACGTCGATGGACCGTCGGATGACGATGGCCGCCGTGGCCGAGGCGGTCATCGAGGAGGGCGAGGCCCAGGACCGCAAGAAGGCGGAAGAGGCCAAGGGGGAGTAGGGCAGGCAAGGCTGAGGGCCCCGTCCCCCCGGACGGGGCCCTCAGTGCTGCTCGGGCTCAGTCCTCGCCGAGGTAGGCCTTCCGCACGGACTCGTCGTGCAGCAGGTCCGCGCCCGTGCCGGTCAGCACGATGCGGCCGGTCTCCATCACGTAGCCCTGGTCGGACAGGGACAGCGCCGCCTGGGCGTTCTGTTCGACGAGCAGGATCGTCGTGCCGCCGGCCTTCAGCTCGACGATCGTCGCCATGATCTTCTGCATCATCAGCGGCGACAGGCCCATGGACGGCTCGTCGAGCATGAGCAGCTTGGGCTGGGACATCAGCGCCCGGCCCATGGCCAGCATCTGTTGTTCGCCGCCGGAGAGGGTGCCGGCCGCCTGCTTCCTGCGCTCGCCAAGGATCGGGAAGAGCCCGTACGCCCGTTCCACGTCCGCTGCGATGCCTGCGGCATCCGACCGGAGGAAGGCCCCCAGCAGGAGGTTCTCCTCGATGGTCATGCGCGGGAAGATGTGGCGGCCTTCGGGGGAGTGGGCGAGGCCGAGGGAGACGATCTTGTGGGCGGGGACGGTGGAGAGGTCCTGGCCGTCGAAGGTGATCCGCCCGGCGGTGGGCTTCAACAGGCCCGACAGGGTGCGCAGGGTGGTGGTCTTGCCGGCGCCGTTGGTGCCGATGAGGGTGGTGACCTCGCCCTGGTTGACGGTGAAGCTGATGCCCTTGACGGCTTCGATCTTGCCGTAGGCGACGCGGAGGTCCTCGACCTCGAGGAGTGCGGTCACTGGTCGGTCTCCGTAACGGTCTCCGCGACTGCGGGGGTGGTGCCTTCGAGCGGGGCGCCGAGGTAGGCGGTGATGACGCGTTCGTCGTTCTGGACGGTCTCGCGGTCGCCTTCGACGATCTTCTGGCCCTGGACGAGGACGGCGGTGCGGTCGCAGAGGTTGAAGATGAACCGCATGTCGTGCTCGATGACGAGGATGGAGATGCCCTTGTCGCGGATGGCGAAGACGAGTTCCTCGGCGGCCCGGGTCTCCTGGGGGTTCATGCCGGCGGTGGGTTCGTCGAGGAGCAGCAGCCCGGGGTCGGAGGCGAGGGCGCGGGCGATTTCGAGCTTGCGCTGTTCGCCGTAGGGGAGGTTGCGGGCGAGGTGGTCGGCCTTCCCGGCGAGGCCGGTGAAGGCGAGGAGTTCCATGGCGCGTTCGCGGCTCTCGGCTTCGGCGCGGTGGTAGCCGGGGCCGCGGAGGATGGCGGAGAAGATGCCTTCCTTGGTGCGGGTGTGGCGGCCGACGAGGACGTTCTCCAGGACGGTCATGTTGGCGAAGAGCCGGATGTTCTGGAAGGTGCGGGCGATGCCGGCCTGGGTGACGAGGTGGGGTTTGGGCGGCAGGACGGTGCCGCGGTAGCGGACCTGGCCCTCGGTGGGGACGTAGAGGCCGGTGAGGCAGTTGAAGAAGGTGGTCTTGCCGGCGCCGTTGGGGCCGATGAGGCCGATGATCTCGCCTTCGCCGACGGTGAGGGAGACGTCGTTGACGGCGGTGAGGCCGCCGAAGCGCATGGTGACGCCGGTGACGTCGAGCAGGGGCGTTGCAGCAGTGCTCATTGGGTCGGTCACGCCCCTGCCTTGGTGAGTGCGGTCGGCTCGCCGGTGGGCTGGGCCGGGATGGCGGCTTCGTGGAATTCCAGTTGCTGCCGCCGGTTGGGGATGAGGCCTTCGGGGCGGACGCGCATGAGGACGATGAGGGCGGCGCCGAAGGCGAGGAGCTGGTAGTCGGAGAGGAATTCGAGCTTCTTGGGGATGAGGAAGAGGAGGGTGGCGCCGGCGAGGGGCCCACTGATGGTGCCCATGCCGCCGAGGATGACGGCGGCGAGCAGGAAGGCGGAGTTGGGCGGCAGGGCCTCGGCGAAGGTGTACTGGTCGGGGGTGACGGTGTAGCTGACGTGGGCCTGGACGGTGCCGGCGAGGCCGGCGAGGCAGGCGCCGAGGGCGAAGGCGAGGAGCTTGAGGCGGAAGCCGTTGATGCCCATGGCCTCGGCGGCGGTCTCGTCCTCGCGGATGGCGACCCAGGCGCGGCCGATGCGGGAGTTGCCGACCCGGGCGAAGACGAGGACGACCAGGGCGGTGACGAGGAGCATCAGCAGGTAGTAGTTGGAGAAGCGGCCGAGTTCGATGCCGGCGACGGTGTGGGGCTTGCCGAGGTCGAAGCCGAAGATCTGCAGGTCGGGGATCCGCGGGATGCCGTTGGAGCCGTTGGTGATCTTGGGGCCGGTGGTGCCGTTGAGGTTGAGCATGGTGATGCGGAAGATCTCGCCGAACCCGAGGGTGACGATGGCGAGGTAGTCGCCGCGCAGCCGCAGGGTGGGGGCGCCGATGAGGACGCCGAAGACCATGGAGACGGCGGCGCCGGTGAGCATCGCGGCCCAGAACGGGAACTGGACGTGGATGGGCGAGGCGGGGGAGCCGGAGACCAGGGCGGCGGCGTAGGCGCCGACGCCGAGGAAGGCGACGTACCCGAGGTCGAGCAGGCCGGCGAGGCCGACGACGATGTTGAGGCCGAGGGCGACGGTGGCGAAGATCAGGATGTTGGTGGCGACCGAGGTGTACTGGTCGCTGGTCTGGGTGAACGGGAAGCTGGCGGCGGCGGCGAAGGCGGCGCCGGTGGTGACCGGGCGGTACTTGACGGTGAGTGCGCGCAGCCGGGCGATGAGGCCGGACTTGGCGAGGGCGGCGACGACGGGGGCGGCGAGCAGCAGGTAGCCGGTGAAGAGTTCGCCGTACTCGGTGTCGATGCCGAAGGTGATCGCGAAGAGGCCGAGGCCGAAGGCGGCGACGATGAGCAGCACCTCGACCCAGGAGGGGAGTTGGCGCGGCGCGGGGAGGGGCCGTTCGACGGTGCCGAGGCGCAGCCAGGTGTTGGCGAGGTGGCCGAGCTGGATGAGCAGGACAGCGCCGGCGGCGATGGCGAGGGCGCCGGCGAGGGCGGTCATGACGGGGGCGACGGGCTTGTCGCCGGGGATGGCGTGGGCGGCGAACCAGCCGATGGGGGCGGCGGGGACGAGGAGGAAGAGGCGCCGGTCGAGGATGCGGAGGGGGACGTGGGTGCGTCGGTCGAGGGGGAGGCCGAGGGCGCCGAGGACGGTGAGGATGCCGCCGGCGCCGAGGATCCAGCCGCCGGGTTCGAGGTTGGCGAGGCCGCCGAGTTCGGCGGAGATGGCGGTGACGGAGTAGAGGCTGACGGCGAGGGCGCCGGTGGCGGCGAGGAGGACGGCGTTGTGGCTGCGGGTGGGGGCGGCCCAGTGTAGGCCGGGGGTGCCGTGGGCGGCGAGGAGCAGGACGAGGGTGAGGAGTCCTGCGGTGAGGGCGAGCCATTGGAGGCCGGCGGGGGAGCCGGTGTAGGTGAGGTCGCCGGGGAAGTCGGAGGTCCAGGTCCAGGAGAGGCCGGCGGAGGCGGCGGTGGCGAGGGCGCCGAGGCCGGTGAGGGCTGCGGCGGCGCGGGCCGGCAGGGGGATGACCGGGGTGGTTTCGGTGCTGGTGGTGGTCATGGTGGTCACGCCCTGTCCGCGACGCGCTCGCCGAGCAGGCCTTGGGGCCGGACGAGGAGCACGAGGATGAGGAGTACGAAGGCCCAGACGTCCTTCCAGGCGCCGCCTCCGAAGAGGGACATGCCGGGGAGGTGCTGGATGTAGCCGGTGGCGAGGCTTTCGGCGAGGCCGAGGGCGACGCCGCCGAGCATGGCGCCGTAGATGTTGCCGATGCCGCCGAGGACGGCGGCGGTGAAGGCCTTGAGGCCGAGGAGGAAGCCCATCCGGAAGTCGACCTGGCCGCTGCGCAGGCCGTAGGCGACGGCGGCGACGGCGGCGAACGCGGCGCCGATGGCGAAGGCCATGACGATGATGCGGTCGGTGTCGATGCCCATGAGCTTGGCGGTGTCGGGGTCCTGGCTGGTGGCCTGCATGGCGCGGCCGGAGCGGGTGCGGGTGACGAACCAGCCGAGGGCGAGCATGCAGAGGGGGGCGGCGATGATCAGGAAGATGTCGCTGCGCTGGATGGTGACGGAGCCGAGGCTGAAGGGGTCGCCGGGGATCTTGGGGAAGACGCGGGCCTTCTTGGCGTCGGGGTAGAAGGAGAAGACGAGTTGCTGGAGGAGGATGGAGAGCCCGATCGCGGTGATGAGGGGGGCGAGTCGGGGGGCGTTGCGCAGGGGCCGGTAGGCGAAGCGCTCGGCGGCGACGGCGGTGAGGGTGGAGACCAGGATGCCGGCGATCAGCATCAGCGGCAGGGCCAGCCACAGGGTGGTGCCGCCGGGGAGGGCGAGGTAGGCGGTCAGGGCGCCGAAGCCGCCGACCATGACGATCTCGCCGTGGGCGAAGTTGATGAGCTGGACGATGCCGTAGACCATCGTGTAGCCGATCGCGACGAGCCCGTAGAGGGCGCCGAGGATCAGGCCGTTGGCCAGCTGCTGCGGTAGGTCGTGCACCGCTGGGCCTCCGTTGTGCGTTCGGGGGTGTCCGCGTGGGGTGGATGTGGGCGCGCGCGGGGGCACTCGTGGCGCCCCCGCGCGCTGTGCTGCTGGAGAGGAGGTGGTGGTGCCGGCGGCTCAGCCGTTGAGTGACTCAGCCGTTGAAGCGGCTCAGCCGCTGAAGGTGCCGGTCTTGTCCACGGCCCACTTGCCGTCCTTGACGGTGTAGACGGTGAGCTGCTTGTTGGTGGTGTCGCCGAACTCGTCGAAGGAGACCTTGCCGGTCACGCCGTCGAAGGAGATCTTCTGGACGGCGTCGACGACGGCGGCGCGGGCGTTGGAGGGGAGCTTGCCGTTGTTGGCGGTGACGACGCTCTTGACGGCCTCGATGATGGCCCAGCCGCTGTCGTAGGAGTAGCCGCCGTAGGTCTCGTAGGGGTCCTTGTAGCCGGCGGCCTTGTAGTCGGCGATGAACTTGGCGGCGGTGGGGAGCTGTTCGACGGGGCCGCCGACGGCGGTGGCGAGGTCGCCGGCGCTCTTGGGGTTGAGCTTGATGAAGTCGGCGCTCTGCATGCCGTCGCCGCCCATGAGGGGGATGTTGGCGCCGGCTTCCTTGAGCTGGAGGGAGAGCGGGCCTGCGGCGGGGTACTCGCCGCCGTAGTAGACGGCTTCGGCGCCGGAGCTCTTGACCTTGGTGACGATGGCGGAGAAGTCGCGGTCGTCGGGGTTGACGTGCTCCTCGCCGACGATGGTGCCGCCCTGCTTGGTGAACTCGGCCTTGAAGGTGGCGGCGAGGCCGGCGCCGTAGGTCTTCTGGTCGTCGATGAGGAAGACCTTGGACTTCTTGGCGTCCTTGGCGAGGTACTGGGCGGCGAAGGGGCCCTGGACGGCGTCGGTGGTGGCGGTGCGGAAGTAGGTCTTGAAGGGGCGCTTCTTCTCGCCGGTGACCCACTTCTCGCCCTGGCTGAGGGCGACGCCGGTGTTGGCGGGGGAGATCTCGACGAGGTTGGCGTCGTTGAAGATCTGCTGCATCGACTGGGCGACGCTGGAGTTGAGGGGGCCGACGACGCCGAGGACGCTGTTGTCGGCGACCAGCTGGGTGGCGTTCTGCTGGCCGGGGCCGGGCTTGGCGGTGTCGTCGAGGGCCTTGATCTGGAACTTGACGCCGGGGACCTCGTTCGCTTCGTTGGCCTTCTTGACCGCGAGCTCGACGGAGTTGCGGATGCCGATGCCGATGGCGGAGAGGTCGCCGGTGAGCGGGGCGTCGATACCGATGGTGACGGTGGTGGCGGAGCCGCCGCCGTTGCCCCCGTCGCTGGACTTCCCTCCGCGGGAGCCGCAGGCGCTGAGGCTGAGGGCGCCGATCACGGCAATGCTCACGACAATTGCAGAACGATGACGCACGAGGGTCCCCTTCGGTTCAGGAAGGCGCCGCGCCTGAGTGGCGGGAGCCGGGGTGCGCGGTGGGCCTGGCCCAATCCGGTGGCGCGGTGACTGGCCGTGACTCTAGATGCCGTGGGGCGGCTCGGGCAGTGGTGTGGCGAGGCTGTGATTCTCTTGTTATGAGCACACGTAGCAGTTGTCTCAGCATGTGGTCGTTTCGGCTCGACCGATCCGGCGCTGCCGGGTGTCTACTCGCTGGTAGGGCGATGTAAGGGCCAGAAATGTGGGTTGCTGCTGGACTCGCCGATAATCGGACTCTCGCGTCCGGTGTGCAGGGAACGGGCGTACTCGTCCGAATTCCGGACAGCGGACGCTTGCGAAAGGGCCCCGGGGTGCCTGCGGGCTCCGGAGCTGTCGACATGCTTGGATTTCCTAGTTGTTACACAGCGTTACAAGCGGGGGAGGGCTCCCACCCGCGTCCGGACATGCCGCCGCCCCCTTGTCCGGACCAACGCCTGCCCAGGGCGGCGGAAGGTCAAACAGGGGGGCGGCAAGGGGACTTGATGTTGTATTGACCGCAACCGGCGGCGGCCGACGGGCCGTTAGTCAGAGGTCGCGCAGCATGCAGGTCAGCCGGCAGCTGGTCACCCGCTTGCCGGTGTCGTCGGTGATCGCGATCTCGTACGTGGCGGCGGTGCGCCCCTTGAACACGGCGGTCGCGACGCCGGTGACGAGTCCGGAGGTGGCCGAGCGGTGGTGGGTGGCGTTGAGGTCCACGCCGACCGCGTACCGGCCGGGGCCGGCGTGCAGCATCGCGCCGATCGAGCCCAGCGTCTCGGCCAGGGCCGCTGACGCGCCGCCGTGCAGCAGGCCGTACGGCTGCTGGTTGCCATCGACCGGCATGGTACCGACCACCCGGTCGCCGGAGGCCTCGACGATCCGGATGCCGAGCTTCTCGCCGAGGTGGCCGCCGGAGAAGGTCTCCGGGCTGACGCCGAGCTTGGCGAAGTGGTCCAGCACGTCCTGCGGGACCTTCAGGACGGGGGCCGCGTCGGGGGCCGCGTCGGTCATGGGGGAACTCCTGCCGCTCGGGGGTCACATATCGTGCTGCCTGTGATCGTACGACCGTCCTACTCCGCGGTAGTGATCGCGTTCGGGGGGCTGGCGTGGCGGCCCGGCGGCGCGCCCCCGCCCCTCGCGCCCGCGCCCTGCCCGCGCGGCCCCCCTTCGCCGCCGCCCCTTTTGTCGGTGCCGGGCCATAGGATCGGTGGCCGGTAGTGGAATCGGCAGGAACGGACGTTGACGTGGCTACGCAGAGTACGGACAAGGACGCGACGGGTGGCGGCAGGGCCGGCCCGCGGCCCCGGCTGATGCTCCTCGACGGGCACTCGATGGCCTACCGGGCCTTCTACGCCCTGCCCGTGGAGAACTTCAACACCTCCACCGGCCAGTCGACCAACGCGGTGTACGGCTTCGCCTCGATGCTCGCCAACACCGTCCGGGACGAGCAGCCCACCCACATCGCGGTCGCCTTCGACCTCTCCCGCCAGACCTTCCGCTCCGTCGAGTTCCCCGACTACAAGGCCAACCGGGCCAAGTCGCCGGACGAGTTCCGCAGCCAGATCGGCCTGATCGGTGAACTGCTCGACGCGATGAACGTCCCGCGGCTGACCGTCGAGGGCTTCGAGGCCGACGACATCATCGCCACCCTGGCCACCGCCGCCGAGGCGGCCGGCTTCGACGTCGACATCGTCACCGGCGACCGGGACTCGCTCCAACTGGTCACCGAGCACGTCACCGTCCTCTACCCGACCAAGGGCGTCTCCGAACTCACCCGCTACACCCCGGAGAAGGTCGCCGAGAAGTACGGCGTCACCCCGCGCCAGTACCCGGACCTCGCCGCCCTGCGCGGCGACCCGTCGGACAACCTGCCCGGCATCCCCGGCGTCGGCGAGAAGACCGCCGCCAAGTGGGTCAACCAGTTCGGCTCCTTCGACGAACTCGTCGCCCGCGCCGACGAGGTGAAGGGCAAGATCGGCGAGAAGCTGCGCGAGCACCTCGACTCCGTCAAGCGCAACCGCGTCCTCACCGAGCTCGTCCGCGACGTCGAACTCCCGCTCGGCGTGGCCGACCTGGCCCGCGCGCCGTTCGACAAGGAGGCCGTCGGCACCCTGATGGAGTCGCTGGAGTTCCGCAACGCCAACTTCCGCGACCGCGTCTTCGGCATCGACCCGGCCGCCGGCGAGGAGGCCGCCGAGGCCGAACTCGCCCCCGGCGTCGACGTGGACGGCGAACTGCTCACCGACCCGGGCACCCTCGCCGCCTGGCTGCGCGAGCACGCCTCCGACGGCAAGACCACCGTCGCCCTCGCCGCCGTCTACCAGTGGGCCCTCGGCGCCGGCGAGGTCACCGAAGTGGCGCTGGCCGCCGGAGAGTCGGCCGCCTGGTTCGACCCGGCGCAGCTCGCCGAGGAGGACGAGCGCGCCTTCGCCGCCTGGCTCGCCGACCCCGCCGCCCCCAAGGCCCTGCACATCGCCAAGCAGGTCATGCGCGCCTTCGCCGAGCGCGGCTGGACCATCGAGGGCGTCGTCGCCGACACCGCCCTCGCCGCCTACCTGGAGAAGCCCGGCCGCCGCACCTTCACCCTGGAGGTGCTCGCCGAGGAGTACCTGGCCCGCTCGCTCACCCCGGCCCCCGCCACCGAGAGCGGCCAGCTCGCCTTCGACGCCCCCGAGGAAGACCCGGCCGCCGGCGCCCAGGCGCTCATGCTCCAGGCCCGCGCCGTCCTCGACCTCGCCGCGCTCTTCGACACCCGCCTCGCCGAGGTCGGCGCCACCGAGCTGATGCGCGACATGGAGCTGCCGATCGCCGCGCTGCTCGCCCGCATGGAGCGCTACGGCATCGCCGCCGACCGCCCCTGGCTCACCAGCCTGGAGAACCAGTTCGCCGCCGAGATCCAGCGCGTGGTCGAGGAGGCGCACGCCGCCGCCGGGCACGAGTTCAACCTCGGCTCGCCCAAGCAGCTCCAGGAGATCCTCTTCGGCGAGCTCGCCCTCCCCAAGACCAAGAAGATCAAGACCGGCTACACCACCGACGCCGACGCGCTCACCTGGCTCGCCACCCAGACCGACAACGAACTGCCGGTCATCCTGCTGCGCCACCGCGACCAGGCCAAGCTGCGCACCACCGTCGAGGGCCTGCTCAAGACCGTCTCGCCCAAGGGCCGCATCCACACCACCTTCAACCAGATGGTGGCCGCCACCGGCCGGCTCTCCTCGCAGGACCCGAACCTGCAGAACATCCCCGTCCGCACCGAGGAGGGCCGCGCCATCCGCCGCGCCTTCGTGGTCGGCGAGGGCTACGAGTCGCTGCTCACCGCCGACTACTCGCAGATCGAACTGCGCATCATGGCGCACCTCTCCGAGGACGAGGCGCTGATCGAGGCCTTCGCCTCCGGCGAGGACCTGCACACCACCGTCGCCTCCCAGGTCTTCGAGGTCCCGGGCACCGCGGTGGACGCCGAGATGCGCCGCAAGATCAAGGCCATGTCCTACGGCCTCGCCTACGGCCTGTCCGCGTACGGGCTCGCACAGCAGCTCGGCATCAAGCCGGCCGAGGCGCAGGGCCTGATGGACACCTACTTCGAGCGCTTCGGCGGCGTGCGCGACTACCTGCGCCGGGTCGTCGACGAGGCCCGCGCCACCGGCTACACCGAGACCCTGCTCGGCCGCCGCCGCTACCTGCCGGACCTCAACAGCGACAACCGCCAGCGCCGCGAGATGGCCGAGCGGATGGCCCTCAACGCCCCGATCCAGGGCTCGGCTGCCGACATCGTCAAGATCGCCATGCTCCGGGTGGACGAGGCGCTGCGCGCGGCCGGCCTCACCTCCCGGATGCTGCTCCAGGTGCACGACGAAATCGTGCTGGAGCTGGCCCCGGGCGAGTGCGAGCGGGTCGAGGCGATCGTCCGCGAGCAGATGGCCGGCGCCTACCCGCTGCGCGCCCCGCTCGACGTCTCCGTCGGCATCGGCGCCAACTGGGAGGCGGCGGCGCACTGACGCGCTTTCGGTGGGCCCGGGCACGTGCAGTGTCCGGGCCCACCGCACGCGCTGAACCCGGCGGCGTTGAACGGCCTCCTGCCTACGGCTGGGCCGAGGAGCGGGAGCGGCCCCGGAAGTCCGGGTAGCCCAGGATGAGGAGCTTCTCGGACGGGTTGAGGCCGTAGGGGACCACCTTGCCGGTGGGCTCGAAGCCGAGCCGCCGGTAGAACGCCAGCCCCCGCCCGTTGCGCTCGTGCACGCCCAGGGTCAACCACCGTACGTCGGTACTGACTTGGGCGTGGCGGATGCCGGCCATCATCAGGTCGGCGGCGGGGCCGGCGGGCCCGCGGTGCTCGGGGGACACGTAGACCGAGTGGACGTGGACGTGATCCGGGACGTCCGGGAGGGGACCGACGCCGGCGATCCCGACCCAGTTCCCGGCTTCGTCGGCGGCGATGAAGGTGGCGGACTCCTCGGAGGAGGCCTCGACGGCGGCCTGCTGCTGCCAGACGTCGTCGGGGAGGGCGGCGGTGTCCTCGTAGGAGGAACTGAACGCTGTGGGCGAATCGCGCAGCGCCTCCAGCCTGATCGCCCGGAGTTCCCGGTACTCCGTGCTCGTCATCCGACGTATGAAGTAGTGCATGGGTCCGACTTTCGCAGGTTCACGGTGCATCGTCGGGGGGAGATCCCGCTTCAGACCTGTTCGAAATGGAACGCCTTGATGACTGTGCGGTGAGGGCGTCCTCGGCCTCGCGTGGTGTGGTCTCCCACTCCTTGGCGAGGGGGTCGGGGTCGTCGAAGTCGGGAGGGTAGAGGGAGATCACCCGAACCCCCTGGGGCCGCAGGCGCTTGGAGAGGATGTCGACGACCCTGCCTGGGCGTTCTTGGCCGCGTAGAAGGCGTCGTGCGCGTCCGACCGGTGGTGCCCCGCGGTTCCGCAGGCGGAGACCATGGTCACTACGTCCGGCTTGTCCGAGTTGAGCAGGCGGGGAGGAAGTTCTTCACGGTCAGGACGGTGCCGGTGGCACCGGAGGCGATTGTGTCGACGATGTCGGCATCGGAGGCGGAACCGAGCTCCGGGCCTTCGAGTAGCGGGAGCCGTTGTTGATCAACACGTCGATGTGGTCCGCGAGACGAATGGCCAAGGTGCGCCCGAAATCGCGGCCGGTAGCGGTGATGACCACCCGGTGGTCGTCGAATCTCACCTCCGAGGCGGGGTCTGCTGCGCAGGAAGTCGGACGGGTCGGCTTCCTGCGCGCGGGTGCGGGAGTTCCGGGGTGTCGATGACGGCCTCCGCCCGCCGCTACGATCGGCCCGGTTCGCTGCGCGAAGGGCGCGGCGCCGGGCGGGGGAGCGGGCGTTGGCCGAGGTGGACGAGGGCGCGGGGCAGTGGTTCCGGCGGCCCCGGTTGGTGATTCCGGCTGCCGCTGCGGTGGCGCTGCTGCTCGTCGGCGGGTCGGTGTGGGCGCTGTCCGGTGCGGACGGCGTGCCGCCGACGGCCGTGGCGACCGCGAGTGCGAGCCCGGCCGCTGTCCCGACTGCGACTGCGACTGCGATGGCCACGCCGACGCCGAGTCCGACCGAGGTGCCGCCGTCGCCTCAGCCGTCCGCGACGGAGACGGCCACGCCGACGGCCGAGCCCACGAGCAGCGCCCCGGCCCCCGCCGCCAAGAAGCCGACGAGCACCCCGGCACACCCCAGGACGGCCGACACCCCCACCCCGAAGCCGAAGGCCCAGGACCCGAAGCCCCCGGCCGCGCAGGACCCCCACACCATCCCGCCCGTGCCCTGCACCGACTGCACGCAGCCGCAGCAACCCGACCCGTACCGAACCTGCGCCCATGACCCGGCCGGCCGGGTCATCACGTGCAGCCCCACCCAAACCGGCATCCCGATCCTGCGCCCCCCGGCCCCGGCGTTCACGCCGGGCTCCGTGCACTGAGGCAGGAACCCGGCGTGGCCCGGGCAGCGGTTCGCGTCCGGGCGGCCACGGGATACCGGAAGGGCGAGGTATGTGGTGGATGGGGATCTGGGCTATGCCAGGCCTGGCGCTCGACGAGTGGCACCCTGGCGTCGTAGGCGCGGTACATGACGACGTTGACGTAGCGGGTTCTGCCAGATGTGTTACTCCACCTCGGGGGCGACGACCGACCGTAGGAAAGAGGCTCTGCGTGAGCAGGAAGTAGTTGGGGGCGGGAGTGAACGGGCGAACGTGGTCAGGTCGTTGGCGCTGACGGTGGTCGGCAGGTCCTGGATGGTCACAGCTCAGCCGCCGTTCAGATGCAGCGGATCAGCGGGCCAGCGCTGGTCGGCGTGACCTTGGCGGGGTCGATGCCGCCGGGCGCCGTCGCGGCGCGCACGACGCCGAGCCACAGCATCGCGGCGGCGACCTTGGTCTGGCCGGGCGAGAACACGGCGTCGGCGAAGACCAGGCCGGCCAGCCGCTGGCGGCCGTCCGTCGCGGCCAAGTCGGACGCGGTGATCCGGGCGACGGGGACGCCGGACAGGACGCGGCTGTACGGCTGGATGGGGTCGGTGGACGCCTGGTAGTGAGTGCCGGCGGTGAACTTGGTGATGTCGAGGGTGATGGTCTCGGTGGAGTCGATGCCGTGCAGGGAGCCGAGCCGGCTGCGGTCGGCGGTGTACGACGCCGACGGGGAGATCGGCTGAACGGTCAAGGCGGTCCCTCCTCGGGGGTCGGGTGGGCGGTGGGCTTCGGGCACTCACCGCACGGTGGTGCTGTCCACGCGCAAGAGGGGGCGTGGTCCCCCGGGGGTCCCGGGCTGCTGCCGGGTCAGCCGGCGGGCAGGAACCCGCGGTGGCGGGCCATGTCCAGGCCTGCGGAGCCGGGCGTGACGGGGGCCTGGCCGCGCGGCGGCGGCCCGCCGGCGGGCGATCCGCCCGGCGCGGGCGGCGGCGTACTGGGCGCGGCCAGGCCGAACAGCTCGGGGCGGCGCTCCTTGAGGACGGCGGCCGCGGCGTCGACGGCCTGCTCGTCGGCGTCGTCGGGAAGGTCGAGGAGCCGTTCGGCATCGGCGAGGTCGTCGCCGTTGGCCCCCAGCCGGGCGAGTGCGGTCTGCCGGACGGCAGCACGCAGGCGCGCGAACGCCTCCGCCTCACGCTGTGCCGCTGCTCGCTCGCGCTGCTCGGCGGCGCTCAACCTCTGACAGCGAGGCCTGCTCAGCGGTGCGCTGCACCTCGACCCACGTGGACAGGGCGGAGGCGTCGGCGAAGCCCAGGTCGGCGACGGGCCACTTGACGGCGGCACGCTCCCCCTGGGACTTCTCTCGGGCGAGGAGACGACTCAGGCTGTCCTGGGTGATGAGGGTACTGCCGGAGTCCGGCGTGGGCGAGGCGGGCGGCTGGCCCGCCGGGTCGGCCGCGGGCGGTCACGGTACGGAACCTCCGGAGCAGCGCCCCCGCGCCGATGATCAGTGTAGCCGCGGGTAGTGTCCGTCCGGCTTTCGACCAGGGCCACATCCGTGCCGTGGTGGACCAGGACCCTGCTCCTCCGCAGGACCAGCCCACTGCAATCCGGTTCCGGGATCTTCGGCGTACCACCGCGACCCTGCTCTCGAAAAGGACGTCAAGGAACTCCTCGGCCGCGCTCGCATCGGCGCCACCGTGACGGTGTACGCCCACGTCCGGCTCCGCCTCCAACGCGACGCCATCGACCTGCTCGGACACGCTCTCAGCAATCTCACCGAGACCACGATCAAGCCCGACAACGGCAACGACCCACCACCTCGTGCCGCACTCGTCCGCTGACGTTGCGGTCAACTACTGCCGTCAGACGCTCCAGAGGTCCCACCGGAATAGCTCCGGTGGGACCTCTGGAGCGCCCCTATGCATATTTCATTCTATATAAGTCGCCTGAGCTCAAATCAGCCCCAGTATCTCGCTACTCCACCCCAGGGCCTGCGGCGAATGCCAGAGAGGACGCTCGCCCTTGTTAGCGAGATTGCGACCTTCAGAGAATGATTCGCGATGTGGTTCTCCGAGCTCAAGGACTCGCCGAATCAGCGCCCGCGCTTCCTCTGCGAGACCTCGGCTGACGAGGAGCTCCAGCAGATCCTGCGCGAAGCCGGTGGGGCGAAGGAGCGCGTCCGGCACGGCTGAGGCCAGACCCTCAGGAATCTCAGAGGATCTGAACCATGGCAACGCGACCTCTTTTGCATGCTCATACAGCCTATCGACGGCCACGAGCCTGCCGGCAGGAAGCGTGATGATCGCCTTGGGCTCCCGAGAGATATCAAGGAAGCTGGTGGCGCAGACAATTCCCGCCATGGACCCTGGACGTTCGACCGTGCGGTCCGCGTTCGACCCTCTCCATGCTTGGAGTTCTTCATCGAAGACCTCCAAGCCTACGATGCTGAACTCGATCAGACTGCCAGCCCTGTTCCAGCGACTGGCTTCTAGTCGCATGCGCTCAAGTCGACCATCAAGGCGACGCTCCAAGCTAGTTCGACCGTTGAGCCAGCGGAAGCCGTCTGACTCCAACCGATAGCCCATCCACTCGCCGGCGGCCAGAAAGACTTCCTTGGGGCCTTCCAGCCCGATCAGCCGTTCGGCGATCCGTGCCGCCGAACGCCCCTGCTCATTGGTAGCCATGACCCTCATTGTGCCGCACCCGCCAGGACTCGCACAGGAGAGCCGTAGATAATGTGCCCGGAGCGCCGAACCGCCCCGGGCACATTATGCATCATGGATTACATACGCCGCACTGCCAATGGTCGATCGAGACGGGCATTTTCATCGTAGTGCCCTGCTTAATACCATACTGCTCAAGTTTGCTCGTATCGAGAACCGCCCCACTACGGGCAAGCTCCGGATATCCGACTGCTTGGTTATCGGTCACCGTCGCCCCGCCCGCCTTGGATTCAACGGCAACCCAGTTGCCGTTGGTGTCTCGCGCGATGAAGTCTGCGATGAAGACATCACCATTGCTGTTGATGAATCGCACCTGCGGAGTGATATCCGTATATCCGCCCCGTTGGAGCCGATCGAGCGTTGCCGCCTCCCCGATTGCGCCGTGCGGAACCCCCAGGGCCGTTGCAAAGTCCTGTGATCTTGTAGTCGCACTGGTCAGGCGATGCCCAGTAGGTCGAGCGGGCGGGTGAAGGGCTCGTAGGAGGCGTGCCGGATGCCGGCCGCGATGTTGCGGTGTCCGGCGGCGCGGAGCGCGTTGATCGCCAGGTTGCGCAGGGTCGACATGTTTTCGGGGCCGTGGCCGGTGTGGATCTTCGAGGCGTCCTCGGCGAAGGTGGTGTCGCGGACGAAGTGCAGCCGGTTCTCGATGGTCCACTGCGACCTGGCCAGCCGGCCGAGCCGCTGGGGCGATGCCTGATGTGAGGTCAGGTCCGTGATCGCGTAGACGGTCTGGCGGGTAACGGTGCCGGTCGTGAGGTCGGTGCGGTGGCGCAGGATGCGTACGGCCTGGGCGGCGTGGGGGAAGTCCAGGCCGAGGTCGGTCACGGTGAGGGCTCTGGTCACCCGGGTTTCCCGGCGGCCATGGCCGATCTCGCGGTCGTAGCGGCGCGCGGTGACGTCCTTCCACGGCAGCGATCGCAGCCGGCGGTGCAGTTCGGGCTGGTTGGCCTTGACCACCAACAGGTAGTGCGCCTTCTTCTCCTCCACCAGGAACCGCGCGTGGGCGCGCTGGGTGTGCAGGGCGTCGGCCGTGACCGTGACCCCCCTCAAGTCGAAGGGCACAAGTAGCGCGGTGAAACAGGTGATCTCATTGGTTTTGTCGGGGACCCGAAGCTGGGTGACGGTTCGGCCGTCGCTGGTCATCGCGGCCAGCAGGTGGGCGGCGGGCGTCTGGCCGTGCCGGGAGCCGCGGGCGGCCTTGCCATCGATCGCCACCGAGTCCGAGCCGGCAGGATCAGCGCCGGTCAGATCGGCCAGGCCGCCGGGGCAGACCAGGCCGACCACCCGCCGAATCGTGGCGGCACTCGGTGCGACGCGCACGCTCAACGCCCCCACGACCCGGGCACCCAGCCGGGCCAGGGCATGCTGCGGCGCGTTCGCGGACCACTGGCCGATGGCCGCATACGAGCGTGCGCCGGCGACCACCGCCGAGGCGGCAACCAGCAGCACCGCCACGAACGGGTGACGCACCCCTCGACGCCGACGTGGATCGGGCAACAGCCGCAACCGCTCCACCAGCGACAATCCCGCCACACCCTCCAGAGCGGGCGACTTGAACAGGCAGACGGTGGCAGACTGACGACACATCGAAGTTCCGGTGGTACGAGGCGACTTGGGAAGGTCACCCCGCTCAACCGGAGCTTCGTTGCGTTCGTGACGGCCTGGCCCGAACTCCTCGTTCCACCGCGACCTGCGGACTCACACGATCACCGGGACTTTGAAACGCCCCTGGGCGGGCTGGTGACCATGCGCAACCCGGACGGGTCGCTGCGCCGCCTGCGGGACCCTGGGCGAGCCCTGGAACGGTGGCTCCTCGACGAGGGCGTGGGGAACCTGGACCCCGAGGTCGTCGCGACGGTCCGCCAGGAGCTCACGCGATAGCAGCGGGCCGGTGGCGGCCTGCGGAGGGCCGCCGCTGTGATCGTCGCCAGTATCAGCCTCTACCTGTCGACGGACGCATCGGACAAGGCCTACACGAACCAGCGGCTGGCGAACCGTCTGGCCATCGCTTACCGCGTCGCGTGGCACGTTGACGGGGGAGAGCGACGGGCCCCGTCCAGCAGATCGCCGAGGAGTTCGGAGCCACCCGACCGGCGATCTTCCGGCACGTCAGCAAGCTCGCGGAGCAGCGCTCGTAAGCTGCCCGCCGGCTACTTGCTCCGTGGAGTCAGAGAGTGGGAACTCCGAGGCCCTGAAGGACGGACGGGGCCTGCGCCGGAGATCACCGGTCACCGACCGCTGTCTGCCACCGGCCTACAGCAGCGACGGGGCCGGGTGGTGGCGCGGATCAGGCCGGGACGAGATCCCATAGCTGGTCGGGGGTGCCGGCGGTAGGTGCCTGGGTGACCGCTCCCCCCGTCTGGGCGGGAGAGGTGAGGGCGAGTCCGGAATTGGCGTTCGTGATGGTGTAGCCGTTGGTGTGGTCGCCGCGGATGCGGAAGGCCTGGTTGGGGCTGAACATCTGCGCCACGTCGACGGGGTTGATGGTGACGGCGGTGCAGTGGAACTGGATCAGGGGGGTGCCGGCAGTGGTGCTCGACCCGGTCACGTCCAGGCACTGGTTGCTGTGCACCGGGCGCAGATTCCAGCCGCCCAGGGCGGCCTTGAAGGTGAAGGCCTGGTTCGGGTTGCCGGTGGGGGTGAAGCCGACCAGGGGCGCCTGGTCAGCGGTCGAGGAGCCGGAGACGTCGAGGTAGAGGCCGGTGGCGCGGTTCACGACGCGGTAGCGCTGGTCGAGCTTCGGGTCCTCGAAGCCGTAGGACATCGGCCACAGGTAGTAGCCACGCCACGGTGAGTCGGCGTAGTACTGGCGCTGGTACCAGTCGACGTAGTCCGGTTGGCAGGAGCCGCTGCGGTAGATCTCGTCGTCGTACGGGCAGTAGGCCTCGAAGATCTGCTGCTTGCGGGCCTGCGTTGCCCCGTCCAGGTTGGGGGCCGACTCCCGGGCCAGATAGTCCCGGTAGTACGTGACGCGCGGCCACGCCCCGCCGCGCCGGTTCAGGGCACCGACCAGGAGCCTGGTCGCTGCGACGTGGTCGGCGTGGAAGTTCCCGTCCATGGAGCTCTTCTGGTGGTCCGCCGACGGATCTTCGGTGTTGATCACGGTCGGCTGGTAGTCGTCGATGACGCCCTGGACGAAGGCGAGGACCTGCTCGCGGTTCAGCCGCTGCTGCACCGGCGCGTCCGCCCCCGGGATGGGCCACGCCTCCTGGTTGTCCGCGTACAGCGCCCACAGCTGGCCCTTGTACATCGTGCCGGCGTCGTTGGACGCGGCGGCGTCCGGCACGCGCAGCTCGACCGTGGAGACCCGGTCACCGAGCGACCACGTCGTCGCCTGCACGCCCGCCGCCGAGTAGGGCGCGTGCTGCCAGTCGCCAGGGATGCCGGCGGCCGCCTGGTAGGCCTGGCGGTCGCCGACCTCGCGGCTTTCCATGTACGCGTACTTGTCGGCGTCCGTCGGATGCGGCGCGACACCGTCCCGGCTGTAGTACGAGCCGACCAGGAACAGGGTCCGCACGCAGACGTCTGGGTTCGCCAGGTCGTTGATCAGGTCCGGGGTCAGGAAGAGCAGGTCGTCGTCGTGGTGGGCGACCACGTTCAGCACCCGGCCGCCCGAGCATGGCGCGGCGGGCGCCGCGTCGGCCGGCGGGGCGGCCACGAGTCCCGCGGCCAGTAGGGCGGTTGACAGGACGCCGGAGACCCGGCCGGTAAAACGCATGTGTCCCCCTTGGGGCTGCGGTGCCGCGGGGCACCGGACCGGGACGGTCCCGGCAGCGCCACGAATTATCCGTCAACGCACCGACAAGCAGCAGCGGCGGCGGCTTGCGCGAAGCCGTGCCCTGGTATGCCGGACGGCCGGGGCCTGCCAGAACCAGCCGTGCCGCCAGCGCCTCACTGACCGCTCGCTGACCCGCAGGTCATCGTGGAGGAGAAGAACGCCCACTATCTGCTGGTCGTCAAGGCCAACCAGCCCGAACTACAGCGCAGGCTCCGGTCGCTGCCCTGGAAGGACGTCACCGCACGGCGCTTCGACCGCGAGATCAGCCACGGTCGCAAGGAGACCCGCGTGACCAGGGCACTCACTATCACCGACCTCGACCTCGGCTTCCCCCACGCCGTCCAGGCCGTCCGCATCCTGCGCCACCGCACCGACCTCAGGACCGGCACCGTCAGCCGCCAGACCGTCTACGCGATCACCGACCTGACCTCCCAACAAGCCTCACCACAGCGGCTTGGCCAAATCGCCAGGTTGTAGTGGACCATCGAGAACCGGCTCCACTTCGTCCGCGACACCACCTTCGGCGAGGACAACTCCAGGATCCGCACCGGCCACGGCCCCGAGAACATGGCGACCCTGCGAAACCTGGCAATCAACACGCTACGGAAGCACGGACACCGCAACATCGCCGCCGGCCTCCGCCACGTCTCCTACGACCCCTTCAACCGGCCGCTGGACCTCCTGGGCATTACCTGACCAGCCGGTCCACATGATCACCGGGACTTTGAAACACCCCTGGCGGAACCCCATCCACGGGACAATTTCCCACGTTGTGCACCAGTACTGGAGCGTTTCCAGCCAGTACATAGTAAGTGTGATAGGCGCCCCCTTCCTGACCGCGTTTTCGCAGGTGAGCGGCAATCTACCGGTCCGTCAAGGTCCGTGGAAGTGCGTTGCTGTCCTGCCCTGTTGCCGTCAGCGTTGCCGTCAGAGGTCTACACCACTGGGGGTATTTGGGGTGGGTGGCAGTGAGGGCGGTGGAGCGGGCTTTGGCCGGTGTCCTGCCCGGGTTGGGGTCGGGCATGGCCAGGGGGCCGTACGCTGCCCGGCGACGGGGCAGGTCCCTGCCTGCCCGCCGTTCTGTCCCGTGGCCCCCTGGTCTTGCCCGACGAGGGCCCCGACTCGGGTAGGTGGGTAGAGCACGCTTCGCCGCCCGGCCCGCGCCTGAGCACCGAGCCTCGCCATGGAGCGTTGGCGCTGGGCCACCCTGCCTGGTGCGAGCCGCTGGCCTTCTCGGTCAGCGCCAACCCGGAGACGCGGCTTGGATGCTGGCCGGTCCCGGCTTCCCTGGCTGGCCCCGTTGTTGGCCTGCTGCCAGGCGATCATCGGGCCCTGCCAGGCACACTCTGCTTTTGCGCGCGCAGGTGGCCGGGCCGTCGCGCGGTGGGGCGTAGACAGGAAGCGCGGGGCGGCTCGGCCTGCGGGCGCGCGGCCCGCGCAAGCGGGCCGCCTTGAACCCGTAAGGAAAGTTTCGACGCACTCCACCACCAGGGCCGCGTCCTGCTGAACTGCTGAACCCGCCTGCCCGCCACCGCTGTTCACTGGACCGGCCATGTCCGTACTGGACTGCGGCACAGCCGACGGCCGAGAGACCCACTCCCCGCATCCCGAGGCGGCAGCCTTGTGCGAAGACGAAGCCGGGATCAGCTACGGGCGCTCACTTCGCTGGCCACGATGATCCGGCCGCCGGCCTTCCGCACGGAGCGGCTGACGCGGGCCTTCTCGTCGGGCAGGACGGAGAGCATCTCGCCGGTGGGGACGATGATGGTGTCGGCGTCGCCGTCGAGGAGCATCTGCAGGGCGTAGGTGAGTCCTCGGCGCTGGTCGGGTTCGGTGGCGCCCTCGTCGTCGTGGATCACACCCGCGAGGTGCAGGCCCGACTCGCGGGCGATCCGCTCGCACATCGCCTGCCGGGTGACGACGGGCTCGTCCTTGGCCGTGCACAGGTAGACGACGGCGGTGGGCTGCGCGGGCTTGGTCATCTCTTCGTCCCATCTCAGTTCGGCTCGGCTCGGGACCGTTGGTGATGCTGTGTCGGTCCGTGCCGTTCGTGCGGTTACTGAGATCGTCGGGCGTCGAGGTCGGGTCGCCCAGGAACGTGCCGGGTCAGTTCGCCCATCCTCCGGAGTGGATCTGGTACGTAGTGTCTCTGCCGTGCTGGTCAGAGCTCGACGGCGAGGAAGTCGGCGAGTTCGACGAGTTGTGGGGACAGGCCGCGCTTGCGGCGGGTGACGAGGGTGGTAGCGATGTCGCGGGCGTATCGCTGGTAGCGCAGCCATTCGGGGGCGGCCTGCTTGATGCCGAGCAGGATGTCGGTGGCCGGCGCGTAGTCGCGTTGTTCGGTGTGGGCGGCGGCGAGGTCGAGCAGGTGGCGGTTGCGGTTGTTGGAGGTGGAGCGGGCGGGTGTGGTGACCTGTCCGGAGAGCTGGAGTGCCTTGCCGTACTCGCGCAGGACCATGGCGTTCTCGACCTCCTTCATGGCCACCGTGTTGGGGCCGAAGGTCGTCCAGTACTCGTGGTAGTCGATCACGTCCCGGCCGACCAGGACGGCGGCGGCCTTGGCCTGCCGGATCATCTCGTCCGCCTCCGGGGTGCGGTTGTTGCGCACGGCCGCCGCTGATCCTCGCAGCAGCAGCCAGCCCCATGTGCCGAGGTGGCTGGCGGTGGAGTGCCGGAAGGACGGCTCGATGGCGTCCGCCGTGGCGACGGCCACGTCTTCGGCCTCGTCGAAGCGGCGCTGTCGCAGGAGCAGCCAGCACAGCGAGACCGCCGCGGATGCCCCGAGAACCTGGTTCCCGCTCCGTTCGGCCAGGTCGATGGCCCGGTTCAGGGCCTGGTACGCGAGATCGTCATGCCGCAGGTGGATAAGCGTGGACCCGGCCAGCTGGTACGCCTGCGCCTGCACCTCCAGCGCCGCCAACTGGGCTTCCCCTTGTGCCAGTTCGGCGACCTGAGCTGCCTCGGTCAGCACACTGGGCAGTGCTCCGAGTGTGGCCGCGTAGTCGTCCCCCTGGTAGAGGCGGTTGCCTTCACGCACCGACGCGCGGACGCCGGTGATGGTCGGGGCGTCGTGAACGTCATCAGCATGGGCCACCCGGCCCAAGCCCCTGGCGGGTGTGATCACCCGACGGATCGCCAGAATCCCGGCCGGATCGACCTCCGGGGCGACCGGGGCTTCGATCGGACCGGTCTGCATCAGGTCCGTCGTCTTCACGCCCAACGCCTGGGCGAGCTGGCGCAAGGTGCCCATACGGGCGCTTTCGCGGTCGTTGCGCTCCAGCTTCCGGATGGTCGCCACCGACACCCCGGACGCCTCCGCGAACTGCTCCTGCGTCATGCCCCGGCGTCGGCGCAACCGCCCGATCCGGTCACCGATGCTCTCCGCCATGGCCACCCCTGAACCTGCGTCTTCGTTCCTCGCCAACGGTACGCCGCCCTCCAAGACCCCGGTGTGAACAGCGGGCGACCGTAATCGTGGGCTTTACCCCGGTTTGTGGACACTTCTGAGAAGCGGATCTTGGGGTCCGTGGAGAGGATGTCCTCATGGGTACTGCGAGGTACTCGGGGGAGTTCAAGCGGGACGCGGTCGCGCTGGTGGAGTCCAGCGGGCGGCGCATCCCGTCGGTGGCGCGCGAGCTGGGTGTCAACCCGGAATCGCTGCGCCAGTGGGTCGCGCGGTCACGGGCGGAGGCGGCCGCGTCGGGTGCGGGCGGTGAGGGCCCGTTGACCCCGACCGAGCGCGAGGAACTGCGCAGGCTGCGCAAGCAGGTCCGTGAGCTGGAGCTGGAGAAGGAGATCCTGCGGAAGGCAGCCCAATACTTTGCCAAGGAGATGGGTCGATGACCGGCCGCTGGCGGTTCATCTCCGACCATCGTGACCTGTACGGAGTACAGCGGCTGTGCCGGGTGCTGAGCGTCTCCGCGTCCGGCTTCTACCGGTGGATCGCCGCGGCGGCCACCCGGGCCGCGCGCAGGTCCGCCGACGAGGACCTGGGCGCTCGGATCGAGGAGATCCACAGCGAGTCGAACGGCGCCTACGGCGTTCCACGGATCACCCGCGAACTGCGGGAGCGGCACGGTGTGGTCAACCACAAGCGCGTCGCCCGGCTGATGCGCGAGCGTGGGATCGCCGGCCGGCACCTGCGGCGCACGGTCCGCACGACGGTCGCGGACCGGAGCGTGCCACCGGCGCCAGACCTGGTGGGGCGGGTGTTCACCGCTCCGGCGCCGGACGTCCGGTGGTGCGGCGACATCACGTACCTGCCGGTCGGCGGCTCGTGGATGTATCTGGCGACGGTGATCGACATGCACTCGCGGCGGGTCGTGGGCTGGTCGCTCGCGGAGCACATGCGCGCCGGCCTGGTCATCGACGCCGTCCGGTCCGCGGTCGGCGCCCGGGGCGACGACGTGCGCGGGGTGGTCTTTCACTCCGACCGCGGAGCGCAATATACGTCGGCGGCGTTCGCCGAGGTCTGCCGGGCGTACGGGATACGGCGTTCGATGGGGCGGGTCGGCTCCAGCTATGACAACGCCCTCGCGGAGTCCTTCTTCGCCACGTTGAAGCGTGAACTGCTCTACGGTTCACGCTGGTTGACCAGGCCGCAGGCCCGCATGGCGGTCTTCGCCTGGATGGCCTGGTACAACCGCAAGCGGCGACACTCCGCCCTCGGCTACCGCAGCCCCGTCGACTACGAACGACAGCACGCTACTAGCGTCGATAGCCTGGACCTGGTCGCATAGCAGGCGAGTGTCTACAAAATAGGGCAAAGCCCGAGCCACCCTCACCCGACACTTCACCGCCCTGCTCCGCCGAGCCAGGCTCCGCCGCATCCGCTTCCACGACCTCCGGCACTCGGCGGCGACCCTCCTCCTGGAACAGGGCGTCGAACTCGTCGTGATCAAGGAATTGCTCGGACATGCCCACATTGGCGTCACCGCTACGGTGTACGCCCACGTCCGACTCCGCCTCCAGCGGCAGGCCATCGACACCCTCAGCAACGTCCTCCGCCACCCCGCAACTGGCGCTACCGAGCCCGACGACGGCGACGATCCGCCGCATTGTGCAGCACTCGTCCGCTGACGTTGCCGTCAACTACTGCCGTCAAGACGTTCAGAAGCCCCACCGGGAATACCTCCGGTGGGGCTTCTGCATGACAGCCGAATACTACCAACCGCCACGTCTAAATATCGGGCTTACACCCAGTCGAGGAGCGAATCGCGCAGCCATTTCGGCTCAATCTCAGACAAGCGAAGACGAACGCTTTCGGGCATCGAATGCTTCAATCGCCGGAGTGAGGAGACGAGACACTCCAAGGTTTTGGCATCCGAGATATCACATTCGAGAAGAGCATTTTCGATCGGCTCGGCAGCTTCCGCTACTCCAGCCGAGGAGAGAGAGGTGGCGGCCATACACAAATTTGGATTCCCAGCCGCGATCACCCCCAGGAGTGACGGAACTCCTACGGCACTCCCCATGTAAATCAGGGCTGACGCCGACATCAGTCTCACGCTTTCGTCGTCCGTCTCCCGATACACGCGTTCCATAGGATCGACCGCGAGCGACCCGAACCGTCCCAGCCGCTCGAAGATCAGGAACCGAGCCTCCTCGTCCGTCTCGAACGAGGCAACTACACGCTCGACGATGACTGAAGAGCAGGCCGCGAGGTCCTCCACAGCCCGGACACGGGACTCAAGGTCCGGCGATTCAAGGGAATCCAGCGCATGCTTAACCCTAGTCGACAATTCCATTTATCGAACCCTCGTGACTGTGTATGTGTAGCCCCCGCCGAGCGTAGTTCCACCCGGGAAAGTGTAGATCGAACTATTTCCAGGATTCATTTGCGGCCTCACGCCGTGATCGAAGGCAGCCTCTTGACTGAATTGGATCACATAGTTCTGCCTGTCACCGAATACGCCGATCCTGCCAAGCTGGCCTGAAGTTGCATCGCGCTCCAAGTCCGTGGCAAACATGTCACCCGAGCCGGTGGCCATGAATCCGTTCGAGCCCTTCCCGAACTGCAGACTCCTCACCGTGATTGTCTGACCAACGGACATTCCACTCACATCTACGCCTGCAATACCTTGCACGCCGCCCGCGTCCGTGAAGTGGGAGAATACTGTCCCTCCCCCGCTCGGTCCGCATGAGTTATGCACGAGCACCGGCGTAGTTCCGGCGAGTACATAGTACGTGTGGAACTCGCCAACTGTCAGGTTGTAGGTGATGATGGGCTTCGTGTAGCTGCGGAGTGCCGTGACGGCCGCTGCAGTGCCGTCCGCCTGGCGGAGTTTGTCTCCCACTCGCAGGTCTGCGGCGTTGACCCACTTTTCGGTGGTCGCGTCCCAGAATGGGTGGTGCTGGGTTGAGGTTAGCGTCTGGTCGCCGTTTGCTGTGTGGATTGTTAGGTCGGTGAAGTCGACGTCAGTGAGGGTCTTGATGACATCGGTGACCTTCTGGGCATGAGTCTGACCTGTTGACGGGTCCGTTGCCTGTACGGTTTCGCCGACGTGGATTTCTCCGATCGGCTTTGTGTTGCCGTCAGCGAGGAGCACGGCGGTTTCTGCGGGGAAGCTGTTGTCCTCGCAGAGTCGTGCGAGGGCTCTCATAAGGTCCTTTAGGGCTGACTTTTCACCGGTTGCCAGCATCGAGTTGATACCTCGCGCTGCCGGGCCCAGGTCAAAGCTGGAAATAGCCGCGCCAAGTGCGTCGCAGGCTTCCGGGTCCGAACCGTTTGCTCCGCCACCCTTGGCACACTTGTACCAAGGGATGACGACCGACATATCGGACAGCATTTTGTCCATGGCCTTGACATGATCCAGGTCCTGGTCCCGTTGCTGCTGGCTGGTGCAGCGTTTCCCGAGTCGCGACGTGTCGTAACAGGTCTTCTTCGTGTATGCCCGATAAGCGTCGTCGATGATCTTCTTGACGCGGGCTTCCTTCTGCTCCGCGATGGTGTGGTCAGGGTTCTGGTTGACCGTGCTGTGGCTGCACTCGCTGGTGACGCAGTCGCCGGCCATGGTGGCTTCGGCGGAACAGTCGCTGCCGCAGGCGTTGCCGTGTTCGTTGCAGCCTTCGTGGCCGTTGCGGCAGGTGTAGAGGCCGCTCGGGTCACTGGAGTTGACGGGGTCGTTGTTGCTGTAGGCGTAGGCATTCCACTGCTGTGGGTTGTCCGGGCCGATGAGCGGGTCGGGGTTGAGGAAGCGGCCGGTGGTGGGCTGGTACTCGCGGGCGCCCAGGTTGGTGAGACCGGTGGCATCGTCCTTTGTGCCGCCGACGAAGCCGTGGTCGCCGCCCCAGGTGGTGGGCTGGGTGCCGCGGGGGTTGCCGAACGGGTCGGACAGCCGCCGGGACTCCGCCAGCGTGGAGCCGTCGAGAGCGAGGGTGCCGGTGCCGTGCGGGTCGGCGATCTGGTAGGTGCTGGTGCCGCCTTGGCGGACCAGGGTGATGCCTCCGGGGATCTGGTAGGAGCGGATGCCGGTGACGGTGCCGCCGGTGTAGACGAGTTCGTCGCCGCCGAGGTTGATGGTGGTCTTGCCGGGGTCGCGGCGGATGAGCTGGTTGCCGGCAGCGTCGTAGAGGTAGGTGGTCGGTCCGGGGGTGCCGGTCTTGGCGTAGGAGGCGAGCTTGTCCTCGCCGTTCCACGTCAGGGTGGCGGTGCCGGAGGTGTCGGTGACGGCGGTGGTGTTGCCGGCCGCGTCGTACTGGGTGCTGCTGCCCGTGGTGCCGGCCGCTGCCGTGGTGGTGGAGCCGGTCAGGGCGTGCGGGCCGCCGGTTCCGCCACCGGTGTTGGGCGCGGTGGTCGGGGTGTTGACAGTGCCGGTTGCCGGGAAGGCCTGGTTGGTGGTGGTGTCCTTGGTGGTGTCACCGAAGGGGTCGTGCTGGACGAGCTGGGTGCGGTTGCCGGTGAGGTCGTAGCCGTAGCTCTGCCAGTACGCGGCGGGTCCCCCGACGGTGGTCCTCAGCGGGGCCTGGGCGCCGCTGGTGGGGGTGGCGTTGGTGCAGGAGCCGACGCCGCCCACCGTGGGCTGCGGGGCCTGGGTGAGTGTGCCGGTGTCTGTCCAGGCGTTGGTGAGTCGGCCGAGGTAGTCGTAGCCGAAGCACTGGAGATCGGTGGACGACGGGGTGTTGTCCGGGATGTTCCGTACGGCTGTGATCTGCCCGGCCGCGTTGTAGGCGTAGGTGAGCTGCTGGACGGCGCCGGTGGCGGCGGTCTGCTTGTCGACGAACTGCTGCAGCGGCCGGCCGGTGGAGGTGTCGTAGGTGTTGGTGACGACAATCTGGGTGCCCCACGGGTTCATGGTGGAGCGGATGTTGCGTCCGAAGGCGTCCCAGTCCGAGGACAGGTCGTAGGTGGCCCCGCCGTAGGCACCGTAGGTGATCAGCGGGCCGTTGTTGTCGTACGAGTAGTGGATCGACTCGTCGGCGATGTCGCCGACGGCCGAACGGTCGTCGTCGGTCAGCGCGCCGGTGACCGGGTCGAACATCGCCTGGTAGGTGTAGGTGAACGGGGTGGTGCCCTGCCCGATTTCGGTGCCGGGGATGGTGGTGGTGATGTTGGTCGGGTGGTAGGCGGTGTCGTAGGACAGGACAGCGGTGGTGTAGGCGCTGCCGGAGGCCCCACCGACGTAGCGGGTCGACGTGGCGGGCTGGCCCGGGAGGACCGTGTCGTAGGTGAAGCCGGTCAGCTGGTTGGCTGGTGCGACCGAGCCGGCGTACGAGCCTGTGGTGCGTCCGAGCAGGTCGTAGGTGTAGGCGATGGTCTGCCCGCGCGCATCGGTGCTCGAGCCAAGCCGACCGTCGGCGTCGTAGGCCTTGGTACTCGTCCCGGTGTCCGGGTCGGTGGCGGTGACCTCACGTCCCCGCAGGTCGTAGCCGCGGCTCCAGGTGTTGCCCGCCGCGTCCTTGTGCGTGGCGAGGTGCCCGTCGGCCGTGTAGGTGTAGGAGGTCACGTCCGCGTCGGCCGGGTTGCCGGTGGCGGTGGCGGTCTTGTACTGCCACAGCTGGGCGGTGTGACCGCGGGCGTCGGTGACGGTGGACGTGGGCGTGGCGCCGGCAGGCGGCGTGGTGTCGGTCCGGTCGATGCCGGGGTAGGCGGTCGTGGTGGTGGTCTGGGCGACGCCGTAGGCGACGAACTGCTGCGTGACGGGGCGGCCGAGGCCGTCGTAGAGGCTGTAGGCCTGGGCCGGGACCTCCTTCGTCGTGGTCACGTACGGCGTGGTGCTGGGCGTGGCCTTGTCGTTGTACCAAGGACTGTTCGCCCGGGTGACCCGGCCCTGAGAGTCGTAGACCGTGTCGGTGATCAGCCGTCCGGCCTTGTAGGCGGACAGGGCCGGGGTGGACTGGGTCTGCACGACCCGGCCTGCGCCGTCCATGATCTGGATGCTGACGGCGTACTTCCCGTCGGCCAGTAGCTTGGAGCTGGTCACGGTCGGCGGCACGGCGGCGCCGTTGACGACACCCGGGGTCGAGTACGCGAACGTGGCGTTGGCGCTGGCTGTGGTGTCCTGTCCCGGCAGCCACACGCCGGTGATCCGGCCGAGCGCGTCGTAGGACCGGCTGGTGCTACGGCCGTTGGGGTCGGTGACCTTGATCGGAAGGGAGCGTGCCGGATCCATCGTGGTCGTGCTGACTCGCCCGGACGCGGCGTCGGCAGCTCCGGCCGGGGCCGGGGCCGTGACGGTGAGGCTGTTCGGGAGCTCACCGGCCGTCGACGCGGTGTAGGCCGTCGTCGTGGTGGCGCCGCCCGGGTGGGCGCTGTCTGTTGCGTTCGGGTCGGTCGTCCCGACGAGCCGCCCGTAACCGTCGTAAGCATTGTTCACCGCGGTGAACTGCGGCGTTCCGCCGGCGTCGTAGTGGTCGAGCGTCAGGCTGCTCGTCACGTCGTGCGCGGTGCCGACCTGGCCGACTGGCCGGCCGTCGTACACCGACCTGCTCCAGGAGACGGTGTTGGCGGCAGTCGGAGTGGCGGTGCAGGCGTTCGCACCGGAGACCGCGATCACCTCGGACGGCAGTGCCAGGACCTGCGGGTCCGAGCCCGCCGCGTAGTTGGTGCGGGTGCAGATGTCCGGCAGGTCGTCGGCCGTGTCGATCGAGGTGAGGACGCGGTTGCCGTTGGCCTTGTCGGTTGTGGTGCTCTTCGCCGACGTCCGCCACGTGCCGTCCGCCTTCAGCGACCGTGATGTGGTGGTCGCGCTGGTGGTGGCGTAGCGAGCGGTGAGGGCAGGCAGGTTGGCACCCTGGCTGTGCGTGGCGGTGGTGACCGGGCCGCCCGCGGTGCTGACGGTGTAGCCGGCGATGCTGCCGCCCGCCTGGGTGTAGGTGTCGGACTCCAGGACCTGGCCGGAGATCCAGTCGGAGTCGGTGACCGTGGCGGTGCCGGTGACCTGGCCGCTCATCGGGCCGGCGATCTGGACACTGCGCCCTGTGCCGTTGGCGAGGATGTCACCATCCATGCCCTGGTAGTACGTCGTCGAGCTCTGCGACTGCGGGCCGTCGTTGCCGCTTCCGGAGACGGCGGTGACGCTCGCGTAGCCGCGGAACTGGTCCCAGGTGCGGTTCTTGTCCTGAGTCGCCGACGAGTCGTTGCGGTGCCAGGCGGCCTTGCCGTAGGTGTAGTTGGTCACCATCGGGATTGAACCGGGGGTCGCCGGGTTCGTGGTGACGCTGGCGACCGGGTACTTCAGGAACCAGTCGTCCACGGGCGCCGCACCGATGATCGAGCCGGGCGGATTCCACTTGACGTTGTAGCAGGAGAGCGTGTCGCTGTCGGCGGAGGCCGGCATGACGTTGTTCACCCGGGAGCAGCCGGCAGACGCGTAGTTGACGCCGATGGTGCCGCCGGTCTCGGTGGTGATCAGCTGGATGCGCGGCCGGTTGTAGGCCGGCGGTGCGGGCACCAGGTTGGTGCCGTCCACACGGTTGGGAAGCAGCTGGGAAGTGAAGGACACCGGCGGCAGCGTGATGGAGCCGCCGTTCGCCTGGGGGTCCTGGCCGGTGCGCTGCACCGAGGCGAGCCAGGGGACCTGGGTGTTCTCGGTGGCGTTCTGTACGTTGATGAACGTGTGGTTGAGCGCGTAGGAGTCCACCGTCTGGTAGGCACCGCTGACCCGGATCTGGGTGGCGATGGACGCGAGCCACTTGGTGGTCCAGAACGTGGGACCGTAGACGGCGCACGTGCTGCTCGCGTCGCACTGCTGGTCCAGCGGGACGTCGGGCCAGTTCGCCGCGTTGGCCGCGGTGCGCTGGGACGGGTCGCAGGCCGCGGTGGAGGTGACGCACCGCTCGGAGGTGTTGAAGACGATCTTCGCGGCGGGGTTGTAGGCGCCGCTGTTGTTCAGCTGGTCCGAGAGGAGCTGGCCGTAGCCGATCGAGGAGAGCGTGCCCGCGCGGGTGTAGGCGGTGCTGGTGCCGTTGCCGTTGTTCTGGGCCCCACCGCGGGAGTAGTAGTTCGTCTCGGGGACGTAGGTGTAGGTGGTGAGGTTGCCGTGCGGGTCCGCGACGAAGTCGAGGTTCCAGCGCCACGCGGTCTGGCACCACGAGCCCTTGCCCTTGGCCGGGTCGTAGCACGGGTCGCCGTTGTTGGGCGAGTAGACCGGGAGGGTCCACGCCGAGCCGCTGTCCGCGCCGAGGGCGGTCGGGTTGCCGTTCGCGTCAGGGACGTGGTTCAGGCCGAAGTAGTAGACGGTGCCGCTGGTGTCGGTGACCTTGAGGTAGGAGCCGTTCCAGGTGCCGTTGGTCGCGCCGGTCAGGAACTGGATCTTGGTGCCGTCGTCGTCCTTCAGCCGCCAGGTGCAGGCCGCCTGCTCCATCGCCGCCGGCGCACCGGACTGGCAGGAGGCGTCGTCCGGAACCAGCTGACCGGAGTGACCCGCGAGTGACAGGGTGAGGTTCGCGCCGCCCCAGCACTGGTCACCAGAGCCGGTGATCCCGTCCAGCGAACAGGGCTTGAACGACCGCTCGACGAAGCCGGCACCGTAGTCCCAGCCGTCGCCGATCCAGGAGGCCTGCGAGTTGCTCGACGAGGTGCGCCCGTCCACTGAGGCAGAGTCGTAGGACAGCGACACCTTCGGGGCCGAGCCGGCCAGCGCCGGTGGCACCTGCACCGGGTACCCGTAGGTGAACGCGCCCGACGAGCCGCCGGCGGTCCAGGACTGGGAGGCTCCGAGCGGGGTTGCCGAGTAGGTTCCGGCCCCGCTGGACGCCCCCGACACCACGCCGATCGTGGTCGAGGTGGTGGTGGAGTCCGCGTACACCGCCCGGGCCGCCCCCGTGACGGCGTCGGTGGCGGTCCTGGTGACCGGGGTGGTCGCGGTCGCGGCGGCCCCCGTCCCGGTCAGCGGGACGTCAGCGACGAGCTTCTTCGTCGACGGGTCGTAGTGCGACTCCAGCGGCGTCTGCTTGCGGCAGTCCTGGGCCTGCGGCGTTGTCGTCGTGCAACCGGGCAGAACCACCAGGTGCGCCCGTGCCGCCCAGTTCGCGCCGAAGGCGCTGTCCAAACTCGACGCGTCTACGCCCAGACGCACTGCCGCGGCATCCCCCGAGCCGGGGCGGGTGAGAGTCACCGCGACACCGGGTATTCCGGCGGTCACCGAGGCCTTGCTGTCGGCTACCTCGACCTGGATCGTCTGACCCGCAGCGGACGAGCCGGCCAACGGTGCAACCGTGACCGGAAGCCCTGAGACCTTGGCCTCGGCACCGGCCTGCGGCTTCTCGCCCTCAGCCAGGGGATGCGGATCAGGGGCGGAACCGAGGGTCACCGAGGCGTGGCCGCCCGGGATCGCCTGCGGGTTCTTCGGCGGGGTCCAGGTCGGCGGCACCGGGTGCTCCGGCTTAGGGGCCGGAATCGGGTTGACGTTCTGGCCGGCGATCGAGGCCGTCTTCGGCAGGGCAGTGTTCGGCGGCGACCACTTGCGCGAGTAGTCCGGCCCGCCCGCCGCAGCCGCGATCGGCAGGGGCGCGAGCATCGACCCGAGGACTGCGACCGTCGTGACGGCCGCAAGCCGTCCGCGCAGTCTCCCCCTCCCACCCTTTGTCTTCTTGAGGCCAGACCGTTGTATAAATGACACTCTTTTACATCCCCCAAGCATTGGCCCCCGAATACGGGAGGCATGTCCTGTATCCGAACCGGCGGATGCTAGCGGACCTTGATGACGTGCAGTCAAGACTTCGCCTTAGGTGATACTTCTCACGCAGGTCGACGTATCGGCCATTTCGCGGCAAGTCAGCATTTCGCCGCCGAATCGAGTTGGGTTGATGTCAGGGCCTCCCCTACGGTGCCCCTCGATTGCGTCCATGCAGGTCCACTGTTGTCTTTTGGGGGAGATTCCCGTTTTGAACAGAAAGCGCCGATACCACGGGGGTGCGTCGTCCAGCGCATTGGCCGCAACAGCGGTCCTGGCGCTCACGGCCGCCCTTGCAGGGCCGCAGGCCTCGGCCGTGGCCGACACCCCGCAGGTGCCGTCGCAGACAGCGATCGATGCCGCGACCGCGAAGATGATGCAGGAGCGGCCCCCTGCCAACGCGACCGAGACGGCGATCGCCCAGGCCAAGGCGACCGGCAAGAACGTCCCGATCGACTCGCTCACCACCGAGTTCAGCGAGACCGTCGCCACCCCCCAGGGACATCTGGCACTCACCAGCCACCCGGACCAACAGCGCGTGCGCCGAGGCGGCGTTTGGCAGGGGCTGGACGCCACCCTTGCGGCCAATCAGGACGGCACATTCTCCCCCAAGTCCGCAGCAGGGCAGCTCGTGCTGTCCAAGGGCGGAAACGGACCGCTGGCCACCATGACCAGCGCGGACGGCAAGAAGCTGGCCCTCGCCGCCCCGTTCGCCCTCACCGCACCCGTGGTCAGCGGCGACAGCGTGGTGTACCCGTCCGTCGCCCCCGACATCGACCTCAAGGTCACCGCCACCAAGTTCGGCGGCCTTTCGACCGTGCTGGTCGTCAAGACCCAGGCAGCCGCCGCCAACCCGGCTCTGAAGAACCTGCACTTCGACACCACCGCCGACGGCGTCACCGTCACCAGCGACGCCAAGGGCAACATCACCGCCACCGCCGCAGACGGCAAGCCCCGCTGGACCGCGCGCACCCCGCAGATGTGGGACAGCGCCACCGCAACAGCGGCGCCCGCTGCTCCCGCCGTCAAGGCCTCCACGATGCTCATGGCGGCCCCCGCCGCCGATACCCCGGCACCCGCCGATATCCAGGCGGGCCCGGCCAAGGCCGCTCCGACCGGCACCGATGCCGGGCCCGGTGCGGGCTCCAAGGTCTCCGAGATGCCGGTCAAGGCCGGCGCCACCGGCATCGACCTGACGCCCAACCAGGACCTCCTGGCCCACGGCACGGCGCCCTACTACATCGATCCCGCCTTCCTGCCCTGGAGCACGTCGGCCAACGCCTGGACCTGGGTCCAGTCGGCCCACGACAGCGGTAACTGGCTCGGGCAGGGCCCCAAGGACTCCGACCACCCAGGCGTCGGAAAGTGCGGCACCTACCCCAACGGCGGCAGCTGCATCCCCGCCGACATCGAGCGCAGCTTCTACCAGTTCGACATCAGCGCGCTCAACGGAGTGGTCATCAACTCCGCGACGATGAGCCTGCAGGAGTACGTCTCGGCCGACTGGTCATGCACCACAACGTACCCGCTCAACCTCTACGTTACCGGGCCAATCGGAAGCGGCACGACGTGGTCCAACCAACCCGGGCAGGTGAGCGGCCCGCTCGGCACGACCGCCTGGGTCGGCGGTTCGGGCAAGGACCCGTGCCACGACAACGTTCCGTTCAGCTTCGACATCACCGGCGCGATGCAGCAGTACGTCAACTATGGTCAGTTGACGTTCGGCCTCTACGGCGACGAGAACAACCAGCTCGCGTTCAAGCGGTTCACCTACCAGCCGACGCTGTCCGTGATGTACGACCGCATTCCCAACACCCCGACGAACCCGGCGGTGTGGCCCGCCCCGACGACCGTTGTCCCCGGCGGGACCAACCAGTCCTGCGGTGACAGCAACGCCAACGACTGGGCCTGGCTCGGCGCCGGCTCCGCCCAGAACAACGCCGTCTGGCTCAACGCCACCGTCACCAGCAACGCCCAGGCCCAGGTCGCGACCTGGGACCACATCTGGGACTACCAATCCTCCAACGGAGCCAGCGGCACTACGCCCTACGTCAGCAGTGGTGGCACCACCAGCTTCCAGCTTCCGGCAGGCCTGATCCAGGACGGCCACGCCTACGGCTACGACATGCAAGCCACCGACGGCCTGGACGGCGTGCCCTGGTCCGCCCCCACACCGAACTGCTACTTCAAGGTCGACCTCACCCCGCCGACCCTCACCTTCCCCACCACCGTCGCCGACACGACCAAGCAGTTCCCGCCCAGCGGCAACGGCCAGACACCCCAGATCTACGCAGGCCAGAGCGGCGGCGTCCCCTTCACCGCCACCGACCCCAACCCCAGCGGCGCCTACGCCTCCGGCGTCGTGTGCCTGCGCTGGAGCTTCGACCCGCAACTCGTCGACGCCACCTGGCAGTGCGGCAGCTCCATGCCCACCGGTCAGATCCCGGTGACCGCCGGACGCTGGGGCACCAACGTCCTCTACATCCAGGCCGAGGACAACGCCGGCAACCTCTCCCCGGTCGCGCAGTACGCCTTCTACGTCCCGTGGAACCCGAACAGCCCCGCGCCGACCTTCGGTGACGTCACCGGCGACGCGCTGCCCGACATCGTCGCCGCCGACCCGAACGGCGACCTGCGTGCCTACAGCATCCCCGCCACCGCGCCCAAGGCGCCGCTCGCCTCACTGATGGCCAAGTCCCCCGACGGCGACTCCTGGGCTCTTTACCACGTCACCCACCGCGGTAGCCTGCGCGGCGGCGGGAACGTCGATGACCTCTTCGTCCACAAGGACAACGGCAAAAGCCTCTACTACTACAAGAACCCCGGCAACACCGGCGTCACCGGCGTCTTCGACGGCAGCATCACACTGGGTAAGCCGGCATGCGACCCGAAGCTGACGGACTGCACCGGGTACAACGCCGCCGACTGGTCCACCACGCTTCAGATCGCCGCCAGCGGCGACCCCAGCACCACCCAGCTCGACACCAGCAAGAAGTTCCTCAACCGCACCGGCCTGTTCACCGTCGAGAGCAGCCCGGACGGCACCGGAGCCCTCTGGTTCTACCCCGCCATCGGCGACGCCGTCCTCGGCTCACCCACCAGGTTCGCAAAGATCGACCTGAAGGGCTGGGACCTCATCTCCCCCGGCGACTGGGCCGGCCAAGGCCACCCCGGCCTGTGGGCGCGCAACCAGAGCACAGGTGACCTGCGCGGCTACACCTTCACCACCGGCACTATCACTGTCGCCCTTCCCTTCGGTAAGAGCGGCAGCTACCCCACCCTCACCGGCGTCGCCACCGACACCAAGATCGGCTGGGGAATCCCCAGCACCGACTGGCCCCTCATCGGGTCCGACGGCGACCTCACCGGCACCGGTAACCCCACCCTCTGGCGCAAGACGCCCAACGGAATCATCCAGATCTTCACTGGCCACCCCACCACCACCGACCCCTACTACGCCTGGGACACGGGCCCGACGGGCGTCCTCAGCGCCTACGCCGAGAACAGCCCCATCGCGAACTCCGCCCAGACGGGCAAGTGCATCGACGCCAGCGGTGCCAGCTTTACACCCGGCACCGCCGTCCAGCTGTGGGACTGCAACCCCAGCAATGCGCAGTGGACCTTCAAGCCCGACGGCACCCTGCGCTTCCTCGGCGGCTGCCTCGACGCCACCGGAGGCGGTACCGCCAACGGGACCCCATTGGAAGTCTGGACCTGCGGCAACGTCTGGCCGAACCAGATCTTCCTCCCCAGGGCCGACGGCAGCATCTACAACCCCACCTCCGGCCGATGCGTTGACGACCCCGGCGCCTCAACAACCAACGGAGCCAGACTCCAACTGTGGGATTGCAACGGCACCGCCGCCCAGAAGTGGAACCTGCTCCCACGAACCAGCTGAGGCCGTTCAGTGTCCGGTCCCGGTGAAGGTGGACCACCGCGGGGACCTGACCTGCGGTGGTCCAGGTGCAGCGGGACACGCACCGTCTCGCGGTCTCGCTCGGCCGGGCCCAACTCCGTCCGCCAGCACGTCGGCCAGGCCCTCGTGAGCCGCGGCGTCTCAGCCAACCCGGGCCGCCGAGGACAGACGGCCCGGGTTCAGCGAGACTGGCCCGCCTTCGCGGAGACCGGACATTCAGGCAGGGGACCTCGACATCCCTGTTCCCCTGAGGAATTGAGTCGATTGAATGCAGTGGCTCCATCGGACCGAGTCCGATGGAGCCACCGTGGTTTTTCCAGCGGGGCAGCGTGGCCCGGCCTGCGCGGTTGCCGGGCCTCGGTAACTATTCCTTGATCTTGGCGCGTTGCACGGCGGTGACCTGTTCAACCATGACGATGGTGAGGACTGCGGCAGCGACGTTGATGAACACGACGACAGGGTTGTTGAGGTTGCCGTGCGGGACGGCCACCACGTAGGCCGAGATCCCGACCATCTTCGCGATCCACGTCACCCACCACCCGTTGATCACCCAGGTGGCGCCGGCCGATCCGTTCGCTCGCCAGAGGTCGAGCATGACACGGCGCGGGGCCCAGCAGTTGAGAACCGGGACCAGCCACACTCCGACGGCTCCGCCAACCGAGTACTTGTGCGTGTTCGGAGCGAAGGTCTCGGCATTGAGCCGGCATCGTCTGAGCCAGCAGAGAAATGCCACGATTGTGCCCAGGAACAGCGGCATCTCGAACAAGATGGCCGTGGGAAAGATTCTTGAACCTGTCCCGGTGTTCAGGTTCGACATGACCTGCGCAACGGCAAACAGTGCAAGCAGCGCCTGCGTGGTCAGTGCCAACGGTCGAGGATCAGCCACCAGCCCTCGGTGGAGGGCAGCTCGGGGATCTGGATTAAATCTGCTGTCAGCGGGTGCTGATTCCACGAACGAACTCCCATCGCGCATGCCTGCGATGGCTTTCACCGCAGAGATCGAGTGGAGGATAGAGGGGACTGCGAACGAGCGTCCATGGCATTCCCCAGTTGCTTACGGGTGGCGTCCTTGGCGTGCTTTGAGAGCTGGCTGCCTTGTGTCGCGCAGGAAGTCGGTGGGGGCGACTTCTTGTGGTTAGGGGGTGGTGGCTCGGGTGGCTTGGGTGCGGCAGTGGGTGAGGGCGGGTTTGATGCGGCGGTCGGGGGTGGGGGTGGTGGTGAGGAGTTCGCCGGCGGTGACGAGGGTGGTCCAGTAGTGGGTGGGGTCGCCGGTGGTGGGGCGGGGGTGGGTGGCGGCGAGGGAGAGGTAGGCGGCTGTCAGGTTGCCGGTGGTGAACCAGCGGGCCAGGCCGTGTTGGTGGCCCGCTCGGATGCCGCCGAGGGCGTCGATCGCTGTGAGGAAGAGGTCGATGACGGCCAGGTCGCGGGCGTTGAGGGGCTTGGGGATGTCGAAGACTCCGAGTGCTTCGAGGAGTTCGCCGGTGTCGGCTTCGGAGTTCGGGCGGGGGTCGGCGAGCAGGGCGTCGAAGCAGTCGTCGAGCCGGAGTTGGGTGTCGGCGGCTGGGATGCCCAGGGCGCCGCAGACTGCGCGGGCGGCTCGGAGCGGGTCGCGGGTGCGGCGGGCCAGGGCGGCGTAGACCTCGGCCGGAGTCGAACCGGTGTCGAACAGGTGCCGGGCCGTGAGGGAGAGTCGCATGGTGGGCGCCCGTTTCAGACGGTGAGGAAGGTGGCGGAGGGGGCGATCAGTGCCCAGACGAACTTGCCGACTCCGCCGGCTCGGGGGCAGCAGCCCCAGCGTTCGGCGAGTTCGTTGACGAGTAGCACCCCGCGTCCGTGTTCCTCGTCGGGTGTGGGGGAGCGGAGGGCAGGGCGGCCGGTGCCGGCGTCGTGAACTTCGAGCCGGAGGCGGTGGTGGACGAGGGCGAAGCGGATCTCGATGAGGCGGTCGGCGGGCGCGTCGGAGTGCTGGACGGCGTTCGCGAACAGCTCGCCGAGGAGCAGTTCGGCGATGTCGGAGTAGCGCTCGCCGAAGGGGAGGGCGGAGAGGTACGCGCGCAGCAACTGTCGGGCGACGGGCGTGGATTCGGCCCGGGAGTCCAGGCGGGCGGCGAATGTGCGGGGGCGGTGGGAGACGAGCATGGCGAAGTTCCTCGGGGGGCGGATGAGGGAGCGCGAGGGTAGTGCGCAATCACGCTATGCATGCAGATGATTGCGTTCCGGCCTCAATGGTCCGGGATGCGGAGGTACGGTGATGGCCGAAATCAGGTACCAGAGGCACGTGGTGCGTGAGGGGGCCGGTTGTGGCACATCGGCGGTTCAAGCGTGAGTTGACGGCCAGTTCGGCGGAGTTGTTCGGCGAGGAGGTGCGGTTCTACCGGGAGCTGGCCGGCTTCACGCAGCAGGAGCTGGGCAAGCTGCTGCACTGCAGCCGGACGAACATCACCCGGTATGAGACGGGTCAGCGCCGCATGCCGCCGGAACTGGTGGAGGTAGCCGATGAACTGCTCAATACGGGCGGTGCACTGAGGCGGCTCTGGGGGAGGGTGGACTGGAATGCGGGCGTTGAGCACCCGGATTGGTTTCAGACCCATGTCGACATGGAGTCTGAGGCGGTAGCAGCGAGGATCTTTCAGCTGGCTGTGGTGCATGGACTGTTGCAGTGCCGCGCGTACGCGGAGGCTGTGTTTGCGGTCAGCGACGCGGCAGGAAAGCCCAAGGTGATCGAAGAGCGAACGGCGGCTCGACTGGCGAGGCAGAAGCGGTTCCTGCATCCGGAAGGGCCACTTCTGCAGGTGATCCTGGATGAGAGCGCCATCCGGACAGTATTCGGTGGGCCATGGGTTATGAAGCGTCAGATGCAACACCTGCTGGCTGTTGCGCGACTGCCCAACGTGGTCATTCAGGTCGCGCCATTCGAGTGTCGACAGGCCATCATCGACAAGTCCATGGTGATGTTGGAGATGCCTGACGGTCGGACCTGTGTGTACTCCGAAAGCCTCGATCGCGGGCATAGCAGTGATGATCCGGCGATCGTGGCAGCGCATCGCCGCAGCTATGATCTGGCTCACGGGGCGGCACTGTCAGTAGCCGACTCGCTCGCGCTGATCGCTGATGCGCTGAAAGGGTTCAAGGATGACGAGGATCGAGCTCGACGCGACTGTCTGGCGCAAGAGCAGCTACAGCGGAGGCAACGGGGGCGACTGCATCGAGGCGGCCCCCGGGTTCCCCGGCCTCGTCCCCGTGCGTGACTCCAAGGACCCGCAGGGGCCGGTCCTTGTCTTCCCGGCCTCTGCCTGGGTGTCTTTCCTCTCCGGGCTCCGGGTTGGTGACTTCGCGGAGCGGTAAGTCCTTCGCTACTTCCTTGTGTTGGTGCGGCGGGTGGGTTCCGCCGTGGTCGGGTCTTCGGGCCAGGGGTGGCGGGGGTAGCGGCCCCTCAGGTCTGCGCGGACGGCGTGGTAGCCGTTTTGCCAGAAGGACGCCAGGTCTCCGGTGACGGCGGCGGGGCGGCCTGCGGGGGAGAGCAGGTGGATCGTGAGTGGTATGCGGCCGCCGGCCAGGGCGGGGGCCGCCGTCCAGCCGAAGAGTTCTTGCAACTTGACGGCCAGCACCGGGCGTTCGTCGCTGTAGTCGACTCGTATCTTCGAGCCGGACGGGACGGTGATGCGTTCGGGGGCGAGCTCGTCCAGGCGGCCGGCCTCGCCGGTGGCCCAGGGGAGTAGGCGTTGGAGGGCGGCCGTCGTATCGATCCGGGCGAGGTCGGCGCGGCGGCGGGCGCGGGAGAGCTCGGGCTCCAGCCACTCGTCGGCGCGTTCCAGCAGGGCGGCGTCGCTGACGTCGGGCCAGGGGGCACCGATGGCGGTGTGCAGGAAGGCGAGGCGTTCGCGCAGGCCTGGGGAGGGCCAGGTCAGGAGGGTGCTCACGCCTTCGCGGGTGAGGCCTTCGAGGAGGGCGGCGCGGACCAAGGTCGGGTCGGGGCGGTTGAGTGGCTTTTCCGCGAGTTCGACTGCGCCGAGGGATTCGACCTGGCGGGAGACGACCTCGCCGTGCCGGGTGTTCCAGTGGACCTCCTCGCGGGCGGTGAGCAGCGGGGCGCCCGCGAGTCGGGCGGTGTCCTCGTCCAGCGCGGCGGCGTGCAGGATGCGGGCGGAGGGGGAGCCGGCCGGGCGGTCGGCCACGGCGACGGCGAGCCACGGCAGGGCGCCGAGGGTGGTGCCGGGGGCGAGTTCGGCGGCGGTGCCGGAGGCCATCAGGTACGGGCTGCGCTCGCCGGGGGCGGGCCGCTCTACCCGGGCACGGGCGATCCGCTCGGGGAAGGCGAGGGCGACGACGAGGCCGGCGGCGGTCGTGTCGGGTAGTGCCGTGGCGGGTTTGTCGGAGGTGGCGCGGAGCAGGCGACGGACCTCGTCGCGCCAGCGGCCCGCGTAGGGGTCACCGGAGGCGCGGACGGTGCGCCACACCGCGCCGAGGTCGTCGCCGAGGGCGCGCGGGGGTTCCTCGGACAGCAGGGCGACCACCTCGGCGGCCCGCCGGGCGCCGACCGCGGGGGCGCCGTCGACGAGGGCGCGGGCGAGCCGGGGGTGCAGGCCGGTGCGGGCGAGGCGGACGCCGCGCGGGGTGGCCCGGCCGTCGTCGTCGACCGCGCCGAGAGCGTGCAGGGTCTGCCGGGCGGCGGCCATCGCCCCTGCCGGGGGCCGGTCGGGCAGGGCGAGGCCGGTGGCGTCCGGGTCGCCCCAGCAGGCGGCCTGGAGGGCGAAGGGGGTGAGGTCGGCGAGGGCGATCTCGGGGGTGGGGTAGCGGGCGGCACGGGCGTCCTCGGCCTCGGCCCAGCAGCGGTAGACGGTGCCGGGGGCCTCGCGTCCGGCGCGGCCGGCCCGCTGCCGGGCGGCGGCGAGCGAGGCGCGGACGGTGACCAGGCCGGCCAGGCCGCGGGCGTGGTCGGTGCGCGGCTCGCGGGCGAGTCCGGCGTCGACCACGATCCGTACGCCGGGCACGGTGAGCGAGGACTCGGCGACGGCGGTGGCCAGCACGACGCGCCGCTGCGACGACGGGGTGAGGGCGGCGTCCTGGACGGCCTGCGGGGCGCGGCCGTGGAGTTGCAGCACCTCGGCGCCCACCCCGTCGGGCACAGTGCTGTTGAGCTGGCCGGCGACGCGGGCGATCTCGCCGACGCCGGGCAGGAAGCAGAGCACGTCCCCGTCGCGCTCGTCCAAGGCCCGCCGTACGACGGCCGCGACGTGGTCGAGCAGCGCCCGGTCCACCCGGGTGCCGTGCGCGGGCCGGACGGCGCGCGGCGGCGGCGCCCAGACCACCTCCACCGGGTGGGAGACCCCGTGCGCCTCCACCACCGGGGCGCCGCCGAGCAGTTCGGCCCAGGCCGCGGTGTCGGAGGTGGCCGAGGCGCAGACCAGCCCCAGTTCGGGACGCAGCGCCGCCCGGACGTCCAGCAGGAAGGCGAGCGCGGTGTCGGCGTCCAGGTGCCGCTCGTGGCACTCGTCCAGGACGACGACGTCCACCCCGGGCAGTTCCTGGTCGCGCTGGAGCCGCTGCAGCAGCACGCCGGTGGTGACCACCTCGACCACGGTGTCCGGACCCGCCCTGCGCTCGCCGCGCACCGTGTAGCCGACCTGGCCGCCGACGGCGGTGCCGAGCAGCCAGGCCATCCGCCGGGCGGCGGCCCGGACGGCGAGGCGGCGCGGCTCGGCGACCAGCACCCGGCGCACTGGCCCGGAGCCGGGGAGCAGCCCGGCCAGGGCGAGCGGCACCAGCGTCGTCTTGCCGGTGCCGGGCGGGGCGGCGAGGACGGCGGTGCCGTGCTCGTCCAGCGCGCGGTGCAGGGCGGGCAGGGCGGTGCGGACGGGCAGTTCGCGCCAAGCGGCCCCTTCGAACCGGTCAGGCGGCATCGGCAGGCTCAGCCCCGCTCGGAGACGAAGATCGCCGTGCCGGGGATCAGCCGCCCGCGCAGCGGGGACCAGCCGCCCCACTCCTGCTCCAGGCCGGCCGGCCACTCGGGCTCGACCAGGTCGATCAACCGGAAGCCGGCGCCGACGAGTTCGCGCACCCGGTCGCCGAGGGTGCGGTGGTGCTCGACGTAGCTGGCGCGGCCGTGCTCGTCCTGCTCGACGTACGGGGTGCGGTCGAAGTAGGAGGCGGCGGCGGTCAGCCCCTCGACGCCGGGTTCGTCCGGGAACGCCCAGCGGATCGGGTGCGTCACCGAGAACACCCAGCGCCCGCCGGGCCGCAGCACCCGGTGCACCTCGCGCATCAGGGCGGCGGTGTCGGCGCTGAACGGCACGGCGCCGTAGGCGGAGCAGGCCAGGTCGAAGGAGCCGTCGGCGAACGGCAGGACGGCGGCGTCCGCCTGGACGACCGGGACGGGCGCGGTGCCGCGGGCGAGGTCGATCCGGCGGGAGTGCTGGAGCTGGCGGTAGGAGATGTCCAGGGCCACCGGCCGGGCGCCGCGGGCGGCCAGCCAGCGCGAGCACTGGGCGGCGCCGGCGCCGATCTCCAGCACGTCCCTGCCGGCCACCTCGCCGAGCAGCCCGGCGTCGGCCTCGTCCAGGCCCTCCGGGCACCAGGTGAAGCGGTCGTCGCCGAGGAACGCGCCGTGTTCGTCCTGGTACTCGTCCGCGTTGCGGTCCCACCAGTGCCGGCTGGCCCGGCTGCTCTCGCCGGTCCCGGCCACGCGCCTTACCGCGTCGTCGCCGTCGTCGTCAAGATCATGGAGCTCGGACTGGGGGGTGGTGGCCACGGTGATAATGCCCATCGCGTAGGGTGTGGACTGCGGAAGCGCCGCTGCCGCGAACCGGCCCGGAAGGGCTCGGATCCTGGCGGTGGCATCCGGGGAAGGGCTCCCTGCGGGCGCCGCCGTGAGGTGCGCAATCGGAGGATATGGCCTGATCCGTACCAGGCTCCACCATCTTGCCGCTCTTGGCGTTGACCGTGCCTGGCCGTCCCCGTATGCTACAAGTTGCGCTGCGGGCCTGCGCGCCTCGGACGGAGCAGGTCGCGCTCGCATCTGTCGAAGACCCCACGGTCGCAAGACGGACGCCGAATTCTCGCTGTGCGGGAAAATCCGGTGCGCCGTGTTCTTGGCTGTCCGGCTTTCGGTGGGAGCGATACGGGCCCTCCGCGTGGCATTACCTACGACTTTCATGTCCGCACCGGAGCCCTTTTCCTAATGACGAGCCCCACCGACTCCTCCCTCAGCACCACCCCGCAGGTCGCGGTCAACGACATCGGCGACGCTGAGGCGTTCCTCGCCGCGATCGACGAGACCATCAAGTACTTCAACGATGGCGACATCGTCGAGGGCGTCATCGTGAAGGTCGACCGTGACGAGGTTCTCCTCGACATCGGTTACAAGACCGAGGGCGTCATCCCCTCCCGTGAGCTCTCGATCAAGCACGACGTTGACCCGCACGAGGTCGTCGCCGTCGGTGACAACATCGAGGCCCTGGTTCTCCAGAAGGAGGACAAGGAGGGTCGTCTCATCCTGTCCAAGAAGCGCGCTCAGTACGAGCGTGCCTGGGGCACGATCGAGAAGATCAAGGAAGAGGACGGCATCGTCACCGGTACCGTCATCGAGGTCGTCAAGGGTGGTCTCATCCTCGACATCGGCCTCCGTGGCTTCCTCCCGGCCTCGCTCGTCGAGATGCGCCGCGTCCGCGACCTCCAGCCCTACGTGGGCAAGGAGCTCGAGGCCAAGATCATCGAGCTGGACAAGAACCGCAACAACGTGGTCCTGTCCCGCCGTGCCTGGCTGGAGCAGACCCAGAGCGAGGTCCGCCAGACCTTCCTCACCACCCTGCAGAAGGGCCAGGTGCGCTCCGGCGTCGTCTCCTCGATCGTCAACTTCGGTGCCTTCGTGGACCTGGGTGGCGTCGACGGCCTGGTGCACGTCTCCGAGCTGTCCTGGAAGCACATCGACCACCCGTCCGAGGTTGTCGAGGTCGGCCAGGAGGTCACCGTCGAGGTTCTCGACGTGGACATGGACCGCGAGCGCGTCTCCCTGTCGCTGAAGGCGACCCAGGAGGACCCGTGGCAGCAGTTCGCCCGGACCCACCAGATCGGCCAGGTCGTCCCGGGCAAGGTCACCAAGCTGGTTCCGTTCGGTGCGTTCGTCCGCGTGGACGAGGGCATCGAGGGTCTGGTCCACATCTCCGAGCTGGCCGAGCGCCACGTGGAGATCCCGGAGCAGGTCGTCCAGGTCGGCGACGAGATCTTCGTCAAGGTCATCGACATCGACCTCGAGCGTCGCCGCATCAGCCTCTCGCTGAAGCAGGCCAACGAGGCCCTGGGTGCCAACCCGGCCGAGGTCGAGTTCGACCCGACCCTGTACGGCATGGCCGCCTCCTACGACGACCAGGGCAACTACATCTACCCGGAGGGCTTCGACCCCGAGGCGAACGACTGGCTGCCCGGCTTCGAGAAGCAGCGTGAGGAGTGGGAGCGCCAGTACGCCGAGGCGCAGGCCCGCTTCGAGCAGCACCAGGCCCAGGTCATCAAGAGCCGCGAGGCCGACGCCGAGGCCGCTGCCGAGGGTGGCGACGCGGTTGCCGCCGCCGCCGGTGGCTCGTACTCCTCCAGCAGCGACGAGGGCTCCGGCGCTCTCGCTTCGGACGAGGCCCTGGCCGCCCTGCGCGAGAAGCTGGCCGGCGGCCAGAGCTGATCGCGGCCCGGGGCTGAGCCTTCGGCCCTGAGGACAGTGCGCTAGGCGGGACCCCCGCTCGGATCACCGAGCGGGGGTCCCGCTTTTTCTCATGCGCCCCCTTCTTAATGCACCCATCTCTTATGTGTTCCTTATGTGAAGGAAATTGTGAGATGCGGCTCATTGCCCGTCTATAGGTCGAAGACCGGGTTACACCTACATTGAGTGGAGCTGCCCGAAAGGCTCCTTCATGCGCAAACCCTCCTCCGCTGCCGTCGACCCCCGGGTCCGCGGGCGGCTCGCCGCCCTCGGCCGGTTCTGCTTCCGGCACCGGCGCTGGGTGCTCGGCTTCTGGGCCGTCGTCCTGGTCGTCGGCGTGCTGATCGGGGGCCGGGTCTTCGAGGGCTCGGTGGCCGGCGCCTCCTCGGCCGGCTCCGAGGCCGACCGGGGCGGCGCCGTCGTCACCGCGGCCGACCCGGCCAGGGGTGTCGTCACCGCCGTCGTGGACGGCAAGCCGGTGAACGATCCCGCGGTACGGGCGGCCGTCACCAAGGCCACCGCCGAGATCGCCGCACTGCCCGGCGTCTCCTCCGCGCAGGACGCCTACGGGCGGGGACCGGACGCCGCCGCGCTGCGCTCCGCCGACGGCCACGCGAGCCTCGTGACCGTACGGATGGCCGACACGAGCACCGGTGTCCAGGCCGACGCCGTCACCCAGCGGCTCGCCGCGCTGAACGGCGCGGGCGGCGCGCACGCCACGGTCGGCGGGGACCTCGTGCTCCAGCAGGAGGTCAAGAAGCAGACCGAGCAGGACACCCGCTTCGGCGAGATCGTCACCCTGCCGCTCACCCTGGTTGTCATGGTGCTGGTCTTCGGCGGCCTCGCGGCGGCCAGCCTCCCGGTGATCGGCGCGGTCGCCTCGGTGGGCGGGGCGCTGCTGGCCATGTTCGGCTTCAGCCGGATCATGGACATCGACACCAGCGTGCTGCCGATCGCCACCGTGCTGGGGCTCGGGCTGTCGATCGACTACGCGTTGCTCATGGTGAATCGTTTCCGTGAGGAACGCGGGCACGGCGCGGGCATCGCCGCCGCCGTCGAGCGCACCGCCGCGACCGCCGGGCGTACCGTCGCCTTCTCCGGGCTGACCGTCGCCGTCGCGCTGTCCGGCCTCTTCGTCTTCACCAGCCCGGTGCTCGGCGCCGTCGCCGCCGCCGGGGTGAGCGTCGTCGTCATCGCCGTCGCCGCCGCCCTCACTCTGATCCCCGCGCTGCTCGGCTTCGCGGGCGGGCGGATCAAGGCGCCCGCCGCGCCCGTGCCCGACGAGGGCTTCTTCAGTCGCACCGTCCGCCGGGTCCGCAAGCGGGCGGTGCCCGTCGCGCTCGCCTGCACCGCGCTGCTGATGGCCGCCGGCGCGCCCTTCCTGCACGCCGACATGCGCAACTCCGGTGCCGCCGTGCTGCCCGCCTCCTCGGCCGGGCGGCAGGTCGCCGACACCATCGACCAGCGCTTCCCGCAGGTCGCCCAGGCGCCGATCACGGTCGTCGTCGAGGGCGGCGCGCGCGTCGCCCAGGCGTACGCGGACGAGGTCGTCGCCAAGCTGCCCGGCGTGAGCGGGGTGCGGGCGGTGACGCCGGTGAGCGACTCCGTCTCCACCATCGACGTCCTCGTCCACGGCGACCCGCAGGGCGGGCAGGCCAAGCAGGTCGTCGACGAGCTGCGGGCCGACCGCGGCGGGCTGAAGACCTACGTCACCGGCGGCGCGGCCTCGGTGGTCGACTTCACGGACGAGCTGACCTCGCGCGGCCCCTGGGCGCTCGGCCTGGTCGCGGCCGGGACGCTGGTGCTGCTCTTCCTGATGACCGGCTCGGTGGTCATGCCGGTCAAGGCCCTGCTGATGAACCTGCTCTCGCTGGGCGCCTCGCTCGGCGCGCTCACCCTGGTGTTCCAGGACGGATATTTCAGCGGGCTGCTCGGATTCAGCCCGACGGGCGGGCTGGAGACCTTCATCCCGGTGCTGGTCTTCGCGTTCGCCTTCGGGTTGTCCATGGACTACGAGGTGTTCCTGCTCGCCCGGATCAAGGAACTGCATTCGCGCGGGTACAGCTGTACGAAGGCGGTGGAGCTGGGCGTCCAGCGCAGCGGGCGGATCATCACCTCGGCGGCGCTGCTCATGGTGATCGTCTTCGCCGGCTTCGCCCTCGGGGACATGCTCATGGTGAAGCAGATGGGTATCGCGCTGGCCGTGGCCGTCGCCGTGGACGCCACCCTGGTGCGCTGCCTGCTCGTGCCGGCCGCGATGACCCTCTTCGGCGAGTTCAACTGGTGGGCGCCGGCCCCGCTGCGACGCCTCCACCGCCGCTTCGGCCTGAGCGAGCACGTCGAACTCCCGCCGATCGAGCCGCCGGTGATACCGGCCCCGCGGCCGGTGGAGCAGGACCTGGTCGGGACGCCGTAGTCACTCTCAGTTCAGGCGGCGCAGGAGGTCGACGCTTGCGCGCAGCTGGGCCTGTTCCTCGGGGGTGAGGCGGGCCTCGATGGCGGCGGCGATGCGGGCCTCGCGGCGGGCGCGCTGTTCGAGGAGGGCGGCGCGGCCGGCCTCGGTGGCGGTGATCAGCAGCTTGCGGCCGTCGGTGGCGTGCGGCTGCTGGGTGACCAGGCCGGTCTCGGTGAGGAGGGCGACGGTGCGGGCCATCGACTGGTGGCGGACGCGCTGGCGGGCGGCGAGTTCGGCGACGGTGTAGGCGCGTTCGTCGCGGACCAGCAGGCCGAGGACGCCGGCCTGGTTCTGCGGCAGGGTGTCGTCGGGGCGCAGCGCGCGGACGAGTTCGCCGATGGCGGCGCGCAGCTCGGCGGCGAGGTCCAGGGTGTCCGGGTGTGGGGTGGAGTCGGTCATGGGACCAGCCTATCGCGAAGCTGTACAGCAAAACTGTGCAGTCTTGCTGTAGTGTTCGAGTCATGCGAATCACCAAGTTCGGACATGCCTGCGTACGCCTGGAGCACGGCGGCACCACCGTCGTCATCGACCCCGGGATGTTCACCGACCCCGCCGCCCTGGCCGGGGCCGACGCCGTGCTGATCACCCACGAGCACCTGGACCACTTCGAGGAGGCCCGGCTGCGCGCCGCGCTGGAGGCCGACCCGGCGCTGCGGGTGTGGACCAACGACGCGGTGGCGGCCCGGCTGGACGGGGTGGCGCGGCGCGTCACCGCCGTCGGCGAGGGCGACGCCTTCGACCTGGGCGGGCTGGCCGTGTCGGTGCACGGCGAGTGGCACGCGGTGATCCACCCGGACATCCCGCGGGTGAAGAACATCGGCTTCCTCTTCGACGGCCGCCTCTTCCACCCCGGCGACGCGCTGACCGTGCCGCCGCACGCCGTCGAGACGCTGCTGCTGCCGATCGCCGCGCCGTGGAGCAAGGTGTCCGAACTGGTCGACTACGTTCGGGAATCGGGCCCGCGGCAGGCGGTGCCGGTGCACGACGCGGTGCTCAGCCCGGCCGGGCTGGCCGTGCACACCCGGCTGGTCGGCCCGGACGGGCCGGGGACGGGCGCCGAACTGCGCACGCTCGGCGAGGGCGAGTCCCTGGACCTCGGCTGACCGCGGCCCGGCGGCGCCGGTAGCCTGGCGCCATGCTGAAGATCGGACTCACGGGTGGCATCGGTGCGGGCAAGAGCGAGGTGTCCCGGCTGTTCGCTGCCCACGGCGCGGTGATCGTCGACTCGGACGTGATCTCCCGCGAGGTGGTCGCGCCCGGGACGGCCGGACTGGCGGCCGTGGCGGCCGAGTTCGGCCCGCAGGTGCTGCGGCCGGACGGTTCGCTGGACCGGCCGGCGCTGGGCGCGATCGTCTTCGCCGACCCGGACCGGCTGCGGGCGCTGAACGCGATCGTCCACCCGCTGGTGCGGGCCCGCTCCGCCGAGCTGGAGGCCTCCGCCGCGCCGGACGCCGTCGTGGTGCACGACGTGCCGCTGCTCGCCGAGAACGGGCTCGCGCCGTTGTACGACCTGGTCGTGGTGGTGGACGCCACGGACGAGGTCCGGGTCGACCGGCTGGTGGAGCTGCGCGGCATGACCGAGGAGGAGGCCCGGGCCCGGATGGCCGCACAGGCCACCCGGGCGGAGCGGCTGGCGATCGCGGACATCGTGATCGACAACAGCGGCCCGCTGGAGGCGTTGGCGCCGCGGGTCGCCGAGGTGTGGGCGGAGCTGCGGCCCCAGGCCTAGGAGTCCGCGCGGGCGGCCTCCGGGGCGGCCAGCGGCAGTCGGGCCCGGACGGCGAAGCCGCCGTCGGGGGTCGGGCCGGCGTCCAGGGTGCCGCCGAGGTCGTCGGCGCGGGTGCGCATGCCGTCCAGGCCGTGGCCGCCGGAGGGCAGTTCGGGCTCCTCGCGGGTGCCGCCGGGGGAGTTGACCACGGCGAGGCGCAGCCCGTCCCGGCGGACCTCGACGGTGACGGCCACCTCGGCCTCGGGCGCGTGCTTGTGGGCGTTGGTCAGCGCCTCCTGGACGATCCGGTAGGCCGCGTACTGGACGGCGGGGCCGGGCGCGGGCAGCCCGTCGGCCGGGCCGGTGACGGTGAGGCCGACGACGAGGCCGGCCTGCCGGGACTCGTCGACCAGGGCGGGCAGGCCGCGCAGCGACGGGCCCTGGTCGGAGGCCGGGGTGAGCACGCCGAGCAGGCCGCGCAGTTCGGTGAGGGCCTGGAGGCCGAGGGCGCGGATCAGGCCGAGGGTCTCCCGGACGGCGTGCGGGTCGTCGGCGGCCGCGTGCCGGCAGGCGCCGGCGTGCAGGGTGATCAGCGAGACCCGGTTGGAGACCACGTCGTGCATCTCCCGGGCGAGCCGGGCGCGTTCGGCGGCGACGGCCCGTTCCTCGGCGTGCCGGCGGGCCTCCTCCAGCAGCCGGTTGCGCTCGGCGAGCACGGTGACGGCGCGGGCGCGCTGGTGGGCGGCGAGTCCGAGCGCGAGCGGGACGGCGCCGTAGACCAGCGGGTCCTCGATGACGTTGGCGAGGGTGGACAGCGTGGTGAGGTCCGAGAGGTCGAACGGGATCGTCAGGCGGATCTCGGCCAGCACGGCGAGCACGGCCAGCGTCCGGGTGGGGCCGCGCCGCGCGGCCAGCCCGTAGAGGGCGACGGCGAGCGGGAGTTGCCCGCTCAGCAGGGTCATGACGGCGACGGTCACCGGGGAGCGCCGCCGGACGACGAGGGCGAACGCGCCGGCCGTCATCAGGCCCGCGTTGACCGCCCGCGAGGGGGTCGGCCCGACGTCGGCGTCGTTCGTGGCGAGCACCAGCAGCACCAGGGCGGTCGGCGCGAGGGCGACGATCGGGTCGGGCAGCCGGACCGGCAGGCTCAGCAGCATGGTGGCGAGGTTCGAGTCCGGGTGCTCGGCGAAGGGCCGGGCGTCGGGCTGCTGGTCGGTGGGCTGGCGCATGGGGGCATGCTTCCACACCGCGGTTTTCGCGGGCCCTGGACCCCAGGCCCTGGATTTCATCTTCCCGGGAAGGAATTATGGCGGGATGGATGATCGTTTCTCTGCCGTCTCTCCCGCGCCGCCGTCCGGCCCCGCCCCGGAGGTCGTGCGGATGCCGGAGTACACCCGTGCCGACCAGGACGAGATCCTCGGCCCCGGCGACGACCCGTACGGCGTCGCCCACACCGGGCTGGTCTTCCTGCCCAAGGAGATCCACTTCGGCATCCGGGCCGCCGACGGCCGCCTCGTCGCCCACGCCGGCCTGCTGCCGCTGCCGCTCACCGTGGGCGACGCCGACGTCCGCGCGGTCGGCGTCGGGGGCGTCGCCGTCGCCCCCGACCGGCGCGGCGGCGGCCTCGCCCGTGCCGTCGTCGGGGCCGCCCTCGACCACGCGCGCACGCTCGGCCCGGCGTACGCGCTGCTGTTCTGCCGCCCGCCGCTCGTCGGCCTCTACGGGCGGCTGGGCTTCCGGGAGGTGGCCGGGGAGGTGACGGTGGAGCAGCCCGAGGGGCGGCTCGCGGTGATGCCGCTGTGCACGATGTGGACGCCGCTGCGGGACGGCGCCGGGTGGCCGGCGGGGGCGGTGCGGCTGCGGTCGCTGCCGATGTGACGCGGGCTGCCCGTCGGGGCTGGGCTGCCGTCAGACCGTGGCACCCGCGTGGGCGACGGCGGCGGCCGCCAGGGCGCGGATCATGGCGTGGGCCCGGGTGCCGTCGCCGGACAGCTCCGGCTGGAACAGGGAGGCGAGGAAGAACGGGTGGCCCGGCAGCTCCAGGATGCGCACCTCGCCGCTCTCGTCCGCCCCGCTGAACCGCATGCCGTGCGCGCGCAGGCGGTCCAGGTAGTCGGCGTTGAGGCCGTACGCGCAGTGGTAGCGCTCCAGGGTGCGGGTGGTGCCGAGGACGCGTTCGGCGAGCGTGCCGGGGGTGATCGCGACCGGGCCCTCGTGGCCGACGAGTGAGCAGGTGAGCGGCACGACGACCTGCTCGTCCCGGTCCGGGTGCTGCTCGCCGTGGACGGCGTCGCCGAGGCCGCAGACGTTGCGGGCGTACTCCAGCACGGCGTGCTGGAAGCCGGCGCAGGTGCCGAGGAAGGGGATGCCGCGCTCGCGGGCGGTGCGGACGGCGGCCAGGGCGCCGTCCTCGTTGCGGTACGGGCTGCCGGGGAGCAGCCAGATCGCGTCGAAGCCGTCCAGGGCGCCGGGTGCGCCGGCGTCCTCGGTGGGGATCCAGTAGGCGTCCAGGACGAGCTGGTCGCGGGTGGCGAGGGCATCGAGCAGGCCGGGGATGCGGGCGTGCGAGCGGACGGCCGGGGAGCGGTCGCCGACCAGGGCGATCCGCGGGGTCAGGTAGGTCATGCGGCTATCCTGGCCCGGCACCCGAGATCAGCGCCAACGATGATTTCTTACCTCTCGATCAGATCGGTTGATGGGCCCGTGGATCCGCAGCAGCTGCGCACCTTCGTCACCGTCGTCCGCCTCGGCTCCTTCTCCGAGGCGGCCCGGGAACTCGGCTACACCCAGTCCGCGGTCTCCCAGCAGATCGCCGCCCTGGAGGCCGACCTCGGGGCGCCGCTGCTCGGCCGCCGCCCGGTCGCCCCGACCGAGGCGGGCGTGCGGCTGCTGGAGCACGCCGGTCCGTTGCTCGTCCGGCTGGAGGCGGCGCGCGCCGACGTCGCCCGCCTGGTCGGCGCCGTGGGCGCCCGGCTGGTGCTCGGCGCGACCCCGCTGGCGCTCGGAGCGGCGGTCGGGCGCGCGCTCGGCGAGGTACGCCGGGCGTACCCGCGGGCGGAGGTGCTCGTCCGGGTGGTCGCCCAGGACGCCCTGCCCGCGCTGGTCGCCACCGGCGAGGTCGACCTCGCCCTGATCGACGGCCTGGCCGCCCCCAGCGACCCGCTGCCACTGCCCGACGTCGGCCCGCTCACCACCGTCGCCGTCGCCGAGCAGCCGGTCGTCGTCGCCCTCCCGGCCGGGCACCCGCTCGCGGGCCGCCCCGGCGTCGCGCTCGCCGACCTCTCCGCCGCGCGCTGGCTGGACGCCCCCGACCTCACCCCGACCGCCGCCCGGCTGCGCGCCGCCACCGGCGTCGACGGCTTCCGCCCCGCCACCCGGTACCGGGGCACCGACGTCCACGGCCTGCTCGCGCTCGTGGCCACCGGGCACGGGCTCACGCTGCTGCCGCCGTCCGCGCTGGACGGAATCCCCGGGGTCACGTCGGTGCCGGTCGCCGCGCCGCGGCTGGTGCACCGCACCGAGCTGGTCCACGGCAGCCTGCCGGAGGGTCCGGCGGCCGTGCTGGCAAGGGAGTTGGCATAGCCCTGCCTTTTGCCCGGATATGGAGGCGTGGTCACCAGTAGTTCACGTCACGGGTCTCCCGGTGACTGTGGTACCGGTGCTGTCATGGGCACAGTCGCCCGGCAGAAGGCCGGGCCGGCCCAGGAGAGCGCCTTCATGATGCTTCGTCAGCGCCTGGCCGCCACCGCGGCGGCCACCGTCCTCGCCGCCGCCGGGCTCGCCGCCGGCACCGCGCAGGCCGCCACCGCGCACCCCGCCAAGTCCCCTGCGCGCGGCGCCAGTTGTTCGCGCGCGTACCTGCCGCTGCCTGACCCGTCCTGCACCCCGGGCGCGTACAACCCGGCCGTCACCCAGGCGACCATCGGCAAGACGATCTGCGTCTCCGGCTGGACCAGCACCGTCCGCCCGCCGGCCAGTTACACCAACGCCCTCAAGGCGCAGCAGATCGCCCAGTACGGCTACGCGGACACCAACCCGGCCGACTACGAGGAGGACCACTTCGTCCCGCTGGAGCTCGGCGGCGCCCCGCGCGACCCGCGGAACCTGTGGCCCGAGCCGCGCTACGGCGCCGAGCCGGCCGCCGGCAAGGACTCCGTCGAGAACAAGCTCAAGAAGGCGGTGTGCAGCGGCAGAGTCGGGCTCGACGCGGCCCGCAGCGCCATCGCCACCGACTGGACCACCGCGCTGAGCCGCCTCGGCCTCTGACGGCTCGTCCCATGGAGCGGCGGGTCGGCCCACGTAATGGCGGGTCGGCCCGTCCGGTCCCCTGTGCCGGACGGGCCGACCCGCCGTGCCCCGGTATCGCGCCCGGGGCCGTTTCTCGGGGCCGCCTTTCGGGGCCCGCCCCCTGGTCAGCAGCCGGGGAAGGCCTCGCAGGCCGGGGCCGTCATGCCGGTGGCGACGTACTTGTCCTCGGGGGCCGTCCAGGCCTCCTTGGGCTGCGCGCCGGCCTTCGTGGTGGCGAAGACGGACAGCTCGCTGACCGTCCCGCCGGCGTCCAGCACGTACTCGTGCAGGGTGACGGTCGAGCCGTCGGACTGCGGGATCGTCGCGGTGGCGGCGAAGTACGGCGCGTCGTCCGGGCTGGACACCTTCACGGTGGCGCCCGGTGCGGTCTTGGCGCAGTTCTTCACCGCGTCGGTGAGGTGCGTGCGGGTCAGGCCGGTGAGCTGCTTGGTGCCGCTGCTGTGGGTCGGGTCGCCGTGGTACAGCAGGGTCTGCTGGGCCATCCAGTGGTCGGCGCCGAAGCCGACGAGGGCCTTGCCCGCCGCCTGGCCGGTGAACGTCGACTCGTCGTCCTTGCCGATCGGGGCGTGGCACAGGTCCTGCGCCTTGAAGGTGACCGGGCCGGTGACGGGCTTGGCGTTGGCGGCGAGCGGGGCCCAGTGGAGGGTGGCGTCCATCGGGACGTTCTTGGTGTCCATCCAGGCCTTGGCCGGGATGCCGTCGCCGGCCGGGGCGGTGGCGCCGCCGGTGGGCTTGCCCTGGCCGCCGGTGGTGGCCGGTGCGCCGGTGGGGGTGCCGGTCGCGGTGCCGGTCGCGGGCGTCGTGGCGGCGGCCGTCGGCGCGGTGGTCTTGGAGGCGTTCTGGTCACCGCTGTTGTCGGGCCCGCAGGCGTTGAGGGCGGCGAGGCAGAGGACGGCGGCGCTGGTGGCGGTGACCAGTCGGATGGTACGCAACTGACGTTTCCTCAAGTGTCCGGTGTCGTGGTTCGGGGTCGGGCGCGCGGCGGCCTCGGGCACCGCGTGCGCGGCACCGGCGATCCGTTCTCGCCGCCCGGTCGGCCCCTGGCTTCGGGCACTGGGCATGGCTGTTCCTTCCCCCGTACGTCCTGCCGGACGGCGTGGCCCTGAAGGTTGCTCAGGTCGACAGCGCCGACGGCGCTCGAAATTTAGTGCTACTCGGGCGCCGCTCGCAAAGCGGTATACCCGCCGGTGGTGCGGCCCGTCCGGCAGTTGCACGGGCCCGGTGGCGAACATGTGTGCGCTTGCGGAAGAAGCGATGGCCGCCTGGCGGTGGGCGCCGCCGTCCGGGTGGGCGTCCCGGCCGGCCGTGCCTTCCCGCGCCTGGCGGCCGCGCGCTGCGGGCGCTCGCGGGCCCGGTCGGCGGGGGTTTCGATGCCAAGGCTTTCCCCGGCAAGGTTCGTGTGAGGAGCAGGCGACCCCGCCGGGCGCTACGTGTGGGTGCTACGCGTGGGTGCCCGGGACGCCGAGTTGCTGGGCCAGCCAGGGGAGGGCCTGGGCGAAGGTGGCGGCGCCGGTCTGCCAGGTGTGCTTGCCGGAGCCGACGGCGGTCGTCGTGCGGATGCCGTCCTTCCTGGCGGCCTCGTTCAGCAGCTTGGCGGACTCGATCTGGCCGTGCTCCTCGTCGCCCTGGCCGAAGTAGCCCGACACGCCCTGGTACTTGGGGTGGTGGGCGAGGACGGTCAGCGGGTCGTGCGCGTCCCAGGCGGCCGCGTTGCCGCCGTACAGCTCCTGGACCGTGTGGTCCTTGTCGCCGATGTACGGGCCCTTGTCGCCCGAGAAGTCGCCGAAGTGCGTGAACACGTTGGGGTGTTCGACGGTGAGGTCGATCGCGCAGGTGCCGCCCATCGACCAGCCGGCCACGCCCCACTTGTGCGGGTCGGTGGCGGCGTTGAAGGTCTTCTGGACGAACGGAGGGACGTCCTTGACCAGGTGGCTCTCCGAGTTGCCGTGCGGCCCGTCCACGCACTCGGTGTCCACCCGGAAGCCGCCGGTGGCGTCCACGAAGACGAGGATCGGCGCGAAGCCGTTGTGCTTGGCGGCGAAGGCGTCCGCCGTCTTCACCGCGTCGCCGGAGCGGATCCAGTTGTCGGGCGCCGCGAACTCGCCGCCGATCATCTCCAGCGCGGGCAGCTTTGGGCGGTTCTGGCTGCGGAACCATGCGGGCGGCAGGTAGACCAGTTCCTGCCGGTGGGCGAAGCCGCTCGCGGTGTCCGGGATGTCCACCTGGACGATGCGGCCGGTCTTCGTCCGGCCGTGGATCTTGCCGAGCTCGGCGAGCGTGATCTGGTCCGGCAGCGGGTCGCCGCTCAGCTCGCCGATCGCGTCGTCGAGGGTCGGGTAGTAGCCGGTCGCGATGTTCACGCTGTTCGCGGCCGAGAACAGCGCGAGGACGGCCGCGAGCGGCGCCAGCGCCCGCCGCCACCAGCGGGCGCCGCGCCAGCCGAAGCCGAGCACGCTGAACGCCGCGACCGCCACCCCGCTCCACAGCCAGACGCCGAACGGGATCGGGTCGGTGATCCCGGACAGCGTGAGCACGCCGACCGCGACGAGGGCGGTCAGGGCCACCGCCGCCCCGAGGGCGATCGGGCCCCACTTCACGCGCCACGTCCGGTCCCGCCAGCCGGTGGCGGCCACGAACAGGGCGACGGCGACGGCCTGCACGGTCCAGGGGAACCAGCCGCCGAGCAGCGAGACGTTCATGCGGCGGAGGCTAGGGGGGCGACATGAGAGGTGGCTTAAAGGCTGGCAGGTGGCTGACCGGAGGCTGGGTGTCGGCTGTGAGCTAGACGACGGGCCGTCGGAAGAGGGCGGTCAGGAGGAACGGCACGCCGAAGAGCGGGGAGTCGGGGGACTGGGCGGTCATCGGGCGGATCTCGACCTCGGTGAAGTCCGCGAAGAGGGCGCGGAGTTCGTCGGGCGAGTAGGCGAGGCCGCCCTCCAGGCCGCCGAGGCGGTAGAGGTCCTCGTCGGGCAGCTCGGAGCCCATCGCGCCGGCGGCGAAGGCGTTCACGACGAAGTGGCCGCCGGGGGCGAGGACGCGGTCGAGGAGGGCGAGGTAGCTGATCCGGCGGTGCGGGGGCAGATGGTGGAGGCAGCCGGAGTCGTAGACGAGGTCGTACCGGGCGTGGGGGAGGTCGGCCTCGAAGATACCGGCGCAGTGGAAGCGGGGGGTGTGCACGCCCTCCGCCTCGCGGGCGCGCTCCTCGGCCCAGGCGATGGCGGCGGGTGAGAGGTCGACGGCGTCGACGTCGAAGCCGAGCGCGGCCAGGTGCAGGGCGTTGCGTCCCGGGCCGCAGCCGAGGTCGAGCGCGCGGCCGGGGGTGAGGAGGCCGCGGTCGAGGTACGAGACCAGGTTCTCGTCCGGCTTCGGGACGAAGAACGGGCGCTCGGCGGCCCGGTCGGCGTAGAAGCCGTCCCACCAGGCGGAGGCGTCGGAGGTCCAGCGGTCGGCGGCCGGGGGGAAGAGACGGTCGAGGAGGGCGAGGACGTCGTCGGTGGTGCGGATGGTGCGGTTCATGAGGTCGATCGTAGGTGGCGAGGAGGGGCTTGATCAGCCCCAACTGCGATGGGAGGAAGGGGAGTCCGCCGGGCCAGCGGCCGTCCGCCCGGGCGTGGTGGCACTCCCCGTCGACTCCCCGGTGTGCGTCCGGTACAACCCTCGCCGAGGACCGGGAATGGCCACTTCCATGCGGCGGCGGAAGGTGTCGGGAAGCGCGTCGGAGTAAAGGTTCGACTAAAAGCGTCCGGGATATTCTCGGCCGTTTCTCCATTCAGTTTATGAAGACCAGAAAGATGGAAAGTCCGCGGCCAAAACCGGTGATCCCAACCCCTGTTGACGGAATTCCCGGCTGCGATAAGGTGCGCCCGCCCCAACTCCAGTTCCCGTCTCCGCGACCGGCGGAGACGGTCCCCCGACGGACCACGGAGACTCCATGGGCTCCCCCTCCAGACAGCGAGGCGGCAGAACCCGCGCCGCCCTCATTTCCGCCGCGCTGATCGTGACGGCGGCCACCACCACCGCGTGGGGCGACACGGTCACCACGACCGCGAGCACCAGCCCGAATCACCGCCAGGCCGGCCAGGACTCGGCCGAACTGATGGACTCCCTCCAGTCGTTCAACGACCCGCGGCTCTCCCCCAGCGGAGCCGTCACCCCCGGCGCCTACCGGGCCGCCTGGCAGCACGCCCTCGGCATGCCCGTCCGCCCGGCGTCCTTCACCGAGGTCACCACCCAGCCGTACAACGGCGACGCGCTGCACTACCGCGACCACAACGTCTCCAACAGTGGCGGTGGCGGCGGCTACAACACCGGCCGGATAGCCGCCCTCGCCGCCGACCCGACCCACCCCGGCGTGGTGTACGCGGGCGGCGCGGACGGCGGCGTGTTCCGCTCCACGGACGACGGCGCGACCTGGACCCCGATCGCCGACCACCTGCCCTCGCTGTCCGTCGGCTCGCTCGCCGTCGCTCCCGACGGCGCGCTCTGGCTCGGCACCGGCGAGGCGACCACGGCCTTCGACAACTACCTCGGCACCGGCGTCTACCGGCTCGCCAACCCGAGCCAGGCGGCGTTCAGCCGGTCCGACGCGCTTGGCGGCGGCGAACTCGACAACACCTCGATCCACCAGCTGCGCTTCGACACCGACGCAGGGTACGTCTTCGCCGCCACCTCGCACGGCGTGTACCGGCGCCCCCTCGGCGCGGCGCAGGGCGACCCCTGGCAGAAGGTGCTCGCCCCCTGCGCGGGCACCGGCATCAGCGGCGTGACGTGCGGCACCAGCACCTACTACGCCGACCTCGCCAACGACCTGGTGGTGCAGCCGGGTTCGGGCGGCAAACGGGTGGTGGCCGACGTCGCCTGGCGCGGCGGCGCGACCTACAACGGCTTCTACTACTCCGACGACGCCGGCACCACCTGGCACACCGCCAACCCGCAGGGCGGGATCTCCCCGGCCGACATCGGCAACGCGACCTTCGCGTACTCGGCCGACGGCAGCAAGCTGTACGTGGTGGTCGAGTCCCCGACGCTGTACAACAAGAACCCCGGTGCCAAGGCGCCGTCCACCATGCTCGGCGGCGTCTACGTCAGCAACAGCGGCGACATCAACGGCCCGTTCACCCAGATCGCGGACTCCAGCAAGCTGGCCAACAGCGGCTCGGCGATGAAGCTCACCGTCATGGGCCCCGGCTACCAGCCCGGCGTGCAGTCCTGGTACGACCAGTCCCTCGCCGTCGACCCGGCCGACCCCAACCATCTCTACCTCGGCCTTGAGGAGCTGTACGAGACCCGCAACGGCGGCTCCAACTGGACGACCGTCGGCCGATACTGGAACACCGGCCTGGGCTGTTTCAGCTACGTCGCCGCGCAGAACACCTGCGACGGCAACGTGATGCACTCCGACCAGCACACGCTGGCCTTCTCCAGCTGGCCCGGCCAGGCCCCCGAGGTCTACGCCGGCAACGACGGCGGCGTCTACGCCCGCCCCACCACCCAGACCGCGCCCGGCTGGCGCAACCTCAACGCGAGCGGCACGCTGCGTACCCTCCAGTACTACTCGGTCGGCGCGGGCGCGCTCCCGGGCGGCGGCGAGGCGGTCTGGGGCGGTCTGCAGGACAACGGCGCCTCGGTGTCCGTGCCGAAGGGCGCCACCTACACGTACACCTACCCCGGCACCACCACCCCGGTGACCGAACAGCTCAACGTGCCCGGCGAGATGGCCCAGCCGTTCGGCGGCGACGGCGGCGACCAGCTGGTCAACCCGGCCAACGGCTGCCAGACCGTGGGCGAGTACACCAACCTCGCCATGTCGGTCACCAACAACTGCGGCTACACGGCCAACGACGACGGCACGCCGTCCGCCATCACCTCGATCAGCCCGAACGACCCGAACGCGCGCTTCATCGCCCCGTTCGGCGCGGACGCCAAGGACCCGGGCTACTGGGTCGCGGGTGGCGAGTACGTCTACGCCAACACCAAGACCTGGCAGAGCACTTCGGGCGCCGACTGGCAGCAGCTCGCCGACTCGGGGGCCGGCCACTCGATCACCGCGATCAAGTCGCAGCGGGACGCGAGCGGCAACCACGTGATCTGGGCCGCCTGGTGCGGCTCCTGCAACCCGGGCGCGTCCTTCGCCCGCGGCATCATGACCAACTACGGCGGCACCTTCCACCAGCTGGCACTCCCGGCGGACTTCCCGGTCCGCTACATCCAGGACATCGCCATCGACCCGTCCGACCCGACCGGCGCCACCGCCTACGCGGCGTTGTCCGGCTTCTCCCGGCACTGGAACGTCGGCCCCGGCGCCGGCTACGGCCACCTCTGGCGCACCACCGACGGCGGCGCGACCTGGCAGGACGTGAGCGGTGCCGACGGCGCGGCCGACCAGTTGGTCGACGCCTCCGTGAACCGAGTCCTGTTCGCCCCGGACGGCACCCTGCTGGTCGCCACCGACCTGGGCGTCTTCACGGACGACGTCCGCACGGACGGCCTCGGCCACTGGAAGCGCCTCGGCCTCACCGACCCCACGGCGGCGGGCAACCTGCCGACGGCGGCGGCGGTGTACCTGTCCCCGAGCCCGGACGGCGCGTCGGTCTACGTGGCCACGCACGGGCGCGGCATTTGGAAGACCCCGATGCCGTAACCGGCGGGTGAGCGGGCCGGGGGCGGTGTGGGGCCGCCCCCGGCCCGGCTTCCCGCCTCCGGGCGGCCACGTGCTCGCGCTGGGGACGTGGGTGTACCTGCTGCTCCTGCCGCTCCTCCCGAAGTAGCGCGTGCTAAGTTTGAACACGTTCAAGTGGGAGTGGGGTGCAGGCGGGGGGAATCGTGGCCGTGGTACCCGTGAGTGCGAGGTGGCTGGCCGCGCTGGCGGTCGCCGTCTGCCTGCTACCACCGGCCATCGTGGTCCCGGTGCTCGGCTTCCGCGGGCCACTCCTGCACGTGGCCGCGCTCGTCGGCGCCGCCGCCTGTGCCGTGCCGCTCTTCCGCCGGGAGCAGGACGCGTTCCGCGTCGGCTGCGCGGCCGCCGGAGCGGTGGCCGCGATCGCTACGGTGCCGCTGCTCTTCGTCGGCCACTGGACCGTGATGGTCCTCGGTGGCTGGTCACTGTTCCTGCTCCTCCTCTACCCGACCGCCGCCATTCCCGCGCTGGTGGCCGCCTTCCACCGGGCCCGGGGCCGCGAGTACGGCCTCGTGGCGGCCGCATTCGGCTGGTTCACGGCACTGGCGTCAGTGGCCGGCTGGGCGCTGGCCACCGCCTTCGCGGCGAGCAGCTGGCAGTAGCCGGCCGTCGGGAGAGGACTCGGCGGATCACCCGGCGGTGCCTGCCGGATCGCGGGTCGCCGTGCTCACGCCGGGGCGTCGGGCCGACCTCCTGGCTCCGCGCGGCCCCGCGCATGCCGCGCGGGGCCGCCCAACAGAAACCCGGTTAGAGCGCGGCTGGGAAGTCGCCCGCTTGGACGCCGGCCACGAATGCCTGCCAGGCCTCGGGACTGAAGTTGAGTGCCGGGCCGTGGGGGTCCTTGCTGTCGCGGACCGGGATGATGCTGGCAATGCCGTCGGCGACCTCAATGCAGTCGTCGTTCGGGTTGCTGGCGCTGGCCTTCCTCCACTGGACGGGGAGTGTGGAGGCGACAGGGAAGTGGGTCACTTGAGCATGTCTCTCTTCTGTGCGATGAGGTCACGAGACTGGTCCAGGGACAAGGCCGTTGCCATGATTTCGTCGAACGCTGCTCGATAGATGTCGACTTGCTCCGGGTCCTCAACCCAGTCACTGCTGAGCATCCCGCTGAGCAGGACGAGGTCGAGATCTCGTTGTCGAAACTCCAGGAGCGCGAAGGGGCCGGTCATCCCCGGGTGCGGCGGAGCCATGGCAGGCATGATCTGAACCCTGATGTTGGGGAGCTGGCTGAATTGCAGCAGCTTGTCCAACTGGTCAGCCATCACACCTGGGGCGGCGCTCATGGTCAGCGCAGACTCGTGAATCACGGCCCACAGCTTCAGTGGATTCTCGGATCGAGTCAGGACGGATTGCCTGTTGATCCGGACTTCGACACGCTCTTCCACGCTGGGCTTGTTGATGACGCCACTGGAGATGATGGCGTGGGCGTACTGGCGGGTCTGAAGCAGACCGGGGATGTAGGCAGACTGATACGACTTGTTGCCCACGGCAGTCTCTTCGAGGCGGATCAGATCCGTGTAAAGCGGGTTCAGTTGCTCGTAGCCCGCCATCCAGCCGGGCCGGCGCCTGTCCCGAAGGATCTCGACGAGGACCTCCTTGAGCTCCTCGTCGCATTCGTAGAAGTCGAGCAGGGTGCGGACGACATCGGGCTTCAGCTGGACGCGGGCGTTCTCATACCTGCTGAGCTTCACCAGGTTGACGCCCTCGACCTGGGCGACCACCTCTTCGGCTGACAGGTTCTTCAGCTCGCGAAGCCTCCTCAGCTCCGCGGCGATGCGTCGGTACCGCACGGCTGGCACTGCGACTGCCATCTGTGTAACCCCTCCAGAGCGTTCAGGAACCAGTGTGCATGCGAGTGGTGACGGTTCGCCACCATCAGCAGGAGCGCAGAGGGAATACCTTGCCTGGTGGTTCCGGCACTGCTCGCGCACCCTTGTCGCCCGGTTGTTGCGCGCTGAACGCCGCCGTCTCGACGTGGAGTTGGTGATGTGGCTCCCCGATGCGTCGGCCGCCGTCCGCCGGCGCGTGCTCGATGCGATTGCGGACGAACGGCAGGTGCGACAGCGCAGTTCCCCCTGCATCCATGCATTTGAACGCGTTCAAATGCATGGATGCAGGGGGAACCGTGGTCGTGGTGCCTGCGAGTGCCAGGTGGCTGGCCGGGGTGGCGGTCGCCGTCTTTCTGCTGCCGTTGGCGGTTATGGTGGGGACGTTCGGTGTCGCCTGGCCGTACTTCCAGGACCTGGTCGGGCTGGTCTGTCCCGCTGCCTGCGCCGTGCCGGTCTTCTATCGTGAGCGGAACCCGTTCCGGGTCGCCTGCGCGGCGGCCGGCGCCGTCGTCGCGGCCGTGTGGGTGCCGTTGGCGCTCATCGCCATATGGCCGGTGCTGGCACTCGGCTGCTGGTCCTGGTTCCTGCTCTGCCTGTTCCTGCCGATCGCCGCGATCACCGCGCTGATAGCCGCCTTCCAGCGGGCCCGTGGCGCCGAGTGCGGCCGGGTGGCGGCCGCACTCGGCTGGGCGGTGGGGGCGTTGTCGGTGATCTGCTGGGTGTACGTGACGCTCTGCTAGCCGGCGAAGCGCTCGCGCAGTGCGGCCAGGCCGGCCGTGAACACCCCGTGCACGAGCGCGGACGAGGCCTCGCGGTGCTCGCGCTCGACGTCGTACGTGGCGTTCCACTTGACGAAGGCGGCGTCGAGTTCGGTGACCGGGGTGACCCGCAGAGCTGCGGAGTTGCGGGGAGCGTGTGCGGTCGATCTTCCGCCCGGGTGGGGAACCGGGGTCGGGGGTGGGGCGTTGGGAGGCGCATGAGCCATGACGCAGTCACCCTTCGGCCGATGACCGAGGCCGACCTTTCGCTGTTCGAAGCGCTGCTCTCCGACCCCGAGGCCTTGGGGGCGTTCCAGTGGTTCGGGTGGCGGGATCCGGGGCGGTTCCGGCGGCGGTGGGCGGAGAACGGGCTGCTCGCGGACGAGCAGTCGGTACTCACGGTGGCCTGTAGGGGCGAGTTCGCGGGATTCGTGTCCTGGCGGCGGGCGCGTGCCATGACCAGCGCCCCCTATTGGAACATCGGGATTCAGCTGCGCCCGGAGGCGCGGGGGCGGGGGATCGGCACGGAGGCCCAACGCCTGCTGGTGGAGTACCTGTTCGCGCACACCCCGGTGATGCGACTGGAGGCGGACACCGAGGACACCAACCACGCCGAGCAGCGTGCGCTCGAGAAGTGCGGCTTCACGCGTGAGGGTGTGCAGCGGGCCATGACCTTCCGGGATGGCGAGTGGCGCGACGTCGTCCGCTACAGCCTCCTGCGCACGGACGTCAGGCCGGAGTTCGGACGCTAGGTGCCCCAACGGCCCTGCCGCAATGGGTCATTCCACGTCCGGACCGGTGGGGCCGGGTTCGGGGCCGCTCGCCGGGTCGCGGGTGAGCAGGTACCGGGCGCCGGGGCCGGTCGCGCCCGCGCGGTCGGCGGCGTTGTAGAGGGCGCAGCGGGACAGGGAGAGGCAGCCGCAGCCGATGCAGCCGGTGAGCTTGGCCTTCAGCCGCTCCAGTTCGGCGATCTGCTCGTCGATCCGGCTCTGCCACGAGGTGGCGACGGTGTCCCACTCGGCGCCGGTGGGGACGCGGTGCTCGGGGAGCCGGTCGAGCGCGACGCGCGCCTCGTCGAGGGAGAGGCCGACCCGCTGGGCGGCCCGGACGAAGGCGACCCGGCGCAGCGTGGTGCGGGTGTAGCGGCGCTGGCCGCCGGCGGTGCGGGTGGCGTGGATCAGGCCGAGGCTCTCGTAGTAGCGCAGGGCGGACGTGGCGAGGCCGCTGCGCTCGGCGAGCTGGCCGATGGTGAGCAGGTCGTGCCGGGACGGTCCGGGTGCGCGGCCGTGGTCGGGTGTCGCGGTCATGGGAACCCACTGTAGTCGCTTGACTTCAAGCTGGCTTTAAGTTGCAGCATCGTGGTCATGACGACGAACGCGATCAACCCGAGCACCGCCGCCCCCCGCTTCGAGGACCTCCCGGGGCTGATGGGCCTGATGACCGGCGACGAGAAGCACGGCCCCGCCGCCACCTCCACCCTGGACGCGCTCTGGGTGCTGTACGACCGGGTGCTGCGGGTGACCCCGGCCACGGCCGAGGCGCAGGACCGGGACCGCTTCCTGCTCTCCAAGGGCCACGGCCCGATGGCGTACTACGCGGTGCTGGCCGCCAAGGGCTTCATCGACCCGGAGGTGCTGCCGAGCTTCGGCGCGTACGACTCGCCGCTCGGCCACCACCCGGACCGCACGCTGATCCCGGGCGTCGAGATCGCCTCCGGCTCGCTCGGGCACGGGCTGCCGCTGGGCGTCGGTACGGCGCTGGGGCTGCGGGCCCAGGGGCTGACCGACCCGGCGGTGTGGGTGCTGGTCGGGGACGCGGAGTTCGACGAGGGCTCCAACCACGAGGCGGTGGCCTTCGCCGGCGCGTACGGGCTGGAGCGGCTGCACGTGGTGGTGATCGACAACTCCTCGGCCACGCACGGCTGGCAGGGCGGCATTGCGGCCCGGTTCGCGGCCGAGGGCTGGTCGGCGGAGACGGTGGACGGCCGCGACCACGAGGCGCTCCACGCCGCCTGCACCGCCGCACACCCGGGCCGCCCGCGGGTCGTGGTGGCCCGGGTCGAGCCCAAGAACTCCTGAGCGCCGGGCGCAAGAACTCCTGCGCCCCACAGCACTCCCGCGCCCGACACCGCTCCCAATCACACCTCAAAACAAGGGACTTGAACGATGGAAACCATGCGCGAGCGCTTCTTCGACGTCACCGCCGACCTGCTGGACGCGGACCCGCGCGTCGCCCTGGTCCTCGCCGACATCAGCGCGGCCTCCTTCGCCGCGGCGGCCGAGCGGCACCCGGACCGGGTGATCAACGTCGGCATCCGCGAGCAGCTGCTGATCGGCGCGGCCGGCGGCCTGGCGCTGACCGGGCTGCGCCCGATCGCGCACACCTTCGCCAGCTTCCTGGTCGAACGGCCCTTCGAGCAGGTCAAGTTGGACCTGGTCCACCAGGGCGTCGGCGCGGTGCTGGTGAGCGCGGCCGGCTCGTACGACTGGCCGGCCGGCGGCCGGACCCACATGTCGCCGGGCGACGTCGCGCTGCTGGACACCCTGCCGGGCTGGACGGTCCACGTGCCGGGCCACCCGGACGAGGCCGAGACGCTGCTGCGGCACGCCGCCGCCGACGGCGACCGCAACGTCTACGTCCGGCTCTCGGCGCACCAGAACGCGGAGGCCGTGCCGGTCGAGCCGGGCCGGTTCACCACCGTGCGCCGGGGCTCGGGCGGGGTGGTGCTCGCGGTCGGACCGATGCTGGACGCGGTGCTGGCGGCCACCGAGGGCCTGGACGTCACCGTGCTGTACGCGGCGACGGTCCGCCCGTTCGACGCGGCCGGGCTGCGCGCGGCGCTGGGGGACCGGCCGGACGTGGTGCTGGTCGAGCCGTACCTGGCCGGGACCTCCGCCAACGAGGCGCACGAGGCGCTGGCCGACCGCCCGCACCGGGTGCTGGCCCTGGGCGTGCCGCGCGAGGAGCACCGGCACTACGGCTCGATTCCCGAGCACCTGGCCGCCTACGGCCTGGACGCGGCGTCGCTGCGGGAGCGGATCGCCACCTTCCTCTGGTGACTCAGGTGAGGATCACGGCCACGGCGTCCGCCCCCAGCCGCACCGCAGAGCCGGCGAGCGTGGCCGCCCCGAAGGCCGCGACCACCTCCCGCCCGGCACCGTCCAGCGGCAGCGCGGCCTCGGCGGTCCCCAGGTTGACCGCCACCCGGTACGGCCCCCGGTGCACCACCAGCCACCGCGCCGCCTCGTCGTACGCCACCCGCACCGCGCCGAGGTCCGGGCCGGAGAGCTCCGGCCTGGCCCGCCGCAGCCGGACCAACGTCCGGTACCAGACGAGGAGTTCGGCGTGCGGGGCGCGCCGCAGCTCGGTCCAGTCGAGGACGGAACGCAGCACGGTGGCCGGCTCCTGCGGGTCCGGGACAGCGTCGGCGTGCCAGCCGTGCTCGGCGAACTCCCGCCGCCGGCCCTGCCGGACGGCCTCGGCGAGGCCGGGGTCGGTGTGGTCGGTGAAGTACTGCCAGGGGGTGGCGGCGCCCCACTCCTCGCCCATGAACAGCATCGGGGTGAACGGCGAGGTGAGCACCAGCGCGGCGCCGCAGGCGAGCCGCCCGGGGGAGAGCGTGGTGGAGAGCCGGTCCCCGAGCGCCCGGTTGCCGATCTGGTCGTGGGTCTGCAGGTAGCCGAGCAGCCGGTGCCCGGCCGCCGGGGCGAACGGCCGCCCGTGGCTGCGCCCGCGGAAGGTGGACCAGGTGCCGTCGTGGAAGAACCCGCGGGTGAGCGTCTTCGCGACGGCGGCGAGCGGGGCGTGCGCGAAGTCGCCGTAGTAGCCGTGGGATTCGCCCGTCAGGGCGGTGTGCACGGCGTGGTGGAAGTCGTCGCTCCACTGGGCGGTGAGGCCATGGCCGCCGGCCTCGCGCGGGGCGGTGGTGCGCGGGGTGTTGAGGTCGGATTCGGCGATCAGGAACAGCGGGCGGTTGCCGGCGACCGCCAACGTCTCGACCTCGCGGGAGAGTTCCTCCAGGAAGTGCACCGCCCGGTCGTCCGCGAGGGCGTGCACGGCATCCAGCCGTAGCCCGTCGATCCGGTAGTCACGCAGCCAGGCGAGGGCGCTGCCGATCAGATAGCGGCGCACCTCGTCGGAGCCGGGCGCATCCAGGTTGACGGCGGACCCCCACGGCGTGTGGTGCCGGTCGGTGAAGTACGGGCCGTACGCGGGAAGGTAGTTGCCGGACGGGCCGAGGTGGTTGTGGACGACGTCCAGGATCACCCCGAGGCCCTTGCGGTGCGCCGCGTCGACGAACCGCTTCAGCCCCTCCGGCCCGCCGTACGGCTCGTGGACGGCCCACAGCGAGACGCCGTCGTAGCCCCAGCCGTGCTTGCCGGGGAACGGGCAGACCGGCATCAGCTCGACGAAGTCGACGCCCAACTCAACGATGTGGTCCAGGTGTTCGGCTGCTGCGTCGAAGGTGCCGCGGGCCGTGAAGGTGCCGACGTGCAGCTCGTAGACCACCGCCCCGGGCAGCGGACGGCCGCGCCAGCCGGTCTTTGACCAGCGGAACGCGGCGTGGTCGACGGGCCGGCTGGGCCCGTCCGGGCCGTGCGGCTGCCGGGGCGAGCGCGGGTCGGGCAGCGGCGGGCCGCCGTCCAGGCGGAAGGCGTAGTCGCCCTCCGGCGCCTCGCCCGACCACCAGCCGTCGCGGTCGGCGCAGCGGGCCAACGCGTAGGAGGCGCCGTCGACTTCGACCTCCACGCGGTCGGCGGCCAGGGGTGCCCACACCTCGTACCGGTTCACGCCCGGCCCTTCCTTGTCAGCAGCGCCACCGGGTACGTCGCCAGCAGCTCGGCGACGGGCAGGACGCCCGCCGGGTACGTCCGCAGGGTCAGCTCGTCCGTCCACGGTCCGCCCGCCGGCAGCTCCAGGACGGTGTCCCGCCAGCCGCCCGCCCGCTCCAGGCCGTACGGCAGGCGGGTGACGGCGGTGACCACGTCGTCGCCGCGGGCGAAGGCGAGCAGGTGGTCGGAGGAGAGGTCGACGGCGGCCAGCGGCCGGTAGGGGCCGAGCGGGCGGGAACGCCGCAGGTGCAGCGCCGTCGCGGTGAGGTGCAGTTTCTCCCGGGCGAGGTCGCCGGGGCGCGGGAAGGCCGCGTCGGTGAGCCGGACGGCGAACGCGCCGAGGTCGACCACGCCCCGGTTGTCCGGGTCGACGAGGGTGTACAGCGGCTCCTCGCTGCCCTGGTAGAGGTCGGGCACGCCGGGCATGGTGAGGTGCAGCAGCGCAGCGGAGAGCGTGTTGGACCGGGCGTACGGGGCGAGGGCGTGCACCCGGCCCTCGATGCGGGGGAGCAGTCCGGGGTGGCCGTAGACGGCGCGGGCGCGGTCGGCGAGCGCGTGCTCGAAGCGGGCGTCGGGGGCGGTCCACGAGGTGTGCACCTTGGCCTCGCGGGCGGCCTTGAGCAGGGCGGCGACCAGGCGGTCCGGGTCGATCGGCCAGGCGGCGACGAGGGTGTGCCAGAGCAGCCAGTCGCCGTCCCGGTCGCCGCCGGGCCCGGCCGCGGCGGACCAGGCGGCGGCCTCGGCGGCCCAGGCCTCGGGCTGTTCGGCGAGCACGGCGAGCCGGGCGCGGGCGTCGGCGCTGCGCTTGGTGTCGTGGGTGGAGAGCGCGGTCATGCTGTGCGGCCAGGCGCGTTCCAGGTACCGGCACCAGTCGTGGAACCCGGCGGGGTGCAGGCCGGGCCGGGCGGGATCGCCGCCGACCTCGTTGAGGCCGGGCAGGGCGTTCCACCGGTAGAACGCGGTGTCCTCGACGCCCTTGGCGGCGACGGCGGCGGCGGTCTGTGCGAAGCGGACGCAGAACTCGTCCTTCTCCGGGCCGCGCCCCAGGTCGCCGAGCGCCAGGGCGGCGACCAGCCGGTCCGTCGGGTCCGCCGAGCCGTTCAGCGCCGCCCGCAGCTGCTCGGCGGATTCCTCCGGTACGGGCTCCCCGGGCCGCGCGTACGGCCGGTACGCCGGGTAGCCGGTGAGCAGTCGCTGCAGCGAGTGTCGCAGCTGCCAGGGCGCGTGGTCGGCGTACGCGGGCTCGGCGGCCCCGATCCGCACCGCGAGCCGGACCAGCCGCTCGACCTCGGCCGCCAGCTCGCCGTGCGGCCCGGTCATCTCGGCCCGTCCGCGCCGGGCCGTGGCCACCGCCGGGTGGGGGTCCTGGCAGGGCTCGTGCCCGGGACCGCCGCTCACGAACGCCTCGTACGCCCCTGCCAGCCGGCAGGCGCCCGCGTGGTCGGTGAGCACGCCGTCGATCCGGCGCAGCGCGTCGTAGCCGGTGGTGCCGGCGCACGGCCAGTCGGCGGGCAGGCGCTCGTCCCCGGTGAGGATCTTCTCGACGACGGTGTACGCGCCGCCGGTGGCCTCGGCGAGGCGGCGCAGGTAGCCGCGCGGGTCGGCGAGCCCGTCGGGGTGGTCGATCCGGAAGCCGTCCAGGACGCCGTCGGCGTGCAGGCGCAGCAGTACGGCGTGGGTGGCGGCGAACACCTCGGGTTCCTCGACCCGGACGGCGATCAGCTCGTTGACGGTGAAGAAGCGCCGGTAGTTCAGCTCGGTGCGGGCCAGGCGCCACCAGGCGAGCCGGTACCACTGCCGGGCGAGCAGTTCGGTGAGCGGCAGCCCCTCGGTGCCGGGCCGCAGCGGCAGCGCGTGGTCGTGGTAGCGCAGTACGTCGCCGTCCACCACGAGCCGGTCCAGGACGGCCCCGAGCCGGTCGCCGAGCAGCGGCAGCAGCACCCGGCCGCGCCCGGGGGCGTCCGCCGGGCCGGGCTGGGCGGCCCAGTCGATGTCGAACCAGCGCGCGTACGGCGAGTCGGGCCCGTCCCGCAGGACCTCCCAGAGCGGCGCGTTGAGCTGCTCGGGGACGGGCACGGCCATGTGGTTGGGCACGACGTCGGCGATCAGCCGCAGGCCGTGCGGGTGCGCGGCGGCGGCCAGCTCGCGCAGGGCGGCCTCGCCGCCGAGCTGCTCGCTGATCCGGCCGTGGTCCACGGTGTCGTAGCCGTGGGTGGAGCCGGGGGCGGCCTCCAGCAGGGGGGAGAGGTGCAGGTGGGAGACGCCGAGGGCGGCCAGGTAGGGGACGGCGGCGGTGGCGTCGCGGAGGGTGAAGCCGGGCTGGAGCTGGAGGCGGTAGCTGGCGGTGGGTGTGCCGGGAGGGGGTGTGCCGGGAGTGGGGGCAGCGGCCGGGCGGGGCTGCGCGGGCTCGGCGGCGGAGGTCATAGGTCCATCAGTACCCGGGGGAGCCCGCCGCCAAGACCCGTTGCTGACCCGAACAGGTGACCGCGGGCGTGGCGAGGCGGGTGGGTGCCTCGGCGTTCATGCCGGCCGCTGCAGCACCATCAGCGACCGGTCGGGCAGCCACAGCGTGTCCCCCGCCTTGACCCGGGCCCCCGTGCCCGGGGCGGGCAGCCGGGGCTGCGCGGTGTCCACGACCACCTGCCACTCCTGCCCGTGGTCGGCGGGCACGGTGAACTCCAGCGGCTCGAAATGCGGGTTGAACATCAGCAGGAACGAATCGTCGACGATCCGCCCGCCGCGCCGGTCCGGCTCGGAGATCGCGTAGCCGTTGAGGAAGACGGTGAGCGACTTGGCGTAGCTGGCGCCCCAGTTGCGCTTGGTCATCTCCTCCCCGCTCGGGGTGAACCAGGCGATGTCCGTCAGGTCGTCGTACCCGCCGGAGGCGGCCGCCCCCGACCCGGACCGCCCGGACACCGGACGCCCGTGGAAGAACCGCCGGCGCCGGAACACCGGGTGGTCGCGGCGCAGCCAGATCATCCCCTGGGTGAACTCCAGCAGCCGTGCCTGCGGCCCGTCGTCCTCCGGCCAGTGCACCCAGGTGAGTTCGTTGTCCTGGCAGTAGGCGTTGTTGTTGCCGTGCTGGGTGCGGCCGAGTTCGTCGCCGTGGGAGAGCATCGGCACGCCCTGGGAGAGCATCAGGGTGGCGACGAGGTTGCGCTGCTGGCGCGCTCTCAGCTCCTCGACCGCCGGATCGGTGCTCGGCCCCTCGGCGCCGCAGTTCCAGGAGCGGTTGAAGGATTCGCCGTCCCGGTTGTCCTCGCCGTTGGCCTGGTTGTGCTTCTCGTTGTAGGAGACGAGGTCGCGCAGGGTGAAACCGTCGTGGCAGGTCACGAAGTTGATGGAGGCGATCGGGCGGCGGCCGTCGTCCTGGTAGAGGTCGGAGGAGCCGGTGAGCCGGGAGCCGAACTCGGCGAGGGCGGCGGCCTCGCCGCGCCACAGGTCACGGACGGTGTCCCGGTACATGCCGTTCCACTCGGTCCACAGCGGCGGGAAGTTGCCGACCTGGTAGCCGCCCTCGCCGAGGTCCCAGGGCTCGGCGATCAGCTTGGCCTGGGAGACCACCGGGTCCTGCTGGACGAGGTCGAAGAAGGAGGAGAGCCGGTCGACCTCGTGGAACTGCCGGGCCAGGGTGGCGGCGAGGTCGAAGCGGAAGCCGTCGACGTGCATCTCGGTGACCCAGTAGCGCAGCGAGTCCATGATCAGCTGGAGCACGTGCGGGCTGCGCATCAGCAGGCTGTTGCCGGTGCCGGTGGTGTCCTCGTAGAAGCGCTGGTCCTGGGCGAGCCGGTAGTACGAGACGTTGTCCAGGCCGCGCAGGGAGAGCGTCGGCCCGAGGTGGTTGCCCTCGGCGGTGTGGTTGTAGACGACGTCCAGGATCACCTCGATCCCGGCCGCGTGCAGCGCCTTGACCATCGACTTGAACTCCTGCACCTGCTGGCCGCGGTCGCCGCTGGAGGAGTAGGAGGAGTGCGGGGCGAAGAAGCCGACCGTGTTGTAGCCCCAGTAGTTGGCGAGGCCGAGGTCGCGCAGCCGGTGGTCGCGGACGAACTGGTGTACCGGCATCAGCTCGATCGCGGTGACGCCGAGCTTGGCCAGGTGCTCGATCACCGCCGGGTGCGCCAGGCCCGCGTACGTGCCGCGGATCTCCTTGGGGATGCCGGGGTGGAGCTGGGTGAGGCCCTTGACGTGCGCCTCGTAGATGACGGTGCGGTGGTAGTCGGTGCGCGGCGGGTGGTCGGTGCCCCAGTCGAAGTACGGGTTGATGACCACCGAGTGCATGGTGTGCGGGGCGGAGTCGAGGTCGTTGCGGCGCTCGGGGGCGCCGAAGTGGTAGCCGTAGACGGACTCGTCCCAGTCGATGTGCCCGCTCATCGCCTTGGCGTAGGGGTCCAGCAGCAGTTTGGCGCTGTTGTGCCGCTGGCCGAGGCCGGGGTTGTACGGGCCGTGGACGCGGAAGCCGTAGCGCTGGCCGGGCTGGACGCCCGGGAGGTAGGCGTGCCGGACGAAGGCGTCCGTCTCGCGCAGTTCGACGGCGGTCTCCGAGCCGTCCTCGTCGAGCAGGCAGAGCTCGATCCGGTCGGCGCTCTCCGAGAACACCGCGAAGTTGGTGCCGGCCCCGTCGTAGGTGGCGCCGAGGGGGTAGGGCTTGCCGGGCCAGACCTGCATGAGTCCTCAACTTCCTTGTCGCCAACGGAAACTGATGTGTAGTCCCAGAACCAGCGGCTCTCTTCCCGGCCGGGCGGCCGGGCATGTGCGGCGGTCGCGCGCCGTGACGCACGGCACAGTCCGCATACTCCCCGAGATACTCCCCGAGCCTTCCCCCGGCGGCCGGGACATGTGTCCCCGGTTCGCCCGAACGGGCGTCCGGCGGGTATTCCTGTGATGAGTGGGCCTGGTGGTGTCGTCGCGCCCCTCGGTCAACCGGCTGCGGACGGCTCACGGCGGGCAGTACCCTTGATCGTCCGGCCGCCCCCGCGTTCGTGGCGATCCATCAGCAGACCGATCCATCAGCAGACCCCGGCAGGACCCAGGCAGTACGCAGAAGCAACCAGATGAGGTGGCGCATGGTGTTCCCCGCCGGCGGCCGTGGCGGCGGGCCCGACGGCCCCGACCGGGGCGGCGCCCGCAGCGAGGCCCCCACGGTCGTCATGCGCCCCACCCTGTCCGGCCGCTCCCTGGTGCCCGCCCAGGGCGGCCCGGTGGAGATCCCCGCCCTCGCCTGGTCCGGCGCCGAATGGGAGGACGCCTACCAGCGCGTCCGCCTCTCCGGGCGTGCCTACGTCTGGCTCAACCTGGTCGAACAGCGGCTGCGCTCCCTCGTCGACGAGGTCCTGCACCCCATCTACGCCCCCGCCCACGGCGAGGACTGGGTCACCGCCGCCGCCGGACCGGCCGGCGAGGAATGGGCCCACCGCGCCGGCGCCGTCCGCGAGGTCAGCCGGCGCAAGGGCTACCTGCTCGACCCCGCCGACGACGACCCGCTGGTCTTCCTCACCCTGCCCCAGCTGCGCGAACTCATGGTCCAGCACTGGCCCTGCTTCGAGCCCTACCTCGCCGACCGGCGCGACATCGAACTCGCCCTGGACGAACTGGAGGTCGCCCGGCACGTGGTCTCCCGCAACCGGGTGCTCACCCAGACCGTCCTCGCCCAGACCGAACGCGCCGCCGCCCGCCTGCTCGCCCTGCTCGACGGCGGCACCGGCGGCGTGCCCGCCGACGTCGTCGAGTCCCTGGTGGCCGGCCGGTACGCGGACGTCGTCGCGGTGCACGCCGACCGGGTCCGGCTCCAGCGCGACCTGCCCGTCGAGGACCTGCTGGACGGCGCCCGGCGGCTGGACGCGCTCGGCATCGGCCTCGGCATGCTCTGCCAGAACTACACCGGCAAGCGGCTGGTCCGCCTCGCCGGGGACGGCTGCCGGGTGCGGCTGCTCTTCCTCAACCCGGCGAGCAGCGCCGTCCGCCGCCGCGAACGCGAACTCGGCCTCGGGCGCGGCGAGTTGTCCCGCTCGATCGAGATGAACATCATGCACGTCCGCCGGGTGCGGGCCCGGCTGCGGGACCCGGGCGGCTTCGAGATCCGGGTCTTCGACGAGACCCCGCGCTTCACCGCCTACCTGGTCGAGGGCCCGCGCCCGGCCGGCCAGCCCGGCGGCGGCCGGCGCCAGACCCGCGACCTCGGCGTCATCCAGCCCTACCTGCGCCGCTCCCGGGGCATGGAGTCCCCCGCCCTGGTGCTGCGCGGCGGCGCCGGCCAGCAGCCGGGCGGGACGGACGCCGGGCTGCTGGAGGTCTACCGCGAGGAGTTCGAGGGGGTGTGGGGGGACTCCCGGCCCGTATCCTGAGATATCCGCTGGTCAGGGCGGTGGCGCGGCTGGAACACTGCGGGCCGTGAACAGCCTTTCCGACTGGACCCTGCGCCCCGCCACCGCCGCCGACGTCGAGATCATCGCCGATCTCAAGGCCGACGTGATGCGCGCCGATCTGGAGCGGCTCGGCCGCTACGACGACGAGCGGGTCCGCCGCCGTCTGCGGGACGGCTTCTCCACCCGGTACACCTCGATCGTGCTGGTCGACGGCGTCTTCGCCGGCTCCGTGACGGTCCGCCCCGCCGAGCAGGGCGGGCGCTGGCTGGAGCACTTCTACCTCGACCGCCGCCTCCAGGGCCGCGGCCTCGGCACCGCCGTGCTGCGGCACATCCTCGCCGAGGCGGACGCGGAGGGCGTGCCGGTCCGGCTCGACGTCCTCCAGGGCAGCGCCGCCCGGCGGCTCTACGAGCGGCACGGGTTCGTGCTGGAACACGAGGACCCGATCGACGTCTACCTCGTCCGTCCGGCGGCGGGCGCGGACACCGTCCCGGCCGTCGACCAGCAGGAACGTTCCGCCCCTTGAGCTGGCCTGTTCGCCCTCGTGCGTGGTAGGCATAGCCCCCGTGATGATCACGGGGGATGACGGGGCCGTTCTGCGCCTCGAACAACTGCACCGCACCTACGGAACCGGCCCGGAGGCCGTCCACGCGCTCAGGGGAGTGGACGTCGAGTTCGCGCGCGGCACCTTCACCGCCGTCATGGGCCCGTCCGGCTCCGGCAAGAGCACCCTGCTCCAGTGCAGCGCCGGGCTCGACCGCCCGGACAGCGGCCGGGTCACCCTCGACGGGGTCGACCTGGCCGGGCTGACGGAGACCCAGCTGACGGTCCTTCGGCGCGAGAAGCTCGGCTTCGTCTTCCAGGCGTTCAACCTGGTCGGCTCGCTCACCGCCGAACAGAACGTCGGCCTGCCGCTGCGCCTGGCCGGGCACCGCCCCGACCGCGACGAGGTGCACCGCGCCCTCGCCCAGGTCGGCCTCGGCCAGCGCACCGGGCACCTGCCGTCCCAGCTCTCCGGCGGCCAGCAGCAGCGCGTCGCGATCGCCCGCGCCCTGATCGCCCGGCCGCAGGTGCTCTTCGCCGACGAGCCGACCGGCGCCCTGGACAGCTCCAGCAGCCGCGACGTGCTCGCCCTGCTGCGCGACCTCGTCGACCGCGAGGGCCAGAGCACCGTCATGGTCACCCACGACCCGGTCGCCGCCTCCTACGCCGACCGCGTGCTCTTCCTCGCCGACGGCAGCCTCGCCGACGACCTGCCCCGGCCCACCGCCCAGCAGGTGGCCGAGCGGATGACCGCCCTGGAGACCGTGGCATGAGTATCGCCACCCTGCTGCCGGTGGCGACCGCCGGCCTGCGCCGCCGCAAGGCCGCGTTCGCCGGCTCCTACGTCGCCCTCACCCTCGGCGTCACCCTCGTCGCCACCACCGGCGTCCTGCTCGACAACACCGCGGGCGACGACTCCCCGCTCGGCGCGCCCTCCCTGCACAAGGTGCTCACCTTCACCGCCGGGATGGCCGCCTTCGTCGCGGTCTTCGTCGTCGCCGGCACCTTCGCCTTCGCCGTCGCCCAGCGCCGCCAGGAGATCGCGATGCTGCGCGCCGTCGGCGCGACGCCCCGCCAGGTGGTGCTGCTGATCACCGGCGAGGCCGCCGCCGTCGCCCTGGCCGCCGCCGTCTCCGGCTGCCTGCTCGCCCTGCCGGCCGCGCCCGCGCTGGCCGCCTGGCTGGTCGCCCGCGGCGCCGCGCCGGACGGCTTCACCGCGCGGCCCGCCCTCACCCCGATGCTCGTCGCGGCCGCCGTCGGCCTGCTCGTCGCGCTGCTCGGAGCCGTCACCGCCGCCCTGCGGGCCGGCCGGGTCCGCGCCGTCGAGGCGCTCGGCGACGCCGCCGTCGACCGCAAGGTCATGACGCCGCTGCGCTGGGCCTGCGCGCTCGCCCAACTCGCCGCGCTGGCCGCCGCCGTCGGCTACTACCTGGCCGCGCCGAGCCTGCCCGCCACCCCCGGCGCCGCCGCCGACCAGCCCGGCGACCCGCAGCTCGCCTCCCAGTGGGTGATGGCCGCCGACCTGATGACCATCACCACCGTCGCCCTGTTCGCGCCGGTGCTCGTCCCGCTCCTGGTCCGGGCCTTCAGCGCGCCGCTGCGCCGGGCCGTCGCCGCCGCCCCGCTGCTCGCCCGGCAGAACGCGCTCACCGCCGTCCGCCGGACCGTCTCCACCGCCACCCCGGCCTTCCTCACCATCGCCCTCACCGGCACGGCCATCGGCTCCACCGCCGCCTTCGCCGACGCCATGACCGCCCAGGGCCGGGCCACCACCGCCGCCCGGTACGTGCTGCGCCCCGGCGCGCAGCCGCTGCCCGCCGACGCCCTCCGGCGGCTCACCGCCGGCCGGCCCGACCTGCGGGCCACCGCCACCACCCCCACCGTGGTCACCGGCCTCGGCGCCGACACCGCCGCCTTCGCCGACCACACCGAGGACTCGGCCGCCTCCGTACCGTCCGCCGCCACCGTCGTCGACGGCGACCTCGCGAACGCCTGGACCCTGCCCGCCGTCCAGGGCAGCGCCGCCGACCTGCACGGCGCCACCCTCGCCGCCTCCACCGACCAGGCCCGCGGCCACGGCTGGAAACTCGGCGACCAGGTCAACCTCCGGCTCGCCGACGGCACCGTCACCGCGCTGCGGCTCGCCCTCGTCTACCGCACCCAGCTCGGCCTCGACCAGGTCCTGCTCAGCGGCGACGCCGTCGCCCCGCACCTGGCCGGCGCCCGCCCCGGCGCCGTCCACCTCTCCGCCGCCCCCGCCGACACCCTCGGCGGCGCGCTCACCGACGCCCGCGAGCCCGGCCCCGACCCCGGCGCCCACTACGCGTGGATCGCCACCAGCACCATCCTCGGCCCCGCCCTGCTCTACACGCTCATCGCCATCGTCAACACCATGGTGATGTCCGCCGCCGACCGGAAGCGCGACTTCGCCACCCTCCGGCTGGCCGGCACCGTCCGCCGCCAGGTGCTGCTGATGGTCGCGCTGGAGGCTGTCCTGGTCGTCGCCACCGCGGCCGTGCTCGCACTCGCCGTCACGGCGCTCACCCAGTACGGCACCACCGCGCTGCTGAACCACCGCATCCTCGCCGGCCAGACCACCGTCGCCCTCCGCCTGCCCTGGGCGCCACTCGGCACCGCAGCCGCCGTCTGCCTGCTGCTCGCCGTGGCATCCAGCGTGCTACCCAGCCGCCTCGCCCTCGGGCGCGCGGGCGGAGGGCGGTAGGCGGGACGGACGGTGACCTCCCAGGCGTCCACGACGAAACGGACTGGCTCGCCCACACCTTCCCGACGGCTCCCTGACGCCCGGACCGCGCCCCAACCAGCCTACTGGCGTTCACCGTTGGAGCGTTCTCGGGAACACCGGGCGCGGCCGTCCGAACCCAGTCGACCGTACCGCTTCCCCCCTTCCCCGCGCCCCAACAGGGGCGCGGGGAAGGGGGGAAGCGGAGGGGCCGGACTCCAGGCTCCGGACGGCCTCGGCTGCCCCGTTGGCCGGGTTGTCGGTGGGGCGGGTGATGATAGGGGCTGCTTCGATCGGCGGGACGGAAGGACACACCCTTATGAGCTGGTGGCAGCAGCCACTGGTCGGCTTCGACCTGGAGACCACGGGCACCGACCCGGCCGTGGACCGCATTGTCACGGCCGCGCTCGTGGACACCGTCGGGGCCCGCCGGCTGGGTGCCACCGGGTGGCTGCTCGATCCCGGGGTGCCGATCCCGGCCGAGGCGGAGGCGATCCACGGCATCGGGGACGACGTCGCCCGGCGCAAGGGGCGGCCGGCCGAGGAGGCGGTGGACGAGATAGCCGCGGCGCTCTGCGAGCGCCTCGCCGGCGGGCGTCCGGTGGTCGCGTTCAATGCGCCGTTCGACCTGTCGCTGCTCGACGCCGAGCTGCGCCGGTACGGGCTGGCGCCGCTCGCGGAGCGCCTGGGCGGCCCGGTCGGGCCGGTGCTGGACGCGCTGGTGATCGACCGGGCCGTGGACAAGTACCGCAAGGGCTCCCGCACGCTGCAGCGGGTCTGCGAGGTGTACGGGGTCGAGCTGACCGACGCGCACGAGGCCGGCAGCGACGCCCTGGCCGCCGTCCGCGTCGCCGTCGCCCTCGCCGAGCGCTACCGGGCCGAGGTGGGCGACGTCCCGCCGGCCGTGCTGCACGAGCGGCAGGTCGGGTGGTACCGGGAGTGGGCGGAGGGCCTGCAGGAGTGGCTGCGCCGGGGCAAGGACCCGCAGGCCGTGATCGACCCGCGCTGGCCGTTGCGGTAGCGCCGGACTCCCGGCCCTCCGCCATGGATCGGCCCGGACCGAGCTGACGGGCCGCCGCGTCGACCGTCCGGGCGAGGAGGACGGCGATGGTCATGAGCCCTACGTCGCCGGGCACGGGCGTGATCATGACCGAACAGGAGCCGGCTCAGCCGTAGGCGATGATCTCGATCAGCTCCAACGACGCGGCCCCGATCCGCCCGTCCTCCAGCGACAGCAGCCAGGGCAGCAGTTCCGGCGTGGCGTGCACGTCGTTGAGGAAGCCGTACCACAGGTCCGTCAGCTGGCCCTCGAAGAGCCAGTCGTCGACGGCGTCGTCGAGGTGCCGGTCGGCGGCCGCGGTCCGGGTCCGCGCCCACTCGTCGAGCCAGGGCGCCAGGCCGCCGGTGACGACGGCGATGGTCTCCAGGACGTAGGAAGCCGAGCCGACCGTCCCGGGGTGGGCGTCCAGGACGGCCGTCCACCAGGCGGACCAGACGGCGTCCAGGGCGTCCCGCTCGGCGGCCGGCCACTCCCGCCAGCGGGCGCGCAGCAGCCAGGAGGCGATCCACGCGTGGCTCACGGGCAGGGTGTCGGCGACCATACCGCGGACGATCCGAGGGGTCAGCCGGCGGTACAGCCCGGGGAAGTCGTCCCAGTGGTCGGGGGTTTCCGTGGCGACGAGGCCGAGCAGTTCGTCGGGCACCAGCCGGGCGGGCCCGGCGAGGGCGACGAGGTCGGCCTCGCTGTAGCAGTAGGTGCAGCCGCCGCTGGTGAACGGCTGCTCGGCGTACGGGGCGACGGCGGAGTCCAGGGCGTCGAGCGCGTCGCGGAGCTGCTGCTGAGGGTCCTGAGGGTCCTGAGGGTCGGTCACGGCCACCTGCCGGATACTCCGTCCGGGGGAACCGGCGAAGATCGCGACACTACCAGGCACCGCCGCCGCTCTGCCAGGATTTCCGGATGACCGCCCGACCCGCCCGACCCGCCCGACCGGCCGACCTGCCCGGCTTCCTCGCTCTCGCCGCCGAGGTGGAGCACTGGTTCGGGCCGATGGTGGACGATCCGGGCTTCCAACGGGCCGTCACGAAGCACATCGACCGCGAGCTCGCCACGGTGGTGGACGGCGGGCCGGACGGCGGCCTGCTCGGCGGTCTGCTGTTCGGAGGCGAGCCCCCAGCGCATCACCTGCACTGGCTGGTGGTGGCCGAGCGTGCCCGGGGGACGGGGGTGGGCCGGGCGCTGGTCGCGGACGTGCTGCGCCGGCACGTCCGGGGCCCGGCGACCGTCGAGGTGGTGACCTTCGGCGCGGACCACCCGGGCGCGGTGGCGAGCGGCGCCCGGGTCTTCTACGAGCGCCTGGGCTTCGCGCCGGCGGAGGCCGCCGGGCCGGGCCCGGAGGGCGGCTCCCGGCAGGTCTACCGGCTGTCCGTCCACTGAACCCTGTTGCCCGTCCGCTGACCTACTGGAGGTCCAGGCCGACCGGGTGGCTGCGGTCCTCCGGGCAGAGGAAGACGTGCAGTTCGCCGTGGCGGCCGACGCTGAGGTCAGGGTCGCCGCCGCTCTCCACCGTGAGCAGGTGCCGCATCCGGGTGCCGCACGCGCCGCAGTCGATCGGGATCAGGTCGGTCGAGTGCCAGGACGGCCAGCCGCCGAGCTTCCAGCCCTCGGCGCAGGCCAGGCCGCGGTGGTACTCGATGCCGTGCCGTTCGGCGAACTCCTCGGCGGCGCGGTGGAGTTCGTCGGGTATCTCGTCCCGGTCGGGGAGGTCCTGGATCTGCTCGGGGCGCAGCACGCACGCCGTGGGCAGGTAGTACTCGTCGGACCGCCGGGGCTGCGGGGGCGTGACGGACCCGAGTTCGGCGGCGCGCTGCCAGTGCAGTTCGACGGCGGGGCCGTAGTAGTAGCGCTCGTCCTGGATGTCGTCGTGGTCGTTGGGGCACCAGAGCACCTGGAGCAGGTCGGTGCCGTCGGGCCAGGGCAGGTGCGGCGCGTCGGCGGCGCGGATCCGGGCGAGCGGGACGAGGGCGATCGCGGCGGCCGGCGGTTCCGGGACCGTGCGGTGGGTGCGCCAGTTGACGTGGTCGAGCGAGTCGGCGCCGTTCATGATCCGGCGCGTCTCGGCGTACTCGTCCTCGGTGAGCACGTGGGCGCCGTCGTGCTCCCGGGCGCGTTCGCGGACGGCGCGGTCGATCGTCTCCATGATCTCGCGGTCCTGCAGCGGCACGTCCTCGTAGGCGTCGTCGAGGTGTCCGGCGGTGCAGTGCGGCCAGGGCGCGCCGGCCGGCCAGAGCGGCGGGCCGCCGACCGAACTCCCGTGCGCGGTGGGCGTCCCGGCCTCGGGGTGGAGCAGGGTGGCCGGCCGCAGGTAGCGGGCGAGCGCGGGCAGGGCGGCGACCAGGTCGGCGGGGGTGGGTTCGGCGGCTTCCGTCACGCGCCCACCGTAGCGGGCGGCACCGACGGCACAGCCGGCCGAGGTCGCCCAGCAGCCGCGCCCTCCGTCCAGGCGTCAAACGGCGGGCGAACCGCCAACCGGCCTATGCCGCCGGGAAGTCGAAGGTGTACCCCTGTGCGACCAGCCAGGGCAGCAGCTGCTTCAGCGCCGCCACGGTCTGGCTGCGGTCGCCGCCGCCGTCGTGCATCAGGATCACGCCGCCCGGCTTGAGCTGGCTCTGCACCGCGGAGACTATCGCGGGCGCGCCGGGGCGGGACCAGTCGCGCGGGTCGACGGACCAGCCGAGCGACTTCATGCCCAGGCCGGCCGTGATGTGCTCGTTGTCGGCGTTGAAGCCGCCGCCCGGCGCGCGGAACCAGGTGATCTGGGTGCCGGGGCCACCGGCCTGGACGATCATGTCCTTGGCGTTGGAGATCTCGGACACGGCCTTGTCGTGCGGCAGCTTCGCGAACGGCTGCGGGTGGTGGACGCTGTGGTCGCAGAGCCGGTGCCCGGCCGCCAGGACGCGCTTGACCATGGCCGGGTTGGCGGCGGCGTTCTGGCCGATCTCGCAGAAGGTGGCCTTGACGTTGTACTGGGCCAGCAGGTCCAGGATCTGCGGGGTGGCCGGGCCGGGGCCGTCGTCGAAGGTGAGCGCGACGGTCCGGCCGCCGGAGGCGGTGGAGCCGATCACCGTGGTCGGCCCGGCGGGGGTGCCGGCAGGGGCCCCGGCGGGGGCCGTCGAAGTCGAAGGGGTGCCGGGCGTCTTCGGCGTCCTCGGGCCGGTCGGCGGCGCGTCCGAGCTGCCCGTGCCCGCCGACGCGCCGTCCGTGCCCACCGGCACGCCGTCCGAGCCGGTCGTCGCCGAGCCGGTCGTCGCCGAGCCGGTCGGCGCCGGGTCGGTGGCCGGCTGGATGGTGATCGGGCTCTGCGCCGGGGACGAGCCGCTCGGCGTCGGCTGGAGGGCCCCGCTGGCCGTCCCGCACGCGGCCAGGCCCAGGGCGGCGGCCACCACGATGCTGCCCGTGATCAGCTGCCGGCGGAGGCGGTCCGAGCGGTCCGAGCGTTTCGGGGAGGCGGGCTGACGGGCGGCGGGCTGGCGCATGGCGGCGGCTCCTGGGGTGCTGGGCGGGTGCCGATCCTCTCGGTCAGGATGACTGTCCGATAGGACGCCGAGCGTACGTGGCCCGGTTGCGAGCCGGACCGAACCGTCGTAGGAGTCTTCTCACATGCGCCCGGCTGGCGTCCCTGCGCCCCAGCGGTTATCCCGCCCCCCGCGGAACGACGGTCAGAACGGGTACCAGCGCACGTCCGTCGCGCCGTCGCGCAGCGAGTCGACCCGGCGTCGGAACTCCGCCAGCGCGGCCGGGTTGTCCGGCGCCTGCTGCGCCACCCACGAGGCGCTGGCCGTCTCCCGGGCCCCGCGCAGCACCGTGAAACCGGGCCAGTCCCGCACGTCCCAGCCGTACGCCTCGGTGAACGCCCGGTACTCCTCGCCCGGCACCCCGTACCGGTCGTGGCTGAGCGCGAGCACCACGAGGTCGTGCTCCCGCAGGTCGTGCGAGACGTTTTCGAGGTCGAGCAGGACGGGCCCGTCCGGGCCGACGTGGACGTTGCGCGGCAGCGCGTCGCCGTGGATCAGGCCGGGGTGCAGGTGCGGGGCGAGGTCGGGCAGCGCGGCGGCGAAGGCGTCCCGGCGGTGGCGCAGGAACGCGACGTCGGCCGGGTCGACGTGCCCCTCGGCGGAGGCCAGCCAGCGCTCGACCGGGGCCAGCAGGTCCCGCTGCGCCAGCGTGAAGGGCGGCAGCGGCAGCCGGTGCAGGGCGCGCAGCAGCGGGGCGAGGTCGGCGGGGCGCGCGGGCCGGACGGCGGGGGCGAGCCGGTGCCAGAAGGTGACCGGGTGGCCGTGCGCGAGCTGAGGCTCGGGCGCCACCGCGCCGTAGGGGCGGACCACCGGCACGCCCTGCCCGGCCAGCCAGTGCGCGACGGTGAGCTCGCGGTGCGCCCGCTCGTACAGCTCGGGGCCGCGGCCGACCTTGGCGACCACGGCCGGGTCGCCGAGGTCGAAGACGGCGTTCTCGCCGAGCGCGATCAGCCGCGCGTCGCCGGGGCCGGACAGACCGGCCGACTCGCAGGCGTGGGCGAGCAGCAGCCGGGCGCGGCCCTCGTCGAAGGGGATCATGGCGCTGCTCCGTCCGGTCGGCGTGCGTTCCGCGTCGGGGTGCGTTCCGCGGGAGTGCGGGAGTCCACCGGGAGCCCATGCGGAGGACACCCGGACGGTGATCATCATGACGCACGCGGACCGCGCCCCGTGCGATGCGGGGCCCGGCCGCCGGTGGGCATCTGTCAGACCATCACCTGGGGACTTGAGCCGGAATCCGGCCGGTGGGGGAGCCGTCCCCGGAGCCTGGGTCGGGCCGGGGGTGGGGTTATCCCTACCCCCGCGACCCTGATGTCTCCTCCCCGGGGGTAGGGGACAGCTCCACCCTGAGGGGGAGCTGTCTCCACCCCGAGCACGAGGTCAAGGGGTATGCGGACGGGCGACACTAGGTCGGGGCCGTTTTGGGGCGGCCCTTTACGGGGGTTGGAACACGGGGGCTCCTTGCCGGGCGGCAAGCAAGTACTCGTAGGATGACGCCCAGACCTACTTACCTGCCGACCGGCAAGTGGGCGCCTAGGGCGTTCCCGGCCGGTCCTGCCGTCGCCCGGCGTCCCGTCCCCCAAGGGCAACGGTGAACCATGCCCAGGAGGCACACGAGCATGTTCCACCGAATAGGACAATTCGTCGTCCGCCGCGCCTGGTGGGTGATCGCCGCGTGGGTGGTCGCGATGATCGCCATCGTCGCCACCGCGCCCAAGGTCACGTCGCAGACGGACGAATCCGCGTTCCTGCCCAAGCACTATGAGTCCATCCAGGCGGCGCAGCTCCAGGAGCAGGCGTTCCCGTCGAGCTTCACGCCCTCCGCCCTGCTGCTCTTCGAGCGCAACGACGGCCAGAAGCTCACCGCCGACGACCAGTCCTCCATGGACAAGGTCATCAAGGGCCTCACCGACGAGCACATCCCCGCCGTCGAGCAGATCGTGCCGGTCAACGAGAAGGCGAAGTCCGCGGACGGCAAGTACGCGCTGTCCATGGTCGCCATCGACAAGGCCAAGATGCAGACCACGGAGTTCACCGACGCGGCCAAGAAGCTGCGCTCGGAGGGCACCAAGCTCGCCGACGGCACCGGCCTGAAGTTCCAGGTCGGCGGCGCGGCGGCGAGCAGCCTCGACCAGCAGGACGCCTCGGGCGCGACCGATGCGATCGTGATGTTCGGCAGCCTGCTGCTCGTCATCCTGATCGTCGGCATCATCTTCCGCAGCATCCTGGCCGGCATCCTGCCGGTGATCCTCTCGCTGGCCATCGCCATGCCGACGGCCAACGGCCTGATCGCCGACGCGATCAAGCTGTTCGACCTGAAGTCCTCCCCGATGACCTCGGCGATCCTGATCATCGTCGTGCTCGGCGTCGGCACGGACTACTTCCTCTTCCTGGCCTTCCGTTACCGCGAGCGGCTGCGCACGGGCGAGGACCGCAAGACCGCCGTGGCCAACGCCGTCGGCCGGGTCGGCGAGGCGATCGCCTCCGCCGCCGGTGCCGTCGCCGTCGCCTTCGCGGTGCTGATCCTCTCCAGCCTCGGCATGTTCACCGCGCTCGGCCCGGCGCTGGCCATCGCGGTCATCGCCACCGCGCTGGTCTCGCTGACCCTGGCCCCGGCCGTGCTCGCCGTCCTCCCGTCGAAGGCCGTGTTCTGGCCCGGCAAGAAGTGGATGCAGGAGCCCAGGAACGCCCGCTTCGCCGCGCTCGGCCGGATGACCGGCAAGAAGCCCGGCCTGGTCGCCCTGGTCTCCGGTGGCGTGCTCGTGGTGCTGGCCCTGGCCGGCATCAACTACAACGGCACCTACGACCTCGCGGGCAGCTCCATGCCCAAGAACAAGGAGTCGATGGTCGTCCAGGACAAGCTGATGACCGCCTTCTCCGCCGGTGCCGCCGACCCGAGCCACGTCTACCTGGCCACCACCAACGGCGCCAAGCTGAGCGATGCCACCCTGAAGGAGTTCGGCGGCAAGCTCGGCGCGGTCGAGGGCGTGGCCGGCGTCGTGACGCCGTCCGCCGAGAACAAGGCGATCAGCGCCGACGGCACCACCGGTGACTTCACCGTGATGCTGAAGGACACCCCGGCCTCCAACAAGGCGATCGACACCATCGAGAAGGTCCGCGACACCGCCCACGCGGCCGCCCCGGCCGACTCCAAGGCGCTGGTCGGCGGCATCACCTCGGTGTACAAGGACATCAACACCGCGATGGTGCACGACTACAAGCTGGTCTTCCCGATCGCGGCCCTGCTCATCATGATCATCCTGGGCCTGCAGCTGCGCAGCGTCGTCGCCCCGTGGTACCTGATGGCCTCGGTCGGCCTCGGCTTCGGCGGCACCCTCGGCGCCACCACCCTGGTGTTCCAGAACATCAAGGGCGAGGCCGGTCTGATGTTCATGCTGCCGATCTTCATCTACCTGTTCGTGGTGGCGATCGGCACCGACTACAACATCCTGATCATCGCCCGCCTCCGCGAGGAGGCCCGCGAGGGCCGCAGCCCGCGCGAGGCGGCCCGCGAGGCCGTCAAGCACGGCGGCCCGACCGTCGCCGCGGCCGGCTTCATCCTGGCGGCGTCGTTCGCGACCTTCATGTTCGCGGGCAACGTGCTCTTCATGGAGCTCGGCTTCTCGCTGGCCTTCGGCATCGTGCTGGCGGCCTTCGTGATGGCGATGTTCTTCACCCCGTCCCTCACCGCGCTGCTGGGCCACCGCGCCTGGTGGCCCGGCCACGGCGACGGTGGCGGCCACGGCACCGGCCCGGCGCCGGTGGCGGGTGCGCACGGCGTGCCGGAGCCGGCCGGGCGGCGCTGAGCCCCCGGTCCCGGTTGAACAGGCGGCGTCCCGCTTCGGCGGGGCGCCGCCTCCCCCCTTTCGCGGCCCGGCAAACGTGATCTCCCAGGCAGAAAACCCCCGGTCAGTCGCAGTCCTACCGTGCTACAGTCGAGTCAGTTGCAGTTTTGGTTCCCATGAACGCTTGTGTGCGCCTGCTGGTTCCAACCAACAGGCGCATTTGTTTTGTCCGGTGTTTCAGTCTCCGGATGGGGATCGCGGCTACTCCGGGGTTCACGCGGTGTGAACCCCTGATGCCCCAGTTAGAGGAGACGGTTATGGCTACCGGCACCGTGAAGTGGTTCAACAGCGAAAAGGGCTTCGGCTTCATCGAGCAGGCCGAGGGCGGCCCGGACGTGTTCGCGCACTACTCGAACATCGTCGCGCAGGGCTTCCGTGAGCTCGTCGAGGGCCAGCAGGTCGAGTTCGACGTGACCCAGGGCCAGAAGGGCCCGCAGGCCGAGAACATCCGCGTGATCTGACGTCAGCCTCCGCGCTGACTCGCGATCTCGCGAAGCGAGGGCCCGCACCGCAGGGTGCGGGCCCTCGCTCATGCCGCCAAACGGCCGGGGCGGCGCACTCCCCTACGGCCGACCAGCCCGTCGACCGGGCTGCCGACCAACAGACGGAGACCCCGTGACCACCCCTGCCCGCCCGCCCCGCGACCGCCGCACTGCCGGCGCCCGTACCGCCGGTGCCCACACCGACGGCCCGCCGCGCACCCGCAAGCCGCGCAACCGCAGCGGCGCCCCCAAGACGCCGCGCACCACCGCCGCCGCGACCGAGGACTTCACCGTCGTCGAAGGCACCCCGGCCCGGCCCCCGGCAGCCACCTTCGCCGAGCTCGACCTGCCCAAGGCGATCCTCAGCGCGCTCACCCGCCAGGGCGTCACCGAGCCGTTCCCGATCCAGGGCGCCACCCTGCCCGACTCGATCGCCGGCCGCGACGTGCTCGGCCGCGGCCGCACCGGCTCCGGCAAGACCCTCGCCTTCGGCCTGCCGCTGCTCGCCCGCACCGCCGGCCGCCGCGCCGTCGCCCGGCACCCGCTGGCGCTCGTCCTGGTCCCCACCCGCGAGCTGGCCCAGCAGGTCACCGAGGCGCTCACCCCGTACGCCACCGCCGTCAACCTGCGGATCACCACCGTCGTCGGCGGCGTGTCGATCGGGAAGCAGGCCAACGCCGTCCGCCGCGGCACCGAGGTCCTGGTCGCCACCCCGGGCCGGCTCGACGACCTGATCGGCCGCGGCGACGTCAACCTCTCCGACGTGACGATCACGGTCCTCGACGAGGCCGACCAGATGGCCGACATGGGCTTCCTGCCGCAGGTCACCAAGCTGCTGGAGCAGGTCGCCGAGGGCGGGCAGCGGATGCTCTTCTCCGCCACCCTGGACCGCAACGTCGACCGTCTGGTCAAGCGCTTCCTGGCCGACCCGGTGACCCACTCGGTCGACCCGTCGGCCGGCGCGGTCACCACCATGGACCACCACGTGCTCCAGCTCGAGCCGGCCGACAAGGCGTCCGCCACCGCGCACATCGCCTCCCGGGACGGGCGCGTGATGATGTTCGTGCACACCAAGCACGGCGCCGACCGGCTCGCCAAGCAGCTGCTCGCCAACGGCGTCAAGGCCGCCGCGCTGCACGGCGGCAAGTCCCAGCCGCAGCGCAACCGGGTGCTCGACCAGTTCCGGGACGGCCACGTCACCGCGCTGATCGCCACCAACGTCGCCGCCCGAGGCATCCACATCGACGGCCTCGACCTGGTCGTCAATGTGGACCCGCCGGCCGACCACAAGGACTACCTGCACCGCGGCGGCCGCACCGCCCGGGCCGGCGAGTCCGGGACGGTCGTCACCCTCGTGCTGCCCGAGCAGCGCCGTGAGGTCAACCGGCTGATGACGGTGGCCGGCATCCGCCCGACCGTCACCAAGATCCGTCCCGGCGACGCCGACCTCACCCGGATCACCGGCGCCCGCACCCCGAGCGGCGTCCCGGTCGCCGTCGCCGTCCCGGCCGCCGCCGAGGCGCGCGAGGGCGCCGCCGGGAGCGACGCCAAGGCCAAGACCGGCAACCCGCGCCGCCGCCCCGGCAAGCGCTCCGGCCTGCCCGCCGACGTCGACATGAACGGCAACCCGCGCCGCCCCCGCCCCAAGCAGCGCATGGGCGCCGCCGCGGCCCAGGGCGGCGACCGCCCGCAGGCGGCCGGCTTCATCGGCCGCTCCGCCGGCCGCGCCAAGCCCGGCAGCGGCACCAAGTCCGGCTCCAACTACGGGACCGGCCGCCAGCGCCGCAAGTTCGACTGACCCGCACGGCAAACTGACCCGCACGGCAAAGGGCGCCCCTCGTACGGAGGGGCGCCCTTTGCCGTTGCTCAAGCGATAGTCGTCAACACGGCCGTGGGGGCCGCCGGGGCCAGGCGGCGCAGGCGTCCGTCCGTCTCGGCGTCGCGCGGGGCGAGCACCACGAGCTGGAGGCCGCCGGGGGACTGCAGGACGTGCTGGTCGACCCGGAGCAGGCCCAACTCCTCGTGCCGGATGTCCTTCTCGGCACCCGCCCGCTCCTCCACCTGGTGCTCGTCGAGCCAGCGGTCGGCCTCCGGACAGGACTCCCGCACCTGGGCGATCAACCGCGCCAGCCGACGGCCCGCGGCCGTCCCGTCACCGCCGCGCTCGGCGTAGGCGGAGCGCAACTGGGCCAGGAACCGGCGGGCATGCGCCTCCCAGCCCACGATCCGCGCCCGGTGCACCGCGCTGCCGAACACCACCCACGCCAGATTGCACCGCTCCGGCGGCCACGCCGACAGGCCGAACAGCGCATCCGCGCCCGGATTCCACGCCCGCACGTCCCAGTTCACGTCCATCAGGAACGCCGGCGCCGGCCACTGCGCGTGCATCAGCCGCAGCAGCGCCGCCGGCACCTCGTCCGGCACGTCGACGTCACCGTCCAGCGGATGGTTGCCGGCCAGCCGGAACAGGTACGCCGTCTCCGCGCGGTCCAGCCGCAGCGTGCGGGCCAGGCTGGTCAGCACCTCCGGGGACGGGTTGATGTTCCGCCCCTGCTCCAACCACGTGTACCAGGTCACCCCCACCCCCGCGAGCAGCGCCAGCTCCTCCCGCCGCAGCCCCGGCGTACGCCGCCGCACCCCCGGAGCCAGCCCGACGTCCTCCGGCGACAGCCGGGCCCGACGGCTGCGCAGAAAACTCGACAGCGCCTCCCGGCGCTCCTCCGCCTCGCTCATGTCCCCCGCCCTCTCTGGTAGTCCCACTACCAGTATCGCCACGCACTGCTGCGCCCCGGCCGATCGCGCGAAGCTTGATCCCGTCAACGGAACGCACGCGCAAGGGAATCCCGATGAACCACCGTCAGAACCGCACGCTCCGCCGCACCCTGGTCGCCACCGCCGCCGCCGTGCTCCTCGGCGCCGTCGGCGCCCTGCCGGCCGCCGCGGACACCGGCTGCGCCCCGGCCGTCATCACCGGGCACGCGGCCTCGCTCGTCCCGGAGAGCGCCGCCTGGGACCAGGCCCACCACCGCTTCCTGGTCGGCTCGCTGCGCCACGGTACCGTCTCCACCGTCCGCACCGACGGGAGCGTCCACACCCTGGTCGACGACCCGGGCACGCTGCTGGAGGTCGCCGGCCTGCGGGTCGACGCCGCCCGCGACCGGGTCCTGGTCACCAACCTGGACAACGGCATCAGCGAGCGCACCAGCGCCGCCACCAACGGCCGGATCGCCGGCATCGGCGCCTACGACCTGGAGACCGGGCGCCGTCTCTTCTACGTCGACCTCGCCGCCGTGGCCGGCGACGGCGGGCCGCACCTGGCCAACGACATCGCGATCGGCCCCGACGGCACCGCGTACATCACCGACTCCTTCGCCCCGATCGTCTACCGGGTCGGTGCGGACGGCACCGCGTCCGTCCTCGTCCGCGACGACCGGTTCACCCCGCAGCCCGGCACCTACGGGCTCAACGGCATCGTCTACCGGAGCGGCCGGCTGGTCGTCGGCAAGTGGGACGACGGGACGCTCTGGCAGATCCCGCTGCACCACCCGGCCGACGTGCGGCGCATCGAGGTCGCCGGCGCGGAGGGCGGCGCCCTGCTCCACCTCGACGGCATGCTCGGCCGCCCGGACGGCAGCATCGCCGGCATCACCAACGCCTTCTTCGGCGCCGGCCGCGACACGGAGGTCGAGCTGCGCTCGGACGACCACTGGCGCACGGCCCGGCTGGTCGCCGTCCGGCCCTCGGCCGACCTCACGCCGACCGCCGTCACCGCGGGCCCCGGGGGCAGCCTCTACCAGCTCGCCGGCGGCCTGTCGGCCGCCTTCGGCGGGCACCCGACGGACAGCTTCACCCTGCGGAAGCTCTGACCGGCCGGCAGGGTCGATCGCGTCGTGCTACCCCCAGCGTGCCGAGTTCCTCTTCAGCGCGCGCAACGGACGGGAGTTCGACGAGATCTCCGAGATGTTCGCCGAGCTCTACCCGGACGTCTCGGTACCGAAGAGCGCAGGACGCTGGATCGACACGGTGCAACGGCGGATGGCGCTCGCCGGGCAACACCGAGGTGCCTCCGCGGTCGACCTCGTGATCGCGGCGACGGCCGCCCACCACGGACTCACGGTTCTCCACGACGACGCCGACTACCGCACCGTGGCGCGACATGCCGCCGACCTCAGCGAGCACAGCATCCTGGACCACGCCTGAGCCGGATCGGCGCTCAGGCGGTGAGGGCCGGGAGCTGCGCCTCGGCCGCCGTACGCGCCTGGTCGTAGCGCTGCAGGAGGAGCGTGGCCACTTCGGGGGCCGGGCCGAGGACGTCGGCGACGGTGTCCGCGTCCGTGGCCGAGGAGGCGATGCGGTCGGGCAGCCGGCCCGGGGCCAGCAGGTAGGGGGCGACGGCGGTGTGTGTCGCGCCTGCTGCGCGCAGCGCTGCGAGGGCGTCGGGGACGCGCGGACCGGACCCGGCGGCGTAGGCGACCTCGACGGCGGCCCAGCCGCGGGTGCGCTGCCACGCTGCGGCGGTGGCGCGGGTGGCGGCGTCGGCGGCCGGGTCGGAGGAGCCGGCGGCGGCGAGAACGACGCCGGTGCGGGCCCGGACGGCGGCCGGGGCGACGTCGAGCCCGGCCTCGGCGAGCCGCCGGTCGAGGGCGGCGAGCAGCAGCGGGGACGGGCCGAGGACGTCGGCGACGGGCAGGCGGGCGCCGGCCGCGCGCAGGGCGGCCGGGATGTCGTGCTTGGCGTGGAAGGCCCGGTTGAGCAGGAGGGGCACGGCCACCGCGTCGTCGAGCCGCCCCACGACCTGCGGGATGCGCGGCGCGCAGTGGTCGAGGTAGGCGGTGGCGACGTCGAGTCCTGGCCGCCGCGCCCGCACCCCGTCGACGAGCGCGGCGACCGTGGCGGCGTGCCGCGGATCGCGGCTGCCGTGCGCGATGAGGAGGAGGGCGGGCATGAGCGGGCGTCCTTACTTCACGGCGGCCAGCAGGCCGCGGTTGCGCAGCACCCGGCGCTCGACCGGGGTGAAGACCAGCAGTTCGATGGCGATGCCGACGAACAGGATGAGGACGATGCCGAGCAGCACCCCGGACATGTCGGAGAACTCGCGCTGGTTCTCCAGGTACCGGCCGAGCCCGAGGCCCAGGTCCGGCGAGGAGGCGACGAGTTCGGCGGCCATCAGGGAGCGCCAGGAGAACGCCCAGCCCTGCTTGAGCCCGGCGAGGTAGCCGGGCAGCGCGGCGGGGATCAGCACGTGCCGGGCGCCGGCCAGGCCGGTGGCGCCGATGGTGCGCCCGGCCCGCAGGAACAGCGGCGGCACCTGGTCGATGCCGGCGACCAGGCCGTTGGCGATGGACGGGACGGCGCCGAGCAGGATGACCGCGTACATCATGGAGTCGTTGATGCCGAGCCAGATGACGGCGGCCGGCACCCAGGCGACCGAGGGCAGCGACTGCAGGCCCTGCAGGACCGGCCCGATGGCGGTGCGCACCGGCCTGACCCGGGCGACCACCAGGCCGATCGGGGTGCCGATGACGACGGCGAGGAGGAAGCCGGACAGGCCGCGCCAGACGCTGGTCCAGATGATCGAGAACAGCGTGCCCTGGTACCAGAGGTCCTGGGCGGAGTGCCACACGTCGGCCGGGCTGGGCAGCTTGTACGACGAGGTGAGGTGCAGGCTGTACGCGCCCTGCCACAGGGCGATCACCACGAGCACGCCGATCAGCGGCGGCAGCGCCTTCTGCCGCAGCACCTCGCCGAGCGAACTGCGCTGGGCGGAGACGGAGTCGAGCGCGTCGAGGCCGGCGCCGACGTCGGCGGTGTCGGCGGCGGCTTCGCGCTTGTCCAGGAAGGGGGTGGTGTCAGTGCTGGCCATGGCGACGGATCTCCCCACGCAGTTCTTCGGTGATCTCGATGGACAGGTCGGCGACGCCGGCGGACTCGATCCGGCGCGGCTGCGGCAGGTCGATCCGCCACTCCCGGGCGACCCGGCCGGGGCGGGAGGAGAGCAGGACGACGCGCTGGGCGAGCCGGACGGCCTCCCGCACGTTGTGGGTGACGAACAGGACGGACAGCTGCCGCTCGGCCCAGATCCTGGTGATCTCGTCGTGCAGCACGTCGCGGGTGATGGCGTCGAGCGCGGCGAACGGCTCGTCCATCAGCAGCACCTTGCTGCCCTGGGCGAGCGCCCGGGCCATCGCGACGCGCTGGCGCATGCCGCCGGACAGCTCGTGCACGCGCTTGCCGTAGGAGCCCTTCAGGCGGACGAGTTCGAGCAGCCGCTCGGCCTCGGCGCGGCGCTCGGGGCGGGGGACGCCGGCCAGCTTGAGGGCGAGCTCGATGTTCCGGCCGGCGGTGAGCCAGGGGAACAGCGCGTGCTCCTGGAACATCAGCGCGGGCCGGCCGCCGGGCACCTCGATGCTGCCCCGGGTGGGCCTGTCGAGGCCGGCGACCAGGTTGAGCAGGGTCGACTTGCCGCAGCCCGAGGCGCCGAGCAGCGTGACGAACTCGCCGGGCGCGACGTCGAGCGTGATGTCGTCCAGGACGTGCGTCTGCGCGCCCGCCCGGCCGAAGGACTTGTGCACGTGCGAGATCCGGACGGCGGGCGCGGCGCCGCGGGCGTCGGCGCCGGCGGCGTCCGCCGAGGTGGTCAGTGCCGGGGTCATCCGGGCACCTCCTGAGTGGTCAAGGGCTGGCTGGCGAAGGGGGAGCCGGGGTCCGGCCCCGCCCGTCCCGGTGGGCATCGATCGGGGATCGACCGGGCGGGCGGGGGTCCGGACCGCGGAGTCGGGTGCGGACCGCGGCGCTATCTGGTGCCGAGTCCGGCGTCCGCCACAGGGCCCTGGCCCTTGGCCGCGAGCACCTTGTTGAGCAGGGTGAGGTCGTAGATGCCGTTCAGGTTGGCCCCCGCGCCAGCGGAACTTGATCTGGGCAGCTTGAGCAGCCCGGCGGTGACGGCGTGGTCGGCCTCGGCCTGCAGGGTGCCGGCCAGCGGGTCGTCGAGGAAGTCGATGTCGGCCCAGGCCGGGTCGAGGACGGCCGGCTCCAGCGCGTTGCCGGACTCCTTCCTGATGGCCTCGTTGGCGTCGGCCTTGGCCTTGTCCGGGTTGGCCTTGATGAAGGCGTTGGTGTCCACCGAGCCGCGCAGCACGGCCTCCACCACGTCCGAGTGCTCCCTGAGGAACTTCTGCGAGACGATGATGTTGGTGATCACGAACTTCTTGTCCGGCCAGACGTCCTTCTCGTCGAGCAGGACCTTCGCGCCGAGGGTGACCAGCTTGGAGGCGGTGGGCTCGGGCACCCAGGCGCCGTCGACGGAGCCCTGCTTGTAGGCGTCGGGGGTGACCTTGTTGTCGGTGCGCACCACCGAGACGTCCCCGGCGCCGGAGCTGGCGTCGACCTTGTAGCCCTTGCCCGCCAGGTAGTTGAGCAGCGCCACGTCCTGGGTGTTGCCCAGCTGCGGGGTGGCGATCTTCTTGCCCCTGAGGTCGTCGAGCGAGGAGATCCGGTCCGGGTTGACCACCAGCTTCACCCCGCCGGAGGCCGAACCGCCGATGATCTTCAGGGACTTGCCGTCGGACTTGGTGTAGCCGTTGATCGCGGGGGAGGGGCCGATCCAGCCGATGTCGATGGAGCCGGCGTTGAGCGCCTCGATCTCGGCCGGGCCCGCGTTGAAGACCTGGGTCCTGATCCGGGTGCCGTCCAGCTCCTTCTGGAAGAGGCCCTCCTGGAGGCCGACCAGCGCGGTGCCGTGGGTCAGGTTGGCGAAGTATCCGATCTTGACGGTGTCGGCGGAGAGCTTCCCGCCGGCGGCGGAACTCCCCGCTGCGGCTGTGCTGTTGGCGTCACCGGAGGACGTGCCCTCGGCCTTGGAGCCGTAGCCGCAGGCGGACAGCAGGGCGGCGGCGGTGAGGGCGGCGACGGCGGCTGCGGCGGCGCGTCTGATCCGGCCGAGGTTGGGGCGGGTTCGGGTATGGGGAGGTGCCGGGGTCGGTGCCATGGTGGTGTCCTGTTCGCAGACGGACCGTCAGGGGCCGGTCTCGGGGCGGAAGTTCGGAAGGTGGCGCTTGTGCGGCATCGGGGATGCCGGGCAAGCCGGGCGGCTGCGGGGGAGGCGGCCCGGTGACAGGGCTTGCTCAGCCCTGTCGGCCCACACATCGGGTCAGACCGCCCTGGCCGCTGCCGAGGACGCCGCTGCCGATGCGGCCGCCTTCCTTGTCCATGCCCGAGAACGCCTCGCTGGGCATCAGACCCAGTCCTCCTCGTCGGTGGCGTCGTTGGTGCGTACGGTGTCGAACGCCTCGCCCACCAGGCCGGCGGTGAGGGTGGTGCCGTCGGCCGGGTCGATCAGCAGGAAGGACCCGGTGCGGCGGTTGTCGGCGTAGGTGTCCAGGGCCAGCGGCTCGGCGGTGCGCAGCACCACGTGGCCGATGTCGTTGACGTTCAACCCCTCGGCGCCGGAGTGCTGTTCGAGGCCCCCTTCACCGATCGGTGCAGTAATGTCGATGCGGTAGGAGATCTCCTTGACGAGCGCGCGCACGGTGCGGGTGGTGTGCTTGAGCAGCACCTTGTCCCCGGCGCGCAGCGGGCGCTCGTTGAGGTGGCTGACGGTGGCCTCGACGTCCTTGGTGGGGACGGGGGCCGGGCCGGCCGCGATCAGGTCGCCGCGGGAGATGTCGATGTCGTCGGCGAGACGGACGGTGACCGACTGGGGTGCCCAGGCGATGTCCGTCTCCCGGCCGAGCGCGTCGATCCCGGCGACGGTGCTGGTGTGGCCGGAGGGCAGGACCGTGACGGTGTCGCCGACGCGCAGCACGCCGGAGGCGAGCTGGCCGGCGTAGCCGCGGTAGTCGGGGTGCTCCTCGGTCTGCGGGCGGATGACGTACTGGACCGGGAAGCGGGCCGGCTCGGTGCTCGGGTCGCTGCCGACCGGGACGGTCTCCAGGTGTTCCAGCAGGGTCGGGCCGCCGTACCAGTCCATGCGGGCGGAGGGCTCCACCACGTTGTCCCCGGCGAGGGCGGAGATCGGGATCGCGAGGACGTCCTTGACGCCGAGGGAGGCGGCGTAGGCGGTGAACTCGGCGGCGATGGCGGCGAAGACGGGCTCCGCGTAGTCGACGAGGTCCATCTTGTTGACGGCCAGGACGACGTGTGGCACGCGTAGCAGTGCGGTGACGGCGGCGTGGCGGCGGGTCTGCTCGACGACGCCGTTGCGGGCGT
>NZ_JAHTKP010000207.1 GCF_019192735.1 Kitasatospora aureofaciens
CACCCAGAGCGTGAAGACCTCCACCAACGTGCCCCTGGCCAGCCAGGGAACGGACGCCGCGAAGAAGATCGTCGGCCGCAAGCGCGGCATTCTCACCGACACCATCGGGCTGATCCTCGCCGTAGTCGTCACCGCCGCGAGCCTGTCCGAGAACGCGGTGGGAATAAAACTCCTCAACCAAGCCAAGAAGGCCTACCCGAGCATCACCAAGAGCTGGGTCGACACCGGCTTCAAGAACGCCATGGTCGAGCACGGAGCCGGTCTCGGTATCGATGTCGAGGTCGTCGCGAGGAACTCCGATGTCCGCGGATTTCATGTCGTGAAAAGGCGGTGGGTGGTCGAACGAAGTCTTGGATGGATCATGTTGCGCCGACGCCTAGCCCGCGACTACGAGACCCTGCCGGCCAGCTCCGAAGCCATGATCCACATCGCCTCGATCGACAACCTCGCCAAGCGCATAACGGACGAAACCACACCATCCTGGCGAGGGACCTACTAGGGCATAAAGGGCAATCCGCCTACATCAAACGCCCTCT
>NZ_JAHTKP010000208.1 GCF_019192735.1 Kitasatospora aureofaciens
CGAGGCATCGCCACCCGGTATGACAAGACCCCGGAAAGCTACCTCGCCGGCCTCCACCTCCGTGGCGCGATGATCTGGATCAAGGACCTCACCCGGACCCACTGATCACGACCGAATACGCGCCCTAACGGCCTGGCGCTACCACCCGGTGTTCACCGACAGCCCGTTCGAGATGCTCCAGGCCGAGCTGCAGCACCGGCAGCACGCCACGATCGAGCAGGTCATCGCGGACGGCAAGGGATCGGCCATGGCCCACCTGCCCTCCGGGCGCTTCCAGGCCAACGCCGCGTGGCTCACCCTGTGGGCGATCACCCACAACCTGCTGCGGGCCACCAGCAGCCTCGCCAGCTCCTTCCACGCCAGAGCGACCACCGCCACCCTGCGGGCCCACCTGGTGAACATCCCTGCCCGGCTGGCGTCGCCGCGGTAGGCGGACTCGATGAGTTCGACGAGCGCGGGCACGTCCGCGGCGGTCGCCGGACGGAAGGCGGGTGGTCGGGTGGTGTCGGTCATGGGGTGAGTCCCTTCGTACG
>NZ_JAHTKP010000209.1 GCF_019192735.1 Kitasatospora aureofaciens
GCCCGCACGTGGTGGCCGGACACTCGATCGGCGAGCTGGCCGCCGCGCACGTGGCCGGGGTCTGGTCGCTGGAGGATGCCTGTGCGGTGGTGGCCGCTCGCGGCCGGCTGATGCAGCAACTGCCCGCCGGCGGCGCCATGGTGGCCGTCGAGGCGGCCGAGGAGCAGGTCGTCGAGGCGATCGCAGGCCGCGCCGGTGTGGGCATCGCCGCCGTGAACGGCCCCAGGGCCGTGGTGATTTCCGGTGTCGAGGACGAAGTGCTCGCGGCGGCCGAGGAGTTGGCACAGGCAGGGGCTCGTACGAAGCGTCTGCAGGTCTCGCACGCGTTCCACTCCCCGCTGATGGACCCGATGCTGGAGGAGTTCGGGCGCGTTGTCGCCACCGTCAGCTACGGTGCGCCCAAGCTGGCCATGGTGTCGGCGCTGACGGGCGAGCCGGTGACGGACGAGGTCACCGACCCCGCGTACTGGGTGAAGCATGTCCGTGAGGCCGTCCGCTTCTGCGACGC
>NZ_JAHTKP010000021.1 GCF_019192735.1 Kitasatospora aureofaciens
GGATGTCAACATATCTGGCGTTGACTTTTGGCACGCTGTTGAGTTCTCAAGGAACGGACACTTCCTTCGGACCGCCTTCCAGCGGGCCCTCCGGGCGCTTCGTTCTTTCGTGTTTCCAGCTTATCAGGTGTTTTCCGCTCCGTTTTCCGGAGTTTCATTCATCCGATTTCCCGAACTGGTCGGTATCGCTTTCCGCGACGGCCTCCACATTAGCGCATTCCGAGTGTTACCCGAAATTCACGCTCACCCTGTTGACGGGAACGCCAACCGACCCAACCGAATGGGCGCCGAGGTGAGAGTGGGACTTGCCGAGTGGGGTGGCCGCTTCAGCGACTCGTTCAACACTAGGCCACCTGCACGACATCGTCAAACGTCGAGGGCGGGATCCGGCTGGATCCCGCCCTCGGTCGTCAAGGCCGCAGCTCAGCGGCGTCGTGTTTCGGTCACACCCCAGTCAGGCCTTCGGTCGCACCGCTGCGATCACACCGCCGGCGCGACCAGCTCGGCCGCCGCCAGGTTGCGCTTGCCGCGGCGCAGCACGAGCCAGCGGCCGTGCAGCAGATCGGCCTCGGCCGGGACCGCCTCCTCGTCCGTCACCTTGACGTTGTTGAGGTAGGCACCGCCCTCCTTGATCGTCCGGCGGGCGGCCGAGCGGCTCGGCGCCAGGCCGACGGCGACCAACAGGTCGACCACGGGCTGGAGTTCGGCGACCTTGGCCTTCGGGACCTCGGCCAGCGCGGCGGCCAGGGTCGGGGCCTCCAGGTCGGCGAGGTCGCCCTGGCCGAACAGCGCCTTGGACGCGGCGACGGCGCGCTCGTACTGCTCGGCGCCGTGGACGAGGGTGGTGAGCTCTTCGGCGAGGGCGCGCTGCGCGAGACGGGCGGCGGGGCGCTCGGCGGTCTCGCGCTCCAGCTCCTCGATCTCCTCCTTCGAGCGGAAGCTGAAGATCCGCAGGAAGTTGGAGACGTCCCGGTCGTCCGCGTTCAGCCAGAACTGGTAGAAGGCGTACGGGGTGGTCAGCTCGGGGTCGAGCCAGACCGTGCCGGACTCGGTCTTGCCGAACTTGGTGCCGTCGGCCTTGACGATCAGCGGCGTGGCCAGCGCGTGCACGGACCTGCCGTCGGCCTTGCGGATCAGGTCCGTGCCGGCGGTGAGGTTGCCCCACTGGTCGCTGCCGCCGGTCTGCAGGGTGCAGCCGTAGCGGCGGTTCAGCTCCAGGTAGTCCATGCCCTGGAGGATCTGGTAGCTGAACTCGGTGTAGCTGATGCCCGCGTCGGAGTTGAGCCGCCGGGCGACGGCCTCCTTGGCGATCATGTTGTTGACGCGGAAGTACTTGCCCACGTCGCGCAGCAGGCTGATGGCGGACATCCCGGACGTCCAGTCCAGGTTGTTGACCATGCGCGCCGCGTAGGGGCCCTCGAAGTCGAGGAAGCGCGCGATCTGGCCCCGCAGGCGCTCGACCCAGCCGGCCACCGTCTCGGGGTCGTTGAGCACGCGCTCGGCGGTGGGCTTCGGGTCGCCGATCAGGCCCGTCGCGCCACCGACCAGGCCGAGCGGGAGGTTCCCCGCCTGCTGGATGCGGCGCATGGTGAGGATCTGCACCAGGTTGCCGAGGTGCAGGCTGGGGGCCGTCGGGTCGAAGCCGCAATAGAACGTGACCGGGCCGTCCGCGAACGCCTTGCGCAGTGCGTCCTCGTCGGTGGACAGGGCGATCAGCCCACGCCACCGCAGCTCGTCGACGATGTCCGTCACGGTCACGCTTCTCCTTCGATCGGGCGTCCGCCCGGTGCTGGCCCGGTTCGGTCGGGCCCCGGGTCGGTACGACTCCAGCCTGCTAGAGCCTACGCGGTCCCGGCCAGCGAGTTTTCCCCGAGGCAGCGCGCCAATCGGTCCCGGGCACCGGGTCGGCCCCGCCGCCACCTTCCCCCGGGCCCCTCGCCGACACCGGAAATTCCGTTGTTCGTCGGCCACGGGCCCATTCAGAGTGGTCCCACCGCCGTGCGGCGGCAGTGACGTGTGTGGAGACGGTCGTGCCGCCGTGGCACGCCCGCGGGAAGGGTGTGCCGAGGTGCGCAACACGCTGGTTCTGAACGCGAGCTACGAGCCCCTGACAACGGTGTCGCTCCAGCGCGCCGTCGTCCTGGTGCTCCAGGACAAGGCGGTGGTGGAGCAGGCACATCCGCTGCGCACGGTCCGCGGTACGGGCATCACCGTCCCGGTGCCCCGGGTGATCAGACTGCAACGGTACGTACGGGTACCGTTCCGACAACAGGCGCCGTGGTCGCGGCGGGGTGTCCTGGCCCGTGACCAGCACCTGTGCGCCTACTGCGGCCGGCGTGCCAGCACGGTGGACCACCTGCAGCCCAGGTCGCGCGGTGGTGAGGACAGCTGGCTGAACACGGTGGCCGCGTGCGCCGAGGACAACCAGCGCAAGGCGGACCGGACGCCGGAGCAGGCGGGGATGAAGCTGCTGCGCCGGCCGTTCGTGCCGACCCCGCAGGCGACGCTGATGATGGCGCTCGGCCTGCGCGACTCGGACGCCCGGGAGCTCGCCGACTGGCTGCCGGCCGTCGCCGTGCCGGCGGCCTGAGCACTGTGCCGGCGGCCTGAGCACTGTGCCCGCGGCCTGAGCACTGTGCCCGCGGCCTGAACACCCGAGCACCCGGACCCGGGGGCCGGCCCCGGCTAGCCCTTGGCCTGGTAGCCGGCCGCCGTGCCGAAGTTGGCCGAGTGCTCGGGTATCACGACGACCTTGCCGCCGCCGATCAGCACCCGGCCCGAGATCAGCAGCGAGCCGGTGCCCTGCGGGAAGTTGCCGCCGGTCGACTCCTGGCCGCCGGTCACCGCGAAGCGGCTGAGGTGGGCGGGCTGGTCGCGGCGTTCGTCGGCGGCGAGCACCAGGGAGCCGCCGTCGACGGCCACCGCCCGGACCACGCCCTTCTCGGCCGCCGGGGCCTTCCAGCGCTGCTTGCCGGTGTCGAGGTCGTAGCCGACCGCGGCCGCCGCCCCGGTGTTGTTCGGCGGAACCAGCGTGGTGACCATCGTCCGGTCCTGGAAGAAGACCCCGGGCGTGGCCGAAAACGTGCCATGGGCGACGTCCAGCCGGCCCCCGTCGACGGCCACCGGGATCTCGGCGGCCGGGTCGCCGCCCGCGCCCCATGCGAACACCCGGTCGTCGGCCGGCTTCTCGCCGGTGGTGAGAACGACGGCGGGCTCGGCGGAGAGCACCGTCACGGTCTTCGGACTGTTGTTCAGGCCGCGCCACCAGCCCACCTTGCCGTCCGCGGTGTTCAGCGCGACGGCCTGGTCGGCGGGGGTCGAGTCGGCGCAGGAGGAGGCGACCAGCACGGTCTTGCCGGTGACGCCGCCGGAGAGCGTGCAGAACTTGCCCTGCCCGGTGTACTGCCAGACGTCCTTGCCGTCGGCGGACTCCCAGGCGACCACCCGGTCGTCGCCGACGGCTATGACCTTGTCCTCGGTGACGCCGATCCGCGCGGTGTAGGCGCCCTTGGCGTCCGAGACGGTCTTGGTCCAGGCGGTCTTGCCCGTCTTGGTGTCCACGGCCGCGACCAGCGTGCACGGGCTCTTCGGGTCGGCCTGCGGCCGGAACAGCGCCGCGCCCAGGCCGGACGGGTTCACGCCCTGCGACAGGCCGCAGGGAACGGCCCCGGCGGCCGGCGGCTCGACCGACCAGAGGGGCTTGCCCGCCGCCAGGTCGTACGCACGCACGCCGGTGGCGTCGGCCCGGACCACCGCGTCGGCCAGCAGCCAGCTGCCGACCAGCGTGTCGTCGGCCCCCGGCTGTCCGGCCGCGGCGGGCTGCGCCGACCACGCCTTGGTGTGGGCGACGGTGAAGCCGGGCTCGCCGCCCCCGCCACCTGAGGTGGACGCGCTGCCGTTGCCCTCGGCGCCCACCGTCAGAGCGGCCGCGACCAGCACGCCCAGCGCGGCGACCCCGGCCCCGGTGCGCACCAGGAGCGCGCGCCGGCTGGGCACGTGCTCGCCGGATATCACAGTGTCGGCGGCGGCCCGGGCCTTCTCCGTGAGCGACGAACCGCCCTTGCCCTCACCGGCACCCCGGCGGGCGGCGGCGCGGGACGGCGCGGCGGGCTCGGGGGCGGCGGGCGTCTCCGGCTCCTGCGGTTCGGCGGGCTCGGTTTCGGCGGGCTCGATGTGCACGAAGCCGTCGGCCGAGTACTCCGCACCCGCCGGGACGTACAGGCTGTCCCCCGCGGGCTGCTGCGGGACGGCGTACGGCGCGTACTGCTGCTGCCCGTAGTCGGTGTACTGGTAGGAGGGCTGCTCGTACTGCCCCTCGGCGTAACCGCCCTGCACGTACGCGGTCTGGCCGTACTGACCGTACTCGGCGGTCTGCGGGTACTCGCCGGTCTGCCCGTACACGGCCTGCCCGTAGCCGGCGGTCGCCTGCCAGTGCTCCTGCTCCACGTGCGGCTGCTGAATCGAGTGCTGCGACGTCACGTGCTGCTGCTCGTGGTACCCGCCCTGCCAGTCCTGCTGCTGCACCTGGGGGTACCACGGCTGCTGATGGGCGTCTCCGAAGGGCTCCTGCGCCATCCGTTTCCGTCCCTCCCGAGCCGCCTGCAGTGGGGAGTCAGCATCTCACGCCCACCGGAGCGCCTCGCTCCGGCCTCCGTCAGCCCGCGGACTCGGCGCGCAGGGCCTCGTCGATCCGGGCGGCCAGGGTGAAGTCCAGGCCGGTCAGCCCGCCGGCGCTGTGGGTGGAGAGGACGAAGCGGAGGGTGCGCCAGCGGATGTCGATGTCGGGGTGGTGGTCCAGGGCCTCGGCCTGTTCGGCGACCGCGTCGACCACCCGGATCGCGGCCGGGAAGTCCGGGGCGTCGGCCGTGCGGGCGATGCTGTCGCCCTCCCGGGACCATTGCGGCAGTCCGGCCAGGGCCGCCGTGATCTCGTCCTCGCTCAGCCGTGCTCTGCTGCTCATCGAAGCGCTCCCGTGCCTGGTCGGAACAATGGTCGGATCGGAGTGCACTTCGACGAACATACGCCCGTGACGGGCGTTCAGCTCATCAGCAGCTTGGTCACGGCGACCAGCCCGACCACCACGATGACCCCGCGCAGCGCGGCCGGCGGGAGGCGGCGGCCGACCTTGGCGCCGAGCAGACCGCCGACCAGCGAGCCCACCGCGATCAGCCCGGCGGCCGTCCAGTTCACCGTCGAGGTGAACAGGAAGAAGAGCGCGGCGACGCCGTTGACGATCATGGCGAGTGCGTTCTTCACCCCGTTGATCCGCTGCAGGTCCTCCTGGAGCAGCATGCCCATCAGCGCCATCAGCAGGACGCCCTGCGCGGCGCCGAAGTAGCCGCCGTAAATGCCGGTGAGGAAGACGCCGCCGAGCAGCACCAGGCTGCCGTCCGGGTCCCCGCCGGGGCGGCGGCGGGCGGCGACGGCCTTGGCCACCCGGGGCTGGATCACCACGAGGACGAGGGCCAGCAGGATCAGCACCGGGACGATCGCGTCGAAGGCGCCGCTCGGCAGCGTGATCAGCAGCAGCGCGCCGACCAGCCCGCCGAACAGTGCGGCGGTGCCCAGGCGGAGCAGGCGGCGGCCCTGGCCGACCAGCTCGCGGCGGTAGCCGATCACGCCGCTGAGCGAGCCGGGCACCAGGCCGAAGGTGTTGGACACGTTGGCGGTGACCGGCGGGATGCCGACGGCGAGCAGGACGGGGAAGGTGATCAGGGTGCCGGAGCCGACGATCACATTGATCATCCCGGCACCGACGCCCGCCACCAGGACGGCAATCGCCTCCCAGAGCGTCATGGCTCACTTCTCCTCACGGTCCTGTCGGTCCTGCCCGAAGGATCATGCCGGACGGTCCGCCGATCGGACCAGCCCCGACCACGATGCGGAACACGCCCACCATGCGGAACACGCCCGGCACCGCGGAACGAACCCGGCACCGCGGAACACACCCGGCACCAACGCCGAGGGCCCGCCCCGCACCTCTCGGTACGACGGCGGGCCCTGGCGCGCGGCACGGCTCAGCCGGTCACTCCGGGTCGATCTTGCGGTACTCGCGGGCCGGGTCCACCCGGGGACGGGCGGAGCCCTTGTCGATGTCCACCGGGCGCGGTCCGGCCGCCGGGTCGAGCGGCACCTGGGTGGCGGCCGGAGCCGCCGCCGGGACGCTCGGGGCCGCCACGGCGCCGCCGTTGACCCCGCCGCCGTTGCCGGTCAGGCCGGTGAACGCGCCACCGAGGCCCTTGAGCGCGTCGCCGACCTCGCTCGGGATGATCCACAGCTTGTTGGAGTCGCCCTTGGCCAGCTCGGGCAGGGTCTGCAGGTACTGGTAGGCGAGCAGCTTCTGGTCGGCGTCGCCGTCGTGGATCGCCTCGAAGACCGTCCGGATCGCCGCCGCCTCACCGTCGGCGCGCAGCACCGCGGCCTGCGCCTCACCCTCGGCCCGGAGCACGTCGGCCTGCTTCTCACCCTCGGCCTTCAGGATCTGCGCCTGGCGCTGACCCTCGGCGGTGAGGATCGCCGCGCGCTTGTCACGGTCGGCGCGCATCTGCTTCTCCATCGAGTCCTGGATGGAGGTCGGCGGCTCGATCGCCTTCAGCTCGACGCGGTTGACCCGGATGCCCCACTTGCCGGTGGCCTCGTCCAGGACGCCGCGCAGGCCGGCGTTGATGACCTCGCGCGAGGTCAGGGTCGACTCCAGGTCCATCGAGCCGATGATGTTGCGCAGCGTGGTGACGGTCAGCTGCTCGATCGCCTGGATGTAGCTCGCGACCTCGTAGGTGGCCGCCCGGGGGTCGGTGACCTGGTAGTAGATGACCGTGTCGATGTTGACGACCAGGTTGTCCTGGGTGATCACCGGCTGGGGCGGGAACGGGACGACCTGCTCGCGCAGGTCGATCCGGTTGCGGACCCGGTCGATGAACGGGACGACGATGTTCAGGCCTGCGTTGAGCGTCCGGGTGTAGCGGCCGAAGCGCTCCACGATCGCGGCGCTGGCCTGCGGGATGACCTGGATCGTCTTGATCAGCGCGATGAAGGCCACCACGACCAGGACGACCAAAACGATAAGGACGGGTTCCACGGACTCTCCCCTAGACGACCAGGGCGGTCGCGCCCTGGATTTCGACGACGTCGACCTGCTGCCCCGGTTGGTACACGGTGTCCGGGTGGAGCGCGCGGGCCGACCAGATCTCGCCGTTCAGCTTGATCCGTCCGCCCTCCCCGTCGACGGTTTCCGCGACGACCGCGGTGGCGCCCTGGAGCGCCTCGATGCCCATCTTGATCTGCGGGCCCTTCTTGATCTGCCGATAGGCGATCGGGCGGACGACGACCAGCAGGGCGACCGAGACCACGACGAAGGTCAGCGTCTGCCACACCACCCCCGAGCCCAGACCGGCCACCCCGGCCGCGGCCAGTGCACCGACCGCGAACATGGCGAACTCCGGCATCGCGGTGAGTACCAGCGGTATGCCGAGCCCGACGGCGGCCAGGAGCCACCACAACCAGCTGTCCACGAATCCATCCTAGGGAGCGAAGGGCCTTCGTGGCGGACAGTTCCCGCAGGTCGAGGGGCGGAAACCGGTCGCGCGTGCGACCGGTTCCGGCAGACGCGTGCTGCGACTGTCGAACGGGGGGTCAGCCCAGCGGCAGGCCCTGCGCCGACCAGCGGTCCCCGTGGCGCTCCAGGGTCAGCGGCAGCCCGAAGCACTTCGACAGGTTGCGGGCGGTCAGCTCGGTGTCGATCGGGCCGGCGGTGAGCACCTTGCCCTGACGGATCATCAGGACGTGGGTGAAACCGGGGGCGATCTCCTCGACGTGGTGGGTGACCATCGCCATCGCCGGCGCGAACTCGTCCTGGGCCAGCGCGCCGAGGCGGCGGACCAGGTCCTCGCGGCCGCCGAGGTCCAGACCGGCGGCGGGCTCGTCGAGCAGGAGCAGCTCCGGGTCGGTCATCAGCGCGCGGGCGATCAGGGTGCGCTTGCGCTCGCCCTCGGACAGGGTGCCGAACTTGCGGTCGGTGAGGCCGGCCATGCCGAGGCGGTCCAGCAGCGCGAGCGCACGGGACTCGTCCGACTGCTCGTAGGTCTCCTGCCAGCTGACCGTCATGCCGTAGGCGGCGGTCAGCACGGTCTGCAGCACCGTCTGCTCGGCCGGCAGCTTGTCGAACATCGCGGCACCGGCCAGGCCGATCCGGGAGCGCAGCTCGAAGACGTCGATCTCGCCCAGCTTCTCGCCGAGCACCGACACCTTGCCCGAGGTCGGGAAGAGGTACGAGGAGGCGATCTGCAGCAGGGTGGTCTTCCCGGCGCCGTTCGGGCCCAGGATGACCCAGCGCTCACCCTCGGAGATGGACCACGAGACCTGGTCGACCAGCGCGCGCCCCTCCCGGACCACGGATACGTCCACCAGCTCCAGCACGTCGCTCATGCCTACGCCTTCCCCAATACAAGAATCTCGACCGTCGATGCGGGCGGCGAGCCTACTCCGGCAGCCGGTGGGCACGGGGTGGGTGCGCCGCACGCGCATGGGCAAACCTACGCCACGCGGATGACCGCCGATTCCGTAGGCTGGCTGGATGCTCGCGACTCCTGCCGACAATCCGTACGAAGAGCCCCGTTCGGGGCGGCTGGCCGCCTGGGGCAACGCTCTGCTCGCCGGACTGGTCCCGCCCGACAACGCCGCCGCGGCCGTCCTGGGCGACGACGAGAGCCACCGGGTGACCGGCCTGCCCGGGGACGCGCCCGGCGAGCAGCACGGGCTCACCTGGGCCCTGGGGCGGCTGCGGGTGCTCGGCGTGCAGGGCCTTCGGCTGGCCCTGCCCTCCGCCGGACACCCCCTCGGGCTGACCGGCCCGGCGGCGTTCAACGACCGCGCGATGGGCGCGGGCGAGGCCGTCCTCGCGGTGGGCGTGCCACTCGGGCTGGTGCCGGAGGTCGACGTGTTCGGCCCGGCCGGGGACCAGTCGGCCACCGTGCTGTGGCGCTGCTCGACGGTCAACGACGCACCGCCGGCGGACGTGCCGTCGCTGCACGAGGCCGAGCGCGAGCTCGCCGACGGGCTGCGCGAGGCGACCGTGCTGCTGGCCCGCCTCGACGTGGCCGGCGCCGGACCCGAAGCCCTGCGCGCCCTGGACGCCTACCGCCGCCGCGGCCACGCCGAACTGCTCGCCCCCGGCTACCCACCCCGCGCCGTCCGCGTCCTGGAGTCCGCCCGCCAGGTGTCCGTCCTCCTGACGATCGCCTCCGAGAGTCACGGCGCCGCCGTCAGCGCCTCGGAGATGGCCGCCCGCCGGTCCGTCCTGGCCCCGCTGTGGCGCACCGCCCGCCGCGCGCAGGTGGCGGCGTACAACGCCCTCGTCGACGAACGCGAATCCCACTGACGCGCGCCTCCACTACGGGCCGGACGGTCACACCGATCGTCCGGCCCGTGGCGGAGACCACCCGGCCACTCGTGTGCCACGGGCCGACCGACCTACGGGCCGACGACGGGCGCGAGCCCGGCGCCCGATGAGCTCAGGCGCCCCGCCGCTCGGCCGGCCCTATCGCCACGGATCGGCAGCAGCCACCGCCATCACCTCCGCCCGCGCGTACCGGCCGTCCACTCCGCGCGTCAGGCCGCCCTTCTCCGTGACGGCCTGCAGGCGCCGGGCCGACCAGCCCAGTTCCTCGGCCGCCTCCTCCGCCGACAGACTCTCCGCCAGCCGCTGCCGCAGCGCCTCGGCGGCGGCCTCCGCCTCGGCCTCGCCCCGGCGCAGGCGGTCGGTGACGACCTCCTCGACCGCGGCGTCCGGCATCGCCGCCAGGCTCTCCCGGCTGTAGGTGGGGTGGCCCCGGAACTCGCCGGAGGCCTGGAGTATGCCCGCCTCCGCGAGCCGGCGGACGTCCTCGGCGGTCACCGGCAGGCCGGTGGCGTGGCCGATGACGAGGGCCGCCTTGCCCGCCCCCACCCGGGGGACGGCGCCCAGCGCGGCGATGATCTCGGCGGCGCGGGCCCGCAACTCGGCCTCCAGGGCGGCCGACCAGGCCCGGCCTTCGGTGTCCGGCTCGGGGATCAGGCCGCGGTCCCGCGCCTCGTCGAACTGCCGGCGCACCAGCCCGAGCCGGCGGCGCAGCACCTCGAGGCCGTAGGCCTCCCGCTCCCGGGCCGTATCCTGCGCCAGCTTCGCGGCCCGCTCCGCCGCGTCCGCTGCCAGGGCGGCGCCGATCTCCTCGCGGCGTTCCACCAGCGGCTCCACCACCGCCCGGGACCACCGCCGCTCCTCGACGTCCGGCGGCGGCACCAGGCCGAGGTGCTTGGCCCGCTCGAACAGGCGGTACGTCAACTCCAACTCGTTGGCGAGCACGACAGGCCCGTACTCACTGCGCGGTGCGTTCATGCGGTCCTCCCCCAAGATCGATGTCGGCGCTCAGCCTGGCACACCCCCCTGACGTCCCGTCACCCCGATTCGGCCGATCCCCTGCCGAACGGCACACGCCCTGACGCCGTCTGACGCCCACCCGCCCCCAACCCGCCCCAAACACCTGCCGTTCGACACAGCGCCCCGCCCGCCCCACACGCCCTCAGCGCACTACGCCTCCCGGGCCTCACCGTGCCGGACCGCCCAGAGGGCGGCCTGGGTGCGGTCGGCGAGGTCGAGCTTCATCAGGATGTTCGACACGTGCGTCTTCACCGTCTTCTCCGACAGGTGCAGGCTCCGCGCGATCTCCCGGTTCGAGCGGCCGTCCGCGATGTGCCCCAGCACCTCGCGCTCGCGCTCGGTGAGGGTGCCGCCGCGGCCCTGCGGGGCGCGGGGACCGTCGTCGGAGAGGAGGGCCTCGGCGAGTTCGGGCTGGAGCAGGACGTGCCCGGCGTGGACCGAGCGGATGGCGCCGGCCAGGGCCTCCGGGTCCACGTCCTTGTACACGTACCCGGCGGCGCCGGCCCGCAGGGCGGGGACCATCGTGCGGTGCTCGGTGAAGCTGGTGACGATCAGGATCCGGGCCCGGCTGCCCTCTCCCTTGAGGGTGCGCAGCGCCTCGATGCCGTCGACGCCGGGCATCTTGAGGTCCATCAGGACGACGTCGGGGTCGAGCTCCCGGGCGCGGTCGACGCCCTCCGCCCCGTCGGCGGCCTCGCCGACCACCTCGATGTCGTCCTGCACCTCCAGGAACGTTCGCAGGCCGCGCCGGACGACCTGGTGGTCGTCGACGAGCAGGACGCGGATCGGTGGTGTGCTGTCAGGCACCGGGGACCTCCATCTCGACGAGCGTCCCCCGGCCGGGGGCGGATTCCAGGGTGAGGGTGCCGCCGACGGCGGCCGCGCGGTCGCGCATCGAGGCGAGGCCGAGGTGCCGCCCGGCCCGGCGGACGGACTCCGGTTCGAAGCCGCGCCCGTCGTCCCGCACCCGCAGGACGGCCCCGCGCGCGGGCGTCTCGAGGAGGGTGACGGTGACGCGGCGGGCGCCGGAGTGGCGCAGCGCGTTGTGCAGCGCCTCCTGGGCGACCCGCAGCAACGCGGCCTCCTGGGCGGGCGGGAGCGCACGGACGCTGTCGGCGGCGAAGGCGACGTCGGCGGTGTGGGCCCGGTCGAGGACCTGGACCTGGGAGGCGAGGGTGGCGCTGAGCCCGTCCTCCTCCAGGGCGGCGGGCCGCAGTTCGATGACGACGGCGCGCAGCTCGTCGGCGGCCTCCGCGGCGAGCCGGGCGACCTCGGCGAGCTCGGCGCGGGCCCGGGCCGGGTCGCGTTCGACGAGTGTGGCGGCGGCCTTGGCGGTGAGCCGCAGCGAGAAGAGCTTCTGCGAGACGGCGTCGTGCAGGTCGTGGGCGATCCGGGCGCGTTCGCCGGCGAGGGTGAGCTCGCGGCTGCGCTCGTAGAGGCGGGCGTTGGAGAGGGCGAGGGCGGCGTGCGCGGCGAGTATCCGCAGCAGTTCCTCGTCGTGGTCGGTGAAGAGACCGCCGCCGCGCTTGTTGGCGAGGAAGATGACGCCCAGCACCTGCGGTTCGTCCTCGGCGGCGTCGGTGTCGAGGATGGGCATGCCGAGGAAGGCGTCCATCTCGGGGTGGGCGGACGGCCAGCCCTCGAACGCGGGGGCCTTGCGGACGTCGGCGAGCCGGGTCGGGCCGGTCTCGTGCAGCATCTTGGCGAGGACGCCGTGCTGGCGGGGCAGCGGGCCGATGGCCTTCCACTGCTCGTCGGTGACGCCGTCGACGACGAACTGGGCGAAGCCGCCGTGGTCGTCGGGGACGCCGAGCGCCGCGTACTCGGCGCCGAGGAGGTCCCGGGCGGAGGCGGTGATCCGGCGCAGCACCTCGCGGACCTCCAGGTGCCGGCTCATCGCGAGCAGCGCCTGGCTGACCGCCTCGATGCCGGCCAGGCAGGGCTCGCAGGCCGGCACCGGGCCGTTGTGGAGACGGCCGACCGGTATCCGGCCGTCGATAGGGGAACCGGCCGGTGGCCGGTGGTCACTGGGCGCGCTGGGCATATCGCCAACCTACCGCCGCACCACCCGCCCCCGCGTCCGTCCGCAGCCGCGCGGGACGCAGGTCCGGGGACCTAGGTCCCCGGGCCCGGCCGACAACGCCGAAGGGCGGCTCTCCCGCACGGGAGAGCCGCCCCTGGGACGGACGGTCGAGGGCCTCAGCCCTTCTGCATGACCTCCGGCTCGTGCCGGCGCTGGAGCCGCGTCACGATGACGCCGATGATGATCGCCATCACGATCAGCGCCCCCGCGTTGATCGACCACTGGGCGACGCTGTGCTTCCACAGCGGGTCGTAGTTCGGGTGCTGGAAGTCCTTGTTCCAGGGGCCCAAGAGGTGCGACAGGTCGAGCGTGGTGGCCACCATGCCGGTGCCCCAGCGGGCGGGCATCAGCCAGGCGAGCTGCTCCAGGCCGGGCTTGCTGAAGATCTGGAAGAGGCAGCCGGTGAAGACGACCTGGACGATCGCGAACATGACCAGCAGCGGCATGGTCTTCTCGGTGGTCTTGACCAGCGCGGAGATCATCAGGCCGAACATCATCGCGGCGAAGCTCAGCAGGATCATGCCGATGGTCATCTCGATGACCGGCAGGTTCTTCACCAGCAGGCCGCCGTGCTCGGGGAGCTTGCGCGGCAGGAAGCCGACGGCGGAGATGACCGCGCCCTGGATCACGCTGAAGAAGCCCAGCACGATGACCTTGGACATCATGTACGCCGAGCGGGAGAGGCCGGTGGCCCGTTCTCGCTCGTAGATCGCCCGTTCCTTGATCAACTCGCGGACGGAGTTGGCCGCGCCGGAGAAGCAGGCGCCGATCGCCATGAGCATGATGATCGTCGCGGCCCCGGTGTTGAGCCCCAGTTGCGACTTGGGGTTCGGTGCGAGCCCTGGTTCGTTCGGCACCAGGACGCTCACCGCGCCGATGACGGCGGGCAGGAGCACCGACAGCGCCAGGAAGCCCTTGTCGGAGGCGATGACGGACAGGTAGCGGCGGATCAGCGTCCACAGCTGCGAGCCCCAGCTCTGCGGCTTCGGCGGCTTGATCGCCTCCTGCGCGACCTGGGCGTGCTGCACGTCGCCGCCCTCCACGGCGGCGGCGGAGTACTGCTGGTAGTGCACCGAGCCGCGGTAGCGGCCGGCCCAGTCGTGGTCCGGGTAGTTCTCGAAGGCCTGGAAGACGTCCGCCCAGGTCTCGTACCCGAAGAAGTGCAGCGCCTCGTCCGGCGGGCCGAAGTAGGCCACCGAGCCGCCCGGCGCCATCACCAGCAGCCGGTCGCAGATCGCGAGTTCGGCCACCGAGTGGGTGACGACCAGGATGGTGCGGCCGTCGTCGGCGAGGCCGCGCAGCATCTGCATGACCTCGCGGTCCATGCCCGGGTCGAGGCCCGAGGTGGGCTCGTCGAGGAAGATCAGCGACGGCTTGGTGAGCAGTTCCAGGGCGACCGAGACGCGCTTCTGCTGACCGCCGGAGAGGGCGGTGATGCGGTTCTCGGCGCGCTTGTCGAGGCGCAGCTCGTACAGCACCTCGTCGATCCGGGCCTCGCGCTCGCGGGCCTCGGTGTCGCCGGGGAAGCGCAGCCGGGCCGCGTACTTGAGGCCGGTGCGGACGGTGAGTTCCTTGTGAAGGATCTCGGACTGCGGCACCAGGCCGATGCGCGAGCGGAGTTCGGCGAACTGCTTGTAGAGGTTGCGGCCGTCGTAGAGGACCTCGCCGCGGTCGGCCGGACGGTAGCCGGTGAGGGCGCGCAGCAGGGTCGACTTGCCGGAGCCGGACGGGCCGATGACGGCGACCAGGGACTTCTCCGGCACGCTGAAGCTGACGTCGTTGAGCAGGACCTTCTTGGCGCCCTTGTGCTCGACCTCGACGGTCAGGTGGCGGGCGGAGAAGGAGACCGCGCCGGTGTCGACGAACTCCTGCAGCTGGTCGCCGACCAGGGTGAACGTGGAGTGGCCGACCACCAGCCGGTCCTGCGCGCCCATCAGCTGACGCTGGACCCGCTGGCCGTTGAGGAAGATGCCGTTGTGGCTGCCGAGGTCGACGATCTCCCAGCGGCCGTCCGGCAGCTGGCGCAGCTCGGCGTGGTGGCGGGAGACCTGGAGGTCCGAGACGACGATGTCGTTGTCGAGCGCACGGCCGATGCGCAGCGTGCGCGTCATCTCGGCCAGGCTGCGGATCATCGTCGGCTGCGGGGGCGGCGTGAAGCCCTGCTGCTGCGGGAAGTTCGGCTGCGGCGCGAAGTCCTGCGGGTAGCCGCCCTGTTGCTGCGGGATGCCCGGCTGGCCGGCCCAGCTCTGCTGCTGCGACTGGTGCTGGAACGGATCCCAGCCCTGCTGCAGGTCCGGCGGCGGCCCCGGGGTAGCGCTGCGGCTGGTGGCGGCCTCGTGCCAGGCAGGCGCCTGCGCCTGCGGGGCGGCGGCCTGGACGGGCGCGGAGAAGCCGAGCCTGGGGCCGTTCTCCGCGTTGCCGAGGTTGACGACGGCGCCCGGGAACAGCTGGGCCTGCTGGGTGCGGGCACCGGCGACGTAGGTGCCGTTGGTGCTCCCGTGGTCGTCCAGCTGCCAGCCGGTCCCGTTGAAGGACATGGTCCCGTGGTGCCAGGAGACCCGCGCGTCCTCGAACGGGAAGTCCGACTGCGGGTTGCGCCCGATGGTGTAGGACCGCCCCGGCTCCAGAGTCCGCTGCTGTCCGTTGATCTCAATGACGAGTTGCGGCACTGCTCGCCTGCCCCGCTCTCTCGGTCCCCCGATTGTGGCCCCCAGCCGGGGGTTCCTGAAACTGACGGGGGGAATCATTCCAGCCCGCCGACCGCTGACGAAAGTCGCCCCTGGGGACTGTGACCAGGCGGCAACGATTCGCCGACACCCCCGTGGCCCGGGGTTCGCCGCACCGCCACGCCACCTCCCCCTCACCTGCACGTCGACGGGTTCTCGCACACACCGTCGGGGCACCCTCCGCCCGCGTCCGCGGGGTGGACGGGTGCCGTGCGGCCGCCGCCCGACGGGTAGCGTGGGAGGCACCATGAACGCATCGCCCTTGGCCGCTGAGCCTCTTCCCGCCTCGCAGCCCCGGACCGAGGACGAGCGCACCCTGCTCGTCAAGGTGTTCGGCAAGGACCGCCCCGGCATCACCGCCGGCCTCTTCGCCACCCTGGCCGGCTTCGGCGTCGACGTGATCGACATCGAGCAGGTCGTGACCCGGGGCCGGATCACGCTGTGCGCCCTGGTCACCCCGCCCACCGCGCCCGGCGCCGAAGGCGGGCTGCGGTCCACCGTGCACCGCTGGGCGGAGGAGCAGAAGCTCCAGGCCGAGATCATCTCCGGCATCGGCGACAACCGGCCGCGCCGCGAGGGCCGTTCGCACGTCACCGTGCTGGGCCACCCGCTGACCGCCGCCGCGGTCTCCGCGCTGACCTCCCGGATCACCGCCGCGGGCGGCAACATCGACCGCGTGTTCCGGCTCGCCAAGTACCCGGTGACGGCGGTCGAGCTGGCCGTCTCGGGTGTGGCCACCGAGGAGCTGCGGGCCGAGCTGGCCCAGGAGGCGGCCACCCAGCGGGTGGACGTCGCGGTGGTGGCGGCCGGGCTGGAGCGCCGGGCCAAGCGCCTGGTGGTGATGGACGTGGACTCCACGCTCATCCAGGACGAGGTGATCGAGCTGTTCGCGGCCCACGCGGGCTGCGAGGAGAAGGTCGCCGAGGTGACGGCGGCCGCGATGCGCGGCGAGCTGGACTTCGCCGAGTCGCTGCGCGCCCGGGTGGCGCTGCTGGCCGGCCTGGACGCCTCGGTGACCGAGAAGGTGCGCGCGGAGGTCCGCTTCACGCCGGGGGCGCGCACCCTGATCCGTACGCTGCAGCGGCTGGGTTTCCAGGTGGCGGTGGTGTCGGGCGGGTTCACCCAGGTCACCGACCACCTGGTGGAGCAGCTGGGGCTGGACTTCGCGGCGGCGAACACCCTGGAGGTGGTGGACGGCAAGTTCACCGGCCGGGTGGTCGGCGAGATCGTGGACCGTGCGGGCAAGGCCCGCTGGCTGGCCCGGTTCGCCGAGCAGGCCAAGGTGCCGCTGGAGCAGACGGTGGCGATCGGCGACGGCGCCAACGACCTGGACATGCTGAACGCGGCCGGGCTCGGGGTGGCGTTCAACGCCAAGCCGGTGGTGCGCGAGGCCGCCGACACCGCGGTGAACGTGCCGTTCCTGGACACCGTGCTGTACCTGCTGGGCATCACCCGCGAGGAGGTCGAGGCGGCGGACGTCCTGGACGGCAGCACGACCGAATAGGGTCGACCGAGAGCCTGCGGACGTACGTGACGGGCGCACGGACCTGGTCCGCGCGCCCCTCGCGTGCAGGCGTCAGTCCTGGGGCGTGTGGTACGAGACCAGCTCGGCCACGCCCGGCTCGAGGTTCTTCCAGGAGCCGTCGAAAGTGAGCACCGCGACCGCCGCGGTCGGGAAGCCGCCCAGCCGCAACCGGTCCAGCGCGTCCGCGTCGCCCGCGTCCCCGGCCAGCACCTGGGTCAGGCCCAGCACGCCGGGGTTGTGCCCGACCAGCACGACGTCCGGGTACTCCTCCGGGGTCTCCTGAAGGACCGCGATGATCTCGCCGGGGCTGGCCTCGTAGATCCGGTCCTCGTACACGGTCTTCCCGGGCCGCTTGGGCAGCTCGTGCACGGCCAGCTTCCAGGTCTCCCGGGCGCGCAGGGCGGTGGAGCAGAGCACGAAGTCGGGATTGATGCCGGAATCGGCAAGCCAGCGGCCGGCGCCCGGGGCCTGGTGGCGGCCCCGGTCGGCCAGCGGCCGCTCGTGGTCGTCGACGCCGTTCGGCCAGTCGGCCTTGGCGTGACGGAGAACGATGATCCTGCGGGGCGTGTCGGCGCTCATATCCAGCAAGCTTGGCAGAAAAGCCGCTCGGCGGCGCGATGCTCCCGGCTGCCGCCACTCCCAGGGGTGGCGGGTGTCATCACGCGCCGTTCACCCGGGCTTCGCCCGGTGGACAGCGGCAGTCGGAAAGCGGCAGTCGGAAGGAGCAGCGGGACCGGGTCAGCCCATGGAGGCGGCGATGGTGGCGATGATCGCCACCAGCACCACGATGCCGGCAACCGCCAGGGCGATCTGGCCGAGCTGCTTGCGGCCGTTGGTCGGGTTCGGTTCGAGAACGGGCATGTCCGGGATTCTCCCATCCCGGACATACCCGCCGGCCATCGACCCCTCGCGCTTGGTCAGTCCTTGACCTTCTCCGAGGTGGCCTTCTCCTACGCGCCCTTCTCCGGCGCGACCTTCTCCGGCCCGGCCTTCGCCGCCGGGTGCACCGCCTCGTCCTCGATGTGCCGGGCCATCGCGGCCCGCAGGCCGAACAGCATCTGCGGCACCAGCAGCAACGCCAGGAAGCCCAGAGGCCAGTACCACTCGCCCGTCACCTGGTAGATCCGGCCGATCAGGATCGGCCCGGGGATGGAGATCAGGTAGCCGACGCCCTGGGCGAAGGCGGACAGCTGCGCCACCCCGCCCGCGGTCCGGGCGCGCAGCCCGATCATCGTCAGCACCAGCGGGAAGGCGCAGTTGGAGAGGCCGACCAGGGCGGCCCAGACCCACGGCAGCGCGGCCGGGGCGAGCGCGAGGCCGGCGTACCCGGCGATGCCGCAGGAGGCCAGCACGACGACGAACAGCCGCTGGTCGCCGCGCCGGGCGGCCAGGTTGGGCAGCACGAAGGAGACCGGCACGCCGATCACCATGGTCACCGCGAGCAGCACCCCCGAGGTGCCCTTGTCGATACCGGAGTCCTGGAAGATCTTCGGCAGCCAGCCCATCACCACGTACGCGCCGGTGGCCTGGAGGCCGAAGAAGCAGGCCATTGCCCAGGCCGTTCGGCTGCGGGTGATCGGCAGCCGGTCGGCGGCGGGGCCGCCGGCCCGGTCGCCGCGCTCGCGCCTGAGCAGCGCGACCACCAGCCAGAACACCAGCGCCACCGCGCCGAGCACGGCCCAGATGCCCAGGCCGTAGCGCCAGTCGCCGCCGAGCGCGCTGGTCAGCGGCACGGTGATGGCGGCGGCCAGGGCGGTGCCGGCCGACAGGGACATGGAGTACAGGCCGATCATCGGACCGACCCGGGACGGGAAGTAGCGCTTGATCACCACCGGGATCAGCACGTTGGAAACCGCCACCCCGGCCAGCGCGAGCGCGGTGAGCAGCAGGAACACCGCGGTGCCGCCGGCGAAGGAGCGGGCCAGCACGCCCGCGGTGATCGCGCCCATCCCGGCGGTGATCACCGCGATCGGGCCGATCCGCCGGGCCATCGCGGGCGCGGCGAAGCCGAACAGGCCGAAGCACAGCGAGGGGACGGCGGTGAGCAGCCCGGCCAGCGTCGGGTTCATCCCGAGGCCGGCGCGGACCTGGTCGAGCAGCGGCCCGAGGCTGGTGACGACAGGGCGCAGGTTGAAGGCAGCGGCGGCGATCGCGGTGGCGAACAGCCAGACGCCGTACTTGCCGGACAGGCCGGCCGTACCGGGGGTGGCGGGGGTGACGGAGGGCCGCTCGGTCTGCGGCCGTGCCTCGGTTCGTGGGGAGGCGGTGGTGTCTGCTGCGGGAAGCATAGGCACCATCATAGAATGATGGGATGAATTGACGCACCTCGGAATTGACATGATGTGCCGACCGTTCATCCACCGGCCACATTCGTCCCAGAGCCGCCGTCCCCCGACCGCCGACCCGTAGCCGCAAGGAGTCCCCGTGGCGCTGTCCTCGCCGAGGCGCACCCCGCTGTCCGACCAGGTGATCGCGCAGCTGCGCGCCCAGATCACCTCCGGCGAGTGGCCGGTCGGCTCGCGCATCCCGACCGAGGCCGCACTGGTCGACCAGCTCGGCGTCGCCCGCAACACCGTCCGCGAGGCCGTCCGCGCCCTCGCCCACAACGGGCTGCTCGACATCCGCCAGGGCTCCGGCACCTACGTCCTCGCCACCAGCGAGCTGGCCGGCGTGATGCACCGCCGCTTCGCCGACGCCGACCAGGCCCAGGTGGCCGAGCTGCGGGCGGCCCTCGAGACCTCCGCCGCAGGGCTGGCCGCCGTCCGCCGCACCCCGCGCGACCTGGAGCTGCTGGACGCCGCGCTGGCCCGCCGCGAGGCCGCCTGGCACTCCGGCGACGCCGAGGACTTCATCCAGGCCGACGCCGCCTTCCACCAGGTCGTGGTCGCCTCCGCGCACAACGACGTGCTCGCCGCCGTCTACGCCGACCTCGGCGAGGTGACCCGCGCCCACCTGCGGCACGACGTCGGCCCCGAGCTGATCGCCGAGCGCTACGTCGGCCACGACACGATCCTCGACGCCATCCGGGCCGGCGACGCCCAGCGCGCCTCCGTCGAGGCCGGCCGCGCGATCGGCACCTGCACCCCCGCGGAGGCGTAAGCCCCGGAAAACGCCGCTGCCCGGCACCCCCACGAAGGGGATGCCGGGCAGCGGCGTCGGCGGCTCAGGCGCCGATGGCGTGCAGACCGCCGTCGACGTGGATGATCTCGCCGGTCGTCTTCGGGAACCAGTCCGACAGCAGCGCGACGACGCCGCGGCCGGTCGGCTCCGGGTCGCTCAGGTCCCACTTCAGCGGGGAGCGGTGGTTCCAGGTGTCGGCGAGGTCGCCGAAGCCCGGGATCGACTTGGCGGCCATCGAGCCGAGCGGGCCCGCCGAGATCAGGTTGCAGCGGATGTCCCGCTCGCCCAGGTAGCGGGCCAGGTAGCGGTTGGTCGACTCCAGGGCGGCCTTGGCCGGGCCCATCCAGTCGTACTGCGGCCAGGCGAACTGCGCGTCGAAGGTCAGGCCGACCACCGAGCCGCCGTCCTGCATCAGCGGCAGCAGCGCCATGGTCAGCGACTTCAGCGAGTACGCCGAGACGTGCATGGCGGTGGCCACGGACTCCCACGGGGTGTCCAGGAAGTTGCCACCCAGGGCGTCCTGCGGGGCGAAGCCGATCGAGTGGACGATGCCGTCCAGGGTCGGCAGGTGCTCGCGGACCTGGTCGGCGATGCCCGCGAGGTCCTCCGGGCTGGAGACGTCCAGCGACAGGACCTTGACCGGCTTCGGCAGCTTCTTGGCGATCCGCTCGGTCAGGGTCGGGCGCGGGAACGCGGTGAGGATGATCTCCGCGCCCTGCTCCTGCGCGAGCTTGGCGGTGTGGAAGGCGATGGAGGACTCCATCAGCACACCGGTGATCAGGATCCGCTTGCCCTCAAGGATTCCACTCATGATCAGTGACCCATGCCCAATCCGCCGTCGACGGGAATGACGGCTCCGGTGATGTACGCGGCCTCGTCCGAACCGAGGAACCGCACGGTGGACGCAACCTCGGCGGGCGCCGCGTAGCGGCCCAGCGGCACGCCCGAGACGATCTCCGCGCGGCGCTCGTCGCTGAGCACGGCGGTCATGTCGGTGTCGACGAAGCCGGGGGCGACCACGTTGACGGTGATGTTGCGCGGGCCGAGCTCGCGCGCCAGCGACCGGGCGAAGCCGACCAGGCCGGCCTTGGAGGCGGCGTAGTTGGCCTGGCCCGGCGAGCCGGTGAGGCCGACCACGGACGAGATCAGGACCACGCGGCCCTTGCGCGCGCGCATCATCAGCTTGCAGGCGCGCTTCACGACCCGGAAGGTGCCGGTCAGGTTGGTGTCCAGGACGGAGGTGAAGTCCTCCTCGGACATGCGCAGCAGCAGGGTGTCGTTGGTGATGCCCGCGTTGGCGACCAGCACCTCGACCCCGCCGTGCTTCGCCTCGATCTCGGTGAAGGCGGCGTCCACCTGCGCGGTGTCGGTGATGTCGCAGCGCACCGCGAGGACGTCGTACTTCGCCAGCGCCTCGGGCACCTCGCCCGAGCGGCTGGTGATGGCGACCTTGTCGCCCGCCTCGGCGAAGGCCAGGGCGATCGCGAGGCCGATGCCCCGGTTTCCTCCGGTGACGAGAACCGAGCGGCTCAACGATCCACCTCTCTCCGTAGGGGTGCGCGTACGACTGGATGCGCACGCAGTGTGACGGTATCGGTCGGTCGGCGGTGTCGACGAATCGGTCTCCCACAGCGCCTCACCGAAGGAACTGTCGCAATCCGACAATCAGTGCCCCGACCTGCCAGGTCACGGCGCCCGGAGTCGCGGGCGGGGCCCGGACGGGAACACCCGGGCCGCTACGGCCGTTTGCCCCCGTGGTGCGGACCGTGCCGGGGCCGGCCGTACCCTCTACCCCGGAACTTCCCCGAAGACCGTCCCGACGAGGAACGAAGGCAGAGCGCATGACCAAGGCACGGCCCGGGAGCACCCACCGACGCGGACGACTGCTGGCCCTGACCGCCCTGGCTGCCGCCGCGGGCGCCGCCGCCTGGTCGCTGCGCGACCTGCCGGCCGCGTTCGGTCGGCGGCCGGACGGCGAGCGCGAGGAGCGGGTGCGCAACTCGCCGCAGTACCGCGACGGCGTCTTCCACAACGCGCCCTCCACCCTGGCCCGGTCGACGTCCGCCCCCGACATCGACCGCGACACCGTGCGCCGGATGCTGTTCCAGCGCGACGGCCGCGTCCCCGCGCACCCGGTGCCGACCGTCCGGCCGGAGAGCGGCCCGTACCCGGCCACCGAGGGCGTCGAGATCACCTGGTACGGGCACGCCTCCGCACTCGTGGAGATCGAGGGCTCCCGGGTCCTGCTCGACCCGATGTGGAGCGACCGCTGCTCCCCCGCCGCGCACATCGGCCCCAAGCGGCTGCACCCGGTGCCGGTGGAGCTGGAGGAGCTGCCGCAGGTCGACGCGGTGCTGATCTCGCACGACCACTACGACCACCTCGACATGGCGACGGTCAAGCGCCTGGTCCGCACCCAGTCCGCGCCGTTCGCGGTGCCGCTCGGCATCGGCGGCCACCTGCGCCGCTGGGGCGTGCCGGAGCACCGGATCATCGAGCTGGACTGGGACGAGACCTGCACCCTCGGCGAGCTGGTGCTCACCCTCACCTCCGCCCACCACTTCTCCGGCCGCGGCCTGACCCGCAACACCACCCTGTGGGGCTCCTGGGTGATCGCCGGCCCCACCCGCAAGGTCTTCTACACCGGCGACTCCGGCTACTTCGAGGGCTACGCCCGGATCGGCGAGCAGCACGGCCCGTTCGACGCCGCCCTGGTCCAGATCGGCGCCTACGACGCGGCCTGGGCGGACATCCACATGACCCCCGAGGACGCCGTCCTCGCCCACAAGGACCTGAACGCCGGCCTGCTGGTGCCCGTGCACTGGTGCACCTTCAACCTCGGCCTGCACCCGTGGGCCGAGCCGGTCGAGCGGCTGCTCGCCGAGGCCAAGATGCAGGCCGTCCCGCTCGCGGTGCCGCGCCCCGGCGAGCGGGTCGACGTCGACAACCCGCCGGAGCTGAGCGGCTGGTGGGAGACCGTCGGCTGACGGACCCGCCGACCGACGGCGCGTCGGCCAGTGCGCGCGGCGCGTCGGCCGGACCCGCGGCGCACCAAGCGAAATGCGCTGGCCGAAAGTGCGTGGACGGGCAATGATGCGGTGCGGGCGCCCCTGTGCGGCGCCGCACCGTCACCCTCCGCGACCAGGGAGCTCGCTTGCCTCCGATCCCTCCGGCCGACAGCGCCGGCGCCGCGCCCGTCCGCGCCGTCGACCCGCTGTTCCTCGCCTTCCCGCTGCGCGCCCTCGCCGACGCCGCACTCACCCGGGCCCGTGAACTCGGCGTCACCCATGCCGACTTCCGCCTGGAGCGGGTCCGTAGCGCCGCCTGGCGGCTGCGCGACGCCCGCCCGGCCGGCACCTCCGACAGCGTGCAGCTCGGCTTCGCCGTCCGGGTCCTGCTGGACGGCGCCTGGGGCTTCGCCGCCGGGGTGGACCTGACCACCGACGCGGCGGCCCGGGTCGCCGAGCAGGCCGTCGCGGTGGCCCGCCTGTCCGGCGGGATCAGCCGGGCCGCCGGGTCCACCGAGCGGGTCGAGCTGGCGGACGAGCCGGTGTACCGGGACGCCACCTGGGTCTCCTCGTACGAGGTCAACCCGTTCGACGTGCCGGACGCCGAGAAGACGGCGCTGCTCGCCGACTGGAGTTCGCGGCTGCTGTCCGCCGAGGGCGTCTCGCACGTCCAGGCGAGCCTGCTGACCGTCCAGGAGAACAAGTTCTACGCGGACACCGCGGGCACCGTCACCACCCAGCAGCGCATCCGGCTGCACCCGTCGCTGGAGGCCACCTCGGTGGACGAGCGCACGGGCGCCTTCGACTCCATGCGCACCCTGGCCCCGCCGGTCGGGCGCGGGTTCGAATATCTCTCGGGGGTCCGGGGGTCGTCCCCCGATGGACAGAGCCTGCGGGGAGCGGGCTGGGACTGGGACGCCGAACTCGCCGAACTGCCCGTCCTGCTGGCCGAGAAGATGAAGGCGCCGAGCGTCCAGGCGGGCCGCTACGACCTGGTCATCGACCCGTCCAACCTCTGGCTCACGATCCACGAGTCGATCGGCCACGCCACCGAGCTGGACCGCGCGCTCGGCTACGAGGCCGCCTACGCCGGCACCTCCTTCGCCACCTTCGACAAGCTCGGCTCGCTCAGTTACGGCTCCGGGCTGATGCACGTCACCGGCGACCGCACCGCCGAGCACGGCCTGTCGACCATCGGCTACGACGACGAGGGCGTCGCCACCCAGTCCTGGGACCTGGTCAAGGACGGCATCCTGACCGGCTACCAGCTCGACCGAGGCATGGCCAGGCTGAAGGGCTTCGACCGTTCCAACGGCTGCGCCTTCGCGGACTCCCCCGCGCACGTCCCGGTGCAGCGCATGGCCAACGTCTCGCTCCAGCCCGCCGCCGGCGGCCCCGACACCGAGGGCCTGTTCGCCGGGGTGGAGAACGGCCTGTACATCGTCGGCGACCGCTCCTGGTCGATCGATATGCAGCGCTACAACTTCCAGTTCACCGGCCAGCGCGCCTACGCCATCAAGAACGGCCAACTCGCCGGCCAGGTCAAGGACTTCGCCTACCAGGCGACCACCACCGACTTCTGGGGCTCGATGGCGGCGGTCGGCGGCCCGCAGACCTACGTCCTCGGCGGCGCCTTCAACTGCGGCAAGGCGCAGCCCGGTCAGGTCGCGGCGGTCAGCCACGGCTGCCCGTCGGCGCTGTTCCGCAACGTCAACGTGCTCAACACCCAGCAGGAGGCGGGTCACTGATGACCGCGATGCAGCCCCACGAACTCGTCGAGCTGGCGCTCGGCCTCTCCCGCGCCGACGGCTGCGTGGTGATCGCCGACGAGGAGTCCACCGCCAACCTGCGCTGGGCAGGCAACGCCCTGACCACCAACGGCGTCACCCGCGGCCGCCGCCTCACCGTGATCGCCACCGTGGCCGGTGCCGAGGGCACCGCCTCCGGCGTGGTCTCCCGCGAGGCCGTCGCACCGGACGAGGTGGAGGGTCTGGTCCGGGCGGCCGAGGACGCCGCCCGCGCGGCCGGCCCGGCCGAGGACGCCCAGCCCCTGGTGGCCGACCAGCCGTCCTCCCCGCACTTCACCCAGCCGCCGGCCGAGACGTCCATCGAGGTGTTCGACGCCTTCGGCCCGGCTCTCGGCGAGGCCTTCGCCCGCGCCGCCGCGCAGGGCGAGCTGCTGTACGGCTTCGCCCGGCACGAGGTCACCACGAGCTACCTGGGCACCTCCACCGGCCTGCGGCTGCGCCACGACCAGCCGACCGGCATGGTCGAGATCAACGCCAAGACCACCGACCTGTCCGGCTCGGCCTGGGTCGGCGCCGCCACCCAGGACTTCTCCGACGTGGACGTCACCGCCCTGCACGCCGAGCTGACCAAGCGCCTCGGCTGGGGCGCCCGCAAGGTGGACCTGCCGGCCGGCCGGTACGAGACGCTGCTGCCGCCCTCCGCCGTCGCCGACCTGATGGTCTACCTGCACTGGTCCTCCGGCGGCCGGGACGCCCACGAGGGCCGTACCGTCTTCTCCAAGCCGGGCGGCGGCACCCGCGTCGGCGACAAGCTCGGCGGCCTGCCGCTGACGCTGCGCGCCGACCCGCGCGAACCCGGCCTGGAGGCCGCGCCGTTCGTCCTCGCGCACTCCACCGGCGGGGACGTCTCGGTCTTCGACAACGGCCTGCCGATCACCGCCACCGAGTGGATCCGCGAGGGCGTGCTGACCGACCTGATCACCAGCCGCCACGCGGCCGGCCTCACCGGCCTGCCGCTGCGCCCGTCCGTCGACAACCTGGTGCTGGAGACGGCCGACCAGGAGTCCGCGCCGAGCCTGGACGAGATGATCGCCCGCACCGAGCGCGGCCTGCTGCTCACCTGCCTCTGGTACATCCGCGAGGTGGACCCGGCGACGCTGCTGCTCACCGGCCTCACCCGGGACGGCGTCTACCTGGTCGAGAACGGCGAAGTGGTCGGCGCGGTGAACAACTTCCGGTTCAACGAGTCCCCGGTCGACCTGCTCGGCCGGATCACCGAGGCGGGCCGCACCGAGCGCTGCCTGCCCCGCGAGTGGAGCGACTACTTCACCCGCACCGCGATGCCACCCGTGCGTGTCGCGGACTTCAACATGAGTTCGGTCAGCCAGGCCTCATAGCCACTGACCAACGGGGGGATACGAGAGACATGATGGACGAGAAGCGGCTGGTCAAGACGAGCAGGATGCTGTCGCGCATCCTGCGGCACGACCCCGAGCGGGTGGGGATCACCCTCGACGAGTCCGGCTGGGTCCGGACCGACGTGCTCCTCGCCGCGCTCACGGCCAAGGGCAACCGGCTGACCAGGGCCGAGCTGGACCACGTTGTGGCGACCGACAACAAGCGCCGCTTCGGCTACTCCGCGGACGGTCTCTCGATCCGCGCCAACCAGGGCCACACGGTGGCGGTCGACCTCGGTCTGGCCGCCACCGCGCCGCCCCCGGTGCTCTACCACGGCACCGCCGACCGCCACCTGGCGTCGATCTTCCGGGAGGGCCTGCGCCCGATGGCCCGCCAGGACGTCCACCTCTCGGCGGACACCGAGACGGCGGTCCGGGTCGGCGCCCGGCACGGCCGCCCGGTCGTGCTGACCGTCAACGCGGCCGCGATGACGGCGGCCGGGCACGAGTTCCGGATCAGCGAGAACGGCGTCTGGCTCACCGACGCCGTCCCCCCGCAGTACCTCTCCCGGCGCCCGTAGCAACCCGTTCGGCGCGTGTCCGCGCGCCCCGGTCTCGTCCCCGGCCGGGCCGCGGCGTACGGTGAATTGGCCGCGCGGCCAGGCGCGCGGGTGCAGGGGACGAGGGCGGTAGGACATGGGCAAGAGCGCCGACGATCGGCAGGTCTTCCGGATCACGGGGGCGCGCAGCGGCCTCACCGAGGACGTCCGGGGGCGGCAGCGCCGCTATGTGGCCTCGATGCTGCTGCGGACGGTCTGCGTGCTGCTCGCGGTGGTGCTGTGGGACGTGCAGCGCTGGCTGGCGGTCGCCGCGCTGGCGGCCGGCGTGCTGCTGCCCTACTTCGCGGTGCTGATCGCCAACGCCGGCCGGGAGCGGGCGCCGGGTCTGCCGAGCACCTTCGACATCCCGGTCGGCACCCCGCTGATGCTCGGCCCCGGTGGTACGGGTGGGGCGGGTGGGACTGCTGGTACAGGAGAGGCAAAGGCCGCTCCCACCGATTCTTCACAGAGCCCGAGCTGACTGTCCGGTTCATCACGGTCCGCCACAATTTGACCCAGGGAAAGCTCAAAAGAAGCTCAGATTAATCATGCAAGACCTCCCCATCCGAGGGTCTCGGCGTGACATACTGCGTACGCGCTCCGCATCCCCCGTCGGAGCGACGGACCGACGCCGGGCGGCTCCCCCCGTGGCTGCCCGGCGTCGCCATGCCCGGACCCGGACGGCCCGCTGATCCGGACGGCCCCGGGCCGCGCGAAGATCCGCGCGTGCAAGACTGGCGGTGCAGACCACCGCCTATCGCTGAGGACGGCCCGATGGACACCCCGCAGACGCCGATCTGCTCCGCCAAGGGCTGCCGGGCGGACGCCCGCTGGGTGCTGGTGTGGAACAACCCCAAGCTGCACACCCCGGACCGCCGCAAGACCTGGCTCGCCTGCGACGAGCACCGCGAGCACCTGTCCCAGTTCCTGGGCGTGCGCGGCTTCCTCAAGGAGGTCGTCGCCTTCGCCGACTGGACCCCCGAAACGAACTGAAGCGCACTGAGGCGAACCGAGCGGATCAGCCGCCGATCGCCGACATCGGCCGGTCGGGCTGGTGGAACTCCGGGTCGTCGATCCCGGCCCCGGCCTTCTTTCCCCACATCGCCGCCCGCCACAGCGCACCGAGCTCGGCGTCGTCCGCACCCGAACGCAGGGCGGTGCGCAGGTCCGTCTCCCCGGTCGCGAACAGGCAGTTGCGCACCTGCCCGTCGGCGGTCAGCCGGGTCCGGTCGCAGGCCCGGCAGAACGGGCGGGTGACCGAGGCGATCACGCCGACCCGGGCCGGCCCGCCGTCGACCAGCCAGCGCTCGGCCGGCGCCGCACCCCGGCCGGCAGCCGGCTCCGGGGTGAGCGTGAAGCGCGTGGCGAGCCGGTCCAGGATCTCCTCGGCGGTGATCATCGCGGAGCGGTCCCAGCCGTGCTGGGCGTCCAGCGGCATCTGCTCGATGAACCGCAGCTCGTAGCCGTGCTCCAGGCTCCAGGCGAGCAGGCCGGGCGCCTCGTGGTCGTTGACCCCGCGCATCAGCACCGCGTTCAGCTTCACCGGCGCCAGCCCGGCCGCCTCGGCCGCGGCCAGCCCGTCCAGGACGTCCTGGTGGCGGTGGCGGCGGGTGAGGGTGTGGAACACCTCGGGGTCGAGGGTGTCCAGCGAGACGTTGACCCGGTCGAGCCCGGCCTCGCGCAGCGCCGTCGCGGTCCTGGCCAGCCCGATCCCGTTGGTGGTGAGGGACAGCTCGGGGCGCGGTTCGAGCTCGGAGCAGGCGGCGACGATGGCGACCAGCCCGGGGCGCAGCAGCGGCTCACCGCCGGTGAAGCGGACCTCGCGCACGCCCAGGTCGCGCACCGCTATGGTGACCAGCCGCACGATCTCCTCGTCGGTGAGCAGGTCGGGCTTGCCGAGCCACTGCAGCCCCTCCTCCGGCATGCAGTAGGTGCAGCGCAGATTGCACCGGTCCGTGAGGGAGACGCGCAGGTCGACGGCCTGTCGTCCGAAGGTGTCGAGCAGCACGGCGGTCCCTTCACCAGAAATGCGGCCGGCCCGGCCCGCCGTCGCGGCGGGGCCGGGCCAGCATAGTCATCGCCCGATGATCAGTGGGCGCCCAGTCCGGTCAGCGAGCGGACCTCCAGTTCAGCGTACTTCGCCGGGTCGGGGCGTTCCTTGGACAGCAGGGTGCCGATCCACCCGGCCAGGAAGCCGATCGGGATGGAGACCAGGCCGGGGTTCTCCAGCGGGAACCAGTGGAAGTCGGCGTCCGGGAAGAGCGCGGTCTTGGCGCCGGAGACCACCGGCGAGAAGATCACCAGCACCACCGAGCTGATCAGACCGGCGTAGACCGAGCTGACCGCGCCGGCGGTGGTGAAGCGCTTCCAGAACAGCGAGAAGAGCAGGGTCGGCAGGTTGGCCGAGGCGGCCACCGCGAAGGCCAGGGCGACCAGGGCCGCGGTGTTGAGCTTGCCCGCGAAGAGGCTGAGCACGATGGCGACGGCGCCGATCGCGACGGCGGCCCACTTCGCCGAGAGCACCTCCTCCTTCTCGGTGGCCTTGCCGCGCCGGATCACGTTGGCATACAAGTCGTGTGCGAAGGAGGCCGAGGAGGCCAGGGTGAGGCCGGCGACCACGGCGAGGATGGTGGCGAAGGCGACCGCGGAGATCACCGCGAGCAGGATCGCGCCGCCGGTGGAGCCCGCGCCGCCGCCGAGCTGCTCGGCCAGCTGCGGGGCCGCGGTGTTGCCGGCGGCGTTGGCCGCCTTGATCGCCTTCGGGCCGACCAGCGCCGCCGCGCCGAAGCCGAGCGCCAGGGTCATCAGGTAGAAGCCGCCGATGATGCCGATCGCCCAGAGCACCGACTTCCGGGCCGCCTTGGCGGTGGGCACCGTGTAGAAGCGGACCAGGATGTGCGGCAGACCGGCGGTGCCGAACACCAGCGCGATCCCGAGGCTGATGAAGTCGAGCTTGCTGGTGTTGCTCACCCCGTACTTCAGCCCCGGTTCGAGGAAGGCCGCGCCCTTGCCGCTCGCGTCGGCGGCGGCGCCCAGCAGCTCGGAGGGGTTGAAGTGGTACTTGGCCAGCACCAGGACGGTCATCAGCGCGGTGCCGGCGATCAGCAGCACCGCCTTGACGATCTGCACCCAGGTGGTGCCCTTCATGCCCCCTATCACCACGTAGACGACCATGAGCGCGCCGACCGCGACGATGGTCCAGCGCTTGGCGGCGTCCCCGCTGACGCCCAGCAGCAAGGCGACCAGCGTCCCGGCGCCGACCATCTGGGCGAGCAGGTAGAAGATCGACACCACGATGGTGGAGACGCCCGCGGCGGTGCGCACCGGGCGCTGCTTCATCCGGAACGCGAGCACGTCCGCCATGGTGTAGCGGCCGGAGTTGCGCAGCGGCTCCGCGACCAGGAGCAGCGCGACCAGCCAGGCCACCAGGAAGCCGATCGAGTACAGGAAGCCGTCGTACCCGGAGAGGGCGATGGCGCCGGCGATGCCGAGGAAGGACGCGGCGGACATGTAGTCGCCGGAGATGGCCAGGCCGTTCTGGAAGCCGGTGAACCCGCGGCCGCCGGCGTAGAAGTCGGCGGCGCCCTTGGTCTGCCGACCGGCCCAGACGGTGATGCCGAGGGTGGTCAGCACGAAGAACCCGAACAGGGTCATCGTGAGGCCGCGGTGCTCGGTGGCGGAGCTGGCGAGCAGGGTCATTCGGCGGACTCCCGAGGGGCGTGGACGACGGCGCCGTGGGCCTCGCGGATCGCGGCGGCGGGCGGGTCGATCCGCCGGTCCGCGTAGCGGGCGTACCAGGCGGCGATGGCGAAGGTGGTGGCGAACTGCAGCAGCCCGAGCACCAGGGCCACGTTGATGTGCCCGACGACCTTGGTGCCCATCAGTCCGGGCGCGTAGCAGGAGAGCAGGACGTAGAGCAGGTACCAGAGCACGAAGCCGATGGTGACCGGGAAGGCGAAGCTCCGGAACGAGCGCCGGAGGGTCCGGAACTCCGGGCTGTCGTCGATGAGTTGGACATCCGCAGGGGCAGTGGCGATCGGCGGCGATTCCACGCTGTACTCCTCACTCCTTCGGCATAGCGGTCGCACAAGGGGAACGTCGGACGTGAGGGGCGTCACAATCCGTATGCGCGCCGCGCAATGCTAGGAGCGTGGTGCCCACCCCGGAAGGGGTTGACCGGGATCGGCTGGCTGTTCACCCCCTCGCACTATCCAATTGGCCGAAAACCACCACTGGCGTCACATCTGCAGACCCCCATCCCATGCATAAGGGGCGCCACCGCCAAACGGCGACGCCCCTTATGACGAACTATCAGATTCGGATATATCCGATCTGGATCGATCAGAAAGCGATCCGAACCTTCAGGGCCGAACGGTCGTCCATCGCCCGGTACCCGTCCGGGACGCCGTCCAGATCCACGGTCCGGTCGAACACCAGGCCCGGCTCGATGGCACCGGACAGCACGTCCGGCAGCAGCTCGGGAATGTACGCGCGGGCCGGCGCCACGCCGCCGTTCAGCGAAACGTTTCGTCCGAACATCTGGCCGATGTCGACCCCCGCGCTGCCGCCGTGCGGCACCCCGACGTACCCCACCGCGCCGCCGTCCCGGGCGATCGAGACCGCCGTCCGCATCGACTCCTCGGTACCGACCGCCTCCAGCACCGCGTGCGCGCCCTGCCCGCCGGTCAGCTCCTTCACCGCCTCGATCGCGGCGTCCCCGCGCTCGGCCACCACGTCCGTCGCGCCGAAGCGCCGGGCCAGGTCGGTCCGGGCGGTGTGCCGGCCCAGCGCGATGATCCGGCCGGCACCCAGCCGGTGCGCCGCCAGCACGCCGCACAGGCCCACCGCGCCGTCGCCGACCACCGCGACCGTCGCCCCCGGACGCACCCGCGCCGAGACCGCCGCGTGGTGCCCGGTGGCCATCACGTCGGACAGCGCCAGCAGGCCGGGCAGCAGCTTCTCGTCCCCGGCCGCCTCCTTCGGCAGCTTCACCAGCGTCCCGTCCGCGAACGGCACCCGCACCGCCTCGCCCTGGCCGCCGTCCGAGCCCACCTGGCCCCAGAAGCCGCCGTGCGGGCAGGAGGTCTGCAGGCCCTCGCGGCAGAACTCGCAGGTGCCGTCGGACCAGACGAACGGCGCGACGACCAGGTCGCCCTTCGCGAAGCCGCGCACCTCGGCGCCGGCCTCCTCGACCACGCCCAGGAACTCGTGCCCGATCCGCTGCCCGGCCACCCGCTGCGCCACCCCGCGGTACGCCCACAGGTCGCTGCCGCAGATACAGGCGTTCACCACCCGGACCACCACGTCCGTCGGGTGGTGGATCACCGGGTCCGGTACCTCTTCGATCCGGATGTCGTTGGGACCGTGGATCACGGTGGCACGCATGGGATTTCGTCCTTACGGAGACGGCCGCCGGGAGGGTGCCGGCGGCCGGTGGATGTTGTCGACCGGATGTACGACGCCGATGCGGACCACTCTATTCCGGCCGGTCGGCCGGAACATTTCGACCGGGGACGGCCCGGACGGCGCTTATCCTGTTGGACCATGCAACCGATCCAGCCCGAGACGTACGGCGCGCCGCGGACCGCCCCGGTCCCCGCCCAGCGCACCGCCGCCCCCGCCGAGGGCTTCGCGGTGGTCGACGTCGAGACCACCGGCCTCGGCCGCTCGGACCGCGTCATCTCGGCGGGCGTCTACCAGCTGGACCCGGACGGCGAGGTCACCGACCACTGGTACACTCTGGTCAACCCCGAGCGGGACCCCGGCCCGGTCTGGATCCACGGCCTCACCGCCGAGCTGCTCTCCGGCGCCCCGACCTTCCCGCAGATCGCGGACGAGTTCGCCGAGCGCCTCAGCGGCCGGGTCCTGGTCGCCCACAACGCACTCTTCGACTGGAACATGATCTCCCGCGAGTTCTCCCGGGCCGGCCTCCGCGCCCCGGTCGAGCAGCGGATCTGCACCATGGTGCTCTCCCGCGACCTGCGGCTGCCGCTGCCCAACGGCAAGCTCGCCTCGCTCGCCGCCCACTTCGGCGTCCGGCAGCGCCACGCGCACAACGCCCTGGACGACGCCCGGGTGCTCGCCGAGGCGTTCCGCCCCAGCCTGCACCTGGCCCGCCTGGGCGGCGTCCCGCTGCCGCTGCAGACCTGCGTCGCGGTCACCGACCTCGGCGAGGACGAGCCGGCCGGCCCCGGCCGCAGCACCTGGACCGGCGCCAACTACCGCCAGGCCAAGAAGCGCCCGCCCTGCCCGTACCCCAACCCGGGGCGCTGGGAGGACGGCAAGCCGCTCGTCCAGGGCATGCGGGTGGCTTTCACCGGCGACACCGCCACCGACCGCGAACTGCTGGAGGACCGCGCCACCGAGGCCGGCCTGCACATCGCCGGCTCGGTGAGCCGGCTCACCAGCCTGCTCGTCACCAACGAGCCGCACAGCTGGAGCGGCAAGGCGCGCAAGGCCCGCGAGGTCGGCACCCCGGTGGTCGGCGAGGACGCCTTCCTCCAGCTGCTGCGCGAGGTCGCCCCGCACCCCGGTGCGTAAGCCGGTTGTGAGGTCGGCGTACCGTTCCCATGTGTACCGATTTCTGCTGACCCGGCAGTGGCTGATCACCATGCTGATCGCGCTGCTGCTGATCCCCGCGACGATCGAGCTGGGTTTCTGGCAGCTGCACCGCCACGAAACGCGGGTGGCCCGCAACGAGCTGATCGGCAAGGCCCTCACGGCCGCCCCGGTGCCCTTCGACACCCTGTCGCCGACCCCCGGCTTCGCGGTGCCCACGGACCTCACCTGGCACGCCGTGACGGCCACCGGGCAGTACGACCCGGCACACGAGTTCGTGGTCCGCAAGCGGACCGACTCCAACGGCACGATCGGCTACTTCGTCGTCACCCCGATGAAGCTCTCCGACGGCAGGGGCACCGTCCTGGTCAACCGCGGCTGGGTGGCCTCCGGCGACACCGCCACCGTCTACCCGTCGGTCCCGGCCGCCCCCACCGGCGAGGTCACCCTCACCGGCCGGCTGCGCGCCGACGAGACCTCGTCCAGCTGGATCAAGGACCGCGCCGGCCTGCCCGACCGGCAGTTCAACCTGATCAACACCGAGCAGCAGGCCAAGGAGACCGGCGCCACCCTGCTCGGCGGCTACCTGGAGCTCGCCGCCACCAACCCGGCCCCGGCCGACCAGCCCCAGCTGATCCCCGAGCCCAACCACTCCGACATCGGCCCGCACATGGCGTACGCGATCCAGTGGTGGCTGTTCACCACGATGATCCCGGTCGGCGTCTGGATCCTGATCCGCCGCGAGGTCAAGGACCGGGCCAAGGAGGCCGGCGAGGCCGAGGTGCCGCTGGCCGCCGTACCGGCGTAGCGCGCTTCGAGGACGGGCCCTACACACGCCCCGCAGACGGTCCCTACAGGACGTCGTCCAGCTCGCGCAGCAGCCGCGCCTTCGCCCGGGCGCCGACCACCGACCGCACCGGCTCACCACCGCGGAACACCATCAGCGTCGGCATCGAGAGCACCCCGTACGCCGCCTGCGTCGCCGGGTTGCGGTCCACGTCCAGGCTCACCACCGTCAGCCGGTGCGCCTCCTCCCGGGCAATGTCCGCCAGCACCGGCGCCATCATCCGGCACGGCGGGCACCAGTCCGCCGTGAAGTCCACCAGCACCGGCCCCTCGGCCGCCAGCACCTCCGCGGCGAACGTGTCGTCCGTCACCGCCGGCACTCCCGGAATCCCCGCCATCGCCTACTCCTTCGCCCACTCGGTCGCCAACTCGCACTGCGGCGGCTGCGCGGAGGCCCCGGCCGCCAGCTCGTCCCTGGCCCGCACGGCCCGGTCGAACTGCCCGGCCACCTGCGCCCGGACGTCCTGGAGTCGCGCGATGCACTCGTCCAGCTCGGCCAGCTTGCGCCGGTACACCTCCAGCGAGGCCGGGCAGGAATCCCCCTCCGGATGCCCCGCCTGCAGGCACTCCACGAACGGCCGGGTCTCCTCCAGCCCGAACCCGAAGTCCTGGAGCGTCCGGATCTGCCGGAGCAGCCGCAGATCGTCCTCGCCGTACGCCCGGTACCCGTTGCCCGCCCGCCGGGCCGGCAACAGCCCGAGCTGCTCGTAGTACCGCAACGCCCGCGTGGTCGTCCCCGCCCGCTGCGCCAGCTCCCCGATCCGCATGACCGCTCCTCCCGACCCGCCTCCGCGCGCCGCCGAACCCGACGGTAGACCTTGACGCCGACGTCAACGCCAGCGAACGGGCGCTCGCTTCCCCCACCCCACCTGCTACCCCCGCCACCCTCCACCGGGCAGGATGGCCCCCATGGATCTTGGACTGAAGGACAAGGTGTACGTCGTCACCGGTGCCACCCGCGGCCTCGGCTTCGCCGCCGCCCGGGAGCTCGCCGCCGACGGCGCCCGCGTGCTGGTGACCGGCCGGAGCAAGGAGTCCGTGGACGCGGCCGTCACCGAGCTCGCCGCCCTCGGCGGCGCCGGCGCCGCCCACGGCCTGGTCACCGACAACGCCGACCCGTCGACCGCCGAGCGCCTCGTCGCGGAGGCCGTCCAGCATTTCGGCCGGCTCGACGGCGTGCTGATCAGCGTCGGCGGCCCGCAGGCCGGCCCGGTGGAGACCACCCCCGAGGAGGCCTGGCGCAGCGCGTTCGAGTCGGTCTTCCTCGGCGCCCTGCGGATCGCCCGCGCCGCCGCCGGAGCCCTCGGCGAGGGCGGCGTGATCGGCTTCGTGCTCTCCGCCTCGGTCCGCCAGCCGATCCCCGGCCTGGGCATCTCCAACGGCCTGCGCCCCGGCCTGGCGATGGCCGCCAAGTCGCTCGCCGACGAGCTCGGCCCGCGCGGCATCCGGGTGGTCGGCCTGCTCCCGGCCCGCATCGACACCGACCGGGTGCGCGAACTCGACGCCCTCGGCGGCGACCCGGACGGCGCCCGCGCCCGGGCCAACGCCACGATCCCGCTCGGCCGCTACGGCACCCCGGAGGAGTTCGGCAGGGTCGCCGCCTTCCTGCTCTCCCCCGCTGCCTCCTACCTGACCGGTGTGATGATCCCGGTCGACGGCGGTGCCCTCCGCACCCTCTGACCCGCTCCGGTCACTCGACCCTCGGATGCCTCCGCCAACGCCGCGACAGCCAGTGCCGCGGCTCGGTGGGGGCAGCCTGGAGCACCCGGATCCGCAGGTCGGCGGGAAGCTCCGGCAGACCGAGGCTGCTGAGGGCATCGGCCCGCGGCCCGGTCTCGAAGTGCTCCACCAGCCCGGCCGGATCCCCGCCGGGCGTGAGCCGGACGGCACCCCGCAGGCGCGGATGCCCGGGCGCGCGCACCAGGCGTACGCCCGCGCGCTCGACCTCGGGGAGCACGGACGTCCCGGCCTCCAGCGCCTCCTCCAGCGCCCGGGTACGGACGCGCAACCGAAGCCCGCTCGCCCCGGGCGTCGGAACGGCGATGCTCGTCGGACCGCTGCGCCGCAGCTGCGCCACCAGCCACCAGACCATGGCCACGACCACCACCGACAGCCCACCGATCATGGTCGGCCACCACCAGGACTCCCCCACCCACCGCGTGCGCGAACGCGCGCTGACCACCGGCTGATCCGGCGAGGTCAGCGGCCACCACCCGGGCGGATCCACCCCGAGCCGCCCGTACAGGTCGAGCCCGCCGGCCAGCACCAGCACCCCGACGGCCAGCAGCACCGCCCCGACCACCCCGAGCAACGTCCGATTGACGGTCCCCCGCCTCATCCCGCCACCCCTCCCGCCCCACGCGCCGAACGAACGTCCAGCCGCATCGGCCGCGCCAGCGTCACCCGCCCCAGCTCCTCCCGCAGCTGCCGCTGCACCGACGCCGGGTCGGCCGGTCCGATCAATGTGACGCGGACGCGGCGGCGGCCGATCCGGATCCTGAGGTGCTCGATGCCCGTGAGCCCGGCGGCCCGGTCGGCGAGCAGATGGCCGATCCCGGCGCGCTCGATGGTGGCGCCGGTGCCGCCGTGGGGGCGCAGCGACAGCCAGCGGCGCAGGCCGGGCGCGAAAGCCAGCCAGAGCAGCACGCCGCCGAGCAGCGTGGCCACACCCGCCCCGACCAGCACCCACAGGTCGTCGAGGTGCCGGGTGGCCAGCTCGTCGGCGATCTCGGCACGCCACCGACGGGCCGGATGCCCGGTCCGCACGGCGACCACGTCGTACAGCAGCGCCCCCGCGACCAGCAGCACACCCGTCGCCACCAGCGCCGTTTCCGGCGTCCGCGGCGCCTTGGGCCGCGGTACCTTCACGGCTGCCTGCTCCGGCTCGGGCACCTCCCCGGGCACCTCCGAGCCCTCCGGCCCGCCCTCGTCCCCCGGTCCCGTCACGACCGGCCTCCCGTCACCAGGCGCTCGACGACCACCACCACCTCCGATACCCGCGTCCCCGTCAGCCCGTTGACCTGCGTGGTGACGCGGTCGCGGACGGCGCGGGCGAGGGCGGCCAGGTCGGCGGGGAAGGGCAGCTCGACGCCGACCCGGACCCTCACTGTGCTGCCGGGGACGACCACCGACACCGTAGGGGGCGCGCCCTTGACCCTCCGTCCGATCCATACGCCGGCCAGCGCCTCCCGGGCGGCGCGTGCGGCGATGCGGGCGTACACCCGGTCGGCGATCCGGAGCCGGCCGCGGGCAGCGGCGGCGGTGCTGGCGGCCGCCATCAGCGGCGCCGGTCGCGGCCGCGGAGCAGGTCGCTGAGGTCGCCGAGTTCGATGTCGCCTTCGAGCAGGCGCCCGAGCACGTAGCCGACCAGCCCGAGCGCGCCCACCAGCAGAAAGGCCGCGAACCCGCCGAAGTACCCGGCGAAGCCGAGGGCCATGCCCACCACCAGGCCGACGATGGCCAGGTTCATCCGCTACTCCTCTTCCGCTGCCGGGTGCCGCGTGACATCGCTGCGTGAGCTTGGGGCTACTTGAGCTTGGGCCGCTGCCCCGGGGCGAGCACCGGCTCCATTTCCTCCTCGACGTCCGGCTCGTCCGGCAGGTGGACGTCGTTGACCGCGATGTTGACCTCGACGACCTCCAGGCCGGTCATTCGCTCGACCGCGTCGATGATGTTCTCCCGTACCTGGCGGGCGAGTTCGGGGATGACCACGCCGTACTCGACGACGAGGGCGATGTCGATGGCGGTCTGCTTCTCGCCGACCTCGGCCTTGATGCCGCGTCCGATGCTGGACCTGCCGCCGGGCACCCGGTCCCGCATGGCGCCGAAGGTCCGGGCGAGGCCGGAGCCGAGGGCGTGGATGCCGGCGACCTCGCGGGCGGCCATGCCGGCGATCTTCTCGACCACGCCGACGGCCAGCGCCGTACGGCCGCGCTCGCCGCTCGGCTTGGTACCGTCCGAAGCGGACGCGGAGGCGGAGGCGGATGAGGAGGCAGAGGCCGGAGCGTTGGCGGAGTGCTTGTGCATGCTCGCGGGCGTCGGAGTGTCAGGCATGGGGCGGTCTCCCGTCGTACGGCTCCAGCTATATCGCAGATCCCCCCAACTCTGGCATTTCGCCACGTTTCGCGCCCGCCGGGAACGCCGAAGGCCCGACCCCGGAGCACGCGTCCGGGGCCGGGCCTTCGTTCACAGGCCGGAAAGGCGGGAGGTCAGTCGCCGATCCCGGCGAGGTCCCGCAGGCGGCGGGCCTGGGCCGCCCGTTCGGCGGAGCGCTGCTCGTCGAAGGAGCGCCCGGAGGCGACCTGGAGCAGGGCCTTGGTCTCGATGGCGGCGTTGCGCGGCGCGGCGAGCAGGGCGGCGGCGAGGTCGCGGGCGGCGGCGTCGAGTTCCGCGCCGGGGACGGCCAGGTTGGCCAGGCCTGTGGCGACGGCCTCCTCGGCACCGACCCAGCGGCCGGTCACGCAGATCTCCAGCGCCCGGGCGTAGCCGACGAGTTCGGTGAGCGGCTTGGTGCCGGCCAGGTCGGGGACGAGGCCGAGCGACGTCTCCTTCATGGCGAACTGGACGTCGTCGGCGACGACGCGCAGGTCGCAACCGAGCGCGAGCTGGAAGCCGGCGCCGACGGCGTGGCCCTGAACGGCGGCGATGGAGATCAGGTCGGGCCGACGCCACCAGGTGAAGGCCTCCTGGTAGGAGGCGATGGTGTCGTCGAGGTCCTTGTCCCCGGCCGCTGCGAGCTGGAGGAAGCTGGGCTCGCCGGGAATGCCCTCGGGGGTGAACATGGCCCGATCCAACCCGGCGGAGAAGGAGACGCCCTCCGCCCGGAGCAGCACGACGCGGACGGTGCCGGGCAGTTCACGGCCGACGGCGGCGAGGGCGCGCCACATCGCGGGCGACTGGGCGTTGCGCCGCTTGGGCTGACACAGGGTGACGACGGCGAGTTCGCCGTCGATCTCCAGGCGGACGCCGTCCTGCTCCTTGCTCGGGGTCTGCGGGTCGGTGGCGGGGGCGGTCATGCGGGACCTCCGGTGGCGAGGGGCTTGGCTACCGGAGAGTAACAAACCCGGGCGCGCAGCGGCAGACCACCGGCCCGGAAAGATCGGCCGAAGATGGGAGGGTGACGATCCGGACATGACGATCGGCGGCCGGTCCACTCGGCCCGAGGGCGGACGATCAGCTGACGGTCAACTGTCGCCTCCCCGGCCGGCGCCCTGCCGCCGCGTCATCCAGCTCGAGCTGACGGACCGTCAGGAACCGGCCCCGGCAGTCGCCTTGTTCTTGCCCCGCGTGGCACCACCGCGGCCCCGGAGGATCACTCCGGACTCGCTCAGCATCCGGTGCACGAAGCCGTACGAGCGACCGGTCTCCTCCGCGAGAGCGCGAATGCTCGCCCCGGAGTCGTACTTCTTCTTGAGATCGGCCGCGAGCTTCTCACGCGCGGCACCGGTCACCCGGCTGCCCTTTTTCAGAGTCTCGGCCACCCGTGCCTCCTCGTAGCGTTGCTCGGTCAGATTCCCATGATCACCCATCGACCGCGTCCTGGCCACCCATTCGACAAGGTCGATGTCGGAAATGCGCCGTCCTACGGTGGTGATCCGAGCGCACCAGGGCGCTCACGCAGAGTGCACGCCCCCGGGGTGATTGCGCCGTCTGCGGAGAAAGGGCTGATCAGCAGCGTCGGCCCGACCACGATCGAGTGGCGGGCCGACGGAAGCTCCTTAAACGGAATCCGGGATTGCTTCATTCCCGGACACGCCGTATGGACTAGATTTTCTGGTCCGAAAAGTGGATGCGGCGTCTACTTCCGGTCAGGCGAGAGAAACCAGATCGGCGTAGGCCGGGCTCCACAGGTCCTCCACGCCGTCCGGCAGCAGGATGATCCGCTCCGGCTGGAGCGCGTCGACCGCGCCCTCGTCGTGGGTGACCAGCACGACTGCGCCGCTGAACTCGCGCAGCGCGCCCAGGATCTCCTCGCGACTGGCCGGGTCGAGGTTGTTGGTGGGCTCGTCGAGCAGCAGCACGTTGGCGCTGGAGACCACAAGGGTGGCCAGCGCGAGCCGGGTCTTCTCACCGCCGGAGAGCACCCCGGCCGGCTTCTCGACGTCGTCGCCGGAGAACAGGAACGAGCCCAGGATCTTGCGGATCTGCACCAGGTCGGTGTCCGGCGCGGCCGAGCGCATGTTCTCCAGCACCGAGCGGTCCGGGTCCAGCGTCTCGTGCTCCTGGGCGTAGTAGCCGATCTTCAGGCCGTGGCCCGGGATGACCTCGCCGGTGTCCGGGCGCTCCACCCCGGCCAGCATCCGCAGCAGGGTGGTCTTGCCGGCGCCGTTGAGGCCGAGGATGACGACCCGGGAGCCGCGGTCGATCGCCAGGTCCACGCCGGTGAAGATCTCCAGCGAGCCGTAGGACTTGGACAGGTCGGCGGCGGTCAGCGGGGTCTTGCCGCAGGGGGCGGGCTCGGGGAAGCGGAGCTTGGCGACCTTGTCGCTCTGGCGCACCTGGTCAAGGCCGGAGAGCAGCTTCTCGGCGCGGCGGGCCATGTTCTGCGCGGCGACCGTCTTGGTCGCCTTGGCGCGCATCTTGTCGGCCTGCGCGTTGAGGGTCGCGGCCTTCTTCTCGGCGTTGGCCCGCTCGCGCTTGCGGCGCTTCTCGTCGTCCTCGCGCTGCTGCTGGTACTGCTTCCAGCCCATGTTGTAGACGTCGATGGCGGAGCGGTTGGCGTCCAGGTAGAAGACCTTGTTGACGACCGTCTCGACCAGGTCGACGTCGTGCGAGATGACGATGAAGCCGCCCTTGTAGGTCTTCAGGAAGTCCCGCAGCCAGGCGATCGAGTCGGCGTCCAGGTGGTTGGTGGGCTCGTCGAGCAGCAGCACGTCGGAGTCCGAGAACAGGATCCGGGCAAGCTCGACGCGGCGGCGCTGACCACCGGAGAGGGTGTGCAGCGGCTGGTCGAGGATGCGGTCCGGCAGGCCCAGCGCGGCGGCGATGGTGGCGGCCTCGGCCTCCGCGGCGTAGCCGCCCTTGGTGAGGAACTCGGTCTCCAGCCGGGCGTACTTCTTCATCGCCTGGTCCCGGGTGGCGCCCTTGCCGTTCGCCATCCGCTCCTCGTTCTCGCGCATCTTCTTCAGCACGGTGTCGAGGCCGCGCGCGGAGAGGATACGGTCCTTGGCGAGGACGTCGAGGTCGCCGGTGCGCGGGTCCTGCGGGAGGTAGCCGACCTCGCCCGAGCGGGTCACCGTGCCGGCGGCGGGCAGGCCATCGCCGGCCAGCACCTTGGTGAGGGTGGTCTTGCCGGCGCCGTTGCGCCCGACCAGGCCGATCCGGTCGCCGGCGGCGACCTTGAAGCTCGCGGACTCGATCAGGATCCGGGCACCGGCGCGCAGCTCTAGGGCATTGGCGGAAATCATGGCGGGGAACTACTCCTGGGACGTGGGCGGGCGGCCGAACGGGGCCCGGGGCCGGGCAGCGGGAAGGGGCGTCGTCGGTGGTCGGCACAGCGCACGGGGCGGTGCCGCGCGCCCGCTATTGCCCGGAGAAGTCAGCCATGACGGCAAGTCTACCGGGCCGCGCGGGAACGCCCGGGGCTACCACCCGGGGGTACCGGGCGGCCCGGCGTCGCGTTACGGCTGCGGCTGGTCGGTGGCCGGGGCGGACGCCTGGTCGGTGGCCGGGGCCGACGGCTGGACGGACGGCTGCGCCGAGGGCTGGTCGGTGGCCGGGGTCGGCGTGGTCGGCGTCGCGTCCGCCGTCGGAGCCGCCGCCGGGTCCGTGCAGGCACCCTGCGGGTGCACGGCGGCGAACGGCGCGGACGGGCTGCCGCAGGCGACCTCGGGGGCCGCGGCCTTGGTGTCGAAGACCTTCGGCGGGACGATCGGGCCGTCCGAGATCAGCACCCGGCTGCCGTCCAGCGCCTTGATCTGCACGGCCGGACCGGCGTTCAGCGCCCAGCCGGTGCTGTCGAGCCGGTAGCCGGTGATGCCGCCGGAGACCGGCTGCCCGTTGCTGCCCAGGCAGCTGCGCGGGACCAGCACCGCGTAGTCGGTGCCCACCGTGCGCATCGGGTCGTAGACGCAGTTGCCCGGCGGCCTGGAGTTGTAGCGCAGGTCGCCGTCCAGGTCGCGCAGGCCCGTGGTCAGGTTGGGGGTGACCACGGCCACCCACGGGGAGTCCTTCTGGACGGTGTGCAGCGCCGCCGCGGCCCGCTCCTGGGCGAGCTGCTTGCGCTGCTCGTCGGTCCGCTTGTCGGCGCCCGGCTCGCCGTCACCGCGCAGCCAGTCCGCCAGGCCGGGCACCGCCCGGTGCCAGCGCACCTCGTGGTCGCCCGGGCGCACGGAGGTGACCAGGCCGTCGTCCCAGAGCACGATGGCGTTCTCCCCGGCCATCGCCAGGTACAGCGCGGTGGCGCCCTCGCGGCGGTAGGACCAGGCCTGCTCGCCGGTCTGCCGGTGGTACGCCTCCAGGCCGGGGCCGACCTTCAGTTCCAGGTCGGCCGCGCTCAGCGACTGGGAGTTGACCGGTGTGGCCTCCGCGTCGCCCGGCCCCGCCACCCGGTCGCCGAACGGCACCGGCTTGTTCGCGTGTGCCGCCGCCCCGGCCGCAAGAACCAGCATCACCGCCAGGGCAGGCAGGATCGAGCGGGGGGTCAGTACACGCAGAGGCTTCCAGGACACGTGCGGAGGGTACCTTTCGCCGGGCACGCGAGTCAGCCGGGAATCGTCACCCGTACGTACTACGGACCGGACGCCCGCACGCTCTCGCCCCGCGCGCGCACCCGCCCGCCGACCTGCGCCGTCGAGGCCGCCCGGGTCCGGCGCCGGTCCGCACGGCTCGCCGAGGTCGGGCGCCGGGGCCGCTCCGGACTGTTACAGAGGTGATACACGGCGGGCGGCCCGGCCGGTTTTACGGCAGACGGCGTTCGAATATCGCCCACTTTAGGGTGACATTCGGCTTTTCCGCTGCCCGCCGGGCCTACTGTCGGCGAGCGGGGCGCCACGGTCCGTCCACGCTCACCCCGAATCCCCCCGCCCAGCGACGCCCGGGAGAGACCATGCGAATCGGCCGCCTGACGCTGGCCGCCGCCGCCCTGCTGCTGATGGCCACCGCCAGCGTCCCGGCCGGGACGCCGCTCAGCCAGACCGACCGGCACTCCCTCTCCTCGGACGCCCTCTCGCCGCGCGGCGCCGCGCCCCGCCCGGTCGTCCAACGCCCCAGGCACGAGCCGCCGTTCGGCGCCTTCGTCGGGTCCTGGGACAACTACATCCCGCAGATCGGCCGGTACGCGCAGTGGCTCGGCAACGCCAACCTCCAGGTCGGCCACACCTATCTGGCCGGCAACAGCTGGGCGGACGTCGAGGGTGAGCCGGTGGTGCTCGGCATGTGGTCGCAGTGGCGGCTGGCCGACCCGTCCCGGATGCTCACCCTCGGGGTGCCGATGCTGGTGCCCAACGAGGCGAATCTGCCGGACGGCCAGGTCGCCAAGCTGCTCGCCCAGGGCACGCGCGGCGACTTCGACCGGCACTTCCTCAAGCTCGCACACCGGCTGGTCGCGCTCGGCGGCGCGGACACCGTGCTCACCCTCGGCTGGGAGATGAACGGCGTCACCTACACCCACCGCTGCAAGCCCGACCCGACCGCATGGAAGGCGTACTGGCGGCGGATCGTCAAGGTGATGCGCTCGGTGCCCGGGCAGCGCTTCCGCTTCGACTTCACCCCGAACCGGGGCCTCGACGCCATCCCGTGGACCAAGTGCTACCCCGGCGACGACGTGGTCGACATCATCGGCATGGACAGCTACGACCAGCCGGCCGGGGGCACCTTCGACGACTACGTGCGCGAGCCGTACGGGCTCCAGGACCAGGTGGAGTTCGCCGCCAGGCGCGGCAAGCAGGTCTCGTACCCGGAGTGGGGGCTGTTCCGGAACGGGGACAACCCGGAGTACGTGCAGCGGATGGTCGAGTGGATGCGCACCCACGACACCGCCTACCAGACCGTCACCGACTACTGCCCGCACGGGTTCTTCCAGTGCGACCGCAACCCGCGCTCCAGCGCCCGGTTCAAGCAGCTGATGTCCGGCTCGAAGGGGGTGCCGACGGTGGTCCCGACGACGCCCCCGGTCCCGTCCCCGCCGGCCGTTCCGGTCGCCCCGACGGCTCCGGCAGTGCCGACCCCGCCGAGCGTGCCGGTGAACCCCGCGCCCAGCCCGTCGGCGTCGGCCTCGGTCTCTCCGTCGGCTTCGGCTTCTGCGTCGCCGACGGCCACGCCCGCGCGGCGGTAGCGCCGGGTTCAGCTGCGGCGGCGGGCCAGCAGCGCCTCCTTGAGCCGCGGGAAGCGGCTCCGCAGGAGGTGCACCGCCGTCTGTCGGCCGCGCACCCCGGCGGCCCGGGCGGTGGCCGCCGGGGCCGGCCCGGCGGGACCGAACAGCAGCCGCTGGTTGGGCAGTTGGTACGGACGCCAGCGCTGCTTGTACGGCTCCTGGCCGCGCAGCAGGCTGAGCACCGGGATCCCGGCACCGACCGTCTCGTCCAGCGCCGCGCCGAACAGCAGCCCGGCGATGTCCAGCCGCTCCCGCAGCGTCGGGTGCGCGCCGTACAGGTACAGACCGCCGAAGGACGGGCAGAGCAGCAGCAGGTTCGCCGCCACCAGCTCGCCGTCCAGCCGGAACTGGTGGACGGCGGCCCGGCCGGAGGCGACCAGCCCGGTGGTGGACTCGGCCAGGTGCCGGGCGAAGCGCTCGGAGCGGTGCTCCGGCGTCACGCCGCGCTCCTGCCACTGCTGGAAGTGCAGCCGCAGCAGGCTCTCCAGCGCCGCCGGCACCTCCGCCACCGGCGTCGAGCGGACCTCGACCCCAGCCTCGGCGATCTTGCGCAGCTTCACCCGGCTGCGCTGCGCGGTCTTGCCGGGCACCCGCTTGAGCAGCTGCTCCATCGGGACGGCCGGCAGGTACTGGCAGAGCGAGTCGGCGAACCGGCGGCGTCGGCCGTGCCAGTGCTCGAACACCCGCTGCACGGCCGCCTCGGGGCGGACCTCGCGCAGGTCCAGGGTGTGCCACGGGCGGGTGAGCGGAAGGGCGGCGGCGAACTCGGCGGCGGCCCGGTCGGCACAGTCGTCGTCGAGCAGGACGTCGGTGAAGTCGACCAGCCCGTCGCCGAGGCCGGTCAGGCCGCCGAGCGGACCGCCGCGCCGCCGGAAGGCGCCCGCGCCGACCAGCAGGCCGTCCCGGCGGACCAGCACCACCCGCAGGCCGCCCGGGGTGCCGTAGTGGCGCCACCAGGAGCGCTGCCAGTCCGCGGCCTGGAAGAAGGTGGCGGTCCGGCAGCGGGCGACCAGGGCGTCCCACTCCTCGGCAAGGGTGTCGAGGGCGTCGTCCTCGCGGCGCAGCTCGGTGGTCCAACGCGCGCCGGACGACGGGTCGGTGGCCTGGGCCGGCAGGCCGGCCGGCCGCGCCTCGGTACTCATCGCCCGCTCCCGGCGGCGGCCTTCGCCTTGGCGGGGGGCTCCTCCTCGGCCTTGGCGGCCTTGGTGGCCTTCGCGCCCGGCTTGGGCTTCGCGTCCGGGCCGGCCTCGGCGGCGGGCCCGGCCTCGGCGGCGGGCTGCTCCTCGGTCCGCGGGCGCGGGGTCCTCGGGGCGGCGGGGGCCTCCGGGGTGGCCGGCGTCTCGGCGGCCTCGGGCGCATCGGCCTCACTGCGGCGGCGGGTCATCATCACCAGCGCCCCCAGCAGCAGCCCGGCCGCGCCACCGACCGCGACGTCCAGCTGGGCGGACGGCGTGGTCGGCTTGTCCGGCTCGGCGGCCGGGGCCAGCGTGACCAGCCGGACGTTGGTGTCCTTGCTGCTGGTGTTGGCGAAGGCGACCAGCGAACGGGCCACCGCGTCGGCGGTCTGGGAGGCCTCCTGGGGGCGCGTGCCGGTGCCGGTGATCTCGATCATCGGCGCGTCCGGCGAGGTCGTCCCGCTCACCAGGGTCTCCAGCTCGGCGCGGGTGTGGCCGGTCTCGGCGGCGGCCACCGCGAGCACCTGCGGCTGCCCGGCCAGCCGCCCGTACGCCTGGGCGAAGTTGGTCGCGGTGGCGGCCTCCCCCGGGCTCTGCGGCACCACGAGGACGTAGGCGCTGGCGGAGTACGAAGGGGACGAGACGACGGCGTACCCGGCGCCGGCCGCGGCGCCCAGCGGCACCGCGAGCGCCACCGGCCACCATCGGCGGACCAGGCGGCGGGCGCTTCGGCGCGGTGTGGTCATGGGTGTGACTCCTTGGACATGGGGGCCGCCCGGCCGGCGGCCCGGCGGTTCGGGGGTTCGGGGAAAGGTCCGGGGCGAGGCGGGCGGTCAGGCGCGGGCCAGGCGGTCGTAGAGGGCGCCCAGGTCGGCGGCGACCCGGACGATGTCGTAGTGGCCGACGGCCGGCGGGTGCGGCAGCGGGTCGGCGCTGTGGTCGTTCAGGTGCCGCAGCTCGCGCAGCGCGGTGGCGTACGCGGCGGGCTCGGACGGGATGCGGCGGGCCTGCGGGGCGGCGCTGGGCGGCAGTTCGTCGAGCGCCGGGCAGGCGCTGTGCCGCACCGGCAGGCCGGCCGCGAGGCCCTCCAGGACGCCGAGGCCGAAGGTCTCCTCGGTGGAGGGGGAGGCGAGCACGTCCAGCGCGGTGAGCAGGTCGGGCACGTCGTCGCGCTCGCCGGTGAGCACCAGCCGTTCCCGGACGCCGAGTTCGGCGGCCGTCAGCTCCAGGGCGGCGCGTTGCGGGCCCTCGCCGATCAGCACCAGCCTGGTGGCCTGGTCGAGTTCGGCGAGCGCCTCCAGCAGGACGTGGAAGCGCTTGCCCGGGACCAGCCGGCCGATCCCGCCGACCACCCAACTCCCTTGCGGCAGACCGAGTTCGGCGCGCAGCCGGTGCCGGGCGGCGGCCCGTTCGGCGTCCGGGCGGCGGAACCGGGCGGCGTCGATGCCGTTCGGGATCAGCTCGACCCGGGCCGGCGGGATGCCCCACGCGTGCAGCGTCTGGGCGACCTGCCGGGAGACCGCGATGGTGGTGGTGCCGAGCCGTTCGGCCACCAGGTACAGGCCCTTGACGCCGCGGGTGACCGGACGGCCCTCGATCACCCCGGCGTGCAGCGAGTGCTCGGTGGCGACCACCGCGCGAACCCCGGCCAGGCGCGCCGCGAGCCGGCCGTACAGCTGCGCCCGGTAGAGGTGGGTGTGCACCAGGTCGTAGCGGCCGGTGCGGACCAGCCGGACCAGCCGGGGCAGCGCGCCGAGGTCGCGGTTGCCGCGCATGCCCAGGTGGTGGACGGTGACGCCGTCGGCGCGCAGGGCGGCGGCGACCGTGCCGGGGTTGGTCAGCGCGAGCACCTCGCACTGCTGGTGCGGCGGCAGGTGCCGCAGCAGCAGGTGGAGCTGGCGCTCGGCGCCGCCGGAGGCCAGGCCGGTGACAATGTGCAGGATCCTCACCGCCCGGACTCCTTGGTCGCCCGCTCGCCTCCGGGTCGCTGGGACCCGCTGCCCTGTGGCTCGGGGCGGGGCCGGGCGATGCGGCTGCGGCGCAGTTCGGTGACGGTGTCGCGGAACCGGTGCCGGCCGTGCTTGGCGCGCAGCCGCCAGGCGCCGTCGCGGTCCCCGACGTAGCAGCGGGGCAGCGCGAAGCGGCCGGTGAGCGGGGAGTGGGCGATCGCGACGGCGTAGTCGTAGCCGGCGTCCCGGACGGCCAGGGTGGCGGGCAGGTCGACGTGGCCGTACGGGTAGCAGAAGCCGGTGACCGGACCGCCGACGACCTCCTCCAGGATCCGGCGGCTCTCCCGGGTCTGGGCTGCGAGCACGTCGGCGGACAGGCCGGGCAGCGACTGGTGGCCGAGGCCGTGCGAGCCGATCTCCCAGCCGGCGGCGGCGAGTTCGGTCACCTCCTGGACGGTGAGCAGCTTCTTGCGCGGGCCCTCGGCGTCCCAGTCGTTGGCCCGGCCGAGCAGGTCGGCGACGACGTAGGCGGTGGCGGTGAAGCCGTACGCCTGCAGAATCGGTACGGCGTGCCGGGCGAAGTCCGCGTAGCCGTCGTCGAAAGTGAGGCCGACGAGCTTGTCGTCCTGCCCGGCGGCGCGGGCCCGCATCAGCTCGCGGACCGAGACGCCGCGCCGGCCGCGCCGGTGCAGCCAGGCGATCTGTTCGGCGAACCGGTCGGGGCTGACGGTGAGCCGGTACGGGTCCTCCTTCTCGACCGCCACCGAGTGGTACATCAGGATCCACTGCGAGGAGGAGCCGGGGCCGGGCAGTTCCCCGAGCGGGCTGCGGCTCCTGGGCAGTCGCGCCCAGTGCGGCGGGGCGTCGACGGCGCCCGCCTCGGCCGAACGGACGGTTCCCCGTTCAGTGTCCATGGGGAAGCTTCCCTTCATCGGCGACGGTTGGCGGGTTCAGGATCCGAACGGCGGCGAGGACCGGGCCGCGCACCTCGCGGGCACCGAGTCCGGTGCCGAGGAGGGCGAAGGCCAGCGCCACGGTCAGGCCCCCGAGCAGGGTCGAGGGCAGGGGGTCGGCGGAGATGCCGGCCGCGGCGGTGCCTAGCGCGGCGGCCCCGGCGGCGGCGGTCAGCAGCCGGCCGTGGCCGCCGAGCACGCGGCGTAGTCGTAGCGGGATGCCGCGCAGGACCAGGCCGTGCAGCAGCAGCGCCGCGGTGGCGGTGATGCCGGCCGCGTTCCCGGCGGCGAGGCCGAGCGCGCCGAAGCGGGGGGTGGCGAGCAGGCCGACCGTCACCGTGACGGCGAGGCCGAGCACCATGGCGGCGACCGGGTACCAGTCGAGCAGGCGCCGCCCGCCGTCGTCGGTGCCCGAATCGTCGGCCCGGCGGACCACCGGGCGCAGTGAGAAGTACGGACGGATCATCACGCCGATCAGCGCCTGGGCGGGCAGGCCGAAGCTGTAGACCCGGATGACGGCGGCGGTGGCGGCGGTGTCCTGCGGGCCGAAGGCGCCGCGCTGGAACAGCAGCGAGACCACCGAGGGGGCGCAGGCCATCAGGAAGGCGGTGCCGAGCAGGACGACGGCGGCGGCTTGGCCGAGGTCCTTCTCCACCCGGTCGCGGGCGCCGGTGAGGTCCCCGGCGGCGAGCGCCCTGGCAACCAGCGGAAAGGTGACGGTGCAGATCAGGATGCCCGCTGTCATGGCCAGTTGGGAGACCTTGGCAGCGTAGTTGAGGTGCGAGATGGTGCCGGGCGGCAGCGCGGAGCCGAGGTAGCGCTCCACGAAGACCTGGGACTGGCGGGTCAGCGTGAACGCCGCGACCGGCAGCAGGGCGAGCGGCATCAGCACCAGGGCCTGGCCGGCGCCCCGGGTGCGGCGGGCGCGGGCCGGGCGGCCGGCCCGGAGCCGCCGTACGAACGGGCCGATCAGCAGTCCGGACATCAGCAGGCTGCCGACCGCGACGCCGAGGGCGGCCGAGCTGACGCCGAGGAAGGCGTGGCAGCCGAGCAGCACGGCCAGGATGCCGACGTTGTAGGCGACGTAGATGCCGGCCGGTGCGGTGAAGCTGTGGTGGGCGCGCAGCGCGGCGGCGAGGTAGCCGGCCACCCCGAACGGCAGCACGGTGATCGCGGTGATCCGGGTGCAGTCGACGGCGAGTTCGGGGTTGGCGAGGCCGGGGGCCAGCAGCTCGACCAGCTGCGGGGCGCCGAGCGCGGCGCCGAGGGCGAGGGCGCCGAGGGCGAGCAGCAGCCACGGCAGGGTGGCCCGGACCAGCTGGCGGACCGGGTCCGGGCCGTCCGGGCGCTCCTCGCGCAGCACCAGGGCGAGGGTGAAGGCGGGCACCATGAGGAAGGACATGGCGTCCTCGATCAGCAGCGGCGCGGCCGTCTCGGGGACGGTCCAGGCGACCAGGAAGGCGTCGGTGCCCTGGTTGGCGCCGAAGTACCGGGCCAGTAGCAGGTCGCGCAGGAGGCCGAGGGCGGAGCCGGCGGCGCTGAGGACGGCGGTGATGCCGAAGGCCTTCGCCAGGAAGCCGCGCCGGGGGGCGGGATCGGGGCCGGGATCGCTCTCGGTCTCGGCGGCGGGGGCGCTGCGGGGCGCGGGCAGGGTGGGGGTGAGCGCGGGCTGGTCAGTGGTCATTCAGGCCTCCGAGGTCGCGGCGCGGGCGGCGAGGCCGAGGACGACGGAGGTCAGCACGGTGGTGGTGCCGCCGATGTCCGCGTACAGGAAGTCGACGAGCACCCAGGTGAGCAGGGCCAGCGCGGCAAGGCCCGGGCCGCGGGAACGGCGCAGGCAGCCGACCAGCAGGCCGAGGAAGAGCGCGGCGTAGGCGACGATGCCGATCAGGCCCTGCTCGCTGAGCACCAGGAAGTACATGTTGTGCGGGGAGAGCAGCGGCTCGCGCTGGAATCCGATGGTGGAGTCGGCGGCGTCGCTGCCGCTGGAGAGCCGCAGCGGGGCGTGGCTGTCGCGCAGTCGTTGGAAGGCCTTGGGGCCGGCGCCGTGGACGGGGTGGTCCTGCCAGATCCGCCCGGCGGTGGCCCACAGGTCGTAGCGGTCGGAGACGGACTGGTCGGGGGCGGCGGAGACGGAGCCGATCGAGCTGAGCCGCTCGGTGACGCCGGAGGCGCCGAGGCCGAGGCCGCCGATCAGGACGACCGCTGCGGCCAGGCCGAGCACCGCGCTGCGGACGAGGAGCCGGGCGTCGGCGCGCAGCAGCAGGACGGTGACGGCGACGCCGGTGGCGATCCAGCTGCCTCGGCTGAACGAGACGGCGAGCGGGAAGGCGAGGAACGCGGCGGCGCCGAACATGGCCCGCCGCAGCCGGGCGTTGCCGCCGGGCCCGCGCTCGCCGAGAGCGAGGGCCAGGGCGGCGAGCAGGCCGTAGCTGACGACCGTGGACATCGCCATGATGTCGAGCGCGCCGAAGGTGCCGACGGCCCGGATCGGCTGGCCGGTGTAGGAGGCTCCGGTCCGGGTGAGGTACTGGTGGGCGCCGACCACGCCCTGGATCAGGGCGGCGGCCACGAAGGAGCCGAGGACGAGCCGCTGGTCGGTGCGGTCGCGCAGCGAGCAGAGCACCGCGGCCGGCACCAGGACGAACACCTGGGTGAGCCGGACGAAGCCGGTGACGCTGCCGGCCGGGTCGATCGAGCCGACGGTGGCGACGGCGGCGGCGGCCACGATCCCGGCGAACTGGACGCACGTGGCCGTGCCGACGGCGGGCAGGCGCCCGCGCAGCAGGTTCAGCGCGGTGAGCGCGACCAGGGCCAGCGAGGCGAGGTCGGCGGCGGTGATGTGGACGGCCGCGGTGACGTCCTTCTCGCCGGTGGGCACGCAGACCAGCAGCACGGTCGCCGCGGCGAGCAGGCTGGGCCGGTCGGCGAGTGCGGGAAGGGTCTTCCGTAAGGCCGGCCGGGGGACGGCGGGGAGGGTGAGGGCCACGCTGGTCAGCTCCCGTCCGGGTGGAGCATCAGGGCTGCGGTGCGGCACAGGATCTTGACGTCCTGCCAGAGGCTCCAGCTTTCGATGTAGCGGTTGTCGAAGCGGGCCCGGTCCTCGATCGAGGTGTCCCCGCGCAGGCCGTTGACCTGGGCGAGGCCGGTGAGGCCGACCGGGACGCGGTGGCGGTCCGCGTACTCGGGGTAGGCCTGGCTGAACCGCATGACGAAGTAGGGGCGCTCGGGGCGTGGGCCGACCAGGCTCATGTCGCCGCGCAGGACGTTCCAGAGCTGCGGCAGCTCGTCCAGCGAGCTGCGGCGCAGCAGCTTGCCGACGGCGCCCATCCGGTGGTCCTGGGAGATGTTCCAGCGGGTCGCCGACTCGTGCTCGTTGCTGGGGCGCAGGGTGCGGAACTTGAGGACGGTGAAGACCCGGCCGTCCAGCCCGGTGCGCTGCTGGCGGAAGAGCACGCCGGGGCCGGTGTCGAAGCGTACGGCCAGCGCGCACAGGACCAGGACGGGGGCGAGCAGCAGCAGGCCGAGCGCAGCTGCGGTCACGTCCAGGGTGCGCTTGGCGGCCCAGCCGGGGCGGCGCATCGCCGGGTGGCCGACCTGGAGGCAGGGGAAGCCCCACAGGTGGTCGCCGCCGGCCGGCGGGGTGGCGGGCAGCGAGCCGTACTCGCGCAGCGCCGGCACCAGCCAGACCTGGCAGCCGAGCCGGACGGCGTCGCGCAGGGTGGCGGCGGTCTCGTCCTCGTCGGCCGCGCCGGCGGTGGCGACGACGTGCTGGATGCGGTGCCGGCGGATCTCCCGCTCCAGCACCTCGCGGCCGCCGAGGACGGGCAGGTCGATGTCGCCGGCCAGCAGCGGCGGGTCGGCGTCGAGGAAGCCGACCGGGCGCATCCCGTACTCGCCGCGCTCACGGAGAGCGGCGGCGACCCGGCGGCCGAGCCGGCCGGCGCCGAGCACCAGGACGGGGGTGGGGCGGCTGCGACGGATCCGCCGGACCAGGTGGTAGAGCACGCCGCGGCCGAGGGCGGCGATCAGCAGCTGGGCGCCGAGCAGGGCGGTGAGCCGGGCCGGGGTGGCCGGGCCGCAGTCGGGCCAGCGGCCGTCCAGGCAGCCGGTGAGGGTGACGGCGAATGCGGTGGCGACCACGGCCCGGACGGCCAGCGCGGGCAGTTCGTCGAGGACGGAGAGGGTGAGCCGGGTGCGGTAGAGGCCGCCGGCGAGGTTGAGGGCGAGCAGCAGGGGGAGCACGGCGGCGGCGCCGAGCAGCGGCGCGACCCGGACGGCCGGGTCGAGCACCCGGTTGGCGACGCCGGTGGCGGCGCAGAGCGCGATCGCGTCGACCTGGACCAGTGCGAGCGGCAGGGCGAGCCGGGAGCGGACCGCCCTGCGGTGCCGGTGCGGCGGCGGCACGGCCCAGGTCTGCGCCGCCCCGGCCGGGCGGTCGAGCAGCCCGGTGCCGGGCCGCCGCGGGCCGGCCAGGGGTCGGCCGGATCGCGGCACGCTGTCGTGGTCAATGGTCATCAGCGCACGAACTCCCCTGCTGTGTGCCCGGGGTGACGGCGCCCCGGCACCGGTTGGCGCGGAGCGGCCGTCCCAGCCCGGTGGGCGCGGTCCTGACAGCACCTGCTGCCGCTGGCGGCTCTAGGCTCTCTCGCAAATTCCCGGCGTAAAATCGAAACGAAGCAGGCAAAATCAGACAATACCGAGCCGAGCCTTTCCGGCTGGAAAGTGACTTGCCATTTCATTCCAGCCGCCCATTAATAGGTATTTCGGATTTAGCGCCTCGCCCTTATCCGGTTGAGGGTGCGAATACGACCGCGCCTGAACGGCGGGCATTCACGGCATGTGAAACGATCAGATCCGCTCTGGGACACGGGTGCGGCGCCGTCCGGCCGCCGGGCCGGCCCCCAGCAGATGGCGGTACAGAGCGTCCACCTGTTCGACCACCGTGCGGACGTCGTGCCGGGCGACCACGTGACGACGGAGCCGGGCACCGCGGCGCTCGCACTCGATCGGATCGGACAGCGCTTCGGCCATTCGGGTGGCAAGCGCGGTCACGTCCTCGGCCGGGACGACCGCCTGCGCGCGCTCGGCCGGGGGCAGGCACTCCCGGGCCCCGGGCACGTCGGTCAGCAGCACCGGACGGCCGGCCGCCATCGCCTCCAGCGGGGCCAGCGCCATCCCCTCCCAGCGCGAGGGCAGCACCACCAGATCGGCCGCCGCCAGCCACGGCCGCGGATCCGGCACGTCCCCCACCAGCCGGACCCGGGACGGCTCGGCCGACTCCCGGACCACCTTCGCCAGCTGCTGCTCGTCCGGCCCGCCGCCGACCAGCGCGAGCCGGGCCTGCGGCACCCGGCGCAGCACCTCCGGCCAGGCCGCCAGCAGCACGTCCTGGCCCTTCTGCCGGCACAGTCGCCCGACGCAGACCGCCAGCGGGGCGTCCAGGTCCAGGCCGAGCGCGATCCGGGCGGCCCGGCGGTCGGCGGGCGCGTAGTGGCGGACGTCCACGCCGTTGGGCACCACCGCCCAGTCGGCGTGCACCCCGGCGGCGACGCCGTCGGCCCGCTCCTGGACGCTGACACAGAGCAGCCGGTGCGCCCAGCGGCTCGCGAAGCGCTCCCAGCGCAGGGTGGCGGCGGCCAGGGCGCCGTCCACGGCGGCGAAGGACCAGGCGTGCGGCTGGAAGACGGTCGGCACCGCGCCGCGGACGGCCAGCCGGCCGGCCAACCCCGCCTTGGCGCTGTGCAGATGGACCACGTCGGGCGCGGCGGCCCGGACGATCCGGCGCAGCCGCCAGGCCTCCCCCAGGGTGCCGGTACCGGGCGAACGCTCGGCGGGCCAGTCCTGGACCAGCGCGCCCACGGCGGCGGCCTCCTCGGCCAGCCGGCCGCCGCGCGGGCAGGCCACCAGCACCCGGTGACCGGCCTCCCGCTGGCCCCGGACCAGATCGACGACGACGCGGGCGACTCCGCCGTCCACCGGCTGCGAAATGTGAAGGATCGTCATATGCACGGCGGCGAGCCTAGGGTCGCTCCGCCGTGCCGGGCGGTCCCCGTCACCCGCAGGTGGCGGGCCGTCCACCCGTACGGCTCGTGGCTCGTACGGGTGGACGAACTCCTCGAATCCGCAAGCGAATTACCGCAGTGCCGCGGTGGCTCAGCGGACCTCGGCGGCCAGGTTGGCGAGCACCTGGTCGTGGATCCGGTTCAGGCCCTTCGGGGCGAAGGTGCGCTCGAAGAAGCCGCCGATGCCGCCCGCGCCCTGCCAGGTGGCCGAGACGGTCACCTTGGACCGGCCCTCGCCGGCCGCCGCGACGGTCCAGGTGATGACCATGCTGGAGTTGGCGTCCGTCTCCACCAGCTGGTCCGGCTTCGGGGCGGAGACGGTGAACAGGCAGTCCCGCACCCGCTTCTCGGTCGCCTGCAGCTTCCAGTGCACCTGGGTGCCTGCGCCGGTGCCGCCGGCCCGGACCTCGTACTCGCTGTACTGCGCGGGCAGCAGCTTCGGGCGGGTCACCTGGTAGTCGGCCAGCGCCTCGTACACCCGCTCGGGGGCGGCGTCGTAGACCCGCTCGGTGGTGGCCAGCACCTGTCCCATGACCTTGTACTCCTCGTGTGGTGGTTCGGTTCTCGCGGCAAGCCAACCACAGCGCCGGGTGCCGGGCCTTCCGGGGCTCGCGGTCGGGCGGACGACGGGAGTTCGGAGACGGGCCCGAGGCCGTAGGGTGGCCGGTGTGCTCGAACTGGTGACAGCAGTGCGCTACGTCGACCCCCTGCGGGCCGGCGGCTCGGTGCCGGGCGTCGTGGAGACCGACGACCTGGGCACGTACGTCGTGAAGTTCACCGGCGCCGCGCAGGGCCGCAAGGCGCTGGTCGCCGAGGTGATCGTCGGCGAACTCGCCCGGCGGCTCGGCCTGCGCGTCCCGGAGCTGCGGCTGGTGGACTTCGACCCGGCGGTCGCCGCGGACGAGCCGGACGCCGAGATCCAGGACATGCTCAAGGCCAGCGGCGGCCTCAACCTCGGGATGGACCTGCTGCCCGGCGCGCGGGACTACCGGCCCGGGCTGATCCCGGTGGACTCCGCCGAGGCCGGCCGGGTGGTCTGGCTGGACGCCCTCACCGGCAACGTCGACCGCACCGTGCACAACCCCAACCTGGTGGTCTGGCACGGGCGGCTCTGGCTGATCGACAACGGCGCGGCGCTGATCTTCCACCACCGCTGGGCCACCGCCGAGGCGGCCGTCGGCAGGCGCTACGACCTCAGCGCGCACGCGCTCGGCGGCTGCGCCCCGGACGTCCGGCTGGCCGACGAGGAGCTCGGCCCGCTGGTCACCGTCGGGCTGCTGGAGGAGGTGCTGGCGCTGGTCCCCGACGAGTGGCTGGCCGACGAGCCCGGCTTCGACTCGGTGGCCGCGGTGCGGCACGCGTACGTCACGCACCTGGCGGCCCGGGCGGTGCTCTCCGCCGAGTGGCTGCCGGAGGGCTTCGCCACGCCCGAGCAGCTGCGCGAGGCGGAGCGGCGGCGGGCGGCCCGGACCAGGGCCGGACGGCCGGCCTGGCTCCAGACTGTGCCGGACCTGCACGGCAAACCGTCGGTCGAGACGGTGTGGGAGCACCACTTCGAGAGTTAGGGCCCTCAGCCGATGGCGGGGCGGATCCAGCAGAGGTACTCGATCGCGGTGCCGGCCAGCAGGCCGAAGCTGATCAGCGGGAACGCGCCGGGCTCCCTGCGCAGCTCGAATACCCGGACCAGCAGGAACCCGAGACCCAGTCCGAGCAGCGGTCCCAGGGCCAGCAGCAGGGCGAGGCCCAGCACGACAACGGCCGAACTGCCGCTGGCGAGGCCCATCACGCCGGCCACCAGGCCGGTCATCACGAGCATCGCCAACATCGGCCCGGCGACGAACAGTTCGACCACGCCGAGGACGAGCAAGGGCCAGGTACGCCCGCCATCCGTCCGGCCGGTGAAGGTCTGCGCCATGCTGCTCAACTCCTGGGGTGAATCCGTGCGGTACGGCTTCATCCTGGCGAGCGGGCGGTGCGCCGGCCTGAGTACGGGTACTCAAAAACGACTGGGGAGCGGAACCCGAGGTCCCGCTCCCCAGCTCAGTGTTCAGCTGTCGCCGTAATCAACGCCGGCGCGTCAGCACGTCACCGCCACCACTGGACCGCCTTCTCGGCGTTGATGATGCCGGCGCCGTAGAAGCCGTTGTCGTTCTCGCCGCCCTCGCAGGTGGCCTTCCACTGGCCGGCGCCGCCCGGGTTGAACTCGGCGGTCGGGCAGGCGTGGGACTCGGCCTGGCTGGTCAGCAGGTCGGTCAGCTCGTCGGGGCTGGCCCACGGGAAGGTGCCGGCGAGCAGCGCGACCACACCGGTGACGTGCGGGGTGGCCATCGAGGTGCCCTGCATGTAGCCGTACTTGTTGCCCGGGATGGTGGAGAGGATCCGGCCGTCCTTGTCCGGGGTGTCCGGCAGCTGGTAGCGGCGGTCACCACCGGGGGCCGCGACGGTCACGACGCCCTTGCCGTAGCTGGAGTAGTACGCCTTGTCGCCGTTGACGCCCACGGAGGAGACGGCGATGACGCCCGGCAGCTCGGTCGGCAGCGACAGGCAGTCGTTGGTGACCGGGCGGGTGCCGGGGGTGGTGTCGTCCGGGCTGCTGACGTCGGTGGTCTTGTGGGCCAGGTCGATGTTCTCGTTACCGGCCGCGGCCACGTTGAGGACGCCCTTGCGCTGCGAGAACGCGACCGCCTTGCGGATGGCGGCAGTGATCGCCTCCTGGTCCTTGTCGTTCGGGCAGTTGAACATCCACGGGTCGACGTAGTAGCTGTTGTTGGTCACCTTGAACTGGTGCTCACCGGCCCAGACGAAGCCGCAGATCGCGTACTCCGGGTAGATGAACCCGCCGTCGTCGACGACCTTGACCGCGGCCAGCTTGACGTTCGGCGCGATGCCGACGATGCCCTTGCCGTTCTTCGCGGCGGCGATGGTGCCGGCCACGTGGGTGCCGTGGTCGCTGGTGGTGGGCTGCCAGGACTTCCAGTCCGTGTTCGGCTTGCCGCCGTCGATGCAGGAGACCGACTGCGAGGCGTCCACGTTGGGGGCCAGGTCCTCGTGCGTCGCGTCGACGCCCGAGTCCAGCACGCCGACGGTGACGTTGCGGCTGCCGAGCGAGATCTTGTGCGCCTTGTCGACACCGATCTGGCGCATGTCCCACTGGTTGGCCTCGTACGGCTCCTGGCCGGGGGCGGGCGCGGCGGTGGGCTCGGCGGCGACCTCGGCCTTGGACTGGTCGGCGGCCGTGATGCCCTTGGTGCGGCTGGCACCGACCGACTCGACGCCCTTGGCCTGGCGCAGCTTCTCGGCGAACTTGGTGTCGTTCGAGCGGGCGATGACGACGCCGATCTGCTCGTACGAGTACACCACCGTGCCGCCCAGGGTGGTGACCGCCTTCTCGACCTTCTGCACCTGGCCGTGGTTGGCCTTGGTGTTGACCACGTAGCTGAGCAGCGGACCGGTCGTCGAGTCGGCCGCGGGGGCCGCGACGGCGGTGCCGGCCGGGAGCGCGAGGGCGCCGGCGGTGGCGAGCACGAGGCCCACCGCCGCGTACCGGGTCCGGCTGATCCGAGGAACACTCATAGGGGTTGGCCCTCCCGAGTCGTCATGCAGCGGCCGCGGTTGGCAGGTGCACTGGAATGGTCGGGACGCTAATGAATATGCGATGAGATTTGCAAGAGGTAGTCATCTAATCGTCACAACTTGACCATCCGCATCGACGACGGCCTTGTCGGCTGACCATCCGTCGGACCGCCCACCACGCCCCCTGTCCGCGGCTGGCATGATCCATGCCATCGGAATCGTCATCACCACGGGGGACTCTTCACAGCCATGTCCATCAGACCTCGGGCCATCGCCCTGGCCGCCGTCGCCGCGCTCGCTCTGAGCGCCGCCTGCACGCCCACGTCCACGTCCACCGGCGCCACCGCCACCGCCACCGCGCCCACGAGCGTGGCCACGAGTGCTGCGAGCACTCCGAGTTCGACCGCAGCGACCACCGCGCCCGCACCGGCCACCACCACGCCACCGGTGCCGGTGCCGGCCGGCGATCGGGGCCCGGGCTGCCAGACCGACGACCACGACCAGAGCAAGCCGACCGCCACTCCGCCCGGGACGGAGTTCAAGCCGCTTGGCTCGCTGCTGGTCCCCACCTCCCGCACCACGGGCCCGCTCCTCTACGAGGGCGGCTTCTGGCACTGCTTCGCACACACCCCCGAAGGCGCCGCCAGGGCCGCCGCCGTGCTCGCGGCGATCGACACCGGCCACGACGACTGGGAAAAGGCCGCCCGAACCCAGATCTACCCGCCGAGCGCGGCCAAGGAATACGCCGACCACCGACTCAACGACCCGCTCCACGCCGAGGGCGTCGGCTCGGTGAAGGTGGTCGCCTTCTCCGTCATGACCTACACGCCGGAGCGGGCCATGGTCATGCTGCTCGTCGACCTTCCGGGTGCCCGGCCCGGGATCCACAACTCGACGACCGCCAACCTCCGCTGGGCGGACGGCGACTGGCGGCTGGACATGTCGGCCGAGGGTCACCTGCCCAAGCTCGGCCCGGGCGTCGGCGGCACCTACGGGTTCGTCACTTGGTAGCGGCTCAGAGCCGGTAGAGGCGGCGGGCATTGTCGGCGGCGACCAGCCGGGCCAGCCGTTGGGCGTCCGCCGACGAACAGGCGCCGTCCGCCCGCCACCGCGCGAGCAACTCGCCCAGCCCGTGCCGGAACTGCGCCGCGCCGACCAGGTACAGCTCCGGCAGCCCGTACGCGTCGGTGGAGAACAGGAGCTTGCCGAAGGGCGCCAGTTCCAGCATCTCGCCGAGCACCGCCGCCACCCGCGGCCCGGCGTAGGAAGCGGTCAGCCCGAGGTCGGTGTACACGGTCGGGAAGGCCTGGGCCAGCCAGGCGGCCTGCCGGTGGTACGGATAGCCGTGCAGCAGCACCAGCGGGACGCCGCTCGACTCGGCCGCGCGGACGAAACCGGTGAGCAGCGACGGGTCCGCCAGGTGCAGGGTGAGGTCCGGATCGCCGAAGCCGGTGTGGAGTTGGAGCGGCAGGCCCAGCCCGGCGCACACGTCGACGGCCGTCCAGAGCAGGTGGTGCAGCAGGACGGGATCGGTCAGCCGGCCGCGTCCGGAGCGCAGCCAGGCACCCGCCGCGGCCACCACGGCCACCGTCGCGGGCCGTTCGGGCGGGACGGCCAGACCGTGCCGGTACGCGATCACCGACTTGACGGCGACCGCGCCGGCGGTGGCCCCGGCCAGTGCCTCGCGGACGGCCTGCGGCCAGGCTTCGGCCGTCGCCGACGCGGCCTCGGCCACCGACTCCAGCCGCACCACCTCGCGCACCCGGGCCCCGGAGGCCTCGGCGAACTCGCTGAGCGGGAGCAGCGGACGGCCCGCCGCGGCGGACAGCCCGGTGTCCACCAGGCAGGTGTCCAGCCCGGCGGCGGCCAGCAGCCGGCGGGTGGCCTCGGCGGCGCCCAGCTCGCGCCGCCGGGCCAGGTAGTCGGCGGCCGGGGCGTGCGCGGGCAGGCCGAGCGCGGGCGGGCACCAGCGCCGGACGGCCAGGCCGAGCGCGCTGTCGAACGGCGAGGTGCCGGGCGCGGGCGGGCGGTCGGACTCGGTGAGCAGCCCGGCCAGGGCGTCGTCCGCGAGGTCGGCCGCCACCACGCTGTGGCAGTGGTGGTCGACCAGCGCGGGCACGTCCAGCGAGGGCACCGGTCAGAACCGCCAGCGGGTGGCCGCGACCACCTGCTCGGGGGTGGCCTCGGCGTACTGCTCGGCCTCGGCCCGGCGGACCGCCAGCACCGCCTGGTACAGCGGCTCGCCGAGCGCCTCGCGGAGCACCGCCGAGCGCTCGTACGCGGCCAGCGCCTCGGCCGGGCTCGCCGGCAGCCGGGGCACCGTGCCGGGCGCGGCGGCGACCGGGTCTCCGATGAACTCCGGTGGCAGGGCGAGTCGTTGGTCCAGCCCGACGAGGCCGGTGGCGAGCACCGCGCCGACCGCGAGATAGGGGTTGGCACTGGCGTCGAAGCACTTGACCTCGGCATTGGCGGCGGCGGAGCGCTCCCCCGTCGAGCCGGTGACCAGGCGCAGCGCGGCCTCGCGGTTCTCCAGGCCCCAGCACTGGTAGGCGCCGGCCCAGTGCGAGGGCACCAGCCGCAGGTACCCGGCCGGGCTGGAGCAGCCGAGCACCAGCAGCTCGGGCAGCGCGCCGAGCACGCCGGCGAGGAAGCCCTCGGCCTCGGTGGTCAGGCCGTGCGGGCCGGAGCCGCCGCGGCCGAGGTTGTGGCCGTCGCGCCAGAGGCTCAGGTGCAGGTGGCCGCCGTTGCCGACCGCGCCGGCCTCGACCACGGGGGCGAAGGAGACCCGCAGGCCGTGCCGGGCGGAGACGGCCCGGATCGTGTGCCGGACCAGGACGGAGGTGTCGGCGGCGCCGACCGGGCCCTCGGGGGCGACCGAGACCTCGAACTGGCCCGGCGAGTACTCGGGGTGGATCTGCAGGACGGCCAGCCCCTGCTCGCCGAGGGCGCGCAGGACGTCCCGCAGGTAGTCGGAGAGGTCGGTGAGCCGGTGCATCCCGTACGCCGGGCCGTGCGTGGGGTACTGCGGCTCGTCCTGCGGCGCCCCGGCGAGGGCGACCACCCACTCGACCTCGATCCCGGCCTTGAGGCTCAGCCCGCGTGCGGCCGCGGCGGCCTCCATCCGGCGGGCGAACAGCCGCTGGCAGCCGGGGTGCGGGGCGCCCGCCTGGGTGTGCCGGTCCCCCGGGGCCCAGGCCCAGCCGGGCTGGGCGGCCAGCGGGACGGCCCGGTCGAGGTCCGGGTAGAGCCGCAGGTCCCCGGTGGGACCGCCGATGATCGGGCTGGTGGTGATGGTGTCGTCGGCGAGGAAGACGTCGAAGCAGGGCGCGGCGCCGACGCCCCACTGGGCCGTGTGCACCAGGCCGCTCAGCGGGACGGCCTTGACCCTGGTGATGCCCGCGTTGTCCACCCAGGTGACGGCGACCGCCTCGACGCCGGCCGCGCGCAGCCGGTCGGCGGTGGCCTCGGCCCGCTCGGCTCGTTCGGCGCGCGGGGGCAGCGCGACGGCGGCGAGGTGGGCGTCGAGGCCGGTCGGGCCGGTCGCGCCGGAGGAGGACGCGGCCGTGCCCACGGCGACGGTTCCGGTAGTCATGCCTTCATGCTGCCCCGCCCGCGGGGTCCCCGGAACTCCCCTATCGAGTGGTTGGAACGGACGCCCGTCCTCCCGTTCACTCGTTCGGGGCGGACGGCACTCTTCCTGGCCGGACTGCTCCCGGTCCTGGCCGCACTGCTCCCGACCGACCTCTTCCTACTGGGCAGTAGCTTCGCTACAGTGGCCGCACGCACCACCGTCGGGCTTCGGGAGCCGCACCGACGGCGTCGTGCGTCCTTCACCGGCCGGTGCCGCGAACCGCGGCGGGCCGGGTTCTCTCCTCGTATCAGCGCCGCTTCCTTCACCTTTGAGCGCCTGAGTACCACGGCACACCCGCAGTTCGGCCGGAGCGGACCGGCCGCTGCGCGCGTGCGCCGCAACCGTCATCTCCCCAGCCCCCGCGCGCGAACCCTCCTCCGGCGGCGGCCGCCCCCGGCGTGCGTCCGGGCGCGGCGGCGCGCCCGCCGGAGCGCGCGCGGGCCCCTCATGACTAGGAGTTCAGGACAATGGAGCGTCCCTTCCCCACGGTCGCCGTGGTCGGCCTCGGCACGATGGGTGCCGGTGTCGCGGTGGCGGTCGCCAAGAGCGGCCGCCGGGTGATCGGCATCGAAGCCACCGAGGACTCGGCCGCCCGGGCGCTGGCCCGGATCGAGGAGGCCACCGCGCACGCCGTCGACCGGGAGCGGATCACCGCCGAGGAGCGCGCCGCGCTGCTCGCGCTGATCTCGGTCGGCCACGAGCTGACCGCCGCCGCCGGGGCCGACCTGGTGATCGAGGAGGTGCCCGAGCAGCTGGAGCTGAAGCGGGAGGTCTTCGCGGAGCTGGACCGGATCTGCCCGCCTGAGACGGTCCTGGCCACCGGCACCACCGCGCTCTCGGTGACCCGGATCGCCGCCGCCACCGCCCGTCCGGACCGGGTGCTGGGCCTGCACTTCTTCAACCCGGTGCACACCATGAAGCTGGTCGAGGTGGTCCGCACCGTGCTGACCGCCCCGCAGGTCGCCATGGACGCCGCCGCGTTCGCCCGGGACCTCGGCAAGGAGCCGGTCGCGGCCGGCGACCGCGCCGGGTTCGTGGTGAACGGCCTGCTGTTCGCGTACCTGAACCAGGCCGCGGCGATGTACGAGTCCAAGTACGCCTCCCGCGAGGACATCGACGCCGCGATGCGGCTCGGCTGCGGCCTGCCGATGGGCCCGCTGGCGCTGCTCGACCTGATCGGCGTGGACACCGCGCGGACCGTCCTGGAGGCGATGTACGAGCAGTCCAGGGACCGGCTGCACGCGCCCGCCCCGATCCTCGGCCAGCTGGTCTCGGCCGGGCTGCTCGGCCGCAAGTCCGGCCGCGGCTTCTACACCTACGAGGCGCCCGGCTCGTCCAAGGCCGTCGACGCGGCCACCGGGCCGGCGCAGCCGAAGGTGCCGGGCCGCGAGGTGCGGACGGTCGGCGTCTGCGGCTCGGGCACGATGGCGACCGGCATCGCCGAGGTGTTCGCCAAGTCCGGCCACCCGGTGCTGCTGGCCGCCCGCAGCCAGGAGAAGGCCGAGAAGGCCAAGGCGCAGCTGGCCAGGTCGCTGGAGCGGTCGGTCGCCAAGGGCCGGCTGACCGCGGAGCAGCGGGACGCCGCGCTGGCCCTGGTGACGCCGGTCGGCCAGTACTCCGAGCTGGCCGAGGTCGACCTGGTGGTCGAGGCGGTAGCCGAGGACCTGGCGGTCAAGCGGGAGCTGTTCGCCACCCTGGACAAGATCGTCCGGCCCGGCGCGGTGCTCGCCACCACCACCTCCTCGCTGCCGGTGATCAGCTGCGCGACCGCCACCTCGCGGCCGCAGGACGTGATCGGCATGCACTTCTTCAACCCGGCGCCGGCCATGAAGCTGGTCGAGGTGGTCTCCACCGTGCTGACCGCGCCGGACGTCACCGCGACCGTCCTGGGGCTGTGCGCGAAGGTGCGCAAGCACCCGGTGGAGTGCGGGGACCGGGCCGGCTTCATCGTCAACGCGCTGCTCTTCCCGTACCTGAACGACGCGGTGCGGATGCTCCAGGAGCACTACGCGACGGTGGACGACATCGACACCGCGATGAAGCTGGGCTGCGGCTACCCGATGGGCCCGTTCGAGCTGCTGGACGTGGTCGGCCTGGACGTGTCGCTGACCATCGAGCAGGTGCTGCACCAGGAGTTCCGCGAGCCGGGCCTGGCCGCCGCGCCGCTGCTGGAGCACCTGGTCGCGGCCGGCTGCCTGGGCCGCAAGACCGGCCGCGGGTTCCGCGACCACGCGCGCCGGTGACCACGCCGCAGGCCGGCGGCGCCGCTCCGCGCGGGGCGGCGCCGGCCGGGATCGCGTCGGGGGGCGCGTCGGGGGGCGCGTCGGGGGGCGCCTCAGGGGGCGCGTCGGGGGGCGCCTCGGGCCAGCCGAGGTCCGCCTGGAACCCGGGGACGGTGTCCGCCCGCTGGCCCCGCCCGGCCGTGACCGGGCCGGTCTCGCCGGTCCGCCGGGGAAGGGCGGCCGGGGCGCCGCCGGGGCCGTGTAGCGTTCCGGACATGGATCGGGTTCAGTCAGCCACCCCGCAGCAGTCCGCCGTACCGCGCGGCGCCGACCGGCCGGCCCCGTCGGCCGGGGGCACCGGGCCGGACGGCGGGCCGGGCAGCCGCCGGGCCGCGGCGCAGCGCCTGCAGATGCGCCAGGACCTGGCCACGGCCGCGATGGACCTGTTCGCCTCGCAGGGCTACGAGGAGACCACGGTCGACCAGATCGCAGCAGCGGCCGGGGTGGCCCGGCGCACCTTCTTCCGGTACTTCCGGTCGAAGGAGGAGGCGATCTTCCCGGACCACGACGACACGCTCGTCCGGGTGGCCGACCTGCTGGCCAGCGCCGAGCCCGCGGAGCACCCGCTGGACGTGGTCTGCCGGGGCATCAAGGAGGTGCTGCGGATGTACGCCTCCACCCCGGGGGTGTCCGTCGCGCGGTACCAGCTGATCCGTCAGGTCCCGGCGCTGCGCGAGCGGGAGATCGCCGTGGTGGCCCGGTACGAGCGGCTGTTCACCCGGTACCTGCTGGGCCGCTTCGACACCGGCGAGGAGATCCCGTCGGGCTGGCAGCGCGGCGGCGAGGACGACTCGATGCTGGCCGAGGTGTCGGCAGCGGCCGTGGTCGCTGCGCACAACCACGTGCTGCGGCGCTGGCTTCGGGCCGGCGGCCGGGGGGACGTCGAGGCGCAGCTGGACCACTCCTTCGAGGTGATCCGGCGGACCTTCTGGGCGTCCAACGCGCCCGGTGCCAGGCGTCGGGGATCTTTGGTGGCACCCGGTGCCAGTGGGGCCCCTGGGGAGGTGCTGGCCGAGAGCGCACTGAGTGCCAGCCCCGGAGGTGAGGTACTCATCACAGTCGCCCGGACGGATGCTCCGCTGGACGTGGTGGTGGACAGCATCCGGGCCGCACTGAGCGGCTCCAGGCCAGCCTGACAGCGACATTTCCGCAGGTCACAGCAGTATCGAGGGCCCGTGCCGAGCAATCGGCGCGGGCCCTTTTCGTACCCGTTCGGCACCGCTCGAAGGTGGCACGAACCCGCCGGAATTCCTGACACCCGGTGTCTTTACGAGTGGCACAGGGTGCCACTACGTTGTTACCCACCAGTCGCGGCGCCGCGGCTCCCCACCTCGGCGCGCCGTCGTCCGGTGTTCCCACACCCCGGGAGCAGTGCCAGTCACCACCCGGTCCACCGCCGGGCCCAGCCTGACCCGCCCACCACCCACTTCAGCGAAGCCGGTGTCCGCTCCCGGCTCCCCCAGACGCCCTGTGCGCCCTCACACAGGTACGCCTTCGGAGGCAGAGCCATGCAGCAAATCCTCGACGCGATCCTCAGCAACGACGCCACGTCGGAGGACTACGCCGCCATCGAGCTCCCCGAGTCCTACCGAGCGGTCACGCTCCACAAGGACGAGGAGCAGATGTTCGCGGGACTCGACAGCCGCGACAAGGACCCCCGCAAGTCCCTCCACCTCGACGAGGTCGCCCTGCCCGAGCTGGGCCCCGGGGAGGCCCTGGTCGCCGTCATGGCCAGCGCGGTGAACTACAACACCGTGTGGAGCTCGATCTTCGAGCCGGTCTCCACCTTCGGCTTCCTGGAGCGCTACGGCCGTCTGTCGCCGCTGACCAAGCGCCACGACCTGCCGTACCACGTGGTCGGCTCCGACCTGGCCGGCGTCGTCCTGCGCACCGGCGCGGGCGTCAACGCCTGGAAGCCCGGCGACGAGGTCGTCGCCCACTGCCTCTCGGTCGAGCTGGAGTCCCCGGACGGCCACAACGACACGATGATGGACCCGGAGCAGCGTATCTGGGGCTTCGAGACCAACTTCGGCGGCCTGGCCCAGCTGGCGCTGGTGAAGACCAACCAGCTGCTGCCCAAGCCGAAGCACCTCACCTGGGAGGAGGCCGCCTCCCCCGGTCTGGTCAACTCCACCGCCTACCGCCAGCTGGTCTCCCGCAACGGCGCCGGCATGAAGCAGGGCGACAACGTGCTGATCTGGGGCGCCAGCGGCGGCCTCGGCTCGTACGCCACCCAGTACGCGCTGGCCGGCGGCGCCACCCCGATCTGCGTGGTCTCCAACGACCAGAAGGCCGAGATCTGCCGCGCCATGGGCGCCGAGGCGATCATCGACCGCTCCGCCGAGGGCTACCGGTTCTGGAAGGACGAGAACACCCAGGACCCGCGCGAGTGGAAGCGCCTGGGCTCGAAGATCCGCGAGTTCACCGGCGGCGAGGACGTGGACATCGTCTTCGAGCACCCGGGCCGGGAGACCTTCGGCGCCTCGGTGTACGTCACCCGCAAGGGCGGCACCATCGTCACCTGCGCCTCCACCTCCGGCTTCATGCACCAGTACGACAACCGGTACCTGTGGATGTCGCTCAAGCGGATCGTCGGCTCGCACTTCGCCAACTACCGCGAGGCCTTCGAGGCCAACCGCCTGATCGCCAAGGGCAAGATCCACCCGACCCTGTCGAAGGTCTACTCCCTGGAGGAGACCGGCCAGGCCGCCCTCGACGTGCACCACAACAAGCACCAGGGCAAGGTCGGCGTGCTCTGCCTGGCCCCCGAGGAGGGCCTGGGCGTGCGCGACCAGGAGTTCCGCGCGCAGCACATCGACGCCATCAACCTTTTCCGCGAGCTCGGCGAGCGGAACATCAACCGCAGCCGGAACGTCTGAGGCCGATCCAATGACTGAGCAGCAGAAGCGTGACCGCCCTTGGCTGATGCGCACCTACGCCGGGCACTCCACCGCGAGCGACTCCAACGCGCTCTACCGGCGGAACCTGGCGAAGGGTCAGACCGGCCTCTCCGTCGCCTTCGACCTGCCGACCCAGACCGGCTACGACTCCGACCACATCCTCGCCCGCGGCGAGGTGGGCCGGGTCGGCGTCCCGGTCGGCCACGTCGGCGACATGCGCACCCTGTTCGACGGCATCCCGCTCGAACAGACCAACACCTCGATGACGATCAACGCCACCGCGATGTGGCTGCTGGCGCTCTACCAGGTGGTCGCCGAGGAGCAGGGCGCCGACGTCGCCCGGCTCACCGGCACCACCCAGAACGACATCGTCAAGGAGTACCTGTCACGCGGGACGCACGTCTTCCCGCCCGGCCCCTCGGTGCGCCTGATCACCGACATGATCGCCTACACGGTCGGGAACATCCCCAAGTGGAACCCGATCAACATCTGCAGCTACCACCTGCAGGAGGCCGGCGCCACGCCCGTCCAGGAGATCGCCTACGCGATGTGCACCGCCATCTCGGTGCTCGACGCCGTCCGCGACTCCGGCCAGGTGCCGGCCGAGCGGATGGGCGACGTGGTCGCCCGGATCTCCTTCTTCGTAAACGCCGGCGTGCGCTTCGTCGAGGAGATGTGCAAGATGCGTGCCTTCGCCCAGCTGTGGGAGAAGGTCACGCTGGAGCGCTACGGCGTCCAGGACCCGAAGCAGCGCCGGTTCCGCTACGGCGTCCAGGTCAACTCGCTCGGCCTGACCGAGGCGCAGCCGGAGAACAACGTCCAGCGGATCGTCCTGGAGATGCTCGCCGTGACGCTCTCCAAGGACGCCCGCGCCCGGGCCGTCCAGCTGCCCGCCTGGAACGAGGCGCTCGGCCTGCCCCGGCCGTGGGACCAGCAGTGGTCGCTGCGGATCCAGCAGGTGCTCGCCTACGAGTCCGACCTGCTGGAGTACGGGGACATCTTCAACGGCTCCGAGGTGATCGAGGCCAAGACCGCCGAGCTGCTGGCCGGCGCCGAGGCCGAGATCGCCAAGGTGCTGGAGATGGGCGGAGTGATTCCGGCCGTCGAGTCCGGTTACCTGAAGTCCAACCTGGTCGCCTCGCACGCCGCCCGGCGGGCCCGGATCGAGTCCGGCGAGGACAAGATCGTCGGCGTCAACTGCTTCGACACCACCGAGGAGAGCCCGCTCACGGCCGACCTCGACACCGCGATCATGGTCGTCGACCCGGCCTCCGAGCAGTCCGTCCTCGCCGCCCTGGAGGCCTGGCGCGGACAGCGCGACGAGGTCGCCGCCCAGGAGTCGCTGGCCGAGCTCAAGGCCGTGGCCGCCACCGACGCCAACCTGATGCCGGCCACGCTCGCCTGCGCCCGGGCCGGCGTCACCACCGGGGAGTGGTCCTTCGCCCTGCGCGAGGTCTTCGGCGAGTACCGCGCCCCCACCGGCGTCGGCGGCGCCCCGGTCGCGGTGGCCGCCGAGCCCGGCGGCGAGCTGGCCGCGGTGCGTGCCGCGGTCGCCGCCACCGCCGAGGAGCTGGGCGCCGGCAAGCTGCGTCTGCTGGTCGGCAAGCCCGGCCTGGACGGGCACTCCAACGGTGCCGAGCAGATCGCCGTCCGGGCCCGCGACGCCGGGTTCGAGGTGGTCTACCAGGGCATCCGGCTCACCCCGGAGCAGATCGTCTCCGCCGCCGTCGCGGAGGACGTGCACTGCGTGGGCCTGTCCATCCTCTCCGGCGCCCACTCCGAGCTGGTGCCCGACGTGCTGCAGCGACTGCGCCGCGCCGGGGTGGAGGATGTCCCGGTGATCGTGGGTGGCATCATCCCGGCAGCGGACGGCGAGGCCCTCAAGGCCGCCGGCGTCGCCGCCGTGTTCACCCCGAAGGACTTCGGCATCACGACCATCATCGGCCGGATCGTGGACGAGATCCGGCTCGCCAACAAGCTCCAGCCCTGGACGCCCGCACCGACCGCGACCACCAGCTGACCACTGGAAGGAACTGAACCACCCTCATGACCACCGCCAGCGACATTTCAAGCAACCGTCTTCGCCCGCGCCGCTCCTGCCTGGCCGTACCCGGCAGCAACCCGCGCTTCCTGGAGAAGGCCCAGGGCCTGCCCGCCGACCAGGTCTTCCTCGACCTCGAGGACGCCTGCGCCCCCCTCGTCAAGGAGAGCGCCCGCCACAACATCGTCGACGCGCTCAACAACGGCGACTGGGGCAACAAGACCAAGGTCGTCCGGGTCAACGACTGGACCACCCACTGGACCTACCGCGACGTGATCACCGTCGTCGAGGGCGCCGGCCCGAACCTCGACTGCATCATGCTGCCGAAGGTCCAGGACGCCGAGCAGGTCAGGGCGCTCGACCTGCTGCTCACCCAGATCGAGAAGACCATGGGCTTCGAGGTCGGCAAGATCGGCATCGAGGCGCAGATCGAGAACGCCAAGGGCCTGATCAACGTCGACGCCATCGCCGAGGCCTCGCCCCGGCTGGAGACCATCATCTTCGGCCCCGCCGACTTCATGGCCTCGATCAACATGAAGTCCCTGGTGGTCGGCGAGCAGCCGCCCGGCTACCCGGCCGACGCCTACCACTACATCCTGATGCGGATCCTGATGGCCGCCCGCGCGAACGACCTGCAGGCGATCGACGGCCCCTACCTGCAGATCCGCAACCAGGAGGGCTACCGCGAGGTCGCCGGCCGCGCCGCCGCCCTCGGCTTCGACGGCAAGTGGGTGCTCCACCCGGACCAGGTCGCCGCCGCGAACGAGATCTTCTCGCCCTCGCAGGAGGACTACGACCACGCCGAGCTGATCCTCGACGCCTACGACTGGTGCACCTCCGAGGCGGGCGGCGCCAAGGGCTCCGCGATGCTCGGCGACGAGATGATCGACGAGGCCAGCCGCAAGATGGCCCTGGTCATCGCCGGCAAGGGCCGGGCCGCCGGCATGGAGCGCACCACCAAGTTCGAGATCCCGGAAAGCTGAGGGCCTGAGCCATGCAGTTCGGACGCACCTACGAGGAGTTCGAGGTCGGCGCGGTCTACAAGCACTGGCCCGGCAAGACGGTCACCGAGTACGACGACCACCTCTTCTGTCTGCTCACCATGAACCACCACCCGCTCCACATGGACACCAACTATGCGGAGAAGACGACGGACTTCGGCAAGAACGTCGTCGTGGGCAACTACATCTACTCGCTGCTGCTCGGCATGTCCGTCCCGGACGTCTCCGGCAAGGCGATCGCCAACCTGGAGATCGAGTCGCTGCGGCACGTCGCACCGACCTTCCACGGCGACACCATCTACGGCGAGACCACCGTCCTCGACAAGTGGCCGTCCAAGTCCAAGGACGACCGCGGCATCGTCTACGTCGAGACCAAGGGGTACAAGCAGGACGGCACGGTCGTCTGCATCTTCCGCCGCAAGGTGATGGTGCCGACCGAGACGTACATCAAGGAGCGCGGCGGCGAGCAGCCCGGCCGTCCCACGCCCCTCTCCTGAACCAGCTGTCCCCTCTATACCCCGGAGGGGGAGGCCGCCGTCATCGGCCGACCCCCACCCGGAACGGGGGCCCTGCTGCCGCAGCCACGCCGGCAGGGCCCCCGGCAATCCCCCCCCCCGGGGGATCCACGGACTTTCCCCCTGACCCTCAGACTTTTTCGGAGCCGCACGATGGGACGCCTCGCACAGACCGACGGCCTCACCGAGATCCAGCGGGACATCCTCGCCACCGTGCGGGATTTCGTCGACAAGGAGATCATTCCGGTCGCGACCGAGCTGGAGCACAAGGACGAGTACCCCACCGCCATCGTCGAGGGGATGAAGCAGCTCGGCCTCTTCGGCCTCACCATCCCCGAGGAGTACGGCGGCCTCGGCGAGTCGCTGCTCACCTACGCCCTCGTGGTGGAGGAGATCGCCCGCGGCTGGATGTCCGTCTCCGGCATCGTCAACACGCACTTCATCGTGGCGCACATGATCAACGCCCACGGCACGCAGGAGCAGAAGGACTACTTCCTGCCGAAGATGGCGGCCGGCGAGATCCGCGGCGCCTTCTCGATGTCCGAGCCGGGCCTCGGCTCCGACGTTTCGGCCATCTCCACCAAGGGCGTCAAGGACGGCGACTTCTACGTCCTCAACGGCCAGAAGATGTGGCTCACCAACGGCGGCACCTCCACCCTCGTCGCGGTCCTCTGCAAGACCGACGAGGGCGGCAACACCCCGTACAAGAACATGACCACCTTCCTGATCGAGAAGACGCCCGGATTCGGCCCGAATCCGACCGTCCCCGGCCTCACCGTGCCCGGGAAGATCGAGAAGATGGGCTACAAGGGCGTCGACACCACCGAGCTGGTGCTCCAGGACGTCCGGATCCCGGCCGACCGCATCCTCGGCGGCGTCCCCGGGCGCGGCTTCTACCAGATGATGGACGGCGTCGAGGTCGGCCGCGTCAACGTCGCCGCCCGCGGCTGCGGCGTCGCCCGCCGCGCGTTCGAGCTGGGCATCTCCTACGCCCAGCAGCGCTCCACCTTCGGCAAGAAGATCGCCGAGCACCAGGCGATCCAGTTCAAGCTCGCCGAGATGGCCACCAAGGTCGAGGCCGCCCACCAGATGATGGTCATGGCCGCCCGCAAGAAGGACTCGGGCGAGCGCAACGACCTTGAGGCCGGCATGGCCAAGTACCTCGCCTCGGAGTACTGCAAGGAGGTCGTCGAGGACGCCTTCCGCATCCACGGTGGCTACGGCTTCTCGAAGGAGTACGAGATCGAGCGCCTCTACCGCGAGGCCCCGATGCTGCTCATCGGTGAAGGAACTGCGGAGATCCAGAAGATGATCGTCGGCCGCCGGCTCCTGGAGGAGTACCGGATCGCCGAGTGATCCCCCGGGCCGCCGTTGACCCAACGGGTGTGACCCTCCGGTCGCACCGGCTCAACGGGTGGCCCTCCGACCGCCGGTCGACGGGCGTGCGGGCCCGTCCCGGCAGCGCGCCGTGCCACCGCGGCCCCGGCCTGGTCCGCCTGGGGTCCGGCACGGCCCTCCGGAAGCGGCCGCATGGGCGTACAGCTGCAGATACGCGCCCTGCGGCCGCTTCCGCACACCCTGGCGGGGGTCCTGCGGCGGGTTTCGGCCGTCCGTGGTTCAGCGCTCGCGCGTGCTGAGACAAGCGTCACCAGCCCCGTCCGGCCCCTTGGGAACCGGAGCGGGTCGAGCTACGGTCGTATGAGCGGGTGGCGCAGCCGCACCTCCCGAAGGACACATGAACGAGCAGGCGGGTTGCCCACCCACCGTGTGCTCCCGATAGCATCCACCGGGACAGTAGCCGTCCCTCTCTTACCCGATCCCGCGGTGGCCCCCGTCCAGCGGCCATGATCCCCCGCGACAAAGGTCTTCGATGCCCATCAGCCCGTCCCCTCACACCTCCGTCACGGACCGCGATGCCCTCGCAGCCCCGGCGGCCGGTCGGCGACCCCGCGTGACCATCGCGCGCGGAGCCACCCCCTGGTTCGTCCCCACCCTCGCCACGGCCGCCGTGACCACCGCCCTCACCCGGCGCAGCGGCAAGTGGGCCCTGGCGGCGGTACCCGCCTGTGCGCTCAGCGCGGGCATGCTGTGGTTCTTCCGCGACCCCGAGCGTGAGATCGGCACGGGCAGAGTGATCTCCCCCGCCGACGGCGTGGTGCAGAGCATCGACGCCTGGCCGGACGGCCGCACCCGGATCGCGATCTTCATGAGCCCGCTCAACGTCCACGTCAACCGCGCGCCGCTGCCCGGCACGGTGACGTCGGTCGAGCACGTCGCGGGCGGCTTTGTGCCCGCGTTCAACAAGGACAGCGACCAGAACGAGCGGGTCGTCTGGCACTTCGACACCGAGCTCGGCGACATCGAGATGGTGCAGATCGCGGGGGCCGTCGCCCGCCGCATCGTGCCGTACGTCGACGCCGGAACCAAGGTCGAGCAGGGCGACCGGATCGGCCTGATCCGGTTCGGCTCCCGGGTCGACACCTACCTGCCGGCCGGCGTCGAGGTCGGCGTCGAGGTCGGCCAGAAGACCACAGCCGGGGTGACACGCCTTGACCGTGACTGATCCTGAGACGATCGTCGGCCTGGACGACGAGGAGACGGCGCTGCGCCGCCGCCGCTGGGCACGCGACCGCGAACTCCGCGCGCCGCGCTCGCCGCAGCACCTGTCCACCGCCGACTTCCTGACCCTGGGGAACGCCGTCTGCGGGTTCCTGGCGATCTACTCGATCACCACCGGGGTCCTGATCCCGCACATCACCAACCCGGACGTCGCTCCGGACCGGCACAGCGCCGCCACCGCGGTGACGCTGCTGCTGATCGGCTCGATGTGCGACCTGTTCGACGGCCTGGTGGCGCGCAAGCTGCGCTCCTCCGCCCTGGGTGCCGAACTCGACAACCTGGCCGACCTGATCAGCTTCGGCATCGCGCCGGCCTACTTCGTCGCGGTCTGGGGCATGGTCTCCCAGGGTTCCAACCGGACGCTCTCGGCGCTGATCGCGCTGACCGTGCTGCTCGCGGTGGTCCTGCGGCTGGCCCGCTTCTCCGCCGTGAAGATGCGGCCCGGGGTGTTCCAGGGCATGCCCTGCCCGATGGGCGCCATGACGGTCATCGCCATCGTGCTGCTCGACCCGCCGTTCCAGGCCGGTCTGCTCGCCATCTTCGGCGCCGCGTACCTGATGGTCAGCCGGATCGAGTACCCCAAGCCGCAGGGCCTGCTGGCCACCGCCACGCTCTGCTGGATCGTGGTCTCCATCGGCTGCCTGGCCGCCTGGGCCACCGGCCTGCCCGGCGGTGACGCGCTCCTGCACGTCGGCGCCTTCGCCCAGATCGCGCTCGCGGCCATGGCGCCGCTGCTGGTCATCCGGCGCAAGGTCGGGCAGAAGGTCGGCGACGTCCGCGCCCGGCGGGCGGAGTCGCGGCTCGGCTGAGGCTGCTTGCTACTTGAACGGTGAAGGGCCCGGATCCACCTGGATCCGGGCCCTTCGCGTTTGTTCCGGTCTTCCGGGCTACGCCCCGCCGGTGTGGACGCTGAACGCCGAGCGGCGGGCCGCGCGGGCCACGCCCGGGTCCGGGTGCACGCCCGACACCGCCGTCAGGACCGAGGCCGCCCGCGGGTGCCCCGACTGCCGGGCCCGGGCGAACAGCCGGACGGGATCACCCGCCGACGCGCCCTCCACGTGGCCCACCAGCAGCTCGGTCTCCCCGTGGTCCAGCACCGCCGCCGCCGTGTCCACCCACAGCCAGGCCGCGTCCTCGGCGCCCAGCACGTCCGCCGGCGACACGCCCTCGTCCGACTGCTCCGCCAGCCACAGCAGCGCGTACGGGCGCAGCACCGGCTCGTCCACCGCCGCGCGCACCGCCTGCTCGGCCGTACTGCCGGCCACCCGGAGCGCCTCGAAGGCCAAACCGCGCACCAGCGCGTCGTCCCCCTGCGCGGCGTCCAGCAGCTCCGCCACCGCCCGGTCCGCCGGACGGGCCGCCACCCAGGCGCGGAACTCCGCCCGGGCCGGGCCCGGCGAGTAGTCGGCGCAGGCGTTCAGCAGCTCGAAGGCGCTCTGCTCGATGTGGCCGGCCGCGGTCTGCGCGACCGTGCAGATCTCCTCCAGCTTCGCGCGCACCGCCCAGTGCCCGAGCGGCGACAGCTCAGCGGCATCGTTCCTGCGGACGACGGCGCCGACCGCCGCCAGGCCGTCCAGCATCCAGTCGAGGACGGCGGCGACGTCGGACGGCGCGGCCGGGGTGTCGATCTGCGGCTCCCGGCAGGTGCCGCGGACGGCGGACACGGCGGAGGCGGCGTGCGGGACGGGCGACAGGCCCGCACCCCCGTTGCCGCCGACGCGGCGCTCGTCCAGGCCCCGGCGCAGCAGCTCCAGCAGCTCGCTGTCGGCCACCGGGCCGGCCACCAGGTGGAGGAAGGAGAGCAGCTGCGGGGCCTGGTCCACGGCCTGCCCGGCGAGCACCGCGAAGACGCCGCGCAGGGCGGCCGGCGGCACCGGGGCGAGCAGCGTCCAGGCGTCGAACAGCGCCGACCAGCCGCGCACCACGGCCTCGTCGTCGTGCTCCCAGGCGTGCAGCCGCCAGCCCGGACCGGCCCCGCCGTCCCGGGCCTCCACCAGGCCCACCAGCAGCGCCTGCCCCCACGCCTTCGCCGCGGCGCCGACCGTCATGGCCAGCGCCCGGCCCGCCGCACGGGCATCCTCCGGAAGCAGTTCGCCCCGCTTGTCGACCTCGCCCAGCTCCCCCGCCCAGCGGGCGATCCGGACGGCGTCCACCAGCATCCGGCGAGCCAGCGGCGCCAGCTCGGCGGGGGCGGGAAAGCCGTCCGGCACGGGAACCCGGCCCCGGCCGGGCGCAGGTGCGGGGCCTCGTCGGCGGGGTACGCCGGCCCCGCCCGGCCTGGCCCCGGCGGGCCGGTGGGCCGTACCGGGGAGACGGGTCACCGTCGCACCGGTACCGATCGCCGGTGGGAGCGGGGCATCACGGTCGCGCGGGTTCCGAGACGTCACGTCGAGCAGTCTTCCCCTTGTACCGGCCTTCTGTCACATCCGGTTGGCCGTACGGACGGGCGGGTGGTTGCGGCACCTCCGCAAGATCGGGCAACAGCGGCAAACCGCCTGGCCGGAAACGTGTGGCGGGGCCATGCCAGGGCCGTTTCCGGTGGTCACGGCGGGCGACGAGCCGGATACGGAGCGCCGGAAAGGAGGGTGTGGGGGGCGCTCGGCCGCGCCGCGGGGAGGTTACAGGAGGGGGGTGAGCCAGCGGCGGAGGAGCTCGGCGTAGTGGGCCGGGGCGGAGTTCCAGAGGGCGGCGTGATCCGCGCCGGGGAAGGGTTGGAGGCTGACCACGTCGGGGCGGGCGGCGGCGAGGTGTTCGGCGGCGCTGAAGGGGGCGATCGGGTCGTCCGGGCTGTGCAGGAGGAGGGTGGGCACGCGGAGGTCGGTGCCCTCGGCTATGCGGGCGAAGTCGGCCAGGTCGACGCCGGTGCGGCCCTCGGCGGCGAGGGCGCCGAGTTCGGCTGCGGCGCCGCTGTAGCCGGCGCGGGTGGCGCCGCGGCGGGCGGTGGCGGGGAGGTCGAGGACGGGCGAGTCCAGGACGAGGCCGCTGATGGCGTGCGCCCAGTCGGAACGGGCGGCGGTCTGCAGGCATATGGTGGCGCCGAGCGACCAGCCGTACAGGATGACCCGGCCGGCGCCGCTGTCGAGGGCGAGCCGCATCGCGGACTCGACGTCCCGCCATTCGGTCTCGCCGAAGTGGCCGAGGCCGTCCGGGGAGGCGGGGGCGCCCTCGTCGCCGCGGTAGGTGACGGCGAGGGCGGGCAGGGCGAGACGGTCGAGGACGGGCAGCACGGGGAGGGTCTGCCGGCGGTCGGCGCCGGGGCCGTGCACGAGGATCACCCAGGTGCCGCGCTTGCCGCCGAGCCGCCAGGCGGGCAGGGCACCGAGTTCGCCCTCGGCGGCGGTCTCGGAGAACGCGAGGCCGAGGGCCTCGGTCGGGTCGCCGAGGTGGACGCGGGGGGTGAAGCGCACCTCGGCGCCGGGGACGAGGGTGCCCCGGTCGGCGCGGACGAGGCGGCGGGTGACGCCCTGTTCGTCGCTGTGCAGGATGTCGTCCACGACGGCGTGGCCGTTGTCGTCCCACTCGACCGCCCAGCGGCCGGGGCGCAGGCTCTCGGGGCGGCGGGTGAAGGTGACCCGGCCGGCGGCGAGGCTCTGCACCAGGACGGATTCGGACTCCTGCACGGCGGTCGCCGGGTGGACGATCCGCTCGGACGCCCGCCGGCCGATCACCAGGACGGCGACCCCGGTGCCGACGGCGGCTGCCGTCACGACGGCTGCGGTTCCCCAACGCATATCGCTCCCCGCTCTATGAGGCTCTGGTTTGGCCCACCCCGGTCCGGTCGGTGTTCGGTCACCAGTTCACTGGGGGGTCGCACCGGCGGCCAGCGGGATGGGCCGTACGGGGGTACCCGCGGCGGGCGGTGGATCAAACGGGGATGTCAGGTTGCTGACGTCCGAGGAGTTCCCAGAACCGGGTGGCCAGGTCGCGGGCCTGCACGGGTTCGGTGGGGGTCGGGGCGCCCCAGGTGGCGGCGCCCCAGTGGGCGGAGACCTGGTTCTCCTGTTGCAGGGCCGCCAGGACGGCGGCGAGGTCGTCCGCGTGGACGGGGACGAGGCGGGCGATGGCGCGGACGTGGGCCTGCCAGCGGCCGTCGACGCATCGGCGCAGGCGCTGGTCGAGTTCGCCGCTCCGGCCCGTCACCTCGACGAGTTCGGTGAGGCGCAGGCCGAGGACCTGGGCGAGGGCGTACGTCTGGTCCTCGTCACCGTCCCACCGGCCGGTGAGTTCGGCGTCCTGGTAGCGGCGGAGGGCGATGCCGATGCGACCGGCGGCGGTGTCCTGGTTGAGTTCGCGGGCGACGCGGTAGTCGCGGAGCCGGGCCGGGCGGGTACCCATGAGGTGGGCGGGCGGGCACCAGAGGGTGCGGGCGAGGGCGATGAACTCCTCTTCGGTGGGGCGCAGCTCGCCGCTCTCCCAGGCGAGGACGTGGGTGGGCAGCAGCCGGATGCCGTGGGCGGCCATGCCGTCGGCGACCTGTTCGGGGGTCAGGCCGAGGCCGGCGCGGTGGGCGCGGGCGGCCGCGGGCGAGAACGGCACCGGGGGCAGGGCGGGTGGCTGTCTTCGTCGCATGGGAACGAACGCTAGGGGTCCGCACCAACGGCCCCCAGCCGCCGAACGCACGAAGCACCGCTGTAGGTGTCTCCAGGCGGCTGGACGATCGCACAGGGTGTCATGCTCCTGCGGCGGGGCGGATCGGAGGTAGCGACGGGGGCGGGGACGGGCCAGGGGACGGGCCGGAGGAGGGCCTGGGGTGTGCCAGGCGTGTGACCAACCCCTCCGTGACCTCGGTTGACTCCCGGTTCGGCCGCGTGATGGGATCCCAGGGCCAAACGGAGGCATGCAGAGGAAGCCGGTGCGAATCCGGCGCGGTCCCGCCACTGTCACCGGGGAGCACGCTCGGATCATTGCCACGGCGGACCGTCAGGTGCCGCTGGAAGGCCTGGGGGTGCGTTCGACCCGGAAGCCAGGAGACTCTCGCCGCCGGTACGTCGATCCAGGGCGCGGACCCTGAGTGAGGACACGCACGCGATGCAGGCTGCCCCGCCCCGCCGAGCCCTCTGCTGCTCCCCGTCGTGCGCCCGCTGACCCGCGCCGCCGCGTTCGCGGTGGGCGCCGTCGCGGGCTGTCTGGCCGACGCCCGCTTCGCCGACCCGCGCCGCGGCCACCCGGTGGCCGTCTTCGGCAGTGCGGCGACGCGCCTGGAGCGGCGGATCTGGCGGGACGACCGGGCCACCGGCGCCGCGTACACGGCGCTCTGCGTGGGCACCGTCGCGGCGGGCGCGGTGGTGCTGGACCGGACGGTGGGCCGCCGCCCGCTGGGGCGCGCCGCGCTGGCCGCCGCAGCGACGTGGACGGTGCTCGGCGGCACGTCGCTGACGCGGGAGGCGCGCACGATCGGCCGTTCGCTGGCCGCGGGCGACCTCCAGGCTGCGCGGGAGCGGCTGCCGCACCTCTGCGGCCGGGATCCGAGCGCGCTGGACGAGCAGCAGATCGCCCGTGCCGTGGTGGAGTCGGTGGCCGAGAACACCGCCGACGCCGTGGTGAACGCGCTGGCCTGGGGCGCGCTGGCGGGTCCACCGGGGCTGCTGGCGTTCCGGGCCGTCAACACGCTGGACGCGATGGTGGGCCACCGCTCGCCGCGCTACGCCCGGTTCGGCTGGGCGTCGGCCCGGCTGGACGACGTGGCGGGCTGGCCGGGCGCCCGGCTGACGGCGCTGCTGACGGTGGCCGCCGCGCCGGAGCCGCGGACGGCCTGGCGGGTGTGGCGGCGGGACGGTTCGTCACACCCGAGCCCGAACGCGGGCCAGGCGGAGTCGGCCTTCGCGGGCGCGGTGGGCGTACGGCTGGGCGGCACGTTGCATTACGGGGAGCGGGTGGAGCACCGGCCGGTGCTGGGCGCGGAGCTGCGGCCGGTGGCGGTGGACGACATCGAGCGGGCCTGCACGCTCTCGCGGCGGGTGGGTGCGCTGGCGGTGGGTACGACGGTCGCGGGGCATGTCCTGCTGCGGGCGATCCTGAGCAGGAGGGGAAAGGCATGAGCGAGCGCAGCGAGCGAATCATTGAAAGGTGCGCATTGTGCGAAGCGCCTGCCGAGCGAAGCGAGGTGGACGCATGAGCAACGCGCTGCTGGTCGCCGGGACGACGTCGGACGCGGGCAAGAGCGTGGTCACGGCGGGCATCTGCCGCTGGCTGGCCCGGCAGGGGGTCCGGGTGGCGCCGTTCAAGGCGCAGAACATGTCCCTGAACTCCTTCGTCACCGCCGACGGCGCCGAGATCGGCCGCGCCCAGGCGATGCAGGCGCAGGCCGCCCAGGTGGAGCCGGAGGCGGCGATGAACCCGGTGCTGCTGAAGCCCGGCGCGGACGGCCGCAGCCAGGTGGTGCTGCTGGGCAGGCCGGTCGCCGAGGTGGGCGCGCTGGACTACCGCGAGCGCAAGCCCGTCCTGCTGGAGCGCGCGCTGGAGTGCCTGGCGGATCTGCGCCGCCGCTACGACGTGGTGGTGTGCGAGGGCGCCGGCTCGCCCGCCGAGATCAACCTGCGGGACCGGGACATCGCCAACATGGGCCTCGCGACGGCTGCCGGGCTGCCGGTGGTGGTGGTCGGGGACATCGACCGCGGGGGCGTCTTCGCGGCGATGTACGGGACGCTGGCGCTGCTGTCGGCGGAGGACCAGCGGCACGTGGCGGGCTGGTTCGTCAACAAGTTCCGCGGGGACGCGCGGCTGCTGGCGCCCGGGCTGGAGATGCTGCACGACCTGACCGGCCGTCCGGTGCTCGGCACGCTGCCGATGCTGCCGGGCCTGTGGCTGGACGCCGAGGACTCGCTGGACCTGACGACCGTGGTGGACCGGGTCGACGCGCGCGGGCCGCTCGGGGCTGACGTGCTGCGGGTGGCCGTGGTCCGCTTCCCCCGGCTGTCGAACTTCACCGACCTGGACGCGCTGGCGCAGGAGCCGGGTGTGCTGGTGCGCTGGGCGACCCGGCCGGAGGAGCTGGCCGACGCCGACCTGGTGGTGCTGCCCGGCACCCGGGCCACCGTGGCCGACCTGGCCTGGCTGCGCGAGCGCGGCCTGGAGCCGGCGCTGAAGGCGCGGGCGGCGGCCGGGCTGCCGATCCTCGGGGTGTGCGGCGGCTACCAGATGCTGGCGCGCTCGATCGACGACGAGGTGGAGTCGAAGGCGGGTCAGGTCTCAGGGCTCGCCCTGCTGCCTACACACGTCCGGTTCGGCGCGGAGAAGGTGCTGGCGCGGCCGGTCGGCGAGGCGTACGGGCAGCGGGTCGACGGCTACGAGATCCACCATGGGGTGGTGAGCGTCGAGGGGGGTGAGCCCTTCTTGGACGGCTGCCGGGTGGGCGCGGTCTGGGGCACGACCTGGCACGGCGCGCTGGAGAACGACGGGTTCCGCCGTGAACTGCTGTGCGAGGTGGCCGAGTTGGCGGGCCGGGCGTTTGTCCCGGCGCCGGACACCTCGTTCGCCGCGGCGCGCGAGGCCCGGCTGGACCGGCTGGGGGACCTGATCGAGGAACACGCGGACACCGACGCGCTGTGGAAGCTGATCGAGGGCGGGGTGCCGGCGGCCGGATCGCTGCCGTTCCTGCCGCCCGGGGCGCCTGAGGAGGCTGGCAAAGCATGAGTGACGTCCGGTATCCGTTCACCGCGGTCGTCGGGATGGCCGACCTGCGGCTGGGACTGCTGCTCAACGCGGTCTCCCCGGCCGTCGGCGGCGTGCTGGTGCGCGGCGAGAAGGGCACCGCCAAGTCGACCATGGTGCGCGCGCTGGCCGGCCTGCTGCCGTCCATCGCCACCGTCGACGGCTGCCGTTTCGCCTGCGACCCGGCCGCGGCCGACCCGCAGTGCCCGGATGGGCCCCATGTTGGCACGTCCGCTTCCGAACGCCCCTCCCAGCTGGTCGAGTTGCCGGTCGGCGTGGCCGAGGACCGGATCGTCGGCTCGCTCGACCTGGAGCGGGCGCTCGCCGAGGGCGTCAAGGCGTACGAGCCCGGGCTGCTCGCCAAGGCGCACCGCGGGGTGCTCTACATCGACGAGGTGAACCTGCTCCAGGACCACGTGGTGGACCTGCTGCTGGACGCCGCCGCGATGGGCCGCTCGTACGTCGAGCGCGAGGGCGTGTCGGTGCGGCACGCGGCCCGGTTCCTGCTGGTCGGCACGATGAACCCGGAGGAGGGCGAGCTGCGGCCGCAGCTGCTCGACCGGTTCGGGCTGACCGTGGAGATCGCCGCCACGCGGGATCCGGCGGAGCGTGCGGAGGTGGTGCGGCGGCGGCTCGCGTACGACGCGGATCCGGTTTCGTTCGCCGCGCGATTCGCGGCGGAGGAGCGGGAGCTCGCCGAACGGATCACCACCGCACGGGAGTTGCTGTCGAAGGTGGAGCTTACGGATGTGGCGCTCCGCCAGATTACTGCGGTGTGTGCTGCGTTCGAGGTGGACGGGCTGCGCGCGGACATCGTGATGGCGCGCACTGCCGTCGCGCTGGCCGCGTGGGACGGGCGGACGGAGGTGCTGGAGGAGGACGTCCGCAAGGCCGCCCAGCTGGCGCTGCCGCACCGGCGCCGTCGCAACCCGTTCGACGCGCCCGGGCTGGACGAGGAGCAGCTGGACCGGACGCTGGAGGAGCACGCGCAGTCGGAGGAGGAGCCGGAGGGCGAAGGCGACGGGGACGGCAACGGGCCCGAGGACGACGGCCCGGGCCCGGACGGCGGCCCCGGAGGCGGTCCGGACGGCGGCGGGGCGCCCGAGCCCGCGGACGGCCCGGAGGCACCGGAAGCCTCGGTCTCGGGCACGCCCGAGCAGCCCGTCCCGGCCCAACACCCCGCCCCCGCCCGGGAGTCGGCGCCGGTCGCGGCCGGAGACCCGTACCGCACCCGGCTGTTCACCGTGCACGGCACCGGCCGCGGCGCCCAGGGCCGCCGCTCCCCCGCCGAGACCGACGGCGGCCACACCGTCCGCTCCCGACGCCCGCGGGGCACGCTCAGCCGGCTGCACCTGACCGCCACCCTGCAGGCCGCCGCGCCGCACCAGGTGGCGCGCGGGCGATCCGGTCGCGCGCTGGTGCTGCAGAAGGACGACTTCCGCGAACAGGTGCGCCAGGGCCGGGAGTCCAACCTGGTGCTGTTCGTCGTCGACGCCTCCGGCTCGATGGCGGCCCGGCAGCGGATGACCGCCGTCAAGGGCGCCGTGCTGTCGCTGCTGATGGACGCCTACCAGCGGCGCGACAAGATCGGCATGATCACGTTCCGGGGCGCGGGCGCCGAACTGGCGCTCCCGCCGACCTCGTCCGTCGAGGTCGGCGCGGCCCGGCTGGAGTCGCTGCCCACCGGCGGGCGCACCCCGCTGGCCGCCGGGCTGCTGCGCGCGCACGAGGTGCTGCGGGTCGAGCGGCTGCGCGACCCGAGCCGCCGCCCGCTGGTCGTCGTGGTGACCGACGGCCGGGCCACCGGCGGGCGCGACGCGCTCGCCCAGTCGCAGCGCGCGGCCGAACTGTTCGCCGCCCAGGGCGTCGCCAGTGTGGTGCTGGACTGCGAGTCGGGCCCGGTCCGGCTCGGCCTCGCCCGTACCCTGGCCGGGCGCCTCGGCGGCACCGCCGTCACCCTGGACGAGCTGCGCGCCGAGGGCGTCGCCTCGCTCGTCCGCGAGAACCGTGCTTCTTCGATGCGAAAGGCGGCCTGAGCGCCATGCCCAAGGGAGTGCCCGAGAACGTCCCCGACGACGGCCTGACGACCCGTCAGCGCCGCACGCTGCCGATCACCGCCGTGCACACCGGCCCCGGCAAGGGCAAGTCCACGGCCGCGTTCGGCATGGCGCTGCGGGCCTGGAACCAGGGCTGGCCGATCGGGGTGTTCCAGTTCGTGAAGTCCGCCAAGTGGAAGGTCGGCGAGGAGAACGCGCTGCGCGTGCTCGGCGCCTCCGGCGAGGGCGGCACGGTGGCCTGGCACAAGATGGGCGAGGGCTGGTCCTGGGTCCAGCGGTCCGCCGAGATGGAGATGTCGAGCGAGGAGGCGGCCAAGGAGGGCTGGGAGCAGGTCAAGCGCGACCTCGCCGCCGAGTCCTACCGCTTCTACGTGCTCGACGAGTTCACGTACCCGATGCACTGGGGCTGGATCGACGTCGAGGAGGTGCTGGCGGTGCTCAAGGACCGTCCGGGCAGCCAGCACGTCGTCATCACCGGCCGGTACGCGCCCGAGCCGCTGACCGAATTCGCCGACCTGGTCACCGAGATGACCAAGGTCAGGCACCCCATGGACGCCGGCCGCAAGGGCCAGCGCGGTATCGAGTGGTAGCTCCTTGAACATTCCTCGCCTCGTCGTCGCCGCGCCCTCCTCGGGCGCGGGCAAGACCACCGTCGCCACCGGCCTGATCGCGGCACTCGCCGCGCGCGGGCTGGCGGTGTCGCCGCACAAGGTCGGCCCGGACTACATCGACCCGGGCTACCACGCGCTGGCCGCCGGGCGCCCGGGCCGCAACCTGGACGCCTTCCTTTGCGGGCCCGAGCGGATCGCGCCGCTGTTCCTGCACGGCGCGGCCGGGGCGGACGTCGCCGTCGTCGAGGGGGTCATGGGGCTGTTCGACGGGGCGTCCGGGCGTGGGGAGCTGGCGTCCACGGCGCACGTCGCCAAGCTGCTCCGGGCGCCGGTGGTGCTCGTGGTGGACGGCAGCTCGCAGTCGCGGTCGGTGGCCGCGCTGGTGCACGGCTTCGCCTCCTGGGACCCGCAGGTGCGGCTCGCGGGCGTCATCCTCAACCGGGTCGCCTCCGACCGCCACGAGCACCTCCTGCGCGAGGCCCTGGAGGAGGGATCCGGCGTGCCCGTGCTGGGCGCGCTGCGCCGGTCGGCGGCGGTCGCCACGCCCTCGCGCCACCTCGGGCTGATCCCGGCCGTGGAGCGGTCGGCGGAGGCGCTGAAGGCCGTCGCGGACATGGGCGAACTCGTCGCCTCCTCGGTCGACTTGGATGCCCTGCTCGAACTGGCCAGGACCGCACCGGAGTTGGACGCACAGCCATGGGACCCGGCAGCCGAGGTCGCACCGGTCCCGGGTGCGCCGCGGATCGCGATGGCGGGCGGGGCCGCGTTCTCGTTCTCGTACGCCGAGAACGCCGAACTGCTCGGCGCGGCGGGCGCGGAGGTCGTCCCGTTCGACCCGCTGCACGCCTCCGCGCTGCCGGAGGGAACGGCCGGGCTGGTCATCGGCGGCGGCTTCCCCGAGCTGTACGTCCGGGAGTTGAGCGGGAACGCCGAACTGCGCCGGGCGATAGCGGCGTTCGCGGCCTCCGGCGGGCCGATTGCCGCCGAGTGCGCCGGACTGCTGTACCTGGGACGCGAGTTGGACGGCCTGCCGATGTGCGGCGTGCTCGACACCTCCGCCCGCATGACCGAACGGCTCACCCTCGGCTACCGGGAGGCCGTCGCCCTGCACGACTCCCCGCTCGGCCCGGCCGGCACCCGGCTGCGCGGACACGAGTTCCACCGGACGGTCTGCGAGCCGGGCGCGGGCGAACTCCCCGCCTGGGGATGGCGGTTGCCCACCGGGCCCCGGATGGAGGGGTTCGCGGGCGGGAACGTCCACGCGTCGTACCTGCACCTTCACTGGGCGGGATCGCCGTCGCTGGCCTCTTCGTTCGCTGCTGCGGCGGCGACGTACGGGGGCCACGTCTCCTAGGATCCCCGCATGAACGTGATCGTCCTCAACGGGGGCTCCAGCTCCGGCAAGTCGAGCATCGCGCGGTGCCTGCAGGAGCTGCTGCCGGAGCCGTGGCTGCACCTCGGGGCGGACACCCTGGTCGGCGCGCTGCCGCCGTCGCTGATCGGTGGCGGCGAGGGCATCGGCGGCCTGGACGACGGCGGCGGCACGGTGAGCGTCGGGCCTGCCTTCGCAGCGCTCGACGCCGCCTGGTCGGTCGGCGTGGCGGCGATGGCGCGGGCCGGGGCCCGGATCGTCGTGGACGAGGTGTTCCTCGGCACCACCGCCTCGCAGGAGCGGTGGCGGACGGCGCTGCACGGGCTGGACGTGCTGTGGGTGGGCGTCCGGTGCGACGCCGCCGTGGCGGCGGCCCGGGAGGCCGCCCGCGGCGACCGCGTCGCCGGGATGGCCGCCGCGCAGGCGGAGGCGGTGCACGTGGGGGTCACGTACGACGTGGAAGTGGACACGGTGCGGGCCGATGTGGTCACGTGCGCCCGAACCGTCCTCGACCACCTGGCCTGATGCGGTTGACTGTTCCGCAGGGTTGTCTGTTCCGCAGGGTTCGGTTTCGAGGAGAGGCACGCGCATGGCCAAGCAGCACACCTACACCGCCGAGATCACCTGGACCGGCAACCAGGGCACCGGCACCAGCGACTACCGCTCCTACGCCCGCGACCACGAGGTGGCCGCCGCAGGCCTGCCGACCATCCCCGGCTCCTCCGACCCCGCCTTCCGCGGCGACCCGGCCCGCTGGAACCCAGAGCAGTTGCTGCTCGCGTCGATCTCGCAGTGCCACCTGCTCTGGTACCTGCACCTGTGCGCCGTCAACGGCGTCGTCGTGACCTCGTACGTCGACAACCCCGTCGGCACGATGGCCGAGACGCCCGAGGGCGGGCACTTCACCTCGGCCGTGCTGCACCCGCGGATCGAGGTCGCGTCGGAGGGCATGGTCGAGAAGGCGCTCGCCCTGCACACCGACGCACACCGGGCCTGCTTCATCGCCAACTCGGTCAACTTCCCGGTCCGGCACGAGCCGGTGGTGACGGTCGCGGGCCAGTGAGCCCTCCGGCCGAGCGGGAACTGCTGCGGCGTTCCCGCTCGGCCGCGCCCGCTCGCGGCTCCCTCGCTCGGCAACATCCGCCGCCCTGCCGATCCGACCTCGGCCATCACCGGGCGGACAGGCCCGGGTGTCGGGCCCCAGGCCCGGTTCAGAGCGCCAGCGTCTGCCAGCCCCGGGTGATCTGGTCGTGGACGGCGGCCGGTTCGCGCGGCACCGCCTGCTGGGTCGTCAGCGCCGCCAGCAGGCCCGCGCCGTCCGCCGGGCGCTGCGCCGGGTCGATGGCCAGGGCCTGGGTGACGACTGCGGCGAGCGCCGGGTCGATGGCCTGGACCGCCGCCAGCGCGGCCGGCTCGGGCCCGGTGTCCACGATCCGGCGGATCACCGCGCCCGTGCTGGTCGCCGCGAACGGGCTGGCGCCGTGCGCCGCGCACACCACGCAGCACGCCCACGCCCAGACGTCGGCGGCCGTGCCGACCCGCTCGTCGCCGAACTGCTCCGGCGCCATGTACGTCAGGGTGCCAGGACCGCCGCCGGTGACGGTGAGCCGGGTGCCGTCCACGATCGCCGCGATGCCGAAGTCGAGCAGGCGCGGACCGGCGGTGGTCAGCATGATGTTGGCCGGCTTGAGGTCCCGGTGCACCAGCCCGAGCCGGTGCACCCCGGACAGGGCCACGGCGAGCGCCAACGCCAGGGCGCGCAGCGCCTCCGGGGAGCGGATCGGCCCCTGCTCGCGCAGGTGCGCGTCGAGGGGCTGGCCGTCCAGCAACTCCATGGCCAGGTACGGGCGTCCGGCGTCCACCCCGGCGTCGAGCACCCGGGCGGTGTAGGCGCCGGGGACCATCGCCAGCACCTCGGACTCGCGCTGGAAGCGGCGCAGCAGCTCGGCGTCGTTGAGGAGTTCGAGGTTGATGGTCTTCAGCGCGACCTGCGTCGCCGAACCCTGGCGCTGGGCGAGGTACACCGTGCCCATGCCACCGGAACCGATCCGGCCGAGGAGCTGGTAGCCGCCGATCGTGCGGGGCTCGTGCGGGCTCAGGGGGTGGCGGGCGAGCGGCGGCGTGGGCGTTGCGGCGGGCGGGACGGGCGTTGCGGGAGGCTGGACGGGCTGCGCGGGAGGGACGTACTGGGGCGCGGGCGGCGCGTACTGCGGGGCGGGAGGGGCGTACTGCGTCGGGACGTACCCCTGCGGCGGCACGGTGGCCGCGTACGGGTTCGGCGGCGGCAGTTGGTCGGCCTCGGCGCCGACCGTCCGGGGACGTCGGCTCACGAGCACGGCCACGATCTGGAACAGCAGCGCGGCGATGATCAGGCCGACCGGCAGGAGAAACACGCCGATCGCCGCGCGGAGGGCGACCAGACCGACGATCCGGAGCTGGGTCGGACCGGAGTACCACGCCTGCCTGGGCATGCCGACGGTCAGCAGGTTGCGCTGGGTCAGGTACCAGAGCAGCAGCCAGAGCACCAGGCACCCGATGAAGGGGACGAGGTACCAGATCCGTGCCACCCCGCGGGCCAAGTGCAGCTCGATGGCCAGGTAGCGCGCGTTGTCGATGTAGAAATGCTGCCGCAGCATGATGAAGCCGTGGTTGAACCAGGCGAACATCAGGGCTTGCAGTCCGACGGCGCAGAGAAGGCCCACCGCCACCTCGCCGATGGTCGCGCCCAGGCCGCCCGGAGCGCCTGCGCTCGCATCCACGCCGGCGGCCGCCAACGCCCGTCGGCGCGTCGCCGTTTGGGCGCGCACGAGCACGGGCAGTGTCGCCAGCCGCAGCAGCAGTGCCACTCCGACGACGATCAGGACAGCGAGATCGAACATATTCAGCATGCTTCCCCCTGCACGCCCGTCGTTCGGGCACACGGAGTATAGGGGGATCGGCCGTTGCTACTCCGGCCGGGCCAGCAACGCGGTCAGGTAGCGCGCCACGTCGTCCTGCAGTTCGGCGGACGTCGGCGGGTGGCCGTGTCCGCTGCCGGCCGTCGCGTTGAAGAGCACGCCGTCGCACCAGCGGATCAGGCGGCGGGCGTCCGCGGCGGGCTCCGGCGAGCCGCAGCGGGCGAGGAGGAGCGCGGCGACGTCGAGGAAGCGTGCGCCCAGCCGGTCGTAGACGTCCCTCAGTTCGGGGCGGCGGGCGGCCTCCAACGCGAGTTCGATGCGCGCGACGGTGAGCGTGCGGCCGGAGGTGAGCGCCTGGTGCAGGCCGTCGGCCGCGACCTGGGCGAGCAGCTCGCGGGGCGAGCCCGGCATCAGGGCCGGGTCGAGGAACCCGGCGGACTCCAGTTCGGCGATCCGGGTCAGCGCGAGTTCGAGCAGGGCGGCCCTGGTCCGGGCGAGGTTCGACGTCGAGCCGGTGGGCAGCCCGGCCGCCTCGTCCACCGCGCGGTGGGTGAGCCCGCGCAGGCCACGTTCGGCGATCAGGGCGATGGCGGCGTCTGCGATCAGGGTCGGGCGCGGGGGCTGGGACGTCATGCGTCCGATCATGGCCGTTTTCGGTGACCATCCCCAACTCACTACATGTGCAGTACGGTGTTGGGGAGTGGCAACTACAGGTGTAGTGAGGAGATCTTCATGGCCATGAACCGGGCGATCGTCATCGGCGGCGGAATCGGCGGCCTCACCGCCGCCCTCGCCCTGCACCGGCAGGGCATCCCGGTGGCCGTCCACGAACGCGCCACCTCCCTCGATCCCGTCGGCGCCGGCCTCGCCCTCGCCCCCAACGCCCTGCGCGCCCTCGACCGCCTCGGCATCGGCGGCCACCTCCGCGCCCTTGCCACCCCGCATCCCGCCCTCGGCCTCCGCCGCCCTTCCGGCCGCTGGCTCGCCCGGACGGACACGGCGGCGGTCGAGCGGTACTTCGGCGACCCCATCGCCGCCGTCGCCCGGGCGGCCGTCATCGACGCGCTCGTCGAGGCGTTGCCGGCCGGTACCGTGCGCACCGGCTCGGCGGCGGCACTCGTCTCGCCCGGGGATGGCGCGAACCCCGCTGTCGTCTCCACGCCTGACGGCGAGGTGACCGCCGGACTCGTCGTCGGCGCCGACGGCATCCGCTCCGCCACGCGCGGCCTGCTCTTCCCGCAGCACCCCGGCCTGCGCTACTCGGGCTTCACGACGTGGCGCACGATCATCGACTCCCCGGCCCGGCGGCCCGCCGCCGTGGGCGAGGTCTGGGGCCGGGGGCGCCTGGCCGGGATCGTCCCGCTCACCGACGGCCGGGTCTACGTCTACGGCGCCGCCCTCGCCCCGGCGGGTTCGAGGGCGGCCTCCGAGCACGCGGAACTGCTCCAGCTGTACGGAAGCTGGTGCGCGCCCGTCCCCGAGCTGCTCAGGCAGGCCGACCCCGCGAAGGTGCTGCGCCACGACGCCTGGGAACTCGCCGACCCCCTGCCCGCCTACCATCACGGACGCGTCGCCTTGTTGGGGGATGCGGCCCACGCGATGTGCCCCTTCCAGGGCCAGGGGGCCTGCCAGGCCATCGAGGACGCCCTGGTCCTCGCGGCGGGTATCGGTGCGGGCTCCGACCCGGCCGCCGCTGTCCCCGCCTACACCGCCGCCCGCCTCCCCCGCACCACGCGCATCGTCACCGGCTCCCGCCGCATCGGGGCCCTGGTAGCCCTCCGCTCCCCCGCCGCCGTCCTGCTGCGCGACGTGGCCCTGACGGTCGGCGGCCTCCTCCCCGACCGCGCCCTGCTGGGCCGCACCGCCCCCACCTACAACTGGCAGGCCCCGATGCTCGGTGGCGCAGCCTGAGGCGTCCACCAGGTAGCGCACCCGCCCGCCGGCCGTGACCTCGTACTCCCTTCGACAGGTCAGAGAACAACACGGTGAGAGTTGACATAGCCCAACGCCACTTCGGAACACGTTCCGAAGTCAATCGACAATCGCCCGTTCGGTACCGGGAGCGTCACGCGGCGAGATTACGGCACCCCCTTGCCGGGCCCGTCCCGGGGTTCTCGGCGCGACCACCCGGCCCCTTCAGAACCCGCTGCCGGCGAAGGTGCCGTGCAGCGGGTCGGCGCGGTAGCAGGTGGCGCAGCGGAGGCGGGTGTAGATCGCCACCGGGCCCATGATGACGTCCTCGCGGCCGTCCGCCGGGGATTCGGAGGCGGCGGGCTTGCCGCAGATCAGGCAGGGGCGGGTCGCGCGTTCGGCGATGGAGCAGGCGCGGCAGAGCATGCGCTCCGGGGTCTCGGCGTGGACGACCACGGGTTGGGGGCCGCCGGCGCAGAGGTGCTTGCAGAAGGTCCAGGTGTCGCTGGCCTCGGCGGCCAGCATCCTGGCGCGGGCCTCCCGCTGCCAGCGGGCTGCCTTCTGCACCGGGATCGTGACCGGCGCGCCCCAGCCGGAGGCCATGAGCCAGTCGGCGCCCTCGGCGCCGGCGGCGCGCAGCTGGTCGTCGATGGCGATGTCCCTGGGCGTCCTGTCGTCCTTCATCGGCCTTCTCCTCCGGTCCGGTTCTGCCGGGACTAACGCGGCCGGGGATTGGTTGGATACGCGAACTGCCCCGCTCTGCCGCGCTACTCGGGCGGAGCGCCGTCCACGAGCACCGGGAGGATCGAGCCGAAGGTGTAGAACGCGAGCGCGTGGGCGAGGCGGCGGTGGTCGTCGGGCGCGAGGACGTCAGGGAACACCGATTCGTCCACCCAGTGCACGGCCCGGCGGTGTTGGACGGCCGCCGCGTCGTCGAGGGTGAGGCGGCCGCCCCAGTGGATGAAGGTGAAGGGACGACGGGCTGCGGTGTAGTCGGCCACGAGGAGGCAACGGAGGGCGCGGACGAGGCCGGTCGCGGATTCGAGGTGCCGGCGGGCGGCGAGGTGGGGCGGCTCGCCCTTGCCGGCGGCGCCCCCGGGGAGGGTGAGGGTGGTGCGGTTGGAGGTTTCGACGAGCAGGACCTGGCCGGCGTCGTTGAGGACGAGGGACTGGTGGCGGGAGGGGACAGCACGCAGGGAGTTCAGCAACGGGGGCTCCTTCGGGGGGTTAGGCCGCGTCGAGCGGCTGGATGTTCTCGGGCTTGGTGGACCATTCGCAGCCACCGCGCTCGGGCCGGAGGTAGGCGGCGGCGCCGAGGGTGTCCAGGTAGATGCCTTCGAGGGGCCGGCCGTCGGGGTCCTTGCGGCCGAGGTCGCGGACGACCTCGCCGATTCGGGGCCGATAGGGGGAGTTGGGCATAGGGGAACTCCAGGGGTATTGCTCTCCGCGCCCGATTACTCACGGGGTGTAGCCATAGTGGCCATGTTCTGCCTACGATGACCAGAGCCTCAACGTTGACGGCTCTGTCGTGTGAAAGGTCTCAGTCGCCATAAGCGATCAGGAAGTTGACCCGACCTCATCCCCAGCCGCCAGATTCGGATGGGAACTCCGCAGATCACGGCGGGCAAAGGGCTGGTCCCAGGTCGGTCTGTCGAAGCGCATGGGGTACTCGAATACGCTCGTGTCGTACGTCGAACGAGCGAAGCGTGCTCCCACAAAGAACTTCGCTGTTAAAGCCGACGCGGTCTTCGAGACCGGGGGCACGTTCTACGAGCTATGGCGCCGGTACGCGAAGGCCAGTTTGCTGGAGGGCTTCCCCGAGTTCGCCGACGCCGAGGCGCGATGCCGCCGCCTGCGCACGTTTGCGCTGACGGTCGTCACGGGACTGTTCCAAGTGCCGGAGTACGCCGAGGCACTGGCGTACGCAGCTTTCCAGCGCGGCGCAATCACGAAGGTCGAGGCGGAGGAACGAGTGGAGTTCCTGGCCACCCGTCAGCGTCTGCTCAGCCAGAGGAAGCCACCACTGCTCCACGCGGTGTTGGACGAAAGCTGCCTGGTGCGGCCGGTCGGCGGAAAGGCTGTGATGCTCAAGCAGCTTGACCACATAGCGGAACTGGCCTCCCGGCCGAACATCACCTTCCAGGTGGCGCCGTTCCACCTGGGCGAGCACCTTCCGTTCGCGCTGCCGGTAACCCTGCTGGACCTCCCGGATGGCTCGGTGGTCGGATACGCCGAATCGCATGCTCGTGGCCACTTGGAGCGAACCCGCGAGACGGTCGCAGCCTGGGAGAGACAGTACGATCAGCTAGTGGTGGAAGCCCTGCCCAAGGCAGCATCCCTGGCATTGATCCACAAGGCTCGAAAGGAGCTAACCCCATGAACTCCGACCTGTCCGGCGCGTCTTGGATCAAGTCGTCGTACTCCACCAACGGCGGTGAGTGCGTGGAGATCTCCCGCAGCTTCCCGGGCACCATCCCCGTCCGCGACTCCAAGGACCCCGAGGGGCCGGCACTCCTCTTCCCCGCCGGGTCCTGGCAGTCCTTCGTCTCCGCCGTCCGCAACGGCGAGTTCGGCGCTAGGTAGCGCTCCCGATACCGCCATGACCTCCTTCTGGACGGGCGAACGGGTGCGCCTCCGTGCCATCGAACCCGACGACTGGTCCGCGCTCATGCGCTTCGACGAGGACTCCGAGTACCAGCGGGCGGGCAACGCAGTCTCCCCGCCCCGCTCGGCCGACTGGTACCGCGGCTGGTCGAAGGAGCAAGCAGCCGCCAAGTCCGACGGCGACACCTTCCAACTCGCCGTCGAAGCGCTCGACACCGGCGAACTCGTCGGACTCGTCGGCTCCTACGAGGCCGACCCCCGCGCGGGCCGCTTCACCGCCGGCATCACGATCGGCACCGAGTACCAGCGCCAGGGCTACGCGGCCGAAGCGGCCATCCTCCTTCTCCGCTACATGTTCACCGAGCGCCGCTTCCACAAGTGCGAGACCCGCGCCTACGCGTACAACGAACCGTCACTCGCCCTCCAACGCCGCCTCGGCTTCGTCGAAGAAGGCCGCCTCCGCTACCACACGTACCAAGCAGGCCGACACCACGATCTCGTCCTGATGGGCATGCTGGCCGAGGAGTTCACGCACCTGCACCCGGCCACTGACGACACCGCACCGAGCTGACCCCACCGACCGTCACATGCCGCAACAGGTGCTGGAGCATGTCGAAGGCATCGGCCGGACACGGTAGACGCGGCCGGTGACAGCCGTTGCGCGAGAAGTCGGCCCGTCCGACTTCTCGCGCGTCATACGTCCCAGCCGCCCTACAACCGCTCGGTGTCACCGTGCGCGACGAGGAGCTTCTTCAGCAGCGCGTCGAGCTGGACGCGCTCCTCCGGATCGAGGGCGGCGAGGATGCGCTCCTCGTTGCGGACGTGGCCGGGCATGGCCGCATCGATCAGGTCCTTGCCGGCCGGGGTGAGGCGGACCAGGACGGCGCGACGGTCGTTCGGGCAGGGGTTGCGCTCGACGAGGCCCTTGGCGGAGAGGCGGTCGACGCGGTTGGTGATCGCGCCGGACGTCACCATCGCGGACTTGAGCAGGGCGCGGGCGTTGAGCTCGTACGGCTCGCCGGACCTGCGGAGCGTCGCCAGGACGTCGAACTCGGAGGAGTCCAAGCCGTGTTCGGCGAAGTACTCGCGCAGGGCGGTGTCCACGCGGACGTTCAGACGGCGCAGCCGGCCGATCAGGGCGATGGGCTGGCTGTTGAGCTCGGGGCGGGTCCGGGACCACTGATCGACGATGTCGTCGACGGTGTCGCGCTCGTGCTCCTGCTCCTGCTCCTGCATGGCCTTCCGCCTTCCCACAGCCTGGATGGGGACCGCATGTAGCTTAACGGCTTTATCTTAACCTTCACATACTTGACGTTCGCACGTCCTGGGCGTAGAACTTATCTCAACGTTCAGATAATCAACGTTGAGGGGATGCCATGGACCGGAACCGCATCGGGGTGGCCGCCACCGCGGCCCTGGCCCCGGCCGCCTGGGGCACGACGTACCTGGTCACCACCCAGCTCCTGCCCGAAGGCCGCCCCCTGCTGCTCGCCGCCCTGCGCGCCGTCCCGGCCGGGCTGCTCCTGCTGCTCCTCGGGCGCAAGCTGCCCAAGGGGCGCTGGTGGGGGCGCGCCGCCATCCTCGGCATGCTCAACATCGGGTTCTTCTTCCCGCTCGTGTTCGTCGGCGCGTACCGCCTGCCCGGCGGGGTCGCGGCGACCATCGGGGCCATCCAGCCGCTCCTCGTCACCGGGCTCTCGATCGGCGTGCTCGGCGTACGGCCCGGGCGGCGGGCCGTCCTCGCCGGACTCGCGGGCGTCGGCGGCGTCGCGCTCCTCGTGCTCAAGAGCGGGGCGCGGCTGGACGGGATCGGCATCGCCGCAATGGTCACGGCGATCGCGCTGATGGCCATGGGCACCGTGCTCACCCGCCGCTGGGGCAGGCCCGAAGGCGCCACCCTGCTCGACCTCACCGCCTGGCAACTCCTCGCCGGCTCGCTCTTCCTCGTCCCGCTCGCGGCCGTGGTCGAGGGCGCGCCGCCCGCCCTGAGCGCCACCAACCTGGCCGGCTTCGCCTACCTCGGCCTCTTCGGCACCGCCCTCGGGTACGTGCTGTGGTTCCGCGGCATCGCCCGCCTCGGCGCCGGCCCGGCGTCCTTCCTCGGCCTGATCAACCCGGTCATCGCCACGGTCGGCGGCCTCGTCGTCCTCGACCAGACCCTCACCCCGTGGCAGATCCTCGGCCTCGTCATCGCCCTGGCCGCCCTCCTCGCCGGCCAGGCCCCCACCCGCACGCCCACCCCAGCAGACGCGCTGCCAGCGCCCGCCCGCGAACCAGTCACCGCAAGCCGCTGAGCCCCCTGTGCCCCGCCGAGCACCCGCTCGGCGGGGCACAGCACTTTGGCAGCGGGGGCCGGAGCAGGGCCGGAAAAGGCAACAGGGACAACCGCCGGACGCGGCGGCATGTGCGGCCGGCAGCCGGGTAGACGACTGTCAGCCCGACTCACCCGTTACGGGAGGAATGGATGGCCCTGATGATCGATTCCGACGGAGTGCGCGCCGCAGTAGCCGCACAGATCGAGGAGTTCGCGCAGGGCGGCGGCGGAGTCGGGGTGCGCAGCGTCCTGGTGAAAACCCTCGGTGCACCGCAGCTGACCGTCGCGCACCAGGCGGACCGCGTGCTGCCCGCCGCGAGCCTGGCGAAGATGATTCTGGGGGTCGCCCTCTTCGAGGCCGGCGAGCGCGGCGACCTCGATCTGGACGCGCGGATCCGGGTCGGCGAGCTGTCCACCACGATGTACCCGAGCGTCATGCAGGCCTTCGACCCCGAAACCACTGTCACGGTCCGGGAGTTGTGCGGCTTCTCGCTGGTGACCAGCGACAATCCGGCGGCCGAGTACATCCGTTCGGTGCTCCAGCAGGACCGGATCGACGCGGTGATCAAGGAACTTCGACTCAACTCGACCGCCTTTCCGGCCGGCTTCTCCGAACGCGAACTCGGCCCGCTGGGGCGCGTGAACACCACCACGGCGCAGGACATGCTGCGACTCGTCGAGCACATCGACCGGACACCGCATCTGGAGCCGCTGCGGCGCTACCTGGTCAACTACCTGCGGAACGACCGGATCCCGTCCCGCCTGGACGACGACGTCCCGGTGCGGCACAAGACGGGCAGCCTGCGGGGCGTGGTCAACGACGCCGGCATCGTCCTGCATCCGGACGTTCCCATTGCCATGGTCTTTCTGACGGACAGTCAGTCCGATAACGTTCGCACGGCGCGGGAGATCGGGGAGGTCTCCGAACGGATCGTCCGGATCATCACGGAGGGGGCGGCGCACTGACGCCGCCTGCGGGGGGGTGAAGCGTGGCTCTGCCTCGGGAACGACAACTGCGCAAGGTCCTGGTCCTGGTCAACGTCCTCGCGCTGACCACCGGACTGGTCTGCGTCGTGGTCGCCTCACTGCTCACGCACCAGCAGGTGCTCGCAACCGTCCTGAGCCTGATCGGCGGCGCCTTCGTCTCGGCGGCAGTGGTGACGCTGGCCATCGGATCGCTCACCGTCCGCGAGGCCACCGAGCAGGTCGACAGCGCGGTGCTTCGCGGCATGCAGGATGTCCTCGGCCCAGTGCGCGACCCACTGTTCGCCGGGGCGTTGTCCGCCTACCGCTACGACTGCATGCTGGCGCCCGCGCCGGCCGGTGACGCCCACCCCGACTACCTCTACCAGAGCTTCCGGATCTCCTACCGGGTCGACAGCCTCCCCCGGACGGTGAGCATCGTCTGCCTGGCCTCCAACGACGACGCCTGCCTGGACCGCTTCACCGGGCCCGAGTACCTGCTGCGCTGGATGATCGACGACAACCTGGACCCGGACGACCCGGAGATCTTCACCATCGGCGCCGTCCGCGTGGACAACCGGGACCTGGAGCGGAAGCCGCCGGTGCACGAGACCGTCGCGGGCGGGAAGGCCCGGATCGACCAGTTCTCGGTGCCGCACGACGCCCAGGTCACGGTGGGCCATCTCGTCGAGTTGAGCGTCGTCGCGCGCAAGTTCGTCGGCAACGACCGGCGGGTGCGTGTCCAGGCGCAGGTGTTCCGCCATGTCACGGACGCCGAGTACCGGCTCACCATCGACCCGGCGCTGAAGCCCACCCGCCTGGGCGTCAACGCGTCGGAGATCAGCGCGCTCGGGGCCGCCCACGGAGCCAGTGTCCGGACGACTTTCCCCGCACCGTTCAACAATCTCGCCGGGCTGGTTCAGCTGCCCTTCCCGCTTCAGCCCGGGAGCGTCATGGCGTTCACCATCGACCGCGACGTGTCCTGAGCCGCCGCGCCTCGGGTCAGCCGGTGGCGCGGATGTAGATGTCGGCGGCGCCGGGGAGGGCGCCTGGGATGGTGGAGACGTAGATGCGGCGGGTGGGGGTGGGGGTGATTGTGGTGGCGGGCGACGGCGAGGGGGCCTCGGTGGGGGTGGGGTCGTCCTCGGAGTCGGTGGGCTGGAGGCCTTGAGCCACCGGGTCGGCGGTGGGCGAGGGGGAAGGCGGGGCGTCCGAGGGTTCTGGGAGTTCTGGAGCGGCCGTGGGTTCGTCGCCGCCGAGGGCGGTGGTGAGGTCGGGTGGGAGGGGGGCGGCGGGGCCGGGGGCGGGGAGGTCGTAGGCGCGCAGGAAGTCGCCGAGGCCGACGCCCGTGCCGCCCGCGACGCGGTAGTGCAGGTAGGCGACGGCGGAGCCGTCGGCCGCGTGGGTGTAGACGGCGCCGACGGGGACGTAGTAGCGGTCGGCGCCGGGGTGCTGGGAGGGGTGGAGGCCGGCGAGGCGTTCGGCGCGGTCGCGGTCGGTGTCGCGGCCGCCGCGGCCGAGGGTGAGGGTGTTGATGCCGCGCACCAGCAGGGCGGCCGCGACGGACACGCAGAGCACCAGGCCGACGGCGACGGTGCGGCGCAGCACCGGGCGGCCGTGCAGGGCCGGCCAGGAGTCGGCGACCATGCGCTCGGGCGGGATGCCGTCCACCGTTGTCGTTCCCCCGTTCGATCCCCGTTTGATCGATCCATGTTCGATCAAATCATCACTGTGCTCGACGAGGGACCGTGGCCGAGAGTTCCTCAGCCCACGTAGGCGGGTGCGACGGCGGCCTGGGTGACCCGCCGGGCGGTGCCGCTGCCGTCGGCCGGGACGGTCCACAGGTCGGCGCCGTAGTCGCCGGGGAGGGCGTAGAGGAGGGTGCCGGTGTCGGTCCAGACGGCCTGGTCGTCGATGTTGCGCTGTTCGGCGGTGGCGGTCTCGGTCATGGTGGCGAGGTCGAGGACGTAGAGCCGCCAGGGGGCGTCGGCGGACAGGCCGGGGACGCGCTTCTTGTACGCGATGCGGGTGCCGTCCGGGGAGAGCGAGGGGCACTCGACGTTGTCGTGGAGGGTGGTGAGGGTGCGGGCGGCGAGGTCGCCGCGGACGAGGTGGGTCTGGCCGCCGGTGGCGAGGGTGGCGTAGAAGGTGTTGTCGTCGGCGAAGGTGACGCCCCAGATGTTGATGTCGTGCGCCTGGTAGGGCCGGCCGTCCTTGATGATGTCGAAGGTCTCCAGGTTGTCGCGGAGGTTCCAGTCGCGGACGTCGACGATGGAGGTGCGGGTGGAGAAGTTGGTGCCGGCGTAGGAGTCGCCGCTGACGAAGACGGTCCAGGCGGCGAGGTGGCCGGAGGGCGAGACCCGGGAGCGGGTGGGGATGCCGGCGGCGGGGAAGGAGCGTTTCTCCTTCAGGTGGTCGTCGAGGACGACGGCGCGGTAGGTGTCCTCAAGAGCGCCGTGTTCGGCCTGGAGGCAGATGCCGGTGCCGCCGGCGGCGTAGAAGCGCAGGCAGTGGACGCCGGAGGCGGTACGGGGGCCGTCCGCGTGGTCGGCGGGGACGGCGGTGAGTTCGTCGCGGTGCGGGCCCCAGGCCATATTGCGGAACACCAACTGCCGCCCCCCGGAAGGCGTTTGGAGCGTGACGTGGCCCGGGCTGACGGCGGGTCCGCCGGGCTGGGCCTGGTCGCGGCGGGCGGTGCGGTCGGCGGCGTAGAGGACGGCGCCGGTGCCGACCGCGCCGAGCAGCAGGACGGCGACCAGGAGGACGAGGATCCTGGTCCGGTTCTGGAGCTGGTTCACGAGGGCACCTCACGGGTGGGCTCACGGAGCACGACGGCCGCGCCGACCACGCACAGCGCGAGCGCGCCCGCAGACCAGGCGAGCGCGTCGGCGCCGCCGATCGCGCTCCACAGCGCGCCGAACAGCAGGGAGCAGGCGAACCGGGCGAGCGCCTGTCCGGTGCCGACCAGCGCGAGGCCGGCGCCGCGCTGGTCGGCGGGCACGGCGTCGGCCGCCGCGGCGGCGAGCACGCCGTCGGTGGCGGCGTAGAAGGAGCCGTGCAGGACGAGGACACAGAGCACCGCGGGCAGGCCACGGAGCGGCGAGAGCAGCAGCCCGTACGCGAGGAGCAGCACCGCGTGCCCGGCGAGGAAGAGCCGGCGGCGGCCGATCCGGTCGGCGAGCGCACCCAGCGGAACCGCCAGCAGCAGGAAGGCGGCGGCGGTGCCGAGCGGCAGCAGCGGGAACAGGTTGGTGGCGAGGCCGAGTTGGCGCTGGACGAGCAGGTAGAGGAACGAGTCGCTGACGGTGGTGAGTCCGAGCAGGACGGCGCACAGGGTGAGCCGCCGCAGGCCGGGGAGCCTTAGCAACCGAATCCCATCACGCAGCGAGGGAGTAGAAGTTGATGTTTCGTCACTACCGAGCCGATTCGGCACGAACAGCAGCAGCACCAGCACCCCGAGCGCCGCGATGCACGCGCTGACGGTGAACACCGCGTCGTAGCCGTGCCGTTCGCCGCCGTCCGCGAGCAGCGGGCCGCCCGCCAACCGCAGCACCAGGAACGCGGTGAGCGGCCCGAGCAGCGCGCCGGCGGTGTCCATCGCGCGGTGCACGCCGAACGCCCGCCCGCGGTGCTCGGGTTCGGTGGCGAGCGAGATCATCGCGTCGCGCGGGGCGGTGCGCAGGCCCTTGCCGGTGCGGTCGACGGCGATGACGGCGCCGATCAGCGGCACGGTGTGGGCGAACAGCAGCAGCGGCTTGCACAGGGCCGACAGGCCGTAGCCGACGGCCGCGACCGCCTTGTGCCGGGCCGCGCCGTCGGCGCCGCGCCGGTCGGCGAGGTGGCCGCCGGCGAGGCGGACGAGCGCGCTGAAGCCGTTCTGGATGCCGTCCAGCAGCCCGAAGCCGAGCGGGGACAGGCCGAGCCCGGTGAGCAGGTAGAGCGGGAGGACGGCGCTGACCATCTCGGACGAGATGTCGGTGACCAGGCTGACGGTGCCGAGGGCGACTACCGCCCCGGGCACGGCTGCGCGCAGGGCGGCGCCCCGTCGCCCCGGCGCGGTGGCCGGGGCGACGGGGGCCTTCGAGCTGCGGGAGTCCGCGACGTACACGGGCGTCAGTTCCAGATGCCGGTGATGTCGCTGCCGTTGGCGGCGTTGCCGGCGTGGGCGTTGACGGCGGTCAGGTCCTCCAGGGTGTGCAGCACGTCGTAGTGGTTGTACGTGGTGCCGGTGCTGCTGCCCGGGGTGACGTGGCCGCCGTAGATCACGGTCGGGATGCGGTTGCCGGCGAGGCGGTTGTCCTCGTCGAAGGTCATGATGAGCAGGCTGTTGTGGTCCTTGGCCCAGTTCGCGTACGCGGCGAGGTTGTTCTGGATCCAGGAGTCGCCGGTGCCGACCGAGCAGTCGTGCATGTCGCTGCAGAGGTCCGGGACGACGAACGACACCTTGGGCAGGGTGGTGTAGTCGGTCGGGAACGCGTCCATGCCGTAGGCGCTGGAGGTGGGCACGTTGCCGAAGCCGAACCACGGGTTGTGCTTCTGCGCGTAGTTGCCGACGCGGCAGTCGGTGGCGCCCGCGCCGGGCAGGCCCTCGTTGTAGCTGGCGAAGGTCTGGCCGGTGGCCAGCAGCTCGGAGGCCAGGTTGGGCTGCTGGAGGGCGCCGATGTCGACGCAGCTGTCGTCGGTGATGCCCTGCGCGCTGCCCGAGAACAGCATGTAGTAGTTGGGCTGGCTGGGGTGGGTGAGCGCGTACGACTGGGTCAGGGTCGCGCCGCCGGCCACCAGGGTGTTGTTGACGTAGGGAGCGTCGGAGCTGCCGATCACCTGTGCGTACTCGTGGTTCTCCATGATGACGACGACCACGTGGTCGGGCGTCGGCAGGGCGACAGTGGTGTCGGCGGCGGCGTTGCCGCTCGCGGCCCACAGGCCGAGCGAGCCGGCGGCGAGGCCGAGGGCGGCGGCGAGGGCCGTGAGGGTGCGGCGACGGGGAGGTGTCGTACCGGGGGTGCGCAGTCGTGCGAAGGGCATGGGGGTCCTCCGTGCGTTGGGTCTTCCGGCTTTGGGGCGCCGAGAACCCTAGGATCGCGGCGTGTCGTGTACCGCACAAGACAAGTGAAGAACAGACGAACAGCTGCCGCCCGTCGGCGGTCGACGTCACAGCCGATGTCACAGCCTCCGTCACAGCCGTCCCGATTGACCCGTTCCGGCCGGGCGTGGTGGGATCACCGGGGCTTTCGGTGAAGGCGGTGAAGGAGCGGGACGTGATCGGACTGGTCGCCGTCGACGGGACGGTCCGGCCGCTCGCCGACGAACTGCACGCCGCCTGGCCGGACAGTAGCAGCGTCTACCGGGCCTCGCGCGGCAACTGCATGGGCCCGCCCGAGGCGCTTGAGTTCGCCCTGGGCCGGTCCGCGCAGGTGGTCTGTTTCGCGCCCCTCGCGACGATCGTCTCCCTGCTCGGAGGCTGGGGCATCGACATTCCCCGGGGCAAGGGCCTGCTCTGCGTGGACCCGCAGCGGCGGTACGTGATCCCGCTGACCGGCCGGGACTCCGGCGCGGAGGAGCTGGCCCTGGAGGTGGCGGCCGTCCTCGGCGTCACGCCGGTGCTCACCGGCCGCCCGCTCCGGCCCGAGGGAGCGCCCACCGGCCACCCGTCCGGGGACGGACACACGGCCCCACAGGGCACCCGAACGGCCGATGCCCCCACGGACGCGCCGATCCTGCGGATCGTCGACCAGGAGGACCCCGGCGACGGCGATCTCGTCGTGCTCCCGCGCAAGCTCGTCGTCGGGATCGGCGCGGGCAGCGGCACCGAGCAGGCCGAGGTGATGCGGCTGCTGATGGCCACGCTGAAGGAGAGCGGCCTGGACCGGTCGTCGGTGGGACGGCTGGCCACCGTGGCCGGCAAGGCGGACCACCCAGCGGTGCGCTGGGCCCGCTTCTGCCTCGGCCGGGTACCGGTGGACGAGCACCCGGCGGACGTCCTCGCGGGCGTGCCGGTGCCGAACCCGTCCGCCGCGGTCGGCGCGGCGGTCGGCACCGCGAGCGTCGCCGAGGCGGCGGCGCTGGCGAGCGCGCCCGGCGGCGAACTCGTCGTCACCAAGCGGAAGTCGGCGACGGCGACGGTCGCGATCGCCCGGGCCGCGATGCGCGGACGGCTCGCGCTGGTCGGCCTCGGGCCCGGCGAGCACGACCTGCTGGTGCCACGCGCCCTGACGGAGCTGCGGCGCGTCTCGGCGGTGGTGGGCCCGGCACCGGCGGTCGAGGCGATCGCCGGGCTGCTGCGACCCGGAACGCGACGGATCGTGACGGACGACTGCGCCGAGGCGGCCGCCACCCTGGCCGCGCACGGGCACGCCGTCGCCCTGGTCGCTCTCGGTGACGGTTCCGCGCTGGGTGTGCCGCCCGGCCCGTACGACGTCGTCCGCATCCCCGGCCTGCCCGGCCCGCCCATCGAGTCTCAAGGAGACCCCGCGTGACCACCGCCGAACCCGACCTCCGCCACCACGGCGACGCCGAGGTGCGCGCCGACGGGCTCGGCCTGGTCGACCTGGCCGTCAACGTGCGCACCGGCACGCCCCCGCTCTGGCTGCGCGAGCGGCTCGCCGCCACCCTCGGTGAGCTGGCCGCCTACCCCGACCAGACGGCCGCGCGCGCCGCGGTGGCCGCACGACACGGCCGGCCGACGGACGAGGTGCTGCTCACCTCGGGCGCCGCGGAGGCGTTCGTCCTGCTCGCCCGGGTATTGACGTCATGTCATATCGTCGTCGTTCACCCGCAGTTCACCGAGCCCGAGGCGGCCCTACGGGACGCCGGGCACGCGGTGCACCGGGTGCTGCTGTCACCGGCGGACGGGTTCCGGCTGGGCGCCGTCCCCGAGGAGGCCGACCTGGTCGTCCTCGGCAACCCGACCAACCCGACCTCCGTCCTGCACCCCGCCGACGCCGTCGCCGCCCTGGCCCGCCCCGGGCGCACCCTGGTGGTGGACGAGGCGTTCATGGACACCGTGCCCGGCGAGCGCGAATCCCTCGCCACCGTACGGGACTTGCCCGGCCAGGTGGTCGTGCTGCGCAGCCTCACCAAGACCTGGGGCCTGGCCGGACTGCGGATCGGCTACGTGCTCGGACCGGCGCCGCTGATCGCGGCGCTCAGCGCCGCGCAGCCGCTCTGGCCGGTCTCCACCCCGGCGCTGGCCGCCGCCGAGGCGTGCAGCACGCCGGCGGCGCTGGCCGAGGCGGAGGAGGCAGCCGCCGAACTGGGCCTGTGGCGCGCGCACTTGCTCAAGGGACTGGCCGCGTTCCCGTCCGTGCGGGTGTACGGCGAGCCGGCCGCGTCGTTCGTGCTGGTCCGGCTGCCGGGCGCGGCCGCCGTCCGGGAGCGGCTGCGCGCGCACGGCTTCGCCGTCCGGCGCGGGGACACGTTCCCGGGGCTGGGCGAGGAGTGGCTGCGGATCGCCGTCCGCGACGAGGCGACGACGGACCGCTTCCTGGACGCGCTCGCGGCCGTGCTCAGCTCAGACTGACGGCGTCACCCACGGCCACCCGGCCGGACGCGAGCACCTGCGCGTACACACCCGCGCAGGGCAGCGCCGGCATGCCCTCCAGCGGCACCAGCCGGTTCTCCTCCGCGAGTACGCGCAGGGCGGCGGTGCTGCGCGGCAGCGGGCCGTGCCGCAGCGTCGGCACCGCGCAGCGCGGGGTCGGGATGACGATGCGGAGGCGGACGTCCGGGCCGATGCACAACTCGCGTCCTACCCAGGCGTTCTCGACGTAGCCCGTGTCCTCGGTGCGGATCACCAGGTTGGGGCGGTATCGCTCGGCCTCGGCCCCGGTTCGGGCGAGGGTGGAGGTGGTGAGCAGGTGCAGTGGGGCGAAGTCGAAGAACGTTCCGTCGGGGGCGGCCCGGCCGATCTCGTTGACGGTGACGGCGACTTCGGCGTCGATGCCGCGCGCCAACACCTCCTCGGGGACGGCCCGTTCGAGGGTCGCACCGGACGGGCGTTCGGTGATCAACCGGACCTTCCGCCCCAGCTGCTCGGACAGCTCGCCCTCTTCCACCGCTCGCCCGTCCGGCCCGCTGATCGCCACCCCACCTTCCGCGAGCGCAGCGGTGAACCCGAGCATCCCCGCCCAGAGCCGCGGATTCTTGGCACTGACCAGCCGCCCGCTCTCCGCGTCGAGCAACGCGAGCGCCCGGTCCCCGTCCAGCCCGCGCTCGGAGACCCCGGCAGCGTTCAGCTCCTCCCCCAGCATCGACTTCACCGGGTAGCGCCACAGCCGCTCCACCGTGCCTGTCCTCATGCCCCGGCCCACCCTCTCAGCATTGCGAAGTCGCCTTCCGGCAGCCCGAGTTTAGGGCCGACCCGCAGCGACCTCGTTCGAGGTCAGCCGACGGGAGGTAGGCACGGCCACGGCGTGATCCCCGCAACCGCGCCAACTCCCGTTCCGCTGCCGTCTGAAACAGGATCGGGATACTTCGCGCACCGGGCGGTGAACATGCGCGACGTACCGTACGGGAACAGCAGTCGCCCACCGGCAGCAGGAAGTTGGAGACACCATGCGCTCGCGTATCGCCCTCACGGCCGCCGCCATCGCCGCGCTGACGGCCACCGCCACGGCCTGTGGCCCGGACAACAGCGACACCTCGTCCGCCGCGAGCTCGGCCCCGACCACCGCCAAGCCGCCCGTCGCCGCGGCCCCCACCGCCACGCCGACGCCCACCAAGCCTGTGGCGGCCTCCCCCACCAAGTCGGCGGCGCCCACCCCCGGTGGAAAGGCCTGCGGCGCCAACGACCTCACCATCAGCGCCAGGCTGGAGACCCAGGCCGGCGGCTACATCCAGATCTCCGCCAAGGCCAAGCCCGGCGTCACCTGCACCCTGCCCGGCGAACACCCGGTCATCGCCTTCGGCTCGCGCGGCATCGAGGCCGGCAACGCCGAACAGGCCGTCGGCCAGCCCATCACCCTCACCGGAGGCGTCGTTGCCTACGCCGGCATCAACCCGAAGAGCACCAACAACGACCAGAGCGTCGAGTTCAATGACGTGATCGTCGCGATCGGCAACGCCGACCCCAACCCGGTCAGCATCCCCGTCGGCCACATCAAGGTCGACAAGGCCGTGGTCACCAACTGGCACATCAACGCGAAGGACGCCGTCCCCGGGGTGTGATCACCCGCGATCCGACCGCTCGGCGCCCGACCCACCGCAGTTCCTCCCCCAGCATCGACTTCACCGGGTAGCGGCGCAGGCGTTCCACCGTGCCGACGGCCCTCACTCGTCCTCCGCCCATTCCCTCAGCGCCGCGAAGTGCAGCTCCCCCAGGCCGGCCCGGGGGTCGACCCAGAGGGGCAGGGCCGGGGCCGGGTGGTGGGCGGCTATCCACTCGATGTCCTGCGGCCCGAGCTCGTCGTCCAGCCACACGAACGGGCGGCCGTCCGCCCAGGCGACCAAGTCCCGCGTCTTCCAGTGCAGGCCGTCCGGATCCTCCCGGAAGACCTCGGTCCAGCGGATGTACGGGAGTTCGGGCAGACCGATCCGGGGGCCGATGAAGGTGTTCGCCTCGTCCATCCACGTGGTCGCCCATACCAGCTCGTACGGCAGGGCCAGCAGCTCGGGCCCGTGCTGCGGGTTGAGCCACACCCGCAGCGGCTCCACGTCCTCCCCCGGCTTGGGCGCCTGGCGGGCCACCCAGGAGGCGGGCCGGACGCGGTGGGTGTCGTAGCCGTCCGGTCTGCGCTGCTCGGGCGCGGCGTAGGGGTTCAGCGGTCCGTCGACATCGAGGAGGAGAAGGGGCGTCATACCTGTTCATCCTGACCGGTGATGGCCGGGCTGACTACTGGCTTTCCGGTCGCGGGGTGTTAGCGTCACGGCGGCCCACAAAGGTCCGAGCTAAACCACCGTTTGAGCGGAAGGTCGGCACACTCCGTTGACACCCATACCCAGAGCGGCACACCGTCCGCTCGCCCCGCGCGCCCGGCGGAACCTCGCCGCCGTGGTGACCGCCTCGGCCGGCGGACTGGCCCTGCTGGCCGGCACGGCCTTCGGGATCGCCCCGGCCGCGGCCGCCGCTCCCCCGTCGGACACACTCCAGCAGCAGTTCCGGGCGGCGGCGGACGAGTTCCACGTGCCGGAGAGCGTCCTGCTCGCGCTCTCGTACCAGGAGACCCGCTGGGACTCCCACCAGGGCCTGCCGAGCACCACCGGCAACTACAACGTCATGGGGCTGACCCAGGTCGACGTCGCCGCGGTCGGCGCTGCACTCGCCGCCGGCCCGGGGCCCGACACGGTCGAGGGGCGCGGCGACGACGCCCCGCCGCGGCCGGTCAAGGGCACGCCCACCCCGCCCACCGTCCAGGACGGCCCCGAGCTGCACACGCTCGACGCGGCCGCGGCGCTGATCCACCGCCCGGCCGACGACCTCAAGCGGGACAGCGCGCAGAGCATCCGCGGCGGCGCGGCCCTGCTGGCGAAGTACCAGACGGAGAGCGGGAGGGGCGCCGCGGCGGACCCCGGCGCCTGGTACCAGGCGGTGGCCCGGTTCAGCCGGTCCGGCGACCCGGGCAAGCCCAACCCCTTCGCCGACCGGGTCTTCGACACTCTGCGCAAGGGCGTCTCCCGGCAGACCGCCGAGGGCGAGACGGTCACCCTCGCGCCGGTGCCCGCGCTGACGGTCACCCGCACCGCGACCCGCGCGGTGTTCACGTCCACCGCGACGCGCGCCGCCTTCGTCTCGACCGCGGCTGCGGCGGTCGACGACGGCACGGTCGCAACGTCTGCGACCACCGCCACCGCCACCACCGCCACCACCGCCACCACCACCACCGCCACCGCCGCCACCGCCGCCACCACCACCACGGTCGACGACGGCACGGTCGACGACGGCACGGTCGAGTGCCCCGCCGCCCTCGGCTGCGACTTCCAGCCCGCCGCGTACGCGCTGACGAACCCGCAAGACCCGACGTCGTACGGCAACTACACCAAGGCCAACCGCCCCGACGACGGCGACGGCATCCAGTACATCGTCATCCACGACACCGAGGGCGGCTTCGCCGGCTCGATCTCGGCGTTCCAGAACCCGAGCAACCAGGCCAGCGCGCACTACATCGTGCGGTCCTCGGACGGCCACGTCACCCAGCTGGTCAACACGAATAACGTGGCCTGGCACGCCGGCAACAAGACCGTCAACATGCACAGCATCGGCGTCGAGCACGAGGGCTACGCCTTCCCGACCGACCGCCCGACCTGGTACTCGGAGCAGCTGTACCAGTCGTCCGCGGCCCTCGTCGGCTATCTGGCGAACCGTTTCGGCATCCCGCTCGACCGCCAGCACATCATCGGCCACGACGACGTCCCCGGCCCGCTGCAGGCGAACGTCGCCGGCATGCACTGGGACCCGGGCACGTTCTGGGACTGGTCGCACTACATGGACCTGCTGAACGCCCCGCTCAAGCCCGCCATCGGCGGCACCCTGGCGGTCGGCGGCAAGGTCACCATCACCCCGGCCTTCGACGCGACCAACCAGCCCCCGGTGAGCGGCACCGCCGACCGCCCGGAGAACTTCGTCTACCTGCGCACCCAGCCCGACCCGAGCGCCCCGCTGATCAACGGCGGCTCCACCCGGGCCGCCGACTGGAGCGACAAGGCCGTCGCCGGCGCTTCCTACGTCGTCGCCGACCTGTGCGGCGACTGGACCGCCATCTGGTACGACGGCCAGGAGGCCTGGTTCTACAACCCCAACGGGCAGACCGCGACCGCCGACAACCGGCCCGGCCAGACCCTGCTCACCCCGAAGGCCGGGGCCGCGAGCATCCCGGTGTACGGGCGCAGCTACCCCGAGGCGAGCGCCTACCTCCCGTACCCGGGCATCACGGCGCAGACCGTGGCGCCGCTGAACGCGACCGTCCCGGCCGGGCAGTCCTACGTCGCGGCGAGCGCCACCCCGGTGCCGTCGGACTTCTACTACGCGCAGAACATCGACGGCAGCGCGCCCAACGACCGTACCCTCGTGGTCGGTTGTGACACGTACTACCCGATCCGTTACAACCACCGGCTCGCCTTCCTGAAGGCCTCCGACGTGGCGGGCGGCTCCACCGCCGAGCCCTGCACCCAGCCGCCCGCCCCCAGCGCGGGTGTGCTGCGCGGGGTCGCGTCCGGCCTCTGCCTGGACGTCACCGGCGCCGCGACGGCGAACGGTCGGCCACCGAGCTGTGGACCTGCGCCGGCGGTACGAACCAGAATGAACCTGATCTGACGCAACGTCAGTAAGTCCAGTCCGTCCGTGTGCCGGCGCCCAATCGGGCCGGTACACGGACAGTTCGGGAAGGTTGACCACAGATGCCTCCGGGCGGAAACGGCCGCAGGCCCTTCCCGCACCGGGGGAAGGGCCTGCGGCCGTACGCGACTTCAGCCGGATCAGACCTGGCCGGCCTTCTCCAGGGCCTCGCAGCAGGTGTTGATCAGGAGGCGGGTGACGACGTAGGGGTCGATGTTCGCGTTCGGGCGACGGTCCTCGATGTAGCCCTTCTGCTCCACCTCGACCTGCCACGGGATGCGGACGGAGGCACCGCGGTTGGAGACGCCGTAGCTGTAGACGTTCCACGGGGCGGTCTCGTGCTTGCCGGTCAGGCGGGACTGGATGTCGTCACCGTACTGGCTGACGTGCTCCAGCACCTTCTCCTGGGAGGCGCCGAGCGACTCGCAGGCGGTGATGATGGCGTCGTAGCCCTCGCGCATCGCCTTGGTGGAGAAGTTGGTGTGCGCACCCGCGCCGTTCCAGTCGCCACGCGCCGGCTTGGCGTCCAGGGTGGCGTCGATGCCGAACTCCTCGGCGGTGCGGTACAGCAGGTAGCGGGCGATCCACAGGTCGTCGGAGACGGTCAGGGCCTCGACCGGGCCGATCTGGAACTCCCACTGGCCGGGCATGACCTCGGCGTTGATGCCGCAGATCGCCAGGCCGGCGTCGATGCAGCGGTCCAGGTGCAGCTCGACGATCTCGCGGCCGAAGACCTCCTCGGCGCCGACACCGCAGTAGTAGCCGCCCTGCGGGGCCGGGAAGCCGCCCTCCGGGAAGCCGAGCGGGCGGGAGCCCTTGAAGAAGGTGTACTCCTGCTCGATGCCGAAGATCGACTCCTGGGCCGCGTACTTCTCGGCGACCTCGCGCAGCAGGGCGCGGGTGTTGGACTCGTGCGGGGTACCGTCGATCTCCAGGACCTCGCAGAGGACCAGGATGTTGTCACCGCCGCGGATCGGGTCCTTGACGACCTTCACCGGCTCCAGCACGCGGTCCGAGGCGTGGCCCTCGGCCTGGTTGGTCGAGGAACCGTCGAAGCCCCAGGTCGGGATCTTGTCCGCGTTGGCCAGGACGCGAGTCTTGGAACGGAGCTTCGCGGTCGGCTTGGTGCCGTCGATCCAGATGTACTCGGCCTTGATTGCCACGGCGGTGTACCTCGCATTGCTGGGTGGTGGGTGCCCGCGTAGCGTTGCAAGCCGCCGTTTCCCGGTTGTTCCTCTTGTGTAACGCGCATGTGAACCAACCGTCCGCGTTGACACGGTCACGGTACGGGAGTGCCGGGGATGGCACTCCCGTACCGTTCGGTGCCTCGGCTCAGTGCCGGCGGGCGTGCGCGGCCCGGCGGCGCCGGGTGGCCCACAGCGCGGCGGCGCCGCCCGCGACCAGGGTGGCGGCCCCGACGGCGAGCGGGCCGGTCGCGCTGCTGCCGCCGGTCGCGGCCAGGCCCGCGGCGGGCTTCTCGGTGGCGGCCTGCGGGCCGGCGGCGCGGGTGGTGGTGTCGGCCACCGGCTGGACGGCGGGCGCGCTGGTCGGCGCGTCCGTGGCAGGGGCGGTGGTCGGCGCAGCCGTCGGGGTCGCGGGCGGCGCGGACGGCTTCTCGCAGCTCACCGAGGCAACAGTGATCGTCCCCGTCACCTTGGCGACGTTCAGGTTCAGCGGGTTCACCGCCACCTGCACCTCCAGGGCGGAGGCGGCAGCCGTGGTCGAGGTGGTGGTGCGCTTGGAGAACTCCACCGAGACGCTGCCGACCAACGGCACGTCCACCTTGGCCGGCCCGTACAGGCCGACGGTGACCGGCTTGCCGAGGACGGTCAGCCTGGCGGGCGCGACGACGTCCGCGCTCGGCTGCCCGTCGACCGGGCAGGTCGCCTCGGCGCTCATCGCCTCCAGGCCGAGCAGGGCGGTGGCCGGCAGGCCCGGGGCGTGCACGTCGGCGTTGACGAGCTGGACGGACGCGGCGGTGCCCTTGGCGTCGGAGCGCGTCACGGACTTGCCGACGTCCGCCTTGACCAGGGTGACCGGGCCCTGCTGGTCCACGCCGTCCACCTTCGCGGTGAGCACGGAACCTCCCCCAGCCTCCGGCTGGGGGGACCCCCATCGCTGCGCGGGCGTCTCCACCTTGTTCAGCGCGAGGTTCACAGGAACGTCGATCGCCTTGTTCAACAGGCTGACGTCCAGGGCGAGTTCGGCGGTGACGGCGCGAGCCTTGCCGGGCGAGGGAGCGGGAGCGGACGGAACGGCGTACGCCGGCGGGACGGTGAGCAGCGTGCAGGCCGCGACGGCGGCTGCGGAAACGAGACGACGAGAAGACATGGCGGTACCCCCACAGGTGCTGTTGGCTCCGGAGCGCGCCCTGGACGTCACCCGCGACAGGCGGGGAGGGGCCGGCGCTCCGAACGGTGAGCCGCCAGTCTTCTCGAACGATCCGTCACACGAGTCACACGGAACGTCATTTCACTCGTTGGAGTGAGATTGACGCCCGCCACTGACCCCGATCTGCTACGGCAGCCGCCAGTCCACCGGCTGCGCGCCCTGCCGCACCAGCAGTTCGTTCGCCCGGCTGAACGGTCGCGAGCCGAAGAAGCCGCCGTTCGCCGAGTACGGGCTCGGGTGCGCCGACTCGATCGCCGGGACCTCCCCGAGCAGCGGCCGCAGGTTCCGGGCGTCCCGCCCCCACAGGATCGCCACCAGCGGGCCGCTGCGCGCCACCAGCGCCCGGATCGCCTGCTCGGTGACCTCCTCCCAGCCCTTGCCGCGGTGCGCGGCGGGCTTGCGCGGCGCGGTGGTCAGCGCGCGGTTGAGCAGCAGCACGCCCTGCTGCGTCCACGGGGTGAGGTCGCCGTTGGACGGCTGCGGGAGGCCGAGGTCGTTCCCGTACTCCTGGAAGATGTTGATCAGACTGGCCGGGATCGGCCGCACCTCGGGCGCCACCGAGAAGCTGAGCCCGACGGCGTGGCCGGGGGTCGGGTACGGGTCCTGCCCGACGATCAGCACCCGCACGTCGGCGAAGGGCTGCTGGAACGCGCGCAGCACGTTCGGCCCGGACGGCAGGTAGGTGCGGCCGGCGGCCAGTTCGGCGCGCAGGAAGTCGCCCATCGCGGCGACCCGCCCGGCGACGGGCTCCAGGGCGGTGGCCCAACCGGGCTCGACGATCTCGTTCAGTGGACGCGGTGCCATGGTCGCCACCCTATCGGCCTACGCCGACAGCGCGTTCAGCGGATGATCATGCAGCCGACCGGGCCCGGCTAGGCCACCGGACGGCCGCGCAGCACCACCAGCCGGGGTGCGGCCAGCACTCGGACGTCCGCGCGCGGATCCTCGTCGTAGACCACGAAATCGGCCGGCTCGCCCTCCTCCAGGCCCGGCCGCCCCAGCCACTCCCGCGCGCCCCAACTCGCCGCCGACAGCGCCTCCGCCGGGCTCAGCCCGGCCTTCACCAGCTCGGCCACCTCGTCCGCCACCAGCCCGTGCGCGAGCGAGCCGCCCGCGTCCGTCCCGACGAACACCGGGATCCCCGCGTCGTGGGCGGCGCCGACGGTGTCGTAACGGCGCTCGTGCAGGCGGCGCAGGTGCGCGGCCCAGGCCGGGAACTTGCCCTCGCCGCCGGCCGCCAGCTCCGGGAAGGTGGCGATGTTGACCAGCGTGGGGACGATGGCGACCCCGCGCTCGGCGAAGGCCGGGATCAGCTCCTCGGTCAGCCCGGTGGCGTGCTCGACGCAGTCGATGCCGGCCGCCAGCAGGTCGGGCAGCGACGCGGCGGAGAAGCAGTGCGCGGTCACCCGTGCGCCCTCCTCGTGCGCCGCCGCGATCGCCTCGGCCAGCGCGTCCCCCGGCCAGCAGGCGGTGAGGTCGCCGGCCTCGCGGTCGATCCAGTCGCCGACCAGCTTCACCCAGCCGTCCCCGCGCCGGGCCTCGGCCCGGACGTAGGCGGCGAGGTCGCCCGGCTCGATCTCGTGCGCGTAGTTGCGGATGTAGCGGCGGGTGCGGGCGATGTGCCGCCCGGCCCGGATGATCCGCGGCAGGTCCTCGCGCTCGTCGATCCAGCGGGTGTCGGCGGCCGAGCCGGCGTCGCGGATCAGCAGGGTGCCGGCGTCACGGTCGGTGAGCGCCTGCTTCTCGCTGGTCTCGGCGTCGACGGCGCCGTGCGCGTCCAGTCCGACGTGGCAGTGCGCGTCCACCAGGCCGGGCAGCACCCAGCCGGTCACCGTCCGGACGTCCTCGGCGCCCGGCGGGCGGGTGAAGCTCACCCGGCCGTCCACCACCCAGAGTTCGTCCCGGACGTCCTCCGGACCGACCAGCACCCGACCCCGGACGTGCAGCACCGCGCCATCGCTCATGGCCGCACTCTACCGACGGCCGCGCTGCGTGTAAGCACCGAAAGTACGGCAGACTCGTTCCGACCCCAACCACCCCACGTGCGAAAGGCCCCAGACGTGAGCGAGCGAAGCGAGCGAGCCATCGAAAGGTGCGCATGGGCGAATGCCCCTGCCGAGCGAAGCGAGGCGGGCGCATGAGCCCCTTCCTCGACCTCCCCCCGCTCAGCGCCGCCGACTTCGCGGCGATCGAGGACCAGGTGGCCGCGCTGCTGCACACCACCGCCGACGTCATCGTCACCCAGGGTGAGGCGCTGCTGCCGCTGGAGGCCGCGATCCGCGGCGCCGCGCACCCGGGCTCCACCGCGCTCAACGTCGTCACCGGCCCGTACGGGCAGACCTTCGGCAACTGGCTGCGTTCCTGCGGCGCCGAGGTCGTGGACCTGGCCGTCCCCTTCGACAGCGCCGTCACCGCGCAGCAGGTGGCCGACGCGCTCGCCGCCGATCCCGCCATCGACTTCGTCTCCCTCGTCCACGCCGAGGCCGCGACCGGCAACACGAACCCCGTCGCCGAGATCGCCGCGGTCGTCCGCGACCACGGCGCGCTCCTCATGCTCGACGCCGTCGCCTCCGTCGCCGCCGAGCCGCTGCTCACCGACGTGTGGGGCGTCGACCTGTGCGTCATCGGCGGCCAGAAGGCCATGGGCGGCCCGGCCGGGGTCTCCGCCGTCTCCGTCTCCGCGCGCGCCTGGGAGCGGATCGCCGCCAACCCGGCCGCCCCGCGCCGCTCCTACCTCTCGCTGCTCGACTGGAAGGAGCGCTGGACCGACGCCGGGCGCACCGTACTCCCACACGCCCCCGCCCAGTTGGAGATGCTCGCCCTCGGCGCCTGCCTCGACCGCATCGCTGCCGACGGCCTCCCCGCCGTCATCGCCCGCCACCGCGCCGCCTCCGCCGCCACCCGCGCGGGCGTCCGCGCCCTCGGCACCCTCGCCCCCTTCGTCCCCGACGACGCCGACGCGGCCCCCGTCGCCACCACCCTGCGCACCCCGGCCGGCCTCGACGCCGCCGCCCTCGCCGCCCGCCTCGACCCGGCCCTCCCCATCCAGCCCGGCGGCGGCCCCCTCGCCGCCGAGATGCTCCGCATCAACCACTACGGCCCGGCGGCCACCCTGGAAACCGTCCACTCCTGCCTGACCGCCCTCGCCACCGCGACGGACAGCGACGCCAAGCCGGGTCTGGTGGCAGCCGAGGCCGCCTGGACGGCGACCGTCCAGGGCTGAACACGCGAAGCGGCCCCCGAGACCACGCATCTCGGGGGCCGCCCAAACGTCTGCTCAGTGCCCGCCCGCGTCCATCACCTCGACGCCGCGGATGTTCCGCTCGATCTCCTCCGCCGGCAGGGCGACCGCCAACGCCCAGTAATAGATCACCAGGGCGAACGCCGCGACGACGAGGATGTCCCACCACAGCGGCAGATTGCCCAGGGAGCCCTCGCCGAAGGACCCCTGCCAGGAGATCAGGCCCATCCCGACCAGGTAGACCGGCAGCCACTGCCCCGCCTTGAAGTCCATCCGCGGCGCGTTCGGCACCCCCTTCGCCGCGGCGTACGCCGAGTACCCGCCGAGCAGCACGTAGCCGATCACGATCGCCATGCCCAGCCGCCACAGGGTGTCCCAGCCGGACCAGTAGATGACCAGGCTCGCCACCGCGAACGCGAGCGGCGAGATGATCGAGCCGCCGCGCAGGCGGTACGAGCGCTCCATCCCCGGCATCCGCTTGCGCAGGACCCCGAAGGCCAGCGGCGCGCCCGCGTACATCAGCACGACGGCCGAGGTGATGAAGCCGACCAGCCGCTGCCAGCTCGGGAACGGCAGGAAGCAGAGCACCCCGGCGACCCACGCGATGACCAGGCCGAGCCAGGGCACCGAGCGCCGGTCGGTGAACTGCAGGGCCTGCGGCGCGTAGCCGTTGCGGCTCAGGCCGTACGTCACCCGCGAGCTGGAGGTGATGTAGACCAGCCCGGTGCCGGCGGGCGAGATCACCGCGTCGACGAAGAGGACGGTGGCCAGCCAGCCCAGACCGATCAGCGTCGCGAGACCCGCGAACGGCCCGCTGATGCCCGGGTAGTCGAGCGCCCTCCAGCCGCCGGCGAAGGTCGACGGCGGCAGCGCTCCGATGAACACCACCTGGAGCATGACGTAGACGAGCGTGCCGATCACGACCGACCCGATGACGGCCCGGGGGATGTCCCGACGGGGGTTGCGGCTCTCGCCCGCCCACTGGATGGCCTGCTCGAAGCCGAGCAGCGCGAAGATCACGCCGCTCGTGCTGATCGCCGCGAGCACGCCCTTGGCCTTGTCCGGCGCGAAGCCGTGCACGGAGAAGTTGGAGCCGTGGAACTCCGTGATCCCGAGCGCGAAGATGGTCAGGATCGGGACGGCGACCTTCCACACGGTGGCCACGCTGTTGGTGTGGGCGAGCAGCCGCACACCGAGGAAGTTGATCGCGACGAAGACCGCGAGCAGGGCGGCCGCGACGACGAAACCGGCGCCGGTCAGCGTCAGGTCCTTGTGCAGCAGGCCGCCCGCCCAGGTCCAGTGCCGGGCGTAGTTGATCATCGCCTGGACCTCGATCGGCGCGATCGTCGCCGCCTGCAGCCACGTGAACCAGCCGAAGGACATCCCCGCGAAGCCGCCGAACGCGTAGTGCGGATACCGCGCCGTGCCGCCCGCCACCGGGAACAGCCCGCCCAGCTCGGCGTGCACCAGCGCCAGCAGGACGATCGCCGCCGCGCCGATCCCCCAGGACAGCAGCGCCGCCGGCCCCGCCGCCACCGCCGCCTTCTGCGCCCCGAACAGCCAGCCGGAGCCGATGATCGCCCCGACCGACGCCCAGAGCAGACCGATGACCCCGACCTCGCGCCGAAGCTCGGTATGCCCCGGCGCTGCCGGACTCGACTTCGTACTGGGATGAGCCATACCCGGCCACCTCTCCTGTCAGGGAAAATCCACCCCGACAGTGCCGCAGCCCCAGCACCTCCCCCACCCCGAAACGCGCTCCGACCCACCCCCCTCACCCGAACGGTCGCAGTCAGCCGCACGATGCGGGCGCGCCCCGAGAGACTCTCGGGGCGCGCCCGTCAGTTGTTCGGAGGAATCAGCCGACGGTGGCGCCCCCGTTCCCTTCCGCAGCAACGCCACGGGAGTGTCGTCCTGCGGCTCGATCAGCTCCCCGTCCCGCCGCATGATCAGCGGATACGCCTCCGAGAAGTCGGCAGCAACGGCAACCAGCTGCCAGACACGCCCGTCCCACTCGACCACCAGCCGGGGGATGTCCTGGAACGGATGCAGCCCCCGCCGGTCCTCGGGCACGATCGCCAACGCATCCCGCGTCCCCGGCGGCCGGTACCGATCGGTCCGGGCGGCATACCAGTCCGAGATCGATTCGTCGTCGGGAAAGACCACGTTCTGATCCTCCTGCTCGGCATCGCTCCGAGGTTAGCCCCGTTGCGCTACTTCGGTTCCTGATTGAGAACGCGGGGATTCCGGGCTGCGGTGGCGTTCGACGGCGAGGTGACGGTGGGGATGGCCTACGGCTACCCGCTGACCGCGAACACGGGCTGGTGGGACACCCTTACCGAACCCGTCCCCGAGGAGCTTCGCCACGAGGACGGGAATCGGACGTTCGGCCTGTTCGAGCCGGCGGTACGCCCCGCCTGGCGCAGGCGGGGCGTGGCCGGCGAGATGCACCGGGCCCTGGTGAACGGGCTGGACAACCAACGCGTGATGCTGAACAGCCGGTCTGAGGCGACGGCGGCGCAGGCCGCGTACCGGGCGTGGGGCTACCGCCAGGTGGGCACGGCGATTCCATGGGAGGGTGCGGCCGACCACGACGTGTTGGTGCTGGAGCTATGACGCGGTGCGGCGGGGCGGCGGGGGTCATATCCGAGCAGGTCAGGGCCACGGGCGCAACGGGTTTCGGCCACTACCTCCCGGCACAGTTCCCCCGACGTTCACCCGCCGGGCACGTACAGCTCACCGGGGACCGGCAGGCTCCCGGCCATGGGGGTGAAGTTGGCTATACAACTCCCCTCGAAAGAACGCCCGAGGAGGAGATTCGCCATGCCCGAGCTGCCGCCGTACTGGCTGCGCGACAACTGCCCGTGTGCCGAGTGCCGCGATCCGCGGACCGGGCAGAAGCTGTTCCAGATCAACGACCTGCCGGAGGATCTCGCGGTCGCCGCGCAGGCGGAGATCGAGGGGAACCTCGAAGTGCTCTGGTCGGACGGGCACCGGTCCCGCTACCCGCTGGCCTGGCTGGGCGCCGAGGACGAAGGGGACGGGCGGACGGAGGCGCACAAGCGGCTCTGGGTGGCGGCGGACTTCCGGCGCGGGCTGCCCGAGGCGGAGTGGGAGGCGTACGTCGGCGACCCCGCCGAGCAGGCGGCCGTGCTGAGTGCCGTGCGGCGCAGCGGGTTCGCGGTGTTGCGCGGGGTGCCGGCGGTGGAGGGGCAGGTGCGGGCCGTCGCGGAGACCTTCGGGTACGTGCGCACCACCAACTACGGGGAGCTGTTCGATGTCCGAGTCGAGCCGGATCCAAACAACCTGGCGTTCACGAGTGTTGCCATCGCGCCGCACACGGACAACCCTTACCGGGACCCGGTGCCCACCCTCCAGCTCCTGCACTGCCTGGAGAACTCCGCCACCGGCGGCGACTCCGGCCTCGTCGACGGGTTCAAGGCCGCCGCGATCCTGCGCGAGGAGGCCCCGGACGACTTCGCCGTCCTCACCCGCACCCTCGTCCCGTTCGTCTTCCGAGACCGCTGTACCGAGCTGCGCGCCGACCGTCCGCTGATCGACGTGGACGCCCTCGGCCGGATCCGCGAGGTGCGGTTCAACAACCGCTCGATCAGCACCCTCCGCGGGAGCAGCGACGCACTGGCCGCCTTCTACGCCGCCTACCGCCGCTTCGCCGCGATCACGCTCCGCCCCGAGCTGCAGCTCACCTTCCGCCTCGACCGCGGCGACTGCCTCATCTTCGACAACACCCGCCTCCTGCACGCCCGGACGGCCTTCCAGCAGGACGGCCACCGCCACCTCCAGGGCTGCTACGCCGACCTCGACTCCCTCGCCTCCACCCTCGCCGTGCTGCACCGCCGCACCGCCGCCCTGGACGCCGTCGCCGAGCTGTTCGCGGGCGAGGGTGCCGGGGAGTACCTGGGCGAGGCGGTCACGATGGCCGAGCACATGCTCCAGGCCGCCGCAGCCGCCGAGGCGGCGGACGCGCCTCCGCACCTGATCGCCGCCGCACTGCTCCACGACGTCGGCCACTTCCAGGGAGCCCTGCACGGACGGGATCTGATGCAGGGTCAGGACAACCGTCACAGTGACACCGGCGCACACTGGCTGGCCCAGTGGTTCGGCCCGGAGGTCACCGAGCCGGTCCGCCTGCACGTGGCCGCGAAGCGCTACCTCTGCACCGTCGAGCCGGGCTACCGCGCGCGGCTGTCCGAGGCGTCCGAGTACACCCTCAAGGTCCAGGGTGGCCCGATGGACGAGCAGCAAGCCGCCGCCTTCGCCGAACTCCCGGGCGCTGCCGACGCGGTGACCGTCCGGCGGTGGGACGAGCAGGCGAAGACAGCCGGCGCGCCGACTCCGGACTTCGAGCACTACCGCCCGCTGCTCGCCTCACTCATGAAGTGACCTGCTGATGAAGTGACCTTCCGGGGTGGGGAGTCGGGGCTCCCCACCCCGGACCGGCTCAGTCCATCTCCCGTGCGTGCCGCGAAAGCGCCGACGTGGCCAGCGAGTTGTGCACGCTGAACGCCACCGTCCCCGGCAGGTAGCGGTCCTGGGACCACTCCACCGGCGTGCCGGTCGGGTCCGTCGTGCGCCGCCGCTCGCGCAGCAGCGGGCCGCCACGGCGGCAGCCGAGCAGACGGGCGTCCTCCGCGTTGGCCGCGACGATGTCGATGGTGTGGTCGGCGTCGGTGAACAGGATGCCGTGCTCCCGCAGGACCTCGGTGTGCGAGACGACGTCCGGCGGCAGCTGGGCGACGATCTCGCCGACCCGCGGCGGGTAGATGGTGCGCTCGACCATCACCGGCGTGCCGGACAGGGTCCGGAGACGGACCGTCACGTACACCTCGGCGCCGGGCTCCAGCCGCAGCTGCTCGCGCTCGGCGGCGTCGGCCGGGCGACGGACCAGCGAGTCGAGGATGCCGCCGGGCTCCTCCCCCATCGAGTACGCCCAGTGCGTGAAGCTGAGGAGTTCGGAGAAGCTCTGCACCCGCGCGCCACCGAGCACCACGCGCCGGGTGCCGCGCCGGGAGGTGACCAGCCCGTCCGAGCGGAGCACGGCCAGCGCCTGCCGAACGGTGCCGCGGGAGACGCCGTACTGCTCGGCCAGCGCGCCCTCGGCGGGCAGTCGGCCGGCCTCGCCGTACGCGCCGGTGGTGATCGCCTCGCGGAGGTCGGCCGCCACCTTCCGGTACAGAGCACCGGCGGCGCGCTCGGCGGGCCGCTCCGGCTCAAGTGCCACGTCAGTCAATGTCCCTCCTGGGGCGGTGTCCTGCGCAGCCGTACCGGCGCGGACAGCCCGACCTTATCCCGCTGCGCCTTCGAAGCATCGCACCGAACGGATCACTCGCCGGTGGCCGGATTCCACCGTTCCCGCAGCCGACCCCGGTTCTGGGCCGTCCGTTCACCTTCCCGTCACCGGACTGCGGCGTACTTACCCCCGTCAGCGAAGTTGGCTAGTCAACTCGGACGGCACCGAACAACAGTCGGACGGCTCCGGAACGGCCACTCGCACGATCCCCCGATCTGACACCGCTGCACCTCACCGCGCAGCGACCCCTTGCAGCAACGCCCGCAGTAACGCCCGCAGTGCCCCCTGCAGTGACCCCTCGCAGTACACCCCCGATCAGGAGACTGACCAGTGTCCGTGCACCGCGCCCGCTCCGCCGCCTTCGCGGCCGTCCTGACCGCCGCCGCGCTCTCCCTCACCGCCTGCGGCTCCGCCGGCTCGTCCACCGCGAAGTCCGGCGACGCCGCCGGTGGCAAGGACGCGAAGACCGCCACGTCCCTCGCCGACTTCGGCGGCATGGACGGCCTGGTCGCCGCCGCCAAGAAGGAGGGCAAGCTGCACGTCATCACGCTGCCCCGGGACTGGGCGAACTACGGCAAGCTGATGGACGACTTCAAGGCGAAGTACGGCATCGAGATCGAGGACGAGAACCCGGACGGCTCCAGCCAGGACGAGATCAACGCGGTCACCTCCCGCAAGGGCCAGGACCGCGCCCCCGACGTCGTCGACCTCGGCTCCGCCTTCGCGCTGAGCGCCGCCAAGCAGGGCCTGCTGGCCCCGTACAAGGTCGCCGGCTTCGACAAGATCCCGGCCACCATGAAGGACGCCAACGGCGCCGCCTACAACGACTACGGCGGCTACATGTCGATCGGCTGCGACGCCAAGAAGGTGTCCGTCTGCCCGAAGACCTTCGCCGACCTGCTGAAGCCCGACTACAAGGGCATGGTCGCCCTGAACGGCAACCCGACCAAGGCCGGTGCCGCGTTCGGCGCCGTCTACGCCGCGGCCCTCGCCAACGGCGGCTCGCTGGACAACATCCAGCCCGGCATCGACTTCTTCGGCAAGGTCAAGCAGGCCGGCAACTTCAACCCGGTCGAGGTCACCCCGGCGACCATCGAGAAGGGCGAGACCCCGATCAGCATCGACTGGTCGTACCTGAACGCCGGCTACGCCGTGAAGTTCAAGGACAAGGGCATCGACTGGCAGGTCGCCATCCCGTCGGACGGCTCCTACGCGCAGTACTACAACCAGGCGATCAACAAGGATGCGCCGCACCCGGCCGCCGCCCGCCTGTGGGAGGAGTACCTCTACAGCGCCGAGGGCCAGAACGGCTTCCTGGGCGGCTACGCCACCCCGGCCCTGTTCGACGCCATGAAGGCCGCCGGCACCCTCGACGCGGCCGCCGCCGCGAAGCTCCCGCCGGTCGAGAAGCCCTTCACCACCTTCCCGACCCAGGAGCAGACGGACGCGGCCAAGAAGACCGTGACCGAGAACTGGGCCAAGGCGATCGCGGGCTGACCTGAAAATGACCACGGCTCCCACCCCGGTGCCGGCCCCGGCCTCCGCCGCCCATGGCGGCGGGGGTCACCCCGGCTCCGCATCCCCCAGCACCCCGGCCGCCACCGCGGCGGCCGCCAAGGCGCCCCGCCCCGGCAAGCGACGCGGTCCCCGCGGCCGTGCCTGGCTGGCCGCCCTCCCCCTCCTGCTGTTCTTCGTGATCGGCTTCGGCCTGCCCGCCGTCGCGATCGCCATCGGCGCGTTCACGACCTCCACCGACGCCCCCGACGGCGGCGGAACGTTCACCACCGACAACCTCACCGGCTCGCTCCAGGGCGCGTACTTCACCGCCCTGTGGGGCAGCGTGAAGCTCTCGCTGCTGACCGCGCTGATCGCCACCGTCGTCGGCCTGCCGCTGGCCCAGGCCGTGGCCACCTCCCGGTTCCGGGTCTTCCGCGAGGCCGTGCTCTCCGCCTCCGGCGTGCTCGCCAACTTCGGCGGCGTGCCGCTCGCGTTCATGTTCGTCGCCACCCTCGGCAACGCCGGTGAGGTCACCAAGCAGTTCGGTCTCACCTCGCACGGCTGGAGCCTCTACACCTTCTCCGGCCTCTCCGTGGTCTACCTGTACTTCCTGGTGCCGCTGATGGTCATCACCATCACCCCGGCCCTGGAGGGCCTGCGGGTCCAGTGGCGCGAGGCCGCGTACAACAACGGCGCCACCGTCGTGCAGTACTGGCGGCACGTGGCCCTGCCGGTGCTGGCGCCCTCGCTGCTCGGCGGCTTCGTGCTGCTCTTCGGCGCCTCCTTCGCCGCGTACGCCACCGCCGAGGCCATGGTGGGCAGTTCGGTGCCGCTGATCTCGATGCAGATCGGCGACGCGCTGTCCGGCAACGTCCTGGTCGGCCAGGGCAACCTCGCCCTCGCCCTCGGCCTCGACATGATCGTGGTCGCCTGCCTGGTGATGGCCGTGTACCTGCCCCTTCAGCGCCGGAGTGCCAAGTGGCTCGCCTGATCAATCGCATCCGTTTCGGCCGCGGCGTCGTCCTGCTGATCTGCGCGGTCTACTTCGCCATCCCGCTGGCCTCGTCGGTGATCTTCAGCACCGACGACCACAAGGGCGGCACCACCTTCCGTGCCTACACGGACCTGCTGGACGCTCCCGGCTTCATGGACAGCCTCGTGCTGAGCCTCGAACTCGCCGGCGTCACCGTGGCCGTGCTGCTGCTCCTGCTGGTGCCGGCGATGCTCGCCGCCCGGCTCGGCGCACCGAAGCTCGGCCCGGTGATCGAGGTGATGTGCTCGATGCCGCTGGTCGTCCCGGTGGTCGCGCTCACCACCGGCATCATCGGCGTGCTGCGCTGGGGTCCGGACTACCTGCGGGACACCCCGTTCTTCCAGACCATCGTGGCCATCCAGGACCCGAAGTTCCCGGTAGTCCTGGTCATCGCCTACGTGCTGATGGCGCTCCCGTTCGCCTACCGGGCGCTGGACGCCGGGCTGCGCGGCGTGGACGTCGTCACCCTGGTCGAGGCCGCCCGCAACTGCGGCGCCGGCTGGATGCGCGCGGTGTTCACCGTCGTCCTGCCGAACCTGCGCAGCGGTCTGCTGAACGCGGCCGTGCTCACCGTCGCCCTCGTGCTCGGCGAGTTCACCACCGCGTCGATCCTCGGCTTCGCCCCCTTCTCGGTGTGGATCAACTCCAACGGCAAGAGCGACGGCCAGATGTCCGTCGCCGTGTCGATGCTCAGCCTGCTGATCGTCTGGCTCGTCCTGCTGCTGATGTCCGCCGTCGGCCGCGGCCGCAAGGCCGCGCGGTCCTGATCCACCCCACGCTTTCCAGGAGTTCCCAGTCATGACCACGGTTCCCGCCCCCGTCACCGGAGTCGCGCTCGCGCCCAACGGCGCCACCGTCGAGTTCCGGTCGCTGCGCCGCTCGTTCGGCGCCACCACCGCCCTCGACGGCCTGGACCTGACCGTCCACCCGGGCGAACTGCTCGCCCTGCTCGGCCCGTCCGGCTGCGGCAAGACCACCGCGCTGCGCATCCTGGCGGGCTTCGAGCAGCACGACTCCGGCGAGGTCCTCGTCGACGGGCAGGACATCACCGCGATCCCCGCGCACAAGCGCGACGCGGGCATGGTGTTCCAGTCCTACAGCCTCTTCCCGCACCTCACCGCGCTCGACAACGTCGCCTTCGGGATGCGGATGCGCGGCACCGGCAAGGCCTCGCGCCGCAAGCGCGCCCAGGAGCTGCTGGAGCTGGTCGGCCTGCCGCACCGCGCCGAGCACTACCCGCACCAGATGTCCGGCGGCCAGCAGCAGCGCATCGCGCTCGCCCGCGCGCTCGCCCTGCAGCCGCGGGTCCTGCTGCTCGACGAGCCGCTGTCCGCCCTGGACGCGAAGGTCCGGCTCTCGCTGCGCGAGGAGATCCGCCGCCTCCAGCAGGAGTTGGGGATCACCACCCTGTTCGTCACCCACGACCAGGAGGAGGCGCTGTCCATGGCCGACCGCGTCGCCGTGCTGCGCGCGGGCCGGCTGGAGCAGTGTGCCACCCCGAACGAGCTGTACTCGCGCCCGACCACCGCGTTCGTCGCCGAGTTCGTCGGCACCATGAGCCGGATCCCGTGCACCCGCACCGCCGACGGAGTCGAGGTGCTCGGCCGCCGGCACGCCGTGGACGGCACCGTGCCGGCCGACGGCGAACTCCACGTGCTGGTCCGCCCCGAGAACGTCGTCCTGACCCCGTCCGAGACCGGCCCGGCGATCGTCATCACCGCGTCCTTCCTCGGCGCCGTCACCCGGCTGACCGTCCGCCTGGAGGACGGCACCGAGGTCAAGGCCGACCTGCCGACCGAGGCCACCGCCGCCCTGCCGGCCGGATCGCGCGCCGAACTCACCCTGCCGGAGCGCCCCGTACTGGTGGACCGCCGCGCCGCCTGAGAGCCTGTCCTTTCCGCCGAGCCTCCGATGCCGAGCCTCCGATGAACCACCGAAGGTACCGCCATGCCTGAAACCGCCCTGCCCGACACCGCCCTGCCCGCCGCCGTCCTCTTCGACATGGACGGCACCCTGGTCGACACCGAGCACCTCTGGTGGCAGGCCGCCGCCGAGCTCGCCGACGAGCTCCACCACGCGCTCACCGACCGGGACGCCCCCGAGGTGCTCGGCCGGGCCGTCGAGCACACCGCCGCCCACCTGCACCGGGTCAGCGGCACCGAGCTCACCGAGGCCGAGGTCGCCGACCGGCTCGGCGAGTCCTTCGCCGACAAGGTCGCCGCCGAGACGGTGCCCCGCCCCGGCGCGCTCGCCCTGCTCGCCTCCCTCCGGGACGCCCGGGTGCCCACCGCGCTGGTCTCCGCCTCCCCGCGCCGGGTGGTCGACCTCGTCCTCGCCACCATCGGCCGGGACTGGTTCACCGTCACCCTCGCCGCCGAGGACACCGAGCGCACCAAGCCGGCGCCCGACCCGTACCTCGCCGCCGCCGAGCGCCTCGGCCTCGACCCGGCCGCCTGCGTCGCCGTCGAGGACACCCCGACCGGCGTCGCCTCCGCCACCGCGGCCGGCTGCGCGGTCCTCGCCGTCCCGTCCACCGCGACGCCGATGCCCGACGGCACCCGGATCACGCTGCTCGACAGCCTGGAACGGGCCGATCTCGCCCTGCTCGGGAAGCTCGGCGCGCAGCCGGCTGTTTGACACCGGCATGCCCTACGTCCTGCTCGCCCTCGCCATCCTGAGCGAGGTCTGCGCCACCAGCTGCCTCAAGCTCACCGAAGGTTTCTCCCGCCTCTGGCCGAGCGTCGGCGTCGCCATCGGTTACGTGCTCTCCTTCGTGCTGCTGGGCCGCGCGCTCAAACACATACCGGTCTCGGTCGCCTACGCCGTCTGGTCGGGCGCCGGGACGGCGGCGGTCGCCGGGATCGGGGTGATCGCCTTCGGCGAGTCGCTGGGGCGGCTGCAGCTGGCGGGGATCGCGCTGATCATCGTTGGGGTGGTCGTGCTCAACCTCCGCGGCAGCCACTGAGATCCGCCGAGGCCCGCGTCACGGCCGTGACCGACCACCCCGAGGGCAAACATCCGGTGGCAGGTCACCGCACCACCCGCGCCCGCAGGTAGTTGCGCCGCCCGAAGTTCGGCTCGTCCACCGCCGTCAGCTCGTCCACCTCGAAGCGGTACAGCGCCGCCGCCCCGCCCCCGGTGAGGTACTGCCGCCGGACGTCCTCGTCCTGCGCGAAGGCCGGGTACCGCCCCTGGTACGCGGCCAGCGCCGCCTCGGCCTGCCGCCCCCACGCCTCGCCCGCGCTGCCGGTGAGCTGGAGGCCGCGCAGCTGCTCGCCGAAGACCGGCGGTGGCAGGAACACGGTGGCGGCGGCCCGGGCCTCCTCGGCGAGGTGGTGGCTGTGCCGGGTGGAGCGCTCGCTGACGAAGTACAGGACGAGGTCGTCGTCGTACGCGAAGAAGGCCAGGTTGGCGTGCGGTCCGTGCTCATGGCCTGCGGTCGCGAGGGTGAGCACCATGGCCTCGGCGAGCAGGCCCTCGACGCCCTTGCGCAGCAACTCGGCGGGCCAGTCCCCCTGCGTGATGTCGAGTCGGTACGGCATGGCACTCCCTCCGCTGGCACGACAGAGCCGGGCGGGTCCCCCGTCAACGGGGGCCCACGCCCGGCTCACATGCTCTACCCGCCACCCCGTCCGTACAAGGGTCGAGCGGGACGCGAACGTCAGTACCGCGGCGCCTCGTACGAGTGCTGCCCACGGGTCACGACCGGGACCACGCCCGGACCGAGCAGCGGGCGCAGCGCCCCGCCCCGCATCCGGTCGACCAGCGGCCCGCAGCGCCCGGCCAGCGGGGCCAGCGCCACCGCGGCCAGGATGCCGACCAGCGCGCCGACCGCCACGTCGTGCGGGTAGTGCACGCCGACCCAGACCCGGGAGGCGGCCATCAGGACGGCGAAGATCCCGGCGATCCAGCCGAGTCGCCGGTTGACGAACCAGAGCGCGCCGGCGGCGGCGAAGGCGATCACGGAGTGGTTGCTCGGGAAGGACCAGTCACCGGCCCCCGGGCAGGTCTCCAGCGAGACGCTGCCGTGGATCTGGGCGCACGGCCGGACCTCCTCGACCATGCTCTTGAACACCGAGTTGATGCCGTACGCGACGACCACGATCACCGGCGAGGCCAGCACCCTGGCCATCACGACCGAGTCGGCACCGCGCGCCCGCCACCAGGCGTAGAGCATGAAGACGGCGAACAGGCCGAGGCCGACCGCCGACCAGACCTTGATCACGTCGTCCAGCCAGTGGGGGGCCGCCTTGGCCCACCCGTTCACCTGGGTGTAGAGACTGCCGTCGATGCCACTGCCGTCGTACACGGCGAGAGCCCGGGAGGAATTCACGCGTCACCTCCGTGACGGCGCGCCTTACGGGCGCGGAACACTTCGAGAACAATGGGGAGCACGGAGACAACTACTACCAGACCGATGATCGGTAGCAGATATTGGTCGATGCTGGGGATCGACGATCCGAGCGCGTACCCGGCCAGCACCACGCCGACCGACCACAGCGCACCGCCGGCCACCTGCCAGAAGGTGAACGAGCGGACCGGCACTTCGAGCACGCCGCAGAGCGGGTTCAGCACCGTTCGGACCACCGGGATGAACCGGGCGAGCACGATCGCCTTGCCGTGCCCGTACTTGGCCAGCAGTTCCTCGGCCCGCTCGACGCCCTCCAGCAGGCTCTTGCGCTTGGTGCGGCGCAGCAGCGCGCGGCCGCCGCGCCTGCCGATCACGTAGCCGACCTGGGCGCCGGCCAGCGCTCCGACCAGCGCGGCCGGCAGCACCTGCCACAGCTCCAGCTGCGGGCCCTTGGTGGCGCCGGGCACGCAGAGCAGGCCGGCGGTGAACAGCAGCGAGTCGCCGGGCAGGAAGAAACCCACCAGCAGGCCGGTCTCGGCGAAGAGGACCACGGCGATGCCGAGCGCGCCGAACGCGGCGAGCAGCGAGGAGGCGTCCAGCGGGTTCACCGCGAGGTGAACGGCTGGATCGGCGAGGAACTGAAGCAAGGCTGGCGGACCTCCCGTACGTTGGAGGGCGGTTCGCAGTGGAAACCGCCCCGACCGTCTACAGTGACGTAGACGGTCTACATGACTGTAGACGATACTGGAGGAAACGCCGCCATGTCCGACGTACCGTCCGCCCGCCGGCCCGCCGGGGAGCTGGAGGCCGAGGTGCTGGCCGCCCTCTGGTCCGCACAGCACCCGATGACGCCGCAGGACGTCCAGGCGGCGCTCGGCGGGGACCTCGCCCGCACCACCATCGCCACGATCCTCGCCCGGCTGCACGACAAGGGCACCGTGGAGCGCACCCGCGCGGGCCGCGCCTACGCGTACACCCCGACCGTCCAGGACACGGCCGGCCTGGCCGCGCGCCGGATGCACACCGAGCTCGGCCGGGAGGCCGACCGCTCCACCGTGCTCGCCCGCTTCGTCTCCGACCTCTCCGCCGAGGACGAGCAGCTGCTCCGCGAACTGCTGGGCGACGGCGCCCCCGGGGCGGCCGCGCCATGATGATCGCCGTCTGGGCCCCGCTGCTGCTGCCGTTCCTGGCCGCCCCGCTGGCCCGCCGCCTCGCCGACGCGCTGCCGCCCCGGGCCGCCGCCTGGATGCTCGCCGGGTCGGCCGCCGTGCTGGCCGGCGGCACGCTCTGCTCGCTCGGCCTGCTCGCCGCCGCCGGACTGCTCCAGCTGCCGCCGGTCGCCGCGTTCGGCCACCTCTCGCTGCCCTGGCTCACCACCGCCGCGCCCAGCGCGCCCCTGGCGGCCGCGGTGGCCGCCCTGGCGCTCGCCGCGCTGACCGCGCTGGCCGTCCGGACCGCCCGTCGGCGCCGGCTCGACCTGCGCCGCGCCTGGGCCGCCCTGCCCGCCAGTGACCGGCATGTGGACACGCGCCCCCGGCGCGCCTCCATGCGCCGGGCGCGTACGCGGCGAGCCATCCTTGACTGCGCCCACGCGCTGCTCAGCCCGCCCGGGCACCCGCTCGCCGTCCTCGACGACGAGCGCGCCGACGCCTTCGCCCTGCCCGGCCGGGTGCGCCGCCCCGGCCGCCCGGGCGTGCCGGGCCGGATCGTGGTCACCTCCGGCATGCTGCGCGCCCTCACCGGGCCCGAGCGGGCCGCCCTGCTCGCCCACGAGCGGGCCCACCTCACCGGCCGCCACCACGTCTTCCTCGCCCTCGCCGAGCATGCCGCCGACGTCCACCCGGCGCTCCGGCCGCTGCGCGCGCCCCTCGGGTACCACCTGGAGCGCTGGGCCGACGAGGTGGCCGCGGCCCGGGTCGGCGACCGCGCCGTGACCGCCCGCGCGGTCGGCCGGGCCGCCCTCGCGGCGAGCCGTTCGCCC
>NZ_JAHTKP010000022.1 GCF_019192735.1 Kitasatospora aureofaciens
CCTCGCCCGCGTACTGCTCCAGGCAGCCCCGGGCGCCGCAGGGGCAGCGGGGGCCGTCCGGGTGGACGGGGATGTGGCCGAGTTCCCCGGCGAAGCCGCGGGCGCCCCGGAACAGCCGCCCGTCGATGACCAGGGCGGCGCCGATCCCGGCCCCGGCGGAGACGTGGACGAAGGTCTCCACCGGGTTCCCGGCGTTCCAGTACTCGGCCAGCGCCCCGAGGTTGGCCTCGTTCTCCGGCTCGGGCACGGTGTCCGGGTCCGGCCAGTGGTCGGCGAGCCGGACGCCGTGCCAGCCGAGGTTGGGCGCGCGCTCCAGCAGTCCGCGCGGCGTGTTGGGGACCACCCCGGGGACGGCCAGGACGCGGCCCGCGACGCGCAGTCCGAGGGCGGCGGCCTCGGTCTGGGCCTCGTCGGCCAGCGCGGCGAGGTCCGCCAGGACGGCTTCGGCGGGCCGGCCCGCGTTGGCCCGTTCCACCCGGCGCCACACCCGCGGTTCGCCGCGCAGGTCGGCCACGCAGGCGCCGAGGTGGGTGACGCCGATCTCCAGGCCGAGGCCCGCCGGGCCGTCGTCGGCCATGGTGAGGGCGCGTCCGGGCCGGCCGACCCGTCCGCTGGCCGTGGCCGCGGCCTCGGTCACCGCTCCGCGGCCGATCAGCTCGTCGACGAGCGAGGAGACGGCGGCCCTGGTCAGTCCGACGCGCCCGGAGACGTCCGCCCGGGAGAGCGGGCTGTGTGCGGCGACGGCGGCGAGGACGACCGAGAGGTTCTGCCGCCGCATGTCCTGCAGCGAGGCGGGCCCGTGCTCCGCTCCCCTGCTCGCCGCCCTGCCGACCGCTGTCACGCGCTGCCCCTCCTACCGGTCCTCGACCGGGGCGCCCTGCAAGGCCCCGGCCCGTCGCAGGGTATCGCCGATCCGCGCGAGCGCGTCCTCGTCCCTCTTCACCGGCTCCAGCACCGGGCCCTGGGCCGTCCGCCAGCGGCGCGCCACTTCGTCGGCCTGCTCGCCGGTGAGCAGCGCGGCGGCCTGGGCGGCCGCGCCGAGTGCGACCAGTTCCTGGGCGTCGGGCACCTGGACGGCCCGGCCGGAGAGCCGCAGCACGGTCCGCTGCCAGGCCCGGCCCCGGGCGCCGCCGCCGATGAGCAGCAGCGGCTCCTCGCCCGCCGGGTCGGCGCCGCCGGCGCTCAGCACGCCGTCCAGGGCGGCGAGCAGGGCGTGGGCGGCGCCGTCGTAGGCGGCCTGGAGCAGCTGGCCCGGGGTGGTGTCGTGGCGCAGCCCGTGGACGAGGCCGGAGGCGCCCGGGAGGTCCGGGGTGCGCTCGCCGTCCAGGTAGGGCAGGACGACGGCGGTGCCGCCCTCCTCGACCTCCTCGCGGTCTCGCCCGAGGAGGGCGGCGAAGCGGTCGACGGCGAGGGTGCAGTTGAGCGTGCAGGCCAGCGGCAGCCAGTGGCCGAGGGCGTCGGCGAAGCCCGCGACGGTGCCGGTCGGGTCGGCGGGCCTGGCCCGGCCCACGGCGTAGACGGTGCCGGAGGTACCGAGGCTGAGCACCGGCTGGCCGGGCGGCAGGCCGAGCCCGAGGGCGGCGGCCATGTTGTCGCCGGTGCCGGTGGCCACCGCGGCGCCCTCCCGCAGCGGCGTGCCGGGGCGGACGGTACCGGCGCGGGCGCCCGGCGCGAGGACCCGGGGCAGCAGGGCCGGGTCGAGCCCGATGCGGGCGAGCAGGTCGTGGTCGTAGCCGTCCGGGCCCCACCAGCCGGTGCCGGAGGCGTCGCCCCGGTCGGTGACCGCCTCTCCGGTCAGCCGCTCGGTCAGGAAGTCGTGCGGGAGGCGGACGGCGGCGACGCGTTCGGCGGCGGCGGGCTCGTTGGCGCGCAGCCAGGCCCACTTGGGCGCGGTGAAGGCGGCGGTGGGGACGCTGCCGGTGCGGTGCGCGAGTTCCGCCGCGCCGACGGCGGCCCGGAGTGCGGCGGCCTGGGGTGCGGACCGGACGTCGTTCCAGAGCAGCGCCGGACGGACCGGCGCCCCGGACGCGTCAAGGGTGACGAGGCCGTGCTGCTGGCCGGCGACCGAGACGGCGGCCGCGCGGTCCGCCCAGCCCGTCGCCGCCGCGGCCTCGCCGAGCGCCCGCCACCACTGCTCGGGGTCGCTCTCGCGGCCGGCGCCCGTGCTGACGGTGTGCGGGGCGCGCCCCTGGCCCAGGACGGCGCCGGTGTCGAGGTCGACGGCGAGGGCCTTGGTGGACTGGGTCGAGCTGTCGAAGCCGATCACGACACGTTGCTCAGCCATGCGTTCCTCCGGAGGGGTTCCTTCTGACGTCCCGGCATACTAATTTGTTGAGAGCCCTGACAAACACCCCATGGATCCGATCCGGAGCCGCTCCATGTCCAGCGACCAGCTCGCCCCCACCCCCGCGCACAAGTTCACCTTCGGCCTGTGGACCGTCGGCTGGCAGGGGCGCGACCCCTTCGGCGACGCGACCCGCCCCGCCCTCGACCCGGTCGAGACCGTGCAGCGCCTGGCCGGACTCGGCGCCTACGGCGTCACCTTCCACGACGACGACCTGATCCCCTTCGGCGCGGGCGACGCCGCCCGCGAGGAGACCGTCAAGCGGTTCCGCGCCGCGCTGGACGCCGCCGGGCTGAAGGTCCCGATGGCGACCACCAACCTGTTCACCCACCCGGTCTTCAAGGACGGCGCCTTCACCGCCAACGACCGCGACGTACGGCGCTACGCGCTGCGCAAGACCATCCGCAACATCGACCTGGCCGTCGAACTCGGCGCCTCGGTCTACGTCGCCTGGGGCGGGCGCGAGGGCGCCGAGTCCGGCGCGGCCAAGGACGTGCGCACCGCGCTCGACCGGCTGAAGGAGGCCTTCGACCTGCTCGGCGAGTACGTCGAGCAGCAGGGCTACGACCTGCGCTTCGCGATCGAGCCCAAGCCCAACGAGCCGCGCGGCGACATCCTGCTCCCCACCGTCGGCCACGCCCTGGCGTTCATCAACGAGTTGGAGCGCCCGGAGCGGGTCGGCCTCAACCCGGAGGTCGGCCACGAGCAGATGGCCGGGCTCAACTTCCCGCACGGCATCGCCCAGGCCCTGTGGCACGACAAGCTGTTCCACATCGACCTCAACGGCCAGTCCGGCATCAAGTACGACCAGGACCTGCGCTTCGGCGCGGGCGACCTGCGGCAGGCCTTCTGGCTGGTCGACCTGCTGGAGTCAGCCGGCTACGACGGCCCCCGACACTTCGACTTCAAGCCGCCGCGCACCGAGGACTTCGACGGCGTCTGGGCCTCGGCGGCCGGCTGCATGCGCAACTACCTGCTGCTGGCCGAGCGTTCCCGCGCCTTCCGGGCCGACCCGGAGGTCCAGGCCGCGCTCACCGCCTCCCGCCTGCCCGAACTCGCCCTCCCCACGGCCGAGGACGGCCTGACCGGCCTGCTCGCGGACCGCTCAGCCTTCGAGGAGTTCGACGTCGACGCCGCCGCCCGGCGCGGCATGGCCTTCGAGCAGCTGGACCAGCTGGCCCTCGAACACCTCCTCGGCGCCCGCTGACCGTCGCCACGACCGAGCCGGGCCGTGCGGGTAGCACGGCCCGGCTCGCGATGCTCACCCAACCCGCTGTTCCGATAAGTCAGATCTCGGCCCTCGCAGCAGCCTGCTCACCGCCGCGGTCGTCGGCTGGGGCCGGGGCGAGGCGCAGGTGGATCGCGAGGACGCCGAGCGCTTCCTTCTCCGGCGGGTAGATCTCGCGGCAAGCGGAGAGGAGTTCGTCCCGGTTCATGCCCTCACTGCCGATCGCCTCGTTGTCCTCAGCGTCGAACATCGCCTCGAAGGTCGAGTACTCGGCGACCTTGACGACCTGGGTGCGGCAGCGAGCCCCGCCGGACTCGAAGACCAAGGCCTGGCCGGGGTGGATGCGGCGCATGCTCGGGTAGCCGACGCGGACCTCGATCGTCTTGGTGCCGTCGGCGATCAGGTCGAGGTAGGGGCGGCGGATCTGGATGACGCGGTCCTGCTCGGGCATGGGCTCTCTTTCTACGCCGGGATGGACAGGGTGGTCAGGCGCTCGCGCAGTTCGCCAGCGGCGCCGTGGCCGGGGTAGCGGCGGGCGAGGTAGGTGGTGAGGTCGTTGGCACGGTTGCGCACGGAGTCGACCACGCGGTCGGAGTCGAGCGCTTCGGCGCCGAGGGCGACAGCGTCATCAGGTGCGCCGAGCTGGGCGTGGGCGAGGGCCAGGTCGATGCGGGCGATGGCCTCGCGGCTGGGTGAGCGGGACGCGGCCGGGGCGGCCTCGTAGACCTGCAGGGCGTGTTCGGCGTGCCGACGGGCGTTCTCGGCCTGGCCGAGCCAGATGCAGGCGGTGGCCGGGTAAGACGTGAGGGCGTAGTCGGCGAGCGGCAGCGGGTCCAGGCCGAAACGGTGGGCCATCCGGACGGGAAGGAATTTGTGGGCGTCCTCGGCGGCGCGCAGGGAGGCGGTGAAGCCTTCGGAGTCGCCGTCCGCCGCCGCCGCGCGGGCGGCCTGGGCGTGGAGGCGGACGGTGAGCGGGTGGGTGGCCGGCGCCTGGGTGAGGCCGCGGCGGGCGGCGTTGAGCGCCCGATCGGCACGGTGCTCGTACAGGTTGATGGAGGCGGCGGCGTCCATGGCCCAGGCGCACAGCTCGCCGTGGCCTGCCTGCTGGCCGTGCACGAAGGCGTCATTGGCGAAGGCGAGACCGGCGCGGGAGCTGCCGAGGTCGTGGGCGAGCCAGGCGAGGAGTTCGGAGAGCCACCCGGCATAGGCGAGCAGTTCGCGCCCCTGCTCGTGGGTGTGCCTGGCCTTCAGCAGCGCGTCCACCTTACGGCGGTAGTCCAGCGCTTCGGCGAACACCTGCCGCGGAGGCTTCAGGGAGTAGGCGTCGTTGAAGTCGGTGACGGCGAGGTCCAGGTGGTCGAGCGTCCCGGCGCCCAGTGAGCTGGCTTCGCCCTGGCGCGTGAACTCCAGCGCCTCGGCGGCGGCCTGGTCGAGGACCTGGGCGGCGGTGGCGGGCGCCGCGATGGCGAGCCCGGTGAGCATGAGCGCGGTTCGCCGTTTCGTGGCCGCCACCTCCTCCAGCCCCGCTCCCGCATCGGCGGGTCCTGCTGGGAGTGTCGCACTGTCCGGGCTGTCGGCACAGGTCGGCACGGGCGTGTAGTCGGCGGCCAGCCCGAGTTGGACCGGGCCCGTGCACAGGAGGCGGCACAGCAGGTCCTGGTACTCGGCGCTCGGCGCCTTGCCCGCCTCCCAGTCCTTCCAGAAGCGTTCGGTGAGCCCGACCTTGCGCAGGTTCTCCCGGTCGACCAGGTCGTGCGCCGCCTGGACCGCCTCGGCGACGGTCCAGCCCATCGCCATCCGGTGGGCCTTGAGCGGGCGGTGGCCGCAGTGCGCCTCGATCTCTTTGGCGATCAGCTCGACCAGGTCGTGCGGCACCGGCTCGGGGCTTCCGGCCTGACCGAGCGTCCGCTCTCTGATCCGGCGCCCGCAGGCTGCGGTGTGCGCGCCGTCCGGCGCCGTGGTGCTGGTGACGGTCATGGGTGACCTCCCCTTGTCAGCGCTGCCCGCTCCCTGGCGCGGCGTCGCTCTGCTCCGCGGATATGCCTTGCCGCCGACTGTTCAAACCATCCTCGCGCGGGCGGGGTCGCCGTCCGGCCGGGCGGTGGCTTCGCCCTGACCGGGCGGCGATCTCTCACTACAAGCGACCAAGCCGTCACGCCAGGCTAGCGGGTGACGCCACATCAGGCGCCGTCCTTTCGACGGTGAAGGAGGCAGTCGTGCGCATCCTCGTGGACGGGCTCGACATGTCCGGCAAGACGACCACGGTCCAGACCCTGATCTCCCTGCTCGACAGCTGCGGCATCCCGGCGGTACGCCACCGCGGCATGCTCGCCGAGCACCACCCGATCGAGCCGCTGCTCAAGCGGCTCCCGCTCGTCCACCAGGCCGAGTCCAGCGCCATCACCGCCGCCTTCCTGGTCGGCGGGTACGCCCTGGACGCCGCGCTGGTGCGCGTCGACCCGCCCCGCACCGGCGGCGCGGTCCTCATCCAGGACGGATACGCCGACAGGACCGCGGCCTTCGGCATGGCCGGCGGCCCCTACCTGACCGCCGCGCTCAGCCTCTGGGGGGCACGCTTCTTCGCCCCGTTCGACGTCGCCGTCTACCTGCACGCCTCCCCCGACGTCCGGCGCACGCGGATGGAAGGCCGCGAGGAGGTGGACTCCGCCGACCGGCGCAGCGTCGAGGACCCCGCCTTCGCGGCGCGGTTCAACGCGGCGCTGCTGCACGGCATGGCCCGCCGCCACGGGGACCGGCTGCTGGTCTTCGACACCGCCGAGCACAGGCCCGAGGAGATCGCCAAGCACGTCCTGGCCAAGGCCGGGCTGGCGTTCACCGTTCCGGCGCCCCGGACTGCACCCGCCGAGAAGAGCACCGCGATGGCGGCCGGGAGGACGGCGTGACCGCCGTGGTGGTCCACCGGTCCCCGGACGGCCTGCCGGTGCTGCGCAGCGAGGTCCTGCTGCGCAACGACGGGCCGCGCACGCTGCACCTGGAGTCGGTCGCCTCGCTCGTGGCGGGCTGCCTCACCGAGGGCGGCGCCTCGGCTCTGGACGCCGCCGACCTGCTGTGGGCGGAGAACGAGTGGTTCGCCGAGTGCCGCTGGCAGCGCCGACCGCTGCGGGCCTCCTCGCCCGAGCGCAGCGGCCGCTTCCACACCACCGCCGGGCGCAGCACCCAGGTCCTGGCCGGGCAGGGCGTGTGGTCCAGCTGCGGGCACCTGCCGATGGGCGGCCTGACGGACCGCGCGTCCGGCCGCACCTGGCTGTGGCAAATCGAGCACAACGGCGGCGGCTGGCGCTGGGAGTGCGGCGTGCGCGACGACACCGCGTACGCGGCGCTGTACGGGCCCGAGGACGCCGACCACGGCTGGCGCCACCCGCTGGAGCCCGGCGCCGAGTTCCGTACCGTGCCGGTGGCGCTCGCGCTGGCCGTGGACGGCGGCCCGGACGCCGCCTTCGTCGCCCTCACCCGCTACCGGCGCGCCACCCGCCGCCCGCACCCCGACCACCGCCGGCTGCCGGTGATCTTCAACGACTACATGAACTGCCTGATGGGCGACCCGACCACGGCCACGCTGCTGCCGCTGGTCGACGCCGCCGCCGAGGCCGGTGCGGAGTACTTCGTCATCGACGCCGGCTGGTACGACGACGGCGGCAACTGGTGGAGCTCCGTCGGGGCGTGGGAGCCGTCGGCCTCCCGCTTCCCCGGGCCGGAGGGCATCCACGAGGTCCTGGACCGCATCCGGGAGCGGGGCATGGTCCCCGGCCTGTGGCTGGAGCCGGAGGCCGTCGGGGTGAACAGCCCGGTGGCCCGCACCCTCCCGGAGCGGGCGTTCTTCCGCCGCGACGGCCTGCGGGTGGAGGAGGGCGGCGGCCGCTACCACCTGGACCTGCGCCACCCGGCCGCCCGCGCCCACCTGGACGGGGTGGTGGACCGCCTGGTCGGCGAGTGGGGCGTCGGCTACCTCAAGCTCGACCACAACACCGACCCGGGCTCCGGCACCAGCGCCCACCCGGGAGAGGCTCCGGCGGCCGGCCTGCTCGGCCACAACCGGGCCCACCTCGACTGGCTCGACGGCCTCCTGGACCGCCACCCGGGCCTGGTGATCGAGAACTGCGCCTCCGGCGGCATGCGGATGGACCACGCCCTGCTCTCCCGGCTCCAGTTGCAGTCCACCAGCGACCAGCAGGACCTGCTGCGCTACGCACCGATCGCGGCGGCGGCCCCCACCGCCGTCACGCCGGAGCAGGGCGCCGTCTGGGCCTACCCGCTGCCCGAGGACTCCCCCGACGAAGTCGCCCTCACCATGGCCAACGCGCTCCTGGGCCGCATCCACCTCTCCGGGCGGCTCACCGAACTCTCGCCGCAGGCCCGGGACCTGGTCCACGAGGCGGTGGCCGTCCACAAGGCGATCCGCGCCGACCTTCCGCAGGCGGTGCCCGCCTGGCCGCTGGGGCTCCCGGGCTGGGAGGACCCGTGGATCGCCCTGGCGCTGCACACCCCGGCCACCACGTACGTCACCGCCTGGAGGCGCAGCGGGGAGGAGGCCGTCAGGGACCTCGCCCTGCCCCACCTGCTCGGGGCCGCGGTCCACGCCGAGGTGCTCTACCCGTCCGACAGCAAGGCGTCGGCCACCTGGAACCCGGAGGCCGCCGCTCTGACCCTGACCCTGCCGGCGGCCCCGTCGTCCGTCCTGCTGCGCCTCACCATGCTGCCGAGCGCAAGGAGTTGACGATACGTCATCCGATCGCGCGCGGCCTGCAGCGTCACGGTCGGCAACCTGACCGTCGTCAACAACAGCCTCGGCCAGGTCAACGGCTGGTCCCTCGGCTTCACCTTCCCCGGTGACGACAGCATCACCAACACCTGGAACGCCTCGGTGTCGCAGAGCGGCCCGAACGTCACCGCCCAGAACGTCTCCTACAACGCCTCCGTCCCGCAGGGCGGCAACGTCCAGTGGGGCTTCCGGGCCACCTGGTCCAACAGCGACGCCAACCCGTCCGCCTTCCGGTTCAACGGCGCCTCCTGCGCGATCGGCTGAACCGCCGAGCCGGTGGTGCCCCGGGCCTCCCGGGGCACCACCCCCCGCCCCACGAAACACCGAAAGGAACCGACCGCGTGTCCGTCCAGCCCGAGCCCGCCGGCACCGTCCCCAACCCGGTGATCCCCGGCTTCCACCCCGACCCCAGCATCTGCCGCGTGGGCGACGACTACTACCTCGCCTGCTCCAGCTTCGAGTACTTCCCCGGCATCCCGGTCTTCCACAGCCGCGACCTGGTGAACTGGACGCAGCTCGGCAACGCCCTGGACCGCCCGAGCCAGCTGCGCCTGCCGCGCGAGTCCCCGTCCTCCGGCGGGATCTACGCCCCGACGCTGCGCCACCACGACGGCCGCTTCTGGCTGATCGTCACCAACGTCAGCGGCGACGGCAACCTGCTCTTCACCGCCACCGACCCGGCCGGCCCCTGGTCCGAGCCGGTCCGGTTGCCCGGCGTCCACGGCATCGACCCGGACCTCGCCTGGGACGAGGACGGCACCTGCTGGTGCACCGTCGCCGGCGTCTCCCAGGTCCGCCTCGACCCGGCCACCGGCGAGACCCTCGGCGAGCCGCAGCGGATCTGGTCCGGCGCGCCCGGCGCCACGGCCCCCGAGGCCCCGCACCTGTACCGGATCGGCGAGTACTGGTACCTGATGATCGCCGAGGGTGGCACCGAGCGCGGCCACGCCGTCTCCATCGCCCGCGGCACCTCGCCCTCCGGCCCGTTCGAACCGTGCCCGGCCAACCCGGTGCTGACCCACCGCGGCCTCGACAGCCCCGTCCAGAACACCGGGCACGCCGACCTCGTCCAGGCGCCCGACGGCTCCTGGTGGATGGTGCTGCTCGCCGTCCGGCCGCGCGGCGGCACCCCCGCCTGGTACGTGCTCGGCCGGGAGACCTTCCTCGCCCCGGTCGAGTGGGTGGACGGCTGGCCGGTGGTCGGCCAGGTCACTCCCGAACTTCCCCTCCCCGCCTGGCCGTTGCACCCCGTTCCCGCCGTCCCGGCCCGGGACGACTTCGACCAGGCCGAGCTGCACCCCCAGTGGATCTCGGTGCGCGAGCGCCCCGAGCACCTGGTCACCACGAAGGAACGTTCCGGCTGGCTCACCCTGCGCGCCGCCGGCGCCTCCCTCGACGAGAACGACGTGGTGTTCGTCGGCCGGCGCCAGCAGCACCTCGGCTGCCGGGCCCGCACCCTGATCGACCCCGCCGGGGGCCGCGGCGGCCTGGCCGTCCACATGGACGAGGACCACCACTACGAGATCGAGGCGGCCGACGGCGAGGTGAAGGTCCTCGCCCGGATCGGCTCGCTGCGCACCGAGGTCGCCTCCCGTCCGGTGCCCGCCGGTGCCGTGGTGCTCGGCGTGGACGTCGTCCCGCGCCCGACGCGAGGCCCGCGCACCGGCCCCGACGACGTCCTCCTCGGCGTCGAGGAGCCCGACGGCACCTTCACCGTGCTCGCGGGCCTCGACGGCCGCTACCTCTCCACCGAAGTGGCCGGCGGCTTCACCGGCCGGGTGATCGGCATGTACGCCGCCGAAGGCACCGTCCACTTCGACCGGTTCGACTACGAGCCGCTCCCGCTTCCCTGACCACCCGTCAGGGGCTCCCCCACCCGTCAGCACGAAAGGGACAATCGTGAACGACGCCCAGCAGACCGCACGTCCCCGCAACCGCCGCCTCCAGCGCACGGCCGGCCTCGTGGTGGCCCTGGCCACCACCGGCGCCCTCTGCGGCACGGCCGTCGCCGCCCCCGCCGATCAGCAGCCCCTGGCGGCGGCCGAGGCGGCGGGGGCCAGGGTCCCGAGCGACCCGATGGCCGCCGTGGCCAAGATGCAGCCCAGCTGGAACCTCGGCAACACCCTCGACGCCATCCCCGACGAGACCTCCTGGGGGAACCCGCTCACCACCAAGGCCACGTTCGACGGCCTCAAGGCCCAGGGCTTCCGCAGCGTCCGCATCCCCGTCACCTGGTACCCGCACCAGTCCGACACGGCCCCCTACACCATCGACCCGGTGTGGATGAACCGGGTGAAGCAGGTGATCGACTGGGCCCTGGAGGACGGCCTCTACGTCGAGATCAACGTCCACCACGACTCGTGGAAGTGGATCGAGTACATGTCGACCGACCACGACACCGTCATGGCGCGGTTCAACTCGACCTGGCAGCAGATCGCCACCGCCTTCAAGGACGAGCCGCGCACCCTGCTCATGGAGAGCATCAACGAGCCGACGTTCGTCAACGCGACCGACGCCCAGAAGACCCAGTACCTGAACGAGCTCAACACCTCGTTCCACTCCGTCGTCCGCAACAGCGGCGGGAAGAACAAGGACCGCCTGCTCGTCCTGCCGTCGTACGAGACCAACAACGCCCAGCACTGGCTCGACGACCTGTCCACGACGATCAACTCGCTGCACGACCGCAACCTGGTCGCCACCGTGCACTACTACAGCTGGTACCCGTTCAGCGTGAACATCGCCAACGGAACCACCTACGACGCCACGGCCCAGAAGGACCTCACCGAGGGCTTCGCCCGGGTGCACGACACCCTGGTCGCCAAGGGCGTCCCCGTCTACCTGGGTGAGTACGGCCTGCTCACCTCGCCCTACTCCGGCGTGGTCGAGCGTGGCGAGATGCTGAAGTACTTCGAGCACGTCAACTACGAGGCACGGCGCAACGGCATGACCTCCGCCGTGTGGGACGCCTTCAACGACTTCCTGAACCGCTCCACCATGCAGTGGCAGGTCCCCGAGATGAAGGCCCTGATCCAGAGCTCCTGGCGGACCCGCTCGGGCACCGCCTCCACCGACAACCTCTTCCTGCCGAAGTCCGGCCCCATCGCGGCGCAGACCGTCACCCTGAACCGCAACGGCCTCTGGTTCGCCGGCCTGTGGCAGGGCGACCGTCCGCTGATCCCCTACGTCGACTACACCCTCGACGGCGACCAGCTCACCCTGACCGCCGGCGCCCTCACCCGGCTCGCCGGCGACCGCGCCGCCGGGGTCAACTCCACCCTCGAAGTCCGGTACTCCGACGGCGTCCCGTGGAAGCTCTTCGTGCGCTCCTACGACAAGCCGACCATGGCCGACGCCACCGGGACGCTCGACGGGCTCACCATCCCCACCCGGTTCAACGGCTCCCTGATGGCCAACGTCCAGTCCACCTACGCCGACGGCACCGCCGCCGGCCCGGCCTCCTGGACCACCTACCAGACGTTCGACAACTACCGCGCCGACTACGGCGCCAACACCACCACCGTCAAGCCCGACTTCCTCAAGTCGGTCAAGGACGGCGCCCCGGCGACGCTCACCTTCCGCTTCTGGACCGGTGACACCGTGACCTACACCGTCACCAGGTCCGGCAACACCGTGACCGGCACCGTCTCCTGACCCCCGCCCCTCCCCGCCCCGGCCGCCTCCCCGGCAGCCGGGGCCCCGTCACGTCACCGAGGGTGCGCCGTGCCGGCCCGGTGCTGCACGCCTGCCTGCTCCTTCCTCCCAGGTGGCCGCCGGCCTCGAAACGGGGACGGTGGACCCCGTCGGCCCACCGCCCCCTCCCCTCGGCCGGGCGCCCCTACTCGGCCGAGAAGCGGTACACGGTCATCGAGCGGAACTCCTCCCCCGGGCGCAGGACGGTGGAGGGGTACTCGGGCCGGTTCGGCGAGTCCGGGAAGTGCTGGGTCTCCAGCGCGACGCCCGCGTACGCGCCGTACGGGCGCCCGGACCGGCCGATCAGGGTGCCGTCGAAGTGGTTGCCGGTGTAGACCTGGATGCCCGGTTCCGTCGTCAGGCAGTCCAGGCGCCGGCCGCTGGCCGGGTGGCTCAGGGTGGCGACCTGCCGGAACCCGTTGCCGTCCAGGACCCAGTTGTGGTCGAAGCCCGTGCCGGCCCGGAGGATCTGCCGGTTCCCCTCGACGACGCGGTTCCCGATCCGCCGGGCCTCGCGCAGGTCGAAGGGCGTGCCGTCGACCGGCGCCACCGGTCCGACCGGTATCAGCCCCGAGTCCACCGGAAGGTACCCGCCGGCCTCCACCCGCAGCAGGTGGTCCAGCACCGTGCCGTTGCCCTCGCCGGCCAGATTGAAATACGCGTGGTTGGTGAGGTTGACGACCGTCGGGGCGTCGGTGGCCGCGCGGTAGCCGATCCACAGCTCACCCGCCGGGTCGAGCAGGTACGTGACCTCGACCGTGAGCGCTCCCGGGAACCCCTGGTCGCCGTCGGGGCTGTGCAGCCGCAGCCGCACCCCGGCCCGCCGGCCCTCCCGGACCGCGACGCCGTCCCACAGCCGGGAGGCGAAACCGTCCGTTCCGCCGTGCAGGGCGTGGCCGCCGGGCGGGGCCGCCACCCGGTGCGTGGTGCCGCCGAGCGGGAACTCCCCGCCCGCGATCCGGTTCGCGTAGCGGCCGACGGTCGCCCCGAGGTACACGGCCTCCCCGAGCAGGTCCTCGACGCCGTCGCAGCCGAGGACGACGTTCGCCGGCACCCCGTTCCGGTCCGGCGCGTACAGGGCCTGGAGGCGGGCGCCGAGACCGAGCACCTCGGCGCTCACGCCCCGGGGCGAGGCGATGGTCCAGTTGGTGACGGGCCGTCCGTCCGGCAGCGTCGCGGTGACGTTCTGGGAGACGGTCACCTCGCCCGTCGATGTGAGCGCTTCTCTCGGCACGCGGCCGCTCCGTTCCGTGCGGGGTCTCGGCGTGAACGGGCGACGCCCGCCGGGTGGGCGGGCGTCGTCGGTTCGGGACACGGGCCTCACAGCCCCTGGGCCAGGCGGTGGTACGCCTGGTTCCAGCGCAGTTCCTTGGTGAACCGGCGCAGGGACGTGTCCTCGTCGATCAGCAGGAGTTCCACCCCCAGCATCTCGGCGAGGTCGTCGAGTTCCTCGGCGCCGACCGCGCGGGAGAGCACGGTGTGGTGCGGCCCGCCGGCTGTCAGCCAGGCCTCGGTGGAGGTGTGGAGGTCCGGACGCGGCTTCCACACCGCGCGGGCGACCGGCAGGTGCGGCAGCGGCGCCGGCGGCTCGACCACGTCCACCTCGTTGGCGACCAGCCGGAACCGGTCGCCGAGGTCGGCGAGGCCGACCACCACGGCCGGGCCGGGCTCGGCGTCGAAGACCAGGCGGACCGGGTCCTCCCGTCCGCCGATGGACAGCGGGTGGATCTCGCAGGAGGGGGTCCCGGCCGCGATGCTCGGGCAGACCTCCAGCATGTGCGCGCCGAGGATCAGCTCGGAGCCGGACTCCAGGTGGTAGGTGTAGTCCTCCATGAAGGAGGTCCCGCCGGGCAGGCCGCTGGCGGCCGCCTTGAGGGTGCGCAGCAGGGTGGCGGTCTTCCAGTCGCCCTCGCCGCCGAAGCCGTAGCCGTCGGCCATCAGCCGCTGGACGGCGAGGCCGGGCAGCTGGCGCAGTCCGCCGAGGTCCTCGAAGTTGGTGGTGAACGCCTTGAAGCCGCCCTGCTCCAGGAAGCCGCGCAGGCCGATCTCGATGCGCGCCGCGTAGCGCAGCGAGTCGTGGCGCTCCCCGCCGGCCCGCAGTTCGGGGGCGAGGCGGTAGCTGTCCTCGTACTCCTTGGCCAGCGCGGTGACGTCGGCGTCCTCGGCCGCGTCCACCGCGGCGACCAGGTCGTTGACGCCGTAGGTGTTGACGGAGACCCCGAAGCGGCGCTGGGCCTCGACCTTGTCCCCCTCGGTGACGGCGACGTCGCGCATGTTGTCGCCGAAGCGGGCGAGCTTGAGGCCGCGCAGTTCGGCGCGGCCGGCGGCGGCGCGGGCCCAGGCGCCGGCCCGGGCGGCCACGGTCGGGTCGCTGACGTGCCCGGCGACGGTCTTGCGGGGGACGCCCAGGCGGGACTGGATGTAGCCGAACTCGCGGTCGCCGTGGGCGGCCTGGTTCAGGTTCATGAAGTCCATGTCGATGGAGTCCCAGGGCAGTTCGACGTTGGCCTGGGTGTGGAGGTGGAGCAGCGGCTTCTGCAGGGCGTCGAGTCCGGCGATCCACATCTTGGCCGGGGAGAAGGTGTGCATCCAGGCGATCAGGCCGATGCACCCGTCCGCGGAGTTCGCCTCCAGGCAGATGCGGCGGATGGCGTCCGCATCGGTGAGGACGGGCTTCCAGACCACCTCGACGGGCATCGCCGGGGCGCCGTCCAGGGCCGCGGCGATCTGCCGGGACTGCTCGGCGACCTGGCGCAGCGTCTGCTCGCCGTAGAGCCCTTGGCTGCCGGTCAGGAACCAGACCTGGCGTCCGTTCAGCGGCTTCTTCACGGGGGTGGCTCCTTTTTACCGGCCCTGGGGCTGGCCGTAGACGTTCTGGTAGCGGTGGTTGAGGCTGTCGATGTCTGCCTGGGCGATGGGCAGGGGCTCGCCGAGCTGGCGGGCGAGGTGGACGGTGCGGGCCACGTCCTCGCACATCACGGCGGCCTTCACGGCGGCCTTGGCGTCCTTGCCGATGGTGAAGACGCCGTGGTTCTGCATCAGGACGGCCGGCGAGCGGTGGCCCCTGAGGGTGTCCACGATGCCCCGGCCGATCGAGTCGTCGCCGATCAGGGCGAACGGGCCGACGGGGATCTCGGCGCCGAACTCGTCGGCCATCGCGGTGAGGACGCAGGGGACGGCCTCGCCGCGGGCCGCCCAGGCGCAGGCGTAGGTGGAGTGGGTGTGGACCACGCCGCCGACCTCGGGCATGTGGCGGTAGACGTAGGCGTGCGCGGCGGTGTCGGAGGAGGGCGCGTGCTCGCCCTCGACGACCTTGCCGTCCAGGTCGCAGACGATCATGTTCCCGGGCGACAGCTCGTCGTAGGAGACGCCGCTCGGCTTGATGACGAGCAGGTCCTCGCCGGGGACGCGGGCGGAGACGTTGCCGGCCGTCCAGACGACCAGGTTGTAGCGGACCAGTTCCTGGTGGAGGTCGCTGACCTGGCGGCGGATGCGGTCGATGGTCGCGTTCACGGGGCCTCGCTCGGTGTGGTGAGGGCGGTGTTGCGGATGTCGCGCAGGCGGTGCAGGAGCTTGTCGGCGCCGCGGCCGAAGTGGTCGTGCAGCGCGCGGTACTCGGCGAACAGCCGGTCGTAGGTGTCGGCTGCGGCCGGGTCGGGCAGGTAGGCGCCCTGCCGCACCCGGCCCATGGCGGCGGCCGCGGTGCGCACGTCCGGGTACGCTCCGGCGGCGACGGCCGCGTGGATCGCGGAGCCGAGCGCCGGCCCCTGCTCGGACTCGGCGACCGAGACCGGGCGGCGCAGCACGTCGGCGTAGATCCGCATCAGCAGGTCGTTCTTCTTGAGGCCGCCGGTGACGATGAACTCGGTGACCGGGACGCCGCCCCGCTCCAGGGCCTCGACGATGACGCGGGTGCCGAAGGCGGTGGCCTCCAGCAGGGCCCGGTAGACCTCCTCGGGGCGGGTGGCCAGGGTGAGCCCGACGATCACGCCGGAGAGGTGGTGGTCGACCAGGGTGGAACGGTTGCCGTTCATCCAGTCGAGCGCCACCAGGCCGTGTCCGCCCACGGGTTGGGCGGCGGCCTTGCGGGTGAGCAGCCGGTGCAGGTCCTCGCCGGTCGTCTCGGCCTCGGCCAGGTAGTCGGCGGGTACGCCCTGGCGCAGCCACCAGGCGAAGATGTCGCCGACGGCGCTCTGGCCGGCCTCGTAGCCGTAGGAGCCGGTGACGATGCCGTCCTCGACCACGCCGCAGATGCCCGGGACGTCGGCGAGGGTGGCGCCGTTGACGACATGGCAGGTGGAGGTGCCCATGATGGCGAGGAGTTGGCCGTCGTCGACGGCCCGGGCGGCCGGGGCGGCCACGTGGGCGTCGACGTTGCCGGCCGCGACGGCGGTGCCGGCCGGCAGGCCGGTCCACTGCGCCGCCTGCGGGGTGAGCGCGCCCACCCTGGAGCCCAGCGGGGAGAGCGGGTGCTCCAGGCGGGTGCGGGCGAAGTCGGCGAACTGCGGGTGGAGCGCGGCGAGGTAGTCCTCGCTCGGGTAACTCCCGTCCTGGTGGATGCCCTTGTAGCCGGCGGTGCAGGTGTTGCGGCTCTCGGCGCCGGTGAGCTGCCAGACGATCCAGTCGGCGGCCTCGATCCAGCGCTCGCAGGCGGCGTAGACGGCCGGGTCCTCCTCCAGGACCTGCAGGGCCTTGGCGTACTGCCACTCGGCGGAGATCTTCCCGCCGTAGCGGGAGATCCACTTCTCGCCGCGGGCGTGGGCCAGCGCGTTGATCCGGTCCGCCTGGGGCTGCGCGGCGTGGTGCTTCCAGAGCTTGGGCCAGGCGTGCGGGTGGCCGGACCAGGCGGAGGTCTCGGCCAGCGGGGTGCCGTCGGCGAGCACCGGCAGGACGGTGCAGGCGGTGAAGTCGGTGGCGATGCCGATGACGTGCGCGGGGTCGACGCCGGCGGCGGCGACCGCGGCCGGGACAGCGGTGCGCAGCACCTCGCGCCAGTCCTCCGGGTGCTGGAGCGCCCAGTCGGGCGGGAGCGGTCGGCCGGTTCCGGGCAGGTCGCTCTCGATCACGGCGTGGGGGTAGTCGTGGACGGCGGTGCCCACCTCCTCGCCGTCCCTGACGCGGACCACCACTGCGCGGCCGGAGAGGGTGCCGAAGTCGACGCCGACGACGTACCGGTCGGGGTCCTGGGCGGGAGGGGTCACGGTCACGTGCTCATCCTTCGTGGGAGGGGTCTGCGTCGTCGTCTGTCGCCGGTGCGGTCCTCAACCGGGGCAGGGCGGTCCGCACCGGCGACAGGCTTCATTCCGCCGCCTTTCCCTCATAAGGCGGCGGAACGCGGAACCGTCGGCCGGGCTCACGGAAGCGGGATGCGGTGGCCCGGCCGGCGGGGTGGAAGGGAGCGTTTCTGTTAACGCTCACGAAGATTGTTAGCGCTAACAAACGGCATGTCAAGGGAGGCGACGGACAGCATCGGTCAGTCTGCGGAACCGGCGCTCGGGGACCGGGCGCCGGGTCGGCTCAACGGCGCACGGCCGGTCCCGCGCTGCGCCGCAGCACCAGCTCCGGGCCGATCTCCAGCTGGGTCGGTGAGGAGTGCGCGCCGCCCTCCAGCTCGGCGACGAGCAGTTCCAGGGCCCGTCTGCCGAGTTCGCCGAAGTCCTGCCGCACCGTGGTCAGCGGCGGGGTGAAGTACGCGGCCTCCGGAATGTCGTCGAAGCCGATCACGCTGATCTCGTCCGGGACGGCCCGGCCGGCCTCGTGGAGGGCCCGCAGCAGGCCGAGGGCCATGTGGTCGTTGGCGCAGAAGACGGCGGTGACCTCGCGCAGCCGGGCGATCCGCAGCCCCGCCTGGTAGCCCGAGCGGGCGCTCCAGTCGCCGCGCTCCACCTCCGGCACCGGGCATCCGGCCGCCTGCAGCGTGAGCCGCCAGCCCTCCTCCCGGTCCTGGCTCTCCCGCCAGTTGACCGGACCGGCCAGGTGGTGCACGGTGCGGTGCCCGAGGTCGATCAGGTGCCCAGTGGCCTCGCCGGCGCCGTAGCGGTTGCCCACCGACACCATGGGCACGCGCGCCTGGTCGCCCGAGCCGACCGCGACCAGCGGCACGGAACTGGAGAGGCGTGCCACCGCGCTGACGGAGGAGGTCTGCGGCGCGATCACCACCACGCCCTCCACCCCCTGGTCCCGCAGCCGGTCGACGGCCTCCTGGACCGAACGGCCGTCCAGGGAACGCAGGCTGGTCACGGTCACGAAGTACCCGGCGCTGCGCGCGGCCCGCTCGATCCCGTCCAGCATCGAGGCCGGGCCGTAGAGGGTCGAGTCGAAGCTGACCACGCCGAGCGCCTGTGAGCGGCGGGTGACCAGGGCGCGGGCCGCGGAGTTGGGGCGGTAGTCGAGTTCCCGTATGGCCGCCAGCACCCGGTCCCGGGTGTCGGGCTTCACGTGCGGGGCGCCGTTGAGCACCCGGGACACCGTTTGGTGGGACACACCCGCCAGTTTCGCCACGTCCGCCATCACGGGCTGACGCTGTTCCGTCCCGGTGCTGTCGGTTGCCACTGCAGTCCCCTCCTCAAGATTGTGGACCACAGTACGCGACCAGGTCCAGGCCAATTCGTCACCCTCGGCGCGACGGGCGGCTCCCCTTCCTACTTCCTACCAGGCGCTTCGGCCCTCCCACATCTGGCCATTGCGGCGTGTTGACGCTCCCGGAGGTGCCCCGACTGCCAAAGCGTGACCTCGTCGAACGGGGAAGGCGCCGTGCATGATCGCGTTGTTCCCCACGCCCTTCCCCTCCCCCGTCACGTCCCGGTCACACCACCGGGTGACGTCCGGTTGACGTCACGGCGAACGCAACACCACCGGCGCGGCACAGAGACGACGGCCGGCCCCGGCTCCGCTGGTGCGCGGAGCCGGGGCCGGGGCCGGGTTCGGTCGGGGGCGGGTGCTACCCGAGCGACCACCTCTGGTTGTCGCCGCCCCAGCAGCTCCACAGCTGGACGGGCGTGGCGTCGGCCGTGCCGGCCCCGGCGACGTCCAGGCAGAGGCCGGACTGGACGCCGGTGACGCTGCCGTCGGCGTTGAACCGCCACTGCTGGTTGGCACCACCGTTGCAGGGCCAGGTCACCACCTTGGTGCCGTCGGCCGTCGCGCCGCCGTACGCGTCCAGGCACAGCGTGGTGCCGGAGACGTCCACGGTGAGCCTGCCGTCGGCGGTGCGGGTCCACGTCTGGTTCGCCCCGCCGGAGCAGCCGTAGATCTGCGCCTGGAGCCCGGGGGTGCTGGAGGCGCCGGGAACGTCCAGGCACTTGCCCGAACCGGCGCCGCGCAGTGCCCCCGAGGCGGCCGCCGGGGAATTGGCGTAGCCGGCCGCGACGATGTCGGCCTGGACGGCGTTCTCGGTGGCCTCCGACGGGTAGCCGGCGGTCATCACGCCCTCGTAGAAGGTGCCCCGGGCGCTCTTGCTGTTGTCGCCGCCGATGCCAAGGATGATCGCGCCCTCCTTGTGCATCGGGTCGTAGCCCGCCGCGTTCGGGCGCGGACCGGAGTAGAAGGTCGACAGGCCGCCGGACTGGGCGTCGCCGGCGCGGATCGCCCACTGGTTCGGGGCTCCCTTGACCATGGCCGTCAGGTAACGGTGGTTCACCGTCGGGTCGTTGGCGTTGTAGCGCGTGTTGACGCCGGAGAACAGGCCGTTCTCCAGATCGGCCATCACCCAGGGGCCCGGCCCGGAGCCGTAGCCCCAGACCTTGATGTTGCCGAAGTAGATGGCCTCCATGTGGCCGTTTCCGGTGTCGTTGCTGCTGGTCTCGGCGTTGCCGTAGTCGAAGCAGCAGCCGCCGTTGTAGTGGGTGCCGTCGAGGATCGCGTACATCCCCTCGGGCTGGTCGCCGGTGGCGACGCCGGAGGTGTGGTTGTTGCGGTAGCCGGTGCCCGGGGCGACGTACACGCCGTAGGCGCGGTGGCCGTTGAGCGTGGTGGGCGCCAGCGTGGCGTCCGCGAGGTCGTCCGGGCCGGGCGCGGCCCCGCCGCCGGGCGCCTGGGTGAGGTGGTTGTGCCGCTCGCTCTGGTCGTAGATCACGGTGATCACGCAACTCGTGCGCGCGCAGAAGGCGTCCTGGGCCGCGGCGTCGGCGTAGCCACCGGTGCTCAGCACGCCGATGTCGCGCAGCGCCTGGTCCGAGGCGCGCCGGACCTGGTACAGCGGCCCGGCGTAGCCGCCGTAGAGCGCGCGCGTGGTGCTGTGCGCGGCCACGCACGGTGTGCCGCCGGCGCGGTAGATGTCGCACGGCCCCTGCGCGGCGGCCTGGGCCGCACCGCTCGTCGCGGTGGCGCCGGCCAGCGCGCCGACGAGGACGGCGAGGGCCGCCCCGGCCCGGGCGAGGCGGCGCAGCGCGCCCCGTCCACGGGTGGTCCTGGTGGTGTCACTCATGCTGTCTCCCTGCTCGTCGTTGAGCGCGGCTCAAAGGGAAAGTGAGCGCTAACAATCCAGCCCGGGGCAGAGTCCTCCCGCCCGGGCCGGAAGTGGAGAGTTCCTGGAGCGGCGACAGTGCCCGCACCGACGGTGTCCCGTCAAGGCTTCTGACGCGCCCCCTCGGCACGGAACCGCACAAACCCGCCGTCCGCACACGCCCCACCGCCAGTACGGCAACAGGGCTGCGCGTCCCCTGGCTGACGGTTCGCCATCTCACCTTCGTATGGCCCTGGTTGGCGGGGGATCACCCCCTCCGATCGGCGGGTGTACTCAAGATCAGAGCCAGTTGACAATGAACAGTAAGGTATCCTGACTGCCGAACCGGAGGGGATCCCGCCACACTCGGGACCCCGCCTCGGCAGGAGACAACGTGTCCATGGGGGGGTACGGAAGTCCTGGGTCCCGATCGGGCAGCGATCAACGGGGAATTGGTTTGGGACTGAACAACGGGGTGGTGGCCGTCGACGCCCTCTCGGGCAGTACGCCGCCTCACCGGTGGCTGCATGTGGCGTGGGCAGGGCGGACGACGGTGGACCGCGGGTCGCCGGAGGCCCTGCGGGCGGTGCGCCGGACGGTCGGCCGGATGCTCGGAATCGCACAGCAGGACGTGCCGCTCGGCCGGGATCCGCTGGGGCGGCCGCGGCTGGACGGCTGGCCGCTGGGGCTGGCGGCGTGCTTCGACAGCGGGCGGCTGACCGTGGCGCTGGCCAGGGAGATGACGGTGGCGCTGAGTCTCCAGGAAATCCTGCGATGTTGGAGCAGCGCTGATTTGTTAGCGTTCACACCAACGGAGAGCACCTGGGTGACCGAGGCCCCCGGGAGGCTGGCCGGTGAACGCCTGGCCCGGCTCTGGACGCGCAAGGAGGCCGCCCTGCGCCTGGGCGCCGGCCCCCTGGCGGGGGCGTCCGAGACGGAGGTGCTGGCGGACGGGCGTGACGGCAAGGTGGCGCTGCCGGTGCCGCTGGCGCCGTCGCACTGGGCTCCCGCCGGCTTACCGGCGGTGGCCTACGTCCGGGATCTCACGGCGCGGCCGGGCTTTGCGGCGGCGGTGGCGACCTCCGAGCGGATCGACGGCGTGCGCACCTGGCACTGGGACGACATCGAGGACGGACGGCCATGAGGCCCGGGAGCACCCCCCGGCGGTCCGAGGCTCCGTCCAGTCGCCGCATCCGTGCGGCCGTGCCGGGATCAGGGCAGGAACAGCGCGAGCGGCACCGTCTCGGGGCCGGTCGGCTTCCCGTCCGCGCTGAGCTCCCGCCAGACCTGCGTCGCCGACCGGTAGGCACCGGCCTGCTCGTAGCGGTCGGCGGCGGCGCGGTAGTCCGCCTCGGCCTCGGTGGCGCGCCCGGCGGCCCGGTGGGCCCGGGCCCGCACCACGGTGATCCACGCCTGCTCCACGGGCGCCAGGCCCGGGGTGTCGGGGTCGATGGCGGACGTCGCCTCGGCCGTCGGCCCCTCGCCACCGAGGGACAGCGCCGCGAGGGCCTCCAGAGCGGCCTGGACCGTGCGTTCGGCCGGCGAGCCCAACAGGGCCACGACCGCGCTCAGCTGACCGACCAGCAGGGAGGCGTCCTCGATCCGGCCGGCGCCGATCGCCGCCAGGGCGCGGGCGCGGACGAGCCGGGTGCGCAGCCGGATCTCGTCGTCGGAGCCGAGCAGGGCGTCGGCGCGGTCGAGGAGTTCCAGGGCCCGGTCCGGGCGGGCGGCCAGGTAGTGCACGCCGGCGAGGGCCCACAGGGCCGTGACGCGCGGGTACGCCGGCAGGTCGTCGCCGAGGTCCGAGAGGGCGGGGGCGAGTTCCTCGGCACGCTGCTCGTCCCCGGCCTCCAGGTGGGCCATGACGAGGTTGGCGAGAACCTCGGTGCTCGCCGCCACGGGCGCGTTGGCCTCGGCGAGGGCGGCGACGGCCTGTTCGGCCCGGCGTGCGGCCTCGGCCGGGCGGTCGACGCGGCGCAGGGCGCGGGCGCACTGGTCGAGGACCCGGGCGCGCAGGAGGGAGGCGGCTTCGGTGAGCGGGTCGTCCAGGAGCTGGTCGAGAACGGCCAGGCCCGTCAACCCGATCCTCGACGCCTACGGCCTGACCCTCGCCACCGGCTGACCCCGGACCGCACGGCGCCCGCTTCCCCGTCCGCCGGCGGGAGGCGGGCACCTTGGCGTTGTGCCCGCGCGGACGCCCACCGACGTCGTCGCCCCGCACGAGGAAGCCCTCCAGACAGACGCCGGATTGACATTAATTGTCTGTTTGTCGCCCCTTCGATCCACCCCCATCCAACCGTTCGCATCCGGACGGACCCGACCCCGGGACACCGCGACCCAACGGTGACCCAAGGCCCCTTGACGACGCCGTTGTTAGCGTTAACACTTCATTTCACGCCAGGCCAGAGCTACTGCCACCCCAACGTTCCACAGCGCGAGGGACCGCTCCGGCCCCGGCCCGCTCGACCACTTCCAGCCGCCCAGCAGGGGCGCGCTGCGCCGGTCGCGGAACATCACCATGGAGGAACTGTGCGGAAGCTTTCAGCGGGCCTCGTCGCAGCGGGCCTGACGCTCTCGTTGGCGGCCTGCGGGCAGAGCGCCAACGGAGTCGGCGACGGGGCGGCCAAGGGCGACGCCAAGGGGGGGCTCATCGGCATCGCGATGCCGACCAAGTCGTCGGCACGCTGGATCGACGACGGCAACAACATGGTCAAGGAGTTCCAGGCCAAGGGCTACAAGACCGACCTGCAGTACGGCGACAACGTGGTGGAGAACCAGGTCTCCCAGGTGGAGAACATGATCACCAAGGGTGCCAAGCTGCTGGTGATCGCCGCCATCGACGGCTCCTCCCTCACCAACGTGCTGCAGAAGGCCGCCGACGCGCACATTCCGGTCATCTCCTACGACCGGCTGATCCGGGGCACCCAGAACGTCGACTACTACGCGACCTTCGACAACTACAAGGTCGGTGTCCTCCAGGGCGGGTACATCGCCGACAAGCTCGGTCTCAAGGACGGCAAGGGTCCGTTCAACGTCGAGCTGTTCGCCGGCTCACCGGACGACAACAACGCGACGTTCTTCTTCAACGGCGCGATGAGCGTGCTCAAGCCGTACATCGACCAGAAGAAGCTGGTCGTGCAGAGCGGCCAGACCGAGTTCAACCAGGTCGCCACGCTGCGCTGGGACGGCGGCCTCGCCCAGTCCCGGATGGACAACCTACTCAGCAAGGCGTACACCGGCGCCCACGTCGACGCCGTCCTGTCCCCGTACGACGGCATCTCGATCGGCATCCTCTCCTCGCTCAAGGGCGTGGGCTACGGCAGCGCGAAGTCCCTGCCCGTCGTCACGGGCCAGGACGCGGAGCTGGCCTCGGTGAAGTCGATCATCGCGGGCGAGCAGACCCAGACCGTTTACAAGGACACCCGCCAGCTCGCCAAGGTCGCCGTCCAGATGGGCGACGCGCTGCTGACCGGCGGGAAGCCCGAGGTCAACGACACCACCCAGTACAACAACGGCGCGAAGGTCGTTCCGGCCCAGCTGCTCCAGCCGGTGAGCGTCGACAAGGACAACTACCAGAAGGTCCTGGTCGACAGCGGCCAGTACACCGCTGACCAGCTCAAGTAGCCCCGCGGGGCCCGCTCGACGGGCCCCGCGCCGAACCGGCGGTGCGGCGCCCGGACTCCCCCGGGCGCCCTACGGGCCGCACCGCCCCGAACGATACGGACGCACAACCATGGCTGGACCCGTTCTCGAAATGCGGTCGATCAGCAAGTCGTTCCCCGGTGTCAAGGCGCTCTCCGAGGTCAACCTGACCGTGGCGGCCGGCGAGGTGCACGCCATCTGCGGCGAGAACGGCGCCGGCAAGTCCACCCTGATGAAGGTGCTCAGCGGGGTCTACCCGCACGGCGGTTACGAGGGCGAGATCCTCTTCGAGGGCGAGCCCTGCCAGTTCAAGGACATCCGGGCCAGCGAGCAGCGCGGCATCGTCATCATCCACCAGGAACTCGCCCTGGTGCCGTACCTGTCCATCGCCGAGAACATCTTCCTGGGCAACGAGCACGCCACCCGGGGCATCATCAGCTGGCACCGGACACTCACCCACGCCGCCGAGCTGCTCCGGCAGGTCGGCCTGGCGGAGAGCCCGCACACCCGGATCGCCGACCTCGGCGTGGGCAAACAGCAACTGGTCGAGATCGCCAAGGCGTTGGCCAAGAAGGTCAAGCTGCTCATCCTGGACGAGCCGACCGCCGCGCTGAACGACGAGGACAGCCGCAAGCTCCTCGACCTGATCCTGGAGCTCAAGGCGCAGGGCATCTCCTGCATCATCATCTCGCACAAGCTGAACGAGATCGCCCGGGTCGCCGACGCCGTCACCATCCTGCGCGACGGGCAGACCATCGAGACCATCGCGATCGGCCCGGAGGGCATCTCCGAGGACCGGATCATCCGCGGCATGGTCGGCCGGGACCTGGAGCACCGCTACCCCGAGCGCACCCCGGAGATCGGCGAGGTCGCCTTCGAGATCGAGGACTGGACCGTCCGGCACCCGATCGACCAGCAGCGCACCGTGGTGGACGGCGCCTCCCTGAACGTGCGGCGCGGCGAGATCGTCGGCGTCGCCGGCCTGATGGGCGCCGGCCGCACGGAGCTCGCGATGAGCGTCTTCGGCCGCTCGTACGGGCGTTGGAGCGGCGGGCGGGTGCTGCTGCACGGCCGGGAGATCCGCACCCGGACGGTGTCGGAGGCGATCGGGCACGGCATCGCGTACGTCACCGAGGACCGCAAGCAGTTGGGCCTCAACCTGATCGACGACATCAGTCGGAACATCTCGCTGAGCGCGCTCGGCAAGGTCGCCCGGTACGGCCGGGTCGACCGGCACGAGGAGAGCAAGGTCGCCGAATCGTTCCGGCGGACCATGAACATCAAGGCCCCGACGGTGTTCACCCGGACCGGCACACTCAGCGGCGGCAACCAGCAGAAGGTCGTCCTCAGTAAGTGGATCTTCGCCGAGCCGGAGGTGCTGATCCTCGACGAGCCCACCCGGGGCATCGACATCGGCGCCAAGGCGGAGATCTACACCGTCATCGCCGAACTGGCCGCCCAGGGCAAGGCCGTGCTCGTCATCTCGTCCGAACTCCCCGAACTCCTGGGCCTGTGCGACCGGATCTACACCATGGCCGAAGGCCGGATCACCGGCGAGGTCGCCCGCGCCGACGCCACCCAGGAATCCCTCATGCGGCTCATGACCATGAGCGCCGCATCCAGCAACGAGCAGGTGTAAGGCATGGCCCAGACCGAGATCATCCCGGACTCCGCCCAGAACGGGCCCGAGCCCGACCCGAGCCCGTCCGTCGGCGCCGCCCTGGCCCGCGCACTGCGCGGCAACGTGCGCCAGTACGGCATGCTGGTCGCCCTCGCGCTGATCGTGCTGCTGTTCCAGATCTGGACCGACGGCATCCTGCTCCAGCCGCTCAACATCACCAACCTGATCCAGCAGAACGGCTACATCCTCATCCTGGCGATCGGGATGATGATCGTCATCATCGCCGGGCACATCGACCTGTCGGTCGGCTCACTGGCCGCCTTCGTCGGGGCCGCCGCCGCGGTGATGATGGTCGAGCACCACCTGCCGTGGCCCGTGGCGATGCTGATCGCGCTGGTGATCGGCGCCCTCGCCGGCGCCTGGCAGGGCTTCTGGATCGCCTACCTCGGGATCCCGTCCTTCATCGTCACCCTGGCGGGCATGCTGCTGTTCCGCGGCGGCACCCAGATCCTGCTGCAGGGCCAGTCGGTGGCGCCGTTCCCCAAGGGCTTCCAGAGCATCAGCAGCGGCTTCCTCCCCGAGGTCGGCCCGCACACCAACTACCACAACCTCACCCTGCTGCTCGGTCTCGCGGTGCTGGCCGTGGCGGTCCTCCAGGAGCTGCGCGGCCGGCGGCAGACCGCCTCGTACGGGCTGGAGGTGCTCCCGCTCGGGCTGTTCCTGGCCAAGCTCGCCGTGATCACCGCGGCCGTGCTGGTGTTCGTCCTGCTGCTGGCCAGCTACCACGGCGTGCCGATCGTCCTGCTGATCCTCGGCGCCCTGCTGGTCGGCTTCGGCTACCTGATGCGCAACTCGATCATCGGCCGGCACACCTACGCCATCGGCGGCAACGAGCCGGCGGCCAAGCTGTCCGGGGTGAAGAGCAAGCGGGTCGTCTTCCTCGCCTTCACCAACATGGGCGTCCTCGCCGCACTGGCCGGGCTGGTCTTCGCCGCACGGCTCAACGCCGGCACCCCGCAGGCCGGCATCAACTTCGAGCTGGAGGCGATCGCCGCCGCCTTCATCGGCGGCGCCTCCGCCAGCGGCGGCGTGGGCACCGTGATGGGCGCGATCATCGGCGGCCTGGTGCTCGGCGTGCTGAACAACGGCATGTCGCTGGTCGGGGTCGGCACCGACTACCAGCAGGTGATCAAGGGCCTGGTGCTGCTCGCGGCCGTGGGCTTCGACGTCTACAACAAGCGCCGGGCCGGTTCCTGATCCGGTGAGCGACGCGGCAGGACGGGCACGGTGCGGCGGCACCGTGCCCGTCCTGTCGCGTTCCGGGCAACGGCGCGGACTCAGTGGGCCAGGAGCACCAGGGCCAGCACGACCAGGGCCGGCACGGTCTGCACGAAGAGGATCTTCCGGGAGGACGTCACGGCGCCGAACAGGCCGGCGACGGCCACGCAGGCGGCGAAGAAGACCCGCACCCGGAAGCCGACCGGGTCGGAGGCGAAGGCGCCCCAGAGCAGCCCTGCCGCCAGGAATCCGTTGTACAGGCCCTGGTTGGCGGCCATCGCCTTGGTCGAGACGGCGAACTCAGCCGACGTGCCGAAGGCGGCCCGGGCGCGGGGCGTGGTCCAGAGGAACATCTCCAGGACCAGGATGTAGACGTGCAGGAGAGCGAGCGCGACGACCGCGATCACGGCAAGTGTTGACATATCGGGCATAGTACGCGGCGCCGACAAGCTCACCCGGCATTTTGTTCAGCCTCTTGTTCAATCGTCAAGTACAGCATCGCCTCGCCGGTCAGACCCCCTCGCCGTCCCGGTGCTCCAGCCCGGCCGCCCGGGCGCGCGCCCGGGCCGCGTGGGAGGCGATCAGCAGCGCCAGCCGCTTGGGCCGACGGACGTGCACCAGGACCAGTGGCTCCTCCCTCCCGCGGACAGCAGGGCGACGGTCGTGTGGTGGAACGTCGACACCTCCCGGCCGCCGCTACGGTGGGTCTCCGCGTAGCCGGGGCGGTAGGTGACGTCCAGGATGTCGGCCCAGCCGAGCAGCATCGGGTCCGGCGTGCGGGCGAAGCGCAGCCGCAGGCCCTCCGGGCGCACCTCGACGGTCCGCAGGCCCACGCTCGGCGGGAGCTGACCGATGATCACCAGGCCGCCCAGCACGACCGCGTCGACCACCAGCCCCTGCCACAGGATGCCGTGGTACATCAGCAACCAGAAGAGCAGGACCAGGGCGATGAAGGCCCACTTCCAGACGACCGGCGGGACGTAACGGCGGACGTGGTGAACGCTCACAAAGCCGCCCCTGGGCACCGCTTGCGACATGACTTCCCCCAACCCAAACGTTTGGCCCAATCGTTTGGGTTGGATGACAGGCATGTCCGACCGAAGGCGCCAGAGGCCGGAACTCCTCAGCTGGACCGGAGAAGTGACGGTCCGACAGCCGTTCCGCTGGAGGCCCGCTCCACCAGCTCGGGCGCGAGCCGCCGGGAGCGGGCGGGCGCGCCGCCGATCCGGCGCAGCAACTCCCGCACCGCCACCCGGCCCTGCTCCGCCATCGGCGAGCGGACCGTGGTCAGCGCGACCGGCAGCTCGGCGGCGACCGGGGTGTCGTTGAAGCCCGCCAGGGCGAGGTCCCGCCCCGGGTGCCTGCCGAGGTCCCGGGCCGCTCCCAGGACCCCGATGGCGGCCAGGTCGTTGACGGCGAAGAGCGCCGTGGGGCGGCCGTCGGCGGTCAGCAGGGCGGTCGCCGCCTCGCGGCCGCCCGCGGTGTCGAAGGCGCAGTGCCGCACCAGTTCGGGCGGCACCGGCAGACCGGCCTCCGCGTACCGGTCGACGAAGCCGGCGGTGCGGTCGGTGCCGGTGCTGGCGAAGGACTCCCCCGCGACGCAGCCGACCCGGCGGTGCCCCAGCCGCAGGAAGTGCTCGGCGACCAGGCGCCCTCCCCGGTAGTCGTCACAGGTGACGGCCGGAAGCCCGCCGTCGGTACGGCGGTTGACCAGGACGTGCGGCGTGCCCCGGAGCGCCGGGTCCGCCAGGGCGGCGCCGTCCAGGTGCGCGTCGCCGATGATGAGGCCGTCCACCCGCCGGCCGAGGACCATCGCGATCCGCTCGCGCTGGCGGACCGGATCGTCCTGGGTGTTGGTGACGAAGGCCGCGAACCCGTGCCGGGCGGCCTCCTCCTCGATGCCCTCGTAGATGGTCGCGACGACGATCTCGGACAGCCGGGCGAACACCACCCCGATCAGGTTGCTGCGCCGGGTCCGCAGACTGACGGCGGCGGGATCGCGCCGGTAGCCCAACTCCTCGGCCAGGTCCCGGACCCGACGGGCCGTCGTTCCCGAGGCGGCCCGCCGCCCGTCGCCGTCGGATCCGTTCAGGACCCTGGAGACGGTGGAGACGTCCAGCCCCAGCTGGTCGGCGATCACCCGCAGCGTCACCGGGCGGCTCTCGATACCCACGACCGACTCCCTCTCCTCCACGACCGCCATTGTGCGCGATCACCGCGCGGGCCGTCGGCGGGGGTTTCCACGGCCGGTGGCTGCGCCGGAGGTCGAGCCCACCTCCGAGGGCGCTGCGGGCGTCACCGGCTCCCGCTCCGTCGCCCAGGCCGCCCGTCGCCGCCCTCGCGCCGATCCCCGGCATCGACCGGTTGATGTCCGAGGCCCGGTCGGAATTCTTTCCGGCGGGCGGCAACCTCCTGCGCGACGGCGGCAACTGACAGGCGACACCGAGGGCGGAACACCCCACGGTTCGTCCGATCCCACCGCCTGCCGCCGCCGCGCGCCCGCCCGTACGACCGGGTGTGGTGCGGCGGCGGGGCCGAAGCAAGGAGTAGCCCGCATGAACGAGACGGATGCCACGGCGGAGGGCCGCGGCCGGCGCGCCCGGGCGGCCGGCAGCGCAGGGCGTGCCCGTGGGCGCCACCGCCGGCGCGCGATGAGCGCGACCGCTCTGCTGCTCGGCGTGCCCGTCGCCGTCGGATCGTACTTCGTGTTCACCCACGAGGAGTCCCAGGCCGCGACGGTCGACGGCGATGCCTACTACCGGCTGGTCTCCGTACGCAGCGGCAAGGTGCTGGACGTCGACGCCTTCTCCACCGCCGACGGCACCCGTGTCCAGCAGTGGACCGACCAGGCGACCACCAACCAGCAGTGGCGGCTGAGGTCCACCGGAGACGGCTACTACGAGCTGGTGAACCGCAACAGCGGCAAGGTGCTGGGCATATCGGGGGATTCGACCGCCCGGACGGCCACCGCCGAGCAGCAGACGGATCGTTCCGCCGCCGCCCAGCAGTGGCGGATCGACGATGTGAGCGGTTCCGACGCCGTCACCTTCACCTCCCGCAGGAGCGGCCAGGTCCTGGACGTCTCCGAAGCCTCCACGGCCCAGGGCGCGGCGGTCATCCAGTATCCCAGCTGGGGCGGGACCAACCAGCAGTGGAAGCTGGTGAGGATGCCCGCGACCGACGGCGCGAAGGCCACCGGACCGTACGCATGGAAGAACGCCCAGATCGTCGGCGGCGGGTTCGTCACCGGCTTCGTCTTCAACCCCAGCCGCAAGGACCTCCTCTACGCCCGCACCGACGTCGGCGGCGCCTACCGCTGGGACGCGGCCGCCGGCCAGTGGATCTCGCTGACCGACTGGATCGGCGGCGGTGACTGGAACCTGCTGGGCATCGAGAGCCTGGCCAGCGACCCGGTCGACCCGAACCGGCTGTACCTGGCGAGCGGCACGTACACCAACGGCTGGGCGGGCAACGGCTCGATCCTGCGCTCCACCGACCAGGGCAGGACCTTCCAGCGCACCGACCTGCCGTTCAAGCTGGGCGGCAACGAGGACGGCCGGTCGATGGGCGAGCGCCTGGTGGTGGACCCGTCCGACCACAGCAAGCTCTACCTGGGCACCCGCAAGAACGGCCTGTGGCGCAGCACCGACTTCGGTGCGACGTGGAGCCAGGTCGGCGCCTTCCCCGTCAAGGACGGGGCGAGCAGCGGGGTCGGCCTGTCCTTCGTGGCCTTCGGCCCGGAGGGCAGCAAGGCGATCTACGTGGGCGTGGCGGACAAGTCCACCTCCCTGTACCGCTCCACCGACGGCGGAAGCACCTGGCAGGCCGTTCCGGGCCAGCCGACCGGGCAACTGCCGCACCACGGCGTGCCGTCCGCCGACGGTTCCTTCTACCTGACGTACAGCAACGGGCCGGGCCCGCAGCCGGTGACGGCCGGATCGGTGTGGAAGTACACGCCGGCCACCGGGGCGTGGAAGAACATCTCGCCGTCCAGCGGCAATTACGGCTTCGCCGGTCTCGCGGTCGACGCCCAGCACCCCGGCACGGTGATGGTCACCACCCTGAACCGCTGGTGGCCCCACGAGGAGCTCTACCGGTCGACCGACGGCGGCGCCACCTGGAAGGCACTCGACGCGACCGCCGTGCGCGACGACTCCGCGGCGCCCTACATCGGCACCGGCATCGGGCACTGGATGGGCGCGCTGGCCATCGACCCCTTCGACTCCGGGCACGTGCTGTACGGCACCGGATCGGGCCTGTGGGGCAGCACCGACGTGACCGCGGCGGACCGCGGGGGTGCCACCCACTGGACCATCCCCGCCAAGGGGCTGGAGGAGACCGCGACCAACGGACTGATCAAGCCGCCCGGCCTCCCGCTGGTCAGCGCGCTCGGCGACGTCAGCGGGTTCCGGCACGACGACCTGACCAAGCCCGCCGCCAAGGCGCTGACCGGGCCGAAGTTCACCACCGCCACGGGCATCGACTTCGCCCAGGCCAAGCCGTCGTTCTCCGTGCGGGTCGGCTCCGGCGGCGAGCAGCACGGCGCCTACTCGACCGACGGCGGAGCGACGTGGACGCCGTTCGCGACAGCGCCGACGGCCGACGCGGCCTCCGGCTCCGCCGCCGTCTCGGCGGACGGGGCCACCGTGGTGTGGACCCCGGAGGGCCAGGTGCCGTTCCTCTCGACCAACCGCGGCGCGTCCTGGACGGCGGTCTCCGGCCTGCCCAAGGAGGCGGCCGTGGTGGCCGACCGCTCCGCGGCGGGCACCTTCTACGCCCTCAGCGGCGGCACCCTCTACGCCAGCACCGACGGCGGCAGGCACTTCACCGCCCGCGCCACCAACGCGGGCTACGGGCAGCTCAAGGCCGTCCCGGGCGTCGCGGGCGACCTGTGGATCTCGGGCAAGGACAACGGCCTGCTGCACTCCACCAACGGCGGGACGAGCTTCACCAAGGTCGCCGGTGTGCAGGAGGCGAGCGGCCTCGGCTTCGGCAAGGCGGCACCGGGCGCCACCTACCAGGCCCTCTACCTCAGCGGGACGGTCAAGGGTGTGACCGGGCTGTTCCGCTCCACCGACGCCGGCTCGACCTGGGTCCGGATCAACGACGACCAGCACCAGTACGGCGGGACGGTCATCAACGTCATCACGGGCGACCCCGACGTGTACGGCCGCGTGTACTTCGGCAGCTACGGCCGCGGCGTGGTGTACGGCGACCCGTCCTGACCGCGGCGGCCCGGGGCGGACGGCGTGGCTGCGCCGTCCGCCCCGGGCCGGCCGGCGAGGGCCGTGGAGGGCTGCGGAGGGCCGCGGAGGAACCGGCGACCGGGCGGCAACCTTTCCGCCCGCGGCGGCCACTGACTGGTGCAACGTCGACTCGATCTACCGAATTGGATGGACATGAGGGCAACGAAGCACGCCGTCCCCCGGGCACGGCGCGGGCGAGTGCTGGTCATGGGTGTTCCGTTGGCACTGGTGGCCGTCGGGCTGGTGGTGTGCCTGGCCTTCGCGCTCACCGGGGGCGGCGGGAGCGGCTCGGGGCAGCCCGTCGCGGCGGCCGTCGCAGCCACCGGGCAGGCCGTGCCGACCGCCTCCGGCGGCCCTGACGGTGCCACGCCCCCGGAGGCGCAGCCGTCCCCCACCGCCCCGACGCCGTCGCCGTCGGCCGGAACGCCGTCGCCCTCCGCCTCCACCTCCGCCTCCTCCTCCGCCTCCTCCTCCGCCTCCTCCTCCCCGAAGCCGTCCGCCTCCGCGACTGCGTCCGCGTCGGCGACCGCCGGCAGCCGTGCGGCCGCCGGCCCGGCATCACTGGCCTGGCGGATCAGGCCCGGTACGAGCTACCAGGGCGTGGCGACCTCCTACGACGCGGCCGACGGCAACGGCGCCTGCTCGTTCGGGCCGTCCGGCGACCTCATGATCGCGGCGATGAACCACACCGACTACGAGACGTCCGGCGCGTGCGGGGCGTACGTGCAGGTCCGCTCCGCCGGCGGGGCGAGCATCACGGTGCGGATCGTCAACGAGTGCCCGCTGCCCTGCGCTCCCGGGCAGCTCGACCTCAGCCACGAGGCCTTCGCCAAGCTCGCCGACCTCTCCGTGGGCCGCCTCCCGATCACCTGGACGCTGCTGAGCCCGGCGGCGCCGGACAGCATGTCCGTCCGGTACAAGACCGGGTCGAGCCAGTGGTGGTGCGGGATCCAGGTGATCGGTCACCGGAACCCGGTGGCGGCGCTGGAGGTCCAGGCCGGCGGCGGCTGGCGGAGGTTGAGCCGCACCGACTACAACTACTTCCTCTCCCCCGACGGCAGCGGCTGCGGCGGATCGATCAGGGTCACCGACATCTACGGCGAGCGGCTGACCGTCGACGGGATCGCGTTGCAGCCGGACGTCGTGCAGTCCGCCCACGCCCAGTTCGCACGGCATTGAGCGCGCCGCCGGCCCGGCAGCCGCAGGTCACGACCCTGCGGGGCGACGACCGCGACGCAGCCCCGGGACGGGACCCTGCTAGGCTCACGCCTCTTGTTAACGTTCACATTGCAGGGAGAGGGCGACCGAGGGACATGCTCCTCGATGACGCGTCCGCGGAGTTCCACCACTTCTTCGAACGCCACTACGCCGAACTCGCCCGTCTCGCCCATCTGCTGACCGGCGAGACGGACGCGGCTGACGACCTGGCCTCGGACGCCCTGGTCGCCCTGTGGCAACGCTGGGACCGGCTCCGCGCGGCCGACCACCCGCTCGCCTACGCCCGGGGAGTGGTCGCCAACATGGCCCGGGAGCGGATCCGCAGCGCGGTCCGTGAGCGCCGCCGGGTCCTGCTGTTCTGGTCCCGCAGCCCGGAGAAGACCTCGGGCCCCGACGTCGCGGCGGTCCTGGACGTCCGCGCGGCACTCGCCCGGCTGCCGTTCCGCAAGCGGGCCTGCGTGGTCATGCGGCACGCCTTCGACCTCTCGGAGAAGGACACCGCGGCGGCGCTGGGCATATCGGTCGGTACGGTGAAGAGCCAGACCTCGAAGGCCATGGCCGAGTTGAAGCAGCTGCTCGGCGAACGAGCCGTCGGCGAACTGACGACAGGAAGGAGGAACCGGTGAACGAGCACATCTCCCGGCAGCTGCACGAGGCGGCCGAGGCCCATCAGCCCGACCGCGCCAGGATGCTGGCCCGCGTCCAGCGCGGCATGGCCGGTCCCGCCACCCGTCACCGCACACGGTCGGGTCTGAGGTCCTGGCCCAGGGCCGCCCTCGCCGGGCTGGCCACCGCCGGCATCCTGGCCACCGGCAGCCTCGCCATGGCAGAGCTCTCCCACTCCCCGCTGCCGTCGGAGCCCACGGTCGCCCCGGCCGCGCCCTCCTCCCCCACCGTCCCGCCGGCGCCGGAGCCCTCGACTCCCCCTCCCGGCGGGACCCCGGGACCGGCCACCGCCGCCCCGGCCACCACCACCCCGACCAGCCCGCACCCGAGCCCCTCGGCGAGCGCCCGGGCCCAGAGCGGCCCGCTCTGGTCGGCGGGATCGATCAGCCCGCACAGCACCATCTACTGGAACGAGAACGACCTGCTCCTCAGGACCGGCCAGCCGCTCACCTCGCTCACCGTCGAACTACGCATCGTGCAGACCGGCGGCGTCCGGGACACCGGCAACTGGCGGACGCTGTCGCCCGACGACTTCACGGTCACCGTCCAGGAGTCCGGGGGCGCGCTGGTCTACCGCTGGGTCCTCAAGCCCGGCCGTACCGTACCGGCGGGACAGCACGAGTTCGCCGGGCAGTACAACCACGCCACCGGTGTGCGCGTGACCGCCGGCGACAGCTACCGCGTCGAGGCCCAGTCGGCGGGAGGCACCGCCTCCGTCTGGGGAGGCTTCGCCCCGGCGGGCTGACGGCCTGAGCGGCGGCCGGGCCCGGGCCCGGCCGCCGCTCCACGCACAGCAGGGCGCCCGCTCGGTGGAGCGGGCGCCCTGCTGTGCGGGTCCGGCTGCCGGATCAGACGCCGGCCAGCCCCTTCTCGGCGACGGGGGATTCCGGAGCCGTCGGGGCGGCGTCCTTGCGCATCCCCTTGAGCAGGACCACCACCACCGTGGTGACCACCGTGCCCGCCACCACCGCGACCAGGTACAGCAGCGGACTGCCGATCAGCGGGAGCACCCAGATCCCGCCGTGCGGGGCCCGCAGGGTGGAGCCGAAGGCCATCACCATTCCGCCGGCCGTCATACTGCCGGTGATGGCCGCCGGGATGACCCGCAACGGGTCCGCCGCCGCGAACGGGATCGCGCCCTCGGTGATGAACGAGGCCCCGAGCACCCAGGCCGCCTTGCCGTTCTCCCGTTCCTCGGCGGTGAACAGACCGCGCCGGACGGCGGTGGCCAGGGCCATGCCCAGCGGCGGGGTCATGCCGGCGGCCATCACGGCGGCCATCACCTTGAGGCTGCCCGCATCCGGGGTGGTGCCCGCCGTGGTGAGCGCACCGGCCGCGAAGGTGTAGGCGACCTTGTTGAGCGGACCGCCCATGTCGAAGGCCATCATCGCGCCGAGCAGAGCGCCGAGCAGGATCGCGTTGGAGCCGGAGAGTCCGTTCAGCCAGTCGGTGAGGCCGTTCATCGCCGAGGCGATGGGCGAGCCGACCACCACGAACATCAGGAAGCCGACCGCCGCCACCGACAGCAGCGGGATGACCACGACCGGCATGATGCCCCTGACCGCGCGCGGCACGTTCCAGCGGATCATCCACAGCACCAGGAAGCCCGCGGCCAGGCCCGACACGATGCCGCCGAGGAAGCCCGCGCCGACCGCCACCGAGACGGCACCGCCGGCGATGCCCGCGGCCAGGGCCGCCCGGTCCGCGACCGCCCAGGCGATGTATCCGGACAGGACCGGCACGAGGAACCCGAAGGAGGTCTTGCCGGTCTGGAACAGCATCGCCGCCCAGCTGTGCGAGGAGGTCCAGTCGAAGTGGCCCAGCACGGACGGCGCGGAGGCGATCTCGTAGCCGCCGATGGCGAAGGCGAGGGCGATCAGCAGACCGCCCGCCGCGACGAAGGGGATCATGTAACTGACGCCCGTCATCAGGTACTTGCGCAGCCGCTGGGCCCAGTGCTCACCCGCCTGCGCGCGCGCCGCGGGAGCCGGTGCGGCAGCGGGGCGCGCGGCCGGGCCGGACTCGGCGGCCAGCTCGGCCGCCTGGGCGATCAGGTCGTCGGCGCGGTTGACGGCGGCCTTCACCCCCACGTCCACGGTCGGTTTGCCGGCGAAGCGGGCACGGTCCCGGACCTCGACGTCGTGGGCGAGGATCACCGCGTCGGCGGCCTCGATCACCTCGGGCGCCAGGACGGTGGTCCCGGCCGAGCCCTGGGTCTCCACCTGGATCAGCGCGCCGCCCCGGGCGGCGGCCAGTTCGAGGGCCTTGGCGGCCATGTACGTGTGGGCGATGCCGGTCGGGCAGGAGGTCACCGCGACCAGCCGCAGCGCGCCGGTGGAAGCCTCCGCCTCCGCCTCCGCGGCCACGGCGGTCTCCGGAACCGGAGCCGGAGCCGAAACCGGGACCGGAGCCGAAACCGGAGCCGGTGCCTCCTCGCCGTTGATCAGGGCCGCGACCTCACCCGGGCTCCCGGCCTCGCGGAGGGCGCCGGTGAAGGCGGGGTCCATCAGCCGGCGGGCCAGCGCGGCGAGGATCTGCAGGTGGGTGTCGTCCGCACCGGCCGGTGCCGCGATCATGAAGATCAGGTCGGCCGGCCGCCCGTCCGGGGCGTCGAAGTCCACGCCCCTGGTGCTACGGCCGAACGCCAGGCTCGGCTGCGTGACGTGGGCCGATCGGCAGTGCGGGATGCCGATGCCGTCCCCCATCCCGGTCGGTGCCTGGGCCTCGCGGGCGGCCACGTCGGTGAGGAAGCCGTCGAGGTCGCTCACCCGCCCCTCGGCGACCAGCCGCTGGGCCAGGGAGCGGAGGGCTTCGCCCTTGTCCGAGGGGGCGAGGTGGAGATCAACGAGTGCGGGTGCGATCAGTCCGCTGGTGTCGCTCATCTGGTCGGTCCTTCAACTGGTGCCTGACGGTCTTCCCTTGCCCCCGGGAATGGTCGCCGTTCCGTCCCACACGGTCGGGCGGATCTGCCTCCGGCGCGGAGGCCGTTCTCAGCCGCGCAGCGGTCGTTCGAGCGGGATGTCCGCCGTCACGACCACGGCGGCCGGGTCCAGATCGGCCGGGGTCGGCATGGCGCTCCCCGGCAGTTGTACGGCGGCGGCGCCGTGCGCCAGGGCCGCCACGAGCGCCCCGGGGCCGGTCCCGCCGGCCCCGAGGAAGCCTGCGAGCGAGGCGTCGCCCGCTCCCACGTCGCTGCGCACGACGGCAACCGGCGCGCTCCCGAACCAGCTGCCCTCCTCGGCGACGAGCAGCATCCCGTCCGCGCCGAGGCTGGCCAGGACCTGCTGGGCGCCGCGCTCGCGCAGCTCCCCGGCCGCGTCCACGGCGTCGCCGACGGTGGCGATCGGACGGCCCACGGCCTCGGCGAGTTCCTCCCGGTTGGGCTTGACCACGTCGGGGCGGGCCGCGAGGGCGGCCACCAGGGCGGGGCCGGAGGTGTCCAGGGCGATCCGGGCGCCGCCCGCGTGCGCCCGGGCGACCGACTCGGCGTACCACTCGGGCTCCAGCCCGCGCGGCAGACTGCCGCAGCAGGCGAGCCATTCGACGCCGGTCCCGGCGCGGTCTCCGAACTTCTGGGCCTCGCGGACGAGTTCCAGCAGCGCGGCCGACTCCGCGGGACTGAGCTCGGGGCCCACCGCATTGACCTTGGTGAGGCTGCCGCCCCGCTCGGCGATCGAGACGTTGATCCGGGTGTCGCCCGAGATCGCGACCGCCTCGACGTCGATGCCCTGGCCGCGCAGCAGGTCGCGCAGCAGCCGGCCGGAGGGCCCGCCCAACGGCAGGACGGCGGTGGTGCGGTGGCCGGCGGCGGTGAGCGCGCGGGAGACGTTGACGCCCTTTCCGCCGGGGTCGAGCCGGTCGTGCTCGGCCCGGTTGACCTCGCCCGGTGTGAGCGTTCCCAGCTCGTAGGTGCGGTCGAGGCTGGGGTTCGGGGTGATGGTGACGATCATGCGCGGATGACTTCCGGTCCGTGGTTCTCGATCTCGGCGGCCTGCTCGTCGGTGAGTCCGACGTCCGTGACCAGGACGTCGACCTGGTCGAGCGAGCCGAAGCGGGCGAAGTGGCGGGCGCCGTACTTGGACGAGTCGGCCACCAGGACCACGCGCCGGGCGCCGGCGAGCATGGCCCTCTTGACGGCCGCCTCGGCGAGGTCGGGCGTCGACAGGCCCCCTTCCGGCGAGAAGCCGTTGGTGGCGACCACCGCGACGTCCGCGTGGACGTCCGCCAGGTCGCGCAGCGCCCAGGCGTCGACGGCCGCCTGGGTGCGGTGGCGCAGCCGCCCCCCGACCAGGTGGAGGGCGAGCCCCGGGTGGTCGGCGAGCCGGGCCGCGATCGGCAGGGCGTTGGTGACGACGGTGAGGGCACAGTCCATCGGCAGGAGTCCTGCCAGGCGGGAGACGGTCGTCCCGGCGTCCAGGATCACGCTGCCCTCGCCGGGCAGCAGGGCCAGGGCCGCCCTGGCGATGCGCTCCTTCTCGGCCGCGGCCGTGGAGTCCCGTTCGGCCAGCCCGGGCTCCAGGTTCAGTGCTCCGGCGGGCAGCGCTCCGCCGTGCACCCGGTGCAGCAGGCCGGCCCGGTCGAGCGCGCTCAGGTCACGGCGGATGGTCTCCTGCGTGACGTCGAAGTCCTCGGCCAGGGTCGGCACGTCCACCCGGCCCTGTTTCTGGGCGAGGCGGAGGATCTCTTGCTGCCGCTCGGGTGCGTACATGTGGGATTGGGTCCGTTTCATGTCCGTTTACGCCTGATGTGGTCCGACCATACGCGCATCGGCCGGAAAAGCAAGAGCCGATTCCCTCCTGGCGCGAGCCCGGGCAAGGCGTCCGAATGTGTTGACATCCCGATGTAATCGGGCGTACAACCAACCGAAACAACACGCCAACGGGCGTAAAACCACAGACTGCCGGACCCCGCGACCGCCCCCGGACTGCGGGGACCCGGCAGCGATCCGGCGGCCCGCGCCCCACTCTGCGCGCGGGCCACCGCGATCCCTCCTCCTGCCGACCCGGCTCCCACCCGGGTCGGCGCTCCCTGCCCCTTCCTCCCGAGGACTCCTCATGCACTCGATCCGGATCACCGTCGGCTCCAGCAGCGGTCTGCACGCCCGCCCGGCATCCCTGCTCGTTCAGGCCGCCGCCCGCCAGCAGGCCAAGGTCACCGTCGGCCGCCCCGACCAGACCCCGGTCGACGCCCGCAGCCTGCTGTCCGTCCTCGCCCTGGCCGCCCGCCACGGCGAGACCCTTGAGCTCACCGCTTCCGGCGACGGGGCGGAGGAGGCCCTCCAGGTGCTCTCCGAGCTGATCGCCTCCGACCTCGACGCGGCGGCCTGATCGGCCCGATCGGCCTGCCCGGACACCGAGTTGGCGTCCGCTTCGCGAACGGTTCACCGGTCGACCGCATTCCGTGACAGGACCGCACGGATCATCACCGCTCGGCCGAAGTCATTCACGGACCGTTCACCGGCACCCGGAACCCTGACCTGCCCGCGCCCGTCAGAATTGACGACAGTTCAACAAATCCCCGGGCAGGGAAGGGAACCGCGATGTCCATGGTCAGGAGGGTGATCGGCGCCGTCGCCGTCGCCCTCGTGGCCGTCCTGGGACTGCTGGTGCTGTCCCAGTCCGCCTCCGCCCTCACCCGGGACGAGCGCTGCTACGCCCGGGTCGCCCCGGAGGCGAAGCTCGTCGAGGAGAGGGTGACCCCCGAGTGCCCGCCCGGCCTCGGCTGGACGCGCGTCCGCAATGTCGAACTCCCCAGCTGCATCCGGGAGTTGCATCGCTCCCTCGCCGACGGCCCCTGCGCCGACGACCCGTCGCCGGCCCGCGCCCCCCGTACGCCGCACGCGGCCCTCAGACCGCCCTGTGCGGCGCTCCTCCAGGTGTTCCGCTGCTGACCGGCACCGACCGCGCCCGTACGCTCACCGGCGGCGGCACCCCGAGGAGGGTGCCCCACCGCCCGTCTCCCCGCAGTCCACGACGGCCCCGGCAGTGATCGCGCCTGCCGGCGCCGCGCTGCGCGCTGCCCTCGTACCGAGAGAGCCGAGAGAGCCGAGAGAGCCGAGCGAGCGGGCACGGTCCCGAAGTCACCGTTCCGACACGACTTCCGAAGGGCCCGAGGCACCGACATGCAAGGATTCATCGACCACGCCCGCACCTTCCGCCGCCGTGCCGCCCAGGACGGCCACGCCCTCCGGCGCCTGGCCGAGGGCCAGAAGCCGCAGGCGCTGTTCATCACCTGCTCCGACTCCCGCATCATCCCCTCCGCCGTCACCGGCGCCCGGCCCGGCGAACTCTTCGAGATGCGGACCGCCGGCAACATCGTCCCACCGCACCGCCCGTCCGCCCCTTCGGCCGAGGCCGCGACCATCGAGTACGCGGTCGAGGTCCTGGGCGTCGCCGACATCGTGGTGTGCGGCCACTCCCACTGCGGCGCGGTCGGCGCCGTCGTCCGCGGCGAGGACCTCACCGGAGTGCCCTCCGTGCGCGACTGGCTCGCCGACGGCACCGCGCTGACGACCGACGGGAAGGCGAGCCACGACCTCGCCACCCCGGTGCAGCGGCACGTGCTGGACCAGCTGGAGAAGCTGCACACCCACCCGAGCGTCGCGCGCCGGGTCCGCGAAGGCCGGCTCGGCCTGCACGGCTGGTTCTACGAGGTGCACACCGGCGCCGTCCTCACCCACCGGCCGGGCAGCGGCGACTTCCTGCCGCTGTGACACCGCGGTCCATCACACCCGGACTCCCACCACTGAGGGCTCCCATGCGATTTCCCACGCTCAAGTACGACCTCACCGCCTCGCTCGTCGTCTTCCTGGTCGCTCTCCCGCTGTGCGTCGGCGTCGCCGTCGCCTCGGGCGTACCCGCCGAACTCGGCCTGATCACCGGCATCGTCGGCGGCCTCGTCACCGGCGCGCTCCCCGGCAGCAGCCTCCAGGTCAGCGGGCCGGCGGCCGGGCTGACCGTCCTCGTCGCCGAGACCGTGCAGAAGTTCGGACTGCCCGCGCTCGGCGTCGTGGTCATCACCACCGGACTGCTCCAACTGCTGCTCGGAGCACTGCGCTGGGGCCGCTGGTTCCGCGCGATCTCCGTCGCCGTGGTCGAGGGCATGCTGGCCGGCATCGGCCTGGTGATCATCGCCGGGCAGCTCTACGCGATGGCCGACCGGCCCGCACCCGCGAGCGGGACCGGCAAGCTCCTGGGGCTCCCCGGCCTGCTGCTCCGGCTCCTCTCCGAACCCGCCGCCCTGTACCCCTTCCTGATCGGCGCCGGCACCGTCGCGGTGATCGTGCTGTGGCAGCGGCTGCCCGCCCGGGTGCGGGTCGTCCCCGGCGCGCTGGTGGCCGTCGCCCTCGGTACGGGCGCCACCTGGCTGCTCCAGCTCCCGGTGAAGAAGGTCGAGGTCAAGGGCCTGCTGGACGCCGTACAGCCGCCCGGCGCCGGCGTGATCGGGCAGTTCACCCCGGCCCTGCTCCTGACGGTCGTGGCCTTCACCCTCGTCGCCTCGGCCGAGAGCCTGTTCAGCGCGGCGGCCGTCGACCGCCTCCACGACGGGCCGCGCACCGACTACGACAAGGAGCTCATGGCCCAGGGCGCGGGCAACGCGCTCTGCGGCGCCCTCGGCGCCCTGCCGATGACCGCCGTCATCGTCCGCAGCGCCGCCAACGTCCAGGCCGGTGCCCGGACCAAGGCGTCCCGCGTGCTGCACGGGGTGTGGCTGCTGCTGTTCGCCGCCCTGCTCCCGGCGGCACTCGGCGTCATTCCCGTCGCGGCACTGGCCGGGGTGCTGGTGCACGCCGGGTTCAAGCTGCTGCCGCTCAAACAGCTCCGGCCGCTGTGGCGCGAGCACCGGGCGGAGGCGCTCGTCCTCGTGGCCACCGCCGTCGCCATCGTCACGGTCAACATGTTCGAGGGCGTGCTGATCGGCCTGGGCCTGTCGGTCGTCAAGGCCGCCTGGGAGACCTCCCGCCTGCACGTGGACACCGAGGAGCGGCCCGGCGGCCTCCTCCGGGTCCGACTGACGGGCAACGCCACCTTCCTCCGGCTGCCCAAGCTCCTCGACGCCCTCGAAGCGACCCCGGCCGACCGCGTCGTGGAGCTGGACCTCTCCGGGCTCCGGCACCTCGACCACGCCTGCCAGTCCGCGCTGACCACCTGGACCGAGCGCCACAACGCCGGGGCACCGGAGGACGTGCGGCTGATCCCGGCCGCCGCCGGCCGGGCCTGACCGGGCAGCGCTGAACGCGCCGCCGCTCCGAACCCCGGAGCGGCGGCGCGCCCTCAGCCGCGGTCAGCCACCATCCTTGGCGGCCACACGCGCGCGACGGCCGCGGATCGCGTACCAGCCGGCGACCAGCGCGGCGGCGATCAGCGGTACGCAGAGCACGGTGGTGCGTCCGGCCCCGCCGTCGGCGTACATCAGGACCAGGACGGCGGCGAGGAAGGCCAGCGTCACGAGTTCGGTCCAGGGCGAGCCCGGCAGGCGGTAGGCGGGCCGGGTCAGCTCTCCGGCCCGGGTCTTCCGCCAGAAGAACAGGTGGCAGATCATGATCATGCCCCAGGTGGCGAGGATGCCGATCGCCGCGAGGTTGAGCACGATCTCGAAAGCGTCCGCGGGCACCACGAAGTTGAGGCCCACGCCGAGGACGCACATGCCGCTGGTGAGCAGGATGCCGCCGTAGGGCACCTGGCTGCGGCTCATCCGGGCGGTGAAGCGCGGGGCGGAGCCGTTGACCGCCATGGAGCGCAGGATGCGGCCGGTGGAGTAGAGGCCGGAGTTGAGCGAGGACATCGCCGCGGTGAGGACCACCAGGTTCATCACGCTGCCGGCGGCCGGCACGCCGATGTGGGAGAGCACGGTCACGAACGGGCTCTGCCCGGCGCTGTACTTGTTCCACGGCAGCAGCATCGACAGCAGGATCACCGAGCCGACGTAGAACAGGCCCACCCGCCACATGATCGAGTTGATCGCCTTCGGCATGATCTTCTCGGGGTTCTCGGTCTCACCCGCCGTCACGCCGACCAGTTCGACGGAGGCGTAGGCGAACACCACCCCCTGGATGATCAGCAGCATCGGCAGCAGGCCGTTGGGGAAGACGCCCCCGTTGTCGGTGATCAGCGCGGGGCCGGGCACGGTGCCGTCCACCGGGTGCCGGGTGACCAGGAGGACGATCGCGATGCCCATGAAGACCACGAGCGCGCTCACCTTGACGATGGCGAACCAGAACTCCAGTTCACCGAAGATCCGCACCGAGATGAGGTTCACGGTGAGGACCACCGCCAGGGCTATGAGAGCGATCACCCACTGCGGGACGTCGGAGAACAGGTGCCAGTAGTGGGTGTACGTGGCCACCGCGGTGATGTCGGCGATCCCGGTGGTCGCCCAGTTGAGGAAGTACATCCAGCCCGCGGTGTACGCCCCCTTCTCGCCCAGGAACTCCCGGGCGTAGGAGACGAAGGCTCCGGAGGACGGCCGGTACAGGACGAGTTCGCCGAGCGCCCGCACCACGAGGAAGGCGAAGACGCCGCAGACGGCGTAGGCGACGAACAGGGAGGGCCCGGCCTGGGCGAGACGGCCGCCAGCGCCCAGGAACAGGCCGGTGCCGATCGCGCCGCCGATGGCGATCATGTTGACGTGCCGGGGTTTCAAGGACTTGCTGTAGCCGGTGTCCCCGGCGTCGACGTGTCGGGTGGAGGGGCGCTTCTCGTCTTTGAGGAACTGCTCGCTCACGCCTCGGGTCTGCCTTCTGTCGGAGTGCCCGCGCGTCGGGGGCGCAGGATGTCGGTGAGGGTCGCCTCCACGCGGCGCAGGTGGTGGGCCATGGCCTCCACCGCGTCCGCCTCGGAGCCGTCGACCAGTGCTTCGAGGATCGCGCGGTGCTCGCAGTCGGACTGCTCGCGGCGATCGCCCAGTTCGTTGAGGAAGGCCGACTGACGCGCCAGCGCGTCGCGGATCTCCTCGATCACCCGGCGGAAGACCGGGTTGCGGGATGCCTCGGCCACCGTCAGATGAAAGACGGTGTCCAGCGCGACCCAGGCGGTGGTGTCGGTCTCCCGCTCCATCCGGTCGAGCAGGTGGGCCAGGCGGTCCAGGTCCTCCGGAGTGCGGCGCAGCGCCGCGTACCCGGCGACCGGGATCTCCACGTGGCGGCGCACCTCCAGGAGGTCGCCGGCGGCGTAGTCGCCGAAGGTCGGGCCCTCGACCGCGGTCGCCACGACGAAGGTGCCCTTGCCGGTCTTCGAGACGGTCAGCCCCATGGCCTCAAGGGCCCTCAGCGCCTCCCGCAGCACGGGCCGGCTGACCTCCAGGGTGCGGCACAGCTCCGCTTCGGAGGGGAGCCTGTCCCCCACCGCGTAGTCGCCGCGCTCGATGGCCCCGCGGAGGTGGCCGAACACCGCTTCCACGGCGCTCACACGCCGAGGTCTCGGACTGGCTGTCCGGCTGTCTGACAGGTTCACAGAGGTGCTCCCGGAGGGTGGTCCTACAGTGGCTTCAAGGGCTCGTGTCCAGAGCAACTCGCCTGGGGCGCAGGGCTTGTGCCCTCAGTGGCGGAACGACCGGCCGCTCCGCGGAGGCGGAGGCTTGCGCATCGGGGCCGCAAGCAAGAATCCTGCTGCCGTTCACCAACAAGTTCAAGAAACAACATCTTCGCGACAGATAAGTGAGCGTTAACATGCAGAAGCTGGACCCCCGCCTGCTCGCCGCCCTGGAAGCCGTCGTCCGCCACGGCTCCTTCAACTCGGCGGCACGCGAACTGGGCTACACCGCGCCCGCCGTCTCGCAGCAGATCGCCGAACTCGAACGCCGTACGGGGCTCAGGGTGCTCGAACGCCGGCCCGTACGGCCCACCCCGGCCGGCGAGGTCCTCCTCGGCGCCGAGCAGGGCGTCAGGAGCGTCCTGGCCGCCGCGTCCGCGGAACTCGACGCCATACGCGCCGGCACGGCCGGACAGATCCGGCTGGGCGCCTTCGCCTCCGCCGCCACCGGCATCGTCCCCAAGGCGCTGGCGCAGCTGCACAGGGCATACCCCGACGTCCAGGTCAGCCTCTCGCAACTGGAGCCCGAAGCGGGCTACAGCCGCCTCAAGCGGGGGGACATGGACCTGGCCCTCACCTACGACTACGACTTCATCCCCATGCCGCCGCCCCGCACGCTGCGCCGGACGCTGGTCGCACGGGATCCGGTCGTGGCGGTGGTCCCGGCCGGCCACCACCTCGCCGACCGGGACGTCATCGACCTGGCCGATCTCGCCGCCGAGACCTGGATCGCGGCCCCGGAGGCGGCGTTGCGCCTGGAACTGCTCGCCCAGATCGCCCAGACACCGGGATTCCGGGCACGCCTCCAGTACGACGGGGACGACTTCAACACCGTGCTCGGCTTCGTCGCCGCGGGCCTGTGCGTCGCCGTCATGCCCAAGCTGGCACTCCCCCCTGGCGCCACCGAGGTCGTGGCGCGCCCGCTGGCCGACCCGCAGCTGACGCGGTTCATCTACGCCGTCCGCATCGACACCCGGCACACCCCCCGGGCCCTGCTGGCACTGGAGCAGATGCTCACGGCGCAGGCCCTGGCCGCCGTCTCCTGAGACGCGGCCCCGGGGACCGGACCGGCCCCTCCGCTCAAGGGCCGACCGGCAGGACGGAGGTGGGCTGGGTGATCGCCGGCAACTCCCCGGCCTGGGTCAACGCCCCGGACGACGGGTCGATATGAAAGACCGTCAGCGAGGCCGAAGCCCTGGTTCGCGCGGAACAGGAGCCGCCCCGTTGCGTGCTCACGGAGCCGGCCGCTGCCCCCGCTGAACGCGTACAGTGCTCAGCCCTGCTCCGGGGGTACTGCCCGCAGCCGCGCTACCGACGACCAGCGTCCCTCCCCCGGAGGCCGCGGGCAGGGGTCGGTTCGGCGCGAAGCTCATCAGTGTCTGCTTTCCGCCCACCGCTCGGCGGGCTGTCCGTCGGCGCGATGCGTCACGGTCGGCGCCCCGGCTCCCACCGTGCCCGTCCTGTCATGACCGGAGGCAGCCTGGCTCAACCGGATCAACCGCGCGCCCCCCAAAGGCCGTTGGTGGCGGAGGCGTGCTTCCGCCGTCGCCCGGATTCGTGTGGCCGCTCGGATCCGCCACGCGGACATGTCACTGTCAAGGACTCCCGTAGGTGCGCGGAGGCATCGGGCGGAGCCTCCCGTGGCCGGGGCGGCTCCGCCCGATGCCGGGCTCAGGCGAGCAGTTCGACGCAGTCGTAGGCGAAGCCGGGGCTCAGGAAGCGCGAGCCGCTGCTGCCGGAGGCGACGGTGATGGTGAGCGTGTTGGTGCCGGACTGGAAGGCGGAGGCGGGGACGGTGAAGGCGTAGGTGTGGTTGTTGCCCCGGTAGGAGCCGACCGTGAGCGAGCGGGTGCTCGGTTCGGGGTGGGGCGCGGGGACGGGTGAGGTCCAGTCGTTGAGCCGGATCCGGGGGCGGCCGTTGAGGAAGGCGGTGGTGATGCCGATGTTGAGGGTGTGCGGCTGGGCGGCCTGCTCGTCCGTCAGGTCGAAGGTGACGGTCCGGCCGTCGTTGACGTCCCGCCACTGGTAGGCGGGGAAGTCGGCGTCCGTGGAGCCGCCCACGGTGAAGTCGCCGGTCCAGGGCTCGGCACGCACGTCCGAGGGGTGTGCGTGGGTGACCAGCTCGGCGTTGCGGAAGCCGGCCGGGGTGCCGTTCCACCTGCCGATGCGCCAGATCACCGGAGCCCGGCCCGGGTCGTCGGCGGGGTTGAGGACGATGGTGTGCAGGGCGGTGGTGCTGCCGGGCTGGACGGTCACGGTGCCGGTGCGGACGGCGAGTTCGCCCTGGTAGACCGTCCAGGTGTAGGTGCCGGGCAGCATCCGGCGGGCGGCGTACGCGCCGGTGCGCGGGTCGGCGGTCGCCCAGTACTGCGCGGCGGCGTTGGCGAACCCGACGGTGTACGCGAGGGCCGGGTCGCGGCCCGAGATGCCCACCCCGGCCACGGCTCCGCGACCGTCGTCGCCGACCCAGCCGTCCAGTCCGAGTTCGTCCACCCAGGAGGTGTCGATGCGGTCGTGCCACAGCTCGGCCGGGGGTGCGCCGCCGTCGGTGAAGGCGAGCACGAACGGCCCCTGGAGGCCGAAGCGCATCGGCTCGGTCTGGTTCTCGCCGTAGTAGAGGATCTCGTACAGGCCGGCGCCGTCCTCGTAGGAGTGGCGCATCAGCGAGCGGTAGAACGGCCCGCCGGACGCCTTCTCGTGGTTGCTGCGCACCATCCACAGGCCGACGCCGGGCTTGCTCCAGCCCACGTACCGGTAGTCGATGACCCGTTGGTTGGAGTAGTGCTTGGACCGGGTGGTGCCGTCGGGCCTGCGGCGCACGTCCTGGGCCTCGATGAGGACGTCCTGGGTGGCGTCCCAGGAGTCGGGGTTGTCATTGGGGAACAGGCCGGGGCGGACGCGCACGATGTAGCGGGTGACGGTGATCGAGTCGTCCGCCTTGTCGGTCCACAGGTAGACGTTGTTCTCGCCCTCGCGTGCGGCGTAGTAGTGGCGCAGTGTGCCGTGGGCGACGCTGACCAGGACCGTCCGGCCGTGCCGGGCGATGCTCACCGTGGACGGGCCCAGGCCGGATTCGACCTGGGAGTTCTTCCCGCCGTAGCCCTGGTACTCGGTGCCCTGGCAGACCAGGGAGGTCAGGTCGCCGGTGCTCCTGCTGACCCGGAAGACCAGGTCGGCGCCGGTGTTCACGGTGTACTCGCGGCCGTCGTCGGTGTAGCCGAACCCGCCGCTCGCGGTGGTGGCGGCCTGTGCGCCGTTCAGGAGGGCGTCGGCGCCGACTGCCGCCCCGCCCAGGGCGATGCTCGCCGCTCCGGCCCGGACCAGGAACCGGCGGCGACTCGGACGATGCTTGCTCATGGTGCGATGCTTCCCCTTCGACCAAACCGGCGGATGGTCCCGCCCCAGGGCAGGGCCACCGGAGCGCGCGCCGCGCTCCGCCCCTTGGTTGCCGCCCGGCCGCGAAAGGTTGCCCGCGACGGAGAAGTTCTCTTCGACCGGCGTCTGTTATTCGTATAACCTCCGTCTTTCACCATCGAGGAGCACGTCATGACCGATCAGATCCGCACCCATCTGCTCACGGCCATCGAGCTTGCGGCGAGCGCGCGCGAGCACGGCAACCATCCCTTCGGAGCCCTGCTCACCGACCACACCGGGAAGGTCCTGCTCACGGCCGAGAACACCGTGCTGACCGACCACGACGTCACCGGCCACGCGGAGACCAACCTGGTGCGGCTGGCCTCGCGCACGCTCACCCCGGCGCAACTCGCCGACGCCACGCTCTACACGAGTACGGAGCCGTGCGCGATGTGTTCCGGCGCGATCTACTGGAGCGGCATCCCGCGCGTGGTGTACGCGCTCGCGGCGAGTGAGCTGAACGTCCTCGCGGGCGTGGATCCCGAGGAGCCGCTGCTCGACCTGCCGTGCCGCCAGGTCTTCGCCGCCGGCGGGAACACCGTGGACGTGTCGGGGCCGTACCTCTACGCCGAGGCCGCCGCCGTGCACGCCGGCTACTGGGGGTAGACAAGGCGACCGGGGGTCCGAGGCAGCCGGCTCGCCGGGACTGCGGCGAGCACCCGGCGGTGGCCCGAGGAGGCCAGGGGAACTCTGAACCCGGGAACTGCGCGGGCGTGAACTCGGGGCGAGGGGCCGTCATTCGGTCGTGGTGAGGACGTCCAGGAAGCGGGCGTGGTCGACCGAGACCGAGACCGAGATCCGCGTCCGGGTGCCGGACGCCGGGCGCGCGCCCCAGGCGCCGCGCTCGCGGTAGACCTCGACCTCGCGCAGCGCGCAGACGGATTCGTCGAGCGCCACGGCCGCCGCGAGCGGGGCGTGGAACGCCTTGCCCGCACGGCGCCTGGCCAGGTAGACCCCCGTGCCGTCCCGCACGAGCGCCATCCCGGGCGAGCCGCCGCGCCGACAGGGCGGCGGCGGCATCGCGCCGTCGTAGACGACGCCGTGGCAGACGTTCTTCGAGACGAGCACCCGCTCACCGACGTGGGGCGATTCCAGGAGCTTCGACGCGGCGTCCGGAGCGCCGTTGAAGTTGAACGTCGGGCAGGTCTCGCGTCCCTCGAACGTGGGGAGACGGTGTTCGGGCGGGACGACGGAGTCCCCGGCGAAGCCGCCCTGCGCGACCCAGCGGGCGATGCGCACGTCCGGTTCCCGCTCCAGGAGCATGCCGGGATTCTTCAGCGGCGCCCCCGTGAGCAGCGTCACGTCCCCGCCCGCGAGGGCGTCCCGCAGCAACTGCCACGCCTCGGCGTCGGGTTCGCGAGCCGGAACCTTCCCGAGCCAGCGGCGGTGGAAGCCCGACACCGGCTTCACGTCGGTGCCGGGCTCGTACGCGCCGACCGGCACGCCCACCCCGAGGCGCCCGACGATCGGGATGGCCATGCCCGCGACCGTACCGATCCGACGGAGCGTCACCAACCGTATTTCGGCTGGCTGATGAGGTCAGCTCAGCGGTACGTCGAGGCGGGCGCGGCGGTGGCTGAAGGTGGCGATGGAGTGGGGGCCGTGGTAGCTGCCGAGGCCGGACTCGCCGACGCCGCCGAAGGGCAGGTCGGGTACGCGCAGGTGTGCCATGGGCAGGCCGAATCCGATGCCGCCGGACGACGTCTCGGCGACGAGGCGGGCACGCGTGGTGGCGTTCCCGGTGAAGCCGTACAGGGCCAGCGGCTTGTCGCGGTCGTTGATGAAGGCGATGGCCTCGTCCAGGTCCGCGACCTCGACGATCGGCAGGACGGGACCGAAGATCTCCTCCTGCATGACCGGGTCCTCGGCCTTGACGCCGGTCAGGACGGTGGGCGCGATGTAGACGTCGTCGCGGTCGGTGGTGCCGCCGAACGCGAGGGTGCCGGAGTCGAGCAGGGCGGCGACCCGGTCGAAGTGGCGCTGGTTGACGAGGCGTCCGTACGCGGCCGAGGTCTGCGGGTCGCTGCCGAACATGCGCTCCGTGGCCTCGGCGAGTGCGGCTGCCAGGCGCTGGGCGGTCGCCGGGTCGGTCAGGACGTAGTCGGGGGCGACGCACGTCTGGCCGGCGTTGCGGAACTTGGACTCGGCCAGGCGGGTCGCGACCGTGTCGATGTCGGCGTCGCGGTCGACGAACACGGGGGACTTCCCGCCCAGTTCGAGCGTGACGGGCGTGAGGTGCTCGGCGGCCGCGCGCATGACGATGCGGCCGACGGTGCCGTTGCCCGTGTAGAAGATGTGGTCGAAGCGCTGGGCGAGCAGCTCGGTGGTCTCGGGCACCCCGCCCTCGACGACGGCGACCGCGTCCCGGTCGAGGTACTCGGGCACCAGGCGGGCCATCAACGCCGAGGTGGCGGGGGCGAGTTCGCTCGGCTTGAGGAGGACGGTGTTGCCGGAGGCGAGCGCCCCGGCGACGGGGACGAGCGAGAGCTGGACCGGGTAGTTCCAGGGGGCGATGACGAGGACGGTGCCCAGGGGCTCGTAGTGGGTGCCGGCGGTCGTGCCCTCCGGCAGCCCGGCCAGGGCGTGGGCGCCGAGCGGCTCGGGGGCGAGCCACTCCTCCAGGTGGGCGAGGGTGTGGTCGATCTCGCGGACCGGGAGGTCGACCTCGGCGCCGTACGCCTCGGGGCGCGGCTTGCGCAGATCGGCGTGGAGGGCGTCGGCGATGGCCTCGCGGTTGTCGGTGAACAGGGCGCGCAATGCGGTCAGTTGGGCGCGGCGCCAGGCGAGCGGCTTGGTCCTGCCGGAGCGGAACGTGGCCCGCAGTGACGCGACGAGAGCTTCGGTGTCAGACATGGTGGTACTCCTGGTACGGGGTCGAGCGGGGCGCCTCTGCCGCCTCGCCGTGGGTGGTCGGCGACGTCATGCCCGCGGGAGGCGGACGAGCATCTTGCCGGTGTTGGCGCCGCGCATCATGGCCTGGAACGCCTCGAAGGCGTTCTCGATGCCGTCGACGACGGTCTCGTCGGTGACGAGCGAGCCGTCCTTGAGCCAGCCGCCCACCTGCCGGGCGAAGTCCGGCACGAGGTGGAAGTGGTCGCTGACGTTCATGCCGCGCAGGTTGATGCGCTTGCCGATGGCGAGCGGCAGGTGCGGCGGGCCCGCGGGCAGCTCGGTGGCGTTGTACATCGAGATGGCGCCGACCAGGGCGATGCGGCCGCGCAGGTTCATGGTCCGGATCGCGGCGTCGAGGTGGTCACCTCCGACGTTGTCGAGGTAGACGTCGATGCCGCCCGGGGCGGCGGCGGCGAGCTGCCCGGCGATGTCGCCCGCGCGGTAGTCCAGGCCGATGTCGTAGCCGAAGTCCGCGGTCAGCCGCTCGGCCTTGACCGGGCCGCCGGCCGAGCCGATGACGCGCGAGGCGCCGAGCTTGCGGGCGAGCTGCCCGGCGACGGAACCGACCGCGCCCGCGGCGCCCGAGATGAAGACGACGTCGCCCTCCTGGACGGGGGCGACCTCCTTGAGGCTCGCCCAGGCGGTCAGGCCGGTGGTGCCGAGGACGCCCAAGTACGCCTGAGCGGGAGCGAGTTCGGGGTCGACGAGCTGGACGTCGGCGGCGCCCAGCAGGGCGTGCTCGCGCCAGCCGAGGAAGTGGGTGACGGTCGCGCCGACCGGGACCTCGGGGGCCTGCGAGGCGACGACGGTGCCGACGGCCGAGCCGGTCATGGCCTCGCCCAGCCCGAACGGCGGGATGTAGGACTCGCCTTCGTTCATCCGCCCGCGCATGTAGGGGTCGACGGAGAGGTAGTCGTTGCGGACGACGACCTGGCCGGGGCCCGGGTCGGGCACGGTGGCCGTCCTGAGCACGACGTCCGAGTCCTTGGGCTCGCCGACGGGGCGGGCGGTGAGGTGCCATTCACGGCTGGAGAAAGACATGACGATCCTAGGGAGTAGTGCGGTGCGAGGGAGGGTGGGGAGCGGGGAGGTCAACTGCCCGCGGTCACGGTGGAGACGGGCACGGTGGAGACGGGCGCGCCCAGGTATCCGGCCACGAGGGCATCGGATCCCAGGGGCAGCAGGCGGTGCGCGTCCGCGACGTTCTCCAGGCCGACCACCAGCGCGATGCAGACGTCCGCGGCCTCGACGGGCTCGACCCCCTCGACGGTGCCCGCCTCGTCGAAGAGTGCGGTGAGCAGGCGGCGCAGGTCGTCGGTGAAGGCGGAGCATATCCCGCCGAAGAGGCGGGCCTTGTCGTCGAGGAGTTCGGCCGTGTGCGGGGAGTCCTCGGACAGGGCGAGGACGAGTTCGAGCTTGGCGGCGAGGACGCCCCGGACGCGGGCGGCGTACGGAACCCCGGTGTCGGCCGCCGCCCGGCGGGCCCGCGCGAGCGCCTGCTCGTGCAGGCGCCCGGCGAGCCGCCGGAAGGCGTCGTCCTTGCTGCGGACGTACTGGTAGACCGCGGACCGGGACACGCCCATGGTGGTGGCGATGTCGTCCATCGTGGTGCGGCGCACTCCGTACCTGGTCAGGCAGTCGTACGTGGCGTCGAGGACCTCGTCGAGCCGGTCGGTGCCCATCGGTCAGGCCAGCTTCGTGAGCAGCTCGACGGCGAGCGGCGCGGAGGAGGCCGGGTTCTGGCCGGTGACCAGGTTGCGGTCGACGACCACGTTCGGCACCCACGGCTCGCCGACCCGGACGTTCACGCCGGCCTCGGTGAGACGGTCCTGGAGCAGCCACTTCGCCTTGTCGGCGAAGCCGGCCTGGGTCTCCTCGGCGTTCGTGAAGGCGGCGACCTCGTAGCCGGCGAAGGCGTTGGTGCCGTCGGCCCTGGTGGCGGCCAGCATCGCGGCCGGGGCGTGGCAGACCACGCCGAGCGGCTTGCCGGACTCCAGGGCGAGGGTGAGGAGGCGGCCGGAGTCGGCGTCGACGGCGAGGTCCTCCATGGGGCCGTGGCCGCCGGGGTAGAAGACGGCCGCGTAGTCGTCCAGGTCCACGTCCTCGATCTTGAGGGGGGACCGCAGCTCGCCGAAGCCGGCCAGGGCCTCGGCGATGCGGTCGGCGTTCTCCTGGCCACCGTTGACCTCGGGGGCGAGGCTGCCCCGGTCGACGGCGGGAACGACGCCGCCGGGCGTGGCGACCACGATCTCGTGACCGGCCGCCTTGAACGCCTGGTACGGAGCGACGGCCTCCTCGGCCCAGAAGCCGGTGGGGTGCTTGGTTCCGTCAGCCAGCGTCCAGTGGTCGGCGCCGGTGACGACGAAGAGGATCTTCGACATGAGGGGTGCTCCGAGCGTGCGGATCCGCAGGGGGATCGGGGATCGGGGGTCGATGCGTCGCCGCCGCTGACGTTTCCGAAGCACTGACACTTCGCACTCAGTTCGTCAGTGCGGCGACGTCCTCGACGGTAGGACGCCTACCCCATCGGAATCCAATAGGCTCGTACATGTGAGAGATAAGAATCCCGATGGACGGCCGGGAACGCCGTCACCGCAGGCGAGCGGCCTCCTCGATCTGAACCTGCTGCGCACGTTCCTCGCGGTGTACCGGGCCGGCGCCTTCACCGCGGGCGCCCGCGTGCTGGGCCTGTCGCAACCGACGGTGACGACGCAGATCCGCTCCCTGGAGACCCAGCTGGGCCGGGAGCTGTTCGAACGGCTGTCGCGCGGCGTCGCCCCGACCCCGTTCGCCGACGAGCTGGCCGCGCGGGTCATGGAGCCGATGGACGCCCTCGGCCCGGTCGGCGGCGGCGCCCTCCTCGGCGAGGGTGACGCGGAGCCCGTGCACCTGGCGGGGCCCGCCGAGTACATCACGCACTGCGTCATGCCGACGCTCGCCCCGCTCGTCGACAAGGGGGTGCGCCTGCGCATCGCCTTCGGCCTCCCCGACGACCTGCTCGACGGACTGCGCGCGGGCCGGCACGACCTGGTCATGGCCACCGTGCGCCCACGCGGCCGCGCGCTCGCCTCCGTCCCGCTGGCCGACGAGGAGTTCGTCCTGGTCGCCGCGCCCTCCTGGGCCGAACGGATCGGATCGCGCCTCGCCGCCGAGGGGCCCGCCGTCCTGCACGGGGTGCCGCTCGTCTCGTACGCCGAGGACCTGCCGATCGTCCGGCGCTACTGGCGCCACGTGTTCGGCAGGCCCTTGACCTGCCGGCCGACCGTCACCATCCCCGACCTCCGAGCAGTCAAGGAGGCCGTGGTCGGCGGCGCCGGATTCAGCGTGCTCCCGCGCTACCTGTGCGCCGACGACCTGGCCTCGGGCGCCCTGATCCTCCTCAACGATCCGGACGACCCGCCGATCAACACGGGCTTCCTGGTCCAGCGCCCGGGGTCGTCCACGAACCCCCATGTCACGCTGGTCCGCGACCACCTGCTGCGCTCCGCCCACGACGCCTGAGGGCCCGGGTGACGACGGCACCGACCCTGCGGGTCGCACCGGCTGTCGCGAAGCCTTGACAGTGCGTCACGGGCTGGGAACCCTGGTGCCGTACTCCAGGGACGTGAGGGGCACGGCATGCCATGGTCTGACGAGAGCGGGCGCCATCAGGGCTTCCCGGTGGCGGTGTTGGCGGACGGCAGTGAGCCGACGCCCTTGCCGGACGGCCGTACGACGTGGTGGCTCTACAACGGCGCGGACGGCCCCCGGGCCGCTGCGGTGCGCGGCGGGTGCAGCTGCGGCTGGCGGGGTGAGCGGGTGCACCCGTTGGACTTCGGCGACGACCAGGCGACCGAGGCGGTGGGCGAGGCCACCGGGCCGTTCGCGGACTGGGAGTGGCACGTCGACGTGGCCGAGGGTGTGGTGCCGCGCGAGGTCGAGGAGCTGGTCACGGCACTGGTGGACCGGATCTGCGACCTGACGGAGAGCAAGCCGTACGCCGCCGCCCGTGCCGCCGCCCGGTTCGAGCGCGCCGCGGGTTCGACCGCGCTGCTGGCCGGCCGCAGGGCCCGCAGCAGCCTGATGACCTGGGAGTACATCGGCCGCGCCTTCGGCTGCGGGCCCGAATCGGCGCTGGAGCGGTTCGGCGAGACGCTGCCCGACGCCGACTGGACCGACGGGGCGTAGGACGAGGCGCAGGCCGTACGCGTCCGCCCACTCATAGTTATCAAGTAGTGACCAGGTGTAGTAGCCGCGGACGTCGGCGCCTTCGGCGATGGCGGCGGCGAGGGCGTCGAGGTGGGCGGCCATGAAGTCGATGCGAGGCTGGTCGGGGGTGGTGTCCTCGGTGACGGAGCAGCCGTTCTCGGTGATGGTGATGGGCGGGAGGGCGGTGCCGTACAAGTCGCGGAGATGGAGGAGGAGTTGGCGGAGGGCGTCGGGGACGACGGGCCAGCCGAAGGCGGTGTGGGGGACGTCGGGGATGTCGACCAGGGTGAAGGGGAGGCCGGGTTCGATGGGGGCGGCGATGCGGGTGGGGTTGTAGTAGTTGAGGCCGAGGCCGTCGAGGCGCGGGGCGGCGATGAGGTCGAGGTCGCCGGGGTGGATAGCGCCGAAGAGGTCGTCAGGGACGCCGAAGGCGGAGAGGTCGGGGTAGCGGCCGAGGAGGACGGGGTCGGTGAACAGGCGGTTGTGGAGGGCGTCGTAGGCCTCGGCGGCGGCAACGTCCTCGGCGGAGTCGGACGCCGGCCAGACGGGGGTGAGGTTGTTGGAGAGCATCACCTCCAGGCCGCGCTCGTGGAGCAGGGACGCCGCGAGGCCATGGGCAAGGAGCTGGTGGTGGGCCGCCGGGAGGGCCTCGAACATCAGGGTGCGGCCGGGGGCGTGGGTGCCCAGCGCGTAGCCGAAGACGGTGTGGACGAAGGGCTCGTTGAGGGTGATCCAGGCGGGGACGCGATCGCCGAGCCGGTCCACCACCACGGAGGCGTACTCGGCGAAGCGGTAGGCGGTGTCGCGGTTCAACCAGCCGCCGCCGTCCTCCAAGGCCTGCGGGAGGTCCCAGTGAAAGAGGGTGGGCAGCGGGGTGATACCGGCTTCCAGGAGCGCGTCGACCAGGCGGTCGTAGAAGGCGAGTCCGGCCGGGTTGGCCGGGCCGCTGCCGGTGGGGCGGATGCGGGGCCACGCAATGGAGAAGCGGTAGCCGTCGAGGCCGAGGCCACGCATGAGGGCGATGTCCTCGGTGTAGCGGTGGTAGTGGTCGCAGGCGACCGCGCCGCTATGGCCGTCGCGGACCGCGCCGGGTCGGGCGGCGAACACGTCCCAGACGGAGGGCCCGCGCCCGTCCTCGTCCACCGCCCCCTCGATCTGGTAGGCGGCGGTGGACGCTCCCCAGCGGAACCCGGCCGGCAGGTCGAGGCGATCCGGCATAGCTGCCTCCTTCGCTAACATGAGCAGTGCTCATATTAGCGAGGTACTGCCGAAACTCCAGGGGCCGATCGGTCACGACGAGGCATGGTGCTGCGGACCTCGACCTGCGCCGCCACGACGACGGCACCGGGAGCGCCAACGGCACCCAACGGTCTCTCGGCATCACCGGCCTGTGCCGGGCGGGCCCGGGGCGGGGAGGGTGTGCGGTGGCGTCAGCCGAGTGGCGTTGCCAGGCGGGCCAGTTCGGCCGGGGTGAGCACCAGATCTGCGGCCAGGGCCGAGTCCCGGATCGAGGCGGGGCGGGTGGCACCGGGGACGGGGATCACCACCGGCGAGCGGGCCAGCAGCCAGGCGAGTGCGACCTGCTGCGGGCTGACCCCGCGTGCGGCCGCGACCTCGTGGAACGCCGTGCCGGCCGCCGGCTGCTCCGAGGCGTCGTCGAGCGAGCTGCGCGAGACGCCGCCCAGCGGGCTCCACGGCAGGAAGGCCACCCCCAGCTCCGTGCAGAGCCGCAGTTGGTCCTCACTGGTGCGGACGGCCGGGGAGTGACGGTTCTGCACCGAGACCAGGGCCGGGCCGAGGATCCCGTGCGCCTCCCGGATCTGATGGACGGTGACGTTGGAGATGCCGGCCATCCGGATCTTCCCCTCGTCCACCAACTCCTTGAGCGCGCCGACCGACTCGGCCCACGGGACCTGCGGATCGGGCTTGTGCAGCTGGTACAGGTCGATCGCCGCCACGCCCAGCCGGCGCAGCGAGCCCTCGCACGCGCTCTTGAGGTGCCGGGGCGCGCCGGTGACCGTCCACGATCCGTCACCCGGGCGCCCGCGGCCGCCCTTGGTGGCGATCAGCACGCGGTCGCGGTCGCTGCGCGTCGCCAGGGCGCGGGCGATCAGGAACTCGTTGTGGCCGAGCTCGTCCGCGTGCCAGTGGTAGGAGTCGGCGGTGTCGATCAGCGTGACACCGCTGTCCAGCGCGGTGTGGAGGGTGGCCAGGGCCCGGGCCTCGTCGGGGCGCCCCTCGATGGAGAGGGGCATCGCGCCCAGCCCGATCGCGCCGACCTTGACGTCGCCGATGCTGCGCTCGCGCATGTCAGACACCGGCCTTCGAGGTGGTGAGCGCCTCGTCGACGGCTTCCGGAAGCCAGTCGCGCACCGCGCGGAAGCGGAAGCCGAGTTCGGTGGCCCGGGTGTTGTCCATCGGATACCAGCGGTCGAACGAGAACGGCGAGGGCTTGTCGTCCGGGTGCCCCGGCTCGTCCGGGTGCGGCGGCGGTGCGTCGGCGATGCGGTACCGCACGGCCGGGCCACCGATCCGGTCGGCGACCAGCTCGGACAGCTCGGTGACGTCGAGCGTGCCGTTCGAGCAGGCGTTGACCGGCCCGGTGAAGTCGGCGGAGGCGGCCCAGGCCAGGAACTCGGCGATCTCCCGGTGGTGCACGAAGGACGTCGCGAACGGCTCGCGGTGGACGGTGATCGGGCGGCCGGCGGCGATCCGCTCGGTGTAGTGGGCCAGGCGTCCGGTGAAGTCCAGCGCGCCGCCACCCAGCACGTGGGCGCTGCGTACGGCGGCGAAGGCGAACGGCGCGTCCTGGGTGAAGACGGCCTCGGCCTGCCGCTTGCCTTCGGCGTACCGGAGTTCGGGCGTGTCGGCGGCGGCGAGGCGCTCGGGGTCCACCGGCCAGCGGGCCGGGAGAACCTGGGACTCGGCGAGCGGCACGCGGCGCGTCGGGTCGGGTGCGCGCAGAAGGTCGGAGGCCAGGGGGTCGGAGGCCAGGAGGTCGGAGGTCGCCGGGTCGTACACCTCGATGGTCGAGGTCATCACGTAGCGCCCGGTCCGGTTCGCGAAGACCCGGCGGGCGACGGCCGCGTGCGCAGGGGTGGAGCAGACCTGGTCGATCACCGCGTCGAATTCGCTCGAGCCGAGTGCCGCGGTCAGCGCCGCGTGGTCGGCGCGGTCCGCGATCAGCGGCGTCACACCGTCCGGTGCCGGGGCGGAGCCGCGGTTGAGCAGGGTGACGCGGGTGCCGGCGTCGCGGAGCAGGGTGACGAGGTGACGGCCGAAGTAACGGCTGCCGCCGATGACGAGGACGTTTCGCATGCCTCCACTGTGACCGCCTAGGCTGCGCAGCAGAACTGATCACTTACTGAACCGGTATGAAGGAAATCTGGTGACCGGATGATCGACGTCCAGCGGCTGCGCATCCTGCGGGCGGTGGCCGAGCACGGCAGCTTCAACCGGGCGGCCGCCGCCCTGCACCTCACCCCGTCCGCGGTCTCCCAGCAGGTGGCCGCCCTGGAGCGCGGCCTCGGCACGGCCGTGGTGGTCCGCAGCACCCGCGGCGTCACGTTCACCGAGGCCGGGCGGGTGATGGTGGAGACCGCCACCGCGATCTCCGCCGAGCTGCGGCACGCCCGCGAGCAGATCGACCAGCTCACGGCAGAACGGCCGAAGCTGACGATCGCGACGTTCACCAGCGGCGGTCGAGTGCTGCTGCCCACCGCCCTCGCGGCGTTCGCAACCGAGCATCCCGAGGTCGAACTCCACCTGGTGGAGCGGGAACCCGAGGACAGCCTGCCGATGGTCCGGCAGGGGGTCGCCGACCTCGCGCTCGCCTACCACTTCGACGGCCCGCTGCCCGCCCGTCCCGGTGACCGCTCGGGCCTCGACTGGCTGGCGCTCACCGACGATCCGCTCTCCGTGGTGCTGCCCGCCGGCCACCGGCTGGCCGGTCGCGCCTCGCTCGACCTGGGCGAACTCGCCGCGGAACGCTGGGTGTTGGGCTGTCTGAAGACCGCGGCGTTCCTGCGCCGCTACGCCGAGCTGGCCGGCTTCGAGCTGCTGGTGCGCGGCAGCACCACCGACTACTTCTTCGCCCGGTCGCTGGTCGCGGCGGGGGTCGGCGTCTCGTTGGTCCCGTCCGTCGCGCTGACCCCGGAGCAGCCGGGCACCGTCGTGGTCCCCGTCCAACCGCCACGGCCGGCCCGGCACATCGGGATCGCCACCGCCCGGCGGCGGGTGCGGCAGCCGTACACGGCGGCCCTGGTACGGGCGTTGCAGCACGCAGCCGAATCGTCTAACTGCAGTGCGTCCCTGGGCAGTTGTCCACCGCCTTCGGCCGGTGGGTGACGACGAGGCCCGCCGGCCCCGGCCCCCACCCCCATCGCCGGTGGCGTCACCGCCCGGCCCGCCCGTCATTGATGATCCCGTGGTCCCTCCATGCCACCGGCGGCTCGGCCGGACTCCCGCCGGCCGCGGCGGTCGGCGATTTCGGTCAGTGGATGCCTGATCGGTGTACGGCGCCGGCGTTGTGGACGCGCTCACCCGGCGCCCGGGTGAGCCGGTCGAGGAGTACGCCGCCCGCGTCCTGACGACGCCCGGCGCGGGGTGCTGGTCGAGCGGGCCGATCCGGCCCACGACGCCGGTCCGGCCCGGCCGGCGTCGTTGGACGAGGCGGCGGCTGTCCGGCCGGCCGCCGAGTACGCGCGGATGCGCGAGCTGTGGGGGCTGACGCCCGAGGGCGGACGGCTGGAGGGCGGACGGCGCGGGGCGGGCGGCACAACCGCGAGAGGGCCCGTGCCACGCGGTTCGCGCGGGCACGGGCCCTTTCGGGGTCATCCCGGTGGTCCCTGTCCGGCCCCCGGGGTGAGGGGGAGGGTGATCAAGGTCGCGGGTGTAGGTCGGTGTGGGCCGAGGGGGTCGGCGCCTTTGTCCCATTTGCCCACTGCTGACCGAATTGCCGCCGCCGCTTTGAATGCAGACGATCTTCCCGGGTTGAGACCCGCGTCACACGCGGATACCTGCCCCGCACGCGCTGTCGGCGCGATCAGGGCCCGCGACGATCGCCGAGCCGGCGGTTCCGCCGGGTGCGGGCGGCGAGCCGCTCCGCCTCGGGCGTCGCTGGCAGCCCGCCGAGGGCCGGCGCCCGGTGACCCGGCCAAGCCGGGCCACCGACGAACTGGTCGCCGCCCCGGAGGGCCCGGCCCCGCCGGTGCCCCGATGCCGACGGTCCCCGGCGCGGTTCAAGAGCGCGCGTCGGCGCTGCCCCCGCCGTACACCGGCCCTTGCAACCGGCGCCCCGGCGGCAGCCGGCTCGGTCCGGGTCGGGCTCGCGGCGGGCGAGGCCTGCGGCCTGGGGCCGCGCGGGGGCATGGTGCCACTCTCTCGGTCGCGGCTGCCACGTGTCGGGGGTGCCGCGCCATGCGGCCGCGTGCTCGACTCCGTCGGCGGGCGGTAGTGGCCGTTTTGCCGTGATGATTGGTGTATGCGTGTACAGGCGGATCACGAACCGGATGACGCCCGCCACCGGGAGTGCGGGGTCACACCGCTCTACGTCACGGCGCCTTCCGCGGCTGTCGGACTCCCGCCGCCGTCCGGGCGGACGCTCTCCGGCATCCTGATGGATCCGCCGCCCGTGGGGCCGCGGCAGTCCGCTTCGCCCGCCCGTGCCCGGCCGGTTCGCCGCGGTTTCTCGTGCAACCGGGCACACCGCCACCGGAGCGCGCGGTGAGGCTCCCCGGCCGCGGCGGGGCCGACCGGCGCCGTGCGACGAAGCCGGGCGGCACCAAGCCGCGGGTGCCCGCCCTGCCGGCATGGATACGCTGGCTGCCGGCCATCTATGTCGCGGCCATCCTGGCGCTGGAACCGATCACTCCCGTGCAGTGGCCGGTGAGCTTTCTGCTCATCGCCCTGCCCGTCATCGCCGCCTACGCCCACGGTCCCGCCTTCGTCTCCGCCATCACGGTTTTCGCCGTGACCTTCGAAGGCCTCCTGGCGGGCACTCCGTGCTGTGCGGGCCGCTCCGTGGGTGATCTGTGGGAGCGCCACTACGTGGCCACCTACTTCTCCACGGCGTTGGTCGGGGTGCTGGGCGCCCTTCTGGCCGCCCACCGGACGCGCCGGGAACGCACCCTGGCCACCGTGCGCTCGGTGGCCGAGACGGCGCAGCGCGTGCTGCTGCGTCCGGTCCCCCACCTCCTGGGCCGCGTCAGCATCGAAACCTTGTACCTGTCGGCGGCTGCGGAGGCCCGGATCGGCGGCGACCTCTTCGAGGCGATGAGCACCGCGCACGGTGTGCGTCTGCTGATCGGCGATGTCCGGGGCAAGGGCCTGCTCGCGGTGGAGACAGCCGCGACGATGCTGGCCGCCTTCCGCGAGGCCGCCTACGACGAGCCCGATCTGCCCGCAATAGCGCGTAGATTGGAGAGGAGCATGAGCCGCCGAGCCGACCAGCTGCCCGACAGTGAGGAACGCTTCATCACCACAGTGCTCGCCGAGATTCCCGGCGACGAGCCCGTGGTCCGCATCGTCAACTGCGGTCACCCCCCGCCACTGCTCATCGACCGGGGCCAGGTCAGCGAACTGGCCCCGTGGGATCCGTCACCGCCTCTCAACCTCGGTGTGCTACTCGGCGGCGACTACCACGTCGACGTGGAGCCCTTCCGTCCGGGCGACCAACTGCTGCTGTACACCGACGGCGTGACCGAGACCCGCGACCGCACCGGCGCCTTCTACCCGCTCACCCAGCGCGTCCGCAACTGGACCGCCCTGCCGCCACGCGAGCTTTTGAACCACCTGCACCAGGACCTGCTCGCGTACAGCGATGCCACCCTCGACGACGACATCGCCGTGCTTGTCGCGCACCGGCTCCCCGACGGGGAGGAGCAGGGCGCACAGACCGAGCCCGCCCAGGATGAGTCGAAGGGCAGGCTCGCCGGCAGCGACCGCGGCGCCGACAACGCGGGGTGGCGGCGCTGGGCCACCCCCCGCGGCAGACCCTCACCGACACCGCACTGACGCGAACTCACCATTCTAATCCGAGAGTTGCGCGGTGGTCACGTGTGCTCACGTGCGGCGGGCCCGGGCGGTGAATACCGCACTCAGCACCGCGCTCGGCACCGCGCTCGTCCCCGCGCTCGACCCCGGGGCGCCCTACGGCCCGTCAGAACGAGGCTCGGCGCACTACCGCGTCACCAGTGCTGCGGGCGCCATTCGAAGAGCAGGATGGTCGCGTCGTCCCGCAGTCGGTTGCAATGGTGGTCGAGGATGGCGTGGATGAGCAGCCGCAGCGGCGCTCCGGCTGGCGGCATTCCGGCGCCGATCCCGACTGGACCCTGCCACACGTGGCCAAACATGAGACTCACCGAGCCCTCACGAGCAGGGCCGGGCCGGGCCGCCTGCGCGGGCGCAGGCGCAGGCGGCCGATCGGGCTGGCCGGCGGCGGGTGGCGATTCAGGGGCGGGTGGCGGTGATGACGGTCGCGTCGAGGTCCTCGCACCAGGAGGTGGCGGCGTCGAGGCCGGCGGCGCGGGCGACGGTGAGGGCGTCGAGGGTCTGGCGTTCGCTGGTCTCGAAGAGCAGGGAGCCGCCGGGGGCCAGCCAGTGCGGGGCGTCGGCGGTGACGCGGCGCAGGACGTCGAGGCCGTCGGTGCCGCCGTCGAGGGCGGGCACGGACTCGTGGAGGCGGGCCTCGGGGGGCAGGAGGCCGATGTCGGCGGTGGGGACGTAGGGGACGTTGGCGAGCAGGACGTCGATCCGGCCGTGGAGGTCGGTGGGCAGCGCGGCGAAGAGGTCACCGTCGTAGGCCCGGCCGCCGTACGGGGCGAGGTTGCGGCGGGCGCAGCGGACGGCGGCCGGGTCGACGTCGGCGGCGTGCAGCTCGACCGGGTGCGGAACGGCGGCGGCGAGGGCGGCGCCGAGGGCGCCGCTGCCGCAGCAGAGGTCGACGACCAGCGCGTCCGGGCCGGTGAGCGCGGTGGCCGTGGCGACGAGGAACTCGCTGCGGCGGCGAGGGACGAAGACGCCCGGGTCGACGGCGATCCGCAGGCCCGCGAACTCGGCCCAGCCGACGACGTGTTCCAGCGGGTGGCCCTCGGCGCGGGCGCGGACCTTCGCGGCGAGGTCGGCCGGGGTGGCGGCGGCGCCGAGGAGGATGCGTGCCTCGTCCTCGGCGAAGACGCACCCGGCGGCCCGGAGGCGGGACACCACGGAGGAACGGAGGGTGGCGGAAGGAAAGACCGACAAGAGAACCCCTACAGGGAATCGAGAAGAAGCTGAACGACTCCGTCAGGGCCCCGCGAGGACCGTCGCCGCGTGGGCGCGGTCGCGTTACACGCGCGACGCGCCGCCCGTACGGCCGGACCCGGGGAGCACCCGCTCGGACATACCGGTAATGGGTCTCACCTCCCTGAGTCGCGGTCATTCTCGGCGTCGGCCACCCTACCGCACGGGCGCATCGGGCCGATCTTCGCCGTCGGCCGAGGCCGGGCAAGGTCGGTCGACGTCGGCCAGGGTCGGTCGACGTCAGCCAGGGTCGGTCGACGTCAGCCAGGGTCGGTCGACGTCAGCCAGGGTCAGCTCAGGTCGAGCTGGTCGGCGACCAGGACGGCGAACTCCTCGGGGGTCACGATCCGGATGCCGAGCTCCTCGGCCTTGGCCCGCTTGGAGCCGGCCTTCTCCCCCGCGACGAGCAGGGTGGTGCGCTTGGAGACGGAGGACGAAGCCTTGCCGCCGGCGCGCTCGATGAGCTCGTTCATCGCGTTCCGGGAGAGGTCGGCGAGGGCGCCGGTCATCGCGCCAGTGACGACGACGCTCTCGCCGGTGAGCGGGCCCTCGGCGGCAGCTTCCGCGGAAGAGGCGGCGGCGGGTGCGGTCGGCTCGGTGACGGCCGTCCCGATGCCATGGGCCGCGAGCTTGTCCAACAGTGGTGCCACGTCCGCGAGTTCGGCGACGATCACGGCGGCCTTCTCGGCGCCGATGCCGTCCACGCCCGCCAGCGCCTCGGCGTTGGCGGCCCGGATGGCGGCCATGCTGCCGAAGTGCGCGGCGATCCGGCGGGACATGGTGCGGCCGGTGCCGCGGATGCCGAGCCCGCAGAACACCCGGTTCAGCGGCCGACTGCGGGCAGTCTCGATGGCGGCGAGCAGGTTGTCGGCGCTGGTCTCGCCCATCCGGTCGAGCGTGAGCAGTTGCTCCTTGGTGAGCGTGAACAGGTCGGCGATGTCGGCGACCAGGCCGGTCTCGACCAGCTGGACGGCCCGGGTGCCGCCGAGCCCCTCGATGTCGAGCTGGTCGCGCCCGGCCGCGTAGATCACCGAGGCGACGGCCTGGCAACCCCGGCCGCGCACGCAGCGCCACCGCTGCTCGGAGGTGTCGATCGCGTCGCCGCAGCGCGGGCAGACCTCCGGGAAGACGATCGGCTCCTCGCTTCCGGTGCGCTGGTCGGCGAGCGGCGCCTCGACGCGCGGGATGACGTCGCCGGCCCGGTAGACGAACACCTGGTCGCCGATCATCAGGCCCCGACGCTCGATGTCGGCCGGATTGTGCAGCGTCGCGTACGTGACGGTGACGCCGTCGATCACGACCGGTTCGAGGACGGCGCGGGGCGCGATGATCCCGGTGCGACCGACGTTCCACTCGACGGCGAGCAGGCGGGTGACCTTGTGCTGCGCCTGGAGCTTGCGGGCGACGGCCCAGCGCGGCGCGCGGGAGCCGGAGCCGGCCTCATCCTGGTCGGCCACCGCGTCCGCCTTGACGACGACGCCGTCGATGCCGAACGGCAGCGAGGCTCGCAAGGCGGCGATCTCGTCGATGCGCTGCTGCGCCTCGGCCAGGGTGGCGCAGCGGCGGGGCGCGGCGTCCGTGGTGGCGGCGGTGTTGACGCCGAGGTCGGCGAGGCGGGCCAGCAGGTCGGCGTGGTCGAGACCGGGGACGCCGGGGAGCCCGGGGAGGCCGAGGGCGTCGTAGGCGAAGAAGGTGAGCTCGACGCGGTAGGGGCGGTCCTTGGCCCGTAGGGTGCCGGCGGCGCCGCTGCGCGGGTGGGCGAAGGGGGTGGCGCCGTGGGCGGTGCGGACGGCGTTGGCCTGCTCGAACTGCTCGTGGGTGAGCAGGACTTCGCCGCGCAGCTCGACGTCGAGCGGCTCGACGAGCTGCGCGGGCAGGCCGAGGACGGCGTCGGCGGCGTGGGTGATGTCCTCCCCCGCCAGGCCGTCACCGCGGGTGAGCATCTGCGTGAGGCGGCCGGCCCGGTAGCGGGCTGCGACGGCGAGGCCGTCCAGCTTCGGCTCGACGCACCAGGCGGCGGCCGGGCGGCCGAGGCGGCGCTCCAGGCCGGCCGCCCAGGACTCCAGCTCCTCGGCCGAGAAGACGTTGTCGAGCGAGAGCATCGGGGCGCTGTGCGGGACGTCGCCGACCACTGCGCCGCCGGCGACCTTGCCGGTCGGCGACTCCGGCAGCGCCTCGTCCGGGTGCTCGCGCTCGTACGCCTCGACCGCGCGGACCAGGGCGTCGTACTCGTCGTCGCCGAGCGGGGTGTCGCCGTCGGCGTAGTACGCCGCGGCGGCCCGGACCGCGGTGGCGACGGCGTCGGCGTAGGCCTCCGGGGAGGTCAGGGCTGCGGGAGAGGCCATGGTGGCTGCGTCCTTCATACCGCCATCATGGCGACTGGCACTGACATTGATGCTGATACGGCGTCCGGTGTTCGGCCCGTCCAGAGGAGTCAGGGCTATGCAGGCTACGCGGGGACGCTTGTCAGCGGCCTGGTCCGGTAGGTGCCCGAGGCGCCCGGGGGGACGAGGCAGGGCAGCAGCCACTCCCACAATGCGCCGACCCGGCGGGCCCGCTCCTCGCGCGAGCAGCCCTCGCTGAAGACGACCTCCAGCCCGCACGCGGCCGTCACCACCAGGGTCTCCGGCCCGACGCCGCCCGGGCGGTCGTGCAGTTCACCGGCCCGCCGCGCGCCGGACAGTAGGTCCTGGACCACGCCGGCCCACACGCCGTGGAAGCCCTGCGTCCCCGCCACGGGCGCCCCTGTCACCTGCGCCCCCATGGCCGCGGCGACCGGCGCAGCCTCCCCCAGCCACGCACCGCCCTCCCGGCCAAGCCGGAACGCGGCCCGGATCACCGCGTCCGACCCCAGCGCGTCGACCAGCCAGTAGCCCGAGTCGATCAACGCCTGGAGCGGGGACGAGGTCGTGCGCAGGGTGCTGCACGCGTCGCGCAGCGTTCCCTCGGCCTGCTCCAGCACCGCCCGCGCCAACTCCTCCTTCGACGCGAAGTGGAAGTACAGCGCCCCCTTCGTCACTCCGGCCGCGCCCGCGATCTCGCCGAGCGTCGCACCCGCATAACCGCAGCGGTCGAACAGCACCGCCCCCGCCTCCATCAGACGCCCCCGCGTCCGCTCCGCCCTCTCCTGTGCCACCCGTCCCTCAACCCCTCCCTGCAGCAAGCCCGTTCCGTTCACACCCGGGCAACGACCAGACGGGCGAGACGTTTTCACCCGAACCGTTGTCATGCAACGCGAACACCGGCCTTGGGCGCTACCCCCATCGGGCTTTCGGGCTGGCGGGTTCATGCCCAACTCGCCTGCCAGAGTGACACGGAGGCGTTGGTGGACCTCCAGCGCCTCCCCGCTTCGGCCAGAGCAGTGCAGAGCCGGCATGCACACCCCCGGGAAGACGGCCGGGACGACCGCCAGCAGCCACAAACGGGGGTGGGCGGTTTACCTTCTTCACAAAACCGAATGACCTGTTTGTTTATGCGGCCAGGCACGTGCAGATGAGGAACTTTGAGCAACTGGTCAGCTACTAATCGTGACGACATGCGGGCAATTCGCCCGCCGTTGCACAGGCTTGCTCAAACCGCTCGGGCCACCCCGGCCTCGGCGTCGCCACCCTCCGCCACCTCGCGAGCCGCCGCCACCTCGGCCACCACCCGGGCGCCGCGGTCCGGGCCCATCTGCAGCGAGCCGAGCACGCCCGACACCGCGACGCTCGGCATCAAGTGCTGAAACAGCGAGGCCACCCGCCGCTCCAAGTCGGTGCGCCCGGTGAGCTTTTGAGACTGGATCTGCACGCCCGTCCAGGCGGCAGTGACCAGCCACGCAGTGTCCGCCGGAGCGACATGCGGAAGCAGTTCGCCGCGCTCACCGGCCGCGACCAGCAGGGCCTCCAGCCGGCCGATCCACCCGGGGATCGCGCCGCCGCCGAAGTCGTCGAGCATGTCCTGGCCCAGGGAGAGCCGGGCGCCGGCGCTCAGCAGCGGGTCACGCGGCATCAGATGGGCGACGACCATCCCGGTGTCCACGAACTCCTGGAGTTTGCACGCGCGTTCGGGAACCCCGTCCTGGACGAACTGCTCCTCGACCACGCCCTGCGCCAGATCCCGCTTGGACGCGAAGTGGAAATAGACCGCACCTCGCGTCACACCGGCCCGGGAGACCACTTCACCGATGGTGGCACCTTCGTAGCCGAACTCGTCGAAGACCGAGGCCGCCGCCTCCAGGATCAGCCGACGAGTCCGCAGCGCCCGCTCCTGTCGCACCACCGCAACCACCCGCCCTGACGTTCACCCCGGGAAAACAAAACCAAACACCCCGTATCTTAGCTACCGGCGGTCCAAGGGCTACAAGGTGACGTCGCGGAATCACCCCAAGCCCCTTCTCTCCCACTCGGCTCCTCCACCTCGTGAATACCGGTCGACGGCTTGCCGGAACGAACCCGAACAGAACGAGAACCAGCAGAACGAAGGAGCCCCGTCATGACCCCCACCACCGGCCACAAGACCCGCATCGAGGCGGACCCGGCGCTGCCCACCATCCGGATCGTCCGTGAGTTCGACGCCCCGAAGGCGCGGGTGTTCCGGGCCTGGATCGAGCCCGAGCTGGTCGCCCAGTGGCTCGGCCCCAAGGACCTCGACATGAAGATCGATGCCTGGGACGCCCGCACCGGCGGCAGCTACCAGTACTCCATGCACCGCGAGGGCCAGGAGGTTGCCGCCTTCTACGGCTCGTTCCACGAGGTCCGGCCGGACACCCGGCTCGTCCAGACCTTCACCTTCGAGGGTGTGCCGGACAGCGTCTCGCTGGACACCGCCGTGTTCGAGCCGGTCGGGGACGGCCGCACCCGCGTCACTGTGCTGTCGGTGGTCAACAGCCTGGTCGCGCGCGACGCGATCCTCGCGAGCGGAATGGAGCGCGGTGTCGTCGAGGGCTACCGGAAGCTGGACGCCCTGCTCGCTTCGGCCTGACGTTCGCGAGCCCCCGGGGGCTCTCCCCCATCCGGCTCGCTCAGCGGGAAGGCGGCGAACACCAGGTCCACCTCGCCGGCCCGCAAGAGGCGTATCCGTGCTGACCGCCGCCCCGGCCACGCACGCACTTCTGAAGAACCGCTACGACGTCGAGTTGCACCGCGACGGCTCCCGCTGGCTGATGCACCGGATGCGGATCGACAACGTCGGGCTCACTGGCGAACCGCGCGCCATCTTCGGCCGAACCGAGCGGAGCCACTCCGGCCGTCAGGGCAGCACGGCCACCGCCTCCACCTCCACCAACTGGTCGTTGTAGCCCAGCACCGAGACCCCGAGCAGCGTGCTGGGGGCGTCGTGCTCCCCCATGTACGCCCGGCAGACGTCCCACACCTTCACCAGGTCACCCTGGTCAGAGGACGCCACGTACACCGTCGTCCGGGCGATGTCGGCCAGGCCCGCGCCCGCGTCCTCCAGCGCGGTTATCAGGTTCCGCATCACCTGATGGGCCTGCCCTTCGTAGTCGCCGACAGCGACCGTCCGCCCCTCCTCGTCGAGCGGACAGGCGCCAGCGAGCCAGAGCGTACGGACCGGCGCGTCGACGAGGGCCGCATAGGCGTAGTCCACGGCCTGGGCGAGCCGCGTGTTCCGGATCAACTTGACGGCGCTGCTCATGAGGTCCTCCATGGGTCGCGGTCGAACGTTCGCGCCTATCGTTGGCGTCCTCCTGAGTGACCGTCAAACCATTTACCAGCGGATTTCCCGCCACTCCAGGGCCCGTACGTCCACGATTCACCATTGCGGGTGATGGCGGGCAGTCGTGCTCGGCCGGGATCCTGGTGATCCGCCGACACCGAGAGGGTGAGTGATGGAGTCCCAACTGCCAGACCGCGACGAGGGTTCGGGCGTCGGTCGCCGCCGGATGCTGGGCCTCGCGCTCGGGGCGGGTCTCGTCCCGGCGCTGGGGTCGGCCCCCGCACACGCCGAGCCCACCTCCGAAGCCGCGCCCACGCACGCCCCCACACACGCGCCCGAGGTCGCCCCCGTGCACGCACCCGCCCACGCTCCAGCCGTCCTCGGCCGCCAGGTCGCCGAGGTGGCCGCCGCCCAGATCGGCGTGCCGTACGCCTGGGGCGGCGGCGACCGGCTCGGCGCGAGCCTCGGCTTCTGCGACGACGAGAACGGCTACCTCGACGGCAAGTGTCTGGGCGAGACCACCGTCGGCTTCGACTGCAGCGGCCTGTCCCTCTACTGCTGGTACCGGGCCAGCCACGGCACGGTCGAACTCGGCCACTACACCGTCGCCCAGTTCCACCGCAGCGCGGCGGTGGAACGCGACGCGCTGCTCCCGGGCGATCTGCTGTTCTTCTCCCGCCCGGACGCGCCCCTCCACCACGTCGGGATCCACGCGGGCGACGGCGCGATGATCCACGCCGAGCGGACCGGCACGCTGATCACCCGCGTCGAGAACGTCCTCGGAATCCCGCGCTGGGCAGGCGAGTTCGCGGGCGCCCGCCGCCCTCAGCCGTTCACCGGCCGCTCAAACCCGATCGCCTGACGCCCCGAGGCGCTCGCCCGACGGTTCACGAACCGATCACGAACCGAGTTACGGGCCGACGCGCCCGCCCGAAAGCCCTCCGTGGACGCGCAGCAGCAGCCCCTGCAGCACCTGACGCTCCTGCGCGTCCAGCGGCGCGAGCACCTCGTCCTGCACCGCGCGCGCCTCGCCGTCGAGTTCGGCGAGCAGCGCCCGCCCCGCGTCGGTGACCGACACCGACACGCGCCGCCGGTCCGCGGTGTCCCGGGTCCGCTCGACGTACCCGCCGGCGGCCAGCTGGTCGGCGACCTTGGCCAGGTCGCTCGGGTCCAGGCCCAGCCGCTCGACCAGGTCCCGCTGGGCGTGCGGCCCGAAGTCGGCGAGCGCGGCCAGCACGGCCATGTCCCAGAGCCGCAGCCCGCGCTCTGCCAACCGCTCGGCGAGGCGCCCGCGCGCGGTTCGGCCGATCCGGGAGAGCAGGTAGGTGCTGAGATCCAGCAGCGTCGGCGGCATGTCACGCGCAGGGTGCCCGGCGGGCGTGGGAAGCGAGGAGGTCATGGCCGAAGTCTAGGGTTCATCCCTATAGTGGGTTAACACCTATTAATCCGAGCCGCCAGGAGCCCTGCCCGTGGACGCCCTGTACCCCCGCCTGCTCGTCACCCGCTTCGCCGAGTGCTTCGCCTTCTACCGCGCGATCCTCCCGCCCCTCACCGGCGCCGCCCTGGTCAAGGGCGCTCCCGAGGGCCCGTACGCCAACTGGGATGTCGACGACCAGGCCGTCCTGGTGCTCTTCGACCGCGCCGCGATGGCCACCACCCTCGGCACCACCGACCTGCCCGACCGCCCCTCCTCCCCCGCGCAGGACGCCGCGATGCTGGTCTTCCGCGTCGACGACGTGGACAAGGCACTCGCCCTCTGCCTCGGCCACAGCGGCACCCTCGCCATCGCCGCCACCGACCGGCCCGAGTGGGGCCCGAACCTGCGCAGCGCCCACCTGCGGGACCCGGACGGCCACTTGATCGAGCTGCAGTCCTACTGACGCCCCGCTGAGCCCCTGGCGGCCCCGCCCGTACAACGGGGCCGCCGGGGGAACCGGGCGATCAGCCGTGGAAGACCTGGAGCTCACGGACCGCGTCGTTGAAGTCCTGGCCCAACCAGCCGGCCGGCAGAACCTCCGGGACGGGCAGCGGGCGGAGCGCGGCCGGCGGGGCCGGGGCGGCGGCTACCGCCCCGGCGACGGAGAGACAGGCGGCGAGAGCGGGACCGACGAACCTGCGCGAGGTGCGCATGGGGTTCCTCCGGAACAGGGGGGACAGCGGCAGCCGCGGACTCGGCCGCCCGGCCCATTCCCGCCCGGCCCATTCGACGGGCGGCCGAGTCCCCCGGACAGTCCGACACACCGCAGACCGCACTAGTCGTACGCATGCCGCCGAACTACCGCGCCGGTATGCCACCGGGCTGCCGCCGAGCCGTCCATCCAGCCGCTACCCCTCACCGCCCGGGCCCGTCCTCCCACAGTTCCCCGCTGCACCCCGCCACCAGCGCCCCGATCCGCGCGAGCGCCTCCTCCGCCGGCATCGGGTCGAGCCGGCGGCCGTCGCGCAGGCGCAGCGCGACGCGCTCGTCGACGGCCTCCTTGGCGCCGATCACCGCCTGGTACGGCACCAGCCGCGCCTCCCGGATCCGGGCGCCGAGGCTCCCGTACTCGGGGCCGGCGACCTCGGCGCGCAGTCCGAGGTCGAGGCAGCGCTCCCGCAGCCGCTCGGCCTGCGGGAGTTCGGCCTCGGAGATCGGCAGCAGCACGATCTGGGTCGGCGCGAGCCAGGCCGGGAACGCGCCGCCGTACAGCTCGATCAGGTGGGCGACCACCCGCTCGACGCTGCCGATCACGCTGCGGTGGACCATCACCGGCCGGTGCTTGGCGCCGTCGGGGCCGATGTAGTGCAGGCCGAACCGCTCGGGCTGGTGGAAGTCGATCTGCACGGTGGAGAGGGTGAACTCGCGCCCGGCGCCGTCGGCGATCTGGACGTCGATCTTGGGCCCGTAGAACGCGGCCTCGCCCTCCGCCGCCTCGAACGGCACACCGGAGCGCTCCAGGACGTCGGTCAGAAGCGCGGTGGCGCGTCCCCAAAGCACCGGGTCCGCCACGTACTTGCCGCCCGCGCCGGGGAGCGAGAGCCGGTAGCGGACCGGCTTGACGCCCAGCGCGCGGTGCGCCTCGCGGATCAACTCCAGTGCGGCGACGGCCTCGTCGGCCGCCTGCTCCGGGGTGCAGAAGACGTGCGCGTCGTTCAGCTGGATCGCCCGGACCCTGGTGAGCCCGCCGAGGACGCCGGACAGTTCGGAGCGGTACATGCCGCCCAACTCGGCCATGCGCAGCGGGAGTTCCCGGTAGCTGTGGGGGCGGGAGCGGAAAATCAGGGCGTGGTGCGGACAGAGGCTCGGCCGCAGCACCATCTCCTCCGAACCCAGGCGCATCGGCGGGAACATGTCGTCGCGGTAGTGCGCCCAGTGGCCGGAGATCTCGTACAGCTCGCGCTTGCCGAGCACCGGCGAGTAGACGTGGCGGTAGCCGGCCCGCCGCTCGCGCTCGCGGATGAACTCCTCCAGGGTGTGCCGGACGGCGGCGCCGTCGGGCAGCCAGTACGGGAGGCCGGAGCCCATCAGTGGGTCGGTGTCGAAGAGGTCCAACTCGCGGCCGAGCCTGCGGTGGTCGTGCGGGTGGGCGTGAGCGCCGTCCTGCAGGTGGGCGTGAGCGTGGTCCTGCAGGTGGTCGTGCGCGGGGGCGTTCATGAGGGTGGTCTCCACTCGGATGTGCGGGCGAGTGGACCGGTACGACAAAGCCCCGGGGCACTCGCCCCGGGGCTTCGGACTAGGTCAGCAGTCAGCGCGCCGGGACTCTCTCCGGCGTCGTCGTGGCGAGTGCAGCGCGCTTCATGGGATCCACGGTAGCAGGTCCGCGGCCCCGGTGTTGATCTTTTACTCAAGGCCTCTCCCGTGGCCGCGAGCCGATCAGGACAGCACCACGCACCCGCGCGCCGTCAGCGCGTCGAGCAGTCGCGCCGCGGGCCGGACCTCGTTCCACCGCAGGTCCAGCTTCTCCAGGGCGGGCAGCTCGGCGAGCCAGTCCGACAGTTCGGTGATCCCGTTGCCGCGCAGGTCGAGGCGGCGCAGCCGGGGCAGCCCGGCGAGCGCCGGCGGGATCTCGGTGAAGGCGTTCTCGCGCAGGTCGAGTTCGCGCAGTTCGGTGAGTTTCCGCGCGGAGTCCGGCAGGGTGCTCAACTGGTTGCCCCGCAACCAGAGTTCGCGCAGGGCGACGAGCGCGCCGAGCGTCTCCGGGAGCGCGGTGAGCCGGTTGTGCTGGGCGCGCAGCTCGACGAGTTCGGTCATCTCGCCGATGCTGTGGGGGAGTTCGGCGATCCGGTTCTCGCCGATGTTGAGGTACCGCAGCACGGTGAGCCTGCCGAGCGCGTCCGGGAGGGCTGTCAGCGCGTTGTCGTGCAGGTAGAGGAAGTCGCGCAGACCGGTGAGGTCGCCGAGTTCGGCGGGGACCTCGGCGAGCCGGTTGTGTCCGAGGTCGAGCGTGCGCAGGCTATTCAACCGGCGCACGGAGGACGGCAGTTGGACGAGCCCGGTCTCCGCGAGGATCAGCACGGTCAGGTCGGTGCGGTCCCACACGTCGGCCGGCACTTCGCCGAGGGACTGCCGCCAGAGGTTGAGAGTGGTGTCGTCGGTCACGCCGCCCATTGTGCGACATCAGGAGCTCCCCCCACAGACCGCGCCAGGGTCTGGCATAGCCATGGCAAAGCCTTCCCATCACCGCCGTCGCACGTCTGGACGAACCACCAACCGAACTGATGTGGTGTCGGGGCTCAACACGCACGCAGTTCCCCCCTCCCTCACACCCTCACTCGGGAGCAGACGCATGCGCACCAGAACGCTCAAGGTCGCCGCCCACACCCTCGCCGCGCTGGCCCTGGCCGCCTTCGGCACCACCTCCCTCGCCACCGGGGCCGAGGCGCAACCCGCCACGGCGGCAACCCACTTCGGCGCCAAGCCGCTCAACCCCGGCGCGTCCGGGGCACAGCAACCGGCCGCCACCTCCACCAACACCCTGAAGGTCGGCTCCAGCGCAAGCCAGGGCGTGGTGTCCCCAACCCCCAAGGTGTACCTGGTCTTCTGGGGCACCCAGTGGTCGTCGGACCCCGCCGGGGTCGCCGCCGACATGCAGAACATGTTCAAGGGCCTCTACGGCAGCCAGGACACCTGGGGCACCATCCTCGACCAGTACTGCGAGGGCGTCCCCAAGGGCACCGTCACCTGCGGCACCCAGGGCGTCCACGTCAAGCACCCGACCTCGTCCCCGCTGGCCGGAGTGTGGTTCGACAAGTCCGCCGCCTCTCCCGGCAGCGCGACCGCCGCCCAGCTCGCCGCGGAGGCCGGCAAGGCCGCCGCCCACTTCGGCAACACCACCCAGGCACCCAACCTGAACGCCCAGTACGTGATCCTCTCCCCCACGGGCACCCACCCGGATGGCTTCCCCAACTCTGGTTTCTGCGCCTGGCACGACTTCACCACCACCACGTACGGCAAGCTCGCGTACACCAACCTGCCCTACATTCCCGACAGCGGGCCGGGCGCCTGCACCACCTTCACCGACGGCCGCCTGCTCTCCGGCATCGAGTCCACCGAGACCCACGAGTACGCCGAGACCGTCACCGACTTCTGGCCCAGCATCGGCTGGAACGGCGGCGGCGGCGAGATCGGCGACGCCTGCGTCCAGCTCGACGCCTACGTCACGCTGTCCACCGGCACCTTCGACCTCCAGGGCCTGTGGTCCAACAGCGCGAACAAGTGCGTGACCCACGGCTGACGCCGTAGCACCGCGGTCTTCCCGGGCGGCCTTGCCTCCCGGGAAGGCCGCAGAGGCGGCGCCGTGCTCTCACCGCGCGGCCCCCACCCGCAGCATCCACCAAAATGCGGCAAATGTGCGATTGACCTAGGGTCGGACCGTCATCGGCCGCACCGAAAGAGACGTCCGTGTCCGAGAACGAGTCCGTGCCCGCGTCCCTCCTCACGCCCGACACTGTCAAGACCAGCGCCGGCACCTTCGTCTTCTCCGACGGGCTGCCGACGCCCGAGACCACCGCGGCGGTCTACGGCCAGCTGGACCGGGTCCACGGCGTCGCGGCCTTCCGCGCGGGGCTGCCTGCGGTGTCGCTGTGGGCGATGCGCAAGGCGATGCTCGCCGCAGGCGTGGCCGACGGGGACGTATTGCTGTTCTCCGAGCTGATCGACTGCCGGTCGCTGTTCCTGACCGCCGACGCCGACGCGGTCTGCTTCCTCACCTTCCTGGACCTCTCCGACGGCCCTCTCGTGGTGGACATCCCGCAGGACTGCGTCGCCGTCGCGAACGACATGTGGTCCCGGTGGGTGACGGACCTGGGCGTGCCCGGACCCGACCGGGGTGTGGGCGGGCGCCACCTCTTCGCCGGGCCCGGCTACCAGGGGACGCTGCCGGAGGGCGGGATGTTCGTGCACCGGGTGCGCACCAACCGCCTCTGGCTGCTGGGCCGTTGCTTCCTGGAGAACGACGACCCGGCCCCGGCGGCGCGCCGCATCCGCGAGCAGCTGAAGATCACCCCGCACACGCCGGGCGGCTACGGCACCTCCGCCGGATCGTTCCTGCTCGGCGGCTCGTCACTCGCCCGGCCGGCCGAACCGCGCAGCCCGCGCTTCGTCGAGGGCAGCGGGCTGGCGATCAACACCATCGCACCCGTGGACGCCTCGTTCTTCACCCTGTTGGACGAGGCGGTGCAGGCCGACCCCGCCACCGCCCTGGCCCCCGAGGTGGCCGCGCCGCTCGCCGCCGTCGGCATCGTCAAGGACCGGCCGTTCACCCCCGACGGGTACTGGCAGGAGGTGCTGGAGGACGCGGCCGCGACCGCCAACGCCTATGTACGGGCGGTGGCGATGCGGCCCCGCCCCGAGGACGGGTTCCACTTCTACCCCGGGACCGGCTCCCGGTGGACGTCGCCGTTCCCCGACCACGGGGCCACGCACCTCGACGCCCGCGCGTCCTTCTGCTACCTGGCCACCGGGATCACCCCGGCGATGTGCATGAACCTCCCGCGGATCGGCTCGCAGTACGTGAGCGCGACCATGGACGCGTCCGGCCTGCCGCTGGAGGGCGACCGGACCTACCGGCTGATCCTGCCGCCCGGGATCCCCGCGGAGAAGTTCTGGTCGATCACTCTGTACGACAACCAGACCCGCTCGATGCTCGCCACCGAGCAGCGCTTCCCGCGGGCCGGCTCCCAGACCTGCCCGACCCCGGCCGCCGTCCCCGACAAGGACGGATCCGTCAGCCTCTGGTTCGACCCCGTCCGCCCGGACGGCGTGCCGGAGGGCAACTGGGTGCAGACCCTGCCCGGCAGCAACTGGTTCGCGGTCCTGCGCCTCTACAACCCGCTGCCCGCCTTCTTCGACCGGTCCTGGCGCCCCGGCGAGATCGAGCTGCTCTCCCCCGCCACCGCCTGACCCGGGGGCACCGAAGGCGGCACCGAGAGCACCACCCGTCTCCAGCGGCTGGCGCCGGCTCCCGGCCGTCCAGTCCCCGCGCCTGAGCCGAGGGCCGGCCCGTCCGCGGGCAGCGGTACGCTCGCCCGCATGGTGGATCGGATCGAACAGCTCGTCGACCAGTTGGCCGGCCGGGAGCTCGTCGGGGACGTGTGCATGCTCCTCGACGAACACTTGGAGCGGCGCGACACGGCTTTCCTGGCGGACTTCGGCGCCGCGCTGCACGCGCGCTACGGCTCGGGGGCGGGCGGCGAGCACCAGTACCTCTTCAACCGGATCCTGTGGGACGTCACCACCGCGCCCGGCCGCGAGAACGTCGGACACGCGCTGCGGCTGGGCCTCGCCACCCGGTCGTCGAGCCGACGGCCGGTCCGCCGGGCAGCCGCCGTGCTGGCCGCCCATCAGTCCCCGCAGGACCTGGCGCCGGTGTTCGCACCGGGCACGACCTATGACGCCGCCTCGGACGAGCTGCGCGCCTGCCTGATCCACGAACTGGTCCTCAGGGACGCCCCGATCGCACGTCTGCCGGAAGCCGTGGCCTGGGCGGCGGAGTCACCGTTCTGGCAGGACCACCCGCTGTCCTGGCTGCCGTGGACGCTCTCCCCGCTGGAGGGCACGCCAAGCCTCCCGCGCTACTTCCGTGGCGGCGTGGGGTACGGCAGCGGGTACGGGCTGCCGGAGGGCACCCGGCTGCCGAGCCGCGTCTCCGGCAGCGTTCCGCCGGTCCGCGGCAACATGATCGACTTCGCCCTCACCACCGCCGTGGACCGCTGGGACGGGCGACACAACGGGCGTGTCGAGTCCGGCATCCACGTCACCGACGAGCCGGTCGACCCCGGCGCCGTCCACCCGATGCTGACGTCCCTGGCACTGGACTGCCTCGCCGACCTGGCCGCCCCCGACCACCTCACCGTCACCGCGACCTCACCCGCGGAGGCCTGGCGCCTGCTCTTCGCCGCGGCATCCATCGGCGGCGGCGGGGAGGACTACTGGTGGTTCGGCGCCTACGGCCGGCTCGCCGCCTGGCAGTCCCTGGCGGCCCTGTCCGGAGCGGCCGACGGCGCCCCGTCCGCCGAAGTGGAGCAGCGGGCGGCCGAATGCGGCTGGTACGGCTTCGACGCCGCCACGGACTGGTTCAACCGCGACTCCATGGACTTCGGCCTCCTGACGCTCACCCCCGACCGCCGCCGTATCGCGGTCCTGGCCGCCACCGACTACAACGGCGGATGACGGCAACGGCCAGGGCCCGCCCGGTGCTCTCGGGCGGGCCCTGGCCGCTTGCAAAAACGCTCCGTCACATGTTGATCATGTGCCCGGCCAGGCCGTGGATGGCCTCCTTGACGGCCTCGCCCAGCGTCGGGTGGGCGTGGACGTTGCGGGCGACCTCGTGGACCGTCAGGTCCCACTGCTGGGCCAGGGTCAGCTCGGGCAGCAGCTCGGTGACCTCGGGGCCGATCAGGTGGGCGCCGAGCAGCTCGCCGTACTTGGCGTCGCTGATGACCTTGACGAAGCCGATCGGGTGGCCGAGGCCGTGCGCCTTGCCGTTGGCGGTGAACGGGAACTTGGCGACCTTGACGTCGTGGCCCAGCTCGCGGGCCTGCGCCTCGGTGTAGCCGAAGGAGGCGATCTGCGGCTGGCAGTAGGTGGCACGCGGGATCATGACGAAGTCGACCTCCATGGTCTCCGCCCCGCCGATGGTCTCGGCGGCGATCACGGCCATCGTCTCGGCGGCGTGGGCGAGCATCAGCTTCGCGGTGACGTCGCCAATCGCGAAGATGTGGTCGACGCTGGTGCGGCCGCGCCCGTCCACCGCGATGGCGTTGCGGTCGGTGAGCTTGACGCCGGTGTTCTCCAGGCCGTAGCCGTTGACGCGCGGCGCGAAGCCGATCGCCTGGAGCACCTTGTCGGCCTCCAGGACCTGCTGCTGCCCGTCCTTGGTGACGGTGACCCGGACCTTGGCGTTCGGGTCGCTGTCGTCGATCGACTCGACCCGGGTGGAGGTGAGCACCTCGATGCCCAGCTTGCGGTACTGCTTGGCGAGTTCGGTGGAGACCTCGACGTCCTCCAGCGGCACCACCCGGTCGAGGAACTCGACGATGGTGACCTTCACGCCGTAGTTGTGCAGCACGTACGCGAACTCGACGCCGATCGCGCCGGCGCCCGCGATGATGATGCTCTCCGGCAGCTGCTCGGTGAGGATCTGCTCCTCGTAGGTGACCACGCGGTCGCTCAGGCTGGTGCCGGGCAGCAGGCGGGTGGAGGCGCCGGCGGCGATGATGCAGTGGTCGAAGGTGACGACGTCGAAGCCGCCGCCACTGAGCGCGACCTGGAGGGTGCGGTCGTCGACGAAGGTGCCCCAGCCGTCGTACTCGGTGATGCCGTTCTTCTTCATCAGGTAGTGGACGCCCTTGACCCGGCCGTCGGCGACCGATCGGCTGCGGCGGAAGGCCTCGCCGAAGTCGAAGGTGACCTGGCCCTCGACCTTGATGCCGAAGGTCTTGGCCTCCTTGGTGAAGATGTGGGCCAGCTCGGCGTTGCGCAGCAGGGCCTTGGAGGGGATGCAGCCGACGTTCAGGCAGACGCCACCCCAGTACTTGGCCTCGATGACGGCGACCTTCAGGCCCAGCTGGGCGGAACGGACCGCGGCGGTGTAGCCGCCCGGGCCCGCGCCGAGGACGACGACGTCGTAGTGCGTGCTCATGTTGCTGACTCCTCCGAGGGTGTCACGGTGTCGTGATCTCGGTCCCATGGTGGCAGGACCGGACCCGGCGCACCCACCGGGTCTCGGCGGATGCGCTCCGCGCGGCACCGTACCCGCCCGGGGGCCGGATTGTCAGTGTCGTCCGCTACGGTGCTCGCACCGCGCCCGCCAGGGGCGACGCCCAGAGGAGTGCCGTCATGTTCGAAGCCCGTCCGGTCGCCGCCTACGGCACGCCGCTGCCGCCGGGCAGCGCCACGCTCCGGGTCACCGCGGAGACGGGCCGCCGGCTGCTGCTGCAGCGGGGTGACACCGAGCTGGTGGCGTTCGCCCTCGACCGGCCCGACGAGGTCGTGCGCTTCCCGGCGCCGTGGCCGCGCGACCCGATCAATACCGTGGCCGTCGCGGGGGATCTGAGCGTCGCCGTGTTCGCCGGGGTGCACGCGCTGCGCGCGGTGGAGCCGGGCGGGCGGCTGCGCTGGGAGGTCCGGCACGGCTGCTGGGATTCGGGCTGCTTCGAGCAGCACGAGAGCTACGAGGAGTACGCCGGGGGCGATGACCACCGCTACCCGGACACCGGCTCGGCCGTCTTTTCCCCGGACGGCTCGCTGGTGTGGGCGCACGTGCGCTCGGAGGACGCCGTGGAGGGGGCGGAGGTGTGGCTGGTCCTGGACGCGGCGGACGGCCGGGTGCTGGCCCGCGCCGAGACGGGGACGGTCGCGGCCGGCTCCGACCACATACCGCACCCCGACCCGGCGCAGATGGGCCTGAGCATCGGCGAGGGGCAGGACGGCGTGCCGCTGCGCTGGGGGCGCTTCGACGGCCGGGAGCTGACGGTCGAGTACCTCGGGTCCGACGAGCGGGTCCTGCTGGCCGTCAGCCCGTCCGGCAAGCGGCTGCTGACCGTCACGCACTACCAGGAGTCGCTGGCGCTGCACGACGCGGACGGCGGGGCGGTGCTGTGCGAGCTCGACGCGGACGGCACCGTCCCGGTGCCGCCGACGGCCGAACCGCTCGGCGAGGACGAGAACGGCGAACCGGACTTCGACCTGCGCTGGGACTACCACGCCGGCTTCGTCGACGAGGACACCGTGGTGACCGCGACGGCGGAGTCCGACGAGGAGTGGGGGCTCGCCCGGCACTGGCTGGTGGCCGCCGAACCGCTGCGGCTGCTCGGCGAGATCCGCTACCCGTTCCCGGTGCGGGGGTATCCGTACACGCTGGGCGACGGCACGTGGGCGACCGTCGGCGAGGGTGGGGACACCGTACACGTGTGGGAGCTCGGCGCGCGGGGGTGACGTCCGGCCGGGCGCGGACGGTCTGACGGCCGGGCGGGCCCGCCGCCCGAGGACGGCAGCGGGCCCGTCCGGTCGTCAGGCCGCCACCTGGTGGGCGTGGTCCTCGCCCAGGCCGCCTGCGCTGCCGGGCCGCCCGGCCGGTTGCTGCTGGAACTGGACGGGCCGGGACAGCGAGGAGAGGTCCCACGCGTACGTGCCCACGGCGTCGGCGATCACCCCGATGTTGGCGTCGAAGGCGTCCAGGTCGAGGTTGTCCCGGTCGTCGCAGGCCTTGTGGTAGCACGGGTCGAACGCCACGCCCGCCTTGCCGCCGTGACGTTCCGCCTGCGCCGCCGACTTGACCACCTCGGCGCCGGTGTCGGTGCCGCCCGCCGGGATGCCCGCGTCGATGAACGGGCCGTGGTCGGAGCGCCCGTTGAAGGCCACCGGCTCGTACGGCAGGCCGCGGCGGTCCAGGTGGTCCGAGAGGTGGCGCTGGATCTGCGCGGAGCCCTCGGGCCCGGCGCCGCCGCCGGTGCTGCCGGAGCCGTCGTAGACGAACTGGGCGTAGTTCGGCGAGGCGATCATGTCGAAGTTGAGGTAGAGCCGGATCTTCTTCCGGTCCGCCTCCGACAGCGACTTCACGTACGCCTCGGAGCCCTTGAGGCCGAACTCCTCGGCGGACCACCAGGCGAACCTGACCTTGTTCTTCACCGGCCGGACGCCGAGGTTCCGGGCGACCTCCAGGATGCCCGCCGAGCCGGAGCCGTTGTCGTTGATGCCGGGCCCGGCCGGGACGGAGTCGAGATGGGCACCGATGAAGACGGTGTTGTCCTCGTCGCCGCCGCGGGTCTCGGCGAGGACGTTCCAGGTCGAGCGCTTCTCCATGAAGGTACGGATGTCCAGATTCACCGAGACCGGCCCGGCGGTGGCCTTCGCGGCCAGCGCCTCCCCGGCGGCCTTGGTGATCCCGCCGACGGGGATCCGCGCCGCGGACGGCTCGCCGAGGGTGCCGTTCAGGTCGCCGTCGGCGTTGTTGTAGACGATCGCCCCGGCCGCGCCCGCCGTCGCCGCCGCGGCCTGCTTGACCGCGAAGCTGCACCCGCCGCGCCGGATCAGCGCGATCCGGCCGGTGAACGCCCCCGCCGGATAGTCGGCGGGCGCGCAGCCCGTGGCGTCGCCGACCGGGACGACGGCCAACTCGCCGCGGAGGCCGGTGTCCGGACCGCTCACCGAGTACGTCATGGCGATCAGCGGGACCGACTCGGCCTGCGGCGACACCACGTCCAGCCGCTGCGTCCGCGCCTCGAAGAAGGTGTACTCGAACTCCTGTCGCGACACCCTGAGCCCGGCCCGGCGGGCCTGCTCGTAGACGTACGACGCCGACTCGTCGTGCCCCCGCGAACCTGCCACCCGGGTACCGCCGTTGCGGTCGGCGATCCGCTGAAGGGTTCTGAGGGTGTCGGAGGCATCCTCGGCGCTGCTCTCCGCGACCAGGCGGGCCGCCAGCTTGGCGCCCCGGCGGGCCGGGTCCGGATCGGCGGCCGCAGTACCGGCTCCGGCGAGCAGCAGCGGGGTCACGAGGACGGCGACGGTGGAGGCGGCAGCCACGGGAGAGGAGAGCGGGCGGCGGGTGCGCAGCGTCAAGGCGAGTCCTTCCGACGGTCCTGGACTCCCGATTTGACATGACCGTCACCATCCTGCCAAGACCGCCGCGCCCGTCCGGGGGACGGCGGCGGGACGGACGGGGGGCGGCCGGCGGACGGCGGCAGGACCTCGGCGGGATGCGGACATCCGGTTGCGCGGTGATCCTGGAGAGGTGGGGGCGTCTCTCCAGGGAGTGTGACCATGTCCATGTTGGATAAGCTCAAGGGCCTTCTGAAGGGCCACGAGGACCAGGCCGAGAAGGCCGTCGACAAGGCGGGGGACGCCGTCGACGAACGTACCCAGGGCAAGTTCAGCGGCCAGGTGGACGCCACCAAGGAGCAGGCCAAGAACCAGTTCCGCGACCAGCCCCCGGAGTAGCCGGCCGGCGACCCGAAGCCCTGACGCCCCGGTCCGGCCGCCGTGCCGGGCCGGGGCTCAGTCGTCCTCGTCCGCCGAGACAGGGTCGGTGGCGCCGCACTTCTCGCACGCCCCGGGTCCGGGCCGCTCGCGCAGCCGCCCGCACTCCGAGCACACACGGTCCAGCCAGCAGACCGCCTCTCCGCCTTCGTCCATGCCGCCGATTCTGCCGCGCGCCGCCGCGCGATAGCGAGTAGACAGCGTCTACGCGGAGCTGGTAGACACGGTCTATGACCGAACAAGAGAGGGACCTGCGCGCCCGTCTGGTGGCCGCCGGGGTCGAGCTGGTGGCCCGGGACGGCGTCCAGGCGCTCGGCCTGCGCGAGATCGCCCGGCAGGCCGGGGTCTCGCACGGGGCGCCGCGCCGCTACTTCCCCACCCACCGCGAACTGCTCGCCGCCATCGCCCGGCACGGATTCGGCAAGCTCACCGACACCATGGCCGGCACCGACGCCATGGCCACCACCGAGGGGGCCGACCCCCGCGCCCGGCTCGGCGGGCTGGCCCGCGCCTACCTCCGGTTCGCCGCCGCCAACCCCGGCATGTTCGAGCTGATGTTCCGTCACGACCTCCTGGAGGGCAGCGGCGCCGAACTGCGGCTGACCACCCTGCCGCTCTTCCGGACCTTCGCCCGCCTCGTCGCCGAGACCCGCTCGCTGCCGCCCGGGGCCGCCGCCGACACCGCCGCCGCCGCGTTGTGGGCGAACCTGCACGGCCTCGCGCAGCTGCACGCCTGGGGCAGCCTGCGCCTCGTCACCGGCGGCGACGACGTCGAACCGCTCCTGCGCGCCGCGCTTGACGCCCACCTCGGCCCGGAGCAGCGGTGAACCCCGCCCGACGGCAACGGCTCACCCTTGCCGCCAGCATCACCGGCGCCGTGATCGTCGCCCTCGACGGAACGGTGCTCACCGTCGCCCAACCCAGCCTCCAGCGCGACCTGCACGCCTCCGCCACCGCCGTCCAGTGGACCAGCACCGCCTACCTCATCGCGGTCGCCGCCCTGTTGGTCTTCGCCGGCCGCCTCGGTGACCGGTACGGCCACCGGCGCGTCTTCGCCGTCGGCGTGGCGGGTTTCGCCGCCGCGTCGATCGGCATCGGCCTGGCGCCCGACATCCGCTGGGTGATCGCCCTGCGGGTCGCCCAGGGCGTCGCAGGCGCGCTCCTGCAACCCGCCACCCTGGGCATGCTCCGCGCCGTCTGGCCCGCCGACCGGATCGCCACGCCGATCGCGGTGCGCACCAGCGCCATCGGCCTGGCGGCAGCTGCCGGGCCGCTGGTGGGGGGCGCGCTCACCACCCACCTCGGCTGGCGGGCGGTGTTCTTCCTGACCGTCCTGCCAGCCGCGGCCGCCGGGCTCCTCGCGCTCGCCGTCCCGATGCCGAGGCCCGATCCGGTTGGCCGCGCCGCCGGACTCGACCTGCCGGGCGCGGCGCTGCTCGCTCTCACCCTGGCCTGCCTCGTGCACACGCTCGTCGGCCTGCCCGGCGGTGGCTGGTCCGCGAGCAGCGCGCTCGGCCTGGCCGCGGCCGCCGCGCTCGGCCTCGCGTTCGCCCGGCACGAGCAGCGCGCCGCCCGTCCGCTCCTCCCGCCCGCCGTCCTGCGCTCGGCCGAGGTGGCGCCGGCGCTGGGCGTGCTGCTCACGGCGTCGGCGGCGATCCTCGGGACGCTGTTCCTGGCCACGTACTTCCTTCAGGACGTGCTCGCGCTCGACCCGCTGCAGAGCGCGCTGCGGGCGATGCCGCTCGCGGTGACGATGGTGCTCGCGGCGCCCGCGTCGGCATGGCTGACGGGACGTCAGAACGCGCGCAACACCGTACTGCTGGGAATGGTCCTCATCACACTGGGGGTGCTGCTGATCTCCCGGCTCGACCGGTCGTCGGGGGCGGCCGAGATCGGCGCCGGCTTCCTGCTGCTCGGCACCGGCTTCGGCGCGGTGATGGCCACCGCGACGGCGATCATCGTCCGCGGCGCGTCCACCGCCGAGGCCGGGGTCGCGGGCGGCCTCCAGCAGACGGCGATGAACATCGGCCCGGTCCTGGGAGTCGCCCTCGCCACCACCATCGCCGGCCACACCGCCCTCGGCGAGGCCCTGCCAGCGGCCGCACTCGCCCTGGCCGCGGTCGCCGCCCTCGGCACGCTGATCGCCATCCGCATCCCCAGCGCGCCGAACCGGGTGCCTGCAGGCGACGGGCGTTGAGCAGCGTGACGACCCCGGCACCCAGTCCCGCCCGACTCCCCAGGTGCCCACATGCGACGGGAGTTGAGCGCGTCAGGCAGAACCGCGCGGATCCGGCGGGAGCGACTTCCGCAGAACTACGCTTCGGTGAGGGCGAGTTCGGTCTCAGGTGCTACCCGCTGACGGACCCACAATGCGGGCATGCGGAGACGGCTCACGGTTCGGCCTGGTCGTCGTCGCGGCCGGTGCGATCGGTTCCCGCAGCGCTGTAGGCTACGGGCTGCTGGTCGTGCTGGGTGACGTCACTCGCGAGGACCCCGACAGGCGGTGTCGGTCGACTCCCGGTCAGCGCCGCGCGATGCGGGCTCTGCACTCTCTGCAGGCGTGGACTCCGGCGCGGCCGTAGCGGTGGATCGGCGTTCCGCAGCCCGCGCACGGGCCGATCTCCCAGACCTCGCAGCTGTGTGTGACGGCGGCGGCGTGGCGCTGGTCGTCGGTGACGTCGAGCCGCTGGACCTGCCGGGGGACGGTGAACAGCCGCTGGGGGACCTCGTCGAAGGTGTGCAGGCCAGTGCCGGCCGCGTTGCCGCGCCTCGGCCGCGGGTCGTCGAAGGTGAAGCTCTCTTCGCCGTAGCGGCAGACCGGGTCAAGCTCCTGCACGGTGCAGGTGATGCCGGCGTCCGCGGGAGTCGCCTCGGCCGGGGTGTCGTGGTGGTCGTCCGGGCCGAACATGTCGTGCCAGCGCTCCCGGTCGGCGGCGGGCACCCACATCCGGGAGACGCTGCGCGGGTCGTCCTGCCGGGGAATTCGCATCGGCACGAACTCGCCGTCGGCGCTGGAGACCACCAGTTCGTCGACCTCGGTCGGTCGCTTCCTCGGAATGCACAGCGCCGGCAGGAACCACTGTGCGTGGAACCGGCCGCAGGAGCCGCCCGTGTCCGGGCACGGCCGCTCGCTGCTCGGCAGACACTTCCACTGCTGCAGATGCCGCACCCCGGCGCGGACCACCATGGCGATCGGGGAGGCAATCTGCCGCCACGAGAAGTCGTCGACCCTCGCCCACGGGGCCCGCTCGACGACCGCCGACCGGTCGCTGTCGGTCACCCACAGCGGAACGATCCCGTGCTCGGCGGCCGCCCGCGACCGGCGCCGCACCGTCCCCGCCGTGATCGGCGAATACTGGGCCTCCCAGCCGATCCGCAGCCCGGACTCCCCGGTGACCAGCACGTCGGTGCGAATCCGGCCGTCCGTCACCCGTGCCTCGACCTCTGCCCGGAGACCGTGCCGCTCCGCCGTCCGGGCGATCCGCTCCTTCATGGCCTGGTGCTTCGCGCTCTCCTCCGCCGTGGGGGTGTGACGCACCGGCAGATGGGAGGCCACCCAGGTCGTGCGCCCCTCGGAGGTCTTGCGGCGTATCGACATCCAGGGAGAGTGGTCCTCCTCCTCGGCCTGGCAGTACCCGTCGAGATGATGCTCAAGGCACGCCAGGAGCTCGCGCTCACGCCGGCCGATCGGGGTGGTGATCTCTTTCAGGAGGCCGGGCCGGTCGGGATGACCGAGGTCCGGCAGCGTCAGGTTGATCTCGATTTCGTAGCCCGTATGGAAGACACCGTTCGCCATATCCGGAGCTTGCGAATAACGGTCGGCAAGTAAACGCCATTCGGAATGTTTAGCACTCCGATTCAGGCCATTGATTTCACCTGGCCCCGGGCTCCACGGAGCACCATGAAACCTCGTACGCCACCCGACCAGCCGAACGAGTGCTTGCGTCGCGGGCCCTTATCCCGGTGCACGTCGGTCGCCTACGGTGGTCACCCCGAGGGCGAGAATCGGAGGCTCCTGATGGCGGACGAGACGCCGACGCAGTACCAGAGCTACAGCTGGGAGGACGACAACGGAATCCAGTATGTGGCCCTCTACCCGGGCGACAAGGAGGCCGACGAGGAGCGCAAGGCCGAGCTGCGCACCATGGGCGCCCGAGTGGCGGCGGACCTGGTGGCCGAGCAGGAAGCCGAACGTGAGGCCGAGCAGGAGGCCGAGCGCGCGAAGCCTTCACTGCGACTGGTCCGCGGCGAAGGGTCTTCCTGAAGGACGTGACCGACCGTGCAGCCCTTCGTGCAGTGCGGTCGAACCCTCGGCGCCCGCCGCCGGAAACGCTGGTTCGTGCTTCCAGCGGCGGGCGCCGACCTGCCTGGGGATCAGGGGCACTGCTTCCAGGCGAGGCGGTAGACGGTGTTGATGCTGCCGTCCGTCGAGTCCATGGTCATGAAGCTGGTGGTACTGGTCGGGTCCGAGCTGCCCGCGCCGACCCGCAGCTCGGTGTTGATGTTGAAGTTGCGCTCCTCGCCGCAGGGGGCGAAGACCAGGGCGGCGACGTCGACGGTGTCGGTCGCCTGCCAGTTGTCGTCCTTCGGACCGTTGAAGCGGTGGGTCGCGTACCTGGTGTCGGGCTCGCCCTGGAAGTAGTAGCTGGCCCGCTGGGTGCCGGTCGCGCCGTTCTCCAGGTGCGCGAAGCCGCGGTAGTCGGCGGACGCGATCGCGTAGGTGAAGCCCTGGGGGACGTGCACGCGCAGGTCGAGCTGACAGTTCTTCCGGAAGTCGGTCGGCTTGGACCCGACCCCCACCTGGGCGAGGTAGCTGCTGTAGGTGACGGTGAAGGCGGTGTTGTCGGGGGACACGGCCACGGCGGCCGTCCCCGCCGGGCAGCCGGAGCCGTTGACCGTCGCGACGTCGATGACGATCCGGTCCGGCGGTGTCGGGAGCGAATCGACACCGAAGGCCGGTGAGCCGAACAGTGATGCGGCGACACCGGTCGCGGCCAGCACACGGAGCAGCATGGGCTTCCCCTTCGATCGTCCAGGAGCCGGGGCGGGCGCGGCCATTCCGAGCCCGTGCCCGAGCTTGACATGGATATGTCACCACACGTCGCGCGCCCATGTACAGGGGGTGACGCAGCACTCGGTGGAAGTCCAACCAGGCCTCCAGCATGGTGCGTTCATCCGCGCGCAGGGGCGGGACAGGCCGTCCGTTCGGCGTCGTTCCCGGGCCCACCGCTGTGGCACGGCTCGACGGGCGCGGTCGGACGGCGGGTGAGTGCCAGCAGCAGCGCGAGCTGGACGACTGCGCCGACGGTCAGCCCCGCCCAGACGCCGGTCACCCCGAGCGGGCCCGACAGGGCTGCGGCGGCGGCGAGTTGGGAACCCAGGCCGACCGCGACGGAGACCATCAGCGGCCGTCCGGCGCCCGCCGCCTGGTGCACGCCGCCGAGCGCCACGACGAGGGCGTACGGGAGCAGGTAGAGCGCCGCCATCCGCAGGAAGCCCGCGGACTGCCCGGCCACGGCCGCGTCGTCCGTGAACAGCGCGCTCACCGGCGCGGCCGTCGCCGCGCACAGCACCGCCGCGCCCGCGCCCAGGAATGCGGCGAGCCGTCCGGTGGCGCGGCCGAGCGAGCGCAGCGCATCGCTCTCCCCCGCGCCGGCGAGGCGGGCACCCTCGATCGCGGCGGCCTGGCGCAGCGCGTAGAACGCCATGGTGACGACCAGCAGCACGCGGTAGCCGACCCCGTACCCGGCGACCGCCGCCACGCCGAAGCCCGCGACCAGGGCGAGTTGGGCCGTCCCGACGGCCATCCGGGCGGTGAAGTCGAGGCCGAACGGCGCGCCGGCCCGGATGATCCGACGCATCGCCGGGCCGACTCCTCCCTCGGCGGGCCCGGGCGTCCGCCGCCGGAGCCGCAGCGTGACCGCGAACGCGACCGCCCGGGAGGCCGTCAGTGCGAGCGCCGCGCCGGTCGCGCCGAGGCCGGGCAGGGGTCCGGCGCCGAGCACGAGCAGCGGGTCCAGGGCGAGCAGCAGCGCGTTGGACAGCAGCGCGATCCGCATTGGGGTGCGGGTGTCGCCCGCGCCCTTGAACAGTTCGTCGGCGATGCGCTGGCCGAAGAACAGGCCGAACGCGGGGAACGCGACGGCGAGGTAGTCGGCGGCGAGCCCGGCCGCCGGGCCGTCCAGGAAGGCGCCCGCCAGCCGCTCGCGCAGCAGGAAGCCGGGGACGGCGAGGGCGAGGGTGCCCAGCCCGCAGAGCCGCCACGCCGCGCGCGTGGTGCGGGCGGCGTCGGCATGGTCGCCGGCGCCGAGGGCGCGCGAGAGCCGCAGGCTGGTGCCGGAGCCGGCCACGAGGACGAGGCCGAGCAGCAGGTTCTCGACGGCGCCCGCGAGGGTGACGGCGGCGACGGCCGCCCCGCCGAGGCCGGCCACCCAGAAGGTGCCGATGACGGAGGCGATCACGCCCGACAGGAGTTCGGCGTAGACCGGTCCGGCCAGGGTGGTCAGTCGTGTCAGGTGCCCGCGCATGTTCTCTCCCCCGATGCGTTCGGCCGGTGCTTCGGCCGATGCGTTCAGCGATTGCCTCGAATAGAGATACATCTAATCGAGCCACCTCGACAAGAGGTAACATGGCGCACACACCGGGCGCACTCCGACGAAAGGGCTTCGACTGTGCTGACCCTCGCGATCCTCGGGTTCCTGTACGACCGGCCACTGCACGGCTACGAGCTCAAGTCCCGGATCACCGGCCTGACCGGGCACGTCCGGCCGGTCAGCGACGGCGCGCTCTACCCCGCCATCACCCGGCTGGAGAAGGCCGGCCTGCTGCACCGCCGGACCGAGCCGGGCAGCGGCGCCGCGCCCCGGCAGACGCTGGAACTCACCGACGAGGGACGGGCCGAGCTCCGGCGCCGCCTGGCCGACCCGGAGCAGGCGGAGATCACCGACCAGATTCGTTTCTTCGCCCTCGCCGCCTTCCTCCACCACCTCGCGGACCCCGCCCTGCAGGCCGCGGTGCTCCGCCGCCGGCTGGCCTTCCTGGACGCCCCGAGCAGCTTCTTCTACGACGGGGACGGGCAGCCGGTCACCGCCGAGCGGGAGCCGAATCCATTCCGCCGGGGCATGCTGCTGGTCGCCCGGGCCTCGACGGCGGCGGAGCGGGCCTGGCTGGCAGAAACGATCGAGCAGCTGGACGCGGATGCGGCTGGGGCGTGAGGCGTACAGAGCCGAGCCGTAAGGCGTAACCGAGCCGAACCGCAAGGCGTACGGAGCCGGGTCGTGAGACGAACCGGGCCGGATCGCGAGGCGTACAGACCCGAGCCGTAAGGCGCGTCGGGCCGGGACGCGCGCCCCTGCCGAACGGCAGGGCGGTAGAGCGGAATATGCCGTTCGGAACCTGGTCCAACCGGGCCCCGCCATCGCTATGATGATCCGCCTCACGTCCACGGCACCACCGCGGCGTGACCCCGCCATCGGGCCCCGCCCGCACCCCTGGAGGTCGCCGTGCCCACGACCGAGACCGCAGCCGCCCACCCTGCGCCGCTGAAGCGGGACGACATCCCCGGCTGGTTCTTCAGTCTCGACCGGGCGGCCTTCGGACACCTCCTCTCCGCCCAGACCGCGGCGGGCGTCACCGGCGACATCCTCGAACTCGGCAGCTACCTCGGGCGCAGCGCCGTCCTGCTCGGCGACCACCTTCGCCCCGGCGAGCGGCTTACCGTCTGCGACCTGTTCGACTCCGAGGCGGGCGACGCGGACAACGCCGCCGAGATGGCGATGTCCTACCGGAAGACCCTCACCCGCAGCGCGTTCGAGGCCAACTACCTGGCCTTCCACGCCGAGCTGCCGGAGATCGTCCAGGCCCCCACCTCGGTGCTGGCCGACGGGCGGATCCCGGCGGGCAGCTGCCGGTTCGTCCACGTCGACGCCTCGCACCTGTACGAGCACGTCGCCGGGGACATCGCCGTCGCGCGGGACGCGCTGGGCGAGCACGGCCTCGTCGCGCTCGACGACTACCGCTCGGAGCACACCCCGGGCGTCTCCGCGGCGGTCTGGGAGGCGGTGTTCACCGGCGGGCTCCGCCCGGTGCTGCTCACCCCGATGAAGTTCTACGGCACCTGGGGCGACGCCGCAGCCGCCCGGAAGGTGCTGCTCGGCCGCGACTGGCGGGCGGACGGCTACACCGTGGACGAGGACACCATCGCCGGGACGCACGTGCTGCGGCTCAACTACCGGGTGAAGACGCCGGTCCAGCGGTCCGCCTCCCGTCAGCTGGCACTGGACCTGCTGCCCCCGGTCGCCACCCGCGCCACTCGCCGGGTGCTCCGGACGCTGCGCGAGCGCCGCGCCGTCCAGTCCGTGCGCACCGTCCAGCCCGTGCGAGCCGTCTGACCTCGCCCGCGCACGTGCGCCGCTCGCCGTGATCGCCCTCGGCACGCTGCTGCCGGGAATCGCGTACTGGCTGGTCCACCGGAGCGCCGAGCCGGCCTTCCACACGAGCCCGACCGGGCTGTTCTCGCTCACGGTCCCGGTCGTCACGGCCGTGGCGCTGGTCCTGCCGCCCGGGGAAGCGCGCGAAGGCCTGGGGGCGGGCGCGTTCCTGCTCGGGATTCCGGTGCTGGCGGCGGCCTACGGGAACGCCGACCCGCTCTCGGAGGCGGTACGCCTCCTGGCGGCCACCGGCGTGACGTGGGCGCTGGCCTGCGGGGTTCGGGTGGCGCTGCGCCGGGCGGCCTGATGTCTCTTCCGGCGCACCGTCCGAGTGGGACGTGCCGTCACCGGATGTAGTAGGCGCGGTTGTGCGCGGCGACCGGTGGGGACTGGTAGGTCCAGGCGCCGGCGGCCGGGGCGTCGGCGATGAGGTGGGCGAGGTCGCGGGCGGACGCCTCGGCGGGGTTGCCGAGGTCGAGGCGGATCCGCTCGGCGGTGCGGTCGTCCAGGGCGTAGTAGCGGTAGGGCTGGTAGACGTTGAGCGGCCCGGCGAGCAGGCGGCCTTCGTCGTCGGTGCCGTAGCCGGTGATCGGGGTGTTGTTGACGGATTCGGCGGTGAGGCCCACCAAATCCGCCTCGATGGCGAGGAGTTCCTCGTCGTGGCGGCGCAGCCCGTCGGGCCCGAGGGCGGCCCGGCGGCAGGAGACGGACCATCGCTCGCGCACGGCGGGTGCGTTGAGGGAAGGGAGGACGGTCTCGAACCAGCCGGGGTACTTGGGCTCGGCGTAGAGCCGGCGGCCGGCGTCGATGGCGAGCGGGTTGTCGCAGAGCACGTGCAGCCGGGCGATGCCGAGCAGCTTGGTCTGGTCGTAACCCCGGGCGTACTGGCCGTAGTTGAGTTCCGGCAGGCGCTCCTCGGCGAACGCCGGGTGGGCGACGAGGTTGATCTCCACCTCCTGGGTGATGCCGCCGCCACCCGGGTACTGGGCGAAGTAGAGCTGGTAGTTGAGGGACACGCAGGCCCGGCCGTCGAAGAGGGCGGGCGTGAGCCCGGGGTGGCGCTTGCGGAGCAGTTCGCGCGCCCGGTCGGGCTGGATCAGGTAGTCGACTCCGATGTTGTGCAACGCGCCGTAGTGGAACGGGAGGTGGTACGGCTCGGGCACGGGCGGGAGCGGAAGGCCGGTCATGGCGTCTCCATGGGGTGTCGGGCGGCCCGGGTGCCCGCCGTCAGCGGGCGGTGCAGGTCCAGCAGGTCGTGGTGGATCCGTTCGGCGCTGCGCAGGGCGAGCGCGGCCATGGTGAGCGAGGGGTTGGAGGTGCCGAGCGAGGGCATCGAGCCGCAGCCGACGGCGTACAGGTTGGGGTGGTCCCAGCAGCGCTGCCACTGATCGACGACGGAGGTGGCGGGCGAGTCGCCCATGACGTGGGTGCCGCCGGCGTGGCCCGCGCCCCGGTAGCCGTACACCGCTCCGCCGTGTTCGAGGCGGCCGGGCCATTGCGGTCCGGCCGGGTAGGCGGTGTGGTCCTCGGCGCCGAGCAGCGCGAACAGCTGGTCGGAGACGGCCCGGGCGGAGGCCATGCCCTGCCGGACGTACTCGGTGAGGTCGTAGTGGATGGCCGGGCGCGGGAGTCCGAGCGGGTCGCGCCGGTCGGGGTCGAGGGTGACGCGGTTGGCCGGGTCGGCGGGCTGTTCCAGCTCGAACTGGAGCGAGAACTGGCGGCCCAGCCGGTCGCCGAGGCTCCCGCGCAGTTCCTTGCCGCGCAGTCCGGCGGCCAGCAGCGCGGCGGCTTCGGCCGGCGGCGCTCCGCCGGCCCAGGACCAGCCCCAGTTGCCGATCTCGATCCGGAACGGCGCCCGGAGCTCCCGGCCGGGGCCGAAGCGGAACGCCTCCAGTCCGCTGGTGGAGCCCGGCCCGCGGTAGGGGCCGACCGGGCGGGGCATCAGCCCCCAGGTGAGGAGGGCGGGGTGGTCCATCAGGTTCCGGCCCACCTGGTCGCTGCGGTTGGCGAGGCCGGAGAGGAGCAGCAGCCGGGCGTTCTCGATCGCGTGCGCGGCGAGGACGACGAGGTCGGCGTCCGCGCGGTGCACCGCGCCGCCGGCCAGGTACTCCACCCCGGTGGCCCGCCCGGTCACCGGGTCGGCGAGGACCCGGCTCACCACCGCCTCGGTGCGCAGCTCGATGCTCGCGGACCACCGGGCCTGGGTGCGCAGCGGCGTGTACTTGGCGCCGGTCGGGCAGACCGGGACGCAGCCGGCGCTCCCGGCGCAGACCGGGCCGGGGGAATCGCCGGGCGACGTGGGCCGGGTGGGCAGGCCGTTGCGGGCGTGCGGGGTGGCGGTGACGGCGAGGCGGGCCGGTCCGGGCATGGCCGGGTCGCGGACGGTGCGGCCGTCGAGGGCGTGGGCGAGCTGCCGGTCGAGGTAGCTGGCCGGGATGGCGCGCATCGGGAACGCGTAGTCGTCCGGGATCGGCAGCCCGACGGCCGTGCGCTGCTGCTCCGCGTCGGCGGCGACGCCGAGTTCGTGTTCGGCGGCACGGTAGTGGGGCTCCAGGTCGTGGTAGCCGATCGGCCAGTTGCGGCCGTGTCCGAGGTCGCCGGTGCGGAAGTCCTCGGGGTGCATGCGCGGGGTGAGCCCGGTCCAGAGCAGTCCGGTGCCGCCGTTGGTGCGCAGGTAGCCGCTGGCGTAGGGCAGCGGGCCGTGCTGGAGGAGGTAGCCGGTGGCGGTGAAGCCGCCGTCGGGGCGTCCCGTGAGGTCACCGACGTCCGGGGAGGGCGCGTGCGGGTTGTGCGGGTACGGCGAGGTGGGTGTGCCGCCGCCGGCCGCGCGGTAGGCGGCGGCGGTGTCGGGTGCGCTGTCGGCGGTGCGGCCGGCTTCGAGGACGAGGACCCGCCAGCCATGTGCGCCGAGGCGTTGGGCGACGAGCGACCCGGCCATGCCCGCGCCGACCACGACGGCGTCCCAGCGTGCGGTCACCGCTCCTCCCCTCCCCGCGGCGGTTCGGCCCAGCTCCCGTGCCCGGGCGCGGCGGCGCCCGGTGGGTCGGCGTGGAACGTCCGCCACACCAGGCCCCGGTCGTACGCCCGGGTCGAGGTGGGCGCTTCCCCCGGCCAGGCGCCGACGTACCAGAGGTGGACGAGCGCGTGCTCGTCCCGGACCCGGTGCGCCAGGGTCGTGCGGTGGTGCTCGTGTGCCATGCCGGTGGCGCGCAGCTCGGGCTCGTCGAAGCCGGTCAGGCCGGCGCAGACGCGGAGGAACTCGTCGAAGTCGGAGAGTTCGTCGTGATCGTCCAGGTCGACCAGGTCGTCCACGTTGTCCGGGTCGTCCAGGCCGGTCAGGTCGTTCAGGTCGTTCAGGTCGTCGAAGTCGGCAGGTTCGTCGTACGCGGTCAAGCGGGCACCCCCACGGTCGTCGACGGGTGGCCAAGACATGACAGGCCGACAGAACCGCGCGACGCGGCTCCGCACTACCTGCCCCCGCGATCCTGCCGCCCAAAGCGACACCTGAGGTCGCGATGCCCGAAAGCGACCGGACTTGGCCGTTTCCCGTCTGATCAGAGGCGCATCCCGCCCACAGACCACCGATTCCGGTCAGTCCAGCGCGCGGACCGCCTCCAGCACGTCCAGGCCCAGGGTCGGGTCCGCGTCCTCGGGGAGGCTCACGGACAGGCGGGTGACCAGGCCGACGTAGCGGCGGTGGATCTCGCGTGCGACGTCCTCGACCGGGCCCGCCACTGCGAAGGTGTCGAACACCTCGTCGTCGATCAGGGCGGCCATCTCCTGCCACCGTCCGCGCACCGACAGCGGGTGGAGGCGCTCCTGGAGGTCCTCCCAGCCGTGCTGGGCGAGCACGGGCCGGTAGGCGGGCGTCGAGGCGTAGAAGGCCAGGCGCTCGCGGACTCCGGCGCGGTTGGCCTCCAGTTCCTCCTCCGTCCGGCCGGTGGCGGTGAGCACGCTGCCCGCGATCTCGAAGGGCCTGCCGGTCCACGGGGCGCCCTCGGCCTCGGCCTGTGCGCGGGCCTCGGTCAGGCCCGGCAGCACCTGTTCGGCCAGGTAGGCGGGCGAGGAGAACGGGTGGCTGAGGAAGCCGTCGGCCACGGCGCCGGCCGTGCGGGTCATCAGCGGCCCGACCCCGGCCAGCAGGATCCGGGGCACCCCGGCGGGGACCGGGTCGGGCGAGAACACCGGCGTCATCATCGTGTGCGTGTAGAACTCGCCGCGGAAGCGCAGCCGTTCGCCGGTCTGCCAGCTGTGCCAGATCGCCCGCACCGCCTGCACGTACTCGCGCATCCGCGCGGCCGGCCGGTCCCACGGCATCCCGAAGCGCTTCTCGATGTGCGGCTTGACCTGCGAGCCCAGCCCGATGACGGCCCGTCCGCCGGAGGCCGCGTGCAGGCCCCAGGCCTGGTACGCCAGGGTCATCGGGGTCCGGGCGAAGGCGACCGCGATGCCGGTGGCGAGCTCGATCCGCTCGGTCCGGTCGGCCGCGCGGGCCAGCTGGAGGAACGGGTCGTACGCGGTCTCGGCGACCACCAGCCGGTCCATGCCCCGCTCCTCGGCCCGCGCGGCGGCGTCGAGGATCCCCGCCGGGTGCCCGGAGGCGGTGGCATCGAGGCGGAAGGCGGGCGGACGGTCCATGGCGGGGCTCCTGATCACAGCTGCGGTGGTACCCCGGTAGCCTGCCATGCCTTCAGCCCTGTCACTGCTCCCGCGGGTCCGCCTCCGCCGCCCAAGCGCTCGTGCTCAGATCGCCAGGTCCCGGCGCTCCAGCAACCGGAACGCCGCCAGCAACCCCACCGCGCCCACCGCCATCAGCACACCGAACGACGCCCACGGCACACCCCCATGGGCCAGCACGTCCCCAGGCGTGTAGTAGTGGAACGGGCTCACGTAGCGCAGCGGGGCGGCCGGGGACCAGGCCAGGGCGACGAAGTTGAGCGCGAAGCCCACCGCGCCGAACGCCACCGCCGCGCCGATCACGTACGCCCGGCGCCGGGTGAACGCCGAGACCGCCAGCACCGGCCCGGTCAGGCTGAACGCGAGGGCGCAGCCCATCAGTCCGGCGACGAACACCCCGCCCTCCGGCACGGCGGCCCGCAGCGCCGGCGAGGCCGCCACGCCGAGCGCGATCGTCAGCGTCGCCGCGGCGCTGAGCAGCACCGAGGCCGCCACCAGGGCGCCGGTCCGCTCGGCGAGCAGTCGGCGGCGCGAGAGCGGCCGGGTCATCAGCAGCTCGATCGTGCCGGATTCGACGTCGGCCGCGACGGCGGCGGCGCCGAGCGAGCCGATGACGGTCAGCTGGAGGGCGATCCAGAACGGGTGGGTGAGCCCGGCGCCCAGCAGCCCGGGGTAACTCGCGATGGAGACGTCCCCGTTGGAGCCGCTGAAGGCCTTGAAGGCGCCGGGCGGGGTGCGGCGGGCGCCGAACAGTTCGCCGGGCGGGACGGTGCTGGTGATCACCACGATCAGGGTCTCGAAGACAACCATGCCCAGCAGCAGCCCGAACAGCATCCGGCGCCGCCGGTGCAGGGCGAGCCAGACCAGCGGCAGGCGGCGGCTGACGGTGCTCGGGCGCCTTTTCATGAGTCGCTCGCTCCGCTCGCTCATGGCCGATCCTCGGGGTCGGAGTTGCGGTAGAGGTCGAGGAACGCCTCGTCCAGGCCGGCCTCCTCGACGGTCAGGTCCGCCACCGGCAGCTCGGCGAGCATCGCCCGCACGGCCGCGACCACCTCGTCCGGCGGCACCAGCAGCTCCACCCGGGGCCCGTCCCAGCGCGGCGACCACCGCTCGGCGGCCCCGAGCGGCCGGGCGCCCCGCCCGTCGGCGAGGACGAGCCGCACCCGCCGGGCCCGGGCCTGGCGCAGCTCGGCCACCGAGCGGACGGTGACCAGGCGCCCCTGCCGGACGATCGCCACCCGGCCGCAGGTCCGCTGCACCTCGGGCAGGACGTGGCTGGAGAGCAGGACGGTCCGCCCGGCGGCGGTCTCCTCGGCGAGCAGTTCGAAGAAGGTCTCCTGGACGAGCGGGTCGAGCCCCTCGGTCGGTTCGTCCAGCACCACCACCTCGGGCCGGTGCTGGAGCGACTGGACGAGCCCGAGCTTCTGCTTCATCCCGCGCGAGTACTCCCCCACGGCCCGGCCGAGGTCGGCGCGGGTGAGTGTCAGCCGGTCGCAGAGTTCGCGCTGACGCGGCACCGGGGCGCCCTGGAGGGCGGCGAGCAGGTCGAGCGTCTGCTGCCCGGTGAGTTCGGGGTAGAGGCGCAGTTCGCCGGGCAGGTAGCCGACGGACGGGGCGAGCCGCCGGTGGTCGGCCACCGGGTCGAGGCCGAGCACCCGCACCTGCCCGTCGCTCGGTTGGAGCAGCCCGACCAGGCAGCGCAGGGTGGTGGTCTTGCCCGCGCCGTTGGGCCCGAGCAAGCCGAACACCTCCCCTGCGGCGACCGTGACGTCCAGCCGGTCGATGCCGACGGTGGCGCCGTAGCGCTTGGTGAGCGAGCGCAGTTCGATCACCGGTGTGCTGCTGGGCATGGCCCACCTTCCGTGGCGGCTGCGGCCGGGTCGGGCGGCCCGGGGACATCAGAGCTTTCCCCGGTGGGCGGGTCGAGCAACACCGCCGGGCCGGGTTTCCCCTGTCGCCCGGGCTCACCGTCTGCAGCTCATCCTCTGCAGCCCACCGTTTGCAGCTCACCCCTTGCACCTCACCCCTTGCAGACGCCCAGCGGCACCAGCCGGGCCACCTGCTTCGCGAGCCCCGCGCCCTCGGTGACGGCGGCCACCGCGTCGACGTCCTTGTACGCGTCCGGCGTCTCCTCCGCCAGCGCCCGGTACGAGGCGGGCCGGACGGCGATGCCGCGCGCCTCCAGCTCGCTGTGCAGCCGCTCACCGCGGACCATCCGCAGCGCCTGGTGCCGGCTCCAGACCCGCCCGGCGCCGTGGGCGGCCGAGCAGAACGCGTCGTTGCCGGGCAGGCCGACCATGACGTACGAGGCGGTGCCCATCGTGCCGGGGACCAACACCGGCTGGCCGGCCCGGACGAGGTCGGCGGGCAGGCTCGGGTCACCGGGCGGCAGGGCGCGGGTGGCGCCCTTGCGGTGGACGCACAGGTGCCGGGTGACGCCGTCCACCTCGTGCGTCTCCAGCTTGGCGAGGTTGTGCGAGACGTCGTAGACCAGCTCCAGCCCGACCCCGAGGGCGGTCGCGAAGGCGCGGCGGGCCGCCTCGGAGAGCAACTGCCGGTTCGCGCGGCCGTAGTTGGCGGCAGCGATCATGGCGCCCAGATAGGCCCGGCCGCGCGGCGAGTCGACCGGGGTGCAGGCGAGCTGACGGTCCGGGACCTCGATCCGGTAGCGGTGCAGTTCGCGGTCCATGGCGCGGACGTGGTCGGTGCAGATCTGGTGGCCGAGGCCCCGCGAACCGCAGTGGATCATGACGCAGACCTGGCCCTGGCGCAGTCCGAAGGCGGCCGCCGTCTCCGGGTCGTGCACCGTGTCGACCGCCTGCACCTCCAGGAAGTGGTTGGCCGAGCCGAGGCTGCCGACCTGCTGGAGACCGCGCTCGACGGCGCGGGTGCTCACCTCGCCCGGGGCCGCGCCCTCCAGCACCCCGCGGTCCTCGCAGCGCTCCAGGTCGCGCGGCACGCCGTGGCCGTGCTCGACGGCGTAGCGGGCGCCGCCGAGCAGCAACTCGTCCATTTCCTCCGGCCCGGACAGCCGCCACAGGCCGCCGCGCCCGAGGCCGCGCGGGACGCTGCGGTCGAGCAGGTCCATCAGCCGCCGGATGCGCTCGTGGTCGAGCTCGTCCCGGGCGACGCCGGCCGCCAGCAGCCGGACCCCGCAGGAGATGTCGAAGCCCACCCCGCCCGGCGAGACGACGCCGCCCTGCTCGATGTCGGTCGCCGCCACCCCGCCGATCGGGAAGCCGTAGCCCCAGTGCACGTCGGGCATCGCGAAGGAGGCACGGACGATCCCGGGCAGGGTGGCCACGTTCGCCACCTGCTCCAGCGCCTTGTCCCCGGCGGCCTGCGGCAGCAGCTCCCGGGTCGCGAACACCACGCCCGGCACGCGCATCGCCGCCTGTGGTTCGATCCGCCAGCGGTACGGGCCCTCCTCGGTCAGTACGATCTCCACGGTGCTCACCCCGCTCCGCGTTCAGACGTCGACGGTCACCCGGCCGGTCCAGCCGCCGGGGCTGGCGCGCAGGTCCAGGCCGTGCAGCGAGACGGCCTTCGGCACGGCTCCGACCAGGGCGGCGGTGGCGGTGTCGGCCATCCGGAAGCGCACCTCCATGGCCCGCCCGCCCTCCGCGTCCCGGATCGCGCCGAGGGCGAGGGCGGCGGGGAGTTCGCCGTCGGCGTCCATCCGGTAAATAACCTCCTCCAGGACGCCGGCGAGCAGGTCGGCGTCACTCGCCGCGATCACGGTGCAGGCGCGCTCGCCGGCCGGGCGGGCCGCGGAGAGGTCGGCGAAGCTGTCGACGACGGCGCGGACCACCTCGCCGATACAGCCCTCGGCCGTCGCCGACCACGCCTCGACCTGCAGATCCGCCGTGTGCGGCACGGTCCGGTGTCCGCTGCCCGCCCGCGGCTGCGCCCCGGGCTCCCGACCGTCCACGACCGACGCCTCCCACCCACCCGTTGCCGTCCCCCTCCCAGCGTCGCCCCGCGCCGGGGGCGAGGCAAGGCCGGGGCGAGGCAAGGCCGGGGAAGGCGGTCACCACGGGTGACCGGCCGAGCGCCCTACCCGCCCACCGACGCCAGATACGCCGCCGTCAGCTCCGGCGTGGCCAGCCACGCCGCGTAGTCGCTCGGCTCTGCGTACGTGTTGGCCAGCCGCCTCGCCACGGCCTCGTCGTGGCCGGCAGCGGCGAAGACGCTCTGCAGGTGGTCCGGCACGGTGAGCATCGTGGCGGTGAACTCGACGGTGTGCCGGGCGTGTTGCTGCCAGAACGCCTCCGCCGTCGCGCGCATCCACCCGGACGTGAACGGCGCGTCCCCATGCGCGATGATCGCCCGCAGGTAGGCCTCCGCCGCCCGCGCGGCGCTGTTGGCGCCCTGCCCGGTGATCGGGTCGTTCAGCACCACCGCGTCACCGAGGCCGAGCACAGGCTCCCCGTCCCCGCCCCCGTCGCCGCCCGGCCCCAGTGAAGCCACCGACCGCCGGACCGTCGGCGTCACCGCCCCGAACAGGCCGGCACCCGCATCCGTCGGCTCGGCCTCCGTCCACAGCTCCGCCTCCCACGGCAGGTACTCGCCCAACAGCTCACGGATCCGGCCCAGTTGGGCCGCCGGCCCCGGCCGGTCCCCGAACCGGTCCAGCGGGCCGCCGGGCAGCGCCTCCCAGAGCAGGATCGCGCACAGACCGGAGAGCGTCAGGGCGGGCTGGAGGTACAGCTCGCCCAGCCCGGGGAGCGCGTGCATCCGTGCCCGTGGCTCGGCGGCCGGATCCGGCGAGCCGACGCCGTGCACGTAGAGGCAGGACAGCGCCCGCTGCGGCCGGTCGAACGGCGAGCGGGCGGCGTCGCGTTCGAAGATCCCGGCCAGATCGCCGCGCCCGGCCGCGACGACCGTCAGCTCGTGCCGTCCGCCGAGTTCGCGCAGCCCGTCGCGGTCGAGCGTGCGGTACTCGACCCGGCCGCCCCGCTCGTCCAGCAGCTCCAGCCAGCGCGCCAACTTGAGCCGCTGGTCGACGGACTGCGCCGGCTCGTCCAGCGTCATGGTGAACTCCAGCGCCCGCACGGCCGGCGGGACGGCGAGCACCGAGGAGACCGAGGAGACGGCGGGCGCCTCGTCCGCCCACAGGTCCAGCCCGGCCGCCGCCTCGATCCGCCGCGCCGGGCCGAACATCGCCTGCGTCGACAACACCCGCCCGCCCCGCACCTGTTCGGGCGTGCGCTCCGCGACCAGCGTCACCTCGTACCCGGCCGCGACCAGCCCGAGGGCGAGTTGCAGGCCGGCCTGGCCCGCTCCGACGACGGCGATCCGGCGCATGGCAGCCCCAACGGCTCGGCTGATGGAACGTCAACCAGGCACAGTAGCCGAGCCGTCGGGCGCGGTCACCGGGGCTGCCCGGCCGAATCAGCCGCGCAGGTGCGCGGCGAGCAGCTCCAGCACGGGCGGGGCCTGCTCGGTCAGGTAGAAGTGCCCGCCGGGGAAGACCCGCAGGTCGAAGGCGCCGGTGGTGTGCCGGGCCCACGGGGCGGCGTCATCGGCCGTCGCCCGTTCGTCGTCGTCCCCGACGAGGGCGGTGATCGGGTGCGGCACGATCGCGTCCGGCGCGCACTGGTAGGTCTCGATGGCCGTGTAGTCGGCCCGCAGTGCCGGGAGGATCAGGGCGCGCAGCTCCGGGTCGGCGAGAAGGCGTTCGTCGGTGCCGCCGAGCTCGCCGATGTGGGCGAGCAGCGCGTCGTCGGACAGCTGGTGCACCTCGGTCTCGCGGGGCCGGGAGGGCGCCCGGCCGGCCGAGACGAAGATGTGCTCCGGCCCGGCCACGCCGTCCCGGGCGAAGCGGCGGGCGACCTCGAAGCACACCGCCGAGCCCAGACTGTGCCCGAACAGGGTGAGCGGCCGGTCCGCCCACGGCCGCAGTTCCTGGTACACCTGCTCCGCGAGCTCCTCCACCGAGTGGATCGTCGGTTCGGCGAACCGGTTCTGCCGGCCCGGGTACTGGACGACGAGCACGTCGGCGTACGGGGACAGCGCGGTGGCGTAGTCGACGTAGAAGCTCGCGGAGCCGCCCGCGTGCGGGAAGAAGACGATCCGGGCGGGCGCGGAGTCGGCCGGGCGGAAGCGCCGGAACCACGGGCTGTCGACGGCGGCACTGCTGGGCATGCGGGGTGACCTCATCTCCGGGATACGGACTCTGCCGCTCCCAGTCTTCCAGCTTCCCGGACCGCCCCCAGGGTCACCTCACGTCACTCCGTCACCACTCCTCCGACAGGTCGGGCTTCTCGGGCCCGTCCGGGTCCGTCACCCAGCCGGCGGCGCGGGCGCTGCTCGGGGTCAGGAGCTGACGTATTGCTCCTGGGTCAGTTCGTGGACGCGGACGGGGCGGCCGGTGGCGGGGGTGATCGTCTCGCGTTCCACGCGCATGCCCAGCTTGGCCATGACGCGTTCCGACGCGACGTTGCCGATCTGGGCGATGCTGACGAGCCGGTCCAGGCCGCAGTCCTCGAAGGCGAAGCGGACGGCGGCGGTCGCCGCCTCGGTGGCGATGCCGAGGCCCCAGAACGGGCGGCCCAGCCGCCAGCCCACCTCGACGGCCGGCAGCACCTCGGGCAGGAACCGGGGCACGGCGAGGCCGGTGAACCCAGCCAGTTCACCGGTCTCGCGAAGCTCGACGGCGAACAGGCCGAAGCCCTGCTCGTCCCACAGGCGCTCGAACATCGCGGTGCGGACGCGGGTCTCCTCCTCGTCCAGCACTTGGCCGTCGCCGATCCACCGCATCACCTCGGGGTCCCCGTTCACGGCCGCCATCGGCGCCACATCCGCCTCGCGCCAGCGCCGGAGGAGCAGCCGGGGCGTCTCGATCGTCACCATGCGGTCCGCTCCCGCTTCACGCCCAGAACGACGGAACCGGTGGGGGTGGTCAGCACCTCGGTGGCCTCCAGATCAGGATGGGTCAAGTAGTACAGCCGGAGTTCATCGACCTCGCCCTTGAAGAGGGGCGGCCAGGCGGGCGAGGGGGTGAAGTCGTCCAGGAGGAGCAGGCCCCCAGGCGCGAGGAGGTCGACGACGTGCCGGGGATCGTCGCGCTTGCCGCCGCCGTCGCAGAAGAAGACGTCGAAGGGTGCGTGCTCGTCCAACAGCCGCCAGTCGCCGGCGATCACACGCACGCGGTCGTCGTCAGCGAAGAGCGCGGCGGCGCTATGGGCAAGGCGCTCGTCACGCTCGGCGGTGACCAGCCGCGCACCGGCGCCGAGCCCGCTGAGCAGCCACGCCGTCCCGACCCCCGCCCCGGTCCCGCTCTCCGCGACCACCCCGGCGGGCTTGGAGGCTGCGGCCAGCGCGAGAAGCCGCCCCACCTCGGGGGTGCAGCTCCGCCCGAACCCGCTCGCCGTGGCGACCCGGTGGGCGGCCAACACGCGTGGCGGGACGACCCGTTGCGCACCGCTGAGCATCTCCCGGCCCCCTTCCGTGAAGGCCTTGATCCTACCGTCAACTTGACCCAGCCGTAGACGACCGGGCTTGTGGGCAGATAGCAGATAATCGATTCCCCCCGGGCGTGAACGCCCGGGGTCCCTCGCTGGATCACCCTGAACCGTATGGCCGCGCGGTGCCGCCGGCAGGCGGCTGGGCAGCCCCGGGCCCGAAGCGCACCGCCTCAGGGCGGGAGCGGGAGGCGGCGTCGAGGAGCAGCACGGACGCCGCCTCCGGCACCGGGGTCGGGGCTCCGGACCGGACGTGGCGGGTCAGGGCCGCCAGCAGGGCGTCCAGGCCGTGCCGGTGGCGGGCGAAGGTGCGGGGTGGGGCGTGGCGGCCGCGGGTGCGTTGGCCGTCGAGGGCGGTGGCGGGTCCGACGTCGAGCAGGACCAGGTGCAGTTCGCGCCCCTGCCGGGCCGCCTCGCGGGCGAGCCGGCGCCGCATCCAGGCCCGGCTGCCGCAGTCGTGGACGAGCAGGGGACCGCCGCGCCGGACCGAGGTGCGCAGCAGGCGGGCGTGTTCCAGCCGGGCCCACGGCCGGTAGACGGCGTACGGCAGGCTCGCGGGCATCACGGCTTCGCACGCCTCGTGCACGGCCCTCGGATCAACGGTCGCCACAGCCTGCCCGGACCAGCGGCGCAGCAGCGTGCTCTTCCCCGCCCCCGGGAGGCCCGACACGACCACCACGGCATCCGCCGGATACCGCACCGTGAACGCCGGGCCGGCCGCGCCCCGCAGGTCGACGACGCCGTGCGGCACCGTCTCCGTTCCGTCCGTGGTGCTGTTCATCGGTCCCCCCGTTCGTACTCGGACGGGAACCCTAGCAACCCAGCCCGCAGAGCCTAGGGTGGCCTCCGACATGATGGATCGTCAGCAGGCGGAGAGAGGGCAGAACGTGACCGCGACCCCGACGTACACCGGGCTGGTACTCGCAGGGCTGGCGCGTGATCCGGGGCGGGTGGCGATCCGTTGCGACGATCGGGCCCTCACCGCGCAGGACTGCCTGGACGCCGTGTACCGCCTGGCGCGGGCGCTGGACGGGGCCGGGCTGCGACGCGGGGACGGGGTGACGGTGCTGGCCGGGAACCGGCCGGAGACGGTGCTGGTGCGGCTGGCCGCGAATCTGCTGGGGTGCCGGGTGGCGATGCTGTACCTGGACCGCCCGGTCGCCGACCAGGTGGCGATGGCCGAGAACGCCCGCACGGCGGCGCTCGTCTTCGATCCGGCCGGGCTGGGGACCGTCGCCGCCCACATCGCCCGGGCGCTCCCCTCCGCCGGCCTGTTCGCGCTCGGCCCGACGGCCCTCGGCACGGACCTCCTGGAGCTCGCCGCGCCCCTCTCCCCCGCGCCGCTGCCGCCCCGCTTCCGGCCCGAGGACGTGATGGCGGTGCGCTTCACGGGCGGGTCCACCGGCCGGCCGAAGGGGGTGCTGCGCCGGTTCGCCCGGCCGCCGAGACCGGAGTTGGTGGCGGCGTCGGTGTTCCTGCTCTGTACGGCGCTGTGCCACGGCGGCGGGACGACGGCGGACCTGGCGCTGGCGGCGGGTGGCACGGTGGTGCTGCAGGAGGGGTTCGCCGCCGACGCGGTGCTGGCGGCGGTGGAGCGGTTCGGGGTGTCGCGGGTGTACCTGCCGCCGCATCTGCTGTACCGGGTGCTGGATCATCCGATGCTGTCGCGGACGGACCTGGGGAGCCTGCGCCGCGTCTCGTACACGGGCTGTCCGGCGTCCCCGCAGCGGCTGGCGGAGGCGACCCGCCGGCTGGGGCGGGTCCTGTACCAGACGTACAGCCTGACGGAGTGCGGGCCGGTGACCAGGCTGACCCCGGACGAGCATCTGGACCCGCGGCTGCTGACCACCGCCGGGCGCCCGTTCCCGGACACGGACGTGCGGATCCTGGACGAGGGCGGCACTCCGCTGCCGCCGGGCCGGACCGGGGAGATCTGCGTCCGCACCCCGACGGCGATGCAGGGCTACTGGGAGAACCCGGAGTTGACGGCGCAGGTGCTGCGGGACGGCTGGCTGCACACCGGGGATCTGGGCAGCCTGGACGCGGCGGGCTATCTGACGGTGGTCGGGCGGCGCGAGCGGATGGCGATCGTGGACGCGCACAACGTGTTCCCGAGGGACGTGGAGGGACCGCTGCTCGCGCACCCGGAGGTCCGGGAGGCGGTGATGTTCGCGACGACGGGGCCGGACCGGCTGGAGCGGGTGCACGCAGCGGTGACGACGGCGCCGGGCGCGCGGGTGACGGAAGAGCAGTTGCACCGGTGGGTGCGGGAGCGGAGCGGTCCGCTCTGCGCGCCGTCGTCGATTCTCGTGTTGCCGGGGATTCCGCTCGGCGAGACCGGGAAGCCGGATCTGGGCGCCCTGCGTGCGCTGGTGGACGGCCCGACAGGGTACGCGTCCGCCACCCCGGGGGCGCGCGGAAGGATGTAACGCGCCCCACCGATGCTTCGAGCGCCCGCGCGGGCGACCTCTCGCGCGGCGGTCGGCGGGAAGAACCGCCCTTGGACACTCGACCGTGCGAAGCGAAGTGCCGATAGATCCCCGGCGGCGTTCCCTCGCACCGTCCCCAGGAGGCACTTCCGTGACCTGGCTACGCGTCCTGACCGCAGTCGGCATCCTCGCCGTGGCGGCCAGTGCCCTGCTCGTCTTCGCTCTCTGTACCGCCGCCGCCCACGGTGAACGCGCGGGAACCGACGCGCCCGACCTCCGCGAGGAAGCCGAGCGCAGCGGGCTCTTCCAACGGATGGGCGGCGATTGCTAGCGGCGAGGGCCGGCGCCGATCAGTGCCCGGCCAGGTCGTCCGGCCGGACCTCGATGTGGTCGGCCGCGAGGTCGACCGCCACCCGGTGCTCCATGCCGAGCGCCTCCAGGAACTTGACGGGCAGCTGAACCCGCCCGGTACGGTCCAGCATCACGTACTCGCGCTCGTTGACCGACTCCTCGCCGTGCTCGTCCGTCACCGTGCGGCGCAGCACCTCGCTGCTGGTGCGGCCGTCGCGGATGGCGACGGTGCGGCGGACCTCGCCGGCCACCATCGGGTCGTGGGTGACGATGACGACGGTGGCGCCGAGTTCGCGGTTCACGGTGCGGAAGGCCTCGAAGATCACCGCGCCGGTCTCGGAGTCCAACTCGCCGGTGGGCTCGTCGGCGAGCAGCACCGGCGGGTTGTTGGCCATCGCCACCGCGATGGCGACGCGCTGCTGCTGGCCGCCGGACAGCTCGTTGGGGCGGCGGTGGGCGAGGTCGCCGATCTCCAGCGCCGCCATCAACTCGGCCACCCGGGCGGCCTGCTGGGCCCGGCCGGCCCCGGCGCGCCGGCCGCGCAGCTGCATCGGCAGGGCGATGTTCTCGGCGGCGGTGAGGAAGGGCAGCAGGTTGCGGGCGGTCTGCTGCCAGATGAAGCCGACGACCTCGCGGCGGTAGCGCAGCCGTTCCCGGACGGACATCTCCAGCAGGTCGCACCCGGCGACGGTCGCCGTGCCGGCGGTGGGGACGTCGAGCCCGGCCAGGATGGTGAGCAGGGTCGACTTGCCGCTGCCGGAGGCGCCGACGAGGGCGACCAGGTCGCCCTGGTCGATGGTCAGTTCCAGGCCCTGGAGCGCCTGGACCTCGATCCCCTCGGCGCTGAAGATCCGGACCAGGCGGTCGCAGACGATGGCCGCGCCGGCGCCGTACGCCTTGGGCGAGGCGGCGGCGAGGGCCCGCTGCTGGAGCTCCTGGAGGGTGGGGGCCTCTGCGACCGTCCGCTCCTGGGGGGTGCTCTTCACCGCTCGTCTCCCATCTCGGTCACAACATCGGTCACAACAGCGGTCAGGTTCATCGCTGGTCCCCCGCCCGCAGTTCGGCGGCGATCTGGCGCCGCCCGGAGACGACAGTCTCCACCACCACGCCCGCGCAGACCACGAGCGTCAACCCGGCCGTGGGCAGCAGCACCGGCAGCAGGTCGGGCGTCAGCTGGTCCCCGACGTGGACGCCGACCAGCGCCGACAGGTCGAACGCGGGGCCGAGCAGGCCGACCGCCGCGAGCGCGACCAGGGCGCCGCCGAGGGCCGCGGCCAGGGTCTGCGGCAGGGCCTCGGCGACGATGAGCGCGAGCCCCTGCCGGGGCCGCAGGCCCATGGTGCGCAGCCGGGCGAGCACCGCCGCGCGGTCGGGGGCGGCCCGGAAGAGCGTCAACAGGACGGCGAGCAGGGCGAATCCGGCGGCGGCGCCGACCGAGGACCAGAACAGCCGCCCGGCCGAGCGCTGGAGCGGGTCGGCGGCGAGGTCGGCGGCCACCTTGGCGCTGGTGCGCACGGTGTAGCCGCCGGGCAGCGCGTTCGGGTCCCGGTTCTCGGTCTGGGCCGCCTCCCGGATCACCTTGGCGAGGCCGACGGCGCTGGTGACGCCCCGGTCCCGGACCAGGTCGGCGAACTGCGCGGCGTTGATGTCGCCGACGCCGAACCAGCCGTTGAGCCGCTTGAGTTCGGGGAGCCGCGCGGCGGCCGGGCCGGCCGGCAGGACGAGGAACGGCTGCAGGGAGTCCGGGAGGGCGGGGGTGGCGTCGACGCGCCCGGCCGGGGTCGTCAGCAGTTCGCCGCCGCTGGGGGTGCGCAGCCGGTACGGCCGGCCGGACAGCTTCTGGCCGAGCGCGCTGCTGACCAGGGCGGGCACCGGGGTGTCGGGGCCGCCGGGGGTGCCGGCCAGCACGGCCGGGTCGAACTCGCCGACCCCGACGGTGCGGGCGATCTCGGCGTAGGCCGTCGGGTCCACGACCACGAGGGTGACCCGTGTGGAGTCGATGTCGGTGCCGATGAGGAAGGTCTGCGTCTCGGTCCAAACCCCGGTGGCGGCGCGGACGCCCGGCAGCGCGGCGGCGGCCGGGGCGAACGCATCCGGCAGGGTGGCGTCGGGAGGGAGGGCGAGCGAGACGTCGCCCCCGACTGCGACCCGCGCGGCGCCCGTCCGGACGCCGTCCACGTCGCTGAGGACGGTGGCCCCGAAGCCGGCGGTGGTGACGGCGATCAGCAGGGCCAGCAGCGGGAGCACGGAGGGCCGGCGGCGGCCCGAAGTGTCGCGGGCGGCGCGGGCCAGGCCGAGGAAGCCGACCAGGCCGCGCCCGCGTCCGGCGAGGGCGGCAAGCCAGCCGACCGCGATCGGCTGGATCCGGGCCAACAGGACGCCACCGGAGAGCGCGAGCAGCAGCGGGGCAGCGACCAGCAGCGGGTCCACGCCGGTGCCGGCGGGGGCGACGCCGCGTCGGCGGACCTCCGCCACGGCGGCGGCCGTGAGCACCAGGACGAGGAGTTCGCCGACGACGCGGCGCCGCCCGCCCGGGGCGCGCGGCGCGGACCAGAGCAGCGCGGCCCGGGCCGGGGAGGCCAGCAGGGCGAGCAGGGCGGTCACGGCGGCGGCGAGCACGGCCCCGCCCCAGCGGGGGGTGGGCAGCAGCACCAGGGCGAGGGTGGTGGCGAGCACGGCGGCGGGCAGGACGGTCACCGCGCCCTCGCCGAGCAGGCGCAGCAGCACGCCGCCGCGGGAGCCGCCGCGGGCCTGGAGCAGCCGCAGCTCGGCGGTGCGCCGGTCGGTGACGAGGGCGGCGGCCAGACAGAGCACCACGGTGGCGACGCCGGCCACACCGGCCGGGCCGATCGCGGCGAGCGGTGCCGCGGCCTCGTACCGGGCGGTGGCCCGGGTGAAGACGCCGGGCAGGGAGGAGTTGACGGTCAGCTTGGCCCGGCCGGTGTCGCGTTGGAGCGCGGTGGCGCCGGGGCCCGCCATGTAGGAGCCGACGGCGTCGCGGATCTCGCCGAGTCGGTCGGCGCGCGGCGCACCGGTGTCGAGGGGCATCCGCCAGAAGTCACTGGCGCCGTTGCCCCAGGCGAAGAGCGCGTCCAGGGCCGTTCCGTCGGCGATGCCGCTGGTCTTCCACAGCAGTCCCTCCACGCACGCGTGGGTCGGGCAGGGCAGGTCGCTCCAGTACGGATCGTCGGGGTCGTTGGCGCGGTAGAGGCCGACCACCTTGGTGCGGAGGGGGCCTTTCACCTCCTCACCGTTGTCGAGGACGTCGCCGAGCCTGATGCCGATGGTCTCGGCGGCGGACTTGCTGATCGCGATCGGCAGCGGTTCGCCGGGGGCCGCCGGGCCCGGCCAGGCGCCGTCGGTCAGCGTCGCGTGGTCGGCGAAGCCGTGCAGGTACAGCGCGCCGAGCTTGGGCGGTGATTCGCTCAGGCGGGCCAGGCCGGGGTTGAGCATCGGGCGGGAGTGGTTGGCACTCATGCCGAAGACCGGGCCGGACGGGGCGAGCGGCAGGTCCCGGCCGATCCGGGCCGTCAGCTTCCCCTTCACGGAGTCGAGCGAGTCGGCGTTCTCGTCACGCTGCGGCGGGGCCGTGGCGACCAGGCTGGTCGCCGGGATGCCGCGGTCGTGCAGGAACCGGCGCAGCGCGTCGTCCGCGCCGCGGTCGACGGCGCGCGGGAAGGCCGCCGCCAGGAAGACGGTGCCGAACGCGAGCGCCGCCATGAGCAGCGCGGCCAGCGGCGTCGCGCGCAGGCGGGTCCGCACCCACGGCGCGGGGCGGTGGTCGGTCCGGGGGCGGGGCACGGTGGTGCCGGCCTTGGCGGTCACATCTCCTCCACGTGGCGCAGCCGGGCGGCCACGTCTCGACGGCGGCGTCCGGTGAGGAAGGCCGACAGCAGGGGGACGACGGCGATGGCGGCGGCGAGCAGGAGGGCCTGGCCGGCCGGCAGCTCGATCAGCGCCTCGGGCATCGGGCGGCGGGCGGCGGGGGTGAGCACCACCAGGGGCACGATGAGGTGGACGAGCAGCGTGCCGAGGCCGAGGCCGACGGCCCCGCCGAGGCCGACCAGCACGGCCTGTTCGGCGGCGGCGGTGCGCATCACCTGCCGGCGCGGGGTGCCCAGGGCGAGCAGCAGCGCGGAGTCCCGGGAGCGCTCGCGGGCGGAGCCGGCCACGGCGGCGGCGAAGCCGATCGCGGCGAGGACGGCGGTGACGAACGCGATGGCGATCAGGGCGCTCTGCGGGGCGGCGCCGACCGGGTCGCCGAGGAGGTCACCGACGGTGTCGTCGTACAGCTGGACGGTCTGGACTCCGGGTGCGGCGCGCAGGGCGGCGGCGGCCTCGGCGGGGGTCCGGTCGTCCGGACCGGTGGCGGGCAGCCACCATTCGACGTGGCCGGCCAGGTCCCTGCCCTGAGCGGCGAGCAGGCGGGAGGTGGTGGCGAGGTCGACGGCGAGGGCGCTGGTGCCGACGACCGGCAGGGCGTCGACGACGGCCGTGACCCGGACCGGGAGGACGATCCCGGCGAACGGCACACTGACGGTGTCGCCGACCTTGGCGCCGACGGCCTTCAGGTAGTCGTGGGTGGCGACGCCGGTCAGGTCCTTGGGGGCGGTGGCCCCGGCCGGTCCGAGGGTGGCGCGCAGGGCATCGCCCCGGCCGTTCGCGAAGCGGTAGCGGAGGGTGAACAGGCGGGTGGCATCGACCGGTTCGGCGCCGAGTTCGGCCGCCGGGCCGGGCTTCGACCCGGACCTGGCGACGACGTCGGGCACGGTCGTGCCCCAGCCGAAGCCCGCCGGCACCGGGACGGGCGCCGCGGGGCCGTCGGCGGTGTCCGAGACGGACAGGCGGTGGATCGTCAGCTCGCCGTCGGTGCGGTCGCCGAAGGAGACGATCACGCCGACCAGGGTCAGCGGCGCCGCGACCGAGCCGATCGGGGCGTCCACCAGCGTGCTCAGGGCGGCCGACGCGCGGACGTCGCCGTTGAACGGCAGCACCGAGAGCGGGGCCTTGTGCGTGAACCCGAACCGGTCGCGCAGCAGCAGCCTGGCCTCGGGGCGGACCGGGGCCGGGAGCATCCCGTTGGGCAGCGGGGCCTCCTCGTCGTGCTGGCTCACGGAGATCTCGGCGTCGATGCGCAACGGCCGGCCGGGCAGCGGGATCCCGGCCTGCGGCCCGGTGGGCGCGGGCTGGGCGAGCGGGGTGAACAGCTCCTGGCGGGAGTGCCCGGCGAGCAGGTCGGGGCGGACCGGGACGCGCTCGGCGAAGGCGGCGCTGTCCACGGCGAGGAGCTGGCCCGTGCCATTGGGCAGCGACTGCTCCTCGCGGACGACCGGGACCAGCCGGTCGCCGCCGGGCAGCGAGCCGTAGTGGCCGCCCTGGCCCATCAGGGAGGTCTGCGCGCCGGAGATGCGCAGGCCGCCGGCCGTGGCGAAGGCGGCCTGGTCGCGCTGGGAGGCGGTCCAGGTGGCGTGCTGGCCGAGCGCCAGGACGCCGGTGGCCACCGCCATCACGAGCAGCAGCACGGGCCCGGTGGCGCGGGCGGGCCGGCGGGCCAGCTGCCAGCCGACCAGCGCCGGGCCCAGACCTCGGCCGCGCGCGGCGATCCGGGCGCCGAGGCGCGCGACGAGCGGCAGCAGGCGCAGCACGACCAGGGTGCCCGCGCACAGTGCCAGGGTCGGGGCGGCGACCAGGAGCAGGTCGACGCCGAGCTGCCCGGAGGAGTCGGCCGACAGCCCGCTGCCGTACTGGGTGAGTTGCTGGTACGCGAGGGCGGCCAGGGCGAGTATGGCGAGGTCGCCGCCGTTGCGGGCGACCCCGGCGACCAGCGCCTGGCGGCGGCCGGTGCGGGCGCGCAGGGCGGCGCCGGCGCCGCGCAGCAGGCTGGGGACGGTGGCGAGCAGGATGCAGGCGAGGGCGCACGCGGCGGCGACCGGCCACAGGGTCCAGCTGATGCCGGTGTCGAGGGTCACCCGCCGGGAGCGGCCGAGGCCGGCCAGGACGCGGACCAGATACGGCGTCAGCAGCGGCGCGAGCAGGGCGGCGGGGAGGGCGAGCAGCAGCGACTCGACGGCGGTGAACGACCCGAGCCTGGCTCCGGAGGCGCCTCGGGCGGCGAGCAGCTCGTTCTCGGTCTCCTGCCGACCGGCGATCAGGTGGACGACGAGCAGCAGGGCCGCGGCGGCGAGGACGCTCAGCTGCAGGGCGCCGATCAGCAGGGTGGACCGGGCGACCAGCATGCTGGAGGCCAACTCACGCATCATGTCCGGCAGTTCGGTGGTCGCCTGGAGTCCGGCACTGCTTCGCAGCTCGACGGCGAGGGCCTGGGAGCGGTCGCCGATGGCGTTCGCGGCGGCCTCGTCGACGCCGGCGAAGTCGGCGTCGAGCAGCCAGGCGCGGCTGTCCTGCGGCAGTCCGGCGGCGGTGAACGCGCTCTCGTCGACCAGCATCGGGCCGTAAGTGGTGAAGCCGCCGGTTCCGACTTCGTGACCGCCGACCGGGTCGAGCCGCCAGTACGCGTCGGCCGGGTCGACGGCGCGGTAGACGCCGGTGATGCGGACGGTCTGCGGGGCGCCGCCGTAGCGGTCGTCCAGCTTGACGTCGGCGGGCAGCGCCTCGGCGGTGAGGCCGAGGCGGGCCAGCGTGGTCTGCGGGACGGCGGCCTGCGGTGCGGCGGACTGTGGGGCCGGGGACTGCGCGGCGGCGGACTGCGGGGCCGCGGACTGGGCAGGGCCGGACGCGGCGGCGGGCCAGGCGCCGGCGAGGAGGCGGACGCGCGTGCGGTCGAGGTCGGCGAGGACCGTGAGGTCGGGCTTTGCGGTGCCCCCCGGGCCGCCGGGGCCGCCGTCGACGGCGCCGCCCGGCAGACCGTAGGAGCGGCTGCGGATCAGGCTCCGGGTCTGCACGGGCAGGTCGCCGAAGAGGCGGGACCGGTACGCGGCGAGCGCGGGCTCGTCCTTCGCCTGCTTCTCCAGGCCGTGCTGGGCGGTGACCAGGACCGTGGTCCGGGCGTGCCCGGAGCCCTGGAGCGCCTGCCGCAGGCCGGCCTCGCCGACGCTCCGGTTGAACGCGACCAGCGCCGTGAGCACGGCCGTCGTGATCAGGACCGTGAGCAGGACGGCGCCGGCCAGCGGAAGTCGCCCGCGCAGTCGGCGCACGACGAAGCCGAGCATCGAGTTCCTCCCCCGGTACGGTCCCAGATACCGCCCGTCGACCCGATCCGGGCACGGGTCGGCCACGGATGGACACGTCTTGGGCACACCGATGTGGTGATCCCCAGCGCTTGATCACCGGATAGCGGACGATGCTGTCAGATTCGATCCAGGAACGGAAGGGACTTGCGCGAATCAGGTAAGTAATGAGCAAATTCCTTGCATTGCCCGCGCGCATCGACCGTGTCCGGGTGGTGGCACATCGTCAGTACGCCATGCACACTTCACCAATTCAGCCGTTTCGGTGGGCGCGGGGCATTAACGGGCGAGTCGCACGCACGGGTTCAACAGCGGGTTCAACTCCTGTGCGGATTCACCGGAACAGATACCAAGGGGGACGCCGTATGACGCAGCAACCGGCCGTCACCGCCGCCGCACCGATGGTGGCCGTGACCGATCTCCAGCGCAGCTTCGGCACCGGCGAGCGGACCGTGCACGCCCTGCGCGGCGTCTCGTTCGAGGTCGGATGCGGCGAACTCGCCGCGCTCAAGGGGCGATCGGGCTCGGGCAAGACCACGCTGCTCAACCTGGTCGGCGGCCTGGACGCGCCGACCGCCGGCACCATCGCCCTCGACGGCACCGACCTCGGCAGCCTCGACGAGGACGGCCGGCTCGCCCTCCGCCGGGAGCGGATCGGGTTCGTCTTCCAGTCCTTCGGCCTCATCCCGATGCTCACCGCCGCCGAGAACGTCGGCGTGCCGATGCGGCTGCGCAAGGTAGCCGCCGCCGAGCGCGAGGAGCGCGCCCGCACGCTGCTGGCCCTGGTCGGCCTCGCAGACCACGCCAACCAGCGCCCCGGCGAGCTCTCCGGCGGGCAGCAGCAGCGCGTCGCCATCGCGCGCGCCCTCGCCAACGAGCCCGGCCTGATCATCGCCGACGAGCCGACCGGCCAGCTCGACTCGGAGACCGGCCGCGCGATCATGCAGCTCCTTCGCGCCGTCGTCCGCAGCGAGGGCGTCACCGTCCTGGTCGCCACCCACGACCCGACGCTGATGGAGCTGGCCGACCGCGTGATCGAACTCCGCGACGGACGGATCGTCGGGCCGGAACCGGCCGTGGCCCCTTAGCCGATCGGCCCTAACGTCAGCCCAACCAGTCAGCCCAACCAGTCAGCCCTTCGGCAGGATGATCGACTGCGCGTGGCGGAACACCCCCTTCTCGTCCCAGTACTTCTTGGTGCTCTGCAGCCGCGCGTAGTTCCCCTTGTAGTACAGCCGCGGGTAGGCCGGGTTCTTCTGGTCCGCCGTGCCCAGGTCGACGTCCGGGTAGTTGACGTAGGCGCCGTCGGTGTCGGTGTCGATCTCGGGCACGCCCCCGGTCTCCTGGTAGACGTCCTGGTACAGCCCGCTGAGGAATTCGAGGTGGTCGGTGTCCTGCGACTCGTCCGTCCAGTACGTCTGGTACTGGAGCTTCATGATCGAGTCGCGCTGCGGGATGGCAGTGTCCTCGGGCTTACGGGCGTTGATCCGGCAGCCGTAGGAGTCGATCTGGACCAGGGTCTGCTTCAGGTCGACACCTTCCACGTCCTGCGACAGCCAGTCCCAGAAGGCGTCGATCTGGACCTGGCTGAAGGGCGTTCGGTGGTAGGCCGACTTGTACTTGCCGCGCTGGTTGTCGCCCGAGCCGTTGAGCGTCATGGTGGCCTGGAACCACGGCATCTGCCGGTGCTTCTCCGGGTAGGCCAGGAACAGCCCGCCGGCGCTGTGGGTCTGGACGGTCGCCCGGGTCGCCATCCCGTCCTCGATGGCCGCCACGAAGTCCTCCAGCGGTCCGGGGTCGTCACCGTCCCACTGGCTCACCAGGACGACGTTCCCGTTGGAGCGGTGGGTGAGCTTGAGGAGGGTGAACAGGCCCTGGTAGACGGGTTCTTCGACCCCGCTGTGCGCCGCCAGGAAGGCGCCGTAGTTCTTGAGCAGCGTCTCGAAGTCCGAGGGCCGCTCGATGAGGTCGTCCCAGGACCAGGCGATGCTGCTGACCCAGACCCGGGGCGGCGGCTTCGGGATGCCTGACGCGAAGTGGTAGCGCAGCACGACCCCGAAGTTCCCGCCGCCACCCCCGGTGTGGGCCCAGAAGAGGTCCCGCTCGGGCGAGCCCTTCGGGTCGTCCCGGTGGGCCTTCGTCACCACGGCGGTGCCGCCCCGGACGGTGACCACGTCGACCTGGACCAGGTGGTCGACCGTCAGCCCGTCCCGCCGGGACAGCAGCCCGTACCCGCCGCCGCAGATGTGCCCGCCCGCGCCGACCGAGTAGCAGGAGCCAGCGGGCACGGTGCGGGCGTACTCACGGAACAGCCCGGTGTAGACGTCCCAGTTGGTGGCGCCGCCCTCCACGCAGTACGTCTCCTTGCCGAACTTGTCGGTCGAGGCCTCGACGCCGCGCATGGTGCTGAGGTCGAGGATGACGCCCCCGTCGTTGTCGACGAACCCCTCGTAGCAGTGCCCGCCGCCCCGGACCGTCGGCCGCAGCCCCTGGTCGAGCGCCCGGTTCAACTCGACCACCGCGTCGGCCTCGTTGCCCACCAGGCGGATGTACGCCGGGGTACTGCTCCAGCGCTGGTTGAAGCCCTGGCTGAGCGTCCGGTAGCGGGGATCGTCCGGCCCGACGGACCGCCCCTTGGGCAGCTCGCGGATATCCCCCACTGCCTCACGCGAGAACTCTCCACGCATGACCGACCCTCACTTTCCCGCATCGAGAAGCTGGCGTCGGCACGCTAACACGGGCCCTGAAAACAAGGAATCCGTTTACGAATTAGTGTGACAGTCACTCATTTTCCTGAAACCAAAGATGTGGTGGCCGGCAAACGCCGACCACCACATCCCCAGAGATCGGATACCGGGCTGTCAGACCGCCGGGAACGGGTCCAGGTCGGGCTTCAGCAACTGCCCGGCCTGCGGCGGCCTCTGGTCCACCAGGTAGCGGGTGACCAGCTCGTTCAGGGCCTTGCTGCGGCCGACCGCGCAGTGCTCGATCGAGTCGACGCTGACCAGCACGGCGTTGCCCAGCTCCTGCTGCATCCGCTGCGCGAACTTGTACTGGGTGGCCGGGTCGTAGAGGTTGCCGATCACCATCACGGTGTTCGCGCTCTTCTTGTTCCACGGGCCGGCGTAGCGCTCGGCGTCGACCGCCGGGGCCGGCCAGCTCGCGCACGCGGGCGCGTCGAAGGCCTGGTACCGGCCGAAGGTCGGGGCCTCCTTCTCCCACTTCCGGGCGGCGTTCGCGAAGGCCCGGTCGTTCGACGGGTACGGCTTGTCCTGGCAGTTGACGGCCAGGTAGGAGTCGTCACCGGTGTACGGCGAGTCCGCCGGGGCCTCGCGCAGCGCCCGCGGGACGCGCACCGCGAGCTGACTGGCGTCGTCCGCAGCCGTCGCCTTCGGGGCCATCAGCGTGGGCGCGCTCGGCTGCTGGACGACCTGGTACAGCGCCTGCAGCTGCTTGGCCAGGCCGGCCAGCCTGGACTGCGAGTACAGCGCGTTGGCGACCTGGCCGGTGAAGGTGCTCAGCGTCACCTTGGAGCCGTCGGGCAGGGTGACCGGGCTGGTCCGCAGGTGGTCGCGGAGCCCGTCGAACTTGGCCCGGGTGTCGCCCTCGCCGAAGGCGCAGCGCGGGGCGCCGGCGGTCTGGCAGCGCTTGAGGAACTCGTCCAGCGCGAGCTCGAAGCCGCCGGCCCGCTGGCGGTCGTACTCCATGCCGTCGGTGAGGCGCAGCTCCGGGTCGACGTTGCCGTCGACGATGATCGCGCGCACCTTGTTCGGGTACATGCTCGCGTACGTCGAGCCGATCAGGGTGCCGTAGGAGAACCCGGCGAAGGTGAGCTGGGCGTCACCCACGGCACGGCGCATGCGGTCGAGGTCGCGGACCACGTTGATGGTCGACATGTGCTCGATCAGCGGGCCGGCGTTCTTGCTGCACGCGTCGGTGTAGTCCTGGTCGGCGTCCAGGGTCTCGTTGATCTCGGCCTTGGTGACCGGCACACCGACCGCCCGGCTGTTGACGGCGTCGGCTTCTTCCTGGGTCTTGAAGCACTTGAGCGGGTTGCTCCGGGCCACACCGCGCGGGTCGAAGCCGATCAGGTCGAAGCGCGACTGCACCTCGTCGCCGAAGCGGGTGGTGGTCGCCCACAGGTAGCCGCTGCCGCCCGGGCCGCCCGGGTTGAGGAACAGCGAGCCGATCCGCTTCGACGGGTCGCTCGCCCGGCGGCGCATCATCGCGATGCCGACCTTCTCGCCGTCCGGGTTGTCGTAGTCCAGCGGCACCGGGTAGACGGCGCAGTCATAGATACCGGGGTCCGGCTTTGACGGATCAGGGTTGCAGGGCGTCCAGGCGACGGGGTCGACCTTCGCCTCGGCCGCCGCCGCGCCGGGCGTCCGGTCGATCGGCGCCGCCGAGGCCGCGACGGCACTGCCGGTGACGAGAGCAAGCGCGGCGGTGACCGCTCCGGCCAACGTGGATATACGGGACAAGGAACCTCCTCCGGAATGAAAGGGCGGCCTCAGCCTGTCAGCCGAAGATCCCGGTGGGAAGACCTTGAAGGTCCGTAAATGTTCCGCACATCATCCCCGCGCGACGCCGGAATATTCTGTGAATAACCAGACTTGACGGTTGATTGACCTGATGAGACGTCGCTCGGCTACCCGGCGATCGGCCGGGAGAGGTCATCCTCGGCGACCACGCGGTAGACGGCGTTCAGGGTCGGCGGGCCGACCAAGTCCTTGATCCGCTCGTAGCGGCGCTCCTCGACCGGGGCGAGCCGCTCCGCCCACGCCTGGACGTCCGCGGGCTCGTGGTCGCCCTCGATCAGCGCGATGGTGATGATCTCCCGTGAGTCCTCCAGCCCCAGTGCGGTGATCACCCGGGTGCGCGGGTCGTCCGGCAGGGTCTCGTCCGGGAGCCAGCCCCGGCGGAACTCCCCGTACTCCACACCCTCGTTGAGCTTGCGAACCATGACGCCGACGAGCTGCACGACTTCCTCCCGAAGAGTTTTCTTGCACTGCAAGAACGCTGTGTCCGCTATTGTTTTCTTACACCGCAAGAGATGTCAAGACCGCCACGGTCCGGACACCGGGCGCGCGGGCCCACAGGGAGCATGGGGAGTCGGAGGAACAGCGGATGCCGAGCAGACGCGCACGCCCGAGAACGGGCCTGACCCGCGAGAAGGTCATCGACGCGGCACTCGCCTTCGTCGACGAGCACGGCCTCGCCGCGCTCTCCAACCGCAAACTGGGCGCGGCCCTCGGCGTCGAGGGCATGACGCTCTACTACTACGTGCCCAGCAAGGCGGCCATGCTCGACGGCATGGTGGAGCGCCTGCTGGAGCTGTCGGCCGGCGACCTCTTCGCCGAGCCCGCCGGCCAATGGACCGACGTGGTGCGCGAGTTCGCCGTCGCGCTACGCCGGATGCTGCTCGACCACCCGGCGATGCTGACCGTGCTGGCCACCCGCCCGGCCGCCACCCCGGCCGCGCTCGCGCTCCTCGAACGCGGCATCACCGTGCTGCGCGAGGACGGCGTCCCGCTCGGGGACGCGCTGGACGTGCTCAACGCCGTCGTCTCGTTCACGCTCGGCCACACCCTGGCCGAGGCCGGTGAGACCCCGGGCCATGAGGGCACCGAGCCCGACCCGGGCCAGTTCTCGACGCTCGACCCGGCGACCTACCCCCAGCTGGCGGAGGCCCTCGGCACCGGCACCGGCCTCGACGCGGAGGCCCGCTTCCACCGGACCCTGCACATCCTGCTCGCCGGCTTCGCCGCCGAACTCGACGGGGCACGATGAGCGCGGGCAGCGCCGTCGGGCCCTCCGGCAGCCACGGGTGTCCACCGCCACGCCGTGGATCAGTACGTACGTTGCTCGGCCGGTGCCAAATCGCACGCGCGTTCCCCCCTTCGTCCGTTAGCGTCCGTCACTGAACCTACGGATCATGACAGGCGGATGTGACAAGTGAGCGAGAAGACTCCTTCGGGCGACCCGACGGCACCCGACGCCTTTCTCACCCCGGTCGAGCACGTCTTCGTGCGCAGCCACCTCGGCGCGCCCCCGGAACTCGACGCCTCGGCCTGGACATTGACGGTCGAGGGCCTGGTGGACCGTCCCCTGCGGCTGGACCTGCCGGCGCTGCGCGCCCTGACGCAGACCCGCCTCACCGCCGTCCACGAGTGCTTCGGCAACCCCTTCCGCCCCGACGTGCCGACCCGCGCCGTCGCCAACCTGGACTGGTCCGGCGTCACGCTGTCCACCGTCCTGGACCTGGCGGGCCCGCGCCCGGACGCCCGGCATGTCTGGTTCGAGGGCGCGGACACCGGCACGTTCGCGGGCGAGAGCGAGGTGACCTACCTCAAGGACCTCCCCTTGGCGCAGGCCCGCGCCGAGGTCCTCCTCGCCCACACCATGAACGGCGAACCGCTGCTCCCCCGGCACGGCTTTCCGGTGCGCGCGGTGGCGCCCCGGATGTTCGGCACCAACTCGGTCAAGTGGCTGACCCGCATCGTGCTGGCCGCCGACCGACCCGACCACATGTTCACCACCCGCTTCTACACCCGCACCCTGCCGGGCGAGAGCGAGCCCGGCCCGGTGCGCGAGATCGACGTGAACAGCAAGCTGCTCACCCCGGGCGACGGCCGGCGGGTGCGGGCCGGAGCGTGCGAACTGGCGGGCCGTGCCTGGAGCTTCACGGAGGTGGTCGCCGTGGAGATCGCCGTGGACGACGGCCCCTGGCAGCCGGCCGTCCTGGAACCGCGCGGCCCGCACCCCACGTGGCAGCGCTTCGCCCTCCCGTACGACCTCGCCCCCGGCCCGCACCGCATCCGCAGCCGCGCAACCGACACCGTCGGCCGGGTCCAGCCGCCGACCGGTGCCAGGAACGCGGTCCACGAGATCGAGGTGGTGGCCTCCTAGTACTCCAGTGTGACTTCGTGATCTATCCGGTTGCGAGTCGGTGTCGGTAGTGGCTGCGGCGGGCTGTGGCCTGGTGGTGTCTGCGCCAGTTTGACCAGGTCAGCAGTCTGTCCTGGAAGGCGAACACCTCACCAACTGGATCACCGAGGCCACGGCCTCTGGCCTGTCCGGGATCAGCAGCTTCGCCGCAGGCCTGAACAGCGACTACGACGCGGTCGAGGCCGGGCTCACCAGCCACTGGAACTCCGGCCCCGTCGAGGGAGCCGTAAACCGGATCAAGATGCTGAAACGACAAATGTTCGGACGGGCGGGCTTCCCGCTCCTACGCAAGCGAGTACTTCTCGCCTGACGCTGTGTGACCAGCGCGGTCCAGTCTCTGCAACCGCGCGGTCAGAACCAGTGCAGGCAGTGCGGGGTGCGTTCGGCGCGGAAGAGGATGTCGGCGCGAGCCGCCACGTCGGGGTGGTGGGCGTGAATGTGGCCGGCGCGGACGAGGGTGCTCGGGGTGGTGCCTCCGAGGTAGATTGCGCCCAGGTCGCGGACGTCCAGGGAGAGGTCGGGCTCGCGGTCCGTGGGGACGCAGTCGGCCTTGCCGTCCTGGACAGTGAGCAGATAACGGCCGTGCTCGGCGAGGAAGGGGTCAGTGACGTCGAGGACGAGCTCGCCATCGCTGAACCAGCCACGGGCGGTCAGGGCGCGCGGAATGTCGAGGAGCCGGACCCAGAGCCAGTCGGTCTCGCTGCTCTTCTGGCCGGCGTTGAAGTCCGTCAGCTGCCAGCGCAGCGGGTGGTCCGGCGGGACGTGCTTGAAGACGACCTCGGTGACCAGGTCGTGGCCGAGGGCGAACCGGGCCAGAGCGGTGGCGGCGGTGTCGTTTGTTGCGATCGTCTCGTCGATGGTCAGGGTGCCCGCGTCGTCCAGGTAGTAGGTCGCGTAGCCGTCCGGGACGTCGCCGGCGTCACGGTGGACAGCCACGTAGCGCGGCGCCGGGGCGACCGGGGGCATGCCGGCACCCAGGGCCCACCAGCGGTGCGGGCGGGAGATCGCGCCGGGCTGGGCGCGGCGGTAGCGGTCGTAGAGCTGCTCCAGGAGCTCGCCGCAGTCGGCGCGGTTCAGTACCTCGACCGAGCCGCTCTCCGGGGTGTGGGCTTCCGCCCGGGGGGTGCTGAGGGCGGCGCGGTGGCGCGGAACGGTCAGCCGGCCAGTGTACGTGGCCGGGCCGTAGCCGAACCTGCCGTAGATCTGGGACTCGGAGGCCAGCAGTACAGAGAGGAACTCCCCGCGGCTACGGAACGCGGCTAGCTGATGCCGCATCATGGCAGTGAGTACACCCTGGCGTCGGTGCGTGGGCAGGACGCCGACCGCGGTGACCCCAGGGGCCGGCACGATGGTCCCGCCGGGGAGGGTGAGCTCGAAGGAGTAGGCAGTGGCGGTGCCGACAGGCCGACCGTCCTCGGTCCGGGCGAGCATGCAGCGGTCCGTTTCGTACGCCGCCCAGAACACTCCGCTGCCGTCTTCGTTCGGGGTGTCCGGGAAACGGGCGAATGCGACGTGGGCGGTGGCGACGAAGAGGTCGCGCTCCTGGTCGGTTATGGTGCGGATTTCCATTTGTGCGGTGGCCTCCCCCGGTGAAGGGCACCACGACGCGTGGTGCCCCGCCACATTGGAGTCATGATCCGTGGCGGGTGCAACCGGATTTCGGTCGGGGCGGTCGGGTGACGGCTCAGCGCGCGCGGGTGATCAGGGTGGCGTCGACCGGGCTCGTTCCGGCTCCTCCGGCCACTGGACCCCATCCCGTTCGGACACTCCCAGCTTCCCGCTCCTATGCAAGCGGCGGCCTTCTGGCGCAACGCTGCGTGGCCGCGTCACACAACCTGGGCCAGACCCCACAATTCTCCGTCTCTCGCGCGACGGTGTACCGGATCCTGGAGCGCGTGGGAAGTTGGGAGCCCTCACAGGTCTGGCCACGGCACATTTATTTGACCAACCGTTCTAGATAAGCCTATGATGTTCGACGTGGCCAGGACCAAGGAATTCGATCCTGACGCCGCACTGCAGGCGGCCCTTGAGCTGTTCTGGCGGCGCGGCTACGAAGCGACGTCGATGTCGGACCTCGTCGAGCACCTCGGCATCGGCCGCGCCAGCATCTACGCGACCTTTGGTAGCAAGCACGAGCTGTATCTCAAGGCCATGGACCGGTATGCCGAGATGCGCGACCCGGCTCTCCTTGTCGAGCTGTCCCAGCCGGGCCCCGCACTGCCTGCGGTGCGGGCGGTGGTGCGCCGCTTCGCCGCAGAGGCCGCCTCCCCGGAAGACCGGCTGAACGGCTGTTTCGTCACCAATACCGCAGCTGAGCTGGCCCCTCACGACCCTGCGGCGGCCCGCCGGGTCGAGATCAGCTGGGAGCACGTCGAGACCCCGCTGCACTCTGCGCTCGTACGGGCCCAGGCTCAGGGCGAGCTGCCCGAGGACCACGATCCGCGTGCGCTGGCCCGCATGCTGCTCGTCCTGCTGCAGGGGGTACGGATCGTCGGCAAGGCGTCGAACGATCCCACTCGGGTACGGGACGCAGCTGAACAGGCCCTGGCCCTGCTGGACTGACTCACACCCACCGAAACCACCGGGCTCCCTTCCGCACGCCCAAATAATGAACCGATCGGTCAAATATCAGGAGGACGGCATGACTGCCACGGGCGCTACCCGCGTCGCCCCTATGCAGCAGCGATACGCCTTCGTCCTCCTCGGTGGCGTCCAGACCACGTTGATCTTCACGCTCGCTGCGCTCGCCATACCGCTGCCCCTGATCGGGCGCGAATTCGACCTGGAGCGCGCCGACTTGATCCTGCTCAGCGCTGCCTACGGACTGGCCTTCGCCGGGCTGCTGCTCTTTGGCGGACGCCTCGCGGACCGCTACGGCGGGCGGCTTGCCCTCACCGCAGGCCTGGTCCTCTTCGCCACCTCCTCGGCTGGCGCCCCGCTCGCTCCCGGCATTGGGACACTGCTCGCAGCGCGCTTCGCGCAGGGCGCGGGGGCGGCTCTGATCGCGCCCGCCGCCATGGCCGTACTGCGTGCCGTCTTCCCCTCCCCACCCGCGTACGGCAGGGCGATGGCCACCTGGGGCGGGCTCTCGGTACTCGGCGCGACCGCGGGCAATCTGCTCTCCGGCGTCATCTCAGCGCTGCTGTCTTGGCGTTGGACCTTCGCCGTGCCGCTCGTGGTGGCCCTCGCAGCTCTCGCCCTCACGTTCCGGCTGCTGCCGGACACCACGCCGAGCCGGGGCAGGACTCTCGACCTGCCGGGTGCTCTGCTCGCTACCGCCGGGATCACCCTCGCCAGTTACGGGCTCATCGTCACCGATACCCGCCCCTGGTCGTCGGGCGGCGTGCTCGTGCCGCTGCTCTGCGGGGCCGCGCTGCTGGTCGCGTTCTGGTACGCCGAGCGCCGCACCCGCGACCCACTGCTGCCGCCCAGCTTCCTGCTCGGCCGACAGCGGGTCCTCGCTCTCGCGGCGATCGCACTGAGCGCTTGCGGAACCGCGATGACTTTCGTGGTCCTCTCGCTCCGGCTCCAACAGGCGCGCGACTGGACACAGCTGCAGACCTCGGCGGCGTTCGTACCGTTCGCTGTTGCGCTGATCGCCTCGGGCCGGGCGGCAGGACCGCTCATCGGCCAGTACGGGGCCCGAACCGTCACAGCGGCCGGGCTCGGCACCGGTGCGGCCGGGCTCGCCCTCCTCGCGCTCACCGGGATCGACGCGCACATCTCATACGGGTATGGACTGCTGCCGGGCCTCATGCTGCTGCCGGCCGGCACGGCGGCCTCCTTCGCGGGAGCCGCCGTGCTCGCCACCGAAGGTGTGTCGCAGCAGCAGGCCGGGCTCGCGGGCGGCGTGCTGAACACCGCGATGGAATTCGGCCCGACCGTCCTGTTCGCGATCCTGCTCACGCTCGGCAGCGATGCCTCGTCGCTGGCCGCAACAGGGGCCGCTCTCGCTGTCGTGGCCCTCCTGAACCACCGCACGAAGTAATCCATCACTTAAGGGAGCCACCGAAATGAACCGCTTCACCGGAAAGACTGTCCTCGTCACCGGCGCAGGCTCCGGCCTCGGCCGCGCAATCGCGCTCGCCTTCGCCGCCGAGGGCGCATCCGTGGTCGCCGCGGGACGCACCGCGGCCTCCCTGGACGAGACGGTCGGTCTCATCGAGGCCACCGGCGGCACGGCCACCGCTGTCACCGCCGATGTCACCGACTCCGGCCAGCTCCGGAACCTCGTACGCGAGAGTGTTACCCGCTTCGGCGGACTGGACATCGCGGTCAACAACGCCGGAATACTCCGCGGCACCGGACCCGTCGGCGAGGTGAGCGAGGAGGACTGGGACGCGGTGCTGCGAACCAATGTCACCGGCGTCTGGCTGGCCATGAAGCACGAGATCGCGCACATGAAGGGAAACGGTGGCGGCGCCATCGTCAATATCTCCTCCAACCTGGGCGCACACCTGCGGATCCCGAACGTCGCCACTTACATCACCTCAAAGGCAGCGGTCTCCGCGCTGACCCGCGCTGCCGCTCTCGACCACATCCACCAGGGCATCCGCATCAACGCCGTCAGCCCCGGCGCCTCCGCGGCTCCCATGTCGCTGCGGCCCGGCGAGACCGAGGCCGACCGTGCCGAGCGAGTGAAGACTGAAAACCCGCTCGGCCGGGTCGCGGAAGCCGAAGAAGTGGCGGCCGCGGTGCTCTACCTGGCCTCGCCCGCGGCTGGCGCGGTGGTGGGCGCCGACCTGGTCATCGACAGTGGATCCTCGGCCTGACGGTTCGTAGGCTTCGGCGACACTTCCCCGGCACAGAGCTTCGCCACGACGGGCCGGGGCGCGAGCCACATCCGGACCAGAGCGGCCGCACTGCGGTGCCGCTGGCGCCAACGGCGGCCCGGATCACGGGCCGGTAAGGGCGCGCGGGAGCGGAGGCGGCAACTCCGCATCCGCTGGAGTCACTTCGGTGGCAATCCCTCGCCCCCGCGCCCCGTCCGGTGTCGCCACGCCCTCGTCCGGCACCGCCCCGAGCAGAACACCGTCCCGCCGGGTGCTCCAGCCCCACCGTCCACGACGTCCCGCACTCCGGGCACATCGCACGGCGGTCTTCCCGGATCGCGGTTACCCGGGCGCGCGAGCGCCGTACGGACGCCAGTGCGCCAACCGGCACCGAGCGTCGCAGAACACCCTCTCCGGCCGGGCGCCGGACGGCAGTCGGCCCCCGTAGCCAGGGCATCGCCGCTCACCAGCTCCGCTCTCCACCCGGCCAGGGTAGAAGCTGCTTCACCCTGCCGACGACGTGTCAGGTAACCCTCGCAAGCAGGCTCTAATACTCCAGCAGGACTTCGACGTTTTGCCTGTTCAGAGGCTGCGCGTGGTGAGTGTAGGGTCGTGTCCCATGAGGTGGTGTAGTGGTCGTGCGCCAACAGTCATGAAGTAGGCGGGAGTTCGTCGCGACCGGGGTCGGCGGGGTAGATCCTTTCCATGCTGGCCTCGGGCAGGTAGCGGCGGGGG
>NZ_JAHTKP010000023.1 GCF_019192735.1 Kitasatospora aureofaciens
TCTCCTGCCCCGGCGACCCCCGAGCTCTACACATCTTCTCACACTCTGTCCCTACCCGACGCTCGTCCGATCTCCGGCGGCCCCGGCCCGGGCGACGACGGCGCGGCCGGCCGGGCCGGCCAGCACCGCGGCGAAGGCGCGGGCGCCCTGCGCGGGGGTGATCGCCCCGGCCAGCATGGCGTCCTGCACGCCCGCCAGGTCGGCCGGCAGCTCCGCGCGGTCGGCCATGCCGACCTCGGCCCAGGTGTCCCAGTCCACCGCGACGACGTACCGTCCGCCGCGAGCGGTCTCGGCCTCGGCGACGCCGGCCAGGTAGGCGTTGGCCGCGGTGTAGTCGGCCTGGCCGTAGGTGGGCACCAGCGCGGCCAGCGAGGAGCAGAGCACCAGGACATCGGCCTCGCCGGGGCGCAGCGCGGCCAGCAGGTTGCGGGTGCCGACGGTCTTCGGGGCGAGCACGGCCCGCATCTCCTCGTCGCTGCGCAGCTCGATCGAGCCGCCGCCCGCGAGGCCGGCGGCGTGCACGACGCCGTCGATCCGGCCGAACCGCTCGCGGGCCTCGTCCAGCGCCCGCTCCAGCGCGGCGTGATCGGTGACGTCGGCCTGGAGGGTCAGCACCTCGGCGCCGGCCGCGGCCAGCCCGGCGAGGGCCTCGGCGCCCGGTCCGTCCGCCGGGGCCGCGCTGCGGCCGATCAGGACCAGCCGGGCGGCGCAGGCACGGGCAAGATGCCTGGCGAGGACCAGCCCGATTCCGCCGAGGCCGCCGGTGATGACGTAGGTGCCGCCGTGCCGCAACCTCGCGGAGGCGGCAGGGACGGGTCGCTCGACCGGCTCGACCACGCGGGTGAACAGGCCGTTCCCACCGAGGCTCTTCCCGCGCAGGGCCAGCAGCCGGGCGGGCGCGGTGAGCAGCGCGCGCACGGCGTCCTCGGCGAATTCGCCGGAGTCGGCGCCCTGGGCGAGGTCCACCTGGGTGCAGACCAGGTTCGGGTACTCCTCCGGGAGCACCTGGACCAGGCCGCTCAGCAGCGCGGCGGCCGGCTCCACCGGCTCCCCGTCGGCGGTGCGGAAGGCGCCTGCGGTGAGCACGCCGAGGCGCACCTCGTTGACCACCCGCTCGGCGGTCATCGCCCGGGCCACCCGGACCAGGCGCAGGTAGTCCTCGCCCTCCTGCCCGTCGGCGGCGTCGAGCCCCCATCCGTACAGGGCCGCGGTGGGAGTGCGGACGAGCGCGCGCAGGTCGGCGAAGAGCCGGTTGTACTGGGCCTGGTCGGCCGGGTCGAGCTGGTAGACGCCGCGGCGCAGGCGCCGGTAGTCGGGGCCGGGCCGGACGACGGTGACGATCTGTCCGCGCGCGGTGAGCAGGTCGACGACGGGCTGCGCGCGGTTCTCCCGGTCGACGAAGACCAGCCAGGTGTGGCGGCGCTCGGCGAGCGGGTCGGTGTCCGCGGTGCCCTCGACGGGCTGCCAGGTGACGCGGCCGTGCACGGCGTCCACCGTCCGGGCGGCGGCGACCGGGCCGGCCGGGCGGCCGGCGGGGTACGGCTCGATCCAGTGCGGCCGTCGCTCGAAGGGGTAGCCGGGCAGATCGGCCGGGCGGGCATCGGCGAGCGGCTCCCAGCGGACGGCGGCGCCGTGCGCCCAGAGGTCGCCGAGCGCGAGGACGGCGTGCCGGGCGTCGTCCTGCTCGGTGCGCCGGCCCCGGGTGGGCAGCGACGGGCGGGCGACGACGGTGGCGGTGTCCTTGCCGAGCGCGGCGCGGACGAGGTCGGTGAGCACGCTGCCCGGGCCGGCCTCGGCCAGGACGGGCGGGCGGCCGACGGCACGCAGCCGTTGGACTCCCTCGTGGAAGCGGACCGGCGCGAGCATCTGCGCGGCCCAGTAGGCCGGGTCGGTGCTCTGCTCGGCGGTGATCCAGTCGCCGGTCAGGTTGGAGAGGAACGGGATCTGCGGCGCGTGCAGGGTCACCTTGGCCAGCTCGGTCTCGAACGCCTCGGCGGCCGGGCGGCACAGCTCGCTGTGGAAGGCGCGGTCCACCGGCAGCCACAGCGGGTGCAGCCCGCGCTCGCGCAACTCGGCCTCGGCCGCCTCCACCGCCTCGGCCCGGCCGGAGAGCACGGCGGCCGACGGGCCGTTGACGGCGGCCACGGACAGGCCGTGTGCGGCGGCGAGTCCGGCGGCGTCCGCCTCGGCGAGCGGCACGGCGAGCATGGCGCCGGGCTCGGTCTCCTCCATCAGCCGGCCGCGCGCCGCCACCAGGGCGAGCGCGTCGGCGAGGTCGAACACCCCGGCCAGCAGCGCGGCGGTCAGCTCGCCCAGGCTGTGCCCGAGCAGCGCGGTGGGGCGCACGCCCCAGTGCTCCCACTGCTTGGCCAGCGCATAGCTGACTGCGAGCACGGCCGGCTGGGTGAGCGAGGAGCGGCGCAGTTCGGCCTCGTCGGCCGCGCGCAGCACCTCGATCAGGTCCCGGCCGAGGTGCGGGCGCAGCAGTGCGGCGGTCTCGTCGAGAGCGGCGCGGAACACCGGATGCGCCTCGTAGAGGCCGAGAGCCATCCGCGGGTACTGGGCGCCCTGGCCGGGCAGCAGGAAGGCGACGGGGGTGTCGCCCTGCTCGCTGCGGGCCTGGACGGTGGCGTGGCGGCCCCCGGCGCGCAGGGCCTCGACGGCGCTCGCGGTGGTGTCGGCGACGACGACGCGGCGGTGGGGCAGCCGCCGGCGGCCGTCCCGCAGGGTGCGGGCGACATCGGCGAGCGGCCGGTCGGGGTGGGCGGCGAGGTCGTCGGCCAGTCGCTCGGCGACGCGGTCCAGGGCGGTGGCGGTCTGTGCGGAGAGCGGGAGGGCGACGGGCAGTGCCGGGGCCTCGGTCACCGCGCGCCCGGCCGCGACCGGGGCCTGCTCCAGGACGACGTGCGCGTTGGTGCCGCCGATGCCGAAGGCGCTGACGGCGGCACGGCGCGGGCCGTCTGCGGCGGGCCAGTCGCGCAGCCCGTCCGGCAGGTAGAACGGGCTGTCGGCGAGCCCGAGTTCGGGGTTGGCCGGGGCGGCGTGGAGGGTGGCCGGGATGCGGCCGTGCCTGAGCACCTGGACGGTCTTGATCAGACCGGTGACACCGGCCGCCGCGTCCAGGTGGCCGAGGTTGGACTTCACCGAGCCGAGCGCACACCAGCCCGTCTCGGAGTCGGTGCCCGCCTCCCGGTACGCGGCGGTCAGCGCGGCGACCTCGATCGGGTCGCCGACGGCGGTGCCGGTGCCGTGCGCCTCGACGTAGCCGATGCTGCGCGGGTCGACGTCGGCCACCGACAGCGCCTCGCGGATCACCTCGCGCTGGCCGGTGAACCCGGGCGCGGTGTAACCGACCTTGGCGGCCCCGTCGTTGTTGACGGCCGAGCCGAGGATCACGGCGTGGATGCGGTCCCCGTCGGCGAGCGCGTCGGCCAGCCGCTTGAGCACCACGACGCCCGCGCCGTTGCTGAACACGGTGCCGTTGGCCTCGGCGCCGAACGGACGGCAGTGCCCGTCCGCCGACTCGATGCCGCCGGGCACCGGCAGGTAGCCGGAGCGGTTCGGGACGGTGACGGTGACGCCGCCCGCGAGCGCCAGGTCGCACTCCTGGGCGAGCAGCGCCTGTGCGGCCAGGTGCACCGAGACCAGCGAGGTGGAGCAGGCGGTCTGCACGCTCACCGCGGGACCGCGCAGGTCGAACTTGTACGCCACCCGGGTGGCCAGCCCGTCCGGGGTGTTGCCGTGGAAGACCATCGGCATGCCGACCGAGGCCGCCAGGTCGGTGCGCGGCACCAGGTTGTGGATCAGGTAGGTGCTCAGCATCGAGCCCGCGTACACCCCGACCGGGCCGGTGGCCCGCTCCGGGTCGCAGCCCGCGTCCTCCAGCGCCTCCCAGGCGCACTCCAGGAAGATCCGCTGCTGCGGGTCGATGACCGAGGCCTCCAGTGCGCTGTAGCCGAACAGCTGCGAGTCGAAGCCCGCGATGTCGTCCAGCACTCCCTTGGCCGGGACGTACCCGGGCTGCGCCGCCTCGGCGTCCGGCACGCCGTCGGCGCGCAGCTCCTCGGGGCCGAACCGGCGGACCGTCTCGGTGCCGGCGGTCAGCAGCTCCCACAGGCTGTCGGCGGAGTCGGCGCCGGGGAAGCGGCCGGCCATGCCGACGATGGCCACGCGGCCGTCGAAGGCGGGGTCGTTCGGCTCCACCGGAGCCGGCTGGTGTTCGTTCAAGGTCTTCTCCGTCCAGGGAAGGTGAGCGCCGCAAGGCGGGCGAGGGAGGTGTCCGCCGGGGCGTCAGGCGGCGGTGAAGTAGCGCTGGAAGCGTGGCATCAGGAATTCGAGCGCGCGGACCTCGACGGGGGTCAGCTCCGGGTGCCAGACGTCCCAGAGCAGCACCGCGCGCCGGCCGGTACCGCGGTTCCACGCCTCGTGGATGAAGCTGTCGTCGAAGAGGATCACCTTGCCCTCCTCCCAGCCGCGCTGGTCGTCGCCGACCGTGATGGCGCAGCCGTCCGGGACGATCAGCGGCAGGTGCGCGGTCAGCAGCAGGTTCACGCCGCCGGTGTGCGGGGTGATGTGCGCGCCGGGGTTGAGGATGGTGAACATGCCGTCACGCGGCCCGTGCGGGGTGGCGTCCAGGGCGGCCCGGGTGGCCGGGCAGCGCTCGGCGGCCTCCTCGCTCCAGGTGCCGTTGCGGTACAGCTGGTAGGTGTCCCAGCCCTGCCAGCCCAGCTCCTTGGTGTACATGTCCTCGTACGGCGCGAACCGGGCCTGCTCCTCCCGCAGCGCGGTGAACTCCGCCAGGATCTCGGGGTACTTGGCCTCGATGCCGGCCACCCACGGCTGGGCGGCGGTGTCGTGCCAGGGCAGCGCGCTGATACCGGGGAAGAAGAGCCGGGTCGGTTCCTGGTCGTCGTGCAGGTACTCGGGGGCCTGCTCGCCGGTGAGGATCCGCAGGCACTCCTCGACCCGCTCCAGGCCCTCGGCGCCCACGGTGTCCCGCAGCTCGGCCATCACGCTTTCCACGTTCATGTCGTCAGTCCTCTCGGGTGTGCTTCGGGTGTTCGTTCAGGTCCGGGGCCGGCCGCGCAGCGCCGCCCGGCGGCGGGCGCCCCGGTCCTCGGCCTGCGACGGCTGTGCCGCGGGAGCACCGGCCGGGGCCTCGGTGAGGGCGGCGGCGAAGTCCGCGATGGTGGGCCGGGTGAACAGGTCCACCAGGCGCACCTCACGGCCGAGCCTGCGGCTCAGGTCGAGCTGGAGCATCGCCGCGAGCATCGAATTGCCGCCCGCCTCGAAGAAGTTGGTGTGCCGGCCGACCGGCCCGCCGCCGAGCACCGTCCGCCATCCGTCGGCGATCAGCTGCTCGACACCGGCCAGCGGCGTCACCTCGGCGGCGGGCGCCGGGGCGGCGGGCACCGGCAGCCGGTTGCGGTCGCGCTTGTTGCTGCGGGTGCGGGGCAGCGCCTCCAGCAGCATCACGGTGTCCGGGACGGCGGCGGCCGGCAGCCGCTCGGCCAGGTGGGCCCGCAGGTCGGCGCCGGTGACGCCGGGCGCCGCGACGGCGTAGCCGACCAGCTGCTGCGCGCCGCCGGCGGTCGTGTGCACCGTGGCGGCGGCCTCCCGGACCTCCGGGTGGGCCTCCAGCACGGCCTCCACGCCGTCGAGTTCGACCCGGTTGCCGCGGATCTTCACCTGCCGGCCGATCCGGCCGAGGAAGGCGAGGTCGCCGTCCGGCAGCCATCGGCCGAGGTCCCCGGTGCGGTAGAGCCGGCCGTCCGGCTGCCACGGGTCGGCGGTGTACGCCCGCCCGGTCTCCTCGGGGCGCCGGTGGTAGGCGCCGGCCAGGAAGTCGCTGCGCAGGTGGATCTCGCCGGGCACGCCGACCGGGCAGGGCCGGCCGTGGTGGTCCAGCACCAACACCTCGCGCCCCGGAATGGGCCGGCCGATCGGGACGGCGCCGGGGAACCGCTCTCCGGGGGTGAGCATCCGGTGGGTGGCGAGGATGCACTCGGTGGGCCCGTAGTTGTTGTGCAGCCGGGGCCCGTCCGGGCGGTCCGTCCAGGCCTCGGCCAGGGCCGGCGCCAGGGCCTCGCCGGAGAGCAGCACGTGGCGCAGCTCCGGGAGACTGCCACCCGCGGCGTCGAGGGCGGCGGTGACCAGCCGGAAGAAGCCGGGCACCGTCTCGAAGACCGTGATGCGCTCGGTCCGCAGCCAGTCGACGATGGCCACCGGGTCGCGGCGGGCGCCGTCCGGGGGCAGGCAGAGCGTGGCGCCGGAGCACAGGGCGACGAACACCTCGGTGTAGGCGGCGTCGTACGTGAACGGCGCCCACTGGGCGACGTTGCTGCCGGGTCCGATCTCCAGCAACTCCCGCTGCCAGGCGGCGAACTGGGTGAAGGCCGCGTGCGACAGCACGATGCCCTTGGGGGTGCCGGAGGAGCCGGAGGTGTAGACGAGGCAGAGCGGATCCGCGCCGTCCGCCGGCGGGTTCGGCAGCGGCTCGGCGGGCTCCTGGGCGATCGCGTCGAGCAGGGCCACCGGGACGGTACCGAAGGTGTTCTCGCCGCACAGCCCCTGGTGCCGGGCCAGCGACTCCTCGGCGGCCAGCACGCAGACCGGCCGGGCGTCGTCGAGGACGGCGCCGATCCGCAGGGCGGTGTCCGCGGGGTCGAGCACGACGAAGGCCGCGCCGGTCTTGGCGACGCCGAGCACGGCGGTGCTCTGCGCCGCGCCGGCGGGCACCAGGACGGCGACGAACTCGCCGGGAGCGGCGCCGAGTTCGGCGAGACGGACGGCGATCGCGTCGCTCCGCGCGTCCAGCGTGCGGTAGTCGACGGCGGTGTCGTCGTGTCGCACGGCCACCGCCTCCGGGGTCGCCTCCGCCTGGCGGCGGAACAGCTCGTGCAGCGGGACGGGGTGCTCGGCGCGGGCGGCACCGAAGGGCCGGGCCGGCCGCACGCGGTGGTCCGCGGGGTCCGCGAGGTCCACGGCGTCGAGCGGGGCGTCCGGGTCGGCGAGCGCTGCCCGCAGCAGGGTTCGCAGCTGGACGGTGAAGCGGGCGGCGGCGTCCGGGCCGAGGCGGCGGCCGTCGTGCTCCAGCACGCCGCCGACCCGGTCCGGGTGCTCGTCCATGGCGAGCGCCAGGTCGTACTTGGCGACCGGCGGGAGCGCCGCCCGCAGTTCGCCCCGGGCCGCGCCGAGGCGCAGCTCGGCGGGGTGCGCGTCCTGCCACACCAGCACGGCCTGGATGAGCGCCGGGCGGGTGGGATCGCGGTCCACGCCGAGTCCGGCGACCAGCCGGTCCATCGGGACCAGCGGGCGGTCGAGGTCGGCGGCCAGGGTACGGCCGGTCCGGGCGACCAGGTCGGCGAAGCCCGGCGCCGGCGAGACGTCCAGCCGGACGGGCAGGGTGTTCACCAGGGTGCCCACCACGTCGTCGAGTTCCGCGCGGTCGCGGTTGGCGACCGGGATGCCGACCACCACATCGTCGGTCCCGGTCCAGCGGCCGAGCAGCGCCGCGAAGGCGGTGGCCAGGACGGTGAACGGCGTGGTGCGCAGCCGGGCGGCCACCTCGCGGAGGCGGGCGGTGAGTTCGGGGTCGAGGCCGAACGGCACCCGGCCGGCCGGGGCGCTCCCGTCCGTCCCGTCGGCGGGCAGCTCCAGCCGTCCGGCGTAGCCGTCCAAACGCCGCGTCCAGTGGGCGAGGTGCTCGTCGTCGAGGTGCTCGCTATCGGCGTGGTGGCCGGCCGCGTACTCGGCGTAGCCGACGAGCGGGGCGGGCGGCGGGTCGCCGGCGCTGGTGCGGGCCGCGTAGAGGGCGGCGAGGTCGCGCAGCGCGACGCCGATCGACCAGCCGTCGACGGCGATGTGATGGGCCGTCAGGAGCAGTTCGCGGCGCCCGCCGGGCGCACTGAGCAGCGTGGCGCGCAGCAGCGGACCGGCGGCGAGGTCGAACGGCCGGGCCGCCTCGGCCTCCGCGGCGTCAGTGAACGCCCGCTCCTCGTCGGCCAGTTCGACGACGGCGAGCCGGACGGGTGCGGCGTTCCGGACCAGGACGGGACGGCCGTCGACGACGTCGCAGCGGGCGCCGAGCACCTCGTGCCGGGCGGCCAGGTCGCCGAGCGCGGCGTCCAGGGCGGCGACGTCCACCGGCCCGTCGAGGCTGATCCGGCCGGGCAGGTGATAGGCCGGGGACTGCGGGTCGAGCCGGTGCAGCAGCCAGAGCTGGCGCTGCTGGTCGGTGAGCGGGAGCGGCCCGTCCGGGGCAGGCGCCGGGGTGACGCGGCCCTCCGGGGCAGGCGCCCGGTCGATGCCCAGGGCCAGCGCGGCGAGCGTCGGGTCGGCGTAGAAGTCGGCCAGGGAAGGGGCGCCGCCGAGTGCGGCGCGGGCGCGGGCGAGCAGGCGGGTGGCGGAGATGGAGTTGCCGCCGAGGACGTGGAAGTCGTCGTACCGGCCGACCCGGTCGGGCTCGATGCCGAGGGCCTCGGCCCAGAGCACGGCCAGCGCGCGTTCGGTGGCGGTCGCCGGGGCCTCGTGACTTCCGGTCGTGAACTCCCGGGCTGTGCTGACCAGTTCCGGACGGTCCACCTTGCCGCTGGTGTTCAGGGGCAGCTGTGCCAGCTCGGCAACGACCGCCGGGACGACGGCGGCGGGCAGCCGCTCGCGCAGGTACGCGCGCAGTTCCTCCGGCAGCGCCGGCCCCGGCCCGTCCGCGGCGGGGACGACGGCGGGGACGACGAAGGCCGCCAGGCGCGGGCCCGCCGGGTGGTCGCGGTCGACGACCACGGCCGCCTGCCGCACCCGGGGGTGGGCGGTCAGCAGCGCCTCGATCTCGCCGGTTTCCACCCGGTGGCCGAGGATCTTGACCTGCTGGTCGGCCCGGCCGAGAACGACGATCCGCCCGTCCGGCAGGTGCCGCGCGAGGTCGCCGGTGCGGTAGACCGTGCCGCCTTCGGGACGCACCGGGTCCGGCACGAAGGCCGCGGCCGTGAGCTCGGGCCGGTTCCAGTAGCCGGCCGTCACCCCGGCGCCGCCGATCACCAGTTCGCCGACCGCGCCGCGCGGCACCGGCCGCAGGTCGCGGTCGAGCACGTAGCACGCGGTGCGGGCGACCGGGCGGCCCACGGTGACCGGCTCGCCGGGCAGGATCCTCCCGGCGGTGGACCAGATGGTGGTCTCGGTCGGGCCGTAGAGGTTCCAGAGCTCGGCGCAGCGGTCGAGCAGTCGGCCGGCCAGGGTGGCGTCCAGCGCCTCTCCCCCGCTGAGCGCGCGCAGCCCGGGCTCGCCCGGCCAGCCGCCGTCGAGCAGGCCGCGCCAGAGCGACGGGGTGGCCTGCATCAGAGTGGGCCGGTGCGCGGAGATCAGGGCGCCCAGCGCCGCCGCGTCCCGGACGGACTCGCGCCCCGCGATGACCACGCGGGCACCGGCCACCAGGGGTGCGAACAGCTCCAGCACGGAGATGTCGAAGGTGATCGAGGTGACGGCCAGCAGGGTGTCCGCCGCGGTGATGCCGGGCTGCCGGGTGACGCTGTGCAGCAGGTTGGCCACGCAGCCGTGCGGGACGGCGACGCCCTTGGGCAGGCCGGTGGAGCCGGAGGTGTACATCAGGTAGGCGAGCGCGTCGGCCGCCGGGCCGTCCGGGAAGGGGACAGTGCCGACTGCGCCCTCCGCCAGCAGCGCGGCGGCGTCCGCCTCCGCCACGCCGGCCTCGCCCGACGGCCGGTCGGCGATGAGCACCGCGGCACCGCTGTCCGCCAGCATGTGCCGGGCGCGCGCGGCGGGCAGCGCCTCGTCCAGCGGCACCAGCACCGCGCCGGCCCGCCAGATGCCGGTGATCAGCGGCACCAGCTCGGCGCCGCGCCGCACCCGCAGGGCCACCCGGTCGCCGGGCCGCACGCGGTACTCGGCGGCGAGCCGGGCCGCGACCCGGTCGGCGGCGCGGTCGGCCTCCTCGCGGGTGAGGGCACGGCCCTCGTCGGCCACGGCGGGCGCCGCGCCGCCCTGCCGGGCGAGGGCGCGCAGGGCGGCCGGGACGGCGTCCCAGTCCGGCCGGACGTCGTCGGCGGCGTTGAACTCCTCGACCACGCGCCGGTATCCGGCCTCGGTGAGCAGCGGCAGCGCGGCCGCGGGGTGGCCCGGCTGCTCGACGGCCGCGCGCAGCAGGCGGAGCAGCGCCTCGGCGAGCCCGGCGGCGGTGTCGGCGCAGAGGGTGGCCGTGCGGTACTCCAGGGTGGCCTCCAGTTCGCCGGAGGGCCGGGGCCGTACGAAGAAGGAGAGGTCGTACTTGGCCGTGCCGCTGTGCGAGGGCGCCGGGACGGCGACCGCGCCGGGCAGCTGGAGCGTGGTGGTCGGGCCGCTGTGGTACGCGTACATCAACTGGAACACCGGCGGCCAGCCGCTCGCGGCCAGTTCCTCGACGACGACGTCGAACGGCGTCTCGCGGTGCCGCAGGTCGGCCTTGAGCGCCTCGCGGGTCCGGTTCAGCGCCTCCCGGAAGGTCGACTCGCCGGTGAGGTCGGCCCGGTGGGCCATCAGGTTGAGCAGCGGGCCGACCACCCGGGCCAGCGCGGGGCGGTTGCGGGTGGCCACCGGCATGCCGACGATCAGGTCGTCCTTGCCGGTGAAGCGCCCGAGCACCGAGCAGAACGCCGTGAGCAGCACGGTCGGCAGGCTGGCCAGCTGCTCGCGCCCGAGCGCGGCGAGCGCGGCGGCGAGGTCGGCCGGGACGGTGAAGTGGTGCAGCGCGCCGGCCACGTCGTCGGGCCGGTCGGCGGCCGACGGCCCTGCGCCGACCAGGTCGTGCCCGGCGGGGACGTCCCGGGGCAGGCCGGTGACGGGCTGCTCGCCGCCGAACCTGTCGCGCCAGTACGCGAGATCGCGCTCGCGGCCCTCGGTGCTCGTGCGCTGCCAGGCGGCGTAGTCGCCGAAGTCGGGCACGGCCGGCTCCGGATCCGCCGCGGCGCCCTCGTCGGCACCGGTCTGCGCGGCGTACTCCGCGGCCAGCGCCTCCAGGAACACCCCGAAGCCCCACGCGTCGACCAGGATGTGGTGGGCGACGAAGAGCAGCAGGTACTCGTCCTCGGCGAGCCGGAAGAGGTGGCAGCGCATCAGCGGCGGGCGGTCCGGGTCGAACGGCCGGGCCGACGCATCGGCGACCGCCTCGGCCAGCCGGGCCTCGCGCTCCCCCGCCGGCACCCCGGCGAGGTCGGCCCGCAGCACCGGCGGACGCAGCGCGTCCGCGAAGGCCTGGTACGGCTCGCCGCCGGCATCCACCAGGACGTGGCAGCGCATCATCTCGTGCCGGACGGCGAGAGCGGCGAGGGTGCGCTCCAGCGCCTCGGCGTCGACCGGCCCGGTGAGCCGGAAGGCGGCGGTCTCGTTGTGCAGGGCAGTGCCCGGGGTGCGCTGTTCGGTGCGCCAGATGGACTGCTGGGCGTAGGAGAGCGGGGCCCGCCCCCGGTCGGGGCGCGGCGGCAGCGGTGGGCGGCTCATCGGGCGCCTCCGGTCGCGTGGAGAGTCGGCATGGGGTTCACGAAGCCTGTTCGGACGAAGTCGGGCGGAGTCGGGGCGGTCGGACGGCGGAGTCAGGCAGATCAGACCGGGGTGACAGTCAGACGGAGGTGACGGATACGGGCGGCACGAGCGCCGGCTCGGTCGCCGTCGGGCGCGGCCGGGGCAGGAAGGCCCGTCCGACCGCACAGCCCGCGAGCGTCTGCAGAACCGCGACCAGCAGCGTGGCGGCCACCGCGAGCGCGGCGGAGGACGGCAGCCCGGCGAGCGCGGCGATCGTCTCGGCCGTCGCTCCGACCGGCTGCCCGGCCAGGGCCCGCCAGGCCAGCGGGATCGCCCACCCGGCGGCGCCGATCAGGACTGCCGACCCGAGCGTGCCGGGCAGGCGCATCCGGCGCAGTCCGGTGGCGGCCCCGGTCAGCACCCCGGCCGCGAAGGGCGCGTACCAGAGGCCCGTGGCCGAGCCGAGCGCCACGAGCAGCGCGCCGGCCGGGGCGATCAGGAGCGGTGCGGCGTTCCGGAACCGGCCGGACGCCATCCGTTGCGAGCGCATGCGCAGCTCACCCTTCCGAGGTCAGAGTCCACTTGAGGTCGTCCGAGCCGTGCTCGGCGGCGGTGCGCAGCGGCAGGTACTCGCCGCGCCACCAGAGGTCGATCAGGTTGCGGTACCAGGGGGAGGCCGGGTTCTCGCTCTGGCCGCCGGGGTAGACGGCCCGGGCGTCGGCGGTGGCCGGGCCGGTCCAGCGGACGACCATCCGCCAGCTGGGCCCGAAGTCCGAGTCCATCCCGCCGTCGGCGTTGTTGGCCGTCCAGGGGTCGCCGCCGGCCGGCAGCGGGCCGTGGCCGAGGGCGGGGACCTGGGTGATCGAGGGGATCACCCGGCGATGCAGCCTGCCCCAGTTCCAGCTCGCCGGGTCGGGGCCGAGGTCGGCGGCGAGGCCGGCGGTGGCTTTGGCGAAGGCGTCCCGCATGGCCGCGCGCGCGTCCCGGGCCGGGCCGCCGGGCGGGGTGAAGGCGGGGTTGCCCTGGTCGTGCAGGGTCCACTGCTCCAGGTCCTGGACCAGCGCGGGCGGGGTGCGCTCCAGCGCGAGGTGGCGGCGGGCCAGGTCGACGGGCACCTTGCGGTCCGTCCACCAGGGTTGGAACACCTCGCCGAGGTAGGCGATCAGGAACCGCCACCAGATCGAGGCCTGCGGCGACTTCTCGTCCATCGCGGCGTTCCAGCCGGTGAGCAGGTCCCGGGCCGTGCGCTGCCGCTCGTCCAGCGGGGCGCCGTCGAGGGCCTTGAGCAGTTCGGGGACCAGCTGGGCGGCGAGCCGGTCGGTGACATCGCTCTGGAGGGCACCGAAGTCGTCCGGGCCGAGCGCCGGCCCGGCCCGGAGGCCGGTGTTGATCTGCGTGGCCCGGTAGCCGGGGTCGAAGTCCTGGGTGGTGCCGATGTAGTAGGGGTAGTCGGCCCCGACGGGCCGCTGGTTGGCCGTCACCACCGCGTGGGAGGGCGGGTTGTAGACCTGCGGCACGGCGTCGAAGGGGATGGTGCCGGCGACGTCCGCGGCGCCCTCGCCGGACAGCGGCAGCCAGGGCTCGCCGCTCTTGACGAGCGGGTAGTAGCCGGGCGCGACGATCCCGATGTTGCCCTGGTCGTCGGCGTAGACGAAGTTCTGGGTCGGGGCCTTCCAGCCGCGCAGCGCCTCGCGGAACCCGCCGTAGTCGCCCGCCGTGCTGATGGAGAGCAGTGCGGCCAGGTCCGGCGAGGGGATGTTGCCCATCCAGTCGACGGAGGTGGTCTGGCCGTCCCGGGTGATGACCGGGCCGTGCACGGTGAGGTCGACGGTGAGCGGGACGGGGTCGCCGCCGCGCACCGGGATGGTGTACTCGACGTGTTCCAGCGGGCGCCAGGCGCCGTTCCAGTAGTACGCGCCGGGGTGCTCGGGGCTGGTGGTCTCGCTGTAGAAGAGCGTGGACTGGTTCTGCACGTCCGTCAACGACCACGAGATGTGCTCGTTGTGGCCGATCAGCACGGCGGGCATGCCGGGCAGGCTGGCGCCGGTGACGTCGAGGCCCGGCGAGCGCAGGGCGATCTCGAACCAGTCAGAGGGCAGCGAGAGTTGGAGGTGCGGGTCGCCCGCGAGCATCGCCCTTCCGCCGGCCACGGCGGGGCCGTTGGCGGCCCAGGCATTGCTGTCCGGGTGCAGGTGCAGGGCGCCGGCGGGCAGGTGGTCGGCCCGGGCGAGGACGGCGGTGGCGGCGGCCGCCGCGTGGGCGGTGTCGAGCGGCTGGGCGGTCGGGGCGGGGCCGGGGCCGGGCCGGAGGGCCGCCGGGTCGGCCGCGTTGGCGTTGCGCTCGGGGATGGGCGCGGTGCCGAGGTCCTGGTACGGGCCCGGGTCGTAGGGCTGCTGGGGGGTGGCCGGGAGCACCGGGAACCAGGCCTTCGTGAGCTCCGGCCCGAGCGAGCGGTCGAGTAGCGCGTAGCCCAGCGGGACGGTGCTGAAGTCCAGCTGCTGGGTGAGGACTTCCTGGACCACCAGGCTGTCCACCGGGGTCCAGCGGCCCGGGTGGACCCCGGTGAGGCCGTACAGGGCCGGCCAGTCGTGGCCGTCCTCCAGCTCCGCGATCCGGGCGTTGACGCCGGCCGTGTACGCGGAGAGCGCCTTGCCGGCGGGGCTGTCGGCCGGGGTCTGCGTCCACGCGGCCTCGGCGGTGCGGCGCAGGCCGAGCTGGAGTTCGAAGGTGTCGGACTCGACGGCCGCCGGGCCGCTGAGTTCGGCGAGCCGGCCCGAGCCGAGGCGCCGCAGCAGGTCCATCTGGGTCAGCCGGAACCGTGCGGTGACGTAGCCCTGGGCGCGGAAGAGGTCGTCGTCGGAGGCGGCGGTGATCGAGGCGAGTCCTTCGTTATCGAAGGACACCTGCGCCTGCTGCGTCAGGCCGGGCACGTGCAGCCGTCCGCCGGCCGGCAGCCGGCCTCCGTCGGCCGAGGCCCAGGCGCCCCGGGCGGGGTCGAGGGCCCGCCCCAGGGCGGGGATCGGCCCGGTGCCGACGCCGAGCACGAACATGAGCAGCCCGGCGAGTACCAGGGCGCCCAGCCGGCCCGCGATACGGCGGATCTTGGCTGACACGGTGCATCCCATCGTGTGGTGGTGGGGGGGTGGCGGCCGTTCGGCGGCCGCCACCCGGTGCGCGGACGAGGCCTTCGAGCCCGGCTATTACTCGGCCGCCGCGAGGCGGTCGGCCTCCTGGCGGATCCGGCGGGACCAGCTGCCCGCCTCGCGGGCCACGAAGTTCCGGGCCAGCTCCAGGTCGGTGGCGATGACCCGGTCGGAGTCCAGGAAGTCCACCTCCTTGCGCAGGCTCTCCAGCAGGTCGCGGCCCATCTCGGACAGCTCCAGACCGGGCAGCAGCTGGGCCGCCTGGGCGGCGGAGATCAGCTCGATGCCGAGCACGTACTCGCAGTTGTCGATGATTGTCCGCAGCTTGTAGGCGGATGTGCCGCCCATGCTGACGTGGTCCTCCTGGAGCTGGCAGGTCGGGATCGTGTCGACGCTGGCCGGATGGCTCAGCGTCTTCGACTCGTTGACCAGCGCGGCGGAGGTGTACTGGGCGATCATCAGGCCGGAGTTGACGCCGGAGTTGGCGACCAGGAAGTCCGGCAGGCCGCGCCGGCCGGAGTGCAGTTGGTAGGTGCGCCGCTCGGAGATGTTGGCCAGCTCGGAGACGGCGATGGCGAGCATGTCCAGCGAGAACGCGACGGACTCGCCGTGCAGGTTGCCGCCGAACAGCGCCATCTCCTCCTCCGCGAAGAACAGCGGGTTGTCGGAGACGCTGTTGACCTCGTCCTCGATCGTCTTCCAGGCGAAGTTGACGACCTGCCGGATCGCGCCGTGCACCTGCGGGATGCAGCGGAAGGAGTACGGGTCCTGCTTGGACTTGTTCGCGGTGTCCAGGGTGTGGTGGTTGCCGCCGAGCATGGCCGCGCGCAGGTTCCGGGCGACGGTCTTGCGGTCCTCGTGCGCCGTGGACGTGTGGTACAGCGCGTGGGCGAAGGTGTTGGAGGTGCTGAACGCCTGGGCACTCAGGCCCGCCACCACGTCGGCGAAGTCGGCGAGTTCGGCGATCCTCAGCAGCGAGTCGACGGCGTGCGCGGTGATGTACTGGACGCCGTTCGTGAGCGCCAGACCCTCCTTGGCGGCCAGCGTGATCGGCTCCATGCCGTACTGCTCGCCGAGGACGGTGGCGGGCCGGCGCTCGCCGTCGACCCACACCTCGCCGAGGCCGAGCAGCGGGAGGCTCAGGTGGGCCAGCGGCGAGAGGTCCCCGCTGGCGCCGACGGTGCCCTTGCCGGGGATCACCGGGATCGCGTCGGAGTTCCACAGCTCGATCAGCCGGTCGATCGGGCCGCGGCCGATGCCGGTGATGCCGGTACGGAAGGTCAGCAGCTTGATCAGCATGGCCAGCCGCGATATCCGCTGCGTGGCCGGCTCGCCGACGCCGGCGGCGTGCGACACCACGTGGTTGAACTGCAGCTCGTTGACCTGCTCCGGGGCGACCCTGGTCTCGCAGAGCGCACCGAAGCCGGTGTTCACGCCATAGACGTGCTGCGGGCCGACGGCGATCTCGCGGACGAAGGCGGACCCGGTGGCGACCGCGTCGGCGACCTCGCCGGACAGGCTCAGCGCGCTCCCCGCGTCGATGATGGCGCCCAGCTCGGCGAGCCCGTAGCGCCCCTGGCGGAGCTCGTGTGCGGTGGTGGACATTTCCCCTCACATACCTGTCTTGGAAGAGATCCGCGGAACGGATCCGAGGCTCTGGTGGTCGTACTCGAAGTCGCCGAGCCGCCGGGCGTCGCCGCCGGCCCGTCGTTCCAACAGCTGCAGGACGGGCCCGGCCATGGCCGTGGTCACCAGGGCCATCACCACCAGCAGCGAATAGAGCTGGGTGTCGATCACCGCGAGCTGGAGGCCGACGGTGAGAATCACGATCTCGGTCAGCCCGCGGGCATTCATCAGCGTGGCCAGCGCCGCGGACTGCAGTTTCGGGACGGCGCTCACCCGGGCTCCCGCGTACGCCCCGGCGAACTTGCCGATCACCGCGGTGAGCAGGATCAGGGCGAGTTCCCCGATCCCGGACAGGCCGACCTCGGCGAGGTTCACCCTGGTGGCCGCCAGGACGAAGTACGCCGGCAGCAGCAGGCCGCTGACGGCCTCGAACCGCCCGGTGACCTCGGTGGACAGGTCACGCCGCCCGCCGCGCGGGGCGATCGCCCCCAGCAGGAAGGCGCCGAAGATGAAGTGGATCCCCATCCACTCGGTGGCCCAGCACGACAGCAGCAGGGCCACCAGCAGCGCGCCGATCATGGCCGGCGAGACGCCGTGCTCGTCGGCGCCGGCGAACACCCGCTTCAGCAGCGGGCGGACGCCGAGGGACATCACGGCGAGGTAGACCGGGACGAGCAGCATCCGCTGCTGTCCGGCGGCACCCGCGACCGTCACCGCCAGGCCGAGCAGGCCCCAGGCGAACAGGTCGCTGAGCGCCGCGCCGGCCAGTGCGACCCCGCCGAGGCGGGTCCGGTCCAGGCCGCGGTCGGCCAGGATCCGCGCCAGCACCGGAAAGGCCGTCACCGACATCGCGGCGCCGAGGAAGAGCACGAACCCGGCCCGGCTGCGCACCGGGTGGGCCCCCGCGATGCCCAGCGCCAGCAGCACGCCGAGGACGAACGGCAGCGCCACCGAGAACACCGACACCCGCACCGCGAGCCCGCTGCGGCCGCGCAGTTCGGCGAACCGCAGCTCATACCCGATGGCGAACATGAAGAGCGCGAGGCCCAGGTTCGCCAGCGCGGTCAGCGCCGGGCGGATGTCCGCGGGCAGCAGGGCGTCGGCGACGGCTCCGCCGAACAGCGACGGTCCGATCAGGATCCCGGCGAGGATCTCCCCGACGACCGCCGGCTGGCCGAGCCGGCGCGCCGCCGCGCCGAACAGCCCGCTCAGCGTGAGGATCGCGACCAGCCCGAGGAACAACCACTGCACCTGATGGGCAGTCACAGACCGCTCCCTCAGGCTCCGGCGGGCTCGAAGACCGCCCAGTGCATGCCGTCCGTGGACTCGACCAGGCCGCCCTCGCGCAGCGGCTGGTCGCCGCTGCTCTCGCCGAGCAGGGCCTGGGCCTGGATCCGCGAGCCCTCCCAGTGCATCTTCGGCAGCTGGCCGAGCAGGCCCGCCTTGCGCTCGTCGGAGATGATCGCCCCGGGCCGCACCAGCGCGGCCTCGTCGGAGGCGCCGCCGCCGACCAGCTCGACGAAGGACTCGGCCTCCGAGGCGGAGCCCCTGGTGACCTTCTTGGCCTCGTCGAAGTAGGCCCGCTCGTCCTTGTCGACGTCGTAGAACTGGACCAGGAAGTCGTGGAAGAGGTAGTACTCGCGGCGGTAGCGGTCCTCGTACTCGCGGAAGCAGTCGTCCTCGGCGATCCCGCCGCGCAGCGCGGTGTTGATCGAGCGGGCGGCCAGCAGCGCGCTGTAGGTGGCGAGGTGGACGCCGGAGGAGAACAGCGGGTCGATGAAGCAGGCGGCGTCGCCGATCAGGACCAGGCCCGGGCGCCAGAACTTCTCCTGGATGTAGGAGTAGTCCTTGCGCACCCGGATCTCGCCGTACGGGCCGTCGGTGACGCGGCGCGCCTCGGAGAGGTAGTCGGCGATCAGCGGGCACTCGGCGATCAGCTGGTCGAGCACCTTCTCGCGGTCGCCCTGGATCAGGTCGACGGCCGCCTCGCGGCGCAGCACCGCGCCGACGCTGGTGAGTTCGTCGGACAGCGGGATGTACCAGAACCAGCCGAGGCTGAACGAGGCGCAGATGATGTTGCCGGTCTTGGGGGCCGGCATCCGCTTGCCGCCCTCGTAGTAGCCGAAGAGGGCGATGTTGCGGAAGAAGTCCGAGTACGTGCGCTCGCCGCCCACCTTGCTCTGGATGCGGCTCTTGTTGCCGGAGGCGTCGACCACGTAGGTGGCCCGGACCTCGCGGCGCACGCCCTCGGCGTCGTCGAAGCGGACGCCGCAGACCCGGCCGCCCTCCTCCAGCACGTCCACCACCGAGCAGCGCTCGCGGACGTCCACACCCTTGCGGCGGGAGTTCTCCAGCAGCAGCTGGTCGAACTTCATCCGCTCGACCTGGTAGGCGAAGGAGGTGGGGCCGGAGAACTTCTCGGAGACGGCGAAGTCGAAGGTCCACGGCTCTGGGTTGACGCCCCACCGGAACGTGCCGCCGTTCTTCTTCTGGAAGCCGGCCTCGGCCAACTCGTCGGTGACGCCGAGGAGTCGGCAGATCCCGTGCACGGTGGACGGCAGCAGTGACTCGCCGATCTGGTGCCGCGGGAACTCCTCCTTCTCCAGGAGCAGGACCCGGTGTCCCTGCATCGCGACGAAGGACGCAACCGTCGATCCGCCGGGGCCGCCGCCGACGACCACGACGTCGTATTCCTGTTCCAGAGCATGACTCATTGCCGGATGACCTTCCCTGAAAGGGCAGTTGTGGGATGGACCGAGGCACGCCGGGGCCCGCGCAGCGGTGCGCGTCCGGTCCTTCTCGGTGTGTGTCGGGTGTGGGCGCAGATGCGGGTCCCACGTGAGCGAGCGGGCGGCCGAACCGGATCCGGGGGACGCATCGGGTTCGGCCGCTCCCCGGTTGGCACCGGGAGGCTTCGCTTCGATCCTGGCACGGTCTGCCGGGCCGGGACCAGGGAACTTTGGTCCACCCCCCGGTCGGGCGGCCACCGTTCGGGCCGCGGTCCTACGGGCAGCGGCCACTCAGGCGGCAAGCCGCTCGCAGGGGTCCGGGCGGGCGGGGGCCTGCTCCGAGCGGGCGATGCGGTACGCGAGTGCGGCCAGCCCGATCTGGAGCCGGGACTCCAGCCCCAGCTTCTCCAGAATGCTGCCGACATGCTTCTTGACGGTCCGTTCGCTGACCCGGAGCTGGCCGGAGATCTCACGGTTGGACCGCCCGACGCCGAGCAGGTCGAAGACCTCGCACTCACGGACGGAGAGTGTGGCGATGCTCGCCAGCGCGCCCGTCAATCGCGGGGCCGCTTCCCAGCCGGCCCGCCAGCTGATCGGTTCCATTGCCATCGGCACGTTCCTCCTTCTGGACATGTCACCGGCGGGAACGCTAGGCCGGGTTGCCATCCTTGTCAACGCACTAGTTGATCCGTTGACTAGATCTGGCAATACATCTAGTCTCATCCTTGCCACCGGGCAACCGGAGCCGACACCTCCGCACCCCCAATGCGGGGGCGCCCGACAGACCCCACCGATCGGAAGAACTCCCCATGAGCACGTACCGCCGCGCCCTTGCCGCTCTTTGCCTGTCCCTGTCCGCGCTGGTCGCGGCCGGGCTTGCCACTCAGGCGGACGGCGCCCGACCGACCGTCGCCGCCGGCGCCGCGACCACGACGCCGACGCAGCCCCTGCCGGCCGGCGAGATCGACTGGCCGTAACCGGCCGCCACCGCACTCCCCCTGCCGAGGGCATGCCAGAACTCGACCGTTGCCAAATTTGGCAAACGAAACTCTGGAGACTTTCCAACCGTGTCGCAGATTGGACAACTGACTTGCTGGATGGCAAGGTGTCCGTGCGGGATACGGCCGGGGGAGATCTGCAGAAGCGGGTCCCGTGCCCGGAATCGGATCAACGCAGGAGGACGCGGTGCTGGAACAACCGCTTTTCGGGCAACGACTTCGGCAACTTCGCCAGGAACGCGGGCTGTCGCAATCCAAGCTGGTGGGCCCCGGCATGTCGGCCGGGTATCTGTCCCGCCTCGAATCCGGGGCGCGACCGCCCACCGCCAAGGCGGTGGAGTACCTCGCCGACCAGCTGGGAGTACCGGCCTCCGCATTCGCGGAGGAACGCTCCACATCAATGGCGGAAGAGATCGCCACCGCCATTTCGGCCGGTGACGAGGAAACCGTCGCGCAGGTGCTGAGTTCCGTCGCGCAGAACGGCGAACAGGGATCCACCGCACTGCGCTGGCTTTCCCTGTGGCTGCTCGTCCCGTCGGTCTCCCGGGAATCCGGCTCCGGGCCGGCGACGAATGACCAGCTCGAATCGATCGCACACCAACTCGTCGACCTCGCCGACCAGCTCGGTGTGCCCGCGCTCCAGCTCAGATCGAGACTCGTGCTGGCGCGCCGGCACAGATCCGCCGGCGACATGGGCACCGCCCACCGGCTGGCCGTGGAGGCTCGGCGGCTCGCCGCCGAGGACGGCCCCACCACCGCCGACCGGCTCCGGGCCCTGCTCGTCCTGATCTCCACCGAGGCCGAGATCGGCCGGCTCCAGGACGCTCTGGCCCACGCGGCCGAGGCGGAGCTGCTGCTGCCGGACGTCCCGGTCGCGCTCGGCGTCGAGGCCCTGTGGACGGCCGCCAACGTGTTCGTCCGCCAGGGCGACATCGCGAGCGCCGCCGACCGGCTCCAGCAGGCATTGGAGCGTCAGGACAGCCGGGCGGACATCACGATGTGGCTGCGGCTGCGGCTCGCCGCCGCCTCGCTGTTCCTGCAGATGAACCCCCGCCGCCCGGAGGAGGCCGACGCGCTGCTGCGGGAGGCCGAGCCGGTCCTCGGGCTGGTCGCCTCCCGCCGGCAGCAGTTGGAGTTCCGGGCGCTCAGCGCGCACCTGCTGTTCGCCCAGGGGTACATCGCCGAAGCCGGACACCTCTGCACCAGCATCGGCGACGCACGCGCCGACCTCGGTATCCGCGACCGCCTCCGGCTGGAGGTGCTGGCCAACCAGATCGAGATCCTGCAGGGACGCGAGCAGGTCGGCATCCCGGCCATCGAGGCACTCGCCCGCCAGGCCCAGGAGGCGGCCAACGTCGATCTGGCGGCGGAGATCTGGCGCAACCTCGCCGAGACGCTGGCCGCCTCGCGCGTGCCCGGCCCGGCCTGAGCAGCGCCTGAACACCGCGCCTCCGTCAGCGCACTGACGGAACCTCACCAACCCTCGGACAGGAAGACGCAGGCATGACAGAATCGCCGCTCATGAACAGTGATCATCTGGTGGTCCGCCGCGCCGTCGACGCCGACGCGGCGGCGGTGGCGGAGGTCTGGATCCGCTCGTTCGACGCGGCGCTGCCGACCGTGCGGCGGCCCCGGGGGAACGACCGGATCCGTGCGTGGTTCGTCGAGAAGATCGTGCCGACCCGGGAGACCTGGGTGGCCGAGGCGGACGGCGCCGTCGTGGGCATGATGGTGCTCCACGACGGCGACCTCGACCAGCTCTACCTGGACCCGGACTGGCGCGGCCGCGGCCTCGGCGACCGGCTGGTCGCGGTCGCCAAGGAGCGCTCCCCCGAGGGCCTGGAGCTCTGGACCTTCCAGGTCAACACCGCGGCCCAGCGCTTCTACGAGCGCCACGGCTTCGTGGAGAGCTTCCGCACCGACGGCAGCGAGAACGAGGAGCGCGAGCCGGACATCCGCTACGCCTGGAAGCCCCGGGCGTGAGCCGGTGGGGCGCCGCCCGGCGGCGCCCCACCGGGTAGCCGGTCAGAGCTCGACCAGCACCCCGGCGCCACGGTCCTGCCCCTCGCCGATGCCCACCAGCTCGGCCGGACCCCCTGGTCACGCCCGGGCGCGGCCCGAGGGGAGCAGCTCCGCGATGTCGTGCGGGAGGACGGCGGCGAGCTTGTCCATCAGCTCCGGGGCGAGCGCCGCGTCCAGCACCTCCAGGACGGCCGCCGCCTCCCGGATACCGCCGTCCTCGCTCGTTCCAGCCCGGTCGGCGACCCGTCCGGCGAAGACGGGCAGACCGAACCGCTCGGCGGAGGCGTGCGTGCGCCCCTCCGTGTCGGCCTCCTGCATCGCCTCCCGCACCGGCGCGGCCAGCTCGGGCGGCAGTTGGGCGGCCACGTGGGCGGCGAGTCCGGACGGGAGGCGCTCGCCGAGGGTCAGGAGGACGGCCTTGGTCGCGCGCGCGGCGGCGGCCCGGTCGGGGAGCCCGGTGAGTTCCTGCACGGTGGCGATGATCTCGTCGTACTTCATGGCCGGATCCCCTTCCGCTACCGCTGCCGACTCGGCTGCCGCCGACGGGCGAGGCTGTGCAGAGGCTATGCATGTGAGGCTACGCCGCCGCGCCCGGGGCCGCTACGAGGGGGTGATCGGGAGGCGGCGCTTGTGCTCGGTCCGCCGGTAGTGGCCGAGCACCGTACGGAACACCTCCTCGCCGACCGGCCGCTCCTCCAGGAAGTCGTCCACCGCGTCGTAGCCGACGCCGAGCGCATCCTCGTCGGGGCGGCCGGGGACGAGCGACTCCAGGTCGGCCGTCGGCGTCTTGTCGACGAGCGCCGCAGGAGCACCCAACGCCTCAGCAACAGCTCGCACTTGACGCTTCGTCAGACCGGCGAGCGGCATGAGGTCGGCCGCGCCGTCGCCGAACTTGGTGAAGAAACCGCAGACCGCCTCCGCCGCGTGGTCGGTGCCGACCACCAGCCCGGCCGACGCGCCCGCCACCGCGTACTGGGCCACCATCCGCTGCCGGGCCTTGGTGTTGCCGCGGACGAAGTCCTCGTGCGCGCTGTCCTCGAAGGTCAGTCCGGCGGCCGCCAGGGCGTCCATCGCGGCGTCGGTCGCGGGCCGGATGTCCACCGTCAGGACGCGGTCCGGCCGGATGAAGTCGAGCGCGAGCCGGGCGTCCTCCTCGTCCGCCTGCACGCCGTAGGGCTGCCGCATCGCACAGAACGCCGCCTCGTACCCGGTGGCGCGCAGCCGGTCGACGGCGAGCCGGCAGAGCCGCCCGGCCGTCGTGGAGTCGATCCCCCCGCTGACGCCGAGCACCAGCAGGCGCGCCCCGGCCGCGCGCACCTGGTCGGCGAGGAACGCCACCCGGCGCTCGGCGTCCTGCGCGGCGCTGGGGACGGCGGCGACCCGCAGGGTGCGGGCGATCTCCCGCTGGAGGTCGGCGGGCAGGGGTTCGGACATAACGGCTCCCAATCAACGAGGGTGTTCCGGGAGTCAGCATGATCGGTTCCATCGACAAGGCCAACAGATTTCGCCGTGATCGAATCCTCGATCACCTCCGCGCCCGAACCCGCGACCGGATCCTCGTCAGAGCCAGCCGCGCTCGTCCGCCACGCGCAGCGCCTCCAGCCGGTTGCGGCTGCCGGTCTTGGCGATGGCGGAGGAGAAGTAGTTGCGGACCGTCCCCTCCGACAGGTACAGCTTCACGGCGATCTCGGCCACGTCCGCACCCGATCGGCAGGCGTTGAGGACATCGCGCTCGCGGGCGGTGAGCGGGGAGGCGCCCGCGGCGAGGGTCGCGGCGGCCAGCTCCGGGTCCACCACCCGCTCCCCCGCGACGACCCGGCGGATCGCGTCCGCCAGCACCTCGGCCGGGGCGTCCTTCACGACGAACCCGACGGCGCCCGCCTCCATGGCGCGCCGCAGGTAGCCCGTGCGCCCGAAGGTCGTCAGGATCACCACCCGGCAGCCCGGCACCTGTTCGGCGAGGACCGCGGCCGCCGCCAGGCCGTCCAGGCCGGGCATCTCGATGTCGAGCAGGGCCACGTCGGGCCGGTGCTCGCGAGCCGCGTCCACCACCTGGTCGCCGCGGCCGACGGCGGCGACCACCGCGAAGTCGTCCTCCAGGCCGAGCAGCGTGCACAACGCGGTGCGGACCAGTTCCTGGTCCTCCGCGAGCAGGAGACGGATCGTCATGAGTTTCCTTCTCGGGCTTCTGGGACTTCTGGGGCTGCTCGGCCTTCCCGGCCTTCTCGGACGCGGTCGTGCGGTCGGCGGCCCTCCGGTGGGACGCTGACCCGCAGCCGCCACCCGCGCGGACTCAGCGGGCCGGCCTCGACGCTACCGCCCGCGACCGCGACCCGCTCACGGAGGCCGGCCAGGCCCTTCCCGTTGCCCTGCCCCGACACGCCCCCGCCCCTCCCGTCGTCGCGGATCTCCACGGCCGTGTCGGCGACCAGCACCGTGCAGCGGGTCGCGCGGGCGTGCCGGACGACGTTGGTCAGCCCCTCCCGAACCACCCAGCCGAACAGTTCGCGGTGGGCCTGCGCCACCGAGTCGGTGGCGCTCGGCAGGTCGGCGACCACCCCGGCAGCGCGCAACAGCTCGCGGCCACGGGCGAGTTCGGCGGCCAACGTGACCTCGCGGTAGCCGGAGACCGCCGCCCGGACGTCGGCGAGGGCCTGCCGGGAGAGGTTCTCCACGGCCGCCATCTCCGCGAGGGACGCGTCGGGGTCCTTCTCGGCGAGGCGCTGGGCCAGCCGCGACTTCACCGTGATGGCGGTGAGCGAGTGCCCGAGCAGGTCGTGCAGGTCCCGGGCGATCCGGTTGCGCTCCGCCTCCGAGGCGAGGCGCGCCACCTCGGCGCGGGCCGCCACCAGGGCGCGGTTGGTGGTGGCGATCTCCGAGAACGCCCGCACGGTGAGCGAGGTGAAGAGCAGCGCCAGGGCCTGGAACCAGCCGGGTCCGCTGTGCCAGGGCCGGACCGCCCACGGCAGCAGGACGGCGCCCAGCGTGCCGGTCAGCACGGCCGCGGTGGCCCAGCCGGGGCGCAGCACCGCGACGCAGGAGACGACCACGGTGGCCAGGAAGAACGCGTCGGCGTGGGCGAACGGCAGGGCGGCCATGAACAGCGCCGTGAGCGCGGCCGCCAGGAGCTCCGCGCGCCGCTGCCGGCCGCGCGCCATCGCGACGCTCGTCAGCACGTAGCAGACGACGAAGGCGCCCACGCTCGTGTACCCGGCGACAGCGGCCGTCCCGCTCGCGGTGTGGGCCACGCCCCCGACGGTGAGGGCCGGGAAGACGAGCATCCCGGTCCCCAGCATGACGCGGCGCCAGCCGTACGCCCACCGGTGCGAGTCGCCGTCCGCGCCCGCATCGGCGGTGCCTCCGTGGGTCACCTGCACGCCTCCTTCGGTTCGTTCGCCCAACCCGCTCAGCCCGCTCAGCCCGCTCAGCCCGCTCAGCTTCGCTCCGCTCGCAGCTCCGCTCCGCTCGCCGCGAAGAGCGTACGCAGGTGCCGGCCGTTGACGACGGCGGCCACCCCCAGCAGCGCGATCCCGCAGAGCCCCTGCTCGATCTTCATCCAGAGCGGGAACGTGCCCGGGGTGACGATGATGGCGACGATCACCACGAGCATGACCGCCGAGATGATCCGCAGCCGGCGGAACGCACCGTACGATCCGCGCGCGGCCCGTACGGCGAGCACGAGCGTGATCGCGGCGCTGACCGCGACGGCGGTGCCGCGGATCCACACCGCCGTGTTCACGATGGACGGGTGGTCGGCGAGCGCGACGATCGCCGCCAGGGTGATCACGCTCAGGCCCAGATAGGCGGCCAGGAACCGCCGGACGGTGCGGAAGGCCCGCAGGGTTTGGGAGTGGTTCAGGTTCACGTCGGTGGTGGTCATGGCATCCATGCTGGCCGCGCGGCCACGCTCCGCGGCAGTGTGCTCGCACACTGCCGCGGCATGACAAATGTCAGCGCCAGCCCGGCGTCGGAGGCTGCGGCCAGGCCGGCGGGGAGGGCAGCGGGGCGTCCGACCGGAGGCGGGCATCCGCCCCGCGGCCCGCGAGCCAGGCGAGCAGCACGTGGCCGGGGCCGGTGACGGTCGGGCCGGTCGCGGCCAGGGTCCAGGCGCGGTCCAGGTCGGTGGCCTCGATGCGGGCGACGGCGAAGTCGCGCGCGGCCAGGGCGGCGGCGGTCTCGTCGAGCGCCCCGGTGACGAAGCCGACGGACCAGGCGTCCGGGATGTGGCCGAGGTCCAGGTCGACGTGGTGGACCTCCAGCTCGCGCCGCGCGCGGTGCAGGGTGAACCAGGCCGGGTGCCGCCACCCCGCCAGGGCGGAGACCAGGACGGACCACCGCTCGGCGGGCACGGCCGACGCCTCGTCGAGCAGCCGGTCCAGACTGCGGCGCAGGTCCGCGACCAGGGCGGCGGCGTCACGCCCGGCGCCTTCGCGCAGCAGGCGGTCCAGAGTGGTGGCGTCGGCCCTCGGCCCGGGTTCGGCGCCGGTACGGGCCAGGGTCAGCAGCCAGCAGTAGACGTCGGCACTGCGCGCGAGGTGCGTGAGGACGTGCCCCCGGCTCCACCCGGCGAGAGCCGAGGGCTCGCGGGCCTCCCGGTCGGTCAGCGCGTCGACGGTGGCGCTGAGGCGCGCGGCGGAGGCGCGGACGTCGTCGAGGAGGACAGTGGGCTCGGTCAACACGTAACTTCCCTGCTCAGCCATCGATTTGACGCCGCCCAGAGTAGCCGCCATCGCCGCACGCAGCTCGTTCAGGCGGAAGTCGACGATCCGCCCCTCGCGGCCCGGCCCCGACAGGATGGCGGGCCCTGCTCCGGGCCCATGCGCGCGACGGGTGGGACGCACTCGTCGTGCGTCCCACCCGTCGGTCTCACGGCGTGCGCTCAGTCGGTGCCGAGGGCCTGGCGCAGGACGGTGACGGCCTGGGTGATCGCGGCCTGGGCCGCGTGGGTCCCGCGCAGGGCGTTGAGCATGACGAAGTCGTGGATGATGCCCTGGTAGCGCACAGCGGTGACGGCCACGCCGGCCTGGCGGAGCTTGGTGGCGTAGGCCTCGCCCTCGTCGCGCAGGACGTCGGCCTCGCCGGTGATGACCAGCGCGGGCGGCAGGCCCTTGAGCTGCTCGACGGTGGCGCGCAGCGGGCTGGCGGTGATCTCGGCGCGCTGGGCGGGGTCGGTCGTGTACTGGTCCCAGAACCACTGCATGCCGTCGCGGCGCAGGAAGTAGCCGGTGGCGAACTGGTGGTAGGACGGCGTGTCGAAAGCGGCGTCGGTGACCGGGTAGAACAGCACCTGCGCGGCCAGCGGCACGCCCCCGCGTTCCTTGGCCATCAGGGTCAGGGCGGCGGCCATGTTGCCGCCGACACTGTCACCGGCCACGGCGATGCGGGCGGCGTCCAGGCCCTTGCTCGCACCGTCGGTGACGACCCATCGGGCGACCGCGAAGTTCTGCTCGATGGCGATCGGGTAGCGGGCCTCGGGCGAGAGGTCGTACTCGGGGAAGACCACGGCGGCCCGGGCGCCGACCGCGAGCTCGCGCACGAGCCGGTCGTGGGTGTGGGCGTTGCCGAAGACCCAGCCGGCGCCGTGGATGTAGACGATGACGGGCAGGGTGCCGGCGGCTCCGGCGGGCTTGACGATACGCGTCCGGACGGAGCCGGTGGGGCCGCCGGGGACGGTGACCCACTCCTCGTCGACGGCGGGCTTGGCGATCTCCCCCGCCTGGACCTCGTCGACGGCCTTGCGGCCCTCGGCCGGGCCGAGGTCGAAGAGGAAGGGCGGGTTGGCGGTCGCGGCGGCGAACTCGGCGGCGGCCTGCTCCAGCACCGGCGCGGTCGGGCTGTACTCGGACATGGCTGGCACCTCCAGGGAAGGGAGCCCTGTGGGGCCCCGTCTCCCCAAAATGCTAGGGCACGATTACCTCGCGCACAAGTAAAACGCGGTCGTTCAAATAGCCCACAGGTGGAGGTAGGCTGCTGGGATGAGAGCGCACGTGGAGGTCGGACCGATGAGCCCCAGCACCGAACAGGACGCGGACCGGTCGTTCTCCATGCACCTGGACGACCAGCTCTGCTTCGCCCTGTACGCGGCATCGCGCGCGGTGACCCACCGGTACCGGCCGCTGCTGGAGGAGCTCGGCCTGACGTACCCGCAGTACCTGGCCCTGCTGGTCCTGTGGGAGCAGGGCACGGCGTCGATCAAGGACATCGGAGCCGCCCTCCAACTCGACTACGGCACGCTCACCCCCTTGATCAAGCGCCTGGAGGCCGCCGGCCTGGTGCGCCGCGAACGCCGTCCCGACGACGAGCGGACCGTCCGGGTCAGCCTCACCGACCAGGGCCGCGAGCTGCGCGAGCGGGCCGAAGCCGTCCCGGGCGCCATCGGCGACGCGATGGGGCTGCCGCCGCAGGACTTCGACCAGGTCAGGCGGATCCTGCGGCAGCTGACGGCCAACGTGTCCGCCGACGTGTGACGGCCGGACCGCAGCCGTCCCCCGCACGGGGCGTGCGGGGGACGGGTGCGGTCCGAGGCAGTCCGGTCGGTGCAGGACGCGTCAGTGCAGGACGTCCAGTTGGTTGGTCGCGTTGTCGACGAAGAAGACCGCGTCCCGGTCCAGGTCGATGGCGAGGCCGAAGAGCGCGCCGGCGCCGGGCGGGGTACCGCTGGTGTCGAGGGTGCGGACGGCCACCTGGTCGCCGGCCGGGGTGGTCTCGACGATGTTGCCGTCGCCGCTGTTGACCGTGAGGATGTCGCCGCGCGGCGTGATGGCCATCCCGAGCGGGCCGTTGAGGTGGTTGCCGGCGGTGACGACCCGTCCGGTCCCGGCGTCACTGGTGCGGTGCACGGCGTCGGGGATGGCGGTGATCCGGTTGCCGAGGGTGTCGGCGACGTAGAGCGTGCCGTTGTGGCCGAGGCCGACCCCGGTAGGACCGATCACCAGGGCCATCGGGTCGGTGCGCTCGCCGAAGCCCGAGCCGATCACGGTCGTCGCCACCCGCTCCGGGGGCTGGTCGCCGTGCCGGCAGAGGGTGATCCGCAGGACGGTGCCCCGGTCCACCTCCGTGCCGCCGGCCGCGACGGTCCCGTTGAGCACATTGGTCACGAACAGCTCGGTCCGGTCGCCGTGGCTGACCGAGGTCATGTCCCAGGGGCCGTTGATGCCGTCACCGACGATGGTCTCGCGCACCGTGCCGTGGCTGTCCAGCACCAGCAGACAGCCGGCCGACGCGGTGCCCGCGGTGCCGTCCGTGGTGGGCAGGCTGCCGACCACCACCCAGCCGCCCGGCAGGACGGTGAGCGCCGTGGTCAGCCCAACCCCGCCGGGGCACTCCCCGGGCAGCTTCGCCGGGTCGATCTGCGCGAACTGGCTGACCTTGCCGTCCGGGCTCACCTGGACCAGCGTGGTGCCGGTGCCCTGCAGGTTCGGCTTGTTGTTGAAGTTGCTGATCAGCACGTTGCCCCGGTGCAGATCGCCCTCGCTGTGGCGGATCACGACGGTGCCGTACGGGTTCTGGTCGCCGTTCGCGGGGACGGTGGACGCCACGGTGGTCACCGTGTTCAGCGGCCTGAGGAAGGGACCACCGGACCCGCCCGCGACGGCAGGCGCCGCGGCGGTGGCGCCGAACACCAGGGTGGCCACCGCCGTCAGGCCGGCCCGCATCAGGAGCCTTGCGTGATGCCGCACGGGCATCATCGGTTGCAGAGAGTTATTACTCATGACGCCACGTTAGGTCGGCGCAGCGCCGACGTGCGCGCTGACCTGGCGGAACGAAGACGGGACGCCGCTCCGTCAGCCGAACCGGCTGCCGGTCGGCGCCGCTGGTCCTGTGCCCGCGGGGCGGGCAGCAAATCGACCGGAGCGGGCCGGTCGGAGCTCTGCGCGGTACGCCTCAAAACGGTCGGCCAGTTGTCGGACAACGGCTGCGGCCACCGCCGATCATCGGTCTGGGATGACGGAGGATCATGCGGTGGCCACAGGCCAGCAGCCTGGACCTGCCCACCGACAGCGACCGACGCCCTCACCCCAGCTCGGCCACCAGGCGGCCGGCGAGCGGCACCGGGACGCCGTGGCGCTCGGCGGAGCGCAGCAGGGCGCCGCCGATGGCGTCCAGTTCCAGGGGCCGCCCGGCCTCGGCGTCGCGCTGCATCGACGACTTGGCGTCGGCCGGGAACGCGTCGTACAGGGCCAGGGACCGGGCGGGGTCCGCCGGTGCGCCGCAGGCCCGGGCGACGGCCGCCGCCTCCTCGACGAGGGCTTCCAGTTCGGCGCGGTGCTCGGTGCGGACCCGGCCGATGGTGAGCCCGTACCTGGTGGTGAGCAGGGCGAAGGGCGCGAGGAAAGCGAACTTGGCCCACAGCACGGCAGGTTCGTCCTCGCTCACCCGAGTCTGCACGCCCGCGCCGCCGAGCACATCGGCCAGGGCGGCGAGCCGCTCCGGCGGCCCGGCCAGGTCGATGTCGGTGAACGGGCTGCCGTGCTCGACCACGCCCGGCGCGACCCGGGTCGACTCCACCCGGACGACGGCCGCGGCAACGCGCTCCGCACCGAAGCGTCGGCGCAGCTCGGCCGGGTGCTCGATGCCGTTCAGCAACGGCACGACCAGGCCACCGGCCGTCATGGCGGGCGGGATGCGCTCCAGCGCGGCGGCGAGGTGGGTGTGCTTGACGGTCACGAGGCACAGGTCGACGGGCACGCGCAGCTCGGTGTCCGCCTCCACGCGCGCGGTGAACTCCCCGAACTGCGCGCTGCGCACCCGGATTCCGTCCGTTCGCAGGGCGTCGGCGGTCGTCTCGCCTGCGACGCAGATCACCCGGTGGCCGGCCCGCGAGAGCAGCGCCGCCAGCAGGCCGCCGACGCCACCCGGGCCGAGCACCGCCACCGTCCAGCGGGGGCCCGCGCCCAGGGCCTGGCAGGCTTCCCAGGCGGCCGGGCTCAACTGCGGCCGCAGCCGCGTGAACAGGGTGAGCAGGTCCGGCCCCCACTGTGCGCGGAAGGCGGGGTCGATCCGCGCGATGTCGAGTTCGTTGGCCGCGGACAGTTCGGCGAAGTCGCGCAGCTGGGCGGCGTCCGGGGTGAACGTGCCGCCGGTGAAGCGGTCGTGGAACACGGCGTCCGGGCCGGCCGGCCCGGGGTACGTCGCGGCGCGGTCGCAACTGGCGTACAGGTACACCAGGTTCTCGGCCTCCGGGCCGATCACCGAGGCCAGTTCGGCCCGGCGGTCGAGCGGCAGGAGTGCGGTCGGGAAGCCGTCCGTCCCGTAGGCGGCGTGGCACAGCCCCGCGAGCTGGAGGGCGGGACGGGCGCCCCAGGCGGCGAGTTGCCGCTGGACGCGTTCCAGATGGGCGAGCAGGGTCCCACCGGGGTGCTCGACGTCGGCCGCGCCGAGTTCGCGGAGCAGGGAGACGGCCTTGGTGGTGGTGACCGGAAGGGTGCACAAGTCGGTTTTCCTCTCGGAGCGTTGCGGGTCGGCACCCGCCGTACCCCCGCCTGTGCGTCCGGAACGCCGCGAGGACAGCGGGCGGGTTGCCGCCCTGGGCCCTGCAACGATGATCGAGCCCGGCGAACACCCAAGTCAATCCACGGGTTTGCTGGGGAACCCCCAAGCGATACCTTGGGTCACCGTGACTCTTGATGATCTCCGCGTCTTCGCCGCCGTGTGCCGGGCCGGCTCACTGAGCGCCGTCGCCCGCGAGCTGTCGTGCACCCAGTCCGCGGTCAGCCAGCACGTGAAGCGCCTCGAACGGGAACTGGGCGTCGCCCTGATCGAACGGCAGCCGCGCGGCGTCGTGCCCACGGAGGCCGGGCGGCTCCTCCAGGCGGCGGCCGTCGACAGCCTCGGCGGCATCGACCACGCCCTGCGCGGCATCGGCGAACTCGCGCGCGGCGACGGCGGATCGGTGCGGATCACCACGGGGGCCACCACGATCCGGCACTTCATGTCGGCGGCGGTCGTGGACTTCCGGCGGCGCTTCCCGCAGGTCAGCCTGGAGTTCCAGACCGAGGTCTCCAGCCGCAGCTGTTTCGAGGCGCTCGCCGCCGGCCGCGTCGACCTGGCCTGGATCACCCTCGGCTCCCCCGTCCGCGGCATCGAGCAGCGGCCGGTCGTCGAACTCCCCTGGGTCCTCGCCGTCGCCGCCGGCGACCCGCTGGCCGGCCGGCCCCACGTCGACCCCGTCGACCTCCAGAACGCCCGGCTCATCGGCCTGCCGCAGAACTCGATAGCCCGCTCGCAGCTCGACTCCTGGCTCGCGAGGTCGGGCATCCGCCCGGTCTTCGACACCAGTGTCGCGGACTGGGACACCGCCATCCTCCTCGCCGAGCTCGGCCTCGGCCAGGCCGTCGTCCCCGCCCTCCCCGAATGGCAGGGCCCCGGCCACCCCGGCCTCCGCCTGATCCCCCTCCCGGCCCTCCCCGTCCTCACCGCCGGCTGGGCCGTCCGCCGCTGGGACACCCTCTCCCCCTTGGCCCTCACCTTCGCCGACACCGTCGCCCACCACTGCGCGCGGTAGGGCCCGTCTTCAAACTCCCGTCGTCCGCCCGGAGGGCGGGCCGGGCGGCGTTGGGGTGCGTGCATCGCAAGGCGGAGGAGGGAGTCCATGCGGTGGGGGCACCTCCCGGCCGAAGGCTGGGGGACATCGGCGACCGACGACAACGCAGCGAGGCGCGTGCCCCGGCGTCGCCCGGCAGGCGGGAGTTTGAAGACGGGCCCGAGGAGCCCGACCGTCGGCTTTGCCCGTTCTCCCTCAGGCGGAGTCAACCCTGTGCGATGATCGCGAGCGCCCATTGTGACGGCATGACTACGTAGAGGAGATGGCATGGCTGAGCGTCAGACCGGCACCGTGAAGTGGTTCAACGACGAGAAGGGGTTCGGCTTCATCACACCGGAGTCCGGGCCCGACCTGTTCGTCCACTTCCGGGCGATCGAGGGGCAGGGCTTCAAGTCCCTGGTGGAGGGACAGAAGGTCTCGTTCGTGGCCATCCAGGGCCAGAAGGGCATGCAGGCCGACCAGGTCCGCCTCGAAGGCTGATCACGCGAGCGAGCCGCCTCGTGGGCCATCACCTGGTACCGGGTGATGGCCCACAAGCATGTGAGCAACGGACGGACGGGCGGCCTCAGGGCAGGAAGGCCGCCACCGCCGCCCGGGTCAGGGCCCGGAAGCGCTCTTCGCCGAGGGCGCCGGGGAAGTGCCCTCCCCGCTCAAGGCTGATCACGCCGTGGGCCGCCGCCCACAGCAGGTCGGTGACCTCGTCGACGTCGGCGTCCGGCCGCAGCACCCCGGCCTCGACGCAGGCGCGCGCCGCCTCGCGCAGCACGTCGAGGCTCGCCGCGGCCGCCGCGCGGGACTCCTCGTCCGGGACGAAGCCGGGAACGGCCTCGCCGTGCATGACGCCGTAGAAGTTCGGCTCCTCCAGGGCGTTGGCGCGGTAGGCGCGGCCGAGGGCGGCCAGGTACTCGGCCGGGTCGTCGCCGCGCGGCACGGCGTCGAGGCGGCGGCGCAGCCGGGCGAAGCCCTCGCGGTAGAGGGCCGCGGTGATGGCGTCCTTGGCACCGAACTGGCGGTAGAGGACGGTGGTCGAGCAGTCGGCGGCGGTGGCCAGGCGGCGCATGCTCAGCGCGGCCGGACCCTCGGCGGCGAGCAGGCCGGCGGCGATGTCGAGCAGGGCGGTGCGCAGCGCGGCCTCGCCCTGGGCCTGGGCTCGGGCGAAGGCGCCGGTCGGTGATTTCGCGGGCATGGGGATGATTCTGCAAGAAGCCCGAGCCGTGCTACGCCCGCTCCGGCAGCGGACGGTAGATCGGCACACCCGCCGCCTCCAGCGCCGATCGCCGGGCGAAGTACTCGTCGCCCATCGGGTCCACGCCGAGGAGCGGCATCGCGCTGCGCCAGGTGGTGACGTCCTCCGGGGCCAGCTCGGACGCCGCCGCGAAGTGCCGTTCCGCCGCCCGCTCGTGGCCGTGGCGCAGCAGCCACAGGGCCAGCGCCGCCTCCGTGCGGGCCCGCTGCCGCTCCGGGGTGCTCGGCTCGGTCAACCCGGCGACCGTGTCGGCGTCGACGCCCGCGTCGCCGGTGGTCACCCACCGACGTAGGGCGGCGAGGGTCTTCCCGGAGTCCAGGCCGCTCATGGAGCGGAAGAGGTCGGTGGCGAACTGTGTGTCGTTGGGGCGGGCGATGCGGCCGTGCTCGTCGATCCAGACCACGGTCGGGACGTTGAGCAGCTGGTAGAGGTCCGCGACCCGGCCGTCGACGTCGATCAGCGCGGGGTGGGTGGGCGCGGCCTCGGCGATCCAGGGCGCCGCGTCCTCGGTCCGGCGGTCGACGGCGACGCTCAGCACCGAGAAGCCCTCGGCGGCCAGTTCGGCGTGCTGGCGCTCCCAGGCGGGGAGGTCGTAGCGGCAGCCGCACCAGGAGGCCCAGAAGACCAGCGCCACCTTCCGCCCGCGCAGCTCGCCGAGCGAGTGCTCGACGCCGTCGGCGTCCGGGAGGGTGAAGTCGGGTGCGTCCCCGGCGGCCAGGGCGGCCGACCGGTCGGCCGCGGACGCGCCGAGTGCCAGGACCCGGGCGGCGGGCTCGGTCGCCACCGGGCGGCCCAGCAGCTCGGCGAAGGCGGTGACGTCGAGCAGTCCAACGCCTGCGCTCGCGTCCTCGATCCGCGCGACGGCGGCCGCCGGGATGCAGATCTCGCCCCGGCACCAGCCCTGCGGCTTGCGCGTGAAGCCCAGCGCGCGCTCGACGTCCGCGTGGGTGAGCCAGACGTGCGGGCCCGCGCCGTCGTCCGGGGCGGGGCGCAGCACGGCGTCGACCCGGCTCTCGACGTGGTCGTCCAGGATCGTCAGCTCGACGGTGGTGATCGCGGTGCTGGGCATGGCGCCTCCTCGGTCGGGCAACGCGGTCAAATAACGCCGTTATCTGAGAATAACGGCGTTATCTCGCCGGGCGCAACCACCGACGTCTGGCTCCGTTCAGCACCGTCACCCCGCCGCCGAGCGCTCCAGGAACCGCCGCAGCCCCTCCCGCACCCCGTCCGTCGGGACGGTCGCGGCGAAGCAGGCCGCCTCGACGGCGAGCCCCTCGTCGATCGGCAGGTTGATCCCCCGCGTGACGGCCCGCAGGCAGGCGGCCACCGCCGTCGGGGCATGCCGGATGATGCGCTCGGCCAGATCCCGCGCCGCGGCCGGCAGGTCATCGGCCGGGACGACCGCGTTGACCAGGCCCATCGAGGCGGCCCGGGCGGCCGGGATCGGGTCCCCGGTCAGGATCATCTCCAGGCCGCGCTTGCGCCCGACGTGCCGCGGCAGCCGCTGCGAGCCGCCGAAGGGCGGCGGGAAGCCCAGCGTGATCTCCGGCTTGGCGAAGGTCGCGTGCTCGGCCGCGACCGCCAGCGGCGCGGCCTCGGTGATCTCGCAACCGCCGCCGTAGGCAAGCCCGTTGACGGCGACGATGACCGGCTTGGGGAACTCCTCGATCCGCCGGGTCAGCGCGTGGCCGCGCCGGACGATCTCGCGCAGCGCCCGCTCCGGCCCGCCGGCGATGCTCGCGGCGAGCGACGGGATGTCCGCGCCCGCGCTGAACGCCCGGGTCCCGGCGCCGGTCAGGATGACGGCCCGGGCGGTGTCGTCGGCGTCGACGCGGTCGAGTTCGGCGAGCAGCGTGTCGATCGTCGGGTAGTCGAGGGCGTTGAGTTTCCGCTCCCGGTCGATGGTGAGGGTGACGACGTGCTGGTCGCGTTCCACGTGGACGGTCATACCGGCTGCTCCCTTGCGCCTGGTTGCGGACGGCACCGAGGCTAGGAACACCACTGCAGGACAATCCACTTATTGTCCTGGATACACGTCCTGGACAGACCTGGAGCCGCATGCGTCCGCCCGCCTACAAGGCCATCGTCGACGAGTACGCGGCCGCGATCCGCTCCGGCGCGCTCCCGGCCGGCACCCGTCTGCCGACCCACCGGGCGCTGGCCCGCGAGCGCCGGGTCGCGCTGGCCACCGCCACCCGCGTCTACGCCGAACTGGCCGCCGCCGGGCTGGTGGTGGGCGAACAGGGCCGCGGCACGTTCGTCCGGGTCCGCTCCGGCTACGACGGGATCGAGCCCTCCCGCGCGCTCCCGGTGCCGCGCCTCGCGGACCTGTCGTTCAACCAGCCGCTCGCCCCCGGCCAGGGCGACCTGCTCCGCCAGGCCCTTCGCACGCTCGCGACCTCCGGCGACGCCGAGGCGCTGCTGCGCCAGCACCCACCGGGCGGGCACCGGCACGACCGCGCGGTCGTGGCCACCTACCTCCTGGGGCGCGGCATCGACACGGCCCCGGAGAACGTCCTGCTCACGAGCGGCGCGCAGCAGGCCCTGGACTGCGTGCTGCGCACGCTCACCCGGCCCGGCGACGTCCTGGCCGTGGACGCGCTCAGCTACCCGGGCGTCAAACTGCTCGCCAGGGCCCACGGCCTCGACCTGGCGCCCGTCCCGGTCACGCCCGCCGGCCCGGACCTCGACGCGCTCGACCGCCTGTGCCGGGCCCGCCCGGTCCGCGCCGTCTACACGATCCCGACCGTCCACAACCCGCTCGGCTGGGTGCTCGACCGCCGGCAGCGAGAGCGCCTGGCCGCCATCGCCGCCGCCCACGGCTGCACGCTGATCGAGGACGGCACGTACGCCTTCCTGGAGCCCTCGCCCCCTCCCCCGCTGTACGCCCTCGCGCCGGACCACACCTGCTACGTCGCCGGCCTGTCGAAGAACGTGGCCCCGGGCCTGCGGTTCGGCTTCGCCGTTCTGCCGAACCGCCTTCTGCAGGCGGCCACCGGCAGCCTGCGCGCCGCCGCGTGGGGATCCCCAGGCCTCGTCACCGCGCTGGCCACCGGCTGGCTCGCGGACGGCACGGTCGCCCGCCTGGAGCTGCACCGCCGGGAGGACGCCGCCGCCCGGCAGGACATCGCCCGCGCCGCGCTGGCGGGCCTGGACGTCACGGCGCATCCGTCCTCGTACGTGGTCTGGCTGGGCCTGGAGCCGCACCAACGCCCGGACCACGTCGCCGCCGCACTCGCGGCGGAGGGGATCCTGGTCTCCACGGCGGACGCCTTCGCCACCGGCCCGCACACCCCGCACGCCGTCCGGCTGGCCCTGGCGACCCCGCCGCGGCACGAACTGGGGGACGTGCTGCGCCGGTTGAGAAAGGCGATCGAGGAGATCCCACCGTGACTCCTCGGCCCCGAAGTGACCGCTGGTGAAACTCTTCTGACAGAACGTCACTCATTCGAGTGACGCGTGCATGGCGCCCGGGCCGCGGTGGGTAGGCCGGGCCCGAACGGCCCGGCCGAATCTTCGGCCTGCGCCGCACGAGGCCTGCCAGCCAGGCACTCACCCCGACGAGAGGATCAGCTGTGACCGAGCAGCCCGAGCCCGTCCTGGAACCGTTCGGCCTGATCTCACCGCCCCAGCCGCCGGAGATCCCGGCCGCACCCGAGCCCGACGCCGTGTGGGACCTTCCCGGCGGGAAGGCCTGGGTGTACCTCGCGAACTCCCGCTTCGGGATCCAGAAACCGGTCATCCTATCCGACGGGTTCGAGACCGGCCCGTCCAAACTCGACCCGCTCTGGCACGGCCTGAACCGCACCGGCTACCCGTTCGCCACGAAACTGCGCGAGCGCGGCCACGACCTGATCGTGCTCGGCTACGACGAGCGCAGCGCCTCCATCCTGGAGAACGCCGAAACGGCCACGGCCTGCATCCGGCGGACGATCGCCGAGCGCAAGGGCGACGCGCCACTGACCGTCGGCGGCTTCAGCATGGGTGGCCTGGTCACCCGCTATGCGCTGGCGAAGATGGAGACCGAGGGGGTGGACCACCAGACCGGGACGTACCTCTCCTTCGACAGCCCGCACCGCGGCGCCTGGATCCCGATCTCGCTCCAGGCCCTCGCCCACTTCCTCAAGGCCACCCCGGCCATGTCGAAGCAGATCAACAGCGACGCCGCCCGCCAGCTCCTCTGGCGCCACATCGAGACCGCCGACGGCACGCCCCGTCAGGACCCGCTGCGTACCCGGTTCCTGGAGGAGCTCGACCGCGTGGGCTGGTGGCCCCGGATCCCGCGGCTGCTCGGCGTCGCCAACGGCAGCGGCTCGGGCACCGGCAACGGCGTGAAGGCCGGGGTCGACGCCATCCGGGTCACCTCCGGCTGGTTCACCGGCACCACGCTGCGCACCCAGGCCGGCGGCACCGGCCACGAGGTGGCCCGGCTCAAGGGCCTGCTGTCCGAGCGGCGCGTGGTCACCGACGACCTGCCCGAACTCGACGGCGCCCCCGGCGGCACCCTGGAGAGCTTCGGCATCGCGGGCAGCAAGCTGCGGCTCACCGGCAAGGTCGACATCGAACCCGGCACCGAGTCGATCTGCTTCGTCCCCTCGGTCAGCGCGGTCGCCGTCCGCGACCTCGAAAACCAGGCCGACCTGTACCTCGACATCGAGGAACTGTCCAAGGACGAGAGCGAGTTGGACGACTTCATGCTCTCCCCCAGGAACGACCCGCACTCGTTCATGAGCGAGGAGCTGGCCATCTGGATCCTGAAGCGCCTGCCTGACTGAGAACTGTCGCCGCACCCACCGCCCGGCCGAACCGGGTGCTCCAGTCGTCGAGCCGCTCGACCAGTTCGGGCGGCTCGACGACGTGGAAGTCCGCGCCGAGCGCACCGAGCGCCATGATCGGCCAGTTCAGGTCGTCGGCCGTGATCCGGATCCGGCAGCGCTCGGCGTCGATCTCCTCGACCGTGCTCCACCGGCCGATCCGCTCGCGGACGGCCGCAACCGGGGCATCCACCACGACCTCGACCCGGTACGGGCGGGGCATGCCGTTGACCCCGGCCCGGACGAACTCGGCGGCGTCGGCGGCGGGCAGTTCACGCTGCCGGAACCGGGCGCCGGCGCCCCGCGGCGCGCTCAGCCGGTCGAGCCGGAAGGAACGCCAGTCCTGCCGGACGAGGTCGTAAGCCACCAGGTACCAGCGGCGGTTGAGACACACCAGCCGGTGCGGTTCGACGTGCCGCTCGGCGCTCCGGCCGTCGGCGGCGGTGTACGAGAACCGCAGCTGTTCGTCGTCCCGGCAGGCCACCGCCACCACCGTGAGCTCGTCGGGGTCGACCTTCACACCCGCCGGACCGCCGCCCCAGCCGACCGGGACGGTCATCGCCCGCAGCGCCTCCACCCGGCGCCGCAGCCGGGCCGGCATCACCTGCACCACCTTCGCCAGCACCCGCACCGAGGCTTCGCCGATCCCCTCGACCGGACTGTCCGCGGCGGCCTGCAACCCCACCGCCAGCGCGACCGCCTCCTCGTCGTCGATCACCAGCGGCGGCAGCGCCGCGCCCGCCGCGAGCTGGTAGCCGCCGTCGACGCCGCGCTGCGCCTCGACCGGGTAGCCCAGCTCGCGCAGCCGGTCGATGTCGCGGCGCAGGGTGCGGATCGAGACGCCGAGCCGGTCGGCCAGTTCGTCGCCCGGCCAGTACCGGTGGGTCTGGAGCAGGGACAGCAGTCGGAGCGTCCGGGTGCTGGTGTTCGCCATGGCTCCGATTCTCCCCTCTCTCGCGAGGAATTCAGGACAGAAAGTGGCCGCAATTGCTTCTACCGTAGAGCTTGTCCGACGGAGCAAGAAGCACACGGAAGGCGAACCACCATGACTGCCACCACCTCGACCGCCACCACCGCCACCCCCACCGTCACCGGCGAGCGCGCCGACCTGCTGGTGGCGCTGGCCAAGCAGCGGCACTTCCTGCGCTTCACCACCCGCGACCTCACCGACGAGCAGGCCGGCCTGCGCACCACGGCCAGCGCGCTGTGCCTCGGCGGCCTGGTCAAGCACGTGACCTCGGTCGAGCGGATCTGGGCGAACTTCATCGTGGAGGGCCCGTCGGCGATGCCCGACTTCTCCGCCTGGACCGAGGCCGACTTCGCCCGCCGGGAGGGCGAGTTCCGCATGCTGCCCGGCGAGACGCTCGACGGCGTCCTCGCTGCCTACGAGGAGGTCGCCCGCCGCACCGACGACCTGGTCGCCACCCTCCCCGACCTCGACGCCACCCAGCCGCTCCCGAAGGCCCCCTGGTTCGAGCCCGACACCGAGTGGTCCGCCCGCCGCGTCCTGATGCACGTCGTCGCCGAGACCGCCCAGCACGCGGGCCACGCCGACATCATCCGCGAGTCCCTGGACGGCGCGAAGAGCATGGGCTGACCTGCCCTGAAGGTCGATCCCGAGGGGCCCGGCACCGCGCCGGGCCCCTCGGCGCGTCGACTGGCGGACATCGGCGCGCCCACCGGCGGATATAGGCTGATCGGGTCAAACGATCTTCAGGAGAGTCATGGCCGCCGCCAAGCCCCGCGTTCTGTACGTCACCGACCTGGCCTACCAGGCGCGCGGACGCCGCTACTGCGACGAGGACATCCAGCTCTCCTCCCGCCTGCGCGAGGACTTCGACGTCGCCCTCTGCCACCCCCTGGACGCGGCCGCGCTGATGGACGGCTTCGACGCGGTCCTCGTCCGCAACAGCGGCCCGGTGCTGAACTACCGCGCCGAGTACGAGGCCTTCCGCACCCGGGCGCTCCTGCACGGCACCCGCGTCTACAACCAGCTGTCCGGACGGGCCGACATGGCGGGCAAGCAGTACCTGCTCGACCTGAGCGCCGCCGGATATCCGGTCATCCCCACCGTCGACCGGGCCGAGGACCTCGCACGCCTGCCCGTCGTGCCCGAGTACGTGGTCAAGCCGAAGCTCGGCGCGGACTCGATCGGCCTGGAGATCGTCCCCCGCGAGCGGCTCGGCACGGTCGCGTACGGAGACGTCCTGGTCCAGCCGCTGATCCACTTCGCGTACGAGGTCTCGTTCTACTTCGTCGACCGCACCCTCCAGTACGCCCTCCACGCACCCCACCCCGACGAGCGCTGGCGCCTGGAGCGTTACGAACCCACCGCCGCCGACCTCGACTTCGCCACCCGGTTCGTCGACTGGAACACCGTCGAGCACGGCATCCAGCGCGTCGACGCCTGCCGCACGCCCGAGGGCGAGCTGCTGCTGGTCGAGCTGGAGGACCTCAACCCGTACCTGTCCCTGGACCTCCTCGACACGGCCACCCGCGACTCCTTCGTCGCCGCCCTCACGGCATCCCTGCACACCCTGCTGGCCACGAAGCCGGCGGCCTGATGTCCCGTCCCACCGAAGGCCGGCCGTGTCTCATCGAACCTTGAGTGCTCCACTGGTAGTTGGCGGGCTCGGGTGACTCACGGACAGTAATGAGCCCATGGCGTGCGGCAGTTCGAGCGTCGACGATTATTCCGGGTCATTGACAAGTCCCGGCAAGCCATCGTTGCAGCACAGCCGGCACCGCACAACCGCCGGCTCAGACCGGGCGTGCCGCAGCCCTGACCCGCCGGGCGGCCTCGGTCAGGACGGCGCCCAGGGGCAGGCCGATCCTGGCCGCGGCCAGGTCGTCCCCACGGGTGGCGCCCTGGTTGACGATCGCCACCGGCGTGCCCGCGCGGGCGGCGCGGCGGACGAAGCGCAGGCCGGACATGACCGTGAGGGACGAGCCGAGAACCACAAGGGCCTGCCCGGCGTCGACCAGCTCGTAGCAGCGCCGGACCCGGGGCTCGGGGACGCTCTCGCCGAAGAAGACCACGTCGGGCTTGAGGACACCGCCGCACGCCCGGCAGGGGGCGACCCGGAAGCCGTCCACCAACTCCTGCGGCAGCTCCGCGTCCCCGTCCGGGCGGGCCGCCGCGTCGGCGTCCCGGAAGCCGCCGTTCAGCGCCTCCAACCGACTGTCCAGCTCCTCGCGGGCGCTGGTGCGCCGGCACTCCAGGCAGACCACCCGGTGGAGGCCACCGTGCAGCTCCACGGCCGTGCGCGTCCCGGCCGCGCGGTGCAGACCGTCCACGTTCTGGGTGATCACCGCCGACACGTGTCCGGACCGGCGCAGCTGTTCGACGGCGCGGTGCCCGGCGTTGGGCTCGGCCCCGGCGATCGTCCGCCAGCCGGCGTGGCTGCGCGCCCAGTACCGACGGCGGGCCGCCTCGCTGCCCGTGAACTCCTGGTACGTCATCGGCGGGCGTCGGCGCCGGCTGCCGGTGGCGCCCCGGTAGTCCAGGATGCCCGACTCCGTGGACAGCCCCGCGCCGCTGAGCACGACGACGCCCCGCCCGGCCAGCAGCCGCACCAGCGTCTCCAGGCCGGCCGCGTCGGCCGCCGTTCCGTCGAGCGTCGCGGACACACTCATGCGGTCAGCCTAGGCCCGTCGTCAAAGGCAGGGACGCCCGGACCTCACGGCCGGGTGACCGCGAGGACGGCCATGTCGTCGTCCCGGGGCGCGCCGGTCCACCGCTCGACGTCCCGCACCAGAGCGTCCAGCGCCTCCTGCGGCCCGGCGAACGGGCCCAGGGGCGCCAGGCCCGCCACGGGGTCGTAGAACCGCCCGGCGGCGTCACGGGCCTCGGTCACGCCGTCGGTGACCAGGAGCAGCGTGTGCCCGGCCGGGAACGGCCACGCGTCCGGCGCCCGCCGGGCCGGGCCGAGGGCGCCCATCCCGAGCGGCAGGCCGGGGTCGGCGGCGTCCAGCCGCCGCACGCCGCCGGCGCCGTCCAGCAGGTACGGCCCGGGGTGGCCGCAGCTGAGGGCGCGCAGGGCGTCCCGCCCGGGCGTGAACTCCACCAGCAGCGCCGTGCTGAAGCCCTCCGTCCGCACTTCCTCCTCGCGGTGCGCGCTCTCGCGGGCCAGTGCCTGCTCCAGGGTGTCGGCGAGCGCGACGAGGTCCGCCGTGCGCGAGGCGTTCTCCCGGAACGCCCCGAGCAGCACCGACACCGTCTCCACGGCCGGTAGGCCCTTGCCCCGCACGTCCGCCATCAGCACCCGCACGCCGTACGGGGTCTCCTGCACGGCGTACGCGTCGCCGCCGATCAGGGCCTCCGTCTGGGCGGCCCGGTAGCAGGCGGCCACCGACAGCTCTCCGGCCCGGGGCGGCGGCGCAGGCAGGACGGCCCGCTGGGCGGCCTCCGCCACGCTGCGCATGGTGGCCAGCCGACGGCTGTGGCGGGCGACGACCCGGTTGACCCAGACGCCGAGCAGCGCGGCGAACACCGTGTTCACCAGCTCCAGGTAGCCGCCCTTGGTGCCGGCCGTGCCGTCGTAGACGGACAGCGCGAGGATGCCCGTGACGTTGGCGGTGCCGACCGCGAGGGTGTCCCGGAGCGGCAGCAGCGCACCCGCCAGCACGGCGGCGGCCGCCACCATCGGATCGCCCCAGTAGTCGGCCGCCTCGAGGCCGTTCCAGAGCATCCCGCCGGCGACCAGCAGCCACGGCGCGACCCTCAGGTAGCGCGGCCACTGGGCGGACCTCGGTGCCATCGGCGCCACTCGCCTTCCTGCTCTGCGTCCAGGTCTGCTTCCTGCTCGGCGTCCTGCTCTGCTCGCGAAGGCGGTCATTTCCGATCCTAGAAGCTCCGGGGTCCCGGAAGCTCAGGGGCTGGGTCCTGGAAGCTCAGGGACTGGTCAGGGGTGCCCCGGATGCACTTCACGATCATGGAAACGAGAAGATGATCACATGAGAAGAGCATCGGGGGATGTCGCATGCTGAGGATTGCCCGCTCCACGCTGCGGGTGCGGTGGAGCTCGTTCGTCGGGAGCTTCGTCGCACTGGCCCTCGGGGTCGCGCTGATGGCGACGGCCGCGCTGGTGATCGCCGCCACCGGGGCACTGGAGACCGCGCAGTACCGGTACGCCGCCGCGCCCGCCGTGATCGTGCCGGACGCCCGGTTCGGCTTCACCGACGGCGACGGGCAGCCGCAGCGCGAGCCGGTCGCCCGGCAGCCCGGGCTGTCGCCGGCGCTGGTCGCGGCGGTCGCCCGCACCGGGCGGGTCACCGCCGACCGCAGCTTCGCCGCCCAGGTGCTCGGCGGACCCCGGGGGCAGGTCGGGCACGGCTGGTCGGCGGCCGCGTTCGGCGGCTACCGGCTGACGGCCGGGCGGGCCCCGGCGGCGGACGGCGAGGTGGTGCTCGGCAGCGGCGACCCGGGCCTGGTCGGACGCTCCGTCAGGCTGCTCACCGACGCGGGCCCGCTGGACGCCACCGTCACCGGCGTCACCGCGGCCGTCCCGTTCGAGCACGCCGTGTTCCTCACCGACGCGCAGGCCGAACGCCTCTCCCCCGCCGTCAACGCGCTCGTGGCGTACGGCGCCCCGGACGACGTGCGGCGGGCCGCCGAAGGCAGCGACGTCAAGGTGCTCACCGGCGTCGACCGCGAGTCCGCCGACCCCGGCCGGATCGCCGCGCTCGGGCAGCTGGAGTCCGTGTCCACGCCGCTCGGCCTGGCGGCCGGCGTCGCCGCGTTCGTCTCCGTCTTCGTCGTGGCCGGCACCTTCGCGCTCTCCATCGCGCAGCGTCGCCGCGAGCTGGCCATGCTGCGGCTGGTCGGCGCCTCGCGGGGGCAGCTGCGCAACCTGGTGCTCACCGAGGCGCTGCTGGTGGGCCTGGCGGCCTCCGCCGTCGGGTGCGCGCTCGGGCTGGTCGCGGCGCCCGCGGTCGGCCGTTGGCTGGTGGACCGGGGCCTGGCGCCCGCCGGGTTCGTGGTCGCGCCGTCCGGGTGGGCGCTGCTGGTCGCGGCGCTCGTCGGACTGCTGACGGCGGTCGGCGGCGTGCTGGTCTGCTCGGTGCGGGCGGCGATGGTCGGCCCGATGGACGCGCTGCGCGAGGCCGCCGCCCCCTCGGGCTCGCGCGTCGCGACGGTGCTGAGGTGGTCGCTGGGCGGCGCGGGGCTGCTCGGCGGCGTCGCGGTGATGGCCGCGATCGCCGGCTACGCGCCCGAGTACGCCGGGAACGCGGGCGGTTCGGCCGCGCTGGCCCTGTGGACCGGCGGCGTGTTCGTCATTCTCGCCGGGGTGCTGGCCGGTCCGGCGATCCGGCTGCTCAGCGGCCCTGCCGCATGGGTGCTCGCCCGCCGCCGGCCGGGGATGGTGTGGCAGACCGCCCGGCGCGGCGCGCTCGGCGCCCGGCAGCGGACGGCCGCCACCGTCACGCCCGCCGTGATCGTCGTCGCGCTCACCGGCTGCCTGCTCGGCTCCGTCGACACCATCGGCGCCGCCCGCGTCGCCGCCGCCCGGCACCAGCTCGCCGCCACCGACTTCGTCGTCACCCCCGCCGGGACGACCGGCCTCAACCGGGCCGCCGTCGACCGCATCCGGGCCGTCCCCGGCACCACCGTGCTCACCGAGACCCCGAGCACCCTCGTCGCCGTCCAGGACCGCGCCGTGGCCCTCGGCCTCACCGTGATGGCCGCCGACCCGGCGCAGCTGCGCGCCGTCGGCCGCCTGCCGCTGATCTCCGGCTCCCTGGACGACCTCGGGCCCGACTCGGCGGTGCTCAGCCAGGAGTGGCCCGGCTCGCCGAAGACCGGGCAGAGCGTCCAGGTCCGGCTCGCCGACGGGACGCCCCGCACGCTGCGGGTCGCGGCGGTCCTCGCCTCGGCCGAGGACACCGTGCAGGGCTACGTCTCGTCCGCCCTGCTCGACGGATCCGCTCCGGCATCGGTGGCCTACGTCCAACTCGCCCCCGGCGCCGACCGGTCCGCCGTCTCCACCGCCCTCGCGACGGCCGTCGACGGGTTCGGCGCCCGCGTCGACACGCCCGCCCACGTGGCCGCGGGCACCCAGGACGCCAACGAGCAGCAGGCAGCCGCCGGGCTGCTGCTGATCCTCGGATGCTCCCTCCTCTACGCCGCCATCGCCCTGGCCAACACCCTCGCCATGACCACCGCCGACCGCCGCCGCGAACTGCTCCTCCTCCGCCTGGCCGGAGCGTCCCGGTCCCAGGTGCTCCGCATGGTCGCGACGGAGGCCCTGCTCTGCGTCGCCGGCGGCGTCCTGCTCGGCGCCATCGCATCCGCGCTCAGCGCGGCAGGCGCATGGGCGGCACTGCGCCGCCTCGTCGGCCCGCTGCCGGTCGCCGTCCCGTGGACCGTGATCGGCACGCTGGGCGGAGTCTGCGCCCTCGTCGCCCTGGCAGCGGCCCTGATCCCGGCCGCCCTCATCCTCCGCCCACGCACGCTGGCGATGCAGTGACGTTACGAAACCTGAGCGGTCCGGTCGGGGTGACGGACTAACGCTCCCGGGCCCTCGCGCGGGGCGCGCGAGGGCCCGGGGAACGACGGGGGCTCAGCGGTCGGCCTGGAAGCCGTTGATCACGCTGAGGGGGCCGAAGCTGCGGCCGATCAGGCGTGCGGTGGGCCGTTCAGGTGAGCCGCTGCGGTCGGAGGCGGGCGGTCACAGGCAAACGGTCAGAGGCGGGCCGCCGCCCGGCCGGCGGCGGCCTGCATGCGGCCCCAGGGCACGGTGTCGGCGGTCTCGGCGCCGACGTAGAGCACGGAGACGGTGGTGCCGCGCTGCTGCACCGTGAACTCGCTCTCGGTGCGGGCGGTCGCGGGCAGGCCCTTGTTGCGGTCCGGGCCCGGGGTGGCGCTGGTGATGGACCACTGGCCGGGCCCGTGGGCGGTGACGGTGGCGCCGGGCAGGGAGCCGTCCCGTGCGCAGTCGCGGATCCAGCCGTCGATCGTGGCGGCGGCTGCGGGGGCGGCACCGTCGGGGAAGTCGGCGACCAGGTGCGCGGCGTAGTAGAAGTCGTACTTTCCGCCGGGCCGGGTGGCCTGACGGTAGGTGCGGTACGCCTGGGCGCGGGCTCCGAGGCGGTCGAGGGCCCCGCGCAGGCAGGGGATGTCCGAGGACTGGCTGTGGTCGGCGTAGCCGGCCGTCTCCTGCCAGACGTCGGTGCCGTCGACCAGTAACGGGAGCTCCCCGGCGGCCAGCAGCCGGGGGTCCCGGAGCCAGCTGACGCGGCCCGCGGTCGGGAGGGGTGTGGCGGGCGCGTCGGAGGGCCGCGAGGCAGTCAGCGACCACAGCCGAGTACCGGACGGGTGGCGGCCGGTCGGCGCGGAGCCGGCCAGGACGGCGAACGCGGCGGCGCTGCCGATCAACGCGAGGACGGTGCGGGGTATCCGGTTGGTCACGAGCCTTCTCTCTGTCGCCCGCCCCGGGGTCGGGGCCGGCCTCAAGCCTGCCGTACGGGTGTTGATGCCCGATCAACACGTTCGACGAGTGCCTCGGGCAGCCCGAATCGGCTGAACCTCCGCCCCCTCCCGGCGCGTTCCTCCTTATACCACCGCTTGTCCGTCCGCCCCTCTCCAGGAAGCCGCCGCATGTCCACCAGCGCCGCTGCCCCCACACCCATACGCCCCTCCGGCCGCCTCGGCACGAGGGCCGGCCGGTGAGGGTGTTCGCCGGATCCCGCCAGAAGGCCTGGTACGGCGCGCTCGCCCTGGTGGTGGTCGCCGCGCTGGCCGCCGGCCTGCTGTGGTGGCACCCGTGGGACCGGGACGGGCAGAAGGCGATGGCGTTCACGACCGCCCCGGGCGGCTCCGCCCGTTTCGGCACCGGCGAGCACCTGTACCGCTACAAGGTGCGCGTGGAGAACGGGCTCCAGGAGACACCCGAGCAGTTCGCCGCCGAGGTGGACGCCGTCCTCGGCAACGTCCAGCGCGGCTGGGCCGCCGGCAACGACGTCTCCTTCCAGCGCATGGCCGCCGACCCGGTGGACTTCACCGTGTACCTCGCCACGCCCGGGTCCACCGACCGGATCTGCGGCCAGTACGGACTGGACACCGACGGCTGGGTGAACTGCGGGGTGAGCCACCAGGTGGTCATCAACGTCAAGCGCTGGGTCGAGCTGTCGGAGTACTACGCGGGCAAGCCGGACCTCTACCACGCGCTCGCCGTCAACCACGAGGTCGGCCACGTCCTCGGCCACGGCCACGTCGAGTGCCCGGGGCCGGGCGCGCCGGCACCGGTGATGATGCAGCAGATCAAGGGCCTGCACGGCTGCGTGCAGAACGGGTGGCCCTACTCCGAGACCGGCGCGCTGCTCACCGGCCCGCCCGTCCAGGCCACCACGCCCGCCCCCTGACGGCGGCCCCGGTGCCCCCCTCTCCCCTGTGGGCACCGGGGCCGCTTGCTTTTCGGCGCGCCCTATGCGGGCGGCTCAAAGCGCCCGACTCAGCCCAGCGCGCCCGTGCGGGCGTCATGCCACAGGTCGACGCTGTCGGTGTCGGCGGTGAGCTCGTCGATCGCGGCCAGCTCCTCCTTGGCGAAGTCGAGGTTCTCCAGGGCGGCCACGTTCTGCTCCAGCTGCTCGGTGCGGGAGGCGCCGACCACCAGCGAGGTGACCCGGTCGTCGCGCAGCGCCCAGGCCAGTGCCATCTGGGCCAGGGTCTGCCCGCGGCGGCCGGCGATGTCGTTGAGGGCGCGCAGCCTCCGCAGCATCTCTGCCGAGAGCCAGTCTGTGTCGAACGACTTGCCCTGTGCCGCGCGCGAGTCCGCCGGCACCCCGTCGAGATAGCGGCTCGTCAGCAGACCCTGGGCGAGCGCGGTGAAGCCGATGACGCCGAAACCCTCCTCGTCGGCGGTGTCGAGCAGGCCCTCGGTCTCGATCCAGCGGTTGAGCATCGAGTACGAGGGCTGGTGGATCACCAGCGGGGTGCCCAGGTCGCGCAGGACGGCCGCCGCCTGGCGGGTGCGGTCGCTGTCGTACGAGGAGATGCCCGCGTACAGTGCCTTGCCCTGGCGGACCGCCGTGTCCAGCGCGCCCATGGTCTCTTCGAGCGGGGTGCTCGCGTCGAGCCGGTGGGAGTAGAAGATGTCGACGTAGTCGAGGCCCATGCGCCGGAGCGACTGGTCGAGCGAGGCCAGCACGTACTTGCGCGAGCCGCCGCCCTGCCCGTACGGCCCCGGCCACATGTCCCAGCCCGCCTTGGTGGAGATCACCAGCTCGTCCCGGTACGGCCCGAGGTCCTGCCGCATCAGGCGCCCGAAGTTGATCTCCGCGGAGCCGTAGGGCGGGCCGTAGTTGTTCGCCAGGTCGTGGTGGGTGATGCCGAGGTCGAACGCCCGCAGGGCGATCTCCCGCTGGGTCTCGAACGGCTTGTCGTCCCCGAAGTTGTGCCAGTAGCCCAGGGACAGGACCGGAAGGTCGAGACCCGAACGCCCGGCGCGACGGTACTGCATCGTTCCGCTGTAGCGCTGGGGGTCCGCGCGATGGTTCATGGCTCTCCGCCTGACAGGTCCGTACATCCCGGGACTCCCCCCTGTCCCAGCCTGCGCCCGGGGCACAGGGAAGTCCAACGCAGTGCTTCGGTCACTCTCGGCGACCGGGCCGCTGCGCTCCGAGCCTCACCGACCTATCGCCCACGTGCTGGACCTGTCGACGGCTGCCCGCGCGAGCGCGCCGGCCTCTACTCCGTGGCCGGCACCCTCGACGCCATCGACCACGGCCTGATCCGCCCCGGCGAACGCGCCCTCGCCGTCCTCACCGGCGGCACCGCCCCCTCCCCCACCGGCACCTACCAACCCCAGTGGCACGCCGACGAGTTCGACGCCCCCGAGATCACCGCCCGCGCCGTCGACAAGCTGCGTCCCTGACACCGGTTCCCCAACGCTCGTACCGCGAAGGTTGACGGACCTCTGCACCCGTGGGTTGACGACCCTTCCGCCCGCAGCCCGGCAGTATCTCCATGCACTCGCCGGCGCGTCCGAGTGAACCCACGGCGCGGGCGGGCCTGACCCTCAACGGAAGGAACCGATCCATGAATCTGCGCAAGCACATAACGACGCTCGCGGCCACCGCGACCCTCGCAGGGCTGGCAACCCTGGGCCTGACCGTTCCCGCGCAGGCAGCCGAAGCCGGCCCTGCCGCCGCAGCGTCAGCGGGCGAGTCGGTCAGCGAGCCCACCGGCGATGCCGCCGCGACCGCCGACGCCGCCACACCGTTCAGCCGGACGGCCGGGACGGCGGCAGCCCCCCGCTGCGCGGGACCCGACCTGTGGAAGCCGTACCCGCGCAAGATCGGCAGGGACTGGTACGTGGAGGCCGGCGCCAGGCTCCACGACTGCGGACTCACCTTCCTGACGCTGGAGTTGCAGAAGAACGGCCACACGGTGGACAAGAAGACCGTCACCCGCCAGGGAGACATCAACCCCAGGTACAAGTGCCGCAACTTCAAGACCGGCAAGTGGACGATCGTGGCCACCTGGTCGAAGCCCAAGTCCACGTACCCCGGATTCGAAGTGATCCAGAAGTGGGTCAGCCGGAGCCCGGAACACCTGAACTGCAGCTAGCGAACGCCCGCCGGGTGCCCGGGCAAACCGTGCACCGGCAGTGACGGCGCCGCATCGGCCCACGGGTGTAAGCCCGTGGGCCGATGCGGACGGCCGGTTGATCAATCCGTGGGCGGATGTGACCGGTTGACGTCGCATGACAGCGTTCCACCCGTACGAAGTCCCAGGGCCGCACACCCGATGTGCGACCGCGGTCACGCCGACGATCAGGAACCGTGGCCCGGTTCTGCCCAGGAAACTCAGGGAGGGTCCGTTGACAACCACGCCGTTCACCAGCCGCCAGGGAATGACGCGCCGTCGCATGCTGGGAGCCGCGCTGGCGGCCGGGGCCGCCGTGCCGCTCGCCGTCGCAGGCCCCGCATGGGCGTCGGCTCCGGCCGCCGCCCCGGGCCCGGCGCGGCTCACCCTGCCCGCGCCCACCGGACCGCACCTCGTGGGCACGGTGTCGCTGCACCTCGTCGACGGTTCGCGTCCGGATCCCGTGGCAGGCGCTGGTCATTTCCGCGAGTTGATGGCCAGCGTCTGGTACCCCGCCCGGGACGTCGAGGACTACGAGCTCGCCCCCTGGATGCTCGACGGCGCGATGCGGGCGTTCCTCACGGACACGGGCTTCGCCATCGATCCCGCCCTCGCCCCGCTCACATCCGGCCACGTCGGCGCTCCCGTGCACCGCGCGGGCCACCGTCTGCCCGTCGTCGTGTACTCGCACGGCGCGCACAGCCATCGTGCCGACCACACCGTCATGGTCCAGGAGCTCGCCAGCCACGGTTACGTCGTGGTCACCGTCGACCACACCTACGACGCGGTCACCGAGTTCCCCGACGGCCGGGTCGTCGTCCCGCTCAGGGACCGGGAGCACGCGATGGCGCCGAAGGACTTCGCCGCGGACATCCGGTTCCTCCTCGACTGCGTCGAGGAGCTCGCCGCCGGGCGCAACCCCGACACCGACCGCAAGCCACTGCCCGCCGGCCTGCTCGGCGCCCTCGACCCGAAGCGCATCGGCATGTTCGGCTGGTCAAAGGGCGGCACGGCCACCGCCCTCACCATGCTCGCCGACCAGCGCGTCCGCGCCGGGCTGAGTCTCGACGGCCCGATGCAGGCGAACCCGCCGCTCACCTCCGACCTGGACCGGCCGTTCATGATGATGACCGCCGTGTTCACCCGGGCCCAGGATCCCGCCGCCGCCGAGTTCTGGTCGCACCTGCGGGGCTGGCGGCTCAACATCCAGGCCGACGGCGCCGTCCACTCCTCGTACGGCGACAACCAGGTGCTGATTCCGCAGGCGGCGAAGATCCTCGGCATGACCGACCAGCAGCTTCAGGAGTGGATCGGCACCCTCGACCCGGCCCGAGCGGTACGGATCCAGCAGGCGTACCCGCTCGCGTTCTTCGACGAGCACCTCCGGCACCGCCGCGGCCACCTGCTCGACGGGCCGTCCGCGGCCTTCCCCGAGGTGAAGTTCCTGCCGTGACGCGACGGACTGCGGCACGCACCTGCCGCGCCGCAGTCCCGCGAGCGTGTCGGCGACGAACGTGTCAGTGGCGGTCGAGCGGTCCGCGGGCGACGACCGGGCGACCGCCGTCCTCCGGCAGGACGACGAGGAACCGCCACGGGCCGTCCTCGACGCGGGCCATGCCGATGGTCGGCGCCGTGCCGCAGGCCTCGGCGGCGGGCCCTGCGCCGTCGGTCAGGCCGTCGAGCTTCGCGTGGTCCCTCGCCAGGCCTGCGGATGGGCCATTGATCCACAGTCGGACGTTCGCGCCTCGGCGAAGCGCGGCGAGCAGGTCGTCGCGGACGCTGCCCGGAGCCGCGCCCTCTACCCGTGCGTGCAGGCGTTCCTGCACGCACGGCTGGGTCGGAACGGCAGCGGCCAACTCCCCGCAGCGTCGGCAGGACTGCAGGGCATCGGGCTCGAACAGGTGCAGATAGCGCGTGGTGTACCGCATCGCTGTGCCGCAGAGCGTCCCACGCGCGCCGACCGCGTGGTCGACGCCGGGAACGCCGTTCACCTGGCGGGCACCGAGCCGCGCCGGCTCGCGCGCGGTGGCGAACGACCAGCCGTCGTTCGGGGTCGAGATCATCGGGACCACTCTTCAAACGTCGCCGTGGACGCGGGCGTGGAGATGCTCGTCGTGCCAGCCGTCGGCGTGGAGCAGGGCGCTGCGCAGTGTGCCCTCCAGCGCGAAGCCGGCCCGCTCGGCCACCCGGCAGGAGGCCGCGTTGGCCGTCGAGTGGGTCAGCTGCAGCCGGTGGAGGCCAAGTTCGTCGAGGGCCCAGCGGGTGACCTCGCTGAGCGCGGCGACGGCGAGGCCCCGGCCGCGGGCGGCGGGGAGCAGCCAGTAGAGGAACTCGGCGGTGCCGTCGGCGAGGCTGACGTCCCCGAGGCCGATCAGGCCCAGCGGGACGTCGGCGTCCACGTTGGCGCCGGCGACCACGATGGCCCAGATCGCCGCCGACTCGTCCCGCCAGTAGGCGCCCCAACGCCCGATCCGCGCGCGGGCCTCCTCCGCCGTCAGGTGGCCGAGCCGGTTCCAGTGCTGGATGTCGGCGTCCCGGGCCGCCGCAACCAGGGCGTCCGCGTCGGACGCGCGCCACGGGCGCAACTCGGTTCCGCCCGCCAAGCGGAGGCAGGGCTGCTCGCTCTGCCCCATCCGGGCTGCGGGGACTACGGCGGGGATTGGATCAACGTACGTCACCGCCCCAGGTTTCCGTACCCTGCGCGCGGCCACCACGGAATTTCCGCCGATCCCCCGCGGCACTCCCGCCCCACCGGTCAGGGGCTCGCGGCGCGCGGCGGGCACTGACCGTCGGGGCTTGCCCTCCAGTTGGTCGAGGGTCCTATCGTCCCCGGCCATGACCATCACGGACACCGACACCGCAGCCCCGCCCGACCGCCTGCCCCGCAGCTACCTCGTCTGGCTGGCCGGCAGCCGGGCCTCGCTGCTGGGCGATGCGGCCCTGCACTTCGCCCTCGGATGGGCGGCCGGCGTGCACGGCGGGCGGGTCGCCGCCCTGGTCCTGACGGCTATCACCCTGCCGCGCACCGCGCTGCTGCTGGTCGGCGGCGCGGTCGCGGAACGGTTCGGGGTGCGGCGGGTCCTGCTGGTGGGCGACGCGGTGATGCTCGCGGCGACGCTCCTGCTCGCGCCGGCCGGGCACGGGCCGGAGCGCTCGCCCTGGTTCCTCGTCGCGGTGGCCGCGCTGATCGGCACGGTCGACGCCTTCTACCTGCCGGCCTCCGGGGCGATGCCGCGCCGCCTGGTCGGCCGCGCCCTGCTCCCCCGCGCCCTCGCGGTGCAGCAGGCCGGGTCCCAGGTCACCGCGCTGCTCGGAGCCCCGCTGGGCGCTCTGCTGGTGACCGTCGCCGGGCTGGGCGGTGCCGCGCTCGTCGACGCCGCGAGCTTCGCGCTCGTCCTGCTCGTCCTCGTCCGGCTGCGCCCGACCGTCGACGTGCTGCCCGCCGACGAGAGCCTTCCCGCCCCCGACGGCCGTCCCACCGCCCAGAGCCTTCCCACCGCCATCGCGGACGGCCTGCGGCTCGCCGTACGGGACCGGACGCTCCGGCCCGCCCTGCTCCTGACCTCCGCGGCCGCCGCGAGCCTGCTGCCGGTCGTGTCCCTGGTCAGCCCGCTGCTGGCGCGGGAGCGCGGCTGGGGAGCGCAGGCCGCCGGTCTGGTCGCAGGCGGGCAGAGCGCCGCGATCATCGCGGTCTCACTGCTGATCGCGCGCCGAGGACCGCTGCGCCGCCCGGGCGTGGGCGCGTGCGGAGGGCTCTGCCTCGCGGCGGTGGGCGTCGCGGGGCTCGCGGCCGCGTCCGGCGCGACGACGGCGGTGGCGGCCGGTACCGTCCTCGGGCTCGGCTCGGGGCTGTTCGCCGCGCACATCGGGCCGCTCGTCCTCGGCCGCGCTCCTGAGTCGCATCTGGCGCGCGTGCAGTCCGTCCTGACGCTCGTGCAGAGCGCGGCACTGGTGGCCGCCAACAACCTCCTCGGTTCGATCGCCGAGGCGCGCGGCGCAACGATGGCGGCAGCCGTCTGCGCGGTCGCCGCCGCCGTCAGCGGCCTGGCCGGCCTGGCGTCGCCGGCCCTGCGTGCCGCCGAGGTCCCCGTCCGGGCCTGATCCTGCCCGACGGCGGCCTCGCCCTCGGCACCGGTGTCCGTCGGGAACCCGGACGCGGACGGCGTCGTCCAAGGCCCCGACACCGAACGACCAGGAGACGACCCTCATCCATGAACAGACCTGGTGCCCTGGCGGTCGGCGCGCTGCTCCTCGCGCTCGCCGCCACCGCCTGCACGTCCGCCGCCAAGCCGTCCCCGGCCACTCCGTCCCCGGCCGTGTCGACGGCACCCGCCACGGACGGAGCGTCCACGCCGTCCCCGTCCGACACGACCACGACACCACCCCCGACACCGGCCGGCGGAACCCCCGCCCCGCACCCCACGAACCCGCCGCAGAGCAGCAGCCCCGGCCGCACGGCGACGCCGACCCCACCCCCCGCCCGCCCGAGCCCCACCCCGACCACCTTCGACCCGGAGAACCCGACCGACCTCCAGCACCGCCCGGTCCCCGCCGCGAGCCGCCCGGCCGGGTAGGCCCCTGCCCCCGCGCACACCGAGGCGCCCGGCGCGATGCCGGGCCCCTCACGATGTCCTACTGGCTTACAGGTTGGCGCACTGGTCGTGACGGGAGCCGTGGACGGTGTTGGCGTTGCCGCCGTTGGTCGGGGGCGGGGTGTTGCCCATGCAGTGGAGCGAGCCGCCGATGGTGTTGCCCTCGATCTCGGCCTGGGTGTCCTCGGGGAACGGGCCGGTGCCGGTGGTGCCGTTGACCTCGACCGAGCCGCCGATCCGGTTGGCGATCAGCTCGGCGCCCGAGTGGTTGTCACCGAGGTGGACGGAGCCGCTGACGCGGTTGCCGGCGCAGCCGTCGTCACCCGGGTCGCCGATGACCACGAACCCGCTCGCGCCGTCGACCGCCACCATCCCGGTGGCGGTGGAGCCGCACATCCCGAACAGGGTGCCGCCGGAGGAGTGGACGCCGCCGTGGAGGGTGGAGTTGCCGATGAACAGCGCCCCGCCGGCCGCGCCGCGGACCGTCCCGTGCACGGTGGCGTCGATGATGAACAGCCCCGGCACGCGCTGCAGCGGCCGGACCAGCCGGGGCGTGGACGGCCCCGGGCGGTCCGTCCGGTCGCGCGGCTGGTCGGTGGCGCCACCGGGGCTCGCGGACACCGTCGGGTTCGACGGCGGCGCGGCGCTCTCGCCCGCCCAGCCCTGTGCGGACAGCAGCAGCGGTCCGGCGGCCAGCGAGAGCGCGAGGGCCGCGCCGAGCGGGCGTCCGAGGGGGTGCCCGGGAACGATCGGTCTCCGGCGGTGTGCGGGTGCCACAGGTCAGCCCTCTCGATCACGTGACAGGGCGGTGACATTGTGTGATCGAGGAGATCGTGGTGGTCACCCGGCGCACCCGACGTGGACACGTTCACCCGCAGGAGGCCCGCCTTCGGCCGAGCGGCCGACCCGCGTGAGCCCCGCCGCGTCAGCCCCGGCCGACGAAGGTGAAGCCGGCTCCGTCGACCGCGCGGCGCAGCGCGGCGTCGTCGAGGGGCTGCGCGGAGGCCACGGTGACGCGGCCGGTCGGCGCGTCCGCGGTGACGTCGATGACGCCCGGGAGGGCGGAGAGCCCGGCGCTGACCGTCTTCTCGCAGTGGCCGCAGCTCATGCCGTCGACGGTGAGAACGGTGGTGACGGTGGTGATGGACATCGCGGTGCCTCCGGTGAAGGGCGTGGGGTACCGGCTGCGCAGCACAGCCGGTGATCGACGCCGTCAAGGACAGCGGAAACGTGCGGCGCGTCCCAGGGACACGCCGCACGGTTGGCACCTTCGTGTGGTTCCGGGAACCGATCGGGCCGCCCGGCCGACGGGGGCCGCGCCACGCCGCCGAACGCCCCGCGTCACGCCGCCGAACGAGCCGCCGAGCGCGCCGTCGTGAAGCGCCGCACCGCCCACACCACGGCGCCGAGCGCGAACCCGTAGACGGCGACGAGGCCGTGCCCGTTCTCCTGCGCCAGCCACATCGCCAGGCCGAGCACCGGGACGCCGATCGCCAGGGCCCGCTCCTTGGCGGCCCCCGTGCCGGTGAGGAGGGCCAGGGCGAGGGTGGCCCCGAGGAAGTAGGTGGCGCCGGAGCTGCCCGCGAAGTTGCGCGGATCGGTGCTGGGGGTGTCGTCGCCCAGGCCGAGCAGCGTGTCGATCCGGTTCGGCAGGACGATGCCCGCGAAGAAGAAGCCGAGCGTCAGCGGCCCGCCCCAGTACCACTGCGCGAGGGCCGCCACGGCTGCCAGGGTGGCGAGGTTCCACAGCGCGCCGCCGGCTCCGCCGTTCTGCATGAAGACGGACGTGAACTCCCGCCACCAGCCCGACTTCGCGGGGTCGCTGTCGAGTGCGTCCATCGCCCCCGACCAGCACAGCTGGAGCACGACCCCGGCCACGGCCAGCACCGTCAGCCCGACAGCGGCCCACGGCACCTGCCGCGTCAGCCGCCCGCGCAGCGAGTCCCTGCCGACGACCGCCAGCCCGCTGTTGATCATCATGACCATCAACGCCGCCGTGGTCACGTTGAACAGCACTGCCCCCATGCCCGCCCCCACCACTTCCAACACCGTTCGAAAACTCGCGGTGCTGACGCTAGCACAGTTTTCAAACACCGTTCGAAACCCGGTGTACGGTGGACGCCATGAAGCTCAGCAAGGAGCGCATCGTCGACGCCGGGATGGCCGTCTTCGCCGAGGTCGGCTACCACGGCCTGTCCATGCGGCAAGTGGCCGAACGCCTGGAAGCCCACGCCGGCAGCCTCTACTACCACGTCCGCGGCAAGGACGAACTCCTCGGCCTGATGGCCGACCGCGTCTGCGGCCAGGCCTACGACGCCGGCACCGCCGCCCTCACCGCCCTCGGCCCCGACGCCACCTGGCAGGCCCGCATCGAGGCCCAGGCCGCCACCCTGCGCGACGGCATCCGCCGCCACCCGGGCGGCGCCGTCCTCCTCGCCGAGAGCCCCCGCATGCCGAGCCCCGGCGGCCTCTCCCTGATGGAACGCCTCCTCGCCACCCTCCGCGACGCCGGCCTCCCCACCGCCCACCGCCTCATCGCCGCCGACACCCTGCTCAGCCACGTCACCGGCTTCGTCCTCCAGGAGCGCGCCGACGACCGACCCCCGCCCGCCGTCACGGCCGACACTTACGCCGACCTGCTGACCCGCTTCCCCCTGATCATGGAACACGCCCCCGTCCTCGCCCAGGACGAGAAGTTCCGCCGCAGCATCCGCCTCCTCTGCGCCGGCTTCGCCTCGCTCGTCAAGGAGTGACCCCTGCGCCGCAGTTGAGCGCGGCGCAGGGGTGGCTCGGCGCTGCTTCATGCCCAGCGAGAACCCGCCGACCCGCAGGACGTCCTTTACGTGGACCACGGCGACGTCGCGGCCCCTCGTGCGGTCACGTCCTGTACGGGTTCTCCCCGTAGCCCGGCTGGCCCGGCTGGCCCGCATAGGGTGCCTGCGGGGGCATCGGCACGCCCTGCTGGGGGAACGAGGCCGGCGGCGGCACCGGGGCGCCCGCCTGCGGCGGGAAGGGCGGCTGGGCCTGCTGCGCCGGGTACGGCTGCTGCTGCGGGAACGGGTGCTGCGGCTGCTGCTGCGGGAAGGGCTGCGCCTGCTGCGCCGGATACGGCTGGCCCTGCGGCGCCATCTCGAACGGCTGCGAGCTCGGGTCGATCGATCCGGGCGGGAAGGCCGCGCTCAGCTGGTCCAGCTCGGCACGCCAGTAGCGGTGGACGTTCAGGCGCTTCGGCTTGGCGTCAGTCGGCAGCTGCAGGTACATCGAGCTCCAGATGGTGGCCCGCTTGACCCGGCTCACCGGGAAGGCGTGCCGCGGGAAGACCGCGACCACCTCGCCGGGACGGTTGGTCCAGCGGTTGGCCGTGTTGACCACCACGGAGCTGTTGGTGAGCGTCAGGAAGTAGAACCTGCGGGTCAGCGCGACGACCAGGCCGAGCCCGGGGATCTCGTCGAAGACCGCGTTGAGCCACGGGCTGGGGCCGGTCTCCACGTGCACGCACGCGACGAAGGTCTCCCCAGGCGGTGCCACCTGCGAGAGCTTCTCGATGACCTGGGCCTTCTGCTTTGCCCGGCGAATTGCCATGTTTCCGTTCCTCTTACCCCGTCTTGTCCGCCGATGTCGGTGCGGCGGAAATCGGCTGAGGTTAGCAGGTGTTGCTGACACACTCCCGGCCGCCCCACAGGGGCGGCCGTTGAACGGATGCCATCGAGCGGGTGAACCCGGCTCCGACCGGACCGCCCGGCTCTCCACAGCCGGGCGGTCAGGTGATCGACGCGTGAAGCTTTCACGCCCGCGACCTGGGAGCTACCGCTGCCGGGTCACTTGTGCGGGATCTGGACCGACGTCACCAACTGCTGCTGCAGGTGGCCCGGGTTGGTGCCGTCGTCGTATGTGCTGACGGAGGTGGTGTAGTCGGTCGTACCGCCCACCGTGTTGCCGAAGTAATCGCCGATGAAGGTGTTCCCGCTCTCGACCGGGGAGTCGAGTTGGGGGTCGAAGGAGTGGGCGCTGAGGCGGATGTTGTGCCCGATCGGGGTGAGGGTCGGGTCGTAGAACTGGATGCTGGTGTTCACGCAGTAGTTGGCGGCGCCGTAGGGGGCGCCGGGGTGCTTGGGGTTGGCGGTGTCGAGGGCGAGGCCGGCGGCCGTGGCCTCGGGGGTGCCGGCGGCGGGGCAGGCGAGGCGGCGGTCGTAGAAGGCGACGCTGACGGTGCCGTCGGCGGCCGTGGTGAGGTTCGGCTGGAACTCGTCGACCGGTGCCGCGTTGTCGTTGGCCAGGATCGGCGTGCTCCAGGTGGTGCCGCCGTCGTAGGAGGCGGTGAGGAGGACGTTGACGACGCCCGTGCTGTAGTCGTCGTACGCGACGTAGAGCGGGTAGTGGCCGTTCACCGGCTGCGCACCGAGGGTGAAGGTGTCCTCGATGCCGTCGCGGAACGTGGTGTTGGCGTACTCGCCGGGCGGCGGGGTGATGTTGCCCTGGACCGTGGACACCGTGGACCAGGTCTGCCCGCCGTCGTGGGAGACGTCGAGGAAGATCGTGTCGCAGCAGAACCGGTGCGCCGGATCGGAGTTGGTGAGGGTGGTGTACACCGTGCCGTCGGGGGCGACGTGCGGCAGCAGGTAGGTGGCGCCCTGCGGGGTGCTGGGCGGCTCGGGGAGCACCTGCGGGGTCGACCAGTCGGTGTGGGTGCCGTCGGGGCGGGCGTCGGCGTACGCGACGTACGGCACGGCGGTCTTGCTGTGGAAGTCGACCCACATCGCGTAGATGCGGTTGAGGTGCGGGCTGCCCGGGTTGGTGTCGATGGCGATCCACTGCTTGTCGGGGCCGTTGCCGATGCTGTCGTAGGTCGCGACGTAGTCGGGGTGGCCGCCGTGGGTGCTGAGCCACCGGGTGGCGGTGGTGGAGCCGTGCGGGCGGACGGCGACCGAGATGACCTGGGACGGGACGGCCGGGTTGGGCTCCTGCGAGGCGCCGGGGGTGAAGTCGTGGCTGCCGTCGGGATCGTAGAAGAACTGGTAGGGCAGCAGCAGTGAGTAGTAGTTGCCCCAGGTGTCGAAGGCGCCGACGGGGTCGGTGTTGTCGGTCCAGCCCTCGTAGCCGGGGATGTGGCCCTGGACCGGCCAGCTGTGCCCGCCGTCGTAGGATTCGTAGAAGCCGAGCAGGTGGTTGTAGCCCTCCGGGCTGACCACCCATTTCGAGGCGCCGATGAGGTGGTTGGGGTCGGTCGGGTCGACCCGCAGGTCCGACTCCGAGTGGCCCTTGACCAGCATCGGGGTGGCGGCCGGGTAGCCCGGGTTGCTGCCGGCCTGGGTGGCGTACGGGCCGGCGGCGCCGGTGTCCTCGCCGGTGGTGGCGCCCGTGGCCGGGCAGGGCGTCATGCCGCTGTAGCCCTCGGCCGGGCCGCTGTTGACGGTGTACGTCACCTCGGGGCGGAAGCAGCTCGTCCGACCGGCGGTGGCCAGCACGTTGGTGACGTGGTCGGCCGCCTGGCTGGCGGCGTAGGCGGCGTCGGTCTGGGTGCCCTGCGGGAGGACGGGGCCGGTCGCCGAGGCGGGGTACGGGGATAGGAGGGAGAGGCCGAGCAGAGCGGGGCCGAGCAGCATGGCAAGTCTTCTGGCACGCAAAGGGAGAAGCCTCCTGAGGGCGTGGGAGACGAGCATCGGGGGCGCGGTCATCCGCGCCCCCGAAGTCTTGTGACGGATCGTCAGCCGATAAAGGCCGCCGTCCCGTTCGGCGTGCCGAGCCCGGTCGGCCCGTCGTAGCCGGTGCCGGCCGTGCAGAGGTAGGACGGCGAGCAGCTGCCGTTGGAACCGGAGGTCACGTCGTTCAGCGCCGAAGTGTGCGCGTACGGGTCCGCCGACGGGTAACTGGCGCTCGGCGTACCGGCGTCGGCGTAGACGCCCGCGATGATCGGGGCGGCGACGCTGGTGCCGCCGTAGACCGTCCAGCCGGTGCCGCCGTAGGTCTGGTAGACGGCGACCCCGGTGGCCGGGTCGGCCACGGCCGCGACGTCGGCGACAGTGCGGTGGGTGCAGCCGCCGTCCTTCTGCCAGGTGGGCTTGCTGTCGTACGCGGAGCACCCGGAGCCCGCGCCACTCCACGCCGTCTCGCTCCAACCACGGGTGTTGGAGGCCCGGTTGAGCGAGGTGCCGCCGACCGCCGTGACGTACCGCGAGGCCGCCGGGTACTGCGCGCCGTAGCCGGAGTCACCCGAGCTCACGGTGATCGCGACACCCGGGTGGTTGTAGTAACTGGCGTCGTAGGACGTGTCGTTGGAGGACTCGGCGCCGCCGTAGCTGTTGGAGACGAACTTCGCCCCGAGCCGGACGGCAGTGTTGACCCCGGTACCGAGGTTCGCGGTGGTGGCGCTCGACGCCTCGACCAGGATGATCTTCGCGTTCGGCGCGATCGCGGAGACCATGTCCAGGTCGAGCGAGATCTCGCCGGCCCAGCCGCTGCTGTTGCGCGGGTAGCTGGTGCCGCCGTTCTGATTGACCTTCTTGAAGCAGCCGTTGGCGGTGGTGCAGGCCGGCAGGCCGAACTGCGCGCGGTAGACCGCGAGATCGGACTCGGCGTTGGGGTCGTTGTAGGCGTCGACGATGGCGACGGTCTGCCCGGCCCCGCCGTTCGCGCCGAGGTGGTAGGCGCTCAGCAGGTCGGCCGGGCCATAGCCGGAGGGAGCTGCTGCGCTCAGGGGGAGGCCCTGCGCGGTGCCGAGAACGTGGAGGGCGTGGCACGAGACGGTGTCACCGGCGGCGAGGGTGGCGCAGGACCGGACCCACGAGGTCCCGCCCTTGCTGAAGACCTGGGCGCCCTGCGCACCGGCGGGGGCCGCGGTGGCGAGCGCGGGGAGAGTGGCGAGGGTGAGGGCGGCGGTCACGAACGAGCTGTGGCGGATGCGGGTACGCAACGGGATGCCTCCTGCGGTCTGGGGGTGAACCTGGGGCAGTGCGTCCGAAACTGACGGGTCGTCCGGATCTGGGGGCGCCGGTCGACTCGGCGTGATGACGGTAGGTGACCGGGGTTACGTCAACAAGGCCGCCAACGCGAACTTGACGCTCCGTTGACCGAACCCCGGCGGCCGCTTTCCCCGCGGCGGCATGACGTCCGACGGCGAACGCCGAGGCGGGAACACCCTGCCGACCGCCGGACACCTACCGATCGTTCGGCCGGTCCGGACCAAGTCGGGCCGGGAGCGCGGACCGATGGCGCGTCAAACCCGGGCCGATCGCGGGATCCGCCCGACCACCTGGGACGATGGGAGGCATGAGCGAGGCCAGAGCCCGAGCCGGCGAACGCGGCGGACGCAGGCGCAGAGACCCCGAAGCGACGTACGCGGCGCTGGTCGACGCGCTCCTGGAACTGGTCGCGGAGAGCGGCCGGGAGCCGTCGGGCAAGGCGATCGCGGAGCGGGCCGGGGTGTCCGAGCGCACGGTGTTCGTGCACTTCGCCGACCGCGAGGCCCTGTACGTGGCGGCCGCCGTCCGTCAGGCGCAGCGCTGGCAGGGGCTGGCGGAGCCCGTACCCGCCGACTGGCCGACCGAGCGGCGGGTCGCGGCGCTGCTGGCGCAACGCGAGCGGATGTACGCGGTGATGACGCCGATCCGGGTGATCGGGCTCGGCCTGGAGAGCCAGTCGCCGGGCCTGCGGACGGTCATGCGCGAGGGCGACGCGTGGCTGCGGGCCGACGTCGCGCGCGTGCTGGCCCCGGAGTTGGACCGCACCGCGGACGCCGACGCGCCGGGCGGCCTGCTGGACGCGCTGGACGCGGCCGTGTCGTGGGCGGCCTGGAACCATCTGACGGAGCGGCGCGGCCTGTCGCCCGCCCACGCCCGGACGGCGCTCGGCCGCATGCTCTCCGCGCTACTGGCGTGACCGCCCTACTGGCGCAACCCTGCTACCGGCGCGACCGGCCGGCCGCTGAGCGGCGGGCTGCCCACGCGCCGAGCCACCCCACCGGGAGCCAGAGCAGCGGGCCGGCGACCATCCGGGTCGCGCCGAGCCAGAAGAGGTTTCCGGCCGCGTAGAGCGGGATCTCCAGCGGGTGGGTCCGGTGTCACGGCGGCCTCCGTGCCATGTCGTCGGGCAATCGGACCAGGGCGGTCGGAGCAGGGCGGTCGGAGCAGGGCGGTCGGAGCAGGGCGGTCCAGGCACATCTTGCGCACTATTACAGTCGCTCTGCAATAGTGGTTGCGGGGAAATCTCCCCAACCCTGCAGCGATGAAGCGATGGAGCGGCCATGACAACGACGAACGCGGCGCAGGCACCTGACGACCTCGCGGACGCCGACCGCGGCTTCATCGCCCGCCTCGACCCGTGCGTCGTCCGGGACCCCGACGGCCGGGCGGTGTGGGACAACGACGCCTACGCGTTCCTCGCCGAGGAGTGCCCGCCCACCGCGAACCCGTCGCTGTGGCGGCAGAGCCGCCTCACCGCCCGCCAGGGCCTGTACGAGGTGGTGCCCGGCGTCTACCAGGTCCGCGGCCTGGACCTCTCCAACATCACCTTCGTCGAGGGCGAGCGCGGCGTGCTCGTCATCGACCCGCTGATCAGCGCCGAGGTCGCGGCGGCCGCGCTCGCCCTCTACCGTGCGCACCGGGGCCCCCGCCCGGTCACCGCCGTGCTGTACACGCACTGCCACGTCGACCACTTCGGCGGCGTGCACGGCGTGGTCGACCGGCACGCGGTGGCGTCCGGCGAGGTGCCCGTCCTCGCCCCCGCCGGGTTCCTGGAGCACGCCGCCGGCGAGAACGTGATGACCGGCCCGGCCATGGCCCGCCGCGCCGCGTACATGTACGGCGCCGCCCTGCCCAAGGGCCCGGCCGGGCAGATCGGCTGCGGCCTGGGCCAGACCACCTCGCTCGGGTCGGTCGGCCTGATCGCCCCGACCTTGGACATCACCGCGACCGGCCAGGAGGAGGTGGTGGACGGCGTCCGGATGGTCTTCCAGCTCTCCCCCGGCAGCGAGGCCCCGGCCGAGATGAACATCCACTTCCCGGAGCTGCGCCTGCTCTGCGCCGCCGAGAACGCCTGCCACACCCTGCACAACGTGCTCACCCTGCGCGGCGCCCCGGTCCGCGACCCGAGCGCCTGGGCCCGGTACCTCACCGAGACCGTCCGGCTCTTCGCGGACACCACGGACACCGTCTTCGCCTCCCACCACTGGCCGACCTGGGGAGCCGACCGGGTCGTGCGCTTCCTGGAGGAGCAGCGCGACGCGTACGCCTACCTGCACGACCAGTCGGTCCGGATGATCAACGCCGGGATGACCGGCGCCGAGATCGCCGAGGAACTGCGCTTCCCGCCGGCCCTGGAAGAGGCCTGGCACGTCCGCGGGTACTACGGCACGCTCAGCCACAACGCCAAGGCCGTCTACCAGCGGTACATAGGCTGGTTCGACGCCAACCCCGCCCACCTGTGGCAGCACCCGCCGGTCGAACAGGCCCGCAGGTACGTCGAGTTCATGGGCGGCGCGGACGCCGTCGTCGCCAAGGCCCGGGCTTCGTTCGACGCCGGCGACCTGCGCTGGGTCGCCGAGGTGCTCGGCCACGTCCTGTTCGCCGAACCCGGCCACGCCAGGGCCCGCGACCTCCAGGCCGACACCTTCGAACGCCTGGGCTTCGCCGCCGAATCCGGCCCGTGGCGCAACTTCTACCTGACCGGCGCCGCCGAACTGCGCACCGGCGTCCTCGGGACGCCCACTCGCTCGGCGCCGGACATCGTGGCCGCGCTCGCCACCGAGCAGGTCTTCCAGTCCATGGCCGTCCGGATCAACGGCCCCCGCGCCGCCGAGCGCCGCCTGCTGACGCGCTGGGAGTTCACCGACACGGGTGAGGTCTGGACGCTCCTCCTCTCCAACGGCGCCCTCACCCCCATGCCCGGCGACGCCCCCCGCGACGAAGCTCCGCACGCGACCCTCCGTCTCCCCCGCACGTCCCTCAACGCCGTCATCGCCGGCACGAGCACCTTCGCCGACGAACTCGCCGACGGCCGCGTGGAGTTGGCGGGCGACGCGCTCGCCCTGCTCCACCTGAGCACGTGCTTCGACCAGCCCGACCCGGACTTCGCCATCGTCACGCCGTAACCCCGGCCCACCCACCCAACGCACAACGAAACGGCCCGCCATCGGAGATCATCCGATAGCGGGCCCATGTGCCGCTGCCGCCAGCAGGTCCCGCGTCAGGCGGACGAGGGCCGGGATCGCCGGGTGCGTCGGGGTGCCGCGGTGCCAGGCGAGGAACAGGGGCACCGGTGGGGCGTCGGCGAGCGGGCGGTAGACGATCGCGGGGTGCGTGTGCAGGCGGGGTGTGGCCGATGTCGAGATGCCCACGGCCCGGCCCACGGCGATGGAGGTCAGCCATTCGTCCGTGTTGGTGACCTCGATCGTCGTCGCGGGGCGCGCGGTGGTGGACCAGAGGTCCAGGGTGGTGGTGCCTGCCACTGTGTTCAGGGCGATCGGCCAGGTCGCGAGGTCCGCCAGCGTGAGGACGCTGCGGTCGGCGAGGTCGCTGTCCGCAGGGACGACCGCCACCCGCTCCTCGTCCAGTAGCAGCTCCGTGACGAGGCCGGGAGCGGTCACCTCCCCGCGCATCAGCGCGACGTCGACCTTGCCCTGGGTGAGGCCGGCCGTGCGGTCGTCGATGCGGCGCAGCTCCAGCGGCACGTTGGGGTGCTCGTCGGCCCAGCGGCGCAGCAGGGGGATGGTGTGGTCCCCGAGCGCGGCCCAGGGGTGGCCGAGGCGCAGCGGCAGGGCGGTCAGTGTGCGGGGGTCGAGGACCGTGTCCACGGCGGCCAGCGCGGCGGTGGCCTTGTCGCGGAAGGCCCGGCCCGCCGCGGTGAGTTCCAGGTGGTGCGTGGAGCGATCGATCAGGCGTACGCCGAGATGACCTTCGAGCTGACGCAGCGTGCGGGAGAGGGCGGGCTGGCCGGTGTGCAGCCGGGTCGCGGCGCGCGTGATCGTTCCCTCTTCGGCGATGGCGAGGAAGGCCCGCAGGTGCCGCAGTTCGATGGTCATGCCTGGTGAGCATAACGGCTGCGCGATCGGCATTTCACGCGGCACGGGCGCCTTCCTAGCGTGGGGGCATGACGAACACGAGGACACAGGTGGCGCCCGCGGGAGCACCGAACACATTGGTGGTCGGCCGTAGCCGGGCGACCACCGCGCGCCCCGGCGCCGGCATCGGGCTGGTGCTGGCCGGCACCCTCTCGGTGCAGTTCGGCTCCGCCGTCGCCGCCCTGCTCCTCCCGCGCGCCGGGGCCTGCGGCACGGTGACGCTGCGGGTGACGATCGCGGCAGTGCTGCTGCTCGCCGTCTGCCGCCCCCGGCTGCGCGGGCACAGCCGTACGGACTGGGCCGTCGCCGTCGCCTTCGGGCTCGCCCTCGGCGGCATGAACATCTTCTTCTACCAGGCGATCGACCGGATCCCACTCGGCCCGGCGGTGACGTTGGAAGTCCTCGGGCCACTCCTGCTGTCGGTCGTCGCCGCGCGCCGGGCGGTGAGCCTGCTGTGGGCCGGGCTGGCGCTCGCGGGCGTCTTCCTGCTCGGGCAGGACGGCTTCGGCGGGATCGACCCGGCGGGCGTCCGGTTCGCGCTCGGCGCGGGTGCCATGTGGGCGGCATACATCGTCCTCAACTCCCGGGCGGGGGCCCGCTTTCCGCGACTGGACGGACTGGCCGTGGCGATGGCCGTGGCCGCGCTGGTGAGCCTGCCGCTGGGCATCGCCTCCGCGGGCACCACCCTGCTCGACCCGGGGATGCTGGGGCTCGGCCTGGCCGTCGCGCTGCTGTCCTCGGGGCTGCCGTACACGCTGGAGCTGCTGGCCCTGCGCCGCCTACCCGCGGCGACCTTCGCGGTGCTCACGAGCCTGGCGCCGGCGGTCGCGGCGCTGGCCGGGTTCCTGGTCCTGGGGCAGACACTGTCGGCGCCGCAGTGCCTGGCGATCGCCGTGGTGGTGGGGGCCAGTGCGGGGGCGGTGCGGACGGGTGGAGCGGGGCGCGGATGACGGACCCGTAGGTAGGACGAAGCCCCGCTCCCTCCAGGGCGGGGCTCTCATCCACAGCGGGTCACTGGGAGATCGAGGCGATCTTGTTGGCGTTGAACTGGGTGAACCACGGGGTGCCGTCCGGGCCCAGCACGATGCGGACCGGGGCGCTGTTCTGGGTCGGGACCGGGGTCTCGGTGATCGCGGGGGTTCCGAAGGTGATGTTCCCGATCTTGTTGCCCTGGACCTCGCAGAACCAGAGGGCGCTGCCGTTGAGGCCGAGCGCGATGCCGTCCGGGACGCTGTTCGGCGTGGGGATGGCGAGTTCGACGATGGTGCCCGTCGGCGTGATCCGGCCGATCTTGTTGCCGGTGTGCTCGGTGAACCACAGGTTGCCGTCGCTGCCGGCCACGATCCCCTGCGGGTGGCTGTCGGGGGTCGGGACGGGGAACGTGGTGACGGTGCCGCCCGGGGTGATCCGGCCGATGCTGTTGCCGTTGTACAGGGTGAACCAGAGGTTGCCGTCCGGGCCTGTGGTGATCAGCTCCGGGTTGCCGGTGGCCGGGCCGACACCGGGGACGGGGAACTCGGCGATCGTGCCGTCCGGGGTGATGCGGCCGATGCTGTTGCCGCCGAACTCGGTGAACCAGAAGTTGCCGTCCGGGCCGGCGGTGATGCCGATGGGGTCGGCGTAGATGTTGTTGATGGGGAACTCGGTCATGGCGCCGTCGGTCGTCATCCTGCCGATCTTGTTCACCCTGGCCTCGGTGAACCAGACCGCGCTGTTGTCGGGGGCGGCGGCGATGCCGGCCGGCCGGCTGTTCGGCGTGGGGGTCGCGAACTCCTGGACGCTGCCGGTCGCGTAGATCTTCCCGATCTTGGCGACAGCCGACTCGGTGAAGTACGCGTAGCTGAAGATGTGCGTGATGTCCTCGGGCTGGGTGTTCGCCGTGGGAATCGGATACTCGTGGATCTGGGGACTCTGCGCGGGTAAGAACCCGGCTGCCGCGGCGCAGCACGACAGCACCGCGACCAGGTGCAGAGCGAGTCGACGGTGGATGGACATTCGGCCCCTCCTCACGAGCGGCACAGACTGTCTCCTCCAGGTTGGACCCCGCCCTGTGCGGCAGCCACTGCGGGATCACCACGAGGCATGCCATGACCATACGTATGCAGACGATGCCGGTCGGGACTACCTCTCCGACGCTTCCACCCCGGTGGGCCCCGACGGCGCCGGGCCGTCCGGACGGGCGCAGCGGAGTGGCACACGAACGACGTCTGGCCGAGGCTGGCACCCGGGGCGGCCAGTCAGATCGGTGGGTGTCGATGTTCGATACGAGCTTTGCGTTTCCGCGTGCCCTGCTGAAGCCGACGGCAGGTCCCGGCGGGCGGGTGGCCGTGATCGGAGCGGGCGTCGCCGGGCTGGTCTGCGCCTACGAGCTGCAGCGCCGCGGCTTCGACGTTGTTGTGTACGAGCGGGCGAACCGGCCGGGCGGCCGGGTGCGGACCCACCGGTTCTGGGACGGCACGCACGTGGACCTGGGCGCCATGCGGATCCCGGGCAACCACCACTGCGTGCTGCACTACGTGTCCGGCTTCCGGCTGGCGACCCGCCCGTTCGTCAACTCCAACCCGCGCGCCTACTACCACCTGCGCGGGCGGCGGGTCAGGGTCCAGGACGTCGCGGCGCTCTACCCCGCGTTCACACTCCGCCGGGCCGAGCGGCAAGCGCCGACGCCACTGCTCGACCGCCTGCTCGGCTCGGTGTGGCGCACGCTCACCGCCGAGCAGCAGCGCCGCACCCTGGAGGGGCACTGGGACGACCCGGCGCTGGAGCGGCCGGCCTCGGTGTCGCTGTGGCAGTTCGTCCACGAGCACCTGTCGCAGGACGCGTGGGACCTGGTCGGCCACGCCAGCGGCCTCGCCCACTACGAGCAGTCGTCCCTGCTGGAGGTGCTGGTCGACTACTTCGGCCTGTTCCACAGCGGGCAGGTGGAGCTCGTCGACGGGCTGGACGCGCTGATCCACGCCTTCGTCCGCTCCCTGCGCCCCGAAACCCTGCAACTCTCCACGCAGGTGGAGGAGTTGGCCATCGGCGAGGACGGCGTCCAGATCCGCGGCCGGCGGATCGGTGCCCGGCTGCGCGACGACGCCGACTTCGTCGTGTGCTGCGTCCCGGCGCCCGCGCTCGACCAGATCACCGTCTCCCCCGGTCTCCCCCACCCGCAGCGCCACGCCATTCGCGGCATCAGCTACGCGAGCAGCATCAAGACCGTCCTGCACCTGACGCGCCGCCGGTGGGAGCTGGACGACGGGATCCACGGCGGCGGGAGCTTCACCGACCTGCCCATCCAGCAGTGCTGGTACCCGTCGGACAATGCCGTTCTGGTCGAGGACGGGGCCAACGGCAGCGCCACCGCGCGCTGGGCCGCCCGCGACCTGCGGCACTCGGCCGAGCCGGCGGCCCTGCTCGGCGCGTACTTGTGGGGGGCGAACGCCCGGCGCTTCGCCGCGCTGCCGATGGCCGACCGAGACGCCCTGGTGCTGAACTGCCTGGAGAAGCTCCATCCCGGCATCACGGCGGACGTCGACGACATCGTGCACTGCAACTGGGACGTGCAGACCGGCATGGGCGGCGGCGCCTTCGCCCACCTCACGCCGGGCGAGCACACCCGCTACCTGGGCGTGCTCGGTTCCCCGCACCCGGCGGGCCGGCCGCGGATCTTCTTCGCCGGCGAACACCTGTCCGGCGCGCACGCCTGGTGCCAGGGCGCCGCGCAGTCCGCCCTGGGCGCGGTGAGCGCGCTGCTCGACCGCGCCGGGGACAGCCGGGTCGCGGCCCGGGTGGGGGCGGCGTGAACGGGCCGGGTAGGGCGGCGTGAACGGGCCGCCGCTTGGGCGGGACGAGCTCCGGTCGGTCTTCCTGCCGGGGCGGGCGGGCCGGGAACTGGTCGGCATCGAGGTCGAGTGCGGGCTCGTCGACCCGGCGACCGGGCTGGCCGCGCGCTACTTCGGCCCGCGCGGTGTCCTGGCCGTCCTGGAGGCGGTGCTGGACCGGTGGGGCGGCGAGCGGCAGGAGGACGCCGGGCGGCTGACGGGCGTCACGCTGCCGGACGGCAGCCAGATCACGCTGGAGCACGGCGGCCAGATCGAGTACTCGTCGACGCCGGCGCCGGGGGTGGGCAAGGCCGTGGACGACACGCGGGCGGCGCTGGAGCGGCTCGCGGAACTCGTCGGGCGGTTCGGGCTGGCGCTGCTGCCGGGGGGCAATCTGCCGTTCGACCGACTGGAGGACGTGTCGTGGGTCCCGATGACGCGGGGGGCCATCATGCGGGACTACTTCGCGCGGCTGGGGGCCGGGGGGCGTCGGGCGTTGCACGTCATGGCGCACTCGCTGTCGACGCAGGTCACGTTGGACTATGTGTCGGCGGCGGACTTCACCGAGAAGCTGCGGATGCAGATGGCGGCGGCGCCGGTGGTCTCTGCTCTTCTCGTCAACTCCCCGCTTGAGAGCGGGCGTTCGGACGGCCTGCTGTCCCACCGGTCCTGGGCCTGGCTGGAGATGGATCCGCGCCGCAACGGGGTCCTGCCACCGGCGTTGCGGCCCGACGTGTCCATCGACGACGTGGTCGACTGGGCGCTCGGGCTGCCGTTGATCTACTACCAGACGGCGGACGGCCGCTACCGTCCGGGGCCGGACCGTCCGTTCGGCGACCTCATGGCCGAAGGCTTCGAGGACGGATCGGCGCCGACGCTCGCCCACTGGGCCGGCCACCTCTCCCAGATCTGGACGAACACCCGGGTGCGTAGCACTTTGGAGTTGCGTGCGGCGGACGGGCCTCCGTACTCGTGTATCCCGGCGGTCCCGGCCCTGTGGGCGGGCCTGAGCTATCACCCGGAATCCCGCATCGCCGCCTGGGAGTTGCTCGGCGGGTATTCCTTGCATGACCATCGCTCCACGCTCGCCTCCCTCCCACGCCTCGGCCTCGACACGCGCCTGGGCAACGACCCCGTCCGCCCCCTGGCCACCGAACTCCTCCGCCTCGCCCGCGCGGGCCTCGCCGCCCGCATCGCTTCGGGTGTCGAGCCTCCGCACGTTTTGGGCTACCTCGACCCGCTGGACGAAATCGTGGCCACGGGACGGACCTTCGCCGAGCAGGCTCTTAGCCGCTGGCAGGGCGACCTTCGCGGCGACCCTGCCAGCTACGTCGCTGCCTACCGGGTCTGACGCGCGGCTGGCTCGTCGGCGATCGCGGCAAGGACGCGCCGACGGACGCGGGCGGACGCCTCGGGCAGCCACCGGGCCAACTCGGTTTCGAGGCGGTGGCGTTCGGCGCGGAGCAGGCGGGCGACGGGGGTGCGGGAGAAGTGGCGGAACCACCAGTCGCGGGTGCGGCCGATCACGCGGGGGCCTCCTCGGAGTCGGCCCAGCGGATGCGCAGTTCGTGCTCGCCGACGGGGAGGGTGAGGACGGGGTTGGTGGCGAGGTGCGCGGTGATGTTGCGCTCGGCGCAGGGGCTCTGGAGGTAGAGGTCCAGGAAGTTGTGCTGGGGTCTGGGGAGGGGGAGGAAGCGGATCGCGGCCCAGATCGCGTCGAGGGCGGCGGGGGTGAGGTCGAAGACGGTCGGGGGCTTGAGGCCGGTGATCTCGATGGCCACGGGGCGGTTGTCCTTCACGCGACGACCTCGCACCAGGTGATCTTGCCGATGGGGCGGCGCGGGCAGCAGCCCCAGCTCTGGGCGACGGCGTTGACGAGCTGGAGGCCGCGCCCGGCCTCGTCGTTGAGGCCGGGCGGGGAAAGGACGGGCTCGCGGTCGCCCCGGGCGTCGTGGACCTCGATGCGGAGGCGGGCGGGGGTGACGTCGAACGCGAGGTAGATGAGGTAGCCGGCGGGGGTGCCGTGCACCACGGCGTTGGTCACCAGCTCGGTGACGGCGAGCAGCCCGGAGTCGAGGAAGCGGTCACCGTCGGGGGCGCCGGCGAGGAGGCCGGAGAGCCGCCGGCGGGCCTCCGCCGGCGCACGGCGGCTGCGCGGCAGCCAGATGGAGGAGGAATTGAGGGACATCGCGAAGTCACCTTCTGGGAGAGGAGGTTGAAGGAAGGTGGCGGCCGGGCGGAGGCATAGGGATGCCCGGCGACAAGCCCACCTTGATCACTCAGGCGAACCATCGGACTACTCCCTGTAGAGTGCTCCGCGATGGCCCCATCACGCAAGCGCACTCCCACGCAATTGCGCGGCAGCGCAAGACTCTTGTGATCACAGAGGGAGGTGGCAGACTGTGACCCGACGTCAACCAAGAGGGAGCGACGAGCGTGGACAGTCCAACCGTGCTGCGCCGTAGGCTCGGCTCCGAGCTGCGACGATTGCGCGAAGGGACCGGGCTGCAGGCCAAGGCCGCTGCCGACACTCTCGGGTTCAGCGCGACCAAGGTGTCGCGCATCGAGTCCGGCCAGACGACGCTGAAGGAATCAGACGTTCGCGCGATGCTCGAACTCTACGGCGTCAGCGACGAGGCCGAGTTGCGGCAGTTCATCACCCTCACCCGCCGCAGCACCCAGCGCGGCTGGTGGCACGATTACGGGGACACCCTGCCGGAGTGGTTCCAGACCTACGTGGGCCTGGAGGCCGACGCCGCTCGCATCCGCAGCTACGAAACAGAACTGATCCCAGGGCTCTTTCAAACGCGCGACTACGCCCGAGCCATCTTTCGAGCCTCACTGGCCGGGCGAGGCGGCGACATTGAAGGCACTATCGATCGACGAGCACAGCTGCGATTGCAGCGGCAGGAAGTCCTGCACCGCCCGGACCCGCCGGAAGTCCGGGCGGTTCTCAACGAAGCAGCACTGAGCCGACCCGTCGGTGGCAACGCGGTGATGCGCGAGCAGGTTCTTCATGTTCTGAGCCTTACCGAGAGGCCGAACGTCTCTGTCCAGGTACTCCCACTCTCTGCCGACGCTCACGCTGCGATGAGCATGCCCTTTCACATCCTTTCGTTCTCGGACGTGCCGGGTCACATCGTCTATGTCGAAGCGCTGACCAGCAGCCTCTACATAGAGAAGGAAGCGGATATCGCTCGCCACGAGTTCATCTTCGACCAGTTGGCGGAAGCGGCAATGAGCCCGGAGCAATCCGCTGCATGGATGCATCAGCTAGCGAGGGAAAGGTACTGAAAATGGCAGCTGGCCTGACATGGCGCAAGAGCAGCTATAGCGGCGGCGAAGGCGGCAACTGTGTGGAGGTCGCCGACGCAGCGATCGACATCATCGCGGTCAGGGACAGCAAAGACCCTCATGGTCCGCTGCTGAACTTCACCGCTGCGGCCTGGCAGGCATTCATCGTCGGCATCGACACCGGCACCTTCCCCACAACCCCCTGAACCAGCTCCTGTGGGCGGCCCCGCGTCCCACGCGGGGCCGCCCGTTCCCCTCCGAACCCACCTCCGTATCGGCGAGGACCTGATCACCGAGATCCGAGGCGATCTGCCGGTCAGGGAGACCTGGGCCGCGGCGCTCGTGGCGACTCCAGAGGAGTAGCGCCGGTTTTCGTTCCGATGCCCCAAGCGGCGCCAATTGCATCCGATGCGAACTCGCGGCGGTTCGCGAATCGTCGTGGGCAACGGCGCCAACCAGCACGCTGACCGCTGAGGTTGGCCCGGCCTGCTGGTGGCGACGGTAGCGACGGACGTGATGATGACGCCAGCTGGTGTCACTCGTCCGGCTGACTGACCTGCGGTTTGTCCGTCGACTCGCATCAGATGCGGTTTTCTCGCACACGACGCGAGTGACGGAGGGTGGTGGACCGGTGGGGTTCAACGGGTCGATCCCAGGCGCGGCACGACTGCACCTGGTGGACGAAGTCGCGCTGCTGCGGCCGGAGGAACAGGTCTTCACCGCGATGCTGACCGGGTTCGCCAACCAGCAGCTCGCGCGGAATCTGGCCCGGACAACGGTGGAGGGCCGGGAGAACACGGTCAAGGCGTTCGCCGCGTACGTGAACTCCTACCCGTGGCACTGGACGCCGGCGATGGTCGACGAGTGGCTCGGTGACCTGCTCGCTGCGGGATCTGCGCCGTTCCACGATCCGGTCCTACTCGGAGGCGGTCCGAGCGTTCTGCCACTTCGTCACCGACCCGCTCTACGACTGGGCGGCCACGTGCGAGGAGCGGTTCGGCACCCACCCGGTCCAGGTCGTGCATGAGTGGAACACCGCGGTGCACGTCCAGGACAACGAGGCCGACGCCAAGAAGCGCGCGTTCACCAAGGCCGAGCTGCACGCGTCCTTCGAACACTGCGACGACGAGGTCGCCCGGATCCGGGCCTTCGGCCGCAAGGGCTGGCTGCCGGCGTTCCGTGACGCCACCCTGTTCAAGACCGCCTACGCCTACGGGCTCCGGCGCAACGAGACTCGGATGCTCGACGCCGCCGACTTCGGCCGCAACCCGCACGGCGCCGAGTTCGCCGCTGCCAGGTCCGGTTCGGCAAGGCCAAGAAGGGCTCACCGCCCAAGCGCCGCGGCGTGCTGACCGTGTTCGGCTGGACCCCTGACGTCTTGGACGAGTGGTTCACCGAGGTCCGCCCGTTGCTCGGCACCGACGGCAACCCGGCAGCCTGGCCGTCCGAACGCGGGCTGCGGATCGGCTGCCAGCGCATCAACTCCCGCTTCATCACCTACCGGAAGGCCCTGGGGCTGGACGACGGGCTGGACTTCCACTCCTTCCGAAGGTCCTACGTCACCCACCTCATCGAGGACGGCTGGGATCCGCGCTTCGTCCAGGAACAGGTCGGTCACGAGCACGCCAGCACCACGTCCATCTACACCTGCGTCTCCTCGGACTTCCGCACCCGCACCCTGCGCCGACACCTGGACGCCACCGTCGCCGCCGCCCTCCAGGCCCAGAGCGGGGAGCGGGCATGAAGCGCAAGGTCGGCTACACCTGGCGGCTGCGTGAGGTGATGGCCCAGCACCGCATCTTCACCGCTACCGAACTGGTCCCGCTGCTGCGCGAACGCGGCATCGACCTGTCCGCCTCCCAGGTCCACCGCATGGTCTCCGGAACCCCGGAGCGGCTGTCGCTGCAAGTCCTGTCCGCACTCTGCGACATCCTCTCCTGCACCCCGGCCGACCTGGTGGCCACCACCGCCGAGAACGCCGGTGTCCGCAAGACCGCCACCGGCGACCTGCCCGCCCCGCCCGCGAACGTCACGAAGCTCCGGCCCCGCGCGGCCCGCATCCTGCCCGACGCATGAGCCGCCCCTACGCCACCGACGAGCAGTACGAACGCTGGTACATGGCCGCGTGCTGCCGCTGCGGCCAGCGCAGACACAAGGCCGGCACCTGGCCGGACGGATACGTTTGCCGCACCTGTTCGGACCGCGCAGTGCGAACACGAGGCACCTGTCCCGGATGCGGCCAGGACCGTGCCCTCCCCGGGCGCCACCCCATCGACGGCTCCGCGATCTGCACCGCCTGCGCCGGCTTCTCCCAGACCTTCGACTGCTCGCGCTGCGGCTTCGAGGGCAAACTACTGGGCGGCCGGCTCTGCGAACGCTGCACACTCACCGACCGGCTGACCATCCTCCTGGACGACGGCACGGGCCGCGTCCGCCCCGCGCTGACACCCTTGTTCAACCTGCTGGTGGGGATGGACGAGCCCAGAAGCGGCTTGGCCTGGCTGGCGATGCGCCGCGGCCAGCCGGGAAACGCCTCCCAGATGTTGCGGCGGCTCGGTCTCGGACAGCTACCTCTGACCCACGACGCCTTCCACGAACTACAGCCCTGGCGGGCAGCGGCTCATCTGGAAGAACTCCTGATGGCCGGCGGAGTCCTGCCCGCCGTCGACAAGTACATCTGCTCCTTCCAGCGATGGCTGCCCGGCCACCTGGCCGACATCGCCGATCCCGAACACGTCAAGACGATCAAGTTCTTCGCGACCTGGCACGTCCTTCCCCACCTACGGGAACGGGCCGATCGGAGCCACATCACACCGAGCGTCCGCCGTTTCGCAGCCGAGCAGATCAAGTACGCGACCATCTTCCTGCGATGGCTCAGCGCCCGGGATAGATCCCTCTCATCCTGCGGCCAGCTCGACATCGACGCCTGGTTCGCGGAGAACACCGAACACGGCCGCACCTGCCTGAGGGCCTTCCTCAACTGGGCCAGTCAGAGCCGCCGTTGTCCACACTCTCTGTCCATCCCCGCTATGAAGATCTCCCGACGGCCCACGCTGAGCGAGGACAAGCGGCTGGCGGCTCTCGGCCGACTGCTGACCGACACAGCCACACCGATGCGCCTCCGCGTCGCCGGCGTCATCGTCCTCCTCTATGCGCAACCCCTGGCCCGGATCGTCCAACTGACGGTCGACGACGTGCTCCACGACGGGAAGACCACGCTTCTGCGGCTCGGGGAGCCCGCCTCGCCCGTCCCCGCGCCAGTGGCAGCCCTGCTGCTGGCATACATCGCGGACCGCGGCAACATGAACACCGCCACCAACCAGGCATCGCGCTGGCTCTTCCCCGGCCGCCGGGCCGGCCGACCGGCCCGTCCCGACCCCATGTCCGCACTCCTGGGCGAGATCGGTGTCCCGGTCGCAGCCGCCCGCGGCGCCGCCATCCGGCAACAACTCCTCGAACTTCCCGCCCCCGTCGTCGCGGACGCCCTCGGCTACCACGACAAGACCACCAGCCGACTCCTCAGAGAGTGCGGCGGGACATGGAGCCGATACGCCGCAGGCGACCACCTCCGGTCACCATCCGGCTGGGCTCCCCTGTAGGTTCCGCGTTTCGGTGTCCAACGACATTGCCACGACCTGCAGGGCTTCGGCGTTCCGCGCTCGTGTCATCCGAACGCGTTCCTGAGAACTGTGTCCAATCCTCGTTGGTCGGGCCCTATGACGTCGCTGGCCCTGAGCGGGGTCGGGGGCTATGCACCCGAAGCGTATTGAGCGCGCGCCTGGCAATCTCGTCGGACGTGCCGGCAGCGTCGACCGTGACGAGGAGATCCTGCCTGGCGTAGTGCTGGGTGATTGGCTCCAGCCACGCGTCGTGGGACCTGAATTTACCGCGGATGCTGTTCTCGTTGTCGTCCCCGCGTTGATAGAGCTCACCGCCGCAGACGTTGCAGACGCCATCGACGAGGAGCTGATCCACCTCTGGCTCGAAGCGGTGGGTCCGGTCGTCGCGGCAGACGCGACGGGCCGCCAGGCGGCGGACGTGGCGCTCCACCTCCCCCTCGGGAAGGCGCAGGTGCAGCACACTGTCGAGGGGTTTGCCGAGCTCGCGGAGCAACTGGTCCAGAGCGAGCGCCTGGGCGGCACTGTTCGGATATCCAACGATGAGGAAGTCCGGCTGGGCCGCCCCGTGCAGGCGGTCGCGGACGACCGCGGTGATGATTTCGTCAGGGAGCAGTCTGCCGGAGTTCATGATCTCGGCGGCTCGGATCCCCAGCTCAGTGCCCCAGGAGAGGTGGGTACGCATGAGATCGCCGAAGGAGATCCGAGGCACTGCCAGGGCCTCAGCCAGCAAAGCGGCCGGGGCTTCACGCCTGAACACTGGCGGTTGGAAGAGGACGACGCGCATCAGCCCATCATTCCTTACGTGTCACTTCTCTGTGTAGCGTCTCGAAAGCGATTCCGACTCTTCGCGATGTTCTGCTGTGCCAGTTCTGTGACGTGATTGGCGCCAGACCGCGGCCTGAACACCGCTAGCGTCGGGCCCATGATCGTATGGCTCAACGGCACCCACGGCGCAGGCAAGACGACGACCAGCGCCCTCGTGCAGCAGCTGATCCCGGACTCACGGGTGTTCGACGCCGAGAAGGTCGGCGAGACGCTCATGGACATCACGCCGGGGCTGCCCGGGACGGACAACTTCCAGCACTGGCCGCCGTGGCGGCCACTCGTGGTCGAGACCGCCCGCCGCGTGCTCGACTACACCGGCGGGACTCTGGTGATGCCGATGACTGTCCTGGTCGAGCAGTACTGGCGCGAGATCAGCACGGGCCTCGCCCAACACGCCATTCCGGTACGGCACTTCGTCCTCCACGCCGACCAGGAGACCCTCCGCGGGCGCATCGCAAGGGACACTGTCGTTGGTCCCAACTCCTGGTTCCGCCTCAAGTACCTTGAGCCCTACGCCGAGGCGGCCCGCACGTGGCTGCACGGCGAGGCCGAAGTCGTCGACACCACACACCTCACGCCCGCCCAGGCCGCCCTGCAGATCGTGGAGGCCGTCAACGGCTGAGGCTTGATCACGGCCCTCTTGAGCGTCGGCGTAACCCGAGAGAGTGAACGCGCTGACCAGCACTTCCACGTGGCCTGTCCAATTGGGCATCCGCTAGACATAGCGGTCCGGAATTGGACACCGAAACGCGGAACCTACATCCCCATCGACTCACCGACGGTTGAAGCTCAGATCACGGTTGTTATCTAGTGCTGTCAACTAAGCCTGCAGATCAGCGGCCTGAGACTATGTAAACCACGTAAGGCAAGTTGGCGGAGCATGATCCGGAACTGACGGATCGCGCAGCCGCTCGATCATCGGTCTTCGGCCGATCCGGCAGTGCCGCGCCCGCTTCGCTACGTCTTGCCGGACGGCGGCGAGAGTGCCCTTCCGCCGGGTGTGTTGGGCTTCCAGCCGCGCGGAAGCCCCGGCAGGGGCTCCTCCGGCTATCAACGGTTCGCATGGCTGAAATGGCTGTCTTCCCAGTTCGTGACGTTTGTTCCATTGCAACAGCGATGCCTTGCGGTGGAAGCTCGGGTCGCCGGGTGGCTGGTGTCCCCGGCCCCCGCCAGCGCCCAGGCGGCGCTGGACCCGCCGGACCCGGCCCGGCCGGTTCTCCTGGCGCGACATGAACTCCCGACCCGACCGGTCCTCCCCCGCCGTCGTGACCTCCGCGTCCATCACATCGAGCGGCAGCATGACCGCGCGCACCGGGTGGACGTCACGTCGCCGAGGTGCCCGGCCGCGTGGCGAGGCCAGAGCACCCACAGGCACGACGCCTGGCGTACCGCCACCACCAGCGTCCTCGCAGCAGTGCGCAGCTTGTCACCCGAGCGGTGGGAGGCGAGGACGTCCGCAATGGCCAACCGGCGGCGACTGTGAAAATCGCTGTCCGATCACCGGAGCACGGTGATAGACATCCGGCGTGGAAAAGAATCTTGAGTTCCCTGACCTGCTGCGACTGATCGATGAACGGTCGACCGCCTTCCGCGCCGCGGTCGCCGCCGCGCCCAGTCTCGACGCACAGGTGTCGACCTGCCCCGAGTGGACGCTGTTCGATCTGGTGAAGCACCTGGGTGGGGGAGACCGTTTCTGGGCCGCCATCGTCGGCGCGGGGCCTGCCGACGCTCCCCCGGCCGAGGCCACCGCTGCGCGCGCCGCTCTGGAAGTGCCGCGGGAGCGTGAGGCCCTGCTGGCCTGGCTGGCCGCGTCGACGCAGCTTCTGCTGAGCGCCCTGCGGGAGGCGGGCCCGGACGCCGGCTGCTGGGCGTGGTGGAGTGCCCTGCAGACGCCGCGGACCTCCGGCGGAGTCGCCCGGCACCGGGCCCAGGAGACCGCGGTGCACACCTACGACGCCCAGCTCGCCGCGGGCGCCCCGCAGCCGCTGCCGACCGAGGTCGCCCTCGACGGTGTCGAGGAGTTCCTGTTCACCTGCGTCGCGACGCCCAGCGCCTGGCCGCACAAGCCCACGGCCTTCGACTTCCACACCGCCGAGGGCCGCTCCTGGCGCCTCACGGTCGACGGCGACGGCGCACGCTCCACCCGCATCCCCGCGCCCACTGCCGCGACCGGCGAGGACTCGGACGCAGCCGGCGCCTCCATCCATGGCACGGCCAGTGAGTTGGTCCTCTACTTGTACGACCGTATCCCGGCCGACTCCTTGCACGTTGACGGAGACGCAGGGCTGCTCGACCTGCTCCGCGCCTGGGAGCCGGAGGAGTAGGACGTAGCGGGGGCGGTTGGCCGCGCCTCGAGCCGGTAGGACACGACTCTTCGCCAGGTTCGTCAGTCGCGGCACCGGGCTCAAACCCGCGAGGCGGCCTCGGGGCGTCACCAAGCCGACCGTCTACCTGGTCAGAGCTCGAACTCACGACCTCCGCACGATCAGAGACGAGTACATCGATAGCCGGGCAACCGCCGACCGGCTCGCTCTCCGTATCCAGCGAGCCGGCGGTTCTGCGTCGCGCCCCTGGCCGCGCTCCTGGTCCCACGAACCCGCCAGATGATCATTTGTCAGGTAGGCCATAGGTAGCTGCTCTCCTCCCCAACCCGCTCAGCGGCGACCTCCGCTCTCGCCATCGGTGTACCCACCGCCTGTTCCAGCGTGGGGAATCCAAGTGAGCATGTCTGGCCACACCTGAGCGGCGGGTGGGGAAATTCGAAGTGCCTCATCAGCATCGATCCCGCGTCACTGATCGGTCGTCGGCTGGTGCGGCTTGTGGCGTCCTGGCACGTGTATGAAGGACGAGAGCGGTCGGACCGGCTGCGGGTAGCTGATCTCGGCGATGTCCTCGGCCAGGTCTACGAGGGTGACCTCCGAGTTCAGCGATGACACGAGCTTCTGGCTCAGCGGTCGCAAGGCATACACATCGCGCACCGCTTCCAGGTTCACGGAAACCTCGTAGTAGTCCTCGGCGAAGCGCTGGAACGCTTCCGGCGAACGGTCGACCAGGAGCTCGAACAGGCCCGTTGCCCCGTCAGGGTCGGAACACCCGGCGGGGAAGTCGATCACGCCGTGCCGCCACCGATCATCCGTCGCCTCCCGCCACAGGCAGGCGGTCACGACTGGAACGTCGTCCTCGTCGGTGAACGCCGGCTCCTCGACGAAGGGCTTGAAGACCTCCGGAACCTCGTCGATCACTCCCGGCCATGGCTCGCCATCGTTGCCATACGGGCTCATCGGTGCTTCGTGGTCGAAGCCACGGACATAGGCCCCGGCCTCCGAGAACACGATGGAGTACTCGTCCCCCGACCCGTTGCGCATCGACGCCATCTCCTCGCCGTCGGCCCAGCCGGCATTGAAGGAGTAGTACCGGCCTTCCCAGTCCGGGCTCAAAATCGCATCGAGCATCGCCAGTGAGCGGCACAGGTTCCGCAGGTCAGCGATGGAAGGGAGCTGGCGAGCTACGTCATAGACAGTCACGTGCTCATCCAACCGGATGCCCCCGACACCCAGAATCTCCCCCCAAGGCTGTCACGCTCAGTAGCAGGGCCGGAGTGAGGTGGGTCAACTCGCGACGGTTGAATACGCGAGCCCACCAGTATCGGCCGCCGGCTACACGGGGAGGTTCCAGCCGGGGCCGTCCTCGTTGCCGATCCACACGCGCTGGCCGTCGCCGTCGATCGTGATGCCGAAGCCCTCCTGGTGGGGTGCTCCCTGGCTCTGCCACTCCTTGATGGCGTCCTCGACCTGGTCCCAAAGGCGCAGGGGGCCGCGCTGGGTGACGGTCCAGCCGCCATCAGGGTTCGGCCTTGTGCGGGCGTGGGAGCCGGTGGCGACGTCCATGAGGATCTGGTGGCCGCCGCTGCCGAGGACCTCGGCGGAGGGGGCGGCGAGCTGGGCGACCCACTTGCCGGTCCAGTCGGAGAGAAGCGCCGGGTTGATCTCGGCAGGACGCTCGTCCCCGGCGAGCAGGGTGAGGTTCCCGCGCGGGGGCCGGTCGTGCTGGCGGGCGATCATGAAGCTGATATGCCCCGGAAGGAAGCGGCCGGTGGCGCACCCCGGCTCTGTGACGGTCAGCAGGGCCTGGCCGAAGGCGAAGCTCCAGCCGGAGAAGGTGACGAGGATCTTCCCTTCCGGCGTGACCTGGTAGAGCCACGGCAGGGGGAGATGGCGGATCGAGCAGGTCGCGATCAGCCGGTCGTACGGGCCGCCGTCCTCGTGCCCGGCCAGGCCGTTGCCGACTACCAGGGCGGGGGAGAACCCGGCGGTCTTCAACGACGCTGCGGCACGCTCGGCGACTCCCGGGTCCACCTCGATGCTGACAAGGTTGCGCTCCCCGAGGCGGAGGGCGCCGAGCGCGGAGGAGTAGCCGGTGCACATCGGCGGGAAAGTCAGCGTGCCCCGCGCCATCCCCAGCGACAAGATCACGGGCATGCTGGACAAGGTCCCCTCCGCCTTCGGAAAGCTGTGCGTCGCCCTGGTCGCCATCCACGCCGCGCGACCGCTGGCCCTACGCTCCCTGCTCATCAGCGACCTCGACCGGGCGCACGGCCAACTGAAGGTCGGCACCCGCCTGATCTACCTCGATGAGCTCACCCTGCTGCTGATCGCCGACTGGCTTCGTGACCGCCACCAGCGGTGGCCGCTCAGCGCCAACCCTCATCTGCTGGTCACCCGCCGCACCGCCATGCACGCCGGTCGCCCGCCAATCAACAAGTTCGCAGTGCAGTACTACTTCAGGTTCACCGGGCTGACCGCCCAGAAGATCTGGAGCGACCGGATCCTCGACGAAGCCCACGAGGCCAAAGACCCACTCCACCTCATGCACGTCTTCGGCCTTTCGGCCACCACCGCGGTGAAGTACGTGCAGGCCGCCCACCCGGAGCGGTTCATCATCGACCCCACCCAGGCATAGACCCCACCAACCGGCACGCCCGACCGCCGTGGTCTCCAGTGCAACTACTGACGAAGGCAGCCGGGCGGGACCGGCGCTCCAAGTGAACTCGCCTTTCTACTCGGAGAGTTGCGCGATGGCTGCCCCATGACCAGGGGTTACTCCAAGATTCCTGCTACACCACTCCACAGGACGCCATAGCGCCTTGCCCCCGCTCACGGCAACGACGCCCGCCTCGCCGAGTGAATCACCGCCGCCCGCCACCGCACCCCACGCCAGCGATCCTTACGGCTGCGTCCTCGGTACGGTGGGGACCGATCCGGAGACGAACAGCGGCTCCGACGAGACAATGTTCGGGTGGCCGGACTTAGTGATCATTACCACGGCCTGATAGTCGACGTTGTGCGGGTTGGTCACCTGTGCCCAGGTGACTCCAGAGCACAGCACATCGACTGTCGCCTTGCCGTCCTGGGCAGGCTTCGAGGCGCGGCCGACGACGGTCCCGTTCGTTGTCGTAAGGTACGCGCTGACGGGATCTCCGCTCTGCGCGCGGTAGTCGACCTGGACAGAGTCCTTGCCCACGGGCACGCGGTAGACGGCCAGCGTGTTCGGGTCGGCCTGCCCCGCGATCTGTTGTCCGCAGGTGTCCGCCGCGGCCGGCGTCTCTTGGCCGCACGCGGCGAGCAACGGCACGAGCGAGATGGCGAGCAGAGCGGCCTTGCGCTTCAAGGGGTGCCTCCTCACGGTGGGCCCCTCTGGTGTCCCAGAGGGGCCCCGTTGCGTTAGACGTGCGGGTTCAGGTGCAGGTTCCACGCGTTGAGGATGTCGGGGGCCTCCGTCCAGAAGAAGGAGCCTCCCCCCATCGCGGACGCGATGCCACGGGCCTGCCGGGTGTTACTGCCGGAGATGCTGAACACCAGCGCCCCGGAGTCACCCGGTTCTCCCATCCAGCCCGAAGACTGCCCCTGGACGCCGCGAACGGTGTGCACCGTTCCGTCATCCCAGGTGATGTTGTATAGGACGTCCTGGTTGGTAACGGTGATGCCACAGGGCACGCCGTAGCCGTTGTAGTAGGAGCGGGCTCCGTCCTGGCAGACGGAGTCGCCGTTGTAAGAGCAGGAGGCGGAGGTCACCGGATACCACTGGCCCTGCGGCTGGTCGGCTTCGTCGGAGTTGGTTCCTGCGCCGTTGTATGCCTTGGTCCAGATGACCTGGGCGTCCCACTGGGGCTGGTCGTTGCCGATGTCCCCGACGTAGCTCCCGTAGTTGAGCTGCCAGTTTCCGACTGCGTCGCCTTCGCCGTAGATGTGGGTGCCGGATCCGGTGGCGAAGCAGTGGTCGGCGGTAATGAGGTAGTCGCCGCCGGAGCTGTCTTCGGCGGCGAGTCCTGCGGTGCACTTGCAGCGCCAAGACGTCGCAGTAAAGGACAGCAAGGCCCCCCACGGGCCGCTGCTGAACGTCACCGCTGAGGCCTGGCAGGCATTCATCGTCGGCATCCACACCGGCGACTTCCCCGCCACCCCCTGAACCAGCTCCTGTGGGCGGCTCCGCGTGCCACGCGGAGCCGCCCACTCCCCGGGTCCCGGCCGGTTTCGCAACAGGACGCCCAGTCCAGGACTCGCAACCACATCTCCGGTGCTGAGCTTGAATTGGTGATGTCGGCCAGCCGGAGGCAGGCTCAGCACGTATCGGGCTGGACGGAATCAACCGGCCGGCTCAGTCGTCGGTCCGATGGTCCCCGAGCCCGTCCAGCAGGGCGTCCAGGCCGGCCGCCAGTTCCTCCGCCGGATCGTGGTCGGCCAGCAGCCGGGCCAGCGCGCGCAGTCGCGGGTACTCCGAGATCGGCAGCCGGTGCAGCCCCAGTCGGAGCAGCGGCTCCGGTTCGTCCGGGTTGTCGACCACCTGCCGCCGGTCGACCAGCAGGTAGCCCAGCACCCAGCCGCCCACCGCACGGTAGAGGCGCAGGGTGGCGTGGTCGTCGAGCCCGGCCCGGTCGAGCAGGGCCAGGACGTGTTCGTTGAGCCGGAGCATCGCCGGGGGACGGCGGGCCAGCGGGACGTCGAGCGGGCGGGTGACCACCAGCGGGACCACCTGGGGGTGCGCATCGGCGACCGCGTGGAACACCTCGGCAACACGATGGAGCTCCGCACGCCAGTCCCGGCCGGTGCCGCCGGCGCCCTCGGCCGGCGGGCCGAGGCCCTCGTACACCTCGGCGCAGAACGCCTCCACCATGCCGTCCAGCAGCGCCTGCTTTCCGGAGGCGTACCGGTAGAGCGCCATCGGCTCCACACCGAGGTCGGTGGCCAGGTTGCGCATGGTCAGTGCGGCCAGGCCGTCGCGGTCGACCAGCGCGACGGCGGCGTCGAGCACCCGCGACCTGGTCAGCCGAGCCCGCCGGGGCGAGGGCGCGCGCTCCCCGCCGCGTGCGGCCGAGCTGCGTTCCCCTTCCCTGTCCACGGCCGCCTCCTGACCTGTACCCCGGCCGCTTGACTCACCCTCGCAGGGAGAGCAGGCTGTAAGTATACAACGTACATATCAGACATATGCGTACGGAAGACGCATACACGTCAACGGAGCGCGGGGCAGGCAGCTGCGCGCGTGCGAGTGAGATGCGAGTGAACGGAGAGAACGATGAACCAGGTCGCTGGAAAGCTCGGGAAGCTCGCCCCGCAGTTTCCGACCGCTCTCAAGGACTTCACCACCTACGCGAAGGCCCCGCTCCCGGCACCCCCGGCAGCGGTGGACTGGGCCACCAACGTCCCTGAGTGGCCCATGGACGGCAACGACCAGTACGGCGACTGCACCATGGCCGCTGCCGCGCACATGATCCAGTCCTGGAACGCCCAGACCAAGGAGCAGGACGCCATCCCGACGCCCCAGGAGGTCGTGGCCGAGTACTTCCAGCTCACCGGCGGCCAGGACACCGGCCTGGTCGAGGCCGATGTGCTCAAGAACTGGCAGTCCACCGGCCTGTGGGGCAACAGCGTGCTGGGCTATGCGCCGGTCAACGTGCACAACCTGACCGCGCTCCAGCAGACCATGTGGCTCTTCGGCGCCGTCTACGCGGGCATCCAGGTGCCGGCCAACGCACAGACGCAGTTCCAGGAGGGCCAGCCGTGGACCCTGGTGCCGAACTGGCAACAGCAGCCGATCGAGGGCGGACACGCGATCCCGCTGCTCGGTTACGACGCCGACTACATCTACGCGATCACCTGGGGCGGGGTCCAGCGGATCGCCTGGGACTGGTGGTCCACCTACTCCGACGAAGCCTGGGCCGTGCTGGCCCAGGAGTACAAGGAGGCCGGGACCGTCAACGGCATCGACATGACGGCACTCACCGCCGACCTCGCGCAGGTGTGATCCGCCAGGCCGGTTGATACGCTTCATGTCCGCCCTCCTCCAAGGCGACCAGCGCCGGATGGAAGCTCAGCATCACCGGCCCGCCAACGCCGCAGTCGTCGGCTGCGGCCAGCCAGCCGCTAAGGGCCAGGCGCGCGCGGACCCGCTCGCGCACGGCGGTCGGTGCGATATCGGTGAATTCGACGGGTGACTGGATAGCTGGTCACCGGCACCCGAGTTGATCTCGAGGCCCAGTTTCGTGATCATTGGGTCTCATGTCCCAGGCCGCGCCGCTTCCCAGCTACGAGGAACTCGCAGCGCTGGTGGTTGAGTTGCGGAGCGAGCCGGCCCAAGCCCGAGCCCGGATCGCGGACCTGGAAGCCCGGCTGGCCCAGAACTCCACGAACTCCTCGAGGCCCCCGTTCAGCCTGCCGCATCCGCTGCCGGGGCGATCCGGCAGGATGGCCGCCATGCCCACGACCCCGGAGTACACCCAGCGGTCACTCGCCCAGCGGCTGACCGAACACGCCCGCACCGCTTGGCCACAACTGACGGACCTGCACATCCGCCACCGCGGGCAGTTCGCCTACGTGGAAGGCGAACTGGCCGACGGCGAACGGGTCAAACTGATGCGCCTGCGCCACAGCGGCACCGCGAGCCGATGGGGCTTCGCCCTCTACTACGCCAGCAGCGACCGCTACGAGGACTCCCTGCTACCCACCGGCACCTTCGCCGGCACCCCCGAAGACGCCCTCGACTGCGCCTGCCAGCTCCACCTCGCCGGACCCGAACCCTGACCAAGCGAAAGACACACCAGCGACTCCGGAGTCAACCCCCGAAGACCTCCGGAGCCGACCACTTGGGGCGTAGCACCAGCGCCGAACCGCCCGCTCGGGCCGTCGGCCCGTTACATCGATCACTGACGGACCCCGTTCCGGCTCAACTCGGCGACCAGGCGGCGGAGTTCGGCCGCGAAGTCGGCCCCGAGAGCAGCGAGCACCGCTGGGTCCGCCTGGCCCTGCGCCGCCGAGAGAGTGGCGGTGAAGGTGCGTTCCTCCCAGACCTCCAGCATGAGTTCGCACTGCGGTCCGAGCGGCGGGCTCGGGAGGGGGGTGATCCGAAGCCCACCGGCCGCCCGGGCGGGCGCTGGGCGCTGGAAGAGGACCATGGTCTGGTAGAGCGGCATCCGACCGGCCTGCGGGCGTGGAACGAGGGTGGCGAGCTCATCGGTGGAGAGCGAGCCGTGAGCGATGGCGTCCAGCAGGCCGTCCCGGACTGTGGAGATCAACTCGTCGGAGAGCAACCGGGCAGGTGCAGTGATCCGGATGGGCAGATTGTTGGCCAGATAGCCGATCGTGCGGTCGAACTGCTCGCTGCGGTCCGCGACCGCCGTACCGATGACATGGTCGGCCGCACCTGTGTGCCGGGCGAGAGTACGCCACCACGCGGCGAGGAAGAGGCCGAGCAGCGGACTCCGAACCGTCGCCGCCGTCCGGCGGAGGCCCTCGACGTCGACAGCGCTGAGGTCGACCGCCGAGACGGCGGGTGGCGAACTCCACAGGGTGCGGGCGGGCACCGGGCGACAGCCCGGTATGGACAGAGTCGGGGCCTCGGCGAGGGTTCGCTGCCAGAACGCACGCAGCCGACTGTGCTCGTCCTGCGTAGGCGGCAGGTCCGCCGGCGGCGGCCCTGCGGGAGGTGGCTGGGTGCCGGCGTAGCGGTCCAGCAGGTCACCGAGAAGCACCGCCTCCGAGTCTGCGTCATAGGCGATGTGATGGACCGCCAGCAGGAGCAGGTGCTCCTGCTCGGAGAGGCGGAGCCCGCCGGCTACAAGCAGCGGGCCCTGTTCGACGTCGTGTACCTGTGCCGCGAGTTCCGACACGAGTTCACGCTCCAGCTGTCCGGCGTCGTGGCCGGCCGCGTCCCGCCAGTTGATCTTCGGGCCGGGAGCGCCGGAGAGCAGCTGTGGGCGTGGTCGGGCGCCCGCACGGGGGAAGACCGTCCGCAGGGCAGGATGGTCTGTGACCACCTCGCCCAGCACGCGCTCCAGCCTGCCCAGGTCCACGGTCCCGTGCAGGCGCGCGCGAGTGATCGCGACGTGGCCCGGGGCACCCGGGGCCAGCTTCTCCGCGAGCCAGAACCGGCGCTGGCCTGCGGTCAGCTCGATGGGTTCCGAGCCGGTCGGCGAAGCGGTCGCGGTGGGCACTGTGCGCTCGGTGTCCGCCCTGGTCAGGGCGAGCTGCTCCAGCGCGCCAACGAACGGTGTCCGGTAGACATCCCTGGGTTCGATCCGGGCACCCAGCAGCTTCGAGAAGCGCGCCGCGAGGCGAAGGACCTGCAGGGAGTTCGCGCCTGCCAGGAACAGATCCTGCTCGGCCGACAGCTCTGGCAGGCCCAGGAGTTCCCGGGCGGCTGCGAGCGCCGGCGTGCTCGGGCCGGTGTTCGGGCCGGTGTTCGCCGCCGTGGAGACCTCGGCGGTCCGGATGGTGAGGAGCGCGGCCAGCCGCTGCAGGTCGACCTTGCCGGTCGGGCCCAAGGGCAGGGCGGGCAGCTGCTCGACCCGGTCCGGCCGCAGCGGGGCCGGCAGGGCGGCGACGAGGTGCCGCAGCAGACCATCACGTGTCGCCGGTGCCTCGGGCGTGACGGTGTAGAAGCAGACGGCCTCCGAGACGGTGCCGCGCTCGTCCTTGAGCGGAAGCACCGCTGCGGCCGCCACTCCGGGGCAGTCCCGCACGGCCTGCTCCACCTCGGCAGGCTCGATCCGGTGCCCACGCCGCTTGAACTGGCGGTCCAGCCTGCCCAGGTAGTGCAGGAGTCCGTCATCGTCCATCCGCACCCGATCGCCGGTACGGTAGGCGCGGGCCGTGGTGCCGTCCGGCAGGGTGAGGTGGGCGAAGCGGCGCCGGTCCTCTTCCGGGCGGTTGAGGTAGCCCAGTGCGAGGCCGTCCCCACCGATCCACAGCTCGCCATCGGTGCCTCGCGGCACCGTCCGGCCCGCCTGGTCCTGGACGAGCAGCAGAGTGTTCCGCAGCGGTCGGCCGAGCGGGATCCCGTCCCTACGGTCCAGGTCCGGCCGGACGATCGGGTGGGTGGCGGCGAAGACCATGGACTCCACCGGTCCGTAACCGTTCGTCAGTGGGGTGCCCGGGTGGGCTTCGAGGAAGCTGCGCACGTGCTCCTCGGAGAGTCGTTCGCCCCCGATCATGAGCTGGCGGAGGCCACTGAAGGCCGTCAGGTCCTCCTCCACCAGGGCATTGAACAGCGAGCTGGTCAGCCAGGCGGTGTTGACCCCCTGGCAACGAATCAGATCACGCAGCACGTTCGGAGTCAGCAGCCGTTCGGGCGTCAGTACCAGGCTGCCGCCGTTCATCAGCGCGCCGAAGACCTCCAGCGCCGCGGCGTCCCAGTACGGCGGCGCCGTGTGCAGGAACACCGTGTCAGGGCCGAGATCGGCGAACCCGGCATCGTGGAACGTGCGGTGGAAGGCGCGGTGCGCGATGACGGCACCCTTGGGACGGCCGGTGGAGCCGGAGGTGAAGAAGACGCAGGCGGACGAGTCCGCCGTCGCGACCGGGGGCACCACGGTCGGCCGCTCTGCGGCCGGGATCGGTGTGGGGAGTGGGAGGGTCGTCGTCCCCGGCCGTGCCCATCCCTGGCCGGCGGCGTCGAGCACCACCTGCGCACCGCAGTCGGAGAGGAGACCCGCGATGCGCTCGTCGGGCCAATCCGGGTCGACAGCGGCGAAGGCCGCGCCCGCCGCCAGGACCCCGAGCGCTGCCCAGACGAAAGCGGGGCCGGCGGTGGCGATGACGGGAACCACCACGCCGGGGCCGATCCCGTGCCGCGCCAGCAGCCGGTGCACCGCATCCGCGCGCGCAGCCACCTCGGCGTAGGTCACCGTGCCGTCCGCCGTCCGGATCGCAATCGCCTCGGGAGCGCAGCGGGCGTGGGCCCGGACGGCGCCGTGCACGGTGGCATCGTCCGGCACGGGCGTGTGGTGGCCGGCGGCCATCGACGGGAGAGCGGGCTGGGGTGCGGGCATGACGGCCTGTCCGTTCCTGGGGCTCGCGGTGAGCCGGCTTCGGGGGATGGGGCTCGGGGCTACCGGGCTATCGGGCTGCGGAGCGCAGCGGTGCTTCGAGTGGTGTTTCGAGAGCCGCCTCCACCGTCTCCCAGAGCAGCTCCCAGTCCTCGGTGAGGTACATGTGACCGCCCGGGATCTCGACGAAGCGGTGACCCACCGCCGTCACCTCGCCCCACTGACGGGCCTGGGCGGTGTTGACGAGCCGGTCCTCGCTGCCCAGCAGGATGGTGACGGGCACCGGCAACGGGCCTCGGAGGCTGGGCGTGTAGGCCTCGTGCAGCGCCACGTCCGCCCGGAAGACCGGCAGCAGCAGCTCCCGCAGGCCCCGGTGGCCGAACGACTCGGGGACACTGCCCATCAGCTCCGCGACCTGCCGGACGAGTTCCTCGTCATCGGCCTGCAGGATGCCGGTCGCGATCCGGGGCACACCGGGGCCGGCGGCCCCGCTGACCACCAGGTGCTCCGGCAGCGGCCCACCGGCGGCGGCCAGCAGCTGGGCGGTCTCGTAGGCCACCACGGCGCCGAAGCTGTGGCCGAAGAAGGCGAAGGGGCCGCCGTCCGCAGCCTTGAGGACCTGCGCGGCGCAGTCCTCGGCAGCCGCCGTCAGGTCGGCGTAGAACGGCTCGGTGAAACATTCCTCCCTTCCGGCGTACTGGATCGGCTCTACTCGCAGCACCTCACCGGCGCGGCGGCGCGAGGGGCGGTAGACGCCCGCTCCCGCCCCGGCGTAGGGGAAGCAGCTGAGCGACATCGTCATGGCTGACCTCGTGAGGGATCGGTGGTCCTGAGGATCTCGGCAGTGTCGAGCACCGTGGTGGCGCCCTGCGGCCCGGCGTTCCCGATCACCCAGTGCAGCGCTGCGGCCGCCACCTGTTCGACAGAGACGGCGCCGAGCCGGGCGGTAGGGCTGTTCACCAGATCGGTGTGCATCTTGGGCGGCCTCAGCAGAAGCGTGCGCACGCCGTGGCGGCGCCCGCAGTAGGCCGCGTAGGACTCCAGCGCCGCCTTGGCCGCGGCGTAGTGGCCCCAGCCGTCGGGCGGGTCGGCGACCGCGTCCGAGGAGGCGGCCAGCAGCCAGCCGTCCCGGCGCAGCAGCGGCAGGGCGGCGGTCAGCGGGTGCAGGGCCATCCCGAGGCTGCGCTGGATGAACTCCAGCGCCGGGGCCACCGAGTCGGGGTGCAGCGTGGTGTTCTGGAGCGGCGGGGCCGCCACCACCGCCACGCCGTCCAACTCGATTCCGTTGCTTTCGAGTTGGGCGATCACTCGGGCGACCTCGGCAGGGTTGGTGGCGTCGCAGCGCAGCGGCCGGATCCGGTTCGCCCCGAACTCCTGCCGCAGCGCCTGCACACGGTCCTGGCTGCGGGCGTAGAGCGTCCACACGGTGGCGCCCTGACTCGCGAACGCGCCCGCCAGGGCGGCTCCGAACCCTCGGCTGCCACCGGTCAAGAGAATCTGACGGTCAGCCAGATTCTGACTCGGCGTCAGATGGGCGGCGACCGATACCCGGGTCGGGACGGGGACGGGAAGCCGTACGAAGGTGCGCAGTTCCAGGACCGCAGAGCCTTCCGGGCCGCTGCCGGTGGCCCGGAGGCCTACCGCACCGGTGCGTGGATCGGCCCGGGTGATCTCCATCGCGCTCTCGCGGTCCGGGGTGGGCGGCCCGTCCTGGCGGGTGAGCCGCAGTCCGGCAAAGAGCGCGTCCCGGCCGGGGGCCTGCATGCCCACCACCCAGCTGCTGCCGGCCAGCCAGAGCAGCAGCGGATCGGGTATGCCCTGGCCGCCGAGCCGGTCGGCCAACTCCCGCAGACGCTGCGGGTCGGGGTGGTAGGCCGCCGTCCAGCGGTCCGCACCGGCGAGTTCCGGCAGGCTCCACACGCGCGGCGCCGCGTCCTCGGGGACGCCTGTCCGGACGCTGTCCGCCGACAGGCGCTGCGGCAACGGTCGGTCGCCGTCCAGGGTCAGGCCGACCACCGCTGCGGTCTCGCCGCGGCAACTGATCCGCAGGCGCAGCCTGCCCTGCTCCGGCCCCTGCTCGGCCACCACCTGATAGGGGACGTCCGGGTACACCGGGCCGAGGAAGTCCGCGGTCAGCACCGTCAGCCGGGCCAGCCGGTCCGCCGGCACGACTGCCAGGGCGGTGAGCACGACCAGGGCGCCGTGCGCGATGGGACGGCCGTAGGGCGTACGGCGAGCGAAGTCCTCGTCGGTGTGCAGTGGGTTGACGTCTGCCGACGCCGCCGCGAAGTGCGCCACCTCCGCGGCCGGGAGCGTCACGGTGCGGGCGGTCATCCGGCGGCAGCCCGTACTGCCTCGGCAACGGTCGCCAGTGAACCACGGTGGACCAGCAGGACCTCCGGCAACGCGATGTCGAGGCGCGACTCGATCTCGTACACCAGGTGCACGTGCGTCAGCGAGGTCCACATCTCGACGTCCTCCGGGACGGTGTCCCCGCCGTTCGGCGCGGGCTCGCCCATGACGTCGGCGAAGGCCGCCAGGACGACGTCGAGCAGGGGTGCGGTCATGCTTGCTCCTCGGTGAGGTGGGGGCTGTCCGACGGACCGTCGAGGTCCAGGGGGTACATGTAGCTCCGGGCGCCGGCCGGTCCGCCCGCCGACTCGTCCACGGGCTGGAAGCCGAGCTCCGGGTAGAGTCCGGCGACCAGGGAGTTGCGGGAGGTCGGCACGTACCGTCCGACCAGTCGGTCGCAGCCGACGGCACGCGCCTCGGCTGCCGCGGCGGCCACCAGCCGCCGCTCTGCCGTCCGGCCGATCACCCGGCAGCTGAGCAGCAGGGTGTCGATCTCGCCGGCGGCGCCGTCCAGCCGCAGCAGCACCAACCCCACCGTCCCGTGGTCGGCGAAGCGGTCGCGCAGCGAGAGCGTGAGGCACCGCCAGTCGGGGTGGCCGAGGAGTTCTGCCAGCTCATCGCGGGAGCGGCGCCGGGTGGTCAGGTTGAACTGGTTGGTCTTCTGCAGGAGCTGAGCCGCCCGGTCGAGTCCACCCGGGGTGAGCGGGCGCAGCAGCGAACGCATCTGGAGGCTGTCGAGGAAGCCCTCCAGCGAGTCGGCCGCCACCCGCAGGCCCTCGACCTTCTGGAGCGCCTGGTAGGACGCGGCCCGCGCCCGGTCGTCGGCCGTCGGCCTGCCGGTCTCCAGCGTGGGGCGGCCGGCGAGCGCGCGCACGTACTGGGACGGCTGCGCCGGTAGCGCGATGACATCCACCTCGGGGAGCTCGCCCGCCACCTGGGACCGCTCGGCAGGGTTGTCGTCCACGAAGGCCAGGCTCTCCAGGCCGAGGCCGAGCCGGCCGGCGATCTCGCGGAGCTGCTCGGACTTGGGCCGCCAGTCCGCGACCACCACTGCGAAGTCCGAAGGGCGCAGCCGCATGCCCGGGATCTCCGCCAGTGCTCGGTGCGCCAGGTCGGCGTCGTTCTTGCTCGCGACCGCGAGCACCACACCACGACGGCGCAGCCCTCCCAGATACTCCTGGAAACGCGCATGGGCCTCGCCGACCGCGCCCTGGCCGACCTGCACCCCGTCGAGGCCGTCCTCCCCCAGGACGCCGCCCCACAGGGTGTTGTCGAGGTCGACCACCAGGCAGCGCCGGGTCAGCCCCAGGTCGGCGGCGAGCACTCCCGCGACCGTGCGGGCCAGCAGCGGCAGCGCGTCGAGCGACACCGGTTGGCGCAGCGCGTCCCAGTACCTCGGATCACGCCAGACCCGGCGCCCGACATCGGCTGCCAGCCGGTCGCAGTCGACGAAGAGCACGTCGTCACCGCCGCGTTCGAGCAGGGCGGCGTTGATCCGGCGGACCACGGCGGAGTCGCTCGACCCGACGGCGGCGCTCACGTTGCCGTACACGTCGTCGGCAGGAACGGTGAACAGGCACTGGACAACCCTGGCGCCGAGGTCCTCACGGACGCGCGTCCACAGGCCGCTCCAGCGGGCGACCGCCGCCTCGACCACCGCGTCCGGATCCGCCGCCCCGAGCTGGAGGTCCTGCTCGGTACCGGCGAGCAGCACGTAGTCCGGACGCTGGGCGCGCAGCTCGCCCGCCGGGTCCAGCAGCTCCGCTTCCACCTGTCCGTACGGAAACTGGCGGACAGTCAGATCGATGCCGACGGAGAGGGCACCGACCGGGAGGTACTCCGCAAGGAAGTCGGTCGTGTGGGTGGCCAGCACGGCAAGGGCGACCTGCCGTCTGCCGTGCCGCGCGCGTGCTCCGGGCTCCCGCCGCAGGCGTCGCGCTGCGGGCCGCCACAGCTGAGGTCGGGCCTCGCCGCGCAGCTCACCGAGCAGCTCGGGCCAGGGCAGGGCCGCAGCCGGCTGGGCGGCTGCGGGCTGGGTGCTCGCTTCTGTCACTGCTCCTCCTCGGATACCGGCAGTCGTGCGATCTGACCGAGCTGTCCGGCCCGGATCGGGGGTCCGCTCACCGCGCGGAGTACCCGGCGTCGACGGTCAGCGTCGTCCCGGTGACCCGCCGGGACTCGTCGGAGGCCAGCCAGACGGCGGCCGCTGCCACGTCTTCGGGCTCGACCAGGACGTTCATCGGCTGGTCGGCCAGGAAGGTGGTCTCGTAGTCGCTCATCGGCACGTCCAGGCAGCGGGCGACCTCGGAGAGCATCCGGCCCTCCATGCCCAGGTCGTCCCGGATGTTGCCCGGACAGAGCGCGTTGACCCGCACGCGCAGCGGCGCGTAGTCCAGGGCCGCGGCCTTGGTGAGCCCGATCAGGCCGTGCTTGGCGGCCACGTATCCGGCGAAGTGCCGGTAGCCGACCAGCCCGGCCGTCGAGGCCACGTTGATGATGCTGCCGGACCTCTGCTCCGCCAGCTGGGGAGCGAAGCACCTGATCATCCGCCAGGCGCCGGAGAGGTCGACATCTATCATGAGCTGCCATTCGCTCTCGGAGATGTCGTGCACCGGTTTGCCCGAGGGAGCGGCCAGCCCCGCGTTGTTGACCAGGACGTCCACGCTGCCGTAGCGGTTCAGGCAGCTGTCCCGCACGCGCTCGCAGTCGGCCATGCTGCGGATGTCGGCGAGCACGGTGACCGTGCCGGCACCGTACTGCCGACAGAGCTCGGCCGTGTGCTCCAACTGGCTCTCGGTGCCCAGCGGGTAGGGCACTCCGACCAGGTCGGCGCCCAGATCGGTGAGGACCAGGTCGGCGCCTTCCCGGGCGAAGGCCACCGCACAGGCCCGGCCGGCCCCTCGGGCCGCGCCGGTGATCACCGCGACCTTGTTCTCCAGGCGCATGCTCGCGTTCACTTCCTTCGTCACAGCAAACTTCGTCACAGCAGAGTTCGTCACAGCAGACCGCCAGTGGTGTCGAGCTCTTCGGGGAAGCGCTCCCCGGCACAACGTGCCTCGGCCTCCGCAAGACGGTGCAGGGTCTCGGGCAGCGCGGTCGCCGAGCGGCCGACCCGCCCCGAGCGGGCCAGCAGGCGGGCGTGGAGCAGCAGCGGGGGCAGCGTGCGCCAGAGCCCGAGCACCTCGGTCCAGGCGTCGGGGTCCGGTACCGGCACGCCCGCCGCGCGTTCCTCGGCGAGTGCCTTGGCGACGAACTCGCGCTGCCTGAGGGCCTGCCACAGATCGTCGGCCTGTTCGTAGGCGTCCGGCTCACCGGCGTGCTGGGCGAAGTGCGCCGCCAGCGCGGTGAGCGCGTCGGCACCCCCCATGCGGTCGGCCGGGGGCAGCTCCGGAGCCCCGGCGACACCGTCCTGGACCAACCAGCGGTAGGCCGGTCCGACCTGGGGGTCGGGTGTGCCCAGGACGGCGCTCTCGCGCAGCTCGTACACCGGGGAGCCGGGCGGCAGCGCGGCGCACAGCCCGGCCAGGCCGTCCGCCGGTACCGGGACGCGCACCGGCTGCTGGCGGCCCAGCTCACCGGTGAGTCCGAGCGGATCGTCCGCGACCAGCGGGTCACCGGAGAGCACGAACCAGTGCGGGGCCCGGGCTCGGCCGAACCCGGGGTGCCAGGGTAGCGAGAAGGTGTCGCCGGCCACCACGACCCGCCCGCTGCGCGCGAGTTCGCCGAGGATGCCGTCGGCCGCCCCCGACCAGTGCGGTGCGGTTCGCAGCGACAGGCCGAGGCTGTGGCAGAGCGGCCTCGGGTGGTGGTGGAAGCGGAACCGGTCACCCACCGGTTCGATGGCCAGGTACGGTCCGCCCGCGGCGAACGGACGCCACCAGTTCGAGCGGTCGTACGCCAGCCAGCTGCCTGCGGCAGCGGTGTAGCAGGTCAGCGTCTCGGCCCAGGCCGCGATGGCCGGGCGGCCTGCATCGGGGGTACTCACGCCGGCTCCGTGGCTCGGTCGTCCGCCGATTCGCGCAGCGCGCGCAACGGCCGGTTGGTGGTCGCGTACAGGATGAGCAGCAGGTAGACCCCCGCGAAGACTGCCAGGGTGCGTTGCAGACCCACGGTGGACACCAGCCAGCCACCGGTGAAGATCCCGACCGGGGCCGCTGCGAAGGCCATCGCCATCACGGCTCCGAAGACCCGGCCGAGCAGCTCCGGTGGTGTGTCGCGCTGGATCACGGTGGTGATCAGCGGGTTGAGCGGACCACTGGCCAGACCGATCAGGAAGACCAGTCCGGCCACCGGCCAGAGTCCCGGCCGGGCGACCATGACCAGCCGGGCGAGGGCGATGAGCGCGAAGGCGCCGATGAAGGTCGTGTACCGGTTGGCGAGGAGCCGACGGCTGGCCGGGACGTAGAGGAACGATCCCAGCACGGCACCGACACCGTTGGCCGCCAGCAGCAGTCCGACCAGTCTGGCGTCATGCAGGATCTGCTCGCTGTAGACCGGGAGCAGCACCGGGGTGAAGGCGTCGTCGACGAAGTTGGTGACCACGACCACGCTGATGATCGCCGCCAGCACCGGCGTCCGCAGGATGAACCGCTGACCCTCCCTCACCTCCTGCCAGAATCCCGCTTGCGGGCGTTCCGTGGAGGCTCCGCCGCCCGGCGGGACGGCGACCCGGATCAGCAGGGCGGAGACCAGGAAGGTCGCCGCGTCCACGTAGAGCACCGGCGCCGGGCCCAGCGCCGCCACCATCAGCGCGGCAGCCGGCGGCCCGGCCACCAGAGCGACCCGCTGGGCCGAGTGGAAGAGCGAGTTGCCCGTCTCCGGCCGCACCCGGGCGGTCTCCAGCACCGACGGCAGCAGGGTGAGCCTGGCCGCCGCTCCGGGGGCGTCGGCCAGGGTGCGCAGGAAGAGCAGCGCCATCAGCAGCGGCATGCTCAGGCCGAGAGTGGAGTCCAGCAACGGTACGGCCGCCATGAAGACGCCTGCGGCGAGGTCGGCGTAGACGCTGGTCGCCCGGGGGCCGATCCGGTCCACCACGACCCCGCCGACCAGACCGGCGATCACCATCGGGAGCGCGTTGGCGAATCCGGCGGCGCCGGCCTGCAACGCACTGCCCGAGACGTCCAGGACGTACAGCGGCACCGCTACCAGGGTCATGGTGTTGCCGATCCAGGACAGGTAGTTGGCGACCAGCAGACTGATCATCGGGGTTCGCCCGGTCCGGCTCATGAGGACATCCCTTCCCTGCGGTCACGGCTGATGCGGGCGAACATGTCGTTCACGGAGTCCAGCGACATACCGGCGACGCCGGCCGAGACGCCGCGGCGACCCGTTGCCAGCCGGGCGAACTCCGCCGCAGCCGTGCCCGCCGCGCTACGGATCGACTCGGCCTCGACGGCCTCCGGGTTGTAGCGCCAGGTGAAGACGGCGCTGCCGCTCTCGATGCCGACCAGCACGTCGACCGCGTGGTGACGTACCGCGCTCCCGTTTCCGTCCGGGCCGAGCTGCGCCACCGTACGGAACAGGCCGTCGGGGTGCGGCGATTCACCCAGCAACGAGCCGAGGTAGTTGAACGAGATCTCCACCCGGGGCCACCGCTGGACCTCGGCCCGGACGGCCGGGTCGGCGGACCAGCGCAGCGCGCCGTACCCCTTGCCGCCGTCCGGGACCGCGTCCAGCGCCTCACCGACCAGAGCGAGCTGACCTGCCGGATTCCCGCCCAGCGGCAGCCTGAGCGGGTAGGCGCAGGCGTGGTAGCCGACAGCGCGCATCGGGTCCCAGCCGGCCGCGGGGGTGAAGTCCCGGCCCGGCGCCACCACGTCGAGCACCACGTCGTCGCCGGGCGTCCAACAGCGCACCGCCCGACCGACCGCGGTCAGTGCCTCCGCCGTCCAGGAAGCGGCGGCAGCGGGCAGCGGGACTCGGACCGCGAACTCGGTCTCGCCAGCGAGCCGGTCACTGCCACCCGTACGGCAGGCCAGTGGTGCGGCGGCCGCCTGCTGAGCCCGCCAGTAGTCGAGTTGCCCGCCGAAGTCGTACCCGCGCAGCGCCGCGGCGTGTGCCAGGGCGGGGACGGGCTCGGGCGGCAGCTGCTCGCCGCGCAGTGCCCGGGCGAGGTCACCGACGAGCACGCCCCAGGAGAAGCCGTCCACCACAAGGTGGTTGGCGGTGAGCACGATCCGGTCCACCTCGCCGGGCAGCAGGGCCGCAGCGAAGAGCTGCCCCTGCTCCACGTCGAAACCGGCCCGCTGAGCCGCCGCCACCTGGGCGGGCTCCGCTCCGGGTTCCGCCACCTGCCGGCTCCACTGCTCACCGGTACTCGCCCGCCAGCCCTGCTCGGTACGCCGGAAGGCCGTGCACAGCCCCGGGTGGGCGGCGACCACCCGCTCGACGGCGGCCAGCGACACCTCCGGGTCGAGCGGACGGTCCGAGGCCAGGACCAGGGTGTGCGACCAGAGTTCGGTGCTCGGCAGGCCCGCCTCCAGGAGGTCCTCCTGCTCGGGGCTCACCGCGCCGGCAACTGCGGCCACCGGCCGGGCCGACTCGGAACCGGCGGACAGCAGCCCGAGCTGCCCGGCCATGGTCGGCTGGTTGAAGACGCCCCTGGCGGTGATCGCGAAGCCGGCCGCGCGCAGCGCGTGGGACAGCTCGATGGCCATGATGGAGGTGCCGCCGGCCTGGAAGAAGTCCTCGTCGGGGCCGACATCGTGGCCGAGGATGCCACGCCAGATCTCCGCGACCCTGGCCAGCTCCGCCGTGTCCGGTGCAGGGACCGGCGTCAGGGCGGGCCCGGTGGAGCCGAGCACGGTGGTGCTGCGCACCCGGGAGACGACCAGCGGCTCGTCCACGCGCTCGGCGAAGTCGCGGACCAGGCCCATCAGCCGGTGCGCGAGGCGGTCCACGGTCTCCGGCGTGAACAGCGCCGTCCGGTACTCGAAGCGTCCGTACAGGCGCGTCCCGGCCCGCCACCACCCGAGGGTGATGTCCATCGGGGAGACGCCGTCCTCGACCTCCGTCGCGTAGACCTCGGCTCCCGGCACCTCGAAGACGGTGTCGTCGAAGTCCAGTACCAGATGCATGGTCTGCAGCAGCGGGTAGCGGTCCAGGGTCCGCTCGGGCGAGACCGCCTCCACGATCTCGCTGAACGGCACCTCCCGGTGGTCGGCCACGGCGGCCGAGGCCGCCTTGGTGGCCGCCAGGATCTGAGCGGGCGTCGGGTGCTCCGGCAGCCGGACCCGGATCGGCACGTTGGTGAGGAAGAACCCGATGAGCTCGTGCGTCTCGGGCCTGGCCCGGGTGGCGCCGGCCAGCCCGACGACGATGTCGTGCTGACCGGTCTCCTCGTGCAGCAGGGCGACATAGACGGCCAGCAGCGCGTCCGAGAGGGTCGCTCGGCCGGCCCGGCCGGCGGCCAGGAAGTGGGCACTGACGTCGTCGTCGAGCAGGAAGTAGTGGTGCGCGCCCGTGTAGTCGACGCCGTTGGGCGGGGCGTCGTAGGGCAGCGCGAGCAGCTCGGGCGCACCCGTCAGCTCTGTGCGCCAGAAGTCGCGGTGCCGCTGCTGCCGTGCCCCGCTGAAGTACTCCCGCTGCCACTGCGCGAAGTCACCGAACTGCACCGGGAGTTCGGCCAGCTGCGCGGGCCGGCCCTGGAGCAGGGCGCGGTAGTGCTCCAGAAGTTCACGGTTGAAGCGCACATAGGACCACTGGTCGGTGACGGAGTGGTGCATGGTCTCGACGATCTGGTACTCGTCGTCGGCGAGCCGCAGCACCGCGACCCGCAGCAGCCCGCCTGCCAGCAGATCGAACGGGCGGCGCACCAGCGTCCGTACGGTCTCGTCCAGTTGCTCCGGCTGCGCCCGCAGGTCGATCAGCTCCACGGCGGAGGGCAGCTCCTCGTGCACCTGGAGCACGGGTCGGCCGTCCTGCACCGCCACACTGCTGCGCAGCAGATCGTGGCGCCGGACGATGGCCGCCACGGCGGCGGTGAAGACCTCGGTGTCCAGCTCGCCCACGAAGCGCAGGCCGACGCTGATGTTGTAGGTGTGGCTGCCCGGGTCGAGCTGGTCCAGGATCCACAGCCGTTCCTGGTCGAGCCCGAGCGGAGAGCGGGAGCGGTCGCCCCTCCGGGGCGCGAGCTCGGGGTCCGCGTCGGCCCGGCTCTTCAACTTGCGCTGTAGCAGGGCCCGTTGTTCGGGCGAGAGCCTGGCCAGCCGGGCGGCCAGCTCGCGGGAGTCGGCGTTGGTCACGAGGTGATCGTCTCCTCGGTGGTGGGGGAAGCGTCGGCGGAGCCCGCCGGGAGCAGCCGGGCCAGGGCCGGGAGTCCGCCGAGCACGTCCGCGGCCGGCAGCCCGAAGTCGATCAGGCAGCCCACCTCGTCCGCTCCGGCCTCGGCCAGCTTCGCGAGCACCGAGCGGGCCTTGGCCTCGGAGCCCAGCAGTGACGGGCCGGCCAGGTAGTCCTGGAACGCCGCCTCCAGCAGCAGCCGTTCGTCCGCGTCGCTGCCCCCGGTCTGGGCGCGGTAGGAGGAGAGGTAACCGTGCAGCGCGGGCCGCAGCGCCTCCTCCAGGTCCGGGCGGTCGCTGACGTAGGCGTGCGCCATGACCACGGCATCGCCCTCGCCGGGGTGCCCGGCGGTCCGCCAGGCCTCGCGGTAGCGGCGGATGTTCTCGCGAACCTGTGCCAGGGTCTGCCCCAGCAGGGCCGTCATCACGCCGTACCCGGCGGTGCCTGCCGCCTCGAAGGTCTCCGGGTTTCCGGCTGCGGTCAGCCAGACGGGCAGGCGGGGCTGCACCGGACGGGGCCCGGTACGCACCTCGGCGGTGTGCCCCGCCGTGCTGGGGAAACCGACGGTCTCGCCGGCCCACAGTGCACGGACCTGCTCGATGGTGCGCAGGGCAACGGCCTTGCGGTCGGCGTAGTCCTCGCGGGCCAGCACGAAATCGTCCGGATGCCAGCCACTGGCGAACGAGAGGCCGACCCGCCCGCGCGAGACGTTGTCGACGACGGCCCACTCCTCGGCGATCCGCACCGGGTGGTGCAGTGGTGCGGCGACACTTCCGGCGTTGATCCGGATCCGCTCGGTCCGCGCGGCCACCGCAGCGGCGAGCACCGAGGGGTTGGGGTGCGATCCACCGAAGTCGACGAAGTGGCGCTCCGGCATCCAGGCCGCATGGAATCCCGCCCGATCACCGAACTCTGCTGCCTGCAGCAGGAGTTCGTAGTAGTCGGGGGCGGAGATGGCGTCGGCGCTGGGGAAGAAGTACAGGCTCAGCCGCGCGGGCATGGTGGCGCTGGACGGATCGTCGTCCACCGCAGGCACGGCACGCTTGCTGTTCAGCCGCTCCCGCAGCAGCCTGCGCTGCTCCGGGCTGAGGCGCTGAAGGCGGTCGTCGAGGCCGGTCATGAGTTCTGCTCCTGAGTGCCGTCGGCTGCCTCCAGCTCGGCCAGCAGCCTCATGAGTTCCGAGTCGTCCCGGTCTGCGATGAGGTCCTCCACCCGGGCCGCGAAGTCCGCGAACGACGAGTGCTCGTAGATCTCCTGCAGCCGCAGGTCCACCAGCAGCCGGTCGCTGACCACGTTGAGCAGTTGCGCGGCCTGCAGCGAAGTACCGCCGAGCTCGAAGAAGTTGTCCTCGGGACGGATCGCCGGTCCACCGAAGGACTCCTGCCACAGCTCGGCGAGGATCGCGACTGTCCCGCCGTCGGCTGTCTCCGGTTCGGGCTCACGCACCACCTGCGGGACGGGCTCACCGGCCACGGCCGGGCCGGCCCAGTACCGAGTGTCGGCGAACGAGTAGCCCGGCAGCCGCACCGCTCCGGACGGGGCGGCGACCGGGGGCGTGATCCCGCAGCCGAGGGTCCAGGCCGCACCCAGCGCCGCCAGGTGGACGACGCTCTCCGCGCGGCGGCCGTCACCGAGCAGCTCGGCGACAACCGGAGTACGCCCGGCCGCCCGGGCGGCCCTGCGCAGCTGGCCGGTGAAGGCCCGGCCGGGCCCAGCTTCGAGGACCACCTGCGGGTCGAGCTCCAGGAGGGCGTCCACGGCATCGCCGAAGCGCACCGTGCTGCCGAGCTGCCGGCCCCAGTACGCGGCGGAGGTGGCCTGTTCGGCGGTCAGCGGCTGCCCGGTGAGGTTGGACAGGACAGTGACCCGCGGCGCCTTGAGCGGGAGCGTGCCGAGGAAGTCCGCGAAAGCGTCGGCGGCCTCGGCCATGGTCCGGGAGTGGAAGGCGTGGGCGGTCGCGAGCCGGACCACCCTGATCCCACGCCCGGCGCAACGCCGTTCCAGCTCGGCGACCTCCGGCTCGTCGCCCCCCAGCACCACGGTGTCGTGGGCATTGACGGCACAGACATCGAGCGCGAGACCGTCGGCGAGCTCCAGGGCCGCTGCCTCGCCCGCGCGCAGCGCCGTCATGGCGCCGGCTGCCGCAAGGGACATCAGCCGACCACGCTCGATGACGGCCGCCGCACCGTCGGCGACCGTGAACACCTCGGCCCAGGTGGCGGCCACGAGTTCGCCGACGCTGTGGCCGAGCAGCACCGAGGGCCGGATACCCTGCCGGTCGAGGCTGCGGAGCAGGGCCAGCTCCAGGGTGAAGAGCAGCGGCTGGACGACCGACGTGTCGAGCAACCGAGGGTCATCCGCCGACCAGTCGGCACTGCCCTGCAGGTCGGGCCCGCCGACCCGGCGGACCTCGCCCTGGAGGGCAGCCAGATCAGCGGCGAAGTCACTGTCGGCGCGGGCGAGTTCACGCCCGGCCCCGGGCATCGGGACTCCCTGGCCCGGCAGCAGTACGGCGATCCGAGGATTCGTCACGGCCGCCCTGGACTGCTCTGCGCCACGCAGCGCAGTGGCGAGCTCGCGCCGGGCAACGGAGTCGTCCAGGCCTTCCACCGGGACAGCCCAGCGGTACGGCAGCTGACGGCGGCCGTGCCACAGCGTTCCCAGCAGCTCCGTGATGGGCGGCTGCGCCTTGTCCAGCCGCTCGGCCAGCGAGCGGGCGGTACGCGCCAGCGCCTCGGGGTGGGCGGCGGAGAGCACGGCAAGGCCGGGCCGGTGCTGCTCGGAACTTTCGAGTGCGGCACTGTCGAGTGCGGCGGGAGCGGGTGGCTGGGCCAGCACCACATGGGCGTTGGTGCCGCCGAGACCGAACGAGCTGACCGCCGCCCGGCGCACACCGCCGCCAGGCCAGCTGACGGTCTTCCGGGGGAGGTGGAACCGCTCGGCGCCGAGCTCCACATCCGGGCCGTCACCGGGCTGGGCCGGGGTCGGCGGGATGTCGCCGTGCTGGACCGCCAGCACGGCCTTGATCAGACCGATCACCCCGGCGGCCGTGTCGGTGTGACCGATGTTGGCCTTCACCGAACCGAGCGCACACGAGTCGCCCGCCTCACCGTACGTCTCGGCCAGCGCCGAGAGTTCGACCCGGTCGCCGAGTTCGGTCCCGGTGCCGTGGGTCTCCACGAAACCGATGTCACCGGCCTCCAGCCCGGCGACCTCCAGCGCCTCCCGGATCACCGCGGCCTGGCCGCGCGGGCTCGGAGCGGCCAGGCTCATCCGGTCGGCGCCGTCGTTGTTGACCGCACTGCCGACCACCAGCGCGCGCACCGCGCCGCCGGCCTCCGCCGCGCGGCGCAGCACCACCACGCCCGCACCGCCGGCCGGGACGGTGCCCCGGCTGCCCTGGGTGAACGGGCGGCACCGCCCGTCGGGCGACACGATGTCGCCCTCGCTGTAGGTGTAGTTGGCGTCCAGCGGCAGCTGGACGGTGACGCCGCCCGCGACCGCGATGTCGCACTCGTAGGTGAGCAGACTGCGGACCGCGAGGTGCACGGCGACCAGCGAGGTGGAGCACGCCGTCTGGACGGTCAGGCTCGGGCCGGTGAGGCCCAACCGGTAGGCGATCCCGGTGGCAAGGAAGTCCTTGTCGTTGCCGAGCGAGATCTGCTGCCGCCCGGCGGCCCGGCGCAGCCGGTCATCAGTCTCGACGTACTGGTAGCGGTAGGCGTTGTCCCCGCAGCCCAGGAAGACCCCGACCCGGCCCGGATCGCGCTCGGTGTCGATCCCGGCGTCCTCCAGCGCCTGCCAGACCAGTTCGGTCGCTACCCGGTGCTGAGGGTCCGTCACCTCGGCCTGGGTCGGCGTCAGCCCGAAGAGCTCGGCGTCGAAGTCCGCCACCCGGTCGAAGTGCCCCACTCCCAGCGTGCCGTCCGGCAGCTCGCCGGGGAGTGACACCTGCTCGGTCAACAGGTTCTCCCAGAAGGTGTCCGGGTCCGCCGCACCGGGCACCCGTAGGGCCACCCCCACGACCGCCACCGCGCTGTCGAGTTCTTCCACGACGTGCTCCTCGTTTTCTCTGCCTGTGCCTGTGCCTGTGCGATTCAGCGCTTGGATCCGGCGCGGGCGCGCCATCCGGACAGGGCGCGCGCCCTGGCGGTGCCTCGGCCTGCGTCCGACGGTCCGGCCTGGTCCTCGGGGCCGCCGGACGCCTGCAGGCTCTCCAGGTGCGCGGCGAGACTCCGGGCGGTGGTGTGGCGGAAGAGATCCGCCACGGTCAGCCCGGGGTACCGGGGCCGGAGTGCGGCGAGCACCCTGAGCAACCCGCTCGACGTGCCGCCGAGCGCAAAGAAGGTGGCGTCCTGGTCGTCCGGCCCGTACTCGATCACCTGGCCCCAGGCCTCGCGGACCACGGCGGAGACAGCGCCCTCCGGGACAGTCCCGACGGGCGGCCCGGCGTCGGCCGCCGTGGCCAGGTCGGCGGCCAGGGCGACCAGTGCCCCGCGATCCAGCTTCCCGTTGGGCAGTTGGGGCAGCCTGGGCACGAGCAGCCAGGTCGCCGGCACCATGGCCGGCGTGAGCCAGCGGGTGGCGTGCTCACGCAGTTGCTGTGCCATCGCGGGCGGCGCGGGCCGTGGCTCCTGCATCGACTGATCGGACGGAGGCTGGTCGGACAGGGGCTGATCGAACGGTGGCTGATCGGCCACCACCAGGGCGGTGAGCACAGCGCCGCCTCGGGACACCGCGACGGCCGCGTCCCGTACGCCGGGGCCGGTCCGCAGCGCGGTCTCGATCTCCTCGAGCTCCACCCGCTGACCGAGCACCTTGACCTGACTGTCCCGCCGGGTCAGGAAGCGCAGCCCGTGCGGGGCCTCGAAGACGGCCAGGTCGCCGGTGTCGTACGCCCGGACACCGCTGGGTCCACCCAGATGCAGAAACCTTTCCTCGGTCAGCTCGGGCTGCTGCCAGTAACCCTCCGCGACCCCGGCGCCGCTGACCAGCAGGCGCCCCGGGCACCCGGGCGGCAGCTCACGACCGAGGCCGTCCACGACGTGGCAGCGCTCCCCCGCCAGCGGACGGCCGATGTGCACTGCCGTGTCTGCGGCGACCTGCCACACTGTCGACCAGACGGTGGTCTCCGTCGGGCCGTAGCAGTTGACCACCCGTCCGCCGACCACCGAGCGGAGCTCGGCCGCGAGGTCCGCAGGCAGTGGCTCCCCGCCCACCAACAGGGTGCCCAGCCGGGCGAGCATCTCCCGGCCGTCCTGGTCGCCGACCAGCAGCCGGGCCACGGTGGGCGTGCACTGGTAGAGCGAGCCCTCCGGGACGTCCTCCTCGGCTGCCCAGCGATGGTTGGTGAGAAGCACCGACCGGCCCCTCGCCAGCGGCCAGAACAGCTCCAACGCACTGATGTCGAAGGAGAGGCTGGTGCCCGCCAGAGTCACCGGCGCCGGGCCACCGAGCAGCCGGTCGAAGGAGCGGAACAGCGCGTCCAGGTTGCCGTGGCGCACCACCACACCCTTGGGCCGCCCGGTCGAGCCCGAGGTGTAGATCAGGTACGCGGGGTCGGCCGGGGTGCTGACGGGCAGCGCAGCCGCCGCCTCGCCGGGCACGACCGTGGTCGGCACGCCGAGCACCGGGATGCCGGGCACCAGCTCCCGGTCGGAGAGCAGCACGGCGAGCTGCGCGTCCTCGGCCATGTAGCGCAGCCGCTCGGCCGGGTACTCGGGGTCGAGCGGCACATAGGCCGCGCCGACCTTCCACACGGCGAGCACCGCGAGCAGCAGGTCCGGGGTGCGGGGCAGGCAGAGCCCGACCCGGTCGCCCGGCCTGACGCCGTGCTCGGCGAGAGCGGCCGCAAGCGCCGTCGCCCCCTCCTCCAGCGCTCCATAGGTCAGGCTCTGCTCCGCTGTCCGCACAGCGATCGCCTCGGGAGCACGGCGGGCGTGCTCGGCGACCAGCTCGTGCACCGGCCGCTCGGCCGCCGCCACCGGACCGCCGTCAAGCAGCGGCAGCTCCGCCCGCTCGGCCGCGGTCAGCAGGTCCAGCGAGGCCAACGCAAGCCCGCGCTCGTCGGTGAGCTGCCAGAGAGCCCCGACGAGATGCTCGGCCAGCCGTTCCACCTGCGCGGCGGAGAGCGCCCCTGCGCGGTACTCGACGTCCAGTCTCATTCCACCATCGGGAAGATGACAGAGCGTCAGGCCGAGATCGTACTCGACCTCGGCCGGGGGCAGCTCGGCCAAGGTCCAGCTGAGTCCCGCCCGTTCGACGGCGCCGGCGGGCAGAGCTTCGGTGCAGAGGATCTGCGTCAGCGGCTTGCGGCCCGGCTGTCGGACCACACCGGCGCAGGCCAGGATCTCCTCGATCGGCAGGTCGGCGTGCTCGACCGCGTCGAACAGCGCGTCCAGCGTCCGGTCGAGGATCTGCCCGGTATCCCCTTCGGAGAGGTCCAGCCGGACCGGCACGGTGTTCTGCAGGCAGCCGATCTGCTCCGCCCTGTCCTCCCCCCGGCAGCCCGCCACCACCGCGAGCACGAGGTCCCTGCGGTCCGCGTACCACCCGGCGACCATCCCGATCGCGGCGAGGAACTGGGTGAACGGCGTGGCGCCGGTGCTGCGCGCCCGCGCCCGGATCCGCTCGGCCAGCTCTGCGGCGACGTCCCCGGTGTGCACCGCACGCTGTCGGCCGCTCGTCTCGACGGCCTGCGGCAGTGCGGTGTCCTGCGGGCAGTCGGCGAGGTGCCCCGCCCAGAAGCGGCGCAACTCCGCCTCCCGTTCGGCGTCCGGGCCTGACGCCGCGCCGTCTTGACGAGCCGTCAGGCTTCCCGGCTCGGCGTAGGCCGCAGCCAGCTGCCGGAGCAGGATGGTGCTGGAGTCCTCGTCGAACACGGCGTGGTGGACGGAGACCAGACAGTGCGTCAGTTCCGGACCGACCACCGCCCATACCCGGCAGAGCGGTCCCTCACCGTGCACGAAGGGCGCGGCAGCCGCGTCCCGGGCGGCCAGCGGCAGCGTCCGCGCGGCAGCCGCCGGGCTCAGCTCGATGTCGACCGACACCGACTCCACCGGGTGCAGCCGCTGGACGAGGCCCTCCGGCTCCAGGTGCAGGGAGGTCCGTAGCGCGGGCTGGGCGCCGATGACCTCGCGCAGCGCGGCGTGCAACCGGTCGGGGTCCACCGGACCGTCCACCGTGATGTGCTTCACCAGAGTCCGAGCCGCGCCGCCTTCCTGACCGTCCAGCAGGAAGAAGCGCAGCTGCCCCGGGGTGGCAGGCTGACTCATGACGACGCCTCCTGGGCGGTGTCGTGGCGGGAGCGGATGAGTTCCGCCATCCGCGGCAGGGTCGAGTGGCGGAAGATCTCCCGCAGTTGCAGCGGGGGGAAGCCGACCTCGCGCAGTGCAGCGTTGAGCCGCACGGCGAGCAGCGAGTTCCCGCCCAGATCGAAGAAGTTGGCGTCCGCCTGGACCGGGGTACCCAGGACCTGCGCCCAGATCGCCACCAGCTTGGCGGTCACCGGGTCGAGGCCTTCGCCTGGCACCGACGGCACGTCAGCAGCCGTCTCGGGGGCCGCGCCGACAGCCACGCCGACCGCCATGCCGGCTGCCACGCCGGCTGCCGGGAGCAACGGCTCGGGCAGAGCACGCGCATCGAGCTTGCCGTTGCCGGTCAGTGGCAGTTCCGGCAGTGGTGTGACGGTGGCAGGCACCATGTGTCCGGGCAGCCGCTCGCCCGCCCGCCGGCGCACCGCCCGGGGGTCCGTGCCCGGCGTGGTGACGACATAGGCGTCCAGACGTGCCGCCGCCGTTCCCGGCCCGTGCACCACGACGGCGGCCGCGAGCACCTCCGGGTCCTCCAGCAGTACGTTGGTCACCTCGCCGAGCTCGATCCGGAAGCCCCGGATCTTCACCTGGTCGTCGAGCCGCCCCAGGTGCTCCAGCCGCCCGTCGGGGAGGTAGCGCCCACGGTCCCCGCTCCGGTAGAGGCGTGCCCCCGGGGCCCCTGAGAAGTGGTCCTCGGTGAAGCGCTCCGCCGTCAACTCGGCCCGGTTCAGGTAGCCGAGAGCGACACCTGCACCGCCCACGTGTATCTCACCGGCCACGCCCGGCGGCACCGGGCGGCCGGCGTCGTCGAGCACGTACAGATCCCAGCCCGGCAGCGGCCGACCCACCGACCTGCTGCCGGCCAGGGCGTCCGCCCGGGTCACCGTGTGACGGGTGCAGTGCACGGTCGTCTCGGTGATCCCGTACATGTTCTCGACCCGTGCCGTCGGGTACCGGTCGAACCACGGAAGCAGCGTCCTGGTCTCCAACGGTTCCCCACCGAACACCAGCAGCCGCACGGACAGCCGCCCAGTGGCCTCCCCGTCGACCGCGACCAGTTGGGTGAAAGCGGTCGGGGTCTGGCTGAGGACGGTCACCGCCTCGGCGGCGAGCAGCGCGTGGAACTCCTGAGGATTGCGCGAGGTCCAGTACGGGACCACCACCAGCCGGCCGCCCGTCAGCAGGCAGCCCCAGATCTCCCAGACCGAGAAGTCGAACGCGAACGAGTGGAACAGCGTCCACACATCGTCGGGCCCGAGCCCCAACTCACCCTGGGTCGCCGCCAGCAGAGCGGCCACATTGCGGTGGGTGACCAGGACGCCCTTGGGGCGCCCGGTCGACCCGGAGGTGTGGATCAGATAGGCGGTCGAGTCCTCGGTGAGTGGCGGAAGCGGCGCAGCGGGGTCGCTCGGTACAGCGTCAGGCGGCAGCACCCGAGGCCCGGCGAGGGGCTCGTCCGCCTGCCTGCCGACCACCAGGGACAGCCCGGCGTCTGCCGTGATGAAGGCCAGTCGTTCCTCGGGGTAGCCAGAGTCCAGCGGCACATACACGCCCCCGGCCTTGAGCACCGCGAGCAGCGCCACCACCAGTTCGCAGGACCTGCCCAGGCTGACGCCGACCCGGTGCCCGGGAGTCACCCCGGCCTCGACCAGGGCGCGGGCCAGCGAGCTCGACCGCACGTCCAGCTCGGCGTAGCTGACAGCTGATGTTCCGTCCGTGACGGCGATCCGGCCCGGGTCTCGGCGTACCTGACGGGCGAACAGCTCCGGGACCGTGGCCGGGGCGGCTTCGAGACGATCCGCGTTCCGCGCCTCGACCCGCTCGCCGCGCGAGCCCGTCAGCACAGCGGCCTGGTCGTCGGCGCTCAGCGACCGGACTGCGCCCAGTGCCCGCTCCGGACCATCCGCGAACTCGGCCAGCACCGCATCCACCTGACGACCGAACAGTGCGGCGGTTGCCGACGTGAACCAGGCGTGCTGGAACTGGATGAACCCGTCCAGCCCCTGCTCCTGGTCGAAGTAGGCGTAACAGGTCAGCGGGAACTGCGCGTACCCGAGGTCGGGGTCGGGGTGCGGCACCGCGTCGAGGCTCGGCGTGTGGACTTCGGGGAGTCGGCTGCATGGCACAACGACCGCCTGGGGTACCGGCGTTCCACCCATGGCCCGAGCCGGGAGCAGCCCCGTCAGAGGGACGTCGGAGTCGCGGTACGCCTGGACGCACCGACCGTGCACCTGCTGCAGGTACGCTGCGACGGTCAGCTCGTCCTCGGGCCGAACCGGCACCAGGACCGTGGCGCTGAAGTAGCCCACGGTGTCGCGCTCGCGCACCGGCCGCCGGGAGACGCTCGCCCCCACCACCGGTGCGCCCACTCCACTGTTCCTGGACAGCACCAGGCCCACCGCGCCCAGCAGGGCCGAGTACGGCGTGATCCGCAGGGTGCGGGCCGTCGCGGTCAACCGGCTCCAGGTGTCGGCTGCGACGGACAGGGCGACCCGACCGCCATCGCCCGGCGCGGCCCCGCCGTCTCCGCAGCCCCAGTCGAGGTCACAGCTCAGGTCCGCCGACGCCAGCTCGTCACGGAGGCGCTGGGCCTTGTCGTCGGCGGCCTCTGCGGCACGCTGCTGCCCGTCCACCCACGCCGGGTAGTCCCCCGCCGCGCCACCGGGTCGATCGGCGAGCAGCCGCTCGACGATCACCTCGACCGAGCGTTCGTCCACGGCGAGATGGTGCGCGACGAGGACGAGATCGGCTTGGCCGTCCGAGTAGCACAGCAGCAGCGCACGGACGAGCGGCCCGGCCTGCAGGTTGATCGGCCGACGGCACTCTCGCCTAAGCCGGCGTCTCCCGTAGGTGGTGTCCGCCGGAATCGGCAGCTGCTCGACATGCAGTCTCGGCGGCCGAGCCGGCGCCGACATCGGGCGGCCGTCCACCTCCACGACCCGCTCGGCGAGAACGAAGTGATCCTGCACCAGGCGCTCGAACCGCTGCACCAACAGGTCACGGTCGTAGCGCCCCGACAGGCGGTAGACGACAGACACGTTGTGGATCCCGGTGCTGCCCGCCCGACTGTCGGCGAGGTAGAGCCCCAACTGATTGGGCGCCAGCTGCCTCAGCCGATCCGGATGTACGGACCCGGTCATATCGACGCCTTGTCGGCCCCCTGGCCGACCGGCCCGACAGCGGAGCCGGCCTGCGCGAGCAACTCCTGCAGTGCGGCCGCATTCTGCGATTCCAGCACGTCCAGGTAGTCGATCTCGACCTGCCAGAGCTCAAATGCCCGAGTGGACAGGAGGACGGCCAGGAATGAGTCCCCGCCGTTTTCCATAAAGGACAGGTCCGAATCGGCCGAATCGCCGAGGACCTCGTTCCACACAGCAAGCAGATCCATGCCGCCCCCATTCATCGTCATGCGCAGCTACGGAAAGCATCGGCAGCAAGACAACCAGTTGTGGATCTTGCTTGGGCCGCAGCGTACACAACCTTCAACGCCAGGGCGATCCCTCCCCAACCGGCCTCGACCTGCCCTAACTCGCCCCCGGGCACCCCCGATCTGACCCTGCGAACCGCGCACCCGCGGGAGCAGCACGGCGCTCGACCGTCCGGTCACCACACGAACGGGTCGCAGGTTCACGTGACATTTGGTCAGCTATGTACCGATTATCGATCGCTCACAACAATTTGGTAACGCCATGGGGTGGCGGGCACGCCCTGGGGGGTTCCCCCAGCCATCGGACCCCTCCGCGCCATGGCCTCTCCATCGGAATACCACCGAGTTATGGCTGCTGGATTCAACGGCAACGCCGTTGCGTTTAGCGACGGGAGCGTGGGGCGATGCCGGTTTCGAAGATCACGACTTCGGTGTGGAAGGTGTAGGTCTGCGTGGTGGCCGGGTGCTTGCTGGCGTTCGGGCCGTACTTGCTGGTGGGGTTCTTGCGGCTGCGGGCCTTGACGCGGAGCCTGCGCCGGGCGGGTAGGAGGTCGCGGCCAGGACGGCCCGGGTGGCGCACTCGATCAGGACCAGCAGCCGCAGCAGCAGGTAGCCGAACTCCATCCTGTCGCCCTTGCGCTTGGGGTAGTGCCAGGCCACCTGCTCCTCGTCGGGCACGTGGAGGCTGGTGCCGTCGATCGCCACCGTGCGCAGGCCTCGGTAGAACGCACTCGGGGTCGTGCGGTGGGCGATTGGCCCGGCGAGCGTCTCGGACAGGCGCCGCAGCGGCGCGGCCCCGATCCGGCGTCTGGCCCTCGACAGCGAGGAGATGCTCGGGCGCACCGGGTTCAGCTCCTGCAGGGCGGCGGTCAGCTTGCCCCAGGTCGCCCGGTAGGAGCAGTGCTCGAACAGGGCCAGCGCCAGGACGAAGTACACCACCACCCGCGACGGCAGCAGCCGCAGCCGCCGCTCGCGCGCACCGGTCTCCTCCACCACCGCGTCCACCAGGGCGAAGTCCACTATCTGGGTCAACTCGCCCAGATGACCCGGCGCGTACACGCCCCCGGCTACCTCGACCGTCCGGGTGATGACAGACTTCTCCTGCAACGGGACCCCTGGAACTCTCGATCACCGTGCTCGACACAAGTTGATCTACCAGAGGTCCCGCTGCCCCGTCCCAGCACCTTGACGAAGCGCCGAAGGATCAAACGCAACGGCGTTGCGGTTGATACGCCATCAACACCAGCGCCCGCAACGCGCCGTCGGGGACTGCTCCTCGGCCGCGCGTTGCGCGCAGGTCGCGTATCGAGGCGAGGTAGGGGGCCACCCGGCGACGTCTGCGATTCCCCATAGGGTTGGGACGTCAAGCTCTCGCAATCGTCCGTCGTCTGTGGCTGGAAGAACCCGTGACCATCGCTGCTCGTCTCGTCACCACCGTTGCTGCACCGCTGGACCCGGCGTCGGCAGATGCTCCGCAGGTGCTGTACTGGCCCGACCGCAGGCTCCTCGTGCAGCGTGGTGACACGGATGTAGTGGCCGTCGATCTGGACATGCCCCACGCCGACCAAGCCTCCGAGGTTCGATTTCCAGCGCCGTGGCCGCGCCGCTTCGGATCGGTGACGGTGTCACCGGAGCGGGATGCGGCGGTGTTCGCCGGCGTGCACGCGGTGCGGTCGGTGGAGCCGACCGGTAGGACGCGGTGGGAGGTGCACCATGGTTGCTGGGCCGGCGGCTGCCCCCTCCTGCACCTTTCGTTCGACGAATACGCGCACGACGAGGACCACTTCTACGCCGACAGCGGTTCTGTCGCCGTCAGCGCAGACGGCAAGCTGGTTTGGGCCCACGTCCGCGGCCCGTTGGGCGGTGACGGGGACAAGGAGGACGACCAGGAACTGTGGGTGGTTCTGGACGCCACGAACGGCAGGGTCGTGGGGCGCGTGAACACGATGACCGTGGCCTCCGGCTCCGAGCACACTCCACACCCGGACCCCACGCAGATGGGATTGAGTGTCGGCGAGGGCGAAGAAGGATCGCCTGCGCTGTGGGGGCGCTGGGACGGGCAGCAGTTGACCGTCGAGCAGATCGGGATCGAGCAGGTCCTCCTTGCGGCGAGCCCGTCCGGCCGGCACCTCCTGACCGTTGACGTCGGGCAGTGGTCCCTCTGCATCCACCGGGTAGAGGACGGCTCGGAGATTCGGGAACTGGACGCCGCGGATACCGTGCCGGCACACCCGAGGAACACCGGCGAGGACAGGGTGTACTGGGACTACGACGCGGCCTTCGTTGATGAGGACACGGTTGTCGCCGGGACCTCCGAGTGCGACGCGCGGCACGGGTCGGTTCGTCACTGGCTGGTCGACGTGCAGGGGATGACCTTGCGCGGCGAGATCTGCTACCCCGCGCCCGTCTCGGGACCTGCCCGGGCTGCGGGGGGTGGCATGTGGTACACGATCTCCGGGGATGGGACTTCGGTGCATCTGTGGGAGCTGGCCAAGGACATCTGACTCGCCCACTCCCCCACCGGCAGCTACAGCGGCAGTGAGATGACAAGCACCCAGAACCGGCCCGCGATCCTGATCGACATCGGGGGCGTCATCGTCCTGGAGCGGCTCGGGGTGGGGCGTCGCCCGCCCCCTCTGGCCCAGCCCTGGAAATCCGCCGTTATTGGGGTGATCGCGGACCGGGCGTCCTGACAGACTGGCGCTGTGCAGCACAGTGAAGAGCATCCGCTCTCGGGCGGGAACGTCAGCGACGGCGTCGTCCGAGTCGGGGACACCGTCCGTCGTCCCGCCGGGCCATGGACTCCCGCAGTACATGCGCTGCTCGCGCATCTGCACGCGGTGGGCTTCCGGGCCGCTCCTCGCCCTCTCGGCATCGATGACCAGGGGCGCGAGGTGCTGACCTTCATGCCGGGCCAGGTGGTCTGGCCCGACCGGTTCTCCCTGCTGGAGCCCGCAGAACGGCTGGCCCGCGTCGCGCGCCTGATCCGGGACTTCCATGATGCTGTGCGGGACTTCACACCCCCGCCCGACGCCTGCTGGCAGGTGCTGATGCCGGCGGACGAGAGCGACATCATCGCCCATCACGACCTCGCCCCGTGGAACCTCGTGGCCGGCGACGGCGACCAGTGGGCCTTCATCGACTGGGACACGGCTGCCCCCGGCTCCCGCCTGTGGGACGTCGCCTATGCCCTGCACGGCTTCGTCCCGCTGTCCGCGGATCCCGACTGGCAGCGCACCGATGCCGAAGACCGGCTACGGGTCTTCGCCGACGCCTACGGGCTCGATGAGACCGAACGACGCCGGCTGGTCCCGCTGCTGGGGCGCCGCACCCGGGCCATGCACGACTTCCTGCGAGATCAAGCCGGGCGCGGCGCCCAGCCCTGGGCAACCCTGTGGGCAGAAGGCCACGGCGACACCTGGCGAAGCGACACCGACTACATCGAGCAGCGTCAAGAACGGTGGGCGCGCGCCCTGCTCGACGGCTGACGCAGAGCCGGCCATATCACCGCCCGCCGGACGAGGGCTGGCCCGGTGTCGGGATCGGTGCACCTGGGCAGGATCCCTCGGTCGCGACACCCTTGACGAGGAAGTCCACGCCCTTGGCGGCGCACGGCAGGTGCACCAGCGAGGAGTGCACGTCGTTCTGCACGGTGAGCAACGCGCCGCCGATCGTGTCGCGCATCTGCTTCGCCCACGGCATCGGGGTGTTGGTCTCAAAGGCGTGGCCCGACAGTTGCAGCGCGCTGGACCCCTTCTCCAGGTGCGCGGGCTGCGCCCGCAACGGCCAGTCCAGGCACAGATCCGAACTGGCGTGCATGGCGCCGACCGGATAGCGCGCGCGGAGTTGTTGCGCGTGCTCCCAACCGGCCTCGAAGTCCCGTTGGGCCGGCGAATCGTTGCACCGCACGGCCCTGAGCACGAAGTTGATCTCGCCGTCCTGGTATCCGCTGTCGAAGCCGTTGGTGTCCACCAAATACCCAGTGGCCGTCGGTGGCTGCGATGACTGAGGCGCCCCACCCTCCCGCACCGCGTCGAACGCCTGCGACCCTGCCGCCGCAGTGTGTCGGCCTCGCCCCAGTCGCGTAACAGCTCCCCGGCGATCACGCGTCAGCCCCCTCCCGCCGGGCGTGACCGGAAAGGTATTGCCGGGCTGTGGCGGCTTCGGATCCTCAGGGTGCGGGTGTGAGTGAAGCCAGCGCGGTGGGCCGCACCGCGCCGGCGGCGGCCGAGCCGAGCAGCAGGCCGGCCAGGTCATGGGGCAGCGCCTGCTCACCGGTCGGAGCCGCCGCTGTGATGCGGTCCAGCCGGAAGCCCCGACCGGCCCGCCGTGTGCGGCACCAGGCGATGAGGTACCACCTGCCGTCCGCGGTCAGCAGTCCGGCCGGTTCCACGACGCGGTCGCTCTCCCGCCCTGCCGCGTCGACGTAGGACAGGTGCAGCACCGTGCTGTCGGTGAGGGCCTGTTCCACGGCGGCCCGGACCGACTCCGCGGTCCGGGCCGGCAGCGTGACAATCCGTGCGGCGAGGTCCTGGGCCGCGACCGAGGCGGGACCGGTCATCGAGGCCGCGATCTTCTGGGCTGCTGTGCGGGCCGCACCGGCGTAGGGGGCCGAGGCATCGGCCATGGCGAGCGCGGCGACCAACGCCGAGGCTTCGTCGGCGGTGAAGCGGATCGGGGGGAGGGTCATCGCCGGGTCGATCGACCAGCCCCCGCCCCGCCCGGGTGTGGTGCGCACCGGGACACCGGCCTCCATCAGAGCCTGGAGGTCACGCTGCACCGTGCGCGTGCTGACCTCGAACCGCGTGGCGAGCGCCGCGACCGTCAACGGCCGCGGCGCCGCCGCGCGCAACTCTTCCACCAGTGCATAGAGCCGAGGAGTGCGGTTCATGAGGCTGACGCTACCGTCACGCGGTGGCCAGGAAGTCCCGCTCACGCTGCAGTTCCCGCTCGGTGATGGTCAACGGGAACAGGGTGAATCCGTGCATCGCGCCGGCGACGACGCCGAGTTGCACGGGCGCCCCTGCCGCCTGCCACCGCTGGGCCAGGAAGAGCGAGTCGTCCAGCAGCGGATCCTCCGTACCGACGACGATCCGGGCGGGCGGCAGGCCGGCCAGGTCGGCGAACAGCGGCGAGACCTCCGGGTCGCGGCGCTGCTCCGCCCCCATCCCCGGCGTGAAGAGTTCGTAGCTGCCCCGCACTGAGTCGGTGTTGCTCAGCAGCCGCTTGGAGCCGAACGACCGCTGACTCGGTGTCATCGACAGGTCGTACGGGCCGAAGAGCAGGTGGGCCGCCCGGAACGCGCCGGTGATGCCGTGCCGGTCGCGAAGGCGCAGCAGTGTCAGGACACTCAGGTGGGCGCCGGCCGATTCGCCACCGATCAGCAGCCGTTGGGTGCCGAACTCGGCCGCGGCGTGGTCCACCAGCCACCGGGCGGCCGCTTCGCAGTCGTCGGGTCCGGCGGGGAACGGGTGCTCCGGCGCCAGGCGGTACTCCACGCTCACCACGGCCAGCCGTGCCTGCACGGCAAGCCGCCACAGCCTCTCGTCCTGCCCGTCTGCCGAGCCGAACGCCCAGCCACCGCCGTGGATGTGCAGGTACACGCCGTCGGCGTGATCCGGCACGAACGCCCGGACCTTCACCCCGCCCGCAACGACGCGGTCCTGGCCCTGCGGCAGTCTCACCGGCGGCGTGTCGCCACCGAGCCGGCTGCGCCGCAGGAGCGCCAGCACGGTCGCATCCGGCGCTTGCCCGCGAGGTGGACGGCTCGCGGCAGCGGCCTCGAACTGCTCGTTGAATGCCAGGGTCTCGGCGAGGCAGTCCTCGTCTGTCATCGTCATGCGTCGACAGTCGCAGCTGTCCGCGACAACACCCTGTCACCCTTTCCCGGTGAACTGCGTCACAGCTCCCTGTCGCGCCACCTGCTCCCCGACATCCTGGCCGCCCAACGCCCTGTGGACCGGACGCCACGCCCTCCACCGGGGACGACCGCAGCAAGGCCGAGCTCGCACTCCCGCCGAAGGACGCCTACCAGAAGCTGGTCCGCGAACACCTCGCCAACCCCGGGCCGCTTGTCCTGGACTTCGAGTCGCTCTACCTCAAGGGCCAACAGGACGTGGCGCAGCGCCATTTCGAGAAGCTGTCGACGCTGCTGGAGTGGACGCACGAAGCGGCGCCGGGCAAGGCCGTCGGCTTCTACGGCGTTCTGGGCAACACCAGCCCGGAGTACTACCCGCCGGCCCGCACACTGGCTCAGCACGAGGACGCCTTCTTCCCCACCCTCTACACCTTCTCCCCGGACCGCGCGCGCTGGCAGCAGACCCTGAACAAGGACATCGCCGAGGCCCAGCAGATCGACCCGGCCAAGCCGGTGTACCCCTTCCTGTGGCCGCAGTACGACGAGAACACCCCGACTGAAGTTCCCCCACTGAACTGGACAGCCTGATACTGGGACGTTGAGTCCCGGAGGAAGCAGTCCTGATAGTGAGCGGTAAGAGCAACATGAGCAAGCGGTACACGGCCGAGTTCAAGCGGGACGCGA
>NZ_JAHTKP010000024.1 GCF_019192735.1 Kitasatospora aureofaciens
CGGCGCCGGCGGATCGCCCCGGCCAGCAGCGCATCGTCGGTGTTCTTGGCGTCGTCCCAGCTCTCGGGCAGGAACAGGCGCCAGTCGACGGCCGAGGACGCGCGGTCGGACACCAGGTTCACACTGACCCCGATCTGGCAGTTGCCGCGCTTGCCCAGCGCTCCGCAGTACATGCGCGCAACCCCCGGCGAGTCGTAGCCGTCCTTGGGAAAGCCCACATCGTCGATGGCGTACGCCTCCGGCGCGATGTGAGCGACCGCCCAACGGGCCAACCGTTCACGGACCTTGGCCCAGTCCCAGGTCGACGAGGCAATGAACTGCTGCAGCTGCTGGTGATCCACACCCAGGCGCTCGGCCATCGGCTGCATCGACTTGCGCTTGCCGTCCAGCATCAACCCGCGCAGGTACAGCTCGCCCTTGGCTCGCTGGTCCCGCCGCGCCAACGACCCCAGCATCTCCGCCGCGAACGCTTCCAGACGCGGGCGGACCGCCTCCATCTCCTCAGGTGTCACACCTGACAGAAGATCACACTCTACTCGGCAGTGATCAACCGGGGTACCTAACAAAGCCCTACTAACCCCAGAAGAACGAATCTCACTGTCCAATTTGCTGCCACAGCCGGAAGGGCTGGACCCCACGGGTCCAGCCCTTCCGCATATCCAGGGTGAGGCCCCGGCCGCGACTTGTCAGGGAGGCGACCTGGGCCCGCAATCACACCCTACCGACGCCACCACTCTGGCCCCCATGGACACTCCACCCGGGCCCAACAGGTCACCCGATCAGTGGCTCCCAATCTCGCCGGAACGGCTCCCGAATTCGCCGAAGAACACCCACCGGGGTCGAGTACATCACCGCCACGAATGGCCTACACCTGGCTCCCGTTCACACCGGAGCAGTGGCTCCCATATGACCCGACAAAATCAACCCAGACCACTTGGAGGGTCCCGGAAGAGGCGCTGCTAGCCTGCTCCGCATGATCGGGAAGGGCCCCAAACAGCGGATATCCAGCTTGCTAGCGCCAACCGGTCCGCAGCGCGCTCTGATCATCTCGAGCTTCGTCAGTCGGGTGGGCAACGGGCTGTTCAACACCGCTGCGGTGCTCTACTTCACGCTGGTTGTGCACCTGCCCGCCGCACAGGTCGGTGTCGGCCTCACGGTCGCCGGGCTGACCGGGCTGCTGGCCGGGATCCCGGCAGGGAATCTGGCCGACCGATACGGGCCGCGCACGGTCTGGCTGACGACCCTCGCGATGCAAGCCGCGACGATGGCCGCTTTCGTCTTCATCCACAGCTGGGTCACGTTCACGCGCATCGCCGCCCTGGACCGGCTGGCAGCAACGGCGAGCGGCGCCGCAGGCGGTGCGCTCATCGCCCGCGCCGGCGGCGAACGCCCGGCCGCATTCAGGGCGAAACTCCGCACCTTCGTCAACCTCGGCGTGGTCCTGGGCACCCTCGGCGCCGCCTTCGCCGTCTCGGTCAACACCCGCCCGGCATACACCGCGCTCATCCTCGCCAACGCCGCCAGCTTCGCCTGCGCCGGCCTGATCGTCCTGATCGGCGTCCCGAACTACCAGCCCCTGCCCCGGCCCCAGGAGCACCACGGCTGGGCCGTCCTGGCCGACCGGCCGTTCGTGTCCTTCGTCGCGCTCTACGGCGCCATGGGCCTGCAATACCAGACCGTCTCCCTGCTGCTGCCGATCTGGCTTTCCGCTCACACCGACGCGCCCCGCTGGACCGTGGCGGCGGTCTACGCGGTCAACAGCGGGGTATGCGTGCTGCTCCAAAGCAGGATCGGCTCCCGGGTGGAAACACCGGGCCAGGGCGGCCGGGCGTTCCGCCTCGCCGGGCTGCTCTTCTTGGTCAGTTGCCCCTTGATGGCCCTGACCGCGGACGTTCCGGCCTGGACCGCGCCAGGGCTCGCCATCCTCGCCGTCTGCGTGCACAGTCTCGGAGAGGTATGGGAGTCCTCGGCCGGCTTCGCGCTTGGCTTCGGTCTCGCCCCCGACCACGCCCAGGGGCAGTACCAGGGCCTCTTCGGGATCGGCTTCGACGCCGGACAGGCCTTGGCCCCGGTGATCCTCACAGCAGCAGTCCTTGGACTCGGACACGCAGGCTGGCTGCTGCTCGGCGCGTTCTTCGCGACCCTGGGGGCGGCAGGCCCGCCGGTGGCCGCGTGGGCGGAGCGAACCCGTCTCACGAGCCAAGACACGGCCTGCGCTACACATGGTCGGTCATGAGGTGACCCCTGCGATGTGGACACACCTGACAATGGATCTTGTAGATCCAGGAAGGTGAAGATCCGCGTGGCAAGGCCATCGAAGTACAGTCCGGAGTTCAGAGCCGACGCGGACAAGCACCACCTGTGCGGCTGAGCCCTGAAGGCGATCAGGCTCGTGCCCGTCGCGACTTCTGTCACGGCGAACCGAGGCTTCCCATCGGTGGCGGTGCCACGTCCAGCAGCCGGGTGATCGCCCTGCGGGCGCGGGCTGGAGCCGCCGGGTCGTGGTGGAGCTGAATGGCCTGGGCTGCAGCCAGTGCGATGCCGTTCAACTCGAAGACGACCTGCTCGGCGTCGGTCTCCGGGGGCAGCTCGCCGGCCGCGACAGCCGTGCGGACTTCAGCGCTCACGTAGGTGCTCCAGCTCATCAGCGCAGCGAGGACCGCGTCCCGGATCGGGCCGGGCCGCCCGTCGAACTCGGCGGCGACCGAGGTGAGGAGACAGCCGCTGTGTCCTTCGTCCTCGGCCATGTAGTCGATCCATTCTCCGAACGCGGTGGTGAGTCGTCGCAGTCCGGGATCGGCGCCGACCGCTCGGGCCGGGACGCGGCGTCGGAACTGCTCGATCGCGGCCTCGAGGACGGCGATCTGCAGCGCCTCCTTGCTGCCGAAGTGGCCGACTACGCCGGCCTTGCTCATCCCCAGGTCGATGGCCAGACGGCCGATGGTCAGGCCGTCGAGCCCGTCGGTGGCGGCCAGGGCAAGGGCGCGCTCAATGATCCGAACGCGGGTGGCGGTCGCCTCGGCGGCGGACTTGCGGGGACTCATGACATGAGCTTAACCTAACGGTCGTACGCCATTAGCTAACGAACGTTCGTAACCCAAAAGGAGCGGTCGCCATGAAGATCCACCACCTCAACTGCGCCTCCGTGCGCGTGATCGAACCCACCTACGAGGGGCTGCCGTCCGCGCATGCCGTCAACCACTGCCTACTGATCGAGACGGACTCGGACGGCCTGGTGCTCGTCGAGACCGGTTTGGGCCTGGACGACATACGCGACCCCGACAACGTGCTGGGGACCACCTGGGTGGAGATGTCGCAGCCGGTGCTGTCCGAGGACGAGACCGCAATTCGCCAGGTCGAACGACTCGGCTACTCCGCCGACGACGTCCGGCACATCATCCTCACCCACCTCGACATCGACCACTCCGGCGGCCTGCCCGACTTCCCTGCTGCGCAGGTCCATGTCCTGCAGGCCGAGATCACCGCCGCGTTCGCAGAGGCGCCCAGCTTCCGCTACCGCCCCGGGCACTGGGCCCATGGCCCGAAGTGGGTTCCCTACACCCCCGAAACCAACGAGATGTGGTTCGGCTTCACCGCTGTGCGGGCGCAGGGCCTGGCCGATGACATCCTGCTGGTCCCGCTCGGCGGCCACACGGCCGGGCACACCGGCGTGGCGCTCCGCACGGACGACGACAAGTGGCTGCTGCACTGCGGCGACGCCTACTACTACCACCGTGAGCTCCAAGAGGACCCGCACCCCCACCCCCTGCTCGACTTCGTTCAGACCACCGCCGAGGTCCACCACGACCTGCGCGTCGGCACCCAGGCCCGGCTGCGCGAACTTGTCCGCGACCACGGCGACACGGTGACCGTCATCTCCGCCCACGACCCCTGGGAGTTCCAGCGCCTTCAGGCGAAGACAACCTGATCGGGTTGACAGTCCGTTCGGACCGAAGGGCCGCCGAACTCAAGGCGACATTGCCCGACGCCACGACCGACGGCACTGCCCACCATGCACATGAATGGGCCCAGGCCGACCGCCCGTTTCCAACGACCCACCCAGGCACAGGCCGAACTCAAGGCGACATTGCCCGACGCCACGACCGACGGCACTGCCCACCATGCACATGAATGGGCCCAGGCCGACCGCCCGTTTCCAACAACCCACCCAGGCACAGAAGGAGACGCTGTGAGCAGGACAGCGACGCGCAACGGCACTGCGTCCGCCCTCGGCAAGGAGCTCGTGATGATTCCCGGCGCCCACGTCCCGCAGCTCACCCACCCCTCGGCCGTCGCCGATACCATCCGCCGGACCATCGGCGAGGTGAATCGGCCGGCCGCCGGCGGTCGGAGTTAGGCGTGGCCTGCATAATGACGATCCGGCAGAGGGGGGTACAGATGATCAGGGTCTTGCTGGCCGAGGACATGCGGATCCTTCGGGAGGCGCTGGCCGGGCTGCTGGGGTTGGAGGAGGGTATCGAGGTCGTCGCCGTGCTCGGGTCGGGCGACGCGATCGTGGCCACCGCGCTGGTGACCCGGCCGGACGTGGCAGTGCTCGACATCGAACTGCCGGGGCTGGACGGATTGAGCGCGGCGGCCGAGCTGTACGAGCGGCTTCCGGAGTGCCGCACCTTGATACTGACCGGCGTCGGGCGGCCGGGGAATCTGCGGCGGGCCATGTCGGCGCGGGTCGCCGGGTTCATGCTCAAGGACGCCCGCCCCGATGACCTGGTCGAGGCGATCCGCACGGTCGCCTCCGGTGGCCGGGTCGTCGATCCGCAGCTCGCCTTCGCCGCGCTGGAGGTGGAGCGGAGCCCGCTGACCGAGCGTGAGTCCGACGTCCTCCGGCTCATCGCCGCAGGGGAGGAGCCGCCGGAGATCGCCGCGAAGCTGACCCTGTCCTACGGAACGGTCCGCAACTACCTGGCCTCGACGGTGACCAAGCTGAACGCCCGCAACCGGATCGACGCCATCCGGATCGCCTCCGACGCCGGCTGGATCTGAGTCACACCGTGACCTGCCGGGTGAGCACCGGAAGCTCGGCAACCAGGGTGAAACGGCCGCCGTCCCGGCTCGTGGTCAGGCGACCGCCGGCTGACTCGGCTCGCGCCGCGAGGTTCGCCAGACCGGTGCCTTGCCGTCCGGCGGTCGCTTCGGCCGCCCCGTCGTTCGACACCCGCAGTCGTACAGTCCGGTCGTCCACGAGCGTTGAGATCTCGCAGGTCTTGGCGCGGGAGTGCCGGACCACGTTGGTGGCGGCCTCGCGCAGGACGACGGCCAGCACCGATCCGGCTTCGGTGGGCATCGGTCGGGCGTCGAGGATCAGGCTGATCTCGATTCCGGCGGCCGACAGCACGGAGCGGGCCGTCTCGGCCTCTTCGGCGAGTGAGAGTGTGGCCGATTCCCCGTCGGCGGAGGTCAGTACCGCCACGTCGGTCAGCGCCTGCTCCGCGAGCTCGGTCAGCTCGGCCAGATGGCGGGGCACTGCGTCTGAACCCATGGCGATCAGGCGGTTGATGAGCTCGCTCTTGACGACAACGGCCGACAGCCTGAAGCCGACCAGGTCGTGCAGGTCACGGGCGACCCGCAGGCGCTCCTGCAGCACTGCCATCCGGGCCAGTCTGCGCTGGGCGTCGTCGAGCCGCCGCGCCACGATCGGCAGGACGCAGAGGGAGTAGATCACGATCGCGGTCGTCGCACTGGCGAGAGCCCGGTAGAGGTGTCCGCCGAGGTCGTCGCCCGTCGGGTCGGTGGCAAACGTGATGGGCGCCAGGATCAGTACGGCCGGCAGCCATGACCACGGCGGCCGTAGGCGGACCAGGACCGTTCCCGCCAGCATGGGCGTCTGGTTCAGGCCGGGGTAGCCGGCCACAGTGATCAGGACGGCGACCGCCACGGCCTGCAGAATGAGTGCCCACTTCCAGGCGGGAGGTGATGTGTTCCGTCGCGGGAAGCCCTGGTAGAGCTGAAGCGCGCTTGACAGGCAGGCTGCGACCACCGCGACTGCCAACGCGGGCCCCCGGGGGCCGAGCCAGATGATCAAAAGGGCCATGCCGTCGCCGTAGTTGACCTCGATGAGGATCAGCACCGCCCAGGCGATCCACGGTGCCGCGCCGAGCGGGCCCGCGACCTGCGCTTTGTGCGTACGGCGCCCGGCCGGGATCCGGGCGTCGATGTCCAGGCCCTCGACGGTCAGCGTTCCGCCGAGGTCGGCGATCCGTTCGGAGTCCTCGCGGAGTTCCCGTTCCAGGGATCCGGGAAGCCCTTCGAAGGTCACCCGAAGCCGTACGGCCGTGTCCACCTGGATCAGGCACCGACCGGGTGTGCCGTGCCGCAGTACCTCCAGTACGACGGCGCGCAGCAGCGCGGCGAGAGCCGCATCGGCGGCTTCCGGCAATACGAATGCGCCTACCTCGACCCGCGTCTCGACACCTGCGCCCGACAGGACGGTACTGGCCGCGGCCACCTCCTCAGCCAGGGTCCGGGCCCGGAAGCCGTCAGAGACCGTCCGGACCTCGGCCAGCGCGCACCGCGCGGTGCCGATCAGATCGGCGATCTCGGCTCGGGCCGGATCAGGTTCGGTCGCGGCGATCCGGCGGGCGCGGTGGATGACTGACGAGAGCTGTGCCCCGAGCACGGCGCGCAGCGCCCGCGCGACCTGCAGCCGTTCCTCGGCCACTTCGAGCGCGGCGAGCCGTCCCTGCGCGGCCTCGGTCTGCCGGACCAGGTTGGCGAGCCAGGTCACCGCGTACAGGCTCAGACCGTTGGCGAGCGTCGCCAGTGTCGTCCAGAGCGCCGAATAGGGGCCGAGGCCATGGGAGTCCACGGCGAAGCCCGCCCTGACTCCGTACTCGCCGATCGCGATGGCCGCCACCAGCATCCAGGACACCGGGGCGGCGAAGATGAGAAGGACCGAGGTGACCAGCAGCGCCTCGACCGCTCCCCAGTTCCCGCCCAACACCAAGTACGGGGCACAGACGAGGAACACCTGGGCAGCCAGCACCAGGTAGGCCGTCCAACCGGTGACGCGCCTCAGGGAGATCGGAAACTGTAGGACGCCGAGGGCGACCAGAGCACCCACGGCCACCGCCAGCTTCCACGAGGTGAAGTCGGCGTACGCACCCGCGATCTTGACCAGCAGAAAGCCGGCGACGGACGTCACGACGAGCCAGCGAGCGAGGCGTGTCTGATGTGCCACTCGCGCCCCCCGGCCACCGGAATGTGCATTTTGCACGTCCGGGCATCGTAGCCCGCATCGAAATGGCTGCTGACCACGCGTGAACCGGTGCACCAGACACTGACCGCGCCACGGTGCCCTCCGCGAGGCTTACCTCCAGGAACGACGACGAGAGGAACCCTTGTGAGCAATGACTTCAAGATTCGACCCTTCCGCATCGACATCCCACAGGCCGAGGTGGACGACCTCAGGAACCGGCTCACCCGGACCCGGTGGAGCGGGGAGATCCCCGGCACGGGGTGGAGCCGCGGTGTACCGGTGGATTATCTGAAGGGTCTCGCGGAGTACTGGGCGGACGGCTTCGACTGGCGTCAGGCCGAGGCCCGACTGAACGCCTTTCCCCAGTTCCTGACGGAGATCGACGGACAGGACATCCACTTCCTGCACGTCCGGTCGGCCGATCCCGATGCCCTCCCGCTGCTCCTGCTGCACGACTGGCCCGCCTCGTTCGTGCAGTTCGCCGAGGTCGTCGAGCCGCTGGCGCAGGACTTCCACGTGGTCGTCGCCTCCACGCCCGGGATCACGTTCTCCGGCCCGCTGACCGGACCCGGCTGGAACACGGGCAAGATCGCCAGCGCGTTCCGCGAGCTGATGTCCCGCCTCAACTACAACCTCTACGGCGTCCAGGGCGGCGGTGGCGGGGCGTGGATCGCCGGCGAGATGGGCCGTCAGGACCCGGACCGCGTACTCGGCATCCACCTCAACGGGCTGATCACCTTCCCCTCCGACGACCCCGCCGACTTCGCGGATCTCACCGAGTTGGAACAGCAGCGGCTGGCCCGGCTGCAGAACTTCCGCGACGACATGATGGGCTTCAACGTCATCCAGTCCACCCGCCCGCAAACCCTGGCCCACGGTCTGCACGACTCCCCCGTGGGGCAGCTCGCCTGGATCGTCGAGAAGTTCAAGGAATGGACCGACGCCGCGACCGACCTGCCCGAAACCGCCGTCGACCGCGACCTGCTGCTGGCCAACGTGAGCCTCTACTGGTTCACCGGCACCGCCGGATCCTCGGCCAACCTGTACTACGAGACGGCCCACGACCCCACCGCCTACGCCCCCAAGCCACGCGGCACCGTCCCCACCGGCGTCATCGCCACCGCCACCACCGACGTCGCCATCCGCCGCTTCGCCGACCGCGACCAGATGATCACCCACTGGACCGAGGTCGAGCGCGGCGGCAACTTCCTCTCCCTGGAACAGCCCAAACTGCTGATCGAGGACGTACGCGCGTTCTTCCGAACCCTCCGCTAGGTGTTCCGACCCGTGAGGTTGGGGACGCGGCCGGCTGGCGGTTGGCCTGCGAGGGCGGTGTGTCCGCGGTGGTGGTGATCATCGCACGACCTTGATCCACTTCTAGAACAGACCCTAGCTCTGCGGGACGTCCTTGACGAACACGATGCCGTCGCTGTCCGCCAGGTGGGCCGGGTCAAGTGGGGAGTAACCGAACCAGGGGGATACGCGGGGCGCGGGCCGCGTGTCGCCGAGGGCGGTGGCCAGCCGCGGGGCGTCGATGACGCAGCGGTCCTCCGGGAGCGCGTACAGGAGTCCTTCGACGGTGTCCGGCGGCGGCGCGTCCACTCCCTGGTGCCGGATCGTGCCGAGGGCCGTGGCCACGAAGGCGTACCCCTCGCCGAGCTGGGCGCTCACGAGCGCACCGGCGCTCCACCACTCCACCGGCCCCTCCCACATCTGCATCGTGCTCTTCTCCCGCTGGAGATGGGAGTTGTGGGCGTGGATGAGTGCCGGGCCCCGAGCGGCGACGGCAAGGAGGTTGTGGGCCATCATCAAATCCCGCAGCGCGCACAGCCGCGTCATACGGGCCGGTGAGGTGTCGGCCATCCAGTGGTGGTAGCGCAGCAGGCCGGTCGCGGTGCGCCCGTACAGGCGCGCCCGGTCCCAGTCGGCCCGCGAGGTCGCCGCGAGCAGGTGCGGTGTCTGCTGGTCGAGCAGTGCCACCAGATCGTCGGCGAGCAGCCGCAGTTGGCCGGCCTCGGCCGACTGCCCCGTGGACTGGGACGGGTCCATCATCGCGGCGGGATTGGTCCACCGGTCGTCGGCGCCGAGCAGACGGTCGAGTGTGTCCCCGGTGCAGGGGAGCAAGTTCGCGTCCACCCGGGCCGCGAGGTAACCGTGGAGTGCGGTGAGGGCCTGCCGGGGGCTCGCAGCGTGGGTGATCTCCAGCGGGCCGTCGAAACCGGCGAAGCGGAGCCGCTCGGACGCGGGCCGGCCGTCGTTGTCGGCGCGGACGTTGTAGGCGCGCATCCAGCGCACGAGCTCGCGGTTGGCCGCGTAGGTGCCCCAGCCGTGGCTGATTCCCTGCTCCATGACTTCGTCGAGTGTGCCCGTGCCCGAGGTGACGTAGTCGTCGACGACCAGGCCCATCATGCAGTCGCTCTCGATCGCGATCGTCCGGTAGCCCTCCTGCTCGACGAGCTGCCGGAAGAGCTCGTTGCGCAGGTCGAGCAGAGCGTCCTCGCCGTGGGTGGGCTCGCCCAGGGCGAGCAGCCGGGGCCGGGCCGGGAGCAGCCTCATGACGGCGGCGGCCTCGACGGCATGGGCGGTGTCCTTGATGTCAGTAGGCATGCCTTCAACGCTATCGTTGAACCTTCGGTTGAAACTTTCCCGCGATATTGTCAGTCCCATGGGGAGAAACCTTCAAAGCAGCGATCGGCTCAGGCCGGTTGATCTGGCGCGCGGGCACGGTCTGTCCACGCAGGCGATCAGGAACTACGAGGAGGCCGGCATCCTTCCGGCCGCCGGTCGCACACCCCACGGCTACCGCACCTATACCTCGCTGCACGCGGGGGCCCTGCGCGCGTTTCTTGCCCTGGTGCCCGGCCACGGCCACCAGACGGCGACGTCGATCATGCTGGCCGTGAACCAGGGCGCGGTCGATGAGGCGTTCCGCCTCATCGACGAGAGCCACGCCCAACTCCTCGACGACCGGCGGACCCTCCAGGCCGTGGAGGGCGCCCTCCGCGACCTGGAGCCCACCACGGCGCCCGAGCCCGGTGTGGGGTCCGAGCCAGCCGCGGTGTCCGGGCCCGGTGGAACGTTCATCGGGCCGCTGGCAGGGAAGCTCGGAATCCGGCCCGCGACGGTGCGCAAATGGGAGCGCGCCGGGCTGGTGCGCCCGCGCCGCGACCCCCGGACCGGGTATCGCGTCTACGACGAGGCCGACGTACGGGACGCCCGGCTGGCCCACCAACTCAGGCGGGGCGGCTACCTGCTGGAGCAGATCGCCCCGCTGATCGCCCAGGTGCGGGCGGCCGGCGGGCTGGAGCCGCTGGAGGCCGCGCTGTGCGACTGGCACGGTCGGCTGTCCGCCCGCGGGCGGGCGATGCTGACCGGGGCCGCAGAGCTGGAGGCGTACCTCCGCGAGCGCGGATGAGACTTCGGTCGCCAGCCGAAGAGAAGAAGGGTCACCAACCGTTCCGTCGCGGCTGACTCATCCGAACCAGCCCAGCACAGCGGATAGTTGCCGACTCGCCGGGCTCCGTAACGGAACGCGACTTCAGAAGCGCGCCGTTGGCCGCCTTGCAGGTCGCCCAGGCTCCTCGGCTCCGCCTCCGGCTCCAGCGCGGCCAGGTGCAGCCGCCCGTCGTCGCCGAACCGCAGCTGCGTGTTGGCCGGCAGCCGCGCTCGGCGAGCTCCCGGTAGGCACGCGGCGACATCGGGCGGCATCAACATGTCGTCAACACGCCACTTTCAACCCGTCCATCGAATTGACACAGTATCACTCCATCAAAAAGTGATATCCGGCAATTCCCCGCCACGCCCGCCGCTTTCGATAGTTGACAACTCGTCTCGCAATAGTAAGGAGATATAACGCTTACATAACGCCACATGCCGTCAAATGTTGGCTTGTCTAGACCACTCTTCCGCCTGTCGCCCAACTTTCCTGCAGGGACGCATAGTTGGAAGACCTTGACTCTCCACTTCGAATGGTTGAAGAGGGAACGTCTTCGCATGTAGAGAGACCTCCCCCAAGGCTCCTGGCCTATCTGGCAGGATTCCCGGCATCGGCCCGCTCAACGAAGCGAGGGGGTACCTCGGCCTGCTGTGGAAGGTGGCCGAGCGTTCCCGCAGTGCCGGTGCAGTGCGCGCCGTAGTCGTCGATGCCACGGCGCAGGAGGCGCGCACCACGGGGCGACATGCCGCCCGGCCTGCGAATTCCCGGCTTCTCGAAAGCAAGGAGCATGATGCACAAACGTCGTATGTCCCGCCGTAAGAAGACCTTCATAGCGGCAACCGTCGCGGCCGTCTCCGGCACCCTGGTGGTCGGTATCGGCGTCTTCGCCCAAGCCGACCTGGTCAACGGCACCGTGACAGCCGGGCAGGGGCGGTACATCACCATCAACCACCGCTCCCAGCCCTCGACTTCGTCCCCGATCAGCGGCACGTCGCGCCCGGGTGACAAGGTCACCATGTCCTGTCGGACCGCGGGTGACATCGTCGAGAACAACTCGCAATGGATCTGGTCCGGGTCCTACTACATCGCCGGCGCCTTCATCCAGGGGAACGTCAACAGTCTTCCGGCGTGCGGCTCGACCGCACCGACCACCCCGGCCCCGGCGGGCGCCAAGACACTCACCATCGGCATGCAGAAGCAGGTCAGGACCCAGTGGTGCTGGGACGCCTCGGGTGTGACGATCGCCAACTACTGGGGCCGCAGCGACGTCACCCAGGAACAGTTCTGCCGACTCGCCGCACAGGGCACCTGGGTGGACTGCAACAACCAGCCCGCGGCACTTGAGGACATGGCCAACGGTCTGGCCCGGCTGGGACTGAGCAACAGCGGCCGCAGCCTGGCGCGCTCCGCCTCGTTCAACGAGACCACCGGCGAGATCACCGCCGGCCGCCCGTTCGCCGTACGGATCGGCTGGCGCACCGGCGGCGGCCACATGAACGTCATCTACGGCTACGACAGCAGCAGCAACATGATCGCGGTCGGCGACCCGTGGCCCACCACGCAGACGTACACCTGGTGGAACTACGCAAGGTACGCGAGCAACAGCTCGTTCCAGTGGACCCACTCCCGCATCGGCATCCACGGCTGAGGAGACGACCGACCATGCAGATCACGCAGCTCACTCGGACCGCGCCGACCACACCCCGCAAGCGCGCGGGCGCCCGAACCGTCGTGCTCGCGGCGGCCGTGATCGGTGCCGCCCTCGGCGGTACCGTCCCGGCCGGTGCCGCAGACGGTGACGGCATCGCCGGATACCAATCCGCCCAGCAGGTGCTCCAGTCCGGACAGACCAAGGACACCGTCTCCCGTTTCCTCGTGGCGTCCCGCCAGGCCGGCAACCCTGCCTCCAACGCCGACGGCGGTATGACGGGTGCACCCGCCACCGCGCCCGCGGCCGTCGCCGCGCCGCCCCGGTTCGACCTGAAGGACCCGGTCCCGATGTTCGAGCTCAGCGCCGACTTTGTCGCGGGCAAGAACCCGACCACCCCGCTCAGGCTGACCTACCTGGCCTCGCGGGTGTCCGCAGCCGACGACCACCAGGCCGCCGTCCTGCTTGCGCCCACGGGCAGCGGCGCCTCGGGCAGCGGCGCGCAGCCCGACGGCACACAGAACGTCGGCTCCGAGGGCTGGGAGCTGGCCGGGATCCGGGACGGTGACGCCGATATCAGCCTCGCCGAGCGCGGCACCGCGCAGGCCCGCACCTTCACCGAGCCGCAGATCCACGCCTGGTACCGGCTCACCGACAAGGGCATGGTGGAGCCGCTCAACCAGGAGGCCACCACCAGTCTCGGCGGTCAGAACGGCATCACCCTCGCCGCCTACCAGAAGCTGGTCAACTCCCGGTACGGGGACAAGCTGCCCGGCTCGGAGTACGACCGCAAGGGCCTGGCCGGCGGCTACAACAACCTGACCGACGAACAGCCGCAGCAACCCGGCGCCCAGGACCGGCCGCAGCCGGCTGTGGCGCAGCCGACGCAGACCACCGGCATCTCCTGGCAGCTTGCAGCCGCCAACAGTGCCGCAGCTCTGGCCGCGGTCGGCGCCGCGGCGGTGTATCTGCGCCGCCGCCGAACGGCCGACGCGCACTGACCCGCCCCCTATTCCGCCCGGAGCGGTCCACCCGGGCAGCGTGGACCGGCTCCGGGCGCCATGCGGCGCGGCCACCTGTTGGCGGGACGGCTGCCCGGCAAGGGTGTGCCGCAGCCGTGAGTGCTCTGGTGGATCCTGGTTGAGCATCATCGTCCGGGCGAACTCCAGGTCGGTGATGGAGTCCGGGTCCCAGATCTGCGTCGCGCCCACGTGCGAGGACCAGTCGGGGCTGCCCAGGACGTACTTCGCATCGACCGACCGCACGACAGCGCCGGAAGCTGCGCACCCGGGGTGCTGCGGAGCCGGGAGTGGACCTCGTTGACGGCCACGGGAGCGGGTGCCGCTGTACGCCGACGCGCCGATCAGTACGAGGTCGGGATCACGGAGTAGCACCAGCCGTAGTACGCGTTGAGCCGGTTCATCAGCGCGTCGCCGGTCTGCGGTCCGACGATTCCGTCGGCGTAGCCGAAGTGGCTCCGCTGGAACGCCCTGACCGCGCGGTCGGTGTCGGGGCCCCAGACCGAGTCCGCCGTGACACCGACCGCGATCTGGACGCACTTCACGCCTACCCCGCTGTTGCCGTAGCTCAGGTACGCGGCGTTCGGGTCCGCGTGCGCCGGGGCGGCGCACGTCAGGATCGCCGCGACGAGGGCCGCCGCCGGCACCGGGAGCAGCCGGGCTCTGGTGAGTCGCATGTCAGGGGCATCCGTTCTCGATGTCGATCTCGGTGATCGGAGCGCTCAACGCCCACGAGTTCTGGGGGTAGAGCGTGATGTACTCGCCGGTGGAGAAGTGCATGAGCGCGCAGTCGTCGTTCCGCGCGTTGACGACGTAGTGCGCGGACCGGGCCAAGGGGCCGGTGGTCTGCCAGCCGTAGTCCTTGTACATCGAGATCGGGGTCCCGCTCGAATTCTCGAAGCACACGTAAGGCCAGGGACACGACGACGCGGCCGAGGCGGAAGTGGCCCCCGCCAGCGTCAGGCCCGAGGCCGCGACGACGCCGGACGCCAGGACCGCCATCGCTCTGAGGGTTCGCTTCACGGGTACAGCCCCCTTCATCTGCCGGATCACATCTGCCGAAGGGGGCCGTCCCGCCCCCTCGCCGAGTGTCCTCGCGGGCGGCCGGGGCTGTCATTGACAGGCAGCGCACGATTGTTGACACGATGTGCACAACAGACCGAAGCGGGGGCCGGGGGTTCGGGATGGGCGGAACCGAGCTGCGCACTCGGGACATGCCGGAGGCGGACCGGTTCGACCGGTGGTGCGACCTGGTGAACCGTGACCTGGCACCGACCCGGGTGACCTCCCGTCATACAGCGGATTTCGACGCATCCGCTTCACTGTTCCAGCTGGGGTCCGTGCAGTTGTCGGTCCTGGCGTTCCCCACGCTGCGAGCGGCGCGGACGTGGCCCCTGATCCGCCGCTCCGACCCGGAACTCTGGCAGGTGGCGCTGGTCGCCGCCGGCTCCATGTGGATCGACCAGCACCGCAGCCAGACGCTGCTGGGCCCCGGCGACCTGGTGCTGTACGACACCTCGCACCCTTACGAGTCCTGGGCGCTGGCCGGGGACGGCCCCGCGCAGGTGGTGATGCTCCACCTGCCCAAGATCCGAGTGCCCATCCCCGACCGGGCGATGAGGTCCATGGCGGCGCTGCGGATGCCGGCGGGGTCGGGGATGGGGGCCGTCCTGGGCACATTCCTCGAACAGCTCGCCCGGCAGGCCGGATCATGGCACGAGCGGGACGCCGTCCGCCTCGGCGCGGCAGCCGTCGACCTGTCGCTGGCGTTCCTCGGGCACCGAGCCGACGCCGAGAGGCTGCTGCCGCCGGAGACCCGCCAGACCGCGCTGCTGTGCGAGATCAAGGCGTTCATCGAACGGAACCTGGCGCACACCGAGTTGACGCCACGGACGATCGCGGACGCGCACTGCATCTCGGTGCGCTATCTGCACCGGCTGTTCCGTCAGGAGCAGCAGACCGTCGCCGCCTTCGTCCGCGCGCTGCGTCTGGAACGGTGCCGGTCCGACCTCGCGGAGCCCGGCCTCGCGAGGTTTCCCGTCGGTGCGGTGGGCGCGCGGTGGGGGTTCACCGACAGCACCGCGTTCAACCGGGCATTCCGGGCGGCGTACGGGCTGCCCCCGGGCGAGTACCGCAGGAGGTCCGCCCTCTGCCCGTTGGCCAGGTCCGCCGCCCCTGCAACCGACTGATCGACGCCGCCCTCCGCCAAGCCCCGGTGACCGGTGCCGTCAGCCGAGATGGAGGACGAGCTTGCCGGTGTTCTCACCGCGGAAAGGCCTGCCGAAGGTCGCCGGGAAGTCGTCGAGGGTGCCGTCGACCACGCGCTTCTTCACCCCCAGTCCTCGGGGCGAACCCCGCCGATGGGGCGGCGGGCGAGGCGGATCCAGCGGTTCGTTGCCGGCATGGGGGTCCTCGTGATGTCAGCGGTCACGTAATTCCCCACCTTCGACCGGTCCCGCGTCACGGAGTTCCCCACCCTCGTAATCACGATTCCCCAGGGGCGGCGGTCGCGGACCTGCGTGCCATGCGGGTCGTGGGGGACAAGTAGCCATCCCTCCGCACGCGATCGGACTTCCCGGCACCGGCGGAGGCCGCCGGGATCACCCCGGTGTGCGCGCGGTGATCTCACGCGTGCTGTGGTGTGGCACGCAGTCCTTCGAGAAGTGTGGCCAGGTATCGGTGTGCGGTGTCGATCCGGTCGGCGGGGGTGCCGCCGTGGACGTTGACAGCGAAGGCGATGCCGCACATGAGCGGGACGAGGTCGGCGGCGGCCAGGTCACGCCGGACCGCTCCGGCGTCGCGAGCCCGGTCGAGGAGTGCGGTGCCGGCCGACCGAAGCGCCCTTTTGAGCTCCGTGGTGCGCGGCAGGGTGTCGGTGGTGGCGGCGGTGACCGGGGCCAGGGATGCGTCGGTGACCTGCGCTTCGACGGTGCGGAACAGGAAGCCTTCGAGCGCACGCCAGGGGTCGGTGTCGGCCAGCGCCTGCCGACCGTGGGCGGCCAGGGCTTCCAGGCAGGGAGTGGCGACGGTCTCCAGGAGCGCCTCGGGGGTGGCGAAGTGCCGGTAGACGGTGCCGACTCCGAGTCCGGCGCGGCCGGCTACGTCGTTCAGCTGCAGGGGCACGCCCTGGTCGACCAGGGCACGGGCGACGGCGACGATCCGGTCCCAGTTGCGGGCCGCGTCCTTGCGCAGGGGCGTCGTCATGGGGGACATCCTAATCGGATGGCCCATCCGGATGATGCCGCCGCCGCTACCCGCACCGCCTGGCGGGTCAGGTGGTCGTGACAGGTGCGTGCCGTTCGCTGAGCCGGCGCACGTCCCGGGCGACGCGAGGGTCGGTCGCTGCGCGGAACGGCGTCACCGGGTGCGCCTGGGCTCCGATGACGATGCCGGTCCGGCCCGCAAGGGCGTCGTCGGTGGCGGCGACGATCGAGGGCTGGGCAGCCACGGCCGCCGGACCCGAGGTGGAGCGTTCGAACCTGCGGCGCACCAGCGGCCACAGCAGCCGCAGGGCTGGTGAGACGATCTTCGGGTCGGTCAGGGTGCCGCTGGTCATGTCGGTCGCGGCGCCTCCGGGGTCGGCGGCGAAGACAGAGACGACCGTGCCTTTCAGTCGGGTGGCCAGGTCGAGCGTGTAGGCGAGGTTGGCGAGCTTGGCGCGGCCGTACCAGTGGAAGCCGTAGTAGCCGCCGGGCGGCTCGACGGCGTCGAAGGACCGCTTCGCGAGCCCGACCGCACCCGAGGTCACGTTCACGATTCTGCTCGGCGCCCCGGCCGTCAGCGTGGGCAGCAGCAGTTCCGTCAGCAGGTACGGCGAGAGGTGGTTGACGACGAATGACGCTTCGATCCCATCCAGGGTCCGTCGCTCCGGGAACATCGCCCCAACGTTGTTGACCAGCACGGTCAGCGGTTCGCCGGAGGCGGCATGCTCGGAGGCGATCCGGTCGGCGAGCGCGCGCACCTGGTCGAGGGAGCCGAGGTCGGCGGGCAGGAACCGCGCGGGGTGTGCCGGGTTCGCCGCGCTTATCCGGTCGACCGCCCGGGCGCCCCGGTCGGCGTTGCGTCCGACCACGGTCACTGAGAACCCGGCGCCGGCCAGCCCCAGGGCCGTCTCCAATCCGATGCCGGCCGTCCCCGCCGTGACCACAGCTGTCTTCGTCATGTGCTCCTCCACCCAGTCATGCGGATAGTTCATCCGCTTAGCGGGACCGTAACACACAATCGGATGATCTATCCGCTTAGGGATTTGGTCGGCCGAACAGGCAAGGCCGGGTGGCATGAACCCGCTCCGATCCCGAGACCCTGGCACCGGACGGAAGATGTCGACGATCGCCGTTTCGGGGCCGCCCGGCACCCGGACGCCATGGTCGTGGGCGATCACGTGGTCGCCCTCGGCGAATATGCGCGTCACCTCGGCGGGAGACGGGGGAAGTCCGTCCTGAGGGTTTCGACGAACTCCCCGAAGCCCTCCAACCCGTCGGTGATCCGGGTCGCGGCCTGTCAGCTCAGGAGTTGAGGGTGTGTCCGGTCGTTGCGTCCACGTGGTCGGGGATCTCGTCGTGGCGATCGCCCACGGTCGGTGTTCCGGTCGGCTCGAACATGAGGATCGCGGCGCCGGACGGGGCGTACGGTTTGTGCTCCGTTCCTCGCGGGACGGTGAAGACCGTCCCTTGTGGGAGCAGGACCGTGCGCTCGCCATCGGGCTCGCGCAAGGAGATGTGCAGCTCTCCGTCGAGTACCAGGAAGAACTCGTCGGTGTCGTCGTGGGCGTGCCAGATGTGTTCGCCCTCGACCTTGGCGATACGGACGTCGTAGTCGTTGACGCGCGTGACGATGCGGGGGCTCCACAGCGCATCGAAGGAGGCCAGAGCCTTGCGAAGGGGGATCGGCTGGTTACTCATGGGCTCATCCTGAGCCGTTTCGCACGGTCGGTGTGAGTGCTAGGAATTGCACATGGCGAAAGAATCCTCGCATCAGGCTCACGTGGCGCGCGTACACCGGGTGGTCGTGATCGTGGACGAGAACTCGAACCCCTTCGAGCTCGGCTGTGCGACCGAGGTCTTCGGTCTGCGCAGACCGGAGATCGGCCGCGATCTCTACGACTTCAGGCTCTGCTCCCCCGAGCCCTGCAGCCCGATGCGAGACGGATTCTTCACGCTCACGGGAGTCGCAGGCTTGGAGGCGGCCGATGCCGCGGACACCTTGATCGTCCCTAACCGCCCCGACGTCGAGGTGCCCCGCCGACCGGCTGTGCTCGATGCCGTCCGACGGGCGCACGCGCGCGGTGCGCGCCTGATCGGCTTCTGCAGCGGCGCCTTCACCCTGGCCGAGGCCGGAGTTCTCGACGGGCGCCGGGCCACCGCGCACTGGCAGTGGGCGGATTCCTTCCGGGCCCGCTTCCCTTCTGTCCACCTCGAATCGGACGTGCTGTTCGTGGACGACGGTGACATCCTCACCGCTGCGGGGAGCGCGGCTGCACTCGATCTCGGGCTGCATGTGGTCCGCCGCGACCATGGCGCGGAGGTTGCCAACTCCGTGAGCCGGCGACTGGTCTTCGCGGCGCACCGGGACGGCGGACAGCGGCAGTTCGTGGAGCGTCCCATGCCCGACCTGCCGGACGAGTCCCTGGCACCTGTCCTGGCCTGGGCGCAGGAACGGCTGGACTCACCCCTCACGGTGTCGGACCTCGCCGCACGGGCGGCGGTCAGCCCGGCAACGCTGCATCGCCGCTTTCGGGCACAACTCGGAACCACCCCGCTGATGTGGCTCACGGGGGAACGGCTTGCCCTGGCCTGCCGGCTGATCGAGCGAGGCGAGTCCCGCTTCGAGGTGGTCGCACGGCGGAGCGGGCTTGGCACCGCTGCAAACCTGCGTGCGCTGATGCGCCGCGAGACGGGCATCACTCCGTCGGCGTACAAGCGCCGGTTCGGACCCGAGGTGAAGTGAGCCCGAGGTGCATTGACGACCAACGGCTGTCGCCTCGGCAGCCCTTGTCCGGGTCGACGCGTGTCCCTGGAGTGGCCGGGTCGCGACCGGCTGGGGGAAGGGCGAGAACGACTGATGAGGCGTCTTGTTCTGCAGTCCCGGGTCGGCGACACCGCGGTGGAGCTGGTCAGGGCCGTCGCGGCCGCCCACGGCCTCTGGGCGCAGGTCGAGTACCTTCCCGAGTACCCGGTGACCGAGACCGACGCGGTCGGGACCGGCTTCCTGGCGGACACCGTCCGGCAAGTCTTCGGCGAGGAGCGCTTCCGGCCGATCGGCCGAGAGGCGATTCGCAGCAATCGCCTGCTTCGCCCGCCTGGCCTCGGTCGATGGACGACATGGCAACAGGGGATGATGGGAAGTTCAGGCAAGGAAGGAATGATCACGCACATGACCGATCCGCGCGAAGTGGTCGAGCAGCAGCTCGCCGCCTACAACAGCCACGATATCGACGCCTTCGCCGCCACCTACGCCGAGGACGTCCTGGTCCACCGGCGTGACGGCAGCCGGCTGCAGGGCCGTCAAGCTCTGCGTGACACGTACGCCGGGCTCTTCGCCGAAGGCCGCTGCCGGGCGGAGATCCTGGGGCGACTCAGCGAAGGCGACTGGGTGGTCGACCACGAACTCGCCCACGGCCTGGCCGACGATCCGCTCCGCGTCCTGGTGGCCTACCGTGTGCGCGAAGGTCTTATCGACCGCGTCGACTTCCTCGGCTGAGCAGCACGGTCCCGTACCGGCGGCCACCGCGCAGCGCCCGCTCGGTCTGCTGCCCGAGCGGGCCCGCCGAGGGACGGTCAGGGGTGCGGCGGGGGCTGGGGGGTGTGGAGCCAGGCGAGGCGGTGGTGGAGGGCGTCCTCGGTGAGAGGGCGTAGGCGGTTGTTGCGGGCCCGGGCATGGGGGCCGGCGGGGTGGAAGAGGTCGGTGCCCATGCGGCGGGAGAAGAGTTGGATGCGGGCGGTGCGGTCGCGGCGGGTGGTGTCGTAGCGGGTCAGGCGGGCGGGGATGTCGTCGGGGGCGGCGTGGGTGAGGAGGGCGCCGAGGGTGACGGCGTCTTCGAGGGCCTGGCAGGCGCCCTGGGCGGCGTACTGGAGCATGGGGTGGGCGGCGTCGCCCAGGAGGGTGACGCGGCCTCGGGTCCAGGTGTCGGCGGGGTCACGGTCGCACAGGACCCAGCGCCGCCAGGTGCGGCCGAGTTCGAGCAGGGCCCGGGGGGTGGGGGCGAGGTCGGGGAAGCGGGCGAGGACGGTGGCGCGGGGGGCGGGCTGTCCGGAGACGGCTTCGGTGGCGCCGTCGTCGAGGACGGCGGCGAGGTTGAGGCGGGTGCCGGCGGCGACGGTGTAGTGGATGACGTGGCAGCCGGGCCCGGCCCACAAGGTGACGGCGTTGGAGCGCAGGTGCCGGGGGACGTCGGCGATGGGCACCAGGGTTCGGTAGATGGTGTGGCCGGTGGGATGAGGTGGACCGTCGTCCAGGAGGCGGGCGCGCACGGTGGAGCGGATGCCGTCGGCGCCGATGAGCAGGTCGCCGGTGTGGGTGCGGCCGTCGGCGGTGGTGGCGGTGACGTGGGCGGGGTCCTGGGTGTGGTGGACGAGGCCGGCGCCGGGCAGCAGGCGGATGCGGTCGTCCGTACGGCAGGCGTCGAGCAGGGGGGTGTGCAGGTCGCTGCGATGGACGACGGCGTACGGGTTGCCGAAGCGGCGGCGGTAACGGGCGGTGACCGGTACGGCGGTGAGTCGCTCGCCGGTGACGGCGTCCATCAGGCGCAGTTCGTCGACCAGTACGGCGCGTTCGCGTACGGCGTGGCCGACGCCGAGCCGGTCGAGGGCGTGGAAGCCGTTGGGGGCGATCTGGATGCCGGCACCGATCTCGGTGAAGGCGTCCTGGCGTTCGAGGACGGTGACGCGGTGGCCGGCCGTCGCGAGGGCCAGGGCGGTGGCGAGGCCGCCGATGCCGCCGCCGGCGACGAGGGCGTGGATCATGCCGCTCCCCCGCGCTCGGGGAGCTCGCCGGGGGGCAGGGTCCCGGTGAGGAGCGTGGCGAGGATGCGGGGTCCGTCGTGGGTGAGGACGGATTCGGCATGGAACTGGACGGAGGCGAAGTGCGGACCGCGCAGGGCGTGGACCTCGCCGTCGTGGGGGTCGCGGCTGATCGTGACGGGGCCGGCGTGGGGGTGGTGGAGGGTGTCGCGGTCGGCGCGGGCGGCGTGGGTGTTGTAGAAGCCGACGTCTTCTCGGCGACCGAACAGGTCGATGGTGCGGCGTACGCCCTGGTTGGGGTGGGTGCGGCGGGTCAGGGGCAGGCCGAGGTGGGCGGCGAGGATCTGGTGGCTGAGGCAGACGGCGAAGAAGGGGTGGCGGGCGGCGAGCAGGGTGCGCAGGACGGCTGTCAGGTGGGTGACGGCGGGGTGGCGGGGGTCGCGGGGGTCGCCGGGGCCGGGGCCGAGGATGACCAGGTCGTAGGCGGTGGGGTCCGGGATCCGGTCGTGGCGGCGGACGGTGGCGTGCAGGCCCAGGGCGCGGATCTGGTGGGCGAGCATGGCGGTGAAGGTGTCCTCGGCGTCGACGAGGAGGGCGCGGCGGCCGGCCAGGGCCGTGTGGGGGTCGGAGCGGCGGCCGGGTTCGGTGAGCCAGAAGTCGGCGCTGCGGGCGTGATGGGCGCTCAGGGCGGCCTGGACGTCGGGGTGGGTGGCGAAGCGTTCGGGTGCGGTGTCGGTGAGGGCGGCCAGCAGGGCGGCGGCCTTGACGCGGGTCTCGCGGGCCTCGGCTTCGGGGCGGCTGTGGCGGACCAGGGTGGCGCCGACGTCGATGCTCAGGCGGCCGTCGGGGGTGAGGTCGGCGGTGCGGATGAGGATGGCGGAGTCGAGGGTGCGCCCACCGCGCGTGTCGCGTCCGATGAGGGCGGCGATGCCGCTGTAGTAGCCGCGTCCGGTGGGTTCGTGGCGGGCGATGACGGCGGTGGCGTTCTCCAGGGGTGAGCCGGTGACGGTCGGCGCGAACATGGTCTCCCTGAGGATGTGGCGCACGTCCTGGTCGGTGTGGCCCTCGATGAGGTACTCGGTGTGGGCCAGGCGGGTCATCTCCTTGAGGCGGGGGCCGATCAGGCGGGGGCCGTCCGGGCAGATGCGGGCCATCATCTTGAGTTCCTCGTCGACGACCATGGACAGTTCGTCGGCTTCCTTGCGGTCGTCGAGGAAGGCCAGGACGCCCGCCAGGGTGGCTCCGCCCGGGGGGTAGCAGTAGGTGCCGCTGATGGGGTTCATGACGGCGGTCGACTCGTGCAGGCTGAGGTGGCGTTCGGGGGTGGCCCCGACCAGGACGCGCTCGCCGGTGTGGACGAGGAAGGTCCAGTGGGTGCCGCTCTCGCGCTCCAGCAGGCGGCGGTAGAAGGAGAGGACGGCGGCGGTGGAGAAGCCGGGCAGCCAGGCGGTGTAGGTGCGCCGGATCACGAAGTTCGCGCCCTGGCCGGTGCCGATCTCGTCGGCGACGACGCGGCGCACGGTGTCCGCGTAGGCCTGGTCGGAGAGGTCGAAGCCGGCCTGGTCGAGCTTGACCGGTTCGTCGGGCAGCCGGGTGAGGACGTCCGCGAGCGGCAGGGCCTGGTGGGCGGTGACGGTCATCGCGACCAGGGGTCGGCCGTCGTCGTGGGCGGTGTAGCCGCGTTCGGTGATCTGCCGGTAGGGCACCAGGACGAGCAGGTCGTGGCCGCCGGGCGGGAACGACTGCCCGGGCGGCGCGGGCTGCCCGGGCGGCGCGGGGTCGCCGGGCAGGGGCAGGTCGGCCAGGGTGGCGCAGGGGGCGGGGTCGGCGAGCAGGACCTCGACGGTGGCCGGGTCGGTGTGCGGGCGGTGCAACAGCGCGAAGGCGCCGGCGGTGCCGGTCAGGACGCGTTCCAGCAGGTCCGGCTCGCCTCCGCCGCCGGGCGATGCGGTCAGCACGGCTCCTCCGCGCGTCCGGTGGTGAGCGTGTCGCACAGGGCGGCCGTGGTGACGACGGCGGCGCAGCTCTGGGCGGCGTACGTCAGGGCGCTGTGATGATGGTCGGCGGAGAGGTCGGCGACGGCGTCGCCGGCCAGGAAGGCCCGGATGTCGTGGGTGAAGGCGTCGACGGCGGTGGTGAGGACGCCGATGTGGGCGTAGACCCCGCACAGCAGGAGCTGGTCGCGCCCGGCCTCGCGCATCCGGGTGAGCAGGTCGGTGCGGAAGAAGGCGCTGTAGCGCCATTTGGTGAACTGCCAGTCGTGGGGGCCGGGTTCGAGGGGGGTGACGATGCGGCGGTGTTGTGGGGTGAGGGTCATGCCGGGGCCCCAGAAGTCGGCGAGCAGGCCGCGCTCCTCGGGGGTCATGCCGCCGGGCTGGGCGGTGTAGGCGACGGGGACGCCCAGCGCCGCGCAGTGGCCGCGCAGCCGTGCGATGTTGCGGATGAGCGGCTCCCGCGGCGAGGTGCCCACGGGGAAGGGGCGGAGGAAGTACTCCTGCATGTCGTGGATGAGCAGGACGGCGCGGTGCGGGTCGGCGCGCCAGTCGACGACCGGCGCGGGGAGGTCGTCCGGCTGGGGCAGCGGGTAGGGCTCGACTGGTGGGAGGCCGGACATCGGTGGCGTGCGGTCCTTTCCGGTGGGAGGGGTTGACGGGGTCTCAGCTGGGGGTGCCGAGGGTGGCGCCGCCGTCGACGGTGAGGGTCTCCAGGGTGATGTGGCCGGCCTGGTCGGAGAGCAGGAAGCGGACGGCGTGGGCGACGTCGAGGGGCGTGGCGACCTTCCCCAGCGGGATGGCGGTGCGGTACGCGGCGGGGTTTCCGGCGACGGCGGCGGAGGCGGCGGCGCCGGGCGGGTGCATGCCGTGCAGCATCGGGGTGTCGGTGGAGCCGGGGGCGACCACGTTGCAGCGGATGTTGTGGCGGGCGACCTCCAGGCCGAGGCACCTGGTGAAGGCGGTGGCGGCGGCCTTGGAGGCGGCGTAGGCAGCCATCTCGGTGCGGGCGGTGGCGGCGGCGTTGGAGGCGACGGTGACCAGGGCGCCGCGCCGGCGCGGGACCATCCGGTTGACGACGGCGCGGGAGAGCAGGAAGACGCCGGTGGTGTTGACGGCGAGGGTGGTGTGCCAGTCCTCGTCGCTGAGGTGGCGGGCTTCGGCGAGGCGCAGGACGCCGGCGGCGTTGACGAGGTGGTCGATCGGCCCGGTGTCGTGTTCGACGGCCTCGACGAGCGCTTCGACGGCGGCGCGGGAGGTGACGTCCGCCGGGTGGGCGAGCACGGGCAGGCCGTCCGCGGTGAGTTTGCCGACGACGGTGGCGAGCCGGTGCTCGTCCCGGTCGACGGCGACGACGGTGGCGCCCTGTTCGGCGAGGACGCGGGCGACGGCGGCGCCGATGCCGCCGGCGGCTCCGCTGACCAGGGCGATGCCGGTGTTCATGCGCGCCTCCTCCGGGGGCGGGGGCCGGCCTGGGTACGGGCGGCCGCGACGAGCGGGGCGAGGGCCGCGCGGACGAGGCGGGCGGTGCCGGGGCGGACGGTGGGGATGGTGTCGATCCGGACCGGGGGCAGGTGCGGGCGCAGGACGCGGCGGACGGATTCGGCGGCGCTCAGGCCGGAGCGCACCGCGCCTTCCATGCCGGTCATTCCCGGTGGAGCGGCGCAGAAGTCGCCGGCCAGGTGGAGGTTGGTCAGGGCGGTGGTGCTGTGCGGGCGGAGGCGCTCGGTTCCGGGGCCGGGGGTGAAGTACGGTGCCGCCAGGTGCGGTTGGTAGCAGACGTGTTCGATGTCGTCCGGACTGAGGCCGGGCAGGTAGGTCCGCAGCTCCTCCACCAGGACGGCGACGGCCTCGGCCTCCGGCAGGTGGGCGAGGCGTTCCACGCGGCCCACCACGCAGTTGAGGACGGTTGTGCGGTGTCCGGCCCAGTTCTGCCCGACGTCGAGGAGGGTGATCGCGTGCGGTGATCCGACCAGGCGGATGTGCTCGGCCGGCAGGTGCGGCAGGCGTCGGCGCAGGTAGAGGTGGAGGGCGCCGAGCGGACGGGAGTTCAGCTCCCGGATGCCTTGCGCGGGGCGCAGCGCGCCCGTGAGCTCGGGGCCGAGGTCGGTCACCCGGCCGTGCGGGACGGCGAGGACCACGTGCCCGGTGACGTGCTCGGTGGTGGTGTGGGCGGGGGTGCGCAGGGTCAGGCTGTGGAGGCGGTGGCCGCTGGTGGTGACGGCGGTGAGCTCGTACCCGGTGTGGACCTTGACGCCGGTGGCTTCCAGGCGCCGCTGGAAGGGGTCGATGAGCCAGTGCTGGAGGTCGCCGCGGGGCATCCGGATGCGGCCGGGGCGGCGGAGGAACGCGGCGATGCTGCCGCGGAATTCGGCGGCCGAGGCGGCGCGGCTCTCGGCGGCGGTGGAGGCGATGAAGAAGTGCTCGATGTCGGCGACGGTCTCCTCGGTGAGGTAGCGCCGGGTGCGCAGGAAGTCGTGGAGGGACTCGTCGCGGGTGGTGTAGTCCTGGGCGAGCAGGTCGATCACGCCGTACAGGAACAGCAGCCCTTCGGCCACGGAGGTGGCCGTGGCCTTGCGCGGGGCGCCGCCCAGCAGGCCGGGGCGGATCTGGTGGAACTTGTGGGTGGGGCGCAGGCTGCCGGTGAGGCCGAGGTCGTCGATCAGGCGCAGGGTGTTGCGGTAGAAGGCGGGGAAGATGTGGACGCCGTGGTCCTCGGTGCGGCCGTCGATGCGGCGCGAGCCGGCCTTGCCGCCGAGGTCGGGGGCGGCTTCGAGCAGCCGTACGGGCAGGCCGAGGCTGCTGAGCGCCCAGGCGGCGGTCATGCCGGCGAGGCCGCCGCCGATCACGGTCACCTCGTCGGCCGCGTCGCGCTCGGTCGCGTCACATTCGGTCGCGTCACATTCGGTCGCGTCGAACTCGGTCGCGTCGTACGCGCTCACGTCGCGCCCGGTCGTGTCGTCGTGGTCGGTCACGGCTGCCGTCCCTCGGTGGCGGTGCGGTGCGCGGACAGGGCCATCACGGAGTAGAGGAGCCGCAGGAGGCTGTCGCGGTAGGTGAGACCGTCGCGGTAGACGATCCAGGTGTGCTGGGGTTCGGCCCAGTCGCCGTCGTCCTGCTGGGTACGGGTCAGGAAGTCCACGCCCGCGCGGACCGGTTCGGTGTCGGCATGGCCGGCGGCGATGAGGGCGAGCAGGGCCCAACTCGTCTGGGAGGGGGTGCTGGTGCCGCGGCCGATCCAGGCGGGGTCCTGGAGGGCGCGGATGTCCTCGCCCCAGCCGCCGTCGTCCTGTTGGTGGGCGGTGATCCAGGCGCAGGCCCGGGCGATGGCGGGGTCGTGACCGGGGACGCCGCAGGCGGTGAGCCCGGTGACGGCGGCGCTGGTGCCGTGCAGGTGGTGGCAGGCCCACCAGCCGGGCCAGGAGCCGTCGGCGTGCTGGTGGCGGCGCAGCCAGGCGATGGCACGGCGGGCGGCGGGGGTGTCGGCCTGGCCGTCGGCGCCGAGGGCTTCCAGGACGTGGCCGGTGACGTCGGCGGAGGGGGCTTCGAGCAGGCCGATGCCGGCGAGGCGGTCGCGGCCGGGCAGGCGCCAGCGCAGGGGTTCGAAGGCGGCCCATCCACCGTCGTCGCACTGCTGGGACACCAGCCAGGCGACGGCGCGGCGGCAGGCGGCGTCGACGGCGGGGTCGGTGCCGCGTGGGTGGGCGCGGCGCAGTGCGGCGACGACGAAGGCGGTGTCGTCCGCGTCGGGGTTGGTGTTGTTGGCGAAGACGAACGGCCATCCGCCGGGGGCGGGGTCGGGGGTGAGGACGGCCCAGTCGCCGGGTTCGGTGATCTCGTTGTCGACGAGCCAGCGCACGGCCGCCTCGGTGGCCTTGGCGTCGGGGCCGGCGGCCGTGGTGGCGGCGGCCATGGTGGTGGCGGACAGCGCCAGGGCGGTGTCCATGACGACGGGGATCCACAGGTCGACGTGGCGCTGCCCGTCGTGGTGGACGACGTACTCGTCGAGGGCGGCCAGGGCGCGGGTGCGGACCGGGTGGTGGGCGGGCAGGCCGGCCGCGTCGAGTCCGATGAGGGCGTTTGCGGTCTGCGGCCAGTTGCCGCCCCAGCCACCGTCGCGTTCCTGGGTGCGCAGCAGGTACTGCGCGGCCTTGCGGACGGCGCGGCGGCGCAGCGGGCGGACGGGGTGCCGGGCGAACCCGTGGCTGAGGGCGGTGGCGACGCGCAGGGCCCGGGGCCGGTGCGGGCGCCGGGTGGGGTGGGCGTGCAGCTCGCGGATGTCGAATCCGGCGGGGACGACGGAGCGGCGGGCCATCAGGAGGCTGTTGGCGACGAGGACGCCGCGGCCCGCGGCGCCGAGGTGGTAGATGCTGCCGGGCGCGTCGGGGGGCAGCAGGAGGAGCTCGGGCGGCAGGAGCGGGATGTCGCGCCAGGGCCACAGGCCGATCATGGCGAGCCAGGCGAGCATGAGCGGGTTGTCGAGGGCCTCGACTCCGCCGAGGTCGCGGACGGCGGTGGCGGCGGCGCGCAGTTCGGGTTCGTCTGGGTGGTGGCCGGCCAGGCGCAGCGCGACGTAGCAGAAGACGGAGACCAGGAGCTGGTCGGGGCCCCCGTGGTGGGAGGCCCAGCCGCCCGTGGAGGTCTGTTCGGCGAGGATGGTGCGGGCGGCGGCCCGGGTGGCGTGGTCGGGTGGGATGCGCAGGTAGTGCCGCAGGACGACCTCGCCGGACTCGCCGATGAGGCTGGCCCGGCAGTCGCCCTGCCAGTAGCCGTCCGGGTGTTGGCGGCGGCGCAGCGCGTCGGCGGCCAGGGCCAGGGCCTGCTCGGTGGTGCGGGCGGGTTCGGTCGCGTCGCTGGTCATCGCTGCGGCTCTTTCGTGGCGGGGGCGGCCGGCGCCGGCGTCGGCTGCGGGGTGGGGGTACGGGTGGCGGCGATCCGGCGCTGGCGTACGTACATGAAGACGGAGAAGCTGACGATCAGGGCGAGGGCGGGGGCGCCGACGATGTAGGCCCAGACGTGGCGGATGCGCCAGCGCCGCGCCTCGATGATCATGTAGGCGCCGAGCGCGGCCCAGATCAGGGCCAGGTCGGCGTAGATGAAGCAGGACGCCAGGTTGTGGGTGGCGTCGCGCAGGAAGTTGCGCATGACGCCGATCGGGCCAGCGTCGGCGTTGCGGACGACGAAGGTGACGGCCAGGGTGCCCATCACGAGGGTGCCGGCGGTGGCGAACAGGGCGTACATCCGGCACAGGGATCGGTCGTTCGCCCATGCTTCAGTCGGTGGCATGGTGGGCTCCCGTGGGGCGCGGCGCCGGCGCCGGGGTGGTTGCGGCGCGGTCGTAGTGGTAGTCGTCGAGGTCGAACTGCCGGGCCCGCCGGGCGGCTTCGTAGGTGGAGGAGGGGCGGACGGCCGGGGCGTCGCCGTGGGCGTCGAGGTAGTAGCTGTTGGTGCCGCGGCAACTGGGGTGCGCGAAGACGGTGTTCGGCTGGCGGCGCAGTGCGCGGTGGAAGGAGGCGTCGTGCTTCTCGGGGCGGACGGTGGCCTGGGTGGCGCCCCGGCGGCGGGCCTCGGTGATGACGCGCAGCAGGTGGGTGACCTGGTAGTCGATCATGCCGAACCAGGAGCCACCGGTGAAGGAGTAGGGGCCGACGATGAACCAGAGGTTCGGGTAGCCCTTGACGGAGGTGCCCTCGTAGGTCTGGAAGCGCTCGGTTCGCCAGAACTCGCGCAGGTCGCGGCCGCCCTGTCCGTGCAGGGGGAAGGGCGGCAGGTTGTCCAGGACGTGGAAGCCGGTGGCCAGGACCAGGACGTCGCAGGGGTGTTCGGCGCCGTCCGCGGTGGCGATGCCGGTGGGGGTGATCCGCTGGATGGGGCTGGTGTGCAGGTCGACGTTGTCGCGGGTGAAGGCGCGCCAGTAGCCCTTGCCGAAGGAGGGGCGTTTGCAGCCGAGCCGGTAGGCGGGGGTGAGGGCGGCCGTCAACTCGCTGTCTCCCCCGACCTGTTGGCGCAGGTAGAGGCGGGAAAGGGCTTCGCCGGCGTGGACCAGGAAGGGGAAGCGCCGGTAGTGGATCATGGCGATGACGAAGCTGACCTCGGTGACGGCGTCGGTGGCCAGTCGCACCGCGCGCTGGGTCCAGGGTGCGGTGGTGAACAGGCGGCGCACGACGGCGGGCACGGGGACGTCAGGTTTGGGGAAGACCCAGGTGGGGGTGCGCTGGTAGACGTCGAGGTGCTTCACCTGGGGGGCGATCTCGGGGACGAGCTGGATGGCGGAGGCGCCGGTGCCGATGACCGCCACGCGCCGGCCGTGCAGGTCCAGTTCGGCATCCCAGCGGGCCGTGTGCACGAGGTGGCCGGTGTAGGTGTCGAGGCCTTCGAGGTGGGGGGTCTTCGGGCGGGTAAGCCAGCCGGTGGCGCACACCAGGAAGCGGCCCGTCAGCGTGGTGCCGTCGGCCAGGTCGACCTGCCACAGGTGCATGCTCTCGTCGTAACGAGCCTGTAAGACGCGGGAGTTCAGGCGCAGGCGGGAGCGCAGGCCGTACCTGTCGACGCACTGTTCGGCGTAGTCCTTGAGTTCCGCGCCGGGCGGGAAGGCCCTGGACCAGGAGGGGTGCGGTGCGAAGGAGAAGGAGTAGGAGAAGGCGCTGATGTCCACGGCGATGCCGGGGTAGCGGTTGGCGTGCCAGGAGCCTCCGGCGCCGTCCTGTTCGTCGAGGATCACGAAGTCGTCGATGCCGGCGCACAGCAGTCCCACCGCGGTGCCGATGCCGGAGAAGCCGGCGCCGATCACCAGCACCTCGTGCTGCGGCGCTGGACTCTGTTCCGCCGCCCCGGTCACAGGGCCAGTCCGGTCGACAGCAGGACGCCGAAGGCGAGCAGCAGCCAGCAGGTGTGCTCCAGGGCCGGGACGAGGTCGGCGCCGCGGGCCCCGCCCAACACCCGGCGCAGTGGCAGGACGGCGACGGGGGCGGCGGCGGCCACCAGCAGCACCGCAGGGCGCTGCGGTGCGAGGGCCAGCGCGGCGGCGAAGGCGGCGGCCACGAGCAGTGCGTAGTAGACCCGGGTGCGGTGGTCCCCCAGGCGCACAGCGATGGTGATCTTGCCGGCCGCGGTGTCGGTGGGGATGTCGCGCAGGTTGTTGGTGGTCAGCAGTGCGCAGGCCAGCAGTCCCATGGGGACGGAGGCTCCGACGGCGAGTGCGGGCACCCGCTGGAGCTGGATGTAGGTGGTGGCGCACACGGCGATGACGCCGTGGAAGAGGAAGATGCTCACGTCCCCCAGGGAGCGGTAGCCGTAGGGGCGGGAGCCGCCGGTGTAGAACCAGCCGCCCAGCGCGCACAGTGCGGCCAGGGCCAGCAGCCACCAGCTGATCGTCACGGCCATGACCAGGCCGGCGGTGGTGGCGATGCCGTAGAGGACCAGGCCGAAGCGCAGGACCTGCCCGGGGGATGCCTGCCCGGAGCCGACCAGCCGTACGGGGCCGATCCGGTGGTCGTCGGCGCCCCGGATCCCGTCGCTGTAGTCGTTGAGGAAGTTGGTGCCCAGCACGAAGCCCAGGGCGAACACCAGGGTCAGCGCGGTGCGCCGGCCCTGGATGGGGCCGTCGGAGGCGGCCACCGCGGTGCCGACCGCGATCGGGGCCAGGGTGACCGGCAGGGTCTTCAGCCGGGCGCCGAGCAACCAGGCGCGTACGGCGTTCGGGGCGCCGGGGCGGGTGGTGGCGCTCACCGCTTCCTCCCCACACCGAGGAAGAGGACGCCGGTGGCCTTGACCGGGACCATGCGGACTTGTTCGCGCCGACCGGCCAGGTAGCCGAGGCCCTCGCGCAGGTGCGGGCGCAGGCCGAGGAGTTCGAGCTCCACGCCGTGCGAGCGCGCGGTGCGCAGCAGCCGGGGGCGGTTGACGAACAGCCGGTGGTCGTGGGTGCCGCGGGCGGGCCGGCCCGGCAGGGGCAGGTTCTCCGCGAGGGTGACGGCCACCAGGCGGGCCAGGCGGGTGTCGGCGATGGTGTCCACGATCAGCGTGCCGCCGGGGCGCAGCACTCGGCAGGCCTCGGCCACGGCCGCATACGGGTCGGGGACGTGTTCCAGGCACTGCCCGGCCGTGACGACGTCGAAGGAGTGGTCGGCGAAGGGGAGCCGGGTGAGGTCGGCGCGGGCGAGGGCGTGGTAGCCGTGGCGGCCGGCCTCGCGCAGGGACAGCTGGGACAGGTCCACGCCGGCCAGGCGGTAGCCCTTGCCGGCCAGGGGCGGGGCGAACAGCCCGCCCCCGCAGGCGATGTCCAGCAGCCGGGCGTTCTCGTGCACGGCGGCGGGGACGAACTCGGCCCGGGCGCGGGCGATCCAGCCCAGCGGCGCGAGCGGGCCCCGCGGGTCCCACCAGGTGTCGGCGAGGTGGTCGTAGTCGGTGATGAGGTCGCTTCGCAGCGGTTGCACAGCACTCCTTGGGGCCGGGCCCGACCGGGCCTGCCCGTAGTTTCGTGGCCCGCCCCTCTCCCAGGGGTGCCGCCGGTCTGCCGCGGGTACGCCGCCGGCGGGGCGGTGGTCTCCCGGGCGGGGCCGGTCAGGCGGCGTCGTGCAGCGCCTGCAGGGCGGGGTGCCGGGCCGCGAAGCTGCCGACCAGGTCGCTCAGGCACCGCCGGACGATGGGTGCGTGCGGGGCGGTGGCCCGGTGGGTCTCCACCGCGTGCAGGGCGTCGTCGGTGTAACGCTGCGCGACCTTGGCGGCCCGGGCGATCGCACCCGACTCTTCGACGACGGCGACTACTTCCCCGCATTGTTCGGCGGAAAGCGGCTGCGCGCGCAGGACCGGCACAAGACGATTCCCGAAATCCTGGACGGCGTAGATCACCGGCAATGTGTACACGCCGTTGAGAATGTCCTTGGCCGGTTGTTTTCCGGTTTCCCGGCTGCAGATGTCGAGGATGTCGTCCCAGATCTGGAATGCCATGCCCAGGTTGTGGCCGAAACTCTCGAGCGCCTCCCGCTCGCCCTTCCCCGCCTTCGACTGCAGGGCCCCCATGGAGGCCGCCATCCGCAGCAGGCGCGCCGTCTTCCCCGAGATTGCGGCGAAGTAGTCCTCCTCGGTGCGCGACGGGTCGTGCAGCTGGCTGGACTCCAGCATCTGCCCCACGCACATGTCGGTCAGCGTCTCCGCCATGGCGACCAGATGGGGCCGGCCCAGGGAAGCGGCGCTCTGCATGCAGCGGGCGAGCAGGTAGTCCCCGGTGAGCAGGGCGATGGCGTTGCCGTACTTCGCGTTGATGCTCGGTTTGCCGCGCCTGATCTGCGCGTTGTCGATCACGTCGTCATGGTGGAGGGTGGCGATGTGCAGGGTCTCCACGACCGCGGCGCCCTCGATGACGCGCCGGTGCGTACGGCTGTCGCGCCCGGTGTCGAGCAGGTACGAGGACAGCAGCACCAGGGTCGGCCGCAGCAGGTGCCCCGCGTTCTCCACGGCGTACAGGACGGGTTCCCGGATTCGGGCGTGCGGTGGGACCAGCAGGGAGTGCAGCGCCTCCCTGACCCGGACCAGGTCTTTCTGGAGCCGTTCGTGAATCCTGGCGGCTTCCTCATCATGCGAGGACGAATGCGCAGCGCGCGGCGATGTTTCCGTCATCTTCTGATTCCTTCCCCCGTGGCCTCGCCGAGGCCAGGGAACAAGCTAGAAGAGCGCCGCAGATCACACCAGGGTTATGACGTCAGGAATCCGCACGGGGATGGGGAATTTCCGGATCCGTTCTCACCGAGCGTAAGGCGGATTCAGGGAGTATGGCGAGGAAATACCGGTCATCTCACGCTCCGTGCCCACCGCAGGGGTTCTGGTGTGGCGCAGATCACGTCCGGGGGTGCGGGTGGCGCGACGGCAAGAAGGGCGCCGGGGTGCGGTCGGGTCAGGAGGTGTCGAAGCCCAGGTCGTCCAGGCCGGATGCTCCGCCGCCTGCGCGCCCGGGCGTGCCGATCCCTCAGGGGTCGGTCGCCAGGGCGACAAGGCCGTGGAGCACCCTGCCCGCCGTCCGCGCCTCCTCCAGGGCCTCGGTGAAGGCCCGCTCCCGTTCCTCCGGGGCCAGCCCCATCAGCCCCGGCGGCCAGGTGCCGGGCGGGACCAGGATCACCACGACGCCGCCGCGCTCCTCGGCCGCGGCCCGCCACCCCGGTGACACCCCGACGGCCCCGCTCGGCTCCCAGACCTGCCGCCCGCCCACGAGGACGAGCCGTTCCAGGACGCCGGCGCCGACCTCGACCGTCCCGGTGGTGCGCGGCGGCTCCCCCGCCGCGAGCACGAACCCGCTGTCCAACGCGTCCGCCATCAGATCGCCGTGCAGCCGCTCACCGACCTCCACGACAGCCTCCGCGAACGGCGGCCCGAACGCAGCGGTCCGGACGACGAACGCCCACACCATCGGCGCCGGGTGCTCACGCCCCACCCCACCCTGGTCATCGGTCACGACGAGCGGCCCGGGGCGTGGGTGGCCACGGCGCGGCCCATGAGTGCATTCACGGGACACCTTTCCCCATCGTCGGACAAGCGAGATACCGAACGTGTCGCGCTCCGGCCGCTCAGGCGTACCCACGACGAGCCGGCCAGGAACCTCACGGTCGCCCTGATGCCCGGTCGGCAGCCGGCACGTGGGCGCCCGTCGGCTCACCCTCCCGCCGTTGGGCCAAGGGTCCGGGCGGCGGCGGCCAGGCGGGTTGCGGCTTCGGTGAGTTCGGCGGGTTCGGCCGCGGCGGCGAAGGCGAGGCGCAGGTGGGGGGCGGGCGGCTCGGCCGGGAAGTAGCGGTGGCCGGGGTCGACGGCGACCCGGTGGGCCGTGGCCGCGTCCGCGACGGACGCCTCGGTGAGGCCGGGCGGCAGCCGGAGCCACAGGTGCAGGCCGCCCTCCGGGACGCGGAGGAGCGTCCAGTCGGGGACCTCGCGAGCCAGGGCGGCGGCCAGGACCGTGCAGCGGTGCTGCAGAGCGGCGGCCAGGGTGCGCAGGTGGCGGTCCCACGCGGGGGTGCTGAGCAGTTCGACCGCGGCTTCCTGGAGGGGGCGTGCGATGAAGAAGTCGTCGACCCGCCGCATTCCGAGCAGGCGCCGCATGACCGGGCCGCGGGCGATGACGGCGCCGATCCGCAGGCTGGGCGAGGCGGGTTTGGTCAGCGAGCCGAGGTGGATGACGGTGCCGTCGCGGTCGTCGGCGACCAATGGGCGTGGCGCCGGCCGGCCGTGGCCGAGATGGCGGGCGAAGTCGTCCTCGATCAGGAAGGCGCCGGCGGCGCGCGCCACGTCGACGATCTGGCGGCGCCGTTCGGGAGAGAGGACGGTGCCGGTGGGGTTGTGGAAGGTGGGCTGGCAGTAGAGCAGGCGGGCGCCGGTCATGGCGAAGGCGTCGGCGAGCAGGTCGGGGCGCAGGCCCTCGTCGTCCATCGGCACGGGCACCGGGTGCAGTCCGGCGGAACGCGCGGCGGCGAGCGCGCCGGGGTATGTCGGCGACTCGACCAGGACCGCGCTGCCCGGCGCCGCTACGGCGCGGAACAGCATGGACAGCGCCCCCTGCCCGCCCCCGGTCACCAGGACGTCCTCCGGGCCGACGTCGCCGCCGGCCTGGCGGGCGAAGATCGTCCGCAGGGTGGACAGGCCTGCCGCCGGAGCGCGGTGCCAGGCGTCCGGGCGGCGGGCGGCCCGGGCCAGGGCGCCGCCGAGCAGCCGGGTGGGCTGGAGGCTCTCGTGCAGGTAGCCGCCGGCGAGCGCGATGGTGCCCGCCGGCACCCTGCTCGACGGTTCGTCAGGCTGCCCGGGCGGGACCTGCCGACCGGCCAGGGCGACGGCCTGCCAGGAGGTGTCCGGCTCACCGCCGGCGGGCTGGGGCCGGCGGGTGGCGACGTACGTACCGCTGCCGGGGCGGGTGACGACCGAGCCCTCGGCGGCCAGGAGCGCGATCGCGCGGGAGACGGTGACCGGTCCGACACCGTGACGTGCGATCAGATCACGGCTGCTGGGCAGGCGATCGCCCGGGGAGAGCCGGTCGATCTCGGTCCGGAGGATCGCCACCAAGGTCTCGATACTGCTACCGTCATACATGAAGAGTCAGAATAGCGCTTTCGCCTCGACCCCGGAACCGCTCCCGGATCTCTCCGACCCGCCCAGCGTCCCCGGCCCGAGCCTCTGGTCCAACGGCGACTTCCTCAGGTTCTGGCTGGGCGAGACGGTCTCCCTGCTCGGCACCCAGGTGACCAACCTCGCGCTCCCGCTGACGGCCATCGGCGCCTTCGGCGCGAGCGACGAGCAGGTCGGGCTCCTGCGCTTCCTCCAACTCGTCCCCTACCTCGGACTCGCCCTGCTGATCGGCGTCTGGACGGACCGGGCCCGGCGGCGGCCGGTCATGCTGGGCGCCAACCTGGTCCGGCTGCTCCTGCTCGGCCTCGTGCCGCTGCTGTACTGGTGGCACGCGCTCAACCTGCCCGTGCTGATGGTGATCGCCTGTACGGTCGGCATCGCGTCGGTGGTGTTCGACGTGAGCTGGATGTCGTACGTGCCGGTGCTGGTGAGGAGCCCCGACCACTACGTCGAGGCGAGCGCCAGAATGAGCGTCAGTTCCTCGGCCGCCGACGTGGCCGGGCCGGGGCTGGCGGGTGTCCTGGTGTCGGCGCTCGGCGCGCCGGTGGCCCTGGTCGCAGACGCCTGTTCCTACGCCGTGTCCGTCGTCTCGCTGCTGCTGATCCGTACGCCCGAACCGCGCCCCGAGCCGGCCGCCGAACGGCACCTGCTGCGCGAACTCAAGGACGGACTGGACTGGGTCATGCGGGACGGCGTGCTGCGGGCGCTCGCGCTGATCGGCTTCTGCTGCAACTTCTCGATGGTCACGGTGTGGACAATGTTCTTGCTGTACGGCACCCACGACCTCCGGCTCGGCTCGACGACCCTCGGCGCCGTCCTCGCGGTCGCCTCCGTCGGCGGGCTGATCGGCGCCCTGATCTCGCGCAGGGTCATCGCGCGCTTCCCGCTCGGCCGGGTCTACCTGGTCGCCCAGTCCGCCCTGCTGCTCGGCCCGGCCCTGATCCCCGCCGCCGCCGGGCCGCGACCGGTGATGATCGGGATGTTCGTCGTCTCCTTCTTCACCACCTACCTGGGCCTCGGCGTCGCCGGGGTCGTCATCGTCAGCCTCCGCCAGGCCGTGACGCCGCAGTCGATGATGGGACGGATGACGGCGGCGTTCCGGACACTGTTGTTCGGCGGCGGGGCGCTGGGCGGCCTGTCCGCCGGCCTGCTCACGGGCCGGCTCGGCGCCCGGGGCGCCCTGACCGTGGCCGCGGCCGGCTCCGCCGTCGTCGTCATCGGTCTGGTGCTGTCCCCGGTCAGCCGCCTCCGGGCCCTGCCGTCGTCACCGAGGCAGCAGGCAGCCCGCTGAGCACCAGTCCGCGGGTCGACGCAGGCCCGGGCCGCTCGGCGGTCCGGGCCCGCGGCCCGAGGGCCCGGGCCGGACGAAGATCCCAACATTCCGTCAGGGAGCCGTCAAGGGCCCTGGGCGAGACCTGTGAGCGGCCCCTAGCATCCGAAGAATCCAACGCCTGGAACCAGCAGTGGAAGCTCCAGTAGGGCCGGCTCACCCCGACCCGGCGTCGGCCCGGGTCGGGACCCGTCCCGCACTTGAGGAAACAACCCGCGCCCGGGCTCGCCGCGTTCGCGACGTCACGCCCGGTAGCACCCACGGCAGCGCCCAGACGCCAGACGTACGATGAGGGCATGTACGACGACGGCCTGGTGGCGTGCACCGGCGGGGAACTCGTCATCCGCCGCTACTACTTCCCGCTCGCCTCGGCCAAGCGGATCCCCTACCGGGACGTCCGGGGCCTGCGCTGGATGCCGCTCACCCTTGGCACCGGGAGCTGGCGCTTCTGGGGTTCGGGCGACTTCGTGCACTACTTCAACCTCGACCCCGGCCGCCGGAACAAACGCGTGGCACTCGTCGTCGACCTCGGCAGGCGGATCAAGCCCGTCATCACCCCGGACGAGCCGGAGCGCCTCGTCGAGGAACTCGCCACGCACGGGATCGCGGTCACCAGAGGCCCCGACCAACTCTGAACCGGCGGCCGACCTCCCGCCGTGGTGGCACGGTCGCGCTGTGATATGTGCGCGGCCGACGGGGCCGACTGCGCCGGGGGCTACGGACAGCGACAGGCCAACCACAATTCGTGCACCATACCTGCGCTCGCCGATGCCAAGGCGCACAGTAGGGACATGGGAGTCCGAGCACGCGCGGCCCACCACCAGCAGCCCCGGCAGCGAAGCACGGCGCTGGTGCTGGTCCCGCTCGCCCTCATCGCGGTGATCACCGTGGTCGACCTCCGGTCCCCCACCAACATCCACCTCGGCCCCCTCCTGGTGATCGCCCCCGCCCTCACCCCCTCCTTCGCCGGCCCCCGCCTGACCGCCCTCGTCGGAGGCCTGGCCATCGCCGCCCAGGTCCTCATCGCCTTCCTCCACGGCGGCTTCACCACCAGCAACCACATCGCACAGATCGTCGCGCTGACCGCCCTGTGCGCCCTGATCGTCACGTTCACCGCGATCCGCGACCACCGGGTCAGACAGCTCGCCCGCGCCCAGTCGGTCGCCGAGGCCGCCCAGCGCGCCCTGCTGCGCCCGCTGCCCGAACGGATCGGACCGCTGGAGATCGCCACGATGTACCTCGCCGCCGAGGAGGAGACGCAGATCGGCGGCGACCTCTACACCGCCACCCGCACCCGGGACGGAACCCGCATGCTCATCGGCGACGTCCGGGGCAAGGGCCTGGCCGCCGTCGGCGAGTCGGCCCTGCTGGTCAGCGCCTTCCGCCTCATCGCCGCACAGCACGACACCCTGGCGGACCTCGCCTCCACGCTCGACCACAACGTGGGGCGCTACCTCGTCGACTTCGCCCAGGAGAGCGGTGACACCGCCGAGCACTTCATCACCGCGGTCCTCGTCGACCTGCCCGACGACGAGCCCGTCGCCCACCTGACCAACTGCGGCCACCCGCCGCCCCTCCTGCTGCGCGACGGCCGCACACTGGCCGTCGACTCGGTTCCGGCCGCTCCGCCACTCGGCGTGCACGCCCTCGGCGACGGCAAGTACCCGAACGAGAGCGTCCCGTTCGACCTGGGCGACACCCTGCTGCTGTACACCGACGGGGTCACCGAAGCCCGCGACCAAACCGGCGAGTTCTACCCGCTCGGCGAACGCGCCGCCCACTGGACCAAGTGCTCCCCCGAGGCCCTCGTGAACCACGTCCGCCGCGACCTCCTCGCCCACGTCGGCCGCCGCCTCAACGACGACGCCGCCGTCATCGCCGTCCGGCGCGCCGAACCCACCACCGTCCACCCCACCGAGCCCGGCCGGGAATCCGTCGGTTCGCAGTCGTCGGGTTCGCGACCAGGACCGCCGGCAGGTCCCCCGGCACCTCGATGAAGCTCGCTCCTTCCGCTCGACCCCGTGGCATCCACGGTTCACCTGGAGCCCGCTCCGACCTTGGCGTTCAGTCGTTGGACCCGGTGTCCCCCCTGGACTGCGCGCGGCGGGCGTAGGCGCGGGCCGCGCGGGCGCGGTCGCCGCAGCGCACCGAGCACCAGTGGCGGCGGGCGTGGGTGCGCAGCAGGTAGCGCCGGCAGGGGGCCGATTCGCAGACGGCGAGCCGTTCGGCGTCGGTGCCGGTGAGCAGGTCGGCGGCGTCGGCGGCGAGGACCGCGAGGGCGTGGTCGACGATCTGGTCGGTGGGGTGTGCCTGGACGCGGTGCAGGCCTTGGACGGGGTTCCAGCGGAGCAGTGCGGCCGCGGGAGCGGCGGTCAGTGCGTCGTTGACTGCGCGTAGTGCGTCGTCGGGCGCGGGGAGGGCGTCGATGCGGGAGGCGAGCAGTGCTCGTATCTGGTCCCGCAGGGCGCGCAGCCGGGCCGCGCACGCCTCGTGCAGTCTGGCGTCGGTCGGCGCGAGGTCGTGTTCGACGAGCCAGCGCGTCGCCGTCTCGGCCAAGTCGAGCAGGTCCAGGTGCCGGCTTCCCGGCAGGGCGAGCGTGGTGTTCGCAAAGTCGAGCGCGCGGTACCGCTCCGCGCCTGGTGCGGGTGGCGGGGCGGAGTGGGCGAGTTCGCCGGTCGCGGTCTCTTTCATGAGTCTCATGTTAAACCTTGTACTCTTCCGTGATGATCCGTTAGGTTCATCTCACGGAAAACTTTCCTTTTGATCGTGAGGACATCATGACCGACACCAGCACCCCGACCGAGCAGATCCCCGTCCGCGTCTTCGGCGGCCCGACCGCCCTGATCGAGTACGGCGGGCTGCGGTTCCTCACCGATCCCGCCTTCGACGCCCCGGGCGAGTACCCCAGGGGCAACGGCCACGTCCTCACCAAGACCGCCCCCGCCGCCATCGCCGCCGCCGAACTCGGCCCCGTCGACGTGGTCCTGCTCTCCCACGACGAGCACCCCGACAACCTCGACCACTCCGGCCGGGCACTGCTGGCCGACGTCCCACTGGTCCTCACCACGCACGGTGGCGCGGGCCGCCTCGGCGGCACCGCCCGGACCGCCCTGTTCGACGGCGCCCTGCTCACCCTCGACAGCGCCCAGGCCGCCGAGGCCGCCATCGTCCTCGCCGCCCGACGCGTGGTCCCCGCGCACTTCGACAGCTGGGGCCACTTCACCGAAGGCCGCACCCACCTGGTCGCCGCCTTCACAGCGGCTGGGCTGCTGGACCGCCTGGAGCTGGCATCGGCCTGAGGAACGGTTCACAAAGCGTCAGCAACGTGTCAGTAAGCCGTCAATCGCGTGCGAATCGCCGCCGAGAGGGTGCAGGCTTGCCCTACCTGCAGGTCCGCAGGTCGCTACGGAGGTGAGCCGCATGTCCGTCAACGCCGCGTTCCACTCGGCGGTCCCCGTCGTAGGCCGTCGCGGCCGCGGGCTGCGCGCCGCATTCTCCGCGGTGCTGGACCGCCTGGCCGCGAGCCCGCTCGACAGCCCCGTCCTCCAGGCCATGGGCACACCGCACGGCCGGGACGTGGCAAGCGGGGCCCGACGGCTCACCGGCAGGCTCCCCGGCTGACCCGACGCGGACGGCACCCGCCGAACACCGACCGTCCCTACCCGGACGCGAGGTTGGCGGCCAGGTCGTCCAGGCCGAGCGAGCCCTGGGAGAGCGCGCTCATGTGCCAGGCCCGGAGGTCGAAGTCGGCTCCCAGGCGGCGCCGGGCCTCCGCGCGGCCCTGCAACCACGCCCGCTCGCCCAGCTTGTAGCCGATGGCCTGACCGGGCCAGCCCAGGTAGCGGTCGATCTCGCTGGTGCGGCGGGCGGGGCCACTGCCGTGGTGGGTGGCCATGAACTCGGTGGCGAGGGCCGGGGTCCAGCGTTCGCCGGAGTGGAAACCGGAGTCGGCGGGGATCGTGAGTTCCAGGTGCATGCCGATGTCGACGATCACGCGGATGATCCGGAGCATCTGCTTGTCCAGGTAGCCGAGGCGCCGGGCGGGATCGGTGAGGAAGCCGAGTTCGTCCATCAGCCGCTCGGCGTAGAGGGCCCAGCCCTCCTTGTTGGCGCTGACCGCGCCGAGCGTGATCTGGTAGCTGCTGAGGCGGTCGGCGGAGGCGGTCCACCGGGCCGTCTGCAGGTGGTGCCCGGGGACGCCCTCGTGGTACCAGGTGCTGACGATCTCCCAGGTGGGGAAGGTCCGTTGGCCCAGGGTGGGCAGGTAGGTGCGGCCGGGACGGCGGAAGTCGAGGCTCGGGCCGGTGTAGTACGGCGCGCCCGAGCTGCCGGGCGGCGCGATCCTGGTCTCGACCCGGCGCAGGGGGCCGGAGATGTCGAAGTGGGTGCCGTCGAGGGCGTCGATCGCCTCGTCGGTGATCTGCTGGAGCCAGGCGCGGATGTTCTCCTCGCCCTCGATCGTGTGGCCGTGCCGGTCGAGGTGGTCCATGGTGGCCCGGACGCCGGCGCCCGGGAGGATGCGGTCGGCCTCGGCCCGCATCTCGGCGACCGTCCGGTGGAACTCCTCCCAGGCCCAGGCGTACGCCTCGGCCGGGTCCAGGTCGGCGCCGTTGGCCCAGCGGGCGGAGCGCAGGTAGCGCTCGCGGCCGACGGCGTCCGGGGTGCCGTCGGCGGCGGGCAGGTAGGTGTCGCGCAGCCAGTCGCGGAAGGCGGCCACCGCGGTGGTCGCGCGCTCGGCGGCGGCGTCCAGTTCGGGCCTGAGCCGGTCCGGGCCGGCCGCGACGAACTCAGTGAACCAGCCCGCGCCGCCACCGTCCTGGCCGGTCCAGGCCGCGAGCTGGCCGATGACCGCACTGGCCTGGCGGGGCGCGCACAGCAGCCCGCGGGTGATGCCCTCGGCCAGGGTCGCCCGGTAACCGTCCAGCGCGCCGGGCAGGTTGCCCAGCCGGCCGGCGACGGCCGCCCAGTTCTCGTCGGTGTCGGTGGGCATCATGGTGAAGATGCCCCGCACCTTGTGCAGCGGCGAGCCGACGTTGCGCAGCTGACGGAAGCCGTCCCCGGCCTCGTGCACGGCGAGCTCGGCGGTCAGCCGTTCCCGCAGCAGCCGGGCACAGTCCCGTTCGGCTGCGTCCGCGGGGACCACGCCGTCCTTCTCGGCGGCGTCGAGCGCGGACAGCGTCCGCCGGGCCAGTTCGGCGAGCGCTTCGAGGCCATCCGGTGACAGATCCGGCTGCCGGTCGTCCTCGGGGTGCAGTCCGAGCCGGGTCGAGGTCGCCGGATCGAGTGCTGCGACCTGGGCGACGTAGTCATCGGCGATCCGGCGGGGGGACCTCGGGTTCTCGGGCATGCGCCCCATGCTGACGTACCGGCTGTGGCGTTGTCAGCGGCGCACGGCAGCACACCGTCGGCTTTCGGCCGTTGCAGGCCGGGCCCGGGTCCCCCTCGGCGGCTCAGTCGGCCTGCGGGGCCGTCGTCACCAGCGCGGCGACCAGTCGACGGACCAGCGCCGACTGGTCGTCCGGCTGGACGCTCCCGTGCATCAGGAAGTGGTGGACCGTCCCGGTGATGGCGAGTGCCAGCATCGCGCAGTCGGCGTCCGCGGCGATCCGTCCGAGCCGCTGCTCGGCCTCCAGGTAACGGGCCATCGCGTCCTCGACCGTCCCCGGCCCGGGCGCACCGCCCGCCCAGGCCTGCCGGACGCGCTCCGCGACCCCGGACCGGGACACCGCGGCCGCGGCCACCGCCGGACCGTTGGCGCCGAGCATGACGAGCGCCGCCACGGCCAGGTTCTCCCGTACGTCGCCCTGACCGGCGCGCTCGGGCAGCGGGCGGACCTCGACGGCGATCCGCTCGAAGCGGTCCAGGACGAGCTGCGCGACGAAGTCGTCCAGGTCGGTGAAGTGGTTGTACAGCAGTCCTTTCGCGCAGCCCGCCTCCTCGGTGACGGCGCGGTTGGTCAGCCCGGCCGCTCCCTCCCGGGCCAGGACCCGCTCGGCCGCGGCGAAGAGGCGCTCGCGGGCGTCGGGGATCGCTACGCCGCGTGGTGACATCGGGTCCTCCGGATCGGGGATTGCCAGTATGGGCGATCGCCCATACCTTGGGTATGGGCAGGCGCCCATACTAGCTCTCCAATTGGAGCGATCCCATGACCGAGCTCGTCAACACCGCACAGAACACCGCACAGAACACCGCCCAGTCCGACGCCTGGAACGGCGACGAAGGCCGGCACTGGAGCGACCACCACGACCGCTGGAACGCGATCAACGAAGGCTTCAACCTCGCACTGCTCGGGGCGGCCGCGATCGGCCCCGGAGACCACGTGCTCGACATCGGCTGCGGCACCGGCCAGACCACCCGGCTCGCCGCCGGGGCCGCCGTCCGGGGCTCGGTCCTGGGCCTCGACCTCTCCGCGCCGATGCTGGCCAGGGCCCGCAGCCTGGCCGCCGAGGAGGGCTTGGACCGGATCGCGTTCGAGCAGGGCGACGCCCAGGTCCACCCGCTGCCGACGGCCGGTTTCGACGTCGCGATCAGCCGTTTTGGCGTCATGTTCTTCGAGGAGCCGGTCGCCGCGTTCGGCAACATCGGCCGAGCCCTCCGCCCCGGCGGACGGCTCGCGTTCGTCTGCATGTCCGACCCGGCCCGCACCGAGTGGGTGCAGGCGTTCGGAGCGGTGCGCGCCGCGCTGCCGATACCGCCGGAGGAAGCCGCCGCCCCCGCCGGTCCGGGGATGTTCTCCCTCGCCGACCCCCAGGTGATCGATCAGGTCCTCCGCGAGGCCGGCTTCGAGGACGTGCGCGCCGAACCCGTGGAGGCCCTCGGCCACTTCGGCCGGGACGCCGCGGACGCGGCCGACCACCTGGTGGGTTCGGGCCCCGGCCGGCACCTGGTGAGCGTGCTCGACTCCGCGGGCGGCGCGAACGGCGCCGACCGGGTACGGGCCGCGTTCGCCGCCGCCCTGGCCGCCCACGAGCGCCCCACCGGCGTCCACCTCCGCACCGCCGCCTGGCTGGTCACGGCCACGCGCGGGTCGGGTGCGCGGTAACGGGCCGCCGGCCGGGCGTCAGACCCCGGCGGCCGCGGCGCCAGGCGGTGGCGTCGCGGCAGCCGGCTCGTCTTGACGATCCGTCAGTTCCAGGTCTGGGCGTTGCGCAGGAGCTCGCTGTGGATCTGGGACAGACGGTAGTCCTGGAGGGCTCCGGACCGGACGGCCAGGTAGAGGGTGTTGATGGGCGGGATCTCGGGCTCCAGGAGGGTGACGAGGGCGCCCGAGGACAGGGCGACGGAGCACAGACACCGGGGAAGGACCGAGATGCCCGCGGAGCGGGCGACTGCGGCGAGGACGGCGCGCAGGTCCGGGATGACGGCGCCGATGTGTCCGCTGGGTTCGCGGTCGAAGACGATGCGCCAGTAGCGGCGGATCAGCGGGAGCGTCTCGGCGTAGGCGATCAACGGCGCCTTGTTCAGGGCCTGTTCGTCTCCCTCGGCCACTCCCTGCGGGAACATGTCCTCGGCCAGTTCGGGAGAGGCCACCAGGACCAGCTCCTCGTCCGCGAGTGGCGTCGCCTCGATGCCTCTCCGGCGGGGGCGGATGGTGGAGATCACGAGGTCCAGGAAGCCCTCGCCGAGCCGGTCGAGGAGTTCGTGGCTGATGCCGACCGACATCCGGATGTCCGATCCGCCGGCGACCAATCGGGCGAGGGACGGCATGACCCGGGCGGCCGCGAGTTCGGCGGTTGCGCCGATCCGCACGGCCCGGTTCTCGTCGGAGGACCGGAAGTGCCGGTCGATGGCCGCGTTGAGGTCGGTCATGGAACTCTGCACGTCCTGCGCGAGGACCGTCCCGCTGGGCGTGGGGATCGCCCCGCGGGAGGTGCGCTCGAACAGGGGGCGGCCGAACTCCAGCTCCAGGCTGCGGATCTGCTGGGTCACCGTCGGCTGCGTGACACCTAAGTGGCGCGCGGCCTTGGTGAACGACCCGGTGTGGTAGACGGCCATGAACGTTTGCAGCCAAACCAGTTGCACGAGCTTCAGCTCCCCCTCTGCCAGCCTCTTGCACATGGCGCGCCGTTCGGCGTGGTCCATGCTTCCCGGCAGCAGGCCTTCGGGCCTGCTGCCGGGTGCGCGTTCACGCGCTGACCCGGAACTCCTCCGATTCCGCGGCCTGGACGGTTCTCAGTCGGCCCCGCTGGATCTTCCCGGAGGTGGTCACCGGCAGAGCCTCAACAAATTGTAGAACCTTGATCATCTTCTCGCCAGGGAGCCGGGTGGACGCGTGCTGGAGGACGAGGCGCGCGGTGTCCTCCCGGGCGGGCCAGCCGGGGGCGGGGACCACGAAGGCCTTGGGGATCCAGAGGCCGACCGGGTCGGGGACCGGCACGACCGCCGCCTGGGCGACCGCCGGATGGTCGAGGATGGCGGCCTCCAGCTCAAGCGGGGCTATCCGGTGGTCGAAGGACTTGAACATGTCGTCGTCCCGCCCGTGATAGCGCAGGGCCCCCGAGGCGTCCCGGGTGACCAGATCGCCGGTGTGGTACCGGCCTCCGGTGAACGCCGCCGCGGTCCTGGCGCCGTCGCCGAGATAGCCGCTCATCATCCCGGCGGGCCGGTTGGCGAGGTCCACACACAGCTCACCGACCTCACCGGTGGGCGTCGCGGCGTTCCCGCCGGGCTCGGTGACCACCGTCTCGTATCCGGGCATCGGCCAGCCCATGCTGCCCGGCTCGGGCCGGCGGCCGGGCGGGTTGCCGATCTGGCAGGTCGTCTCGGTCTGGCCGTAGCCGTCCCGCAGCCAGACCCCCCAGGCGGCCGCGACCTGCTCGATCAAGGACGCCTCCAGGGGCTCGCCGGCCGACGTGGCCTCCCTCAGCGCCGGGGGCGCGTCGCCCAGGCCCTCGGCCAGCAGGGATCGCCAGACGGTCGGCGGCGCGCAGAACGTGTTCACCCCGTGGGTGCGCAGCGCGTCGAGGATGGCGGGCGGAGGCGTGTGCGGCGCCGTGAAGGCCAACAGGGTGGCTTCGGCGTTCCAGGGGACGAAGAACGAGCCCCAGGAGTGCTTGGCCCAGCCGGGTGCGGCGATGTTGACGTGGACGTCTCCGGGTTGGACGCCGTTCCAGTACATGCCGGACAGATGCCCCACCGGGTAGCTGGTGTGCGTGTGCAGCACCATCTTGGGGCGGGACGTGGTGCCGGACGTGAAGTAGCAGAACAGGGGATCGTCCGCTCCGGTGGGGCCGTCGGGCTCGAACGGTCCGTCGGGTGCGTGGAGCGAGGTGTCGTAGGAGAGCCAGCCTGCGGGAGCAGGGCCGGTACAGATCGGTGTCCAGGATCCGGGGATGCCGGCGAACTTGTCGGTGAGTCCGTGTTCGGTGAGGACGTGGCTGACGTCGGCGCGGTGGATGCGGTCGGCGAGGTCGGAGGGCGGCGCCGTGGGATAGGTCGGCACGACGATGGCACCGAGCTTGATCGCGGCGAGCATCGTCTCCCACAGCGGCAGGCCGTTGGGCAGCGCGAGCAGGATCCTGTCCCGGCGCCTGACCCCGATCTCCCGAAGCCAGCCGGCGACCTGGTCGGAGCGACGGGCAAGCCCTGAGTACGAGACCCGGGTGTTGCCGGTGTTGCCGATGAGGTGCAGCGCGATGCGGTCGTTGTCCTGGGCGATGACGTCGAACCAGTCCAGGGCCCAGTTGAAGCGCACCATGTCGGGCCAGGTGAAGGCCTGCCGCGCCGCCTGGAGGTCGGTGCGGTGCCGCAGCAGCACGTCCCTGGCCGTACGGAAGCAGCGAGTGGCCTGGGGGTTTCTCACACGACCCTCCCCGCACACGCAGGCACGGCGTCGGCGTCGTCCTCCAGCGGGCGCAGCATGGCCTCGGCGATGGCGTCGGCATCCTGGCGGAAAAGGGTGTTCAGACCGGGCTTTCCGCTGCCCACCTGGGTGAACCAACGCGTGTGCTCGGTGGGGATGCCCAGGGCGTACAGGTCCTCGTGGGCCTTCCCGTCGGCCCCGATGACGTGGAAGGGAGCCCGTGTCACGTGCAATCCGCCCGTGCCCACCGGTTGGCTGTCCCCCGGCCCGGTACGGACGTACTCGGAGATCACTCCGTCGGCCAGCAGCGACATGGTCAGCTCGGAGGTGTCGCGGTGCAGATCAGGGGTGGGGATCCGCGCGTCGATCAGCACTTCGGCGTACCGGCCCGACCCTCCCACCTGCGGTGAGGTGATGCGGAACAGACCCGTGGACTCGTCCGCGGTGAACTCGGTGGCAGGACCGGCGATCTCCACCACGCCCGCCTCGATCAGGGCGACCAGCTGCTCCACCCGCTCTGCCGGCGGTCCCGCGGACAGCAGGGCGTTCACAGGGAGGAAGGCCCCGGCGAATTCCTCCTCGTGCGACCGCGGGAGCAGGCCGCCGTAATCGACGGCTTCCCGGACGACGTTGCGGATGTCCCGCAGCACATCCAGGGCGGCCTTCAACGGGCCGTTGGCGTTGCCCAGTTCGGCGTCCGCCAGGTCGGCTCGCATGAGGTGGAGGAGGTGGTCCGTGAAGACCTGCGGAGTCGCGAACGTCCGGCCGGCGAACGGCCGGGCAAGCCGGTCGAGATCCAGCGGCGGCAGGGTGCTCCCGTCCCCGTGGAGCGCCTGCACCTCCTCGTAGACGTGGTTCAACTCCCCCATCAGCAACGGCAGCACGTCCTCGGCGAACGACAACTGGTCGTTCCCGGTGGCTTCTTGCCGCTTCCGACGGGCGCTCTCCACCGCCTCCTTGGTCAGGAACCGCGGACGGTAGGCGTGATCGGGCGCCTTCTGGTTCACGCCGCGTGCCGGGATCGGCAGACCGCTGCGGGAGCCCGCCACGATCCGGGGCTCCTGCCCACTCGCGAGGTAGGCCGGCGGGCCCTCCGCGGTGCGCTTGAAGATCCCGCCGCGGCCCACCGTCAGGGCGAGCATCACGTCGTAGAAGGACAGGCCGAGGCCGCGGATGCCCACGGTCGTTCCCGGCGGAATCGTGCCCGTCCCCAGGTCCAGGTCTGCCGCCGAGTCACCGCACAGGTAGTGAGTGCCGCCGTGACGCTCGGCGAAGTCGAGCATCCTCTGCTCGAACGCGTCCGGCGTGTTCGTGGGGTGCCCGGTCGCGAGCAGGACCTGGTCCGCCGCCAGCAGATGCGGAGCTTCGTCCAGTTCCACCAGCCAGCCCCCGACCGGGCGCGCGGCGAGCGAGGACACCCTGGCCCGTATCCCGACCAGTTCGACGTGCTCGGGAAGGTGATCGACGATGCTCCGGTGCACCGACCGCAGATAGCGTCCGTACGTTCGTCGCGAGGCGTAGCCGTCGGGGCCCAGGGGCTTCTCCCCGGGGTGCCGTCGCGACCACTCGTCCAGGGACGGTCCGGCCCCGGGGCGCCACGGCCCCGCGTCGGGCGAGCCCGAGTACATGGTGATCTGGCCGGCCACCGTGTTCATCGTGTACCAGTCGTCCTGGTCCGTACGCCAGATCCGGCCGGCCCCCACCTCGACATCGTCGATCGCGTAGATCCTGACGGGGCGGTCCGAGCGCCCCGCGGCCAGTCGCGCGGCCAGCCGTTCGAGGACCGAGATGCCCCGCGGTCCCGTTCCGATCACGACCAGCGTCCACGGCGTGGAACCGCTGTGTGACGTCATCAAGTTCACCCCATCGAAGAAGAGAGCACGCCGCGCGACGGCAGCGTCCGGGAGCCGGAATCGAGCTCTGGCGTGTCGAAGCTGCGCTGCACGTGGCTGAGCATGTGCAGGAACCCGTCCGCGCTCAGCCGGGCCGCGCCGGCCGGGGGGACGGCCCGCACCGGCATGAAGCCGGCCGACAGCCACTGCAACCGCCCCTCACCGTCGATGTAGGCGCGGGTGCGCTGGGCAGTGTCCGCGTGCAGGCAGTAGGGAACGTCCAGGTAGCCGCGGGAGAACGCCTTCAGGAATCCCTGGCCGACGTCGGAGCCGAGGTCGAGGACCGTCTCCACCAGGGCCCGTGCTTCGGCGTACAGCCCGGAGTCGGCCACCTCGGAGGCAGCGTCGCCCACTTCCCGCGCGGTGCGCGCGGCCTCCTCCAGCGCCTGGACGTTGTCCGCGATGGTGGGGATGCGGTGGGCCTCCGCCGGAGTCTTGACGATCAACCGCTCCGCGCCGGTCACCCGGGCCAGGACCGCGCTGCTGCGCAGCAGTTCGAGCGCGCCGCCCGTCGTCTGCGGGAACACGCCCATGTAGGTGTAGAGCACCACGTGCCACTGGGTGCCGGTCAGGAACTCGCCCGCCAGCCGGCGCAGGGCCGCGATCGCCTCCATGTCCTGCGCGAAGCTGGTCTGCTGCGCGTAGCTCAGCGAGACGCTCGACAGGCCGTGCTGCCGGAAGAAGATCCCTTCCAGGAGGGAGATCGCCACCAGGAGGCTCGGCGGGCACAACTGCCCGAGCATGCACCCGCCGAAGCTCTCCAGGTGCGCGCCCGGGACCCGCTCCGCGAGCAGCTCGCAGCTCCTGGCCCAGGCGTCGACCGACTCCTTGAGAGGGGTACGGCTGTACGGCAGGCAGTACGAGACCGGGCCGCCCTCGGTGGCGTCCAGGCCCGCGTCCAGCAGCGCCTGCACGATCCCCAAGGGCAGCGGCGACCCGTGACGTACCTGGATGGCGAAGCCCGGATCGCCGACTCCGGCGATCATCTCCCGGGTGACGTCGGCGCCGTGGGCCACGATCGGGAACCCGTTGAGGTCGCTGCCCGCCGCCAGCGCTCTGCGCGCGGAGCTGTGATCGCCCACCCGGGTATAGCTGTCGAGGGTGATGGTTCCGACGGTGGTGGCCCGTGCCTGCCGCACCGCCCGAAGGCCCTGCTGCATCTCGGTCACGGTGGGCATGCCCATCCGCGGCTGCACCACCAGTTCACCGCGCCGGGCGGCGGCGGAGACCGCCGTACCGAACCGTCCCTGGACGGCCAATTCCGTGCCGCCGGTCATGCGGTGGCCTCCAGTTCCACGGCCCGGCCGGCCGTGGCGAGGTACTCGCGGAACGCGCCGATGCCCTTGGTGTCCTCGAAGACCGCGTCGAAGCCGGCCGCCATCAGCTGCTCGCCGAAGGAGTCGCCCTCGCCGCGGGTGCCCAGCTTCCCGCCGATCAGCACGGGCAGATGGGCCAGATCCGGTTCCCGGCGGAGCCGCGAGATCACGCGCGTGCCGTCCAGGAAGCCGTGGCCGTTGACGCTGCTGAGGACCACCATGTCCGGGCCCGTGCGGCGGCATTCGGCGATCAGGAACTCGTCCGGTACGCAGGCCCCGATGTTGATGACGTCGTGGCCCATCTCCTCCAGGAGGATCTGCAGGAAGACCAGGTTCCAGGTGTGGGAGTCCGAAGAGGTGCTGGAGATCAGAACGCGTCGTTTCCGGTCTCCGAGGGGGTGGGTACCCTGTCCGGGTACGGGCAGAGCCATGAGCCTCACTTCCAAGCGTGCGGTGGGTTGTGCCTGGATCAAGAGGCGTGCCCCAGGCCTGCACTGCCTGGGGCACGCCGCTGTTGGATCGTCGGTGCCGGATCCTCGACGAGGTCAGGAAACCGCGGGGACGACCTCGCGGATGGGCTGCTTCGGGGTACGGGCCGCGGCCGGCTTGGTACGGATCGCCAGCACCGTGCAGCCGGAGCCGCTGGACATGCGGTGCTCGGTGCCGGGGCCCTCCACGATCAGGTCCCCCTTGAAGTAGGACGTGCCGTCACTGTGGTCCAACCGGCCGTCCAGGACGAGCATCAGCTCGTAGCCCAGGTGCTCGTGGAAGTCTCCGTGCGCCGTGGGCGGGAAGCGCAGGAGCAGGCCCACGGAGACCTCGCCGGTCTCCGCGTCCGGCGCCCACAGCACGTGGTGCTCGACGCCCGCACGTCCCGGCTCGTCCCAGCTCGACCACTCGATGTCCTGCAGCTCGAACCCGCTGCGGAACACGTTCTTGATGTACTCGACTTCAGCCATGAGTTCGCTCCTCGGTGTGCGATGCCTTGTCGTGCGTCCCGCTGTCGTGCGCCCCGCTGTGCGTCCCGTTGTCCTGCGTCCCGTTGTCGTGCGTCCCGTTGAAGTACTGCTGCGCCTCACGCCACACGTCGCGGGCGAGCTTGCGCCCCTGCGCGTTGGCCTCGGTGTGGTCGAACTCCCAGTGCACGCCGCCCCAGAGCCGTGACTCGCCGACTTCCTGGGCGGCGTCGCTGAAGGTGTCCCACTTCAGGGCGATGTCCTGGGAGGGCATGCCGGTCTCGATCTTGGAGCTTCCGCTCCTGATCGTCCCCGACCCGCCGTAGGCGTCGGATCCGGTGAACTGCTTGAGGATCTCCGCGCCGGCCGCGGTGAACCCGGTGTGCCCGGACCCGTACGCCGCGAAGGCAGGGGTCTTGAGGTAGGGCCGCCACTGGGAGCCGTCGATGGTCCGGGTGCCCTGGTTCGGTCCCGCCCATCCCTGGATCTGCTGCCCGGCCATGGCGTAGCGGATCATGGTGATCGGACGGCCGTAGTCGTAGTCGACCTTGGTCTTCCAGTCCACGACCGCCTCGTCGCCCTCGGCAATGTTCAGGGCGAAGAACAGCTTCACGTCGTCGTCGAGCGTGTGATGGTCGCGCCTGGAGACGAACACGGCCCACTCCTGGGGAATCGAGGAGGAGGTCGAGTCCTTGTACTGCCAGTGCTCGGCGATGGCCTTCTGCCGCTCGGTCAGGTTGGCGTTGCGTTCCATCTGCGTCCCGATGGCAGCGACGGACTCCTCGCTGCCGTACTCCGGCGGCGGCGGGGGCAGGTACCTGCCCGGGTCGCCGATGAAGAACGGCTTGGCGTCGGCGAACTGCGGGGTGATGAACGGGTGGGTCTGGCCGTTCACCGTGAGGGGGACCCAGTGGTTCGGGTCGACGATCTTCTGCTTGTCGAAGTGGTCGACGTCCTGGGGCGGGTTGACCGGCTGGTAGTAGCCCTCGGGGGTCGCGTAGGACGGGGTGGCCTGCTGGTTGGAGCCGTCCTCGTGACGGACGTCCAGGATCGCGTCCGTCGCGCGCACCGCCACGTCGACCGGCGATCCGGCCCCAACGCTGTCCACTTCGGCGACGTCGTACCCCAGTTCCCGCAGCTTGGCGTCGAACGTCGCCTTCTGCTTCGGGAACAGGTCGGTGAGCGCCCGGTGCGCGGCGAAGCTGATCGCCTTGCGCTTGTTGTTCTCCGTACGGTCCGCCCTGGGGCGCCGGAGGTCCCCGCCGAGCTGGGTGCCCATGGCCTTCCTGTCGTACGGGGCCCACGCGTCGTAGATCGCCTCGTGGACGATCGCCAGCGTCCGGCCACCCACGGGCGGTGGCGTGGGGTGCTCGGACCCCTGGTTGTTGACCGCCAGCGCGTCGACGGTCTGCTGGTTCCACTGCAGCACCACGTTGTCACCCGTGACGGCCGCGCGCTGCCGCGCCTCGTCACCGGGATCGGCATTCGCCTGCAGCGTCAGGGTGGTGGAGGCCAGCGCGATCGCGACGACCGGGGAGAGCCCCCAGCGCAGTCGCCGGCGGGTGGTGGACCGGGGAAGCTGTGTCATCAGTGCGGTTCCTTCTGCTGGAACGGTCGCTGTGGAGGGAGTCACTCGGGCCAGGCGGAGTTCTCGATGACGTCGACGAAGTTCGGGCGCACATAACCGTCGGTGAAACGGTCGAGGACGTCTGCCTTGACGTTGCCGAAGGTGGTCGCCGGCCGCCGGGTGATGCCTTCGTTGAAGGCCCGCAGGATCTGCCGCTTGAAGCCGGGGCGGGGGTGCGCGGCAACCACGGCGGCACGGACCTCGTCGGACACGTCGGCATAGCCGATGCCCAGGACGTCGAGTTCGACGCCGGCCGTCACCAGAGCGATCTCCGGGGCCATGTAGGTGGGAATCTCCGGCGTGGTGTGCAGCGCGATGGCCTCCCACACCACGCGGGCATTGTCCTCGTCGACTCCGCGGGAGATCAGGAAGTTCCGGGCCTCTTCCGCCCCGTCGATCTCGAAGCGCCGGTTGTTGTCCCGGTAGGGCTCGGTGAGCCCCAGATCGTGGAACATGGCGCCGATGTAGAGGAGTTCTGCGTCGAAGGACAGGCCGCGATTCTTTCCCTGGAGCGCACCCCAGAGATAGACGCGCCGCGAGTGGTGGTAAATCAGGTCGTCGGTGGCATCCCGAATCAGCTCGGTGGCCTCCTGGGCCAGCTTGCTGTCCGGGATCTCGACGTCGGCGATAAGGGTGGACATGCGTTTCACCTCAGCTGTGAAGAAGGGGTCGACGGAGAATTACTCATGGTCGGCGGAGAACTACCACCAGTAGGCGGGATAGCGAGTGCCGGGACCTGTGCGTCCCACAGCAACGCCGACCAGGACGAGCAGGACCGTGGCCAGCCCAAGGAGCGGCAGGAAGACCAGGGGGTCGGGCTTGGTCGCGGCGACGATGACCGCAGTGGCGGCAGCCGGCGAGTGCGGAGTACGGGCGATCTGCATGGCACCCAACGCCAGACCACCGGCGATGGCGGCGGTCCACGTCGAACTTCCCGCCGACCACAGCACGAGGAATCCGACGACCGCCGAAAGCAACTGACCGCCGATCACACTGCGCGGCTGGGAGAGCGGGAGCGCCGGAGCTCCATAGACGAGAGCCGCACTGGCCGCCAGCGGCGGGATGAGCAGCACACGGTCCATGACGGAACCCACCGCCACCAGCAGAACCAGGCCGGCCACCCCGGCGGCCGTGGCGACGGCCACAACGGCCCAGGACGGCCGGGGAGGCGCCTTGCTCACGAGCAGGCTCTGCTTGGCCGCCGACCCCGCGATCCCGGACGCCCCTCCTCGGATTTCACTGGGAGCAACAGGATTGTTGGGCACGGTAATGACATTCTCCTTCCACTGGGAAGAGGGCATGCTGAAGAAGGATGAGAGTGCGAGAAAGGCGCTTCGGCCACCTGCCCACCACCCGCGAGACATGACTTGCTCAATGCTTATTTCGGGAAGTTGATCTCGCTGATGCCATGAACCTAAGCGAACGAACGTCCGAGCTTCAAATAGAGCACGTCACAGGGCCCATAGGCATATTTACCCCAAGCAATCCCGATGACCCCCATAGGTTCTCGTATGGGCTGCGCTTTACGGCACTTGACCAGGCCGTATGCGACAGGCGGGGCGGGTCGGAGCAGCTGGAACGCACACTTCCCGTGCCCGGCCTTGTCCATATGTCGGATTACCTGGGGACGGCTGAAGCACAGCGCCGTACGGTTGAGAACAACTGTTCTCTGGCGAAGGGGGATCGCCGATGGACGCGGGTACGGCAGAGGCGCGGCTGCTCGACGCGGCCGGCGCACTGTTCAACGCGCGGGGCGTGCAGGCCGTCGGCATGGATGCCATCCGCACCGCCTCGGGCGTCTCGCTCAAGCGCCTGTACCAGCTCTTCCCGTCCAAGGACGACCTGGTCTCGGCCGTGCTGACCAGCCGCAGCCAGGCCGTGGCCGAGGGGATCGCCGCCCACGCGCGGCCGGATGCCACCCCGTCGGAGCGCATCCTGGACGTCTTCGACTACCTGGAGGAGTGGTTCACCACTCCGGACTTCCGCGGCTGCGCCCTCATCAACTCCTACGGCGAACTGGGCGGCGTGAGCCACGCGGTGGCCACCATCGTGCGCTCCCACACGCAGGCACTGACCGCCCACTTCGCCACGCTCGTCGCGGCCGCCGGCGGGCCGCCGCCCCTGGCCGACCAGCTCGCCCTCCTGGCCAACGGCGCGATGGCCACCGCAGGGATCCTCGGCACACCCGAACCCGCCCGCCAGGCCCGCACCGCCGCCGAGGCCCTGATGGCCGCCGCCCCCACTCAGGCCCCGCGCGCCGCCACCTGATGCGGCCCGTTCGAGTGACACCCGGGCGCTGCGCACTGACAGGCAGGAGCACTTCCGCTACGAACAACGGGAAAGCCGTCGCGTCGCCGGCCACGTCGGCCGCCGACCCCGCTACCGGAAGGCAGTCCCGCCGTGTCCGTACCCACCACGTTCGACCAGACCACCACCAGCTGCAGCCCCACCCATGCCTACTGGATGGCCAGAGCCTCCGACCTCGCCTACAAGAACGACACCGAGATCGACGAGCAGGCCCGCGCCTGGGGCTTCGACACCGTACGCCACCACGAGACGCGGTTCACCCCGCCCTTCCCGCTCCAGGACACCCAGGCCTACACCATGGCCGGCGACCGCATGATCGTCACCGCGTTCCGCGGCACGGAACCCGCGCAGATCCGCGACTGGCTCACCGACGCCACCACCCCGCCATGGCCCGGCCCCGCCCGAACCGGCTACGTCCACCACGGATTCGCCGAAGCACTCGACTCCGTCTTCCCCGGCGTGCAGAAGACGATCGCCGAGCTGCGCACGAACGGGCAGACCCTCTGGTTCACCGGCCACAGCCTCGGTGGTGCCCTGGCCATGCTGGCTGCCGCCCGCCTGTACCTGGAGGAACCGCGTCTTCTGGCCGACGGCGTCGTCACCTTCGGCCAACCCCGAACCTGCGACCGCGCCCTGGCCACCGCCTACAACAAGGGCTTCTCCAACCGCACCTACCGGTTCGTCAACAACAACGACATCGTGCCCCAGCTGCCGCCCGAGCCGGCCTTCACCCACGTGGACGCCCTGCGCCACATCGACTCCGCCGGAAGGATCCACCAGACCACCGGCCTGGTCCCGGACCTGGCCAACCGAGCCAAAGGCCTCACCGCCGCCGCATTCAGCCCGACCGGCGACGGGGTACGCGACCACTTCATGCGCAACTACCTCACCGCGCTGGAGAAGAACCTGGCCTGACCAAGTCCCGAAGCGCCCAGCACACGGGAATCGGCGGCCGACGCGGAGTCGGCCGCCGACCTCGATCTCGACCGCGACGATATCGCCGGCCTCGATCGGGGTCTCACCGACCATGATGTCCTCGACATCCGACACGCTCGCCGCATACCAGGATCTCTTCGTTGCCCTCGGCCTCGGCGGTTGAGCCAAGTGCCACGTCAGGTCCTGGAAGAAGTGCAGGCGCGGGGCCCGCTCACCGCTGGGCGCGGCGGAAGTCGCCCGGGGTGCGGCCGGTCTCGCGGGTGAAGAACTTGCCGAAGTTGGTGGCCTCGGTGAAGCCGAGCGTGCGGCCGATCGCGGCCACGGGCAGGTCGGTGTGGGCGAGCAGGCGCTGTGCTTGGAGGACGACGCGGGCGTCGGCGAGTTGCTTGGCGCTGCGGCCGGTGGCGGCCAGGCACGCGCGGGTCAGGGTTCGGGGGGAGTAACCGAGCCGGGCGGCGTAGTCCTCGACGGCGCGGGTGGTGGCGAAGGAGTGTTCCAGCTCGCGGCGGAAGGCGAGGTAGACCTCGGCGCCGGGCGTGGCGGGGACGGGGCGTCCGGCCGGGTCCGGGAGGCGGGCCATGCGGATCAGCAGCGCGCCGAGGAGCTGGCGCAGCAATGCTCCGGTCAGCTCAACGTCCGTGTCGGCGAGCGCTGTTGTGTCAGGGGTCTGCTCACCTCTCAGCGTCCGGTATTCCGCGTCCATCTCCGTCACCGCGCGATCGAAGGCGTCGAAGTCGTCGGGCGGCAGGCGCCGGGCGACCGGGCCGAAGCCGCCGAGCACCTCGCGCGTCGCGGGCAGCGGCGACGGGAAGTCGGCGGTGAACAGCAGCAGGACGGCGTCGAGGTCCGCGGGGCGGCCGTTCGCGGCGGAGGGCAGGCGTTGCACCTGGCCGGGCCGTAGGTGCAGCAGCGTGCCGTGGACGCACGGGTGGGTGACGAAATCGACCATCGCGGCACCCTCGCCGCCGCGCACGAGCATGATCTGGTGGAAGTCGAGGCGGCTCGGCCTGCGGGCGACCGAGCTCTTCAAGCGGCGCTTCAACGCGTCGAAAGTCAGCACCTCGACGCCGATGTGCAACCGGTCGGGATTGTCGTAGGCGATGTCGATGACATCGCGCTGTCCACTTTCGACCATGTCGAGTCCCGACTCTACCTCGTCCGGAGGACGGCCCCGAAGGCACTGTGGAGTCACGGCCGAAAAGCCGTCACCACCCCTTCGTGAAGTAAGGACCTTTCACCATGTCCCCTGTCATCACCGACCCCGCGAAGCTGCCGATCCTGTTCCAGGACGCCTTGAACGCCGGCGACGTCGACGGCGTGCTGGCTCTGTTCGCCCCGGGTGCGGGCATGCGCACGGTGGCCGGCGAGCACATCACCGGCGCCGAGGCGTTGCGTGCGGAGATCGGCGGGACCGTCGCCGCCCGCGGCCGGCTGACGAACGTCTCGCGGCACACCCTCGTCGGCGCGGAAACCGCCCTGCTGGTCACCGACTGGAACCTGGAGATCGACGGCCCCGGCGGCGAACGGATCGCCCCGACCGGCACCACCGCCAACATCGCCCGCCGGGACGCCGACGGCGACTGGCGCTTCACCCTCCTCAACCCGCTCGGCACCGTCTGAGCCCGCGGTCCCCCTTCAGCCGCGGCCCGCCCGAGGTGCCCTCGCCCGTCCGGCGTCGGCTCAGGGGGCCGGCCGGGGCTCCTCGGAGCGTGCGTCGAACGCGGCGCGGGCGGCCTGGATCCCGGCGGCGTGGTCGACGGCCCAGTCCGCGACGGCGGTGGTCAGCCGGCCGGCGGCGTGCCCGAGGTCGGTGAGGGAGTACTCGACGCGCGGGGGCACAGTGGGGTAGACGGTGCGGGTGACCAGGCCGTCGCGTTCCAGGGCGCGCAGGGTCTGGGTGAGCATCTTCTGCGTCACGCCGTCGAGCAGGCGGCGCAGCGGCTGCCCATGGAGATCCTCTGCGCCTGGCTGGGCCTGCCCGCACAGGACGCCGCCTTCCTGGCCCGCCTCACCCGCCGCTGGTCTGTCGCCCATGAACTCGGGCCCACCGCCGCACAGTTGGCCGACCCCGACCGCGCCCACGACGCGCTGCGCTCCACTCGGCTGAAAGCGGGTCAGGGCCGTGACACCTCGGCCGGGGTGAACCCGGCGAGGTGGGAGCAGAGCGCTTCGACCGTGGGGTGGCGCCTCAGGTCAGCTACCGGGATCGTCAGCCCGTACCGCTCCTCCAGCTCGGCGACGACCGTCACCTCCTCCATGCTCGTCACCCCGAGCCCGTCCAGCGGCACGGTGACGTCGATCTCCTCCGGCGCGAGCTCCAGCAGCTCGGCGAGGCGGCCTGTCAGCCAGGCAGCCATCTCTGCGGGGTCGGTGGAACGACTCATGCGCCCACCTCGCTGCGCTCGGCGGTCGCCTCGCGAGACGCGCACCTGTCGATGGTTCGCTCGCTCCGCTCGCTCACTTGCTCTCCTTGCTGTCGGTGCTGCCGTCCGGGCTTCGCCCGTCCGCGAGGTACCGGGCGCGGCAGTCGCCGCGCCGGAGCTTTCCGCTGGTGGTACGCGGCAGGCTGCCCCGCCGGACCGCGAGCACGTCGTACGGCCGCACTCCGTGGCGCTCGGCGACGGCCGCCCGCACCCTCCGCCGCAGCCCGATGTCCTCCGCGCTCTGCGGGCCGGCGACGAGTTCCACCACGACCACCAGCCGGTCGCCCTCGCCGTCGCCGCCCGGCACCGCGAAGGCGGCCACCGCCGTGGGTACGGCTTCGGGGACCGCCCGGCGGACGGTGTCCTCGATGTCGCTCGCCGCGTGGTTGGCGCCGTGGACGATGATGGCGTCCTTGATCCGGCCGAGGACGAACACCTCACCGTCGTGCAGGAAGCCCAGGTCGCCGGTGCGCAGCCAGCCGTGCTCGCCGCCGTCCGCCGTTGTGAGGACGCGGTCGAACAGCGCTGCGGTGGGGCCGGGTTGCTGCCAGTAGCCGGCTGCCACGTTGGGGCCGCGGACCCACAGTTCCCCGACCGAGCCGGGTGGCCGCTCGACCCCGGTTTCGGGGTCCGCCACGCGCACGTCCTGCCCGACCGGCCGGCCGCAGCCCGCCACCGTCGTCACCCGGGCCGCCCGGTCCCGGTCGGGCAGGATGCTGATCGCTCCGGCCGCCAGTGCGTCGCCGTCGAGGGCGAGTTCGGTCCAGCTCTGCCCGACCCGGTTGCAGGCCACCAGCACGGTGGCCTCCGCCAGCCCGTAGCTGGGCTTGACCGCGTCGGGGGCGAGGCCGGCCGCGGCAAAGGCTTCCGTGAAGCGGCGCAGGGTGTCGACGCGTACCGGCTCGGCGCCGTTGGTGAGCACGCGGACGCTGCTGAGGTCGAGCCCCGCGGCGTCGGGAATCCGCTGGACGCAGAGGTCGTAGGCGAAATTGGGGCCGCCGCTGAAGTGGGCGCGGTGCACGCCGAGGAGCCGCAGCCACCGCCGGGGCCGCTGGATGAACGCCAGCGGCGACATCAGGGCGACGTGCGCCCCGGCCAGCATCGGGGCGAGCACCCCGATGTTCAGGCCCATGTCGTGGAAGAGCGGCAGCCAGCTGGCGATGGGCGTGCCGTCGGACAGCCCGCAGCCGTCGACGACCTGCCGGGTGCTGGCCACCAGGTTTCCGTGGGTGATGACGGCGCCGTTGGGGCGCCCGGTGGAGCCCGAGGTGTACTGCAGGTAGGCGGGCTCGGCCGGGCCCGCCCGGTGGCCCGACCAGTCGCGGGCGAGGCGCGGCTCCGTCTCCTCCACCGCCCACACCGGTACCCGGCCGCCGCCCAGGCTCTGGCACAGCGCCTGCTGAGGTCCGACGCTCAGCAGGCAGACCGGGTCCGCGTCCGCGAGGACGGCCGCCAGGCGTTCTGTCCGCCGGGGGTCCTCCGGCGGGAACAGCGGCACGGCGATCATCCCGGCGTACAGGCAGGCCAGGACGGCGACGGCGTACTCCACGCTCTGGGGGCACAGCACGGCGACGCGCCCACCGCGAGGAAACCCGGCTTCGAGCGCGGCGGCCAGGGCTCGGGCCCGCAGGTCCACCTCCGCGAAGGTCAGCGTCTGCCAGGTGCCCTCCGGGTCCCGGCCGTGGTCGACGAAGCTGAGTGCTGGACGGGTGCCGTGGTGTGTGGCGTGTCCGTTCAGCACCGCCGGCAGCGGCCGCCAGCCGTCGGCCTCGGGCGACCGGTCCACGGCGGGCGGGTGTGACGCGGATCCGGGCGCGAAGTGGTCGGGCATGGCAGGGTCTCCTTCACCGGGGGGCGGCCGGGCCCGGTCGCGCGTGCAGCCGCCAGCTGACACCGGAACCGGTGTCCGCCACCAACGAGCCGGGGACCGGGTACGGCATCCGGGTGATTCCTTCCTCCGTACGGGTGGACCCGGAGTGCCGAGCCTCACCTGGCCGCGCGGGGTCTCGTACTTCTGTGCACCCGGACGGACCGTCATGGATGCAGTATCCGAACGGGGCTGGGATCGTTTCCCGGTTGCACGCACCTTCCTTCGCCTCACCGGCCGCGCCGACGGTGAGGCACCCCCGGTCCACGACAGCGGAGCAGCAATGACGACGCACAGCGGCCCGACCGGCGACGTAACCACCGTCGACGCTTCGGAACTCGGCTCGGTGCAGGACAGGGGAATGCTGGAGTGGTCCCGTCAGCGCCCCGACGACGGGTTCGTGATCGGCGTGGCGCTACGGCTGCGGGGCACCCGGCCCACGCCGGAGCGGCTCGCGGCGCTCGTCCAGGCACGCCTGCCCCGACTGCCGGTCCTCGCCGAGCAGTTGGACGGTCCGGTCCGCCAGGAGTGCTGGCGCGCGGCCGACGGCTTCGACGCGGCGCACCACGTGGAAGAGCATCTCGATGGCCCAGGCGGCGTCGAACCGGCCTTCCAGCGCGGCGCAGCAGACCTCGTCCGCAGCCCCTGGCTGGTGAGCACCTCCACCGACCGGGCCTGGCAGGACACCGACCTACCCCTGTCCAGCCGGATCGCCACCGGCTTCCTCGGCGCCGTCACCGCCCGACTCCCGCACCACCCGGGCCTGTACCTGCGCTTCGTCCGCACCATGCAGATGCTCGACCCGCCCGCCACCCTCGCCTCACCCCGCGCCCTCACCCAGCTCGCCTCCGTCCCGTCGGTGAAACGCCACCTCGCGAGCTGCACCTGCCCCGGAGCGGTCACCTGACGACGGTCCGGAGGCGCGGACAGGGCTCACGGGCTGGTCCAGCTTCCCGGGGACAGCTACCCGCCCGGGGCGATAGCGGCCCGCGTGCTCGATCGGCGCAGGTGGGCGTCGATCAGGGCGAAGGTGGCTTCCGGCTGTTCGATCTGCGGGAGATGGCCCGCCTCGGGGACGACCTCGAACCGGCCGTTGCCCAGGGCGTCGGCGTACGCCGTTCCGTAGGCGGGGGTGACGATGCGGTCGCTCTCTCCCCAGAGCAGGAGGCTGGGCACCGTGACGCGGCCGAGGCGGCGGAGCAGCTTGGGGTCGTGCATGTAGGGGTCGCCGGCGAGGGTGCGCATGGTGGCCATGTTGGCTTGCCGGACGGCGAGTTGGCCGGCCGGGAGGCGGGTGGGGTCGAGGTAGTGGCGGTCGGGGTCGTGCCAGGAGTGTTCCGCGAGGCCGCGGGCGTCGAGGGCGGAGACGTCGGTGATCGGTTCCGTTCCGACGTGCACGCCGACGGCGTCGATCAGGACGAGGCCCGTGATGATCCCGGCCGTGTCCCGGACGGCCATCTCGGCGGCGATCCAGCCGCCGAGCGAGGAGCCGACGACCAGGACGTCCTCCAGCCGGCGGTCGTGGAGGTGGTGCAGGTAGGCGAGGGCGAGGTCGTCGATGCCAGTGAGCCAGTCGGGGCGGTGGGTGCCGTCCCAGCCGGGGTGCACGGGCGTGATGGTGTGAGCGGTCCGGGCGAGGTGCTCGGCGAGGCCGGCGACGGTGGCCGGGCCCCCGCCGCCGTGCAGGATCAGGACCGGCCGGCCGGCGCCTGCCTCGGAGACGGTGAGGGAGAGGTCCTCGTACACGAGCGCTGTGCGGTCTGTAGGCATGCCGTCAGAGTAACTAAATATCTTTATATAAGCTAGCTTAGTCATGGGATAGGCTCGACGCATGCAAGGTGACCTGCAAGTCCTCGGCCGGGCGGTCAAGCAAGCCCAGTACCGGCAGCACCGGGCGCTCGACAGTGCCCTGGCCGCGGTCGGCACGACGCTGGCCCAGTGGGACGCCCTGCGCGCGATCGGCCGCTCACCCGGGGCATCGGCGCGCGAGCTGGCCGCGGCGACCTTCCAGAGCGAGCAGGCCTTCGGAACGCTCGTCGGCCGCCTGACGGCACAAGGCCTGGTCGAGCGCCGCCCAGGGCACGGCCGACGCATCGAGCACCACCTCACGCCGGCCGGCGAGCAGGTCCTCGCAGCCGGGCACGGGGTCGCCGACGAGGTGCTCGCCGACTGCTTCTCCACCTTGTCCGAGACGGAGCGGGCGGCCCTGCTCGATCTGCTCAAGCGCCTGACCGGAGAAGGCGGGTAGCGGAGGACACCGCGCACCGGCGTCCCTTTCCCTGATGGCGTGTTGGGCACTGGGTACGGGCCACGCGGAGCGAGGAGAGACGCCGGCGAACTCGCCATCGCCGCCGAGCTCGGCAGGGTGTCAGCAGCAGCCGGACGGGTCGTTGCTCTCCAGGAGCTTCTTGGTCAGGGGGCGGCCGATCTGGTGGGCGGCGGCGACGGGCAGGATCGTGGCGCCGGGGTGCTGGTGGAGCCAGGGTGTCCATGGGTCGGGTTCCTTGTCGGGTGGCGGGTCAGCCGGCGCAGCAGGAAAGCTTGGCGACGTCGCCGGTGTAGGTCTGGGCGGCGAGTTTGAGGGCTTCGGCCATGGTCAGGTAGGGGGCCCAGGTGTGGGCGAGCTGGTCCACGGTGAGACCGGCGCTGAGGGCGTAGGTGGCGGCGGTGATGACGTCGCCGGCGTTCTCCGCGATGACGTGCACGCCGAGAAGGCGCCGGGTTCCGGCCTCGGCAACGATCTTGACCAGGCCGCGGGTGTCGCGGTCGGCGAGCGCCCTCGGCACGTACTCCAGGGGCAGGATGCGGCAGTCGCAGGCGATGCCGGCCTCGGCCACCTGAGCTTCGGTCAGGCCGACGGCGGCGATGGCGGGGCTGGTGAAGGTGACCCGGGGCAGGGCGGTGTAGTCGAGCGTGCGCTCGGCGCCGGCCAGGGCGTTGTCGGCAACGAGGGTGCCGTGGGCGGCGGCAACGTAGACGAACTGGGGGTGGCCGGTGACATCGCCGGCGGCCCAGATGCGGGGGTTGGTGGTGCACAGGCAGTCGTCCACGGTGACCTCGCCGCGCCGGCCGGTCTTGACGCCGACCTGGTCCAGGTTCAGGCCGGTGGTGTGGGGGCGGCGGCCGGTGGCGATCAGGAGTTGCTCGGCGCGCAGCTCGGCCTCGCCGCCGTCCGGCGCGCGGAGGGTCGTGACGGTGCTGTCCGCGTCGCGGCGGACTGCTGTCAGGGTCGTCGCGGTGTGCACGGTGATGCCCTCGTCGGCGAAGGCCTGCTCGATCACGGCGGAGACCTCGGGCTCCTCGAAGGGCGCGAGGCGGTCCAGGGCCTCGACGACGGTGACCTCGGTGCCGAGGCGGGCGAAGATCTGGGCCTGTTCCAGACCGACCGCGTTGCCGCCGACCACGACCATGGACTCGGGCAGGCGGTCGAGTTCCATCGCGGTGGTGGAGGTCAGGTAGCCGGCCTCCTCCAGGCCTTCGACGGGCGGGGCCCAGGGGGCGGAGCCGGTCGCGACCAGGTAGTGGCCGGCCTCGATCCGCAGCGTGCCGCCCTCGTTCAGCGCGACGTCCAGGGCGGGGCCATCGCCGTTCCCGGTGAAGGACGCGCTGCCGTGCACCATCTCCCAGCCGTACTCGGCGGCCAGTTCGGTGTACTTCTCCTCGCGCAGCTGCTCGACCAGCGCGTCCTTGCCGCCGATCAGGGCCGGGAAGTCCACCGGTCCGGAGCCTGCGGTGATGCCGGGGAAGCGGGTGGCGGCCAGCGCGGTGTGCCGGGCTTCGGCTGCGGCCAGCAGTGCCTTGGAGGGCACGCAGCCCACGTTCACGCAGGTGCCGCCGATGGTGCCGCGCTCCACCATCACCACCCGCTTGCCCTGGCCGATGGCGGCGATGGCGGCGGCGAACGCCGCCGAGCCCGATCCGATGATTGCCAGGTCGTAGCTGTTCTTCGTCTCGGTCACGGCGCTGCCTCCTCTGTGCCGGCCCGGACCCGCACCAGCATCTATATGCCTTTCCGAATAGCTCAGCGCCAGCATACTATGCGGGTAGGCAAATAGCTCTAGTGCTGGGAGTCGCGCGCCATGACCTCGACCACCGCCCCGGCCGCGCCGGTGCCCGACGCGGCGGCGTGCACCCATACGGACACCGTGGCGAGGTTCTTCCGCGCGCTGTCCGACCCAACCCGGCTGCGGCTGCTGGAGTTCGTCCTCGCCGCCGAACGCACCTCGGCCGAGTGCGTCGAGCACGTCGGCATCTCCCAGCCCCGGGTGTCGGTCCACCTGACCTGTCTCGTCGACTGCGGCTACGTCACCGCCCGCCGGGACGGCCGCAAACTCGTCTACTCGGTCGGCGACCCCAGGGTGGCCGATCTGGTCGTCCTCGCCCGCGCACTGGCCGCCGACAACGCCTCCGCGCTCGACTGCTGCCCCCTAATCCCATCGGCCGACCGGCCCTGAACCCGGCAAGGAGCATCCCCGCGACGAGTGGCTGATGCCCGGTCCCGAAACCTCGTGCCACGAACTCACCCGACGGGCCTGCGGCGCGGCCGGGTTCGCCCCCCCGTCCCGTCGCGCCGGCCGGCAACTTCTCGCGAGCCGCCCACGGGAGAGTCCCTGATCGCCGAGGTCAAGCTCGCCGCCGTCGGCGCCGGTCGGGCCTTCGCCCTTGCACCCCCTGACTGGTCCCAACCGTTGCCGGAGACCGTCACGTGGTCGCCGCTGGTCGGCCACCCCCTCGTACGTCGCACCTGGGCGGTCCGGCCTGCCGGCTCGCACCGGCGCGACCTCGGCCACCTCGTCGCAGCCCTGGACCAGCCCCCGGCGGCCCGAGTCCCGCAGCGCAGAGCGATCCGGACGGAGCTGGTCCGGCACCGGACCCGCACCTTCGGCGGCGACGCCTGCTGTTCCCGAAGGGGCGGCGCGCCCGAGTGCGTTGCATCCATGCGCTGGGGCCCCGCGTAACACAGGATTCGTGAAGTGCCAGGTCAGAGGCGCCAAGGTGGTACTTATGAAGGCTATAGGCCCCTGGTATGCCCTCTCGGGAAGCGTGCGGAACGTCCGCGCCTTGCACCACCCGGATCGAGTCGCCGCCAGTACGGAGCGGCTGGGCCGACAGGCCTCTTGATGAGGCACCCGCATCTTCGAAAGCGAGTAGTGATGTCAGAACTGTCTGGCACTTCGGTGTTGGTCACCGGCGGAACCAGCGGTATCGGCCGGGCGGCCGCGCTGGCGCTCGCCGGGCTCGGGGCGAGGGTCGTGCTGTCGGGCCGCGACGCCGCGCGCGGCAAGAAGGTCGTCCAGGAGATCGAGGCGGCCGGCGGTGAGGGCCACTTCGTGGCTGCCGACCTGCGGGACGAGGCCTCGGCACGCTCGCTGGCCAGGCAGGCCAGTGCACTCGTCGGGCAGATCGACGTCCTGGTCAACAACGCCGGCGTCTTCCCGTTCGGCCCGACCGCAGAGGTCACCGAGGCCGGCTTCGACACGGTGTACGGGCTGAACGTGAAGACGCCGTACTTCCTGGTCGCCGAGCTTGCCCCTGCCATGGCCGAGCGTGGTCGTGGCGCGATCATCAACGTGACCACGATGGTCGCGGAGTACGGCGTGGACGGCATGAGCCTGTACGGGTCGAGCAAGGCCGCCCTGGTCCTGCTGACGAAGGCGTGGGCGGCGGAGTTCGGGCCGCGCGGGGTACGGGTGAACGCGGTCAGTCCGGGCCCGACGCTGACCGAGGGAACCTCGGGGATGGCCGAGGCCCTGGATGCCCTCGCCGCCCAGGCGCCGGCCCGGCGGCCGGGAACCGCGCAGGAGGTGGCCGACGCCATCGTGTTCCTGGCCACCGACCGGTCCAGCTTCGTTCACGGTGCCGTGCTGCCGGTCGACGGCGGACGCATCGCCGTCTGACGTCCCATCACTGTGGCCTGCGCGGGAGCGTACGAGCCACCGCGAACGGCCAGGTGACGTGCCGTCAGCGCCCGCTCCCCGGGCTCGGGCCGCCTGGGGAAGGCGCGGTACACCACGGGGTGGCGGCGTGCCGCAGGCCGCCACCCCGTGGGCGTCAGCAACACTGATGGCCGAAACAGACAAATCATGATCAAAAGGCCTTAACAGGTACTCGTCCTTTCTGTCCGATGCTCACTGTTTCTTCCCCGGCCACGACTGGAGCCATCAAGACATGAACGACACCATGAATGCCGATCTCCTCGTCATCGGCTTCGGCAAGGGCGGCAAGGTCACCGCCGGAGCGATGGGCCGGCGTGGCAAGCGCGTCGTCCTGGTCGAGCAGTCGGCGCACATGTACGGCGGCACCTGTCCCAACGTGGGCTGCGTGCCGACCAAGGCGCTCGTCCACCACTCCCGCAAGCGCCGTCCCGAAGACCCGGCGCAGGCGTGGTACAAGCAGTCCGTCGACAAGGTCCAGGCCGTCACGGCCCTGTTCCGCGCCGGCAACTACGACGGTCTGAACGGCATGGAAACCGTTACCGTCCTGACCGGCAAGGCCGTCTTCACCGACCCGCACACCGTCCGCGTCGACACCGCGGACGGGACCGTGACCGTCACCGGCGAGACCGTCCTGATCAACACCGGCTCCGAGCCGATCATCCCCGACATCCCGGGCCTGCGAATCAGCAAGCACCTGGTCACCAGTACCCAACTGATCGAAAGCACCGACCTCCCCCGGCGGCTCACCATCATCGGTGGCGGCTACCTCGGCATCGAGTTCGCCTCCATCTACCAGCAGTTCGGCTCCCAGGTCACTGTGCTGGAGGCCTTCCCGAAGCTCTTCCCCCGCGAGGACGACGACATCGCCGAAGCCGCCACCACCATCCTCATCGACGAGGGCATCAGCATTGTCACCGGTGTCACCGTGAAGGAGGTGCGTGACGGCGACGGCGAGGCCATCGTGGTCTACGAGCAGGACGGCCGCGAACACACGGTCGCCGCGGACGCCGTCCTGCCGGCCACCGGCCGGGCGCCGGCAACCGGCAGCCTCAACCTGGAAGCCGCGGGGGTGCGCACCACCTCGCGCGGCGCCGTCGAGGTCGACGAGTACCTGCGCACCAGTCAGCCGCACATCTTCGCGCTCGGTGACGTCAACGGCGGCCCCCAGTTCACCTATATCTCGCTCGACGACAGCCGGATCGTCCTCGACCAACTCGTCGGCGAGGGCCGCCGCTCCACGGCGGACCGCGTCGCCATCCCCTACACCGTGTTCATGACTCCGCCGCTCGCAGGCGTCGGCCTCACCGAGAAGCAGGCACGAGCGGCCGGCCACCGGGTGCGGATCGCCGGCCAGCCCGTCGCCGAAATCCTCGCCATGCCCCGCGCCTACGCCGTCGAGGAGACCCGCGGCGTCATGAAGTTCGTCATCGACGCCGACACCGACGAGATTCTCGGCGCCGCCCTGCTCAGCGTCGACGCCCAGGAACTGATCAACACCGTCGCGCTCGCCATGCGACACGGCATCAAGTCCGCCGAACTGCGCGACGCCGTCTACCAGCACCCCACCTCGACGGAGGCCTTCAACGACGTCCTCGCCACCATCGTGCGCGAGGACTGACCGGCACCCATGCGCCGACCCGGCGGGGTCGGCCGACAGCCGGACCGCCGGCAGCGGAAGGAATGCGGGTGCGCATGCGCGAGCTGCCGGAGAAGATCGAGGCCCGGCAAACCACGGCCCGTGACGAGGCCGACCGACTACGCGAACAGATCGCCCACTCAGTTCTCGTCGGGCTCGGGGTGGACGAAGGTGCGGACCAGCAGTTAGTTGGGCGTGCCCAGCGTCTCCCGCGAGCCGTGCTGGAGCGTGGCGCCCGGGACCGCAGCGCTCGAAGGCATCTCGGATCAGCCGGAAGGTGCCCGTGCGGGGCAGCAGACCGTCGTCGTCCAAGAGCACCGGGATGTCGGCACCGCCGAGTTCACGCAGTTGCTCGACGCCGGCGTTCCGGCCGCCGGGGATTCCCAGGTTCTCCGGCAGCTCCACGGCGTCCACCCGGTCCGGAAGCTCCGGGAGTTGCACGCCCTGCCCGAGAACCACGACCTCGACACCCTCGTCCCTCTGGGCCGCCACCGACTTCAGGAGTGCATGCAGCTACTGCTGCCGGTCTCCCATCGTCAGCGCCACCACGCCCCATCGCACCGACCCCCGCTCGCGTCATCGACTGACTTCCTGTGCAGGCTCTCCGAACTGGGTACGGTTGCTTACTGTAACTGTCCGGACACTAGCGGCGGGTGGAGGCCGTGGTCGAGGGCCGGGATAACACGTTCGGTGAGTTCATCGCCAAGCTGCGCGGGCGCAAGGGCTGGTACCAGCGAGACCTGGCGGCCGAGGTCGGCCGGACCGAGGACTGGGTGTCTGGGGTCGAGCGGGATGTCATCCCTGTTCGGAAGGTCGAGATGCTGGCCCTACTGGCCCGGGTTCTCGGTGCGACACTCGAAGACCTGCTGAAGCATCCGCAACCCGCGGCGAGCGTGTCCAGTTCGCCTCGACGCAAGGTCAGCTCCGCTAGGCTGACGGCCAGTCCGGCTGCCGAGGAGGATGACGACGAGGTGCGACGCCGAGAACTTCTGGCTGCAGCTGCTGCCACCGTCTTCGCCCCAGTCGTCCGCGCCCAGCCCGCCGGTGCGAGCCCGGCTCCGCTGGCCCCGCTGGAGGACCTCCTGCTCTACGGCACCGCCAGTATCCCCGGCCAGCGCGAGCCCACAGCCGCGACCGTCCAGACATCGATCATGACGGCTCGCCAGGAATTCCGTGCCGCCCGCTACGACGCTCTCGCCCAGACCCTGCCGGGGTGGATCGTCGCTGCTCAGAGCGTCGGGAGCCCCGACGAGTCGGCCCGGGCCGTGGCCGCGTTGTACAACATCGCTGTTCGGCTGTGCATCAAGATCGGCGACAACGGCCTTGTCGCCATCACCTCCGACCGGGCACTGACCGCAGCCCGAGCGGGCGGCGACGGCCTGATCATCGCCGAGGCCCAGCGCATGGTCTCCAGTGCCTGGCGCCGCCAAGGCCACCTGAGCCGGGCCACCGACATCGCTGTCCGAGCCGCCCACGACCTGCAACGAGACAGCAGCGTCCCGGAGGCGGCCCGCCTGACCGCCCAGGGCGACCTGTTCGCCACCGCTGCCTACACGGCCGCGAAGCTCGGCGACCGCTCCTACGCGCACGCGCTGATCAGGGAGGCCGCCGACAGCGCGCGCGCCGCCGGCCAGGTGGACGGCATCCAGGGTGTCACCCTGCACCACCTGTCGGTGCACTACGAACTCGGCGACGCCGGGCAGGCGATCGAACTGGCCCGCACCATCAACCCGGCCGCGCTGCCCACGGCCGAGCGGCAGGCCCGGTTCTTCACCGACGTGGCCCGCGCGTTCGACCAGTGGGGCAAGCCCGAGCAGGCGTTCCGCGCCCTGCTGGCCGCCGAGCAGGCCGCCCCGCAGGAAGTCCGCCGGGGCTCCGTCCGCGAGGTCGCCACCGACCTGCTCCGCCACGACCGGCGCCTGCCTGGCATCCGCGACTTCGCCACCCGAGCCGGCATTCAACTCGGCTGATCCGTAAGCGGATTACGGGCCCGTAATCCGCTTACGGATCCGATCTCCGCCGGGGCCTTTCACTGGAGACACCTACTCGTGTCCCCCGCAGACGAGGGCCCCGCATGTCGACGACCAACTGCTCCGCCCCCGCCGTCTCCAGCCTGCGCCACCGCACGCCCGACCGCGACCGGATCGTCACCGCCCTGACCGCGTGTTGGCCTGCGCTGCACATTCCGGTGGCCCTGCTGCTCGGCCTGATCGTTCACGAGTCCGAGCTCTCCCAGCACTCGCCGACCACGGCCGCTACCACCCCGGACCTGCCCGTGGTCTGGGCCCGGCGCCTCTTCACTCGCTCGTCCGAGAGGAGAACAGTCATGCACAACATCACCGAAGTCCCCACGATGATTGCCGAGTTGGCGCGCGTCGACTACCGCACCACCCCCGAGTACTACTTCGACACCGAGCACGTCACGGACCCGGTCGTGCTCCACCTGCTCAGCTGCTGCCCGACCGTCTTCGGCCTCAAGAAGGCCGTCACCGACCTGCTCGCCGGGCGACACGACTGCCCCTTGCCCGCCTCGGAGGGCGTCATCGAGCCCGGCGCCACGGTCCGAGGCGAGGTGATCGTGGCGGCCGGTGCCGTCATCGCCGAAGGCGCGTTCGTCACCGGCCCCACCCTGATCTGCCCCGGGACGGTGGTCGAGGCCGGCGCCCGGGTGCGGGACAACACCGTCATCGGCCCCGGTTGCCGGATCGGCTTCGGCGCCGAGATCACCCGCAGCCTCTTGCTGCCCTGCACCGACACCGTGCCCTCCAGACGGTGGCCACCGGTGATCCGGACGGATCGGTCGTCGGTGGCTGGCTGCCCGAATCCGCGGCACCTCCACCATCCTCAACCCCAGCGTGGAGCCGGAAGTCATGGTCACTGCCTCGGTGCTCGCGGCCGGCGGGATCGGAATCAACTGGGAGGGCGCGACCGTCCTCCACGTCACTGGCACCGACCGCATCGCCGGAGGCGCCTTTCGGGTCCCGCCTGACCGCCTGGAGGCCGCCACCCTCGCCCTCGCCGCCGCAATCACCGGCGGCACCGTCCACCTGGACAACTTCCCGACCATCGACTTCCCCACCGGGCTGGTGGCGGTCTTCGCCAACGCCGGGATCGAGCTGACCTCGATGAACGGCGGCACGCTCGCCCGCTGCCCGGCCGGACCCCGAGCCGTGCAGACGGCCACCGGCCCCCACCCCGCCTTCCCGACCGATGTGCAACCCCAGCTGACCGCGTTCCTCACCCAAGCCCCGGGCACCTCCCGGATCGAGGAGCAGATCTACACCGAACGCGGGACCCACGTCGGCCCGCTGCGGGCCTTCGGCGCCGCCGTCAACGCCGACGGCTCCGTCATCACCGTCTGTGGCCCGGCCCCGCTGGTCGCCGCCGACGTGGCCGGCAAGGACATCCGGGCGGTCACCGCGATGCTGATCGCCGCCCTGGCGGCCGAGGGCACCTCTACGATCCAAGGCATGTACCACCTGCGTCGCGGCTATGGCAGCCTGCTGCCCAAACTGGCCGCACTGGGTGCCGAGCTGACGATCAATCAGGAGATGCCGTGACCTCTTCGTGGAATCCCGCCGTGCTCGCCGACCTGCGGGAGTGCCTGGAGCTGATGACCGCCGACGGCACGGTGCCCGGCGGCGTCATCGCCCACGGCCCCCTCGACGGCGAACCCGGCTTCGTGACAGCGGGCGTCGTCGCCACCGAGTGCGGCGACACCCCGCCCGGGCCCGCAACGGTCTACGACGTGGCCTCGCTGACCAAAGTGCTGGCCACCTGGCCGCTGGTCGGCACCACCGGCATCGACCTGGATGCCCCGGTCCAGACCTTCCTTCCCACCGTGCCCGCCGGGGCCCCGGGCGGGAAGGTGACGGTCGGGCAAATCCTGGCCCACACCAGCGGCCTGCGGGCCGACACACGCCTCGACCAGTACCGAGGCCGGACGGAAGGCCTGGCCGAGCTGATCTGCGGCGAAGAGCTGATCGCCCAGCCGGGAGCCGGCCACCGATACATCAACCGCGGCTTCATCCTCGCCGGCCTCCTCCTGGCTCAGGTCGCCGGCCGCCGCCTGGACGACCTGGCCGCCGACCTGTGGATCTCCCTCGGCATGACCAACACCACCTACGGGCCCGTGAGCCGCTCCGCCGAGGTCGCACCGACCGAACAGCGCCTCGCCGGGGCCCCGCGCCTGTGGGGTATCCCGCACGACGACAACGCCGCGCTCCTCGGCGGCGTCGCCGGTCACGCAGGCGTCTTCACCACCGCCGCCGACCTGGCAACCTACGCGAACACCCTCCTGGCCGGGCACCGCGACGGCACCCAGCTCGGCCGCTGGCTGGCCCAGAGCATGACGCCCCAGGCCGCGATCGAACCCGGCCTGGACCGCGGCCTGGCCTGGATCCTCGCCGACGAAGGACGGGTCGCCCACCACCACGGCTTCACCGGCACCAGCCTCTACCTCGCCCCGACAACCGGCCGATACCTGGCGATCTGCACCAACGCGGTCTACCACCGCCAGGACAACCGCGCCCGCCTCGCGCCGCTGCGCGACCTCGCGCTCAAGGCGATCACCACCGAACCCTAGGAAGGAACCAGCCGTGGCCCCCATCTCGCTCGCATCCCTGACCACCCTTCGCCTCGGCGGCCCCGCCGAACGCGTCCTGACCGTCTCCGACCCCGCCGACTGGGCCGAAGCTGCACGATCGGTCGACCAGCGGGAGGGGATGCCCGTGGTGCTGGGCCACGGCAGCAACGTCATCGCCTCCGACGCAGGACACCCCGGCACTGTGGTGGTGATGCGCACCCGCGGCATCACCACCACGCGGGTGGACGAGAACACGGTGGCCGTGACCGCCCAGGCCGGCCACCCACTCACCGACCTCGTCGCCTGGGCCGCCGCCGAACACCTGGCCGGGATCGAATGCCTGGCCGGAATACCCGGCACCGCTGGGGCCGCACCCGTGCAGAACGCCGGAGCCTACGGCCAGCAGATCGCCGACACCCTCGACCACATCACCGCCTGGGACTGGCAGACCAACCGACCGCGCACCCTGCCCGCCCAGGCATGCCGCTTCCACTATCGCCAGAGCCGGTTCAAAGCCGAGCCCGGCCGCTGGACCATCCTCACCGTTACCCTCCACCTCACCCGCTGCGCGCAGGCCGAGCCAGTGACCTACCAGCACCTCGCCGACGAACTCGGCCTCCCGCTCGGCGCCCGCCCACCCGTGCGCGAGGTGACTGCCGCCGTCCTGGCCAACCGACGTAGGCGCGGCCTTCTCCTCGACCCGCTCGGCCCTGATGCCCGCCAGGTCGGATCGGTCTTTCTCAACCCGCCCGTGAGCTCCGCCGACAGCGCCCGTTGGTCGGCCGCTGGATGCCCGGTGCACACCACGAGCGACGGCCAACTTCGCGCCAGCGCCGCCTGGTTCCTCGAACAGGCCGGGTACGGCCCTGCCCAATTCGTGCTTGCAGGTGTGCGCTGCTCAGCCCGCCGGACATTGACGCTCACCGCGGAAGCAGCGTGCACCGCGGCCGGGTTCACAGCCGCGCTCGACCAGATGGCCACACGGGTACTGCTCGGCAGCGGAATCCTGCTGAGCGTCGAGCCGGTACAGATCGACGTCCAGGTACCACCCACGCTCCCCGGCCGTGTCCGGAAGTGTTAGGGCCTGTCTGGAGGTCTGATCTCGTGGCTGGGTTGGGGGGTTCAGGACCAGCCGCGGGAAAAGGGTTGGGCGAGACGACCCCCGGCTGGTAGCGTTCACGCGACCGTGAAGCCGTCATCAGGAGGTGAGACCCGTGAACGCTGTGTCCAATGGGTGCTCCCCCTTTTCCTTCATGGTCGGGCGATTGACGTAGCTGTCGCCGGGAGCGCCTGAACACAAGGCTCTTCTGAAAGGCAGACAGCTATGAATACTGTGCATTTCACTGCGGGCATGGGCGAACACCCGGCCATGGTCACGCGGGTCGCGGAGCAGCAATGGCACGCTCTGGCTGACGACCAGGTGGTCGGCCGCGGCGACGTTCTTTGCAGGCCCGACGGGCGGATCTTCCTGAGCATCGACTCGTGGCACGGCGCGGTCTTCGACCGACTCGCCGATGCGATGCTGGCCGACCTGCCGAGGCCGCTGTACACGGTGGTCGACGAGGCTGACCGCGACTTGACGTCCAGTTGGGAGCGGGTCGGCTTCACGATCCGACGCCGCGAGTGGGAGTACGTCGTGCCCACCGACCCGCGAGTCACGGGGCTCGACGCAGGACAACCGCCGTCGGGCGTGACGATCGTGCCCGCCGGCGAGGCGGAGGAAGGCCCTCTGCGCGCGCTGGACCGCGCCATTCGCGAGGAGGTCGAGGCCACCGTCGGATGGCAGGCGATGCCGGCTGAGGTACTGCCACGCCCGCACGGGACTACCGTGCTGTACCCGTCGAAGTATGCGGTGGCAGCACAGGCCGATCAGTACGTGGGCCTGGTCAGGGTGGCGCCGCTGACCCGACAGCCGCGGATCGGGCTGATCGCAGTCCGGGCCGACCAGCACCGCCGCGGCATCGCCCGGGCGCTGCTGGCCCACGTGCTGGGATCGCTGCACCACTCCGGGACCGAAACGGCATCGGCCGAAGTGAACGAATCCAACGAGGCAGCGACGGCACTGTTCGAGGGCGTCGGCGCCCAGCGCGCGGGCAGCAACCTGGAGTTGGTCTGCCGCTGACGCTCCACCACATCACCGCGCGACCGGACCCAGGCCGGGGTACCGCGATCGCGGTGCGTCAGCGAAATTCGTTTCCCTACCGATCTCACAGTCGCCAACCGGAGGAGTGAGAGAACATGGCCAGAACATCAAAAGGCATCGAAGTCGAGGGCATCGTCGTCGAGTGCCTGCGCAACGCCACCTTCACGGTGGAGCTCCAGAACGGGCACAAGGTGCTCGCGCACATCAGCGGGAAGATACGGAAGAACTACATCAAGATCCTGCCGTATGACCGAGTACTTGTGGAGCTCAGCTCGTACGACCTCACCCGCGGCCGGATCCTCTTCCGATACCGGACGTAGCGGCGGGTGGGACCTGCCGAAATCGGAAAGGCAGTCTCCGATCCGGATCGGAGATGGGCCCGATGCAGAAATCAGGACCAGAGTCGACAACGCGGTCCGATTCTTCGCCCGGCATCTCGGCCGGACTGTGACTGTCATGTCACCGGCCTGACCTGACCGGTATCGGCGCCCGGCTCACAAAGTCGGGCGCCGATACCGCTGCCCCCGGCCCCACTGCCGTCCGCCACTGGTCATCCGGGGGTGTTCGGCCCACCGCTCACACGCGTGGGCCGGCACCTCCGGGAAAACCACGTGCCCCCGCCGCGGCTGCGCGGCACAATCACCACCGATGCCTCATCTCTCCGCCGACCGGCTCCTGGCCGCCGTCGATCCGTTGCCCCTGCCGCTGCGACTGCGCGAGGTGGCCCGCACTGCGGCCGCCCTCGCTGCCACCGGCCACCTCTCCGGCCTCCTCGCGGAACTGGACGGCCGCGGCCCGTACGAGCGCAGGCTCGCCGCCCTGGCCGCTCTCGCCGGGCGCCGGCCCGACCACCTGATCACCCGGCTGACCGACCCCGACCCGGTGGTGCGCCGCTATGCCCGGCGGGCCGTGCGGGAGCTCCCCTTCCCGGACGACGCGATCGAACAGGCGGCCCTCACCGCCCCGACCGCGGTCCGGGACGAGCTGATCCGCACCATCCTGGCGACCGGGCGCACCGCGGTGGCCGAGCGCCTGGTGCCCGCCGTACGGCAGCGCTGGGGCGCCGCCGAGGCGGGCCGGCTGCTCCCGGTCTGCTCGCCGGAGTTCGTCGCCCGCGAACTGCCCGGACTGGCGCACGCCATCACCTTCTCCAGCTCGCTCGGCCGCCGCCACCCGGGTGCCGTCCTGGACGAGGCCGATCGGCAACTCGACGGTCTGCCCTACCAGTTGCGGATCGCATTCTGGCGCAGGCACGCGCTCGGCCTGGCGGCCGCCGCCGCCCGCGAACCCGCCCGGGTGCTGGATCTGCTGGAGCGTCACCCCGCGCGCCAGTATTTCCGCTCGTTCCCCGGGCCTCTGTACGACCGGTTTGCCCACCTCGCCGCGGTCGACCCCGAGCGCACCGCCCGCGTGCTGCTCGCCGTCGACCACTATCGCAAAGACCCGCCTCTGGGCCCCGCCCTCGCCCGCAGGCTGCTGGCGGCGCCGCTGACCGTCCTGGCCGAACTCGCCCACCGAAACCACGCCGACCATCTGGCGTTGCTGCGGCAGCTGCCGCCGGCCCGACGGGCCGCCCTCTACGACGCGGTCGCCGCCATACCCGGCCCGTCCCGGGCGTGGTACTCCGAGCGCGTCCTGGCAGCGCTGCCCGCGTACGAGCGGCAGGCCCGGGCCCGGGCGCGGCTGGCGCAGGACCGTGAGGACCTCGCCCCGCTCACGTTCCTGCCGGTCGCCGAGGCACGGCCGCAGCTGCTGGCGGAGACCAGGACGGCCGACGCCTGGGACCGGGGATACGCCTGGGGGCAGGTGGTTCTCCAGGCCGAGCGCTCCGAAGACCCGGACGTCGTCGGCGAGGTGCTCGTCCTGCTCGAACGACTGCGCAACGAGCAGGACCCGGTCCGCCGCGAGGCACTGGCGTCGGTCGCCACGGTGCCGCCGGCGCTCTTCGGGCCCACCGCCGCCGCGCCGCTGGAACGGCTCACCGACGATGCGCTGACCGCCCGGGACTGCTCCCCGGCCACCCGCTCGGTGCTCTGCCGTCTGGCCTGCGCCGTGCTGGGCGAACACGCCGGCGGCACCGCGCGGGACTTGCTCGACTGGGCCGTACGCGCGGTCGAACGAACGGTCGAGCACACCGGCGCGCCCGTTCTCGGATTCCCCCGGGGCCGGGAGGAAGCGGTCGCGCACGAGCTGCTGCCGGCCCTGGAACGCTCGGCCGGGACGCGCGACGCCACGCTGCTGCTCGCCTTCACCGAGTCCCTCGGCCCCGGCCGCGCACGGATCCCGGTTCTGACCGGGCTGCTCGAACGTGTCCTGCACGAGGGAGGCGACCGCGCCTTCGAGCAAGCCGCCGCCCACCTGCTGAGCGACCCCGCCACCCGCGCGAAACGCGTCGCCCGGCTGCTCACGCTCGAACCGTCCGCCGTCGCCCTCCCGCCCCTGCAGACCGTGCTGACCCGCGTCCGAACCGACCTGCTGGACCCGCTGCTCGCCCCAGAACCGACCGGCACCCCGGACACGACCGGTACCCCGGACCTGACCGGCACCCCCGACCCCGCCGACCCCACGAACGCAACCACCGAGCCCCGCTTCGCCCCCGCGCCGCTCGACCTCTCCCACGCCGACCGCTGGCTGCCCCGCCAGCAGCGCGCCGCCGCCGAGCAGGTGGCGCGGACGGCGGACGACCCCACGCGCAGCCCGGAGGAGCGGGCCGCCGCGCTCCGCTCCGCCGCCCGCATCCCGGGCCACGGCCCCGCCCTGCTGCGCCGCTACGCGGACTCCGCCGACCCGCTCCTCGCCGAGGCCGCGCTCGCCGCCATGCCGTGGACCGAGCACCCCGCCGAGGCGCTGCCCGTCCTGCTCGCCCACGCCGGCGACGACCGGGCCCGGGTCGCCCTGTACGCGGCCGGGCGGGCCGCCCGGTTCGCACCGTCCACCGAGCTCGCCCCGGCCCTCGCCCGGATCGCCGCCGACCCGGCCGCCAAGGTCACCAGTCGCAAGCAGGCCGTCCGACTGGCCGCCGCCCACCTGCCACTCGCCGAGGCGGCCGAGGTCCTGGAGGCCGCCTACCGGACACCCGAGCAACATCACGACGTCCGGGTCACCGCGGTCGAGCAGATCGCCGCCCGCCTCGCCGACCTGCCACTGTGGAACGTGCTCGCCGATGCGGCTGCGGGGTCGCCCGCCCTCAAAAACACGCTGGTCCACCACATCCGCCCGCACGAGCTGCCGGCCGAGCACCGCCCCCGCTTCGCCGAACTGATCGCGCGGCTCGCGACGGACGACGACCTGCTCATCGCCGCCCCCGCGCTGAACCACCTGACCGTGTGGAGCCGCTACGCCCCGCACGCCGTGGCGGCGCTCGCCCGTCGGATCACCGCGCTCGACGAGCAGAAGCAGTGGAAGGAGGCCGCCGGAGCCCTGCGCCGGATCGCGGCATCCGAGGCGCCCCACCCGCTCGGCGGCTGTGCTCCGGGGAGCATCATGGCGGACACCCTGTCCGCCCTGATCGAGGCCGTTCGCGCCGGCGAACCCACCGCCCCGGGACGCGACCACCCCGCCCGCCAGCGGATCGTCACGCTCACCGGCCAGTACTGGGGCGGGGACGCGCCACCGGAGGTCGTCCGGGCAACCGGCCGCGCCATGGCCGCACTGCTGATGACGGAGCCCTCACTGCTGCCCCAGGCCGTGCCCACCGTGGTCGGCACCATCGACCTGGAATCCCCGGCCCTCGGCGACGAACTCGCCGCTCTGGCCGCCGTGCTCGCCGACCGCCCCGTGCTGGCGGCCAACGCCGCCCACACGCTGCGCATGAACGGCGGCCGGGCGACGGCGACGGAACACGCCCTGGCCGCAGCCCGGCGGCTGGCCGCGGACGGCCGGCTCGCCTCCGGCCTGTTCGCCGCCGCCCTGGTCACGTCGTGCGGCCCCGGGCTCGGCTGGCCCACCGACTGGCGCACCGAACTGCACGCCCTGCGCCGCCACCCGCAGCCTGACGTCCGCGACGTCGCTCTCTCCGTGTGGACCGCGCAGGAGTGACGGGAGGATGCAGGCATGCGTGAACCTCCGCCGGGCGGCGCCCGCGCGTGTCACCACGTCACGGGCAGCGTGCGCGGGGCGCGGGTGATCTGGCCGCGTTTCCACTCGGGCGGGCCGGCGGGGTGGAGGGTCGGGAGGTGGTTGACCAGGCCGGTCAGGGCCTCCTGGAGCTGGACCCGGGCGAGTTGGGCGCCGACGCAGAAGTGGGCGCCGTGTCCGAACGCCAGGTGGGCCGGAGCGGCCCGGGTGAGGTCGAGCAGGGCCGGCTCGGCGTAGACGCGCTCGTCGTGGTTGGCCGACGACGTCAGGGCTACGACCGCCTCCCCCTCCTTGACCGTCACCCCGCCCAGCACCACGTCCTCGGTGGCCACCCGAAGGTTGGCGCCCACCACCGCTTGGGCGTACCGCAGCAGTTCCTCGATGGCACCCGGGATCAACGCCGGTTTGTGGCAAAGCAGTTCGTAGCGTTCGGGCTGCTCCAGCAGCAGGTGGACCAGGCCGGCCAGCCGGTCCGCGGTGGTGCCGTAGCCGCCCGCGAGCAGGACGATGCAGAACGAGACGAGTTCGCCCTCGCTCAGCCGGTCGCCTTCGTCGCGCGCCGCGATGAGGACGCTCAGCATGTCGTCGCCGGGGTGGGCGCGTTTGGCGGCGATGAGACCGGTGAGGTAGTCGGTCATCTCGGCCACGGCGGCCATGACTTCGGCATCCGTCATGGCGGTGACGCTGCGCAGCGCGTCGTTCCAGGCGTCCAGCCGGTCGCCGTCGACGCGGGGTGTCCCGAGGAGGTCGCAGATGACGGTCAGTGGCAGCGGCCGGGTGAAGTGCGCGACCAGATCGGCGGGACGCGGTAGCGGTTCCAGTCTCGCCAGCAGGTCGTGCGTCAGGTGCGCGATGTCGCGCCGCATCGCCTCCGCTCGGCGGGCGGACAGGGCGGGCGAGATGAGCCTGCGCAGGCGGGAGTGCTCGGGCGGGTCGGCGGCGAGGATCGAGTCGGGCAGTGTGGTCGTGCGGTTGATCCTGGGCCCTTCTCCCCTGGTCGCCCGGGCGCGGCTGAATCGCGCGTCGGCCAGGATGCGGCGGACGTCGGCGTGCCGGGTCACGAGCCACGCGAGGTCGCCACTGGGGAGCCGGACTTGGAGGACGGGAGCGTCGCGGCGCAGCTCGGCGAGTTCGGGCAGCGGGTCGAGGCCGTCCCGGTGCGGGAACGGGAAGGGGACGGGGGACGGGGACGGCGGGAGGGTCTCCGGCTGGCTCAACTGGTCCTCCATCGGCGGCGGTCAGGGGCGTTCGTAGACGGACACGTGGTAGGCGCTGTCGCGGGTGAAGGGTGCCCCCGCCCAGTCGCCCCAGCGTTCCTTGACCCGCAGCCCGGCCTGCTCCGCCATCAGGTCGAGTTCGCCGTGGCCCGCGTACCGGAACTCGACGTCCAGGTGCCGGGTTCCGCCGTCCTGGTGGATGACGTAGTGCGAGCGATAGCGCTGCGTCGACGGGTCGAGCCTCCGGTGACACAGAACGAGGTGATCGTCGCCCTCCAGAACCACTTCCGGGCCGGTCCCCGCCGCGAGGGCTTCGGGCACGTGGGCGTCGAGGACGAAAACGCCGCCCGGTGCCAGGTGTGCGGCGACGGAGGCGAAGCAACGCGCCTGGCTGCTCTGGTCCGGCAGTTCGAAGAACGTGCCGCCCGCGGCGTAGATCAGCGTGAAGGTCCCCTGGACCGGCACCTCCGCGAAGTCCCCTATGGTGACGGGGATCTGCGCTCCCCCGGGTTTGGCGCGCAGCCGCCGAACCATCGCCTCGGCGGCGTCGACGCCGTGCACGTCGATACCGCGTGCTCGTAGTGGCAGGGCCAATCGGCCGGTCCCGATGCCGAGTTCGAGTACGGGCCCGTCACCGGCGAGGGCGGCAAGAGCCTCGACCGTCGCCGCGGTCGTGCCCGGCTTCGCGAACCAGCGGTCGTAGTCGTCCGCGAAGTCGGTGGTGTAACTGGTCGGGGAGTCCGAGGAGTTGAGGGTCATGGGGCTCCTAACCGAACGGGTGCGGCCGGCCTGGACCGGCGCCGGAGGGCAGGGGAAGGGCTCCGGGGGCGAGTACGCGGACCACCCGGGTCCCCGCCTCGCGGCCGGGTCGCCCGGAGGTCTCGACGACGATCACGTCCCGGCCGGTGTGCTCGGCGAGGATTTGCAGCGGATCGGTGCGCGCGGTGCGGTTCCCCTCGCCTGCCGGACGTGATCGCACTCCCCACAGCCGCAGGCTGTCCTGGCGGTGGTACGTCCAGAGCGCGTGCTGGACGGCGGTGGTGGGCGGGCCGGCGCCGTGCCACTCGTCCCAGGCGCGGTGTGCGACCGGTGTCCGCATGCTCCACCGCACCATGAGCGCCTCGTAAGCCGCCTTCTCGACCAGGGCGTCGATGGTGTCCGCCGGACCGCATCGGGCGCCGAACGCCTGGCCCGTGCCGTCGGTCCGGTGCAGGCACACGACGGCGCAGGCAGCACCGACGGGAGCCGGGACGGCGAACGCGGTGGCCACCAGTCCACTGACTCGGACATGTTCGGCCAGCGGCGCCGGCAGGGCAGCCGGGATCGTCTGCGGCGGCCGGTCGGCGAGGCCGTACCAGCTGCGCCGCACCAGGTCGCGTTCGAGCACCTCCCACGCCGCGTGCCTCGCCGCCGCCATGGCGTCGGGATGCGCGGCGACGCCGGTGGAGCCGGCCGAGGGCACGGCGTCGCACCCGGGCGGCGGGCGGTGGTGGAGGAACGCCTCCCCCGCCGGGACGAACACCTCCGCGCCCTGGAGCGTACGGCCGCGGACCCACAGCTGGCGAAGGTCGGCCGGTACCCGCGACTCGTCGGTCGGCATCTGCGGCTCGTCGGCCGGTACCCGCGCCACAAGGACCGGCAGCCCCTTGCGGCGCAGCTCCCGGCGCGTTCCGACGACCTCGGCCGCGGCCTCCGCCTCCCGCCCCGCCATCACGTTTCCGACGCGCTCCAGGAGTTCCCCGCGCGCTCCGGCGGCGACCTGGTCCCGATCGTGCCCGGCGGCGCTGCCGACGAGGACGGGCGCCCCGCCCGCCGCGCTCGTGCCCGCGAACGCGGCCGACCGGGCGGCGACCCGGGCGATCAGGATGTCCGGCTGCTCCGGGTAGGGCGTGAACACCTGCGGAGTCCAAGCGTTCACGCGGTGCTTCCGACGGCGATGGCGCACTCGGTGAGCACCTGGTGGCCGCGCTCGGTCAGCATGCGGGCGTGGCCGCTCAGGGTGTCCACGGCCTGGTGCGCGGAGTTCACGAGGCTCTCGTACCGGGCGCCGACCGCCGGGGCGCCGACCGCCGAGGTGAGGCCGACGAGCCGCCGGTACAGCAGGACGCTCCGCGCAAGGACCACGGCCTGCTGGAACAGCCCGGTCAGCGGCCGGGGGTCGGCCCGCAACGGGGTGGCGACCAGGACCTCCGCACTTCCGCCCGATACCCCCGAAGCCGCAGGCCGGTCGGCCAGCAGGAACGGTTCCGCCGCGGCGGCCGCGTTGCATCTGGTGTGCGCGCCCTCGTGCACGAGCGCCTCCGCCAGTCGCACGGGGCCGGGAAGTCCTGCGGAACTCGCCGCCAGGCGGCGGCGGTTGATGAGGACGGCGCCGTGGACGGTGAAGTCCGTGAACCCGTCGATCGCGTCGCCCGCCAGCAGCGCGATCTCGACCACCGTCTGCCCGACCTCGGCGGCACTCTCGGGCCAGGCCCGGGTCAGCAGATCCAGCGCCTCCGCCAGCACCTCCCGCTCGGGCTCCCGCCAGGCGGCGACCTCGGCAGTGACCGGCTGCCCGTCCATGCCCTCCTGAGGCGGGATGGACCGCAACGCACGGGCCACACTCCGGAGCAGATGGTCCTGGGGCGCGGCAGGCCCGAAGGCGGGCCGTGGCACCCGGTCGAGCCGGTCCGCCAGCGCCCGCCGCTGGTGCGGTGCCAGTTGACCGGACCGCAGCGCCCGCTGCGCGGCGTGGACGATCTCGACGGCCGCCGGATGGCGCAGCACGTCACGCGAGAACGGCATCAACTCCGCCCGGTCGAGCACTCCGTGCATACGCTCCAGCAGTCGCGTCCGGTCGGCGACGGCTTCCTGGGCATCCGGCTCGACGTGCATGGTCTCCTTCCCCCACTTCTCGGCAGCGATGTGCGGCGGGCCCTGAACGGCCCGCCGCACGGGGCACGGATGTGCGGTCAGTCCCTAGCGGTCAGTCCCTGGTCGCGTGCGCGGTCAGTCCCTAGTCGCGCGAGGGGACGTCGATCATCAGCGCGAGCTCGGGCAGGTCCTCTTCGGCGAGCTGCTCGATTTCCTCGTTCATCGTGGGCTCCTTTCACCTCGCCGGCCCCGCCGCTCTCGGCAGGATCCACCGGTGGCGTCATCGTCACGGAGGCCAGTCGCGCCCGCCAAGAGTGAGCAACCGGACACGGTCCGTACGAGACGGCGTCGCGCCGTCCGGAATCCGCCCCGCCACCCGCGCCGTCGAACTCGGTGGGGCGCGTCGCGCCGGGCGGGCGGCAACAGCACGAAAGGGATCGTGAAATCCCGGCATTCTGCAAGGTCCGACAAATCCCGTTCCACACCCGCAGGCCAAGGAATATCACCGGCGTGAATATGCCCCGCACCAGTGACAAACAGCGGAGGACGGCCTCTCCCCGACATGTTCCGGCCACGTCAACGCACACTCGGCAGGGCCGAAGACGGCCGGATAACACGGCCTTCCGCTCGACCGAAAGGGCGGGTAATTTGAGGACGGCAACCTCCCCTTCCACCACAGCACCATGCGCCAGCCGGCCATCGTCGATGGCCAGTTGATCCGCATTCAGCCGCTTGGGAACGTTGGGCCCGGAGGAATTGAATATGCCTGTTGAGGCGGACGCATGACCGGCGAATGGCAGATCGATGTCGACCACCGTCGGTGCATCGGTTCAGGGGTGTGCGCGAGCGTCGCACCCGGGCACTTCACGCTCGACGACAACCAGCGGTCGCAACCGATCGCCGCCGCGGCCACGCCGGACGAGCGAATCCTGGACGCGGCCGCCACCTGCCCGATGGAGGCCATCTCGATCACCGAGCCGAGCACCGAGCGATCGCGTCCGACCCCCATCCGATCACTCGCGGCCCACCACGAGGAGACGCCGATGGACCACCCGGACACCACCCCAAGTCGGCAGCCCACCACCGACGTTGAGCGGTCGCCTGCGCCCGCTCCGAGCCGCGAGTAGGCCGGCATGCGCATCGCGTACCTCCACGGCGGCAGCATCCCCTCCTTCTTCGCCAACGGCGTCCACGTCATGCGCATGTGCGACGCGTTCAGCGCCGCCGGGCACGACGTCACCCTCTACTCGATGCCCGGGTCCTGCTCGGCCGCCGATCCGTACGCCTACTACGGCGTCCGCCATCGCTTCCCGATCCGCCTCGTCCCCAGCCCGGACGACACCCCGGCCGGCTACTGGAAACGCGCCGCCCACGTCCGCGAGCTGCTGATCCGCGACACCGTCCCCGACCTCGTCTACGGACGCGACCCCTACGGCCTCAGCGCCGCCGCGGACCTCGCCCCCTTCGTGTACGAGGTCCACCAGCTCCGCAAGGACCTGTCGCCGCCGCAGACCGAGCGCGAACTCCTCGGCCGGCCCCGGCTCGCGCGCGTCGTCACGATCACCCACGCACTCGCCGGCGACCTCCAGCAAGCCCACGCCGCCCTGGGCCCGCTCCCGATCCTCGTCGCACCCGACTGCGCCGACCCGGTCGACCCCGCCACCACCAGCACCGCACCGACGCTCCCGGGCCGCCCGGACGTCCCGCGGATCGGCTACGTCGGACACCTCTACGCCGGTCGCGGCATCGACCTCATCCTCGACCTCGGCGGCCGGCTCCCCGGCCTCGACTTCCACCTGGTCGGCGGCACCGCCGAGGACCGGGCCCACTGGGAAGGCCGCTGCTCGCTGCCCAACGTGTTCTTCCACGGGCACCAGCCGCCGGCCTCGCTCCCCGCCTACTACCCGCTGCTCGACGTCGTCCTCGCCCCGTACCAGCGAAAGGTGTACACGTGGGCCAAGCTCGACGAGACCGGGCGCTGGGCCTCCCCGATGAAGCTGTTCGAGTACATGGCGCACGGCCGGCCGATCATCTCCTCCGACCTTCCCGTCCTGCGCGAAGTCCTCCAGGACCGCGTCAACTGCCTGCTGTGCCCGCCCGACGACCCCCAGGCCTGGGCCGACGCCCTCACCGAGCTGGTCACCGACGAGCCGCTGCGCCGGGCGCTCGGCGCCGAGGCCGAGCGGCAGCTCCTCGACCGGTACACCTGGCGGCGCCGGGCCGATGTGGTCCTCGCGGGCCTCGGCCTGCCGGGCGCGACCGGCTCGTCCTGACCGCTTGCTGCCCTTGCCGCCCTTGCTGCCCTTGCTGCCCTTGCTGCCCTTGCTGCCTGCCCATCCTCCGGGGGAGAAGCCCATGCCCGACGCGCAGCACGATCCCGCGCTCGTCGCGCCACCCGACCGACCGGCCGTCGACGGATACCCGGCCCGGCCGAGCGTGCGAGCGGGCGACACCCTGCGGCTGCACGTATCGACCCGCGCCGCCCGGTTCCGGGCCGACTTCTACCGCTGCGGCGCCCGGATCCGCCACATGGGAGGCACGCGGGGGCCGGGCCGGTACGCGCCGCCCGGCCGGCACGACCAGGACTGGCAGTGGCCCGGCCACGACTTCACCGTCCCGGCCGACTGGCCCTCGGGCGTGTACATCGCCGTCCTGAGCCCCGACGCAACCGCTGCAACCGCTGCAACCGCTGCAACGGCGCCGAAGGCCGCTCCGCCGGACCCGCCGCCGACCTGCGCCGAAGCCCTGGACGCCCGCCACTCCCGCCTGCTGTTCGTGGTGACGCCCGGCCCATCCGAGCGGACGGCACGCATCCTCTACAAGGTGCCGGTCTTCACCTACCACGCGTACAACCAGAGCGGCGGCGGAAGCCTGTACGGAACCCTCCGCCCGCCCGAGACCGAACTCCGCACCGCTGCCAGGACCGTCACCCTGCGACGCCCGGGCGGTGGAATCGGCGGCCCGGTGAAGGGCTACCCCGATGCCCACGATCCGCGTACCCCGCGCCAGACCTTCGCGCACTGGGACGCGCCGTTCATCGCCTGGCTGGAGGCTGCCGGCTTCAGCGCCGACTACTGCACCGACCTCGACCTGCACGAATCCCCCCAACTCACCGACGGCTATCGACTGTTGATCTCCGCCGGCCACGACGAGTACTGGAGCGAGCCCGTCCGCCGCCATGTCACCGCCTTCCGCGACCGGGGCGGCAACTTCGCCCTGTTCGGGGGGAACACCTGTTGGTGGCGGGTCACGGTAACCGACGACGGCAGCGCCCTCCGCTGTACCAAACACCCGCCCGGCGTGCCCCCCGACGCCCACGTCGACATCGACCGGTTGCGCGGTTCCCCCGACCACTGGTGGGAGTCGGACCCCGAGAACTCGCTGACCGGCGTCAGCTACCGCAACGCCGGCGGTCATTGGCAAGGCCGCCGACCGCCGCTCGGCTTCACCGTCCAGCACACCGACCACGCGGTCTTCGCGGGCACCGGGCTGCGGGACGGCGACCTCCTCGGCGCCGAACACGCCCTCGTGGGCTACGAATGCGACGGGGCCGCCCACCGGCGCGACGCCTCCGGCCGGGCGGTCGCGACGGGCGCGGACGGCACGCCCGCCGACTTCACCATCCTGGGCGTGGCCGATCTGCCCGTGGACCCGGCCGTCGGCTGGCAGTTCGCCGCCCGCGAGGATCCGGATCCGGCCAGGGCCGCGACCTTCGGCCTGTACACCAGGGGCGGCACGGTGTTCACCGGCGCCACCACCGACTGGGCCCGGCTCCTGGCGGTGGACCCGCAGGTACGGGCCATCACGCGGAACGTCATCGCCCTGCTGTCCTGAAGTCCTGACCGCCGCAAGAGAGTTCGGAACCGGACCCGCCTTGGCGGATCTCGTTCGCATCACCCAGCATGTGACCTGTACATGCCCATGAGAGCGGGGCGGTTTCGCCCGGAAGGGAATGTGTATGCCCGCACGGCATGACACCGGCGGCTTCGCGGCACGGCGCCCCCGCGCCTCCGCACCGCCCGTCCCGTCGGCCCCGTCGGCAGCGTCGGTCCCGCCGGTCCCGTCGGCAGCGCGCAGCCGCGTGATCGTCGCCGGCCAGGGCTACGTGGGACTGTCCCTGGCGGCCCGGGCTGCGGAAGCCGGCCACCGGGTCGTCGGCTTCGACGTCGACGAACGGCGGGTCGAGCAACTCATCGCCGGGGAGTCGTACGTCGTGGACATCCCGTCCGCTCGCCTGCGCCCCCTGCTCGCCTCCGGGGCGTACAGCGTCAGCACCGATCCGGCGGACTGCGCCGGCTTCGACATCGCGGTGATCACCGTCCCCACGCCGCTGCGCGAGGGGCTGCCCGACCTGTCGCACATCGCCGGGTCGGCCCGGATGCTGGGCGGCTTCCTCCGGCCCGGGGCCCTGGTCGTCCTGGAGTCGACCACCTACCCGGGCACGACCGACGAACTGGTCGCGCCGATCCTGGCGGAAACGTCCGGACTCACGGCCGGCCGGGACTTCCACCTGGGCTACAGCCCCGAGCGCATCGACCCTGGGAACACCCGGTGGAGCCTGGAGAACACACCCAAGGTGGTCTCCGGGGTGAACCGGACGTCCCTGGAGCACGTGCAGGCCTTCTACCGCTCGATCGTGCGGACGGTCGTCCCGGTCAGCGGCTGCCGGACCGCCGAGCTGACCAAACTGCTGGAGAACACATTCCGCCACGTCAACATCGGCCTGGTCAACGAACTCGCCATGTTCGCCCACGAGTTGGACGTCGACGTGTGGGAGGCGATCGACGCCGCGACCACCAAGCCGTACGGCTACCTGCGGTTCGTCCCCGGCCCGGGGGTGGGCGGTCACTGCCTGCCGATCGATCCGTCCTACCTGTCCTGGTGGGCCGAGCGCACGGCCGGCCGCACGTTCCGGTTCGTCGAACTCGCCAACGACGTCAACAGCCACATGCCGGACTACGTCGTCCAGCGGCTCGTCAAGGCCCTGGACCGGCGCGAGAAGGACGTCAAGGGCTCCCGCGTACTGCTGCTGGGGATCTCCTACAAGGCCAACACCAGCGACACCCGCGAAACCCCGTCCGCCCGGGTGGCGGAGCTGCTCCTCGGAATGGGAGCGGACGTGTACGCCGCGGACCCGCACGTCGTCCGCGAGGTGCCCATCGAGGAATCAACGGAGCTACCGGCGGAAGTACCGGACGGCGTCCGGCTGGTGACCCCCAGCCCTGAGGAACTGGCCGCCGCCGACGCCGTGGTGCTGCTCACGGACCACGACGCGTTCGACTACGACACCGTCACCGCCTGCTCCACCTACGTCCTGGACTGCCGCCGACGGCTCAGCGGCGACAACATCGAAATCCTCTGACGGGGGCCCGACGTGAAGATCGCGATCACCGGCGGCGCCGGCTTCATCGGCAGCAACCTCGCCCACACCCTGGCCGGCCTGACGGAGGTGTCCGAGATCCGAGTCGTGGACGACCTCTCCACCGGCTCCAAGGACAATCTCGACCCTCTCGCGGTGCACTTCCTCGAAGGCACCGTCCTGGACCCCGCCCTCCTGGACCGCGCGTTCCGCGACGTCGACACGATCGTGCACCTGGCGGCGCTCCCCTCCGTACCCCGGTCGGTGAACGACCCCCTCGCCAGCCACCACGCGAACGCCACCGGCACCCTGTCCGTTCTCGAAGCCGCCCGACGCGCCGGCGGCGTGCACGTCATCGCGGCCTCCTCGTCCTCCGTCTACGGCGCGAACCCGCACCTCCCGAAACACGAGGACCTGCGCCCGGCCCCCAAGAGCCCCTACGCCGCGAGCAAACTCGCGGCCGAGTCGTACCTGCGCGCCTACAGCCACTGCTACGGCCTGCCGGTCCTCCCGTTCCGGTTCTTCAACGTGTACGGCCCCCGCCAGCCGGCCGGGCACGCCTACGCCGCCGTGGTCCCGGCCTGGGTCAACGCGGCGACCACCGGCAGGCCCCTCGTGGTGCACGGCGACGGCGCCCAGACCCGCGACTTCACCTACGTCGGCACTGTCTGCCAGGTCCTCGCCCAGGCGGCACTGCGGAGAGTCGCCGACCCCGAACCGGTGAACCTCGCCTACGGCACCCGCACATCGCTCCTCGGCCTGATCGCGGAGCTGGAGCTGGCAACCGGGACGAGACTGCACCCCCAGCACACGGCCCCCCGCCCCGGAGACGTCCAGCACTCCCAGGCGGACAACACCCGCCTGCGCTCCCTGTTCCCCGAGGGCCGGCCCACACCCCTGCGCGAGGGCCTGGAACAGACCGTCAAGTGGTTCCTCACAAATCGGCGACAACCGGCGCCCTCAGGCAACGGCGCACCCGTCCCGCTGGACTGACTTGACCTCAAGTGAACTTCAGGTAGCAGCCTGAAGGGCATGAACAACGACACCACCGCTCTCCTGAACCCCTCCCCTTCAACCATCGGATCGTCCGATCCACAACAGGCCGGCCTCGGCCCGCTGTCCGACGCCGCGCTCGACGAACTTGCCGAGAAGCTCGCCGCGTCGACGACAATCGTCGGCCTCGGGGAGTCCACTCGGTTCTCCCGGGAGACCTTCCGCGTACGGGACCAACTCTTCCGCCGGCTCGTCGAACGCCACGGCTTCCGGGCGCTGGCCGTGCAGGACAGTGCCGGCGTCGCCGCCGGGCTCGACAAGTACGTGCGCGGCGGCGGGAGTTCGGCCGAGTCCGCGCTCGCCGGCGCCTGGCGCCCGTGGCGCACCGCCGAGATGGTCGCGGCGCTGGAGTGGATCCGGACGTTCAACCGGAACCACCCGACCGACCCCGTACGGGTCTTCGGCGTCAAGCCCGCACAGGCTCGGCAAGATAGACCTGCCCGCCCACTGGCTGGACCCGCGCCACGACGCCGAACGCCGCCGGTGGGACGGCCCGGCGAAGGCCCGCGTGATCAGCGGCATCTACGACCCGTCCCGCGACGCCGCCGAGCACATGGCCGTCGCCTCCCTCGCCGACGCATCCGACGTCCTGATCCACATTCGCCGCGTAACTCCCGTGCGCTGGTTGTCGTGAGCGGCGCCCCCGCCGGCGCGATCTGAACGCGTCAGGCCGTTCGGCGTCCCAGCCGCCGTCTCGGGGCCTGAACCGGCAGCCGCAGGAGGTCGTGCAGGGCGACACCGTGCTCGGCCCACCGGCGGAGCCGGTCCCGGTCGACCCAGTGCACCTGATGCCGGTCACCCCACTCCCTCGCGTCGCGGGTGAAGGAACCGTTGGTGACCACGACCGCGACGTCGGCTCCGTGCACGGGACCGGCGGTGCCCTTGACCTGGTACATCACCTGGGATCCGACCTTCCCGCCGACCCTGGTGTGCTTGGCCTGGAGCACGATCCTGCCCAGCAGCGGGTGCTGACCGATCACGTCGGCGGCCTGGTCCCCCTGCCGTCCGACCTGTCGGGCCGTCCAGCCGTCGCGGACCAACAGGTCACGCAGCGCGAACTCGAACGCCTGGTCCCCCAGGGCGTCGATGCCGGCCAGGCCGAGCCGCAAGCTCGCCAGCCGATCCGTACACGCCCGGACCGCCGCCCGGCGCCGCGCCCACCACGCCGCCGCGCCGATGGCCGCCACGAGTGCGAGGGCCGCGAGGACGGGCCAGTGCTGTACGACCGCCCGGGCGGCGGCCATGGCCGCCTGCACCAGCAAGACCGCCACCGCGAGGGCGACGACACCGGCCGCGAGGAGCTCGGTGGTACCGCGCGGCCGGCGGAGTCGGCGCCGGCTCCGTCGCCGGGCCATCAGCGCACCGCGGGGGCCGAGGCCGTCGGCGCGGGCGTGTTCGACGTCGCTGTGCCGGTGTCGCCGAAGCCGATGAAGTGCGCCCACAGCCACACCAGCGCGCAGACGCCGGCGATCGTCCAGACGCTCATCTTCTTTGCGCTCGACGGCCGCGGATTGCGGCGGATGTGCCTGCGGACGACGTGATAACCCTCGGGTACCGGCATAGGACTCGTTCCCCTCCCGTCGGCGGGCCGCACCGCGCGGACCGTCCGGTCATTGATGTACCAGCGACCCACGACAGGAATTGACGGATCATCAAGAAGTGATCACCGGCCAGAACGCGATCCGGACGATTCGGCCCGCGCGGGAAGTCCACCGCTGCCGGTCCCGCAGACCAGCCCTGACCTTGCGTGATCGAACGAATCCGAAGTGCGAGGCGCACGCGGGTGGTTGATGCCGGGATTCGCCGCCCCGAACTCTGGAACGGCGTCCCAGCTGCAAGGACGCCCCGCAGTAACCACGCGGGCACCCCGGTCGCGGATATGACGAAAAGTGGCGGCGCACTCCGGCGGTGCGCGAGCAGGGGCGCCCGCGCCGGATCCGCCCGGTGACGGAGTTCTGGAGTTGTGGCGGGCCTTCGACGATCCGGGCAGCCTGCGCATCCTGCAGACGTTTTACGCCTGGGTCCGGTCGGTCGTCGAGCAGAACCCGCACGGCAGCCCCGGCCTGTTCGGCCCACCGGGCCCGTGCCGAACGACGCGCCGCTGCTCGACTGGCTCCTCGGCCTGACTGGCCGTCAGCCCTCCTGGCGCCCGGACGACGCCTCGCGCCCATAGGTGAACCTTGGTCAGGTTGGATGCTCCGAGAATCTTCTCCCGTTCAGCTGTCACATCCTCGCGTCGGGATCCGTCGGTTCAGTGACGGACGCCAACCGATCACGAGGAGCCGCAGAACAATGAACGCCCGCATGAAGAACCCCGCCATGGTCCTGCCCGACGCCATGAAGGGCATCCAGAACATCTACAAGGCCATGTACCAGGGCGGCGTCTCCCCGCAGATCCTGGAGCTCGTCCACCTGCGGGCCAGCCAGATCAACGGCTGCAGCGCCTGCGTCTTCGCCGGCGTCGAGGGCGCGAAGAAGCACGGCGAGACCGACCAGCGCCTGCACGCCGTCGCCGCCTGGCGCGAGGCCCCGTTCTTCACCGACGAGGAGCGCGCCGCCCTCGCGCTCACCGAGGCCGCCACCCGCATCGCCGACCGCTCCGGCAAGGCCGTCCCGGACGCGATCTGGGACGAGGCCGCCGACCACTTCAACGAGGAGCAGCTCTCGGCGATCATCCTGATGATCGGACTGACCAACTTCTTCAACCGCATCAACGCCACCATCGAGGAGCCCGCCGGCACCAGCTGGAACTGACGTGGCCAGACCTCGCTCGGCTTCCGGCCGGACGAGAAGCTGGGCGATCACGGCCCCATGCTCGGCTGCCCGAAGGAAGCGGCCGAGCATGGGAGGACTGCCGGGCCACCACGTGACCCCGCGGAAATCACCGCTCGGACGCGCGTGCCGCGGTCACCGCTGTCCCGGGCCACCCGCGCGGCCACCTGGAGCAGGCCCGCCGTCCCGTGACAGAGCGTGCTGCCGTCCAGGCCCCGCTGCGGTCGACGCTGCCCGGCAGCGCCGCCTCCGCGAGCAGTTCTGCTGAGGCGTCAGCGATCCAGGGCACGGGCGATGGGCAGGGTGTCGGAGGTCTGCCGCAGCTGGGTGATCTTGCCGTCCCGCAGCGTGAAGAAGTGGGCGAACCGTGAAGTCACCGCCCTGCCACCGGTGGTGACGCCGGCGTAGCGGCCGAGGACGATGACGTGGTCGCCGTCCTCGAAGTACGCGTCGCCGATGCACTGGAAGTCCCGGAAGTCCGCGAGGAAAGGGAAGAAGTCGCCGACGATGCGGTCCAGGCCGTCGTAGACGCCCCCGTTGGGGAAGCCCTCGGCCACGTCCCAGCGGGCGTCCTCGGCCACCACGGACCGGATGACGTCCAGGTCGCCCCTGGCGTCGTAGAAGCGGCGGACGGTGGCGATCTGCGGGGAGTCGGACACGGTGTTCCCTCTCTGCGAGTGAGGCGGGGCATGTCGGGCACGTGCGCCAGTAAGGAGCAGTCCGCCCGAAGCAGGATAGAGCTTGAAGGTCGTGATCGGCTGTGCGTGACTGGGAAGAGCAACAGCGGCCCGACCGACATCGAGGTGCTCCGGATGGGATTCATCGGCACGGTGGGGCTGGTGCTCCACCCCGAACGCACCAGCGCGCCCACCGTCGACGCCGTGGTCAGCTGGAGCCGGGCCCGGGACGCGAAGGTGCTGGGGCTGGCGCCGGAGGTGGCACGGATCGGCTGCGAGGCCATCCCGGTCGAGGCCGACGAGATGGCCGCGAGCGCCGATCTGCTGATCAGCCTGGGCGGGGACGGCACCATGCTGCGCGCGATGCGGCTCGCGGCCGGCGGCCACGCGCCCGTCCTGGGCGTCAACGTCGGACGCCTCGGATTCCTCGCCGACGTCGACATCCCCGAGCTCCCCGCCGCACTCGACGCCATCGACGGCCGCCGCTTCACCGTGGAGCCCCGCTCCGGCGTCCGGGCCCGGTTCGGGGCGGCCCGGGAGCTGGCGCTCAACGACATCGTCCTCCTGCGCAGCCCCGGGCACAGGTCCGCGGCCGTCGCCGTACGGGTCCAGGAGCAGCCCTTCGTGGCGTACACCGCCGACGCGGTCGTGGTCGCCACGCCGACCGGTTCCACCGCCTACAGCTTCTCCGCCGGCGGCCCGATCGTCTCCCCCAACGCCGAAGGGCTGCTGATCACGCCCGTGGCGCCGCACGCCACGTTCAACCGCTCGGTCTTCCTCTCCAGCGGGGAACGGCTCACGCTGGAAGTCCTGCCGCACAGCGGTGACCTCGCCGTCGAGGCCGACGGCATCCTCGTCGGCCACGTCTCTCCGGGCGACGTCGTCGACGTGACGATGCTGCCGGCCGCCTCGCGCGTCGTACGGCTCGGCCACACCACCTTCTACCAGCGGGCCCAGCGCAAACTCCGCCTCACCGGCTCGGCGGAACACGACTGACCAGGGCCTCGTGCGGCGGGGTCGGACGGCCCGGGTGGCCGCACCACAATGGACGAGAGGGAAGGTGGTCCGGATGCGAGCGACACCCCACCTGCGGACCGGCGAGGGCATGGCGGCGCTCACCGCCGCCGTCGTGGCCGCCACGTCCATCGCCGCCATCGGCCTGTCGCCCGCCGGGGCCCGGCCCGTCGTCGGTGCGGCGCTGGGCGGAGCAGCGGCCGCCGTCCTCGGCCTTCTGGTGGTGGCGGCCTTCGCACGCCGTGCCCGTTCCCGCCGCCACTCCCAGCAGCTCGACCGCAACACGGCGGAAGCCTGGTTCACCACGGCGGACATCGGGGACTTCCCCGAGGAAGCGCTTCGCCCCCTCCTGCCGGCGACCGACCCGCCGTCCATGAACCGCCTCTACACCGCGTGGGTGTTCGCCACGCACGGTCACGAAGCCGTCTGGCTCGAACGCCACCTCGGCCTGACCGGCGACCTCGCCCGCAAGCTCGTCGAGCAGGCCCACCGGCGCAGCGGGCTGCCGCACTCCTGACGTCCCGCCCCGGCTGACCCCCGCCCCGGCAGGAACACGCTGGGCCATTCGAGCCGGGTGCCGCCCGCGACGCGGTGCGTCCCACGGCCCACCGCCGGAGCCTGGCTAGCGTCGTCGCGTGGACCGTGTCGTGTCTCTCTCCCAATTGCTGCGCCGCCCACTGGTGGGGCGCACCGGGGCGGTCGTGGGCCGCCTGTCCGATGTGATCGTCCGCCTGCGTGGGCGCGACTACCCCTTGGTGGCCGGGCTGGTCGTGCGGCTCGGAAAGCGCGAGGTCTTCCTGTCCATCGAGCAGGTCGCGGCCTTCGACAGCGAGCAGATCCGGCTCACGAGCGAGCTTGTGGACCTGCGCCCCTTCGAACGGCGTGAAGGGGAGGTCCTGTTGCGCGCCGACGTCCTCGGGCACCGGGTGATCGACGTCGCCGACGCGGAGCTCGTCCGGGCGCACGATCTGGAGTTGCGTCAGCGCCCCGACGGCTGGGTGGTCGATCGCCTGGACACCCACGCACACCGCCCCCGCCCGTTCGGCTTCCTCACTGGTGAGAGCCGGCCGCAGTGGCGGGACTGGAAGTCCTTCGAACCGCTCATCGGCCACGCCCAATCAGCGCGCGTGCGCGGCCCGTTCGGGCGTCTGGCCCGGCTCAAGCCGGCCGACCTGGCGGACCTGCTGGAGGACGCCAACCGCACCGAGTCGCACGAGATCCTGCAGACCGTCCACGCCGATCCCGAGCTGGAGGCGGACGTCTTCGAGGAGTTGGAACCCGACTCGCAGACGCGCCTGCTCGCGGAGAAGAGCGACCGCGAGATCGCCGAGGTGCTGAACCGGATGCGTGCGGACGACGCCGCCGACGCGATCAACGACCTCCCGCAGAACCGCCGCCAGCCGGTGCTCAACGCCCTGCCGGCCGGCCAGCGCGCCAAGGTCCTCACCCTGATGGGCTTCAACCCCTCCAGCGCCGGCGGTCTGATGGCCCTCGACATTCTCACCGCACTCCCGGACGCCACCGTCGCCGAGGTGCTCGGCCTCGTCCGGGCGGCCCGGACCCTCCAGCCCGAGGCCCTCACCAGCGTCCACGTCGTCCGGGACGGAAGCCGGCTGATCGGCACCGCGACCCTGGTCACGCTGCTCCAGGCCGCCCCGGACGCCCGTATGGACCAGGTCATGGCCACCGAACCGGTCCGGGTGCTCCCGGACACCGACGTCGAGGACGTCGCCCTGCTGATGACCGACTACAACCTCCTCACCGTGCCCGTCGTCGACCACCGGGACCGGATCCTCGGCGTCATCACCGTCGACGACATCCTGGAAACCGTCATCCCCGAGGACTGGCGCCGGCGCGAGCCCGCCCCGCACCCCGCCCACCGGACGGACGACGCCCCGGGCGAGGCCACGAACGGCACGGACCTCGACGGATGACGGCCCCGCAGAATCCTCCGGGTCGCGACGACCGGCCCACGCCCGCCCCGACGCCCGCACCCGCGAAGAGCCCCGCGGAGGGCCCCGCCCAACCCCCGTCGAAGCGCGAGGACGCACACCCCGCCGCACAGGCGAAACCGACCCCTCCCGCGCCTGCGCCCGCCCCCGCCAAGCCGACCCCCGCGCCACCCAAGCCGACCCCCAGGAAGCCGGACGCCCCACGCCCCAGCGCGGTCCTGGACGAGGCCCACCTCGGCGACATCGAAGGCGCGTTCGGCCGGATCCCCCGCGACCACGCCGAGGAACGCCCGGGCCTCAAGACCCGCATGCTCACCCTGCTGGCCATCGTCGGCCCCGGCATCATCGTCATGGTCGGCGACAACGACGCCGGCGGGGTCGCCACCTACGCCCAGGCCGGCCAGAACTACGGCTACTCCCTGCTCTGGGTCCTGCTGCTGCTCGTCCCGGTCCTGATCGTCAACCAGGAGATGGTGGTGCGCCTCGGCGCTGTAACCGGCGTCGGCCACGCCCGTCTGATCAACGAACGCTTCGGCAGGTTCTGGGGCTGGTTCAGCGTCGGGGACCTGTTCGTCCTCAACTTCCTCACCATCGTCACCGAGTTCATCGGCATCTCGCTGGCCGCCGAGTACCTCGGCGCCTCCAAGTACTGGGTGGTGCCGCTCGCCGCCCTTCTCCTGATCGCCGTCACCGCCAGCGGTTCCTTCCGCCGCTGGGAACGCGCCATGTTCGCCCTCATCGCCGTCAGCCTGCTGCTCGTCCCGCTCACCCTGCTGTCCGGGCCCAAGTGGGGCCGGGCCGCACACCACTTCGTCGTCCCCGGCATCCAGGGCGGCATCACGAGCGACGCGGTCCTGCTGATCATCGCCATCGTCGGCACCACCGTGGCCCCCTGGCAGCTCTTCTTCCAGCAGTCCAACGTCATCGACAAACGCATCACCCCGCGCTTCATCGGCTACGAGCGCGCGGACACTGTCATCGGCTCGATCGTCGTCGTCGTCGGAGCGGCCGCCCTCGTCATGATCGCCGCCTACGCCGCCCGCGGCACCGGCTTCGAAGGCCACTTCACGGACGCCGCCGGTGTCGCCCACGCCCTCGAACAGCACAGCCGCGCGCTCGGGGTCATGTTCGCCATCGTCCTCATGGACGCCAGCATCATCGGCGCCGCCGCCGTCACCCTCGCCACCAGCTACGCCTTCGGCGACGTGTTCAACCTGAGGCACTCACTGCACCGCGGTTTCGGCGAGGCGAAGACGTTCTACGCCTCCTACAGCGTGATGGTGCTGCTCGCCGCCGCCATCGTCCTCATCCCCGGCGCCCCGCTGGGCGTCATCACCGAAGCCGTCCAGGCCCTCGCCGGACTCCTCCTGCCGTCCGCCAGCGTCTTCCTGCTCCTCCTCTGCAACGACCCCGAAGTCCTCGGCCCCTGGGTCAACCCCCGCTGGCTCAACCTCCTCGCCACCCTCATCATCGCCGTCCTGCTCCTGCTCTCCGCAACCCTGATGACCGCCACCCTGTTCCCGCACATCGACGTCAAGGCCCTGTCCGGCTGGCTCGCCGTCATCCTGGTCGTCGCGCTCGGCACGGCGGCCGCCGGACTGAGGATCGCCCGCACACGCTCCGGCGCCCCGGCCCGGGCTCCGGCGCCCGCGATGCCGACCGCCGAGAAGCTCGCCTGGCGCATGCCCCCGCTGGCCCTGCTCAAGCCCGTCCAATGGTCACCAGGACTACGGCTCGGCATGCTCGCCCTGCGCGGCTACCTCGTCCTCAGCGCCATCCTGCTGCTGGTCAAAGCCATCCGCCTCGGCGGAGGGTGAGCTCGGTCCGGCACTCGCCGGCCCGCCCATGGCTGTGCCCGCACGGCCATGGCCGTTTCCGGCCGGCCTGGCGCACCACCGGCCGAGCGCCGCGCCAGGGCAATCGGGTGCTGCACACCGGACATCGGGGCTCAGGGAATGATGATGACCTTGCCTCGGGTCCGGCCGGCCTCGCTGAGGCGGTGGACGTCGGCGAGGTCGGCCAGTGGACGTGAGTCGCTGATGTCGATGGTGAGCGTGCCCGCGTCGACGAGTTCCACGAGCGCCGCCAGATGCGCCACATCGTTGCGGGCCACCATGTGCATCGCGGTCACACCGGCGTCGGCAGGCGGCTCGATGGGGGTGGCGATCGAGACGATCCGCCCGCCCGACCTCACGAGGGGCGCCAGAGCCGCAGCGTCCGGCGGGCTCAGCGGGACCAGATTGAGCAGAGTGTCCACCTGCCCGTCGAGCGCGGCGCCTACCGGCCCGGCCGTGTAGTCGACCACCCGGTCCGCCCCGTGCCTGCGGACCGCGTCGGTGCTGCGGGCGCCGGCCGTGGCGGTCACCTCGGCTCCGGCGTGCTTGGCGAGCTGCGTCACGAAGCCGCCGACGCCTCCGCCCGCACCGATGACCAGCACCCGCTGACCGGCGGCTACCTTCCCGTGCTCGAACACCGCTTGCCACGCCGTCAAACCGGCCACGGGAAGAGCCGCCGCGTTCGCGAGGGGGATGGAGGCCGGCGCCGCGACGAGCATGGCAACGGGCGCCCGTACGTACTCGGCAGCCGCACCAGCGCTGTCGAGCCGCCCGATCACCCGGTCGCCGACGGTGAACCCCTCCGTCCCCGCGCCCATCTCGGCGACCGTCCCGGCGACGTCCCAGCCGAGCGTGTAGGGCAGGTCCACGGGGAAGAACGTCTGCAGCAGCCCGGCACGCAGCGCGGCCTCGGTGGGATTGAACGAGGTCGCGGCAACGCGGATGAGCACCTCGCCGGAGGCGGGTCGAGGGCGGGGAACGTCGTCGTGGCGAATCACTGACGCATCGCCATATCCATGGATGCGTGCGGTCTTCATTGTCATGCCGCGAATCTATGACCACGCGTGGAGACGATCCATACGCCGGAGTGCCCAGTTCATACGCACCCGTCTCACACCCTAATCTCACCGCATGGATGTACTCAGTGACGTGATCGCGGTGACGCGGACCGGCCGACCCCGATCAGCGCACGTGCGGTGGCATGCCCCGTGGGGACAGGAGTTCGCCTCGGTGCCGGGGTCGGCGGGCTTTCAGGTGATCCTGCAGGGTTCCTGCTGGCTCCTGCGCCCGGACACCGAGCCCGTCCAACTGGACGTCGGGGACGTGGTGTTCCTGCCCCACGGCACTGGGCACATCCTGGCCGACAGCCCTGAAACCCTGGTGACGAGCCCTGCCTGCGGCTCCGGTGACCCCAGGCTGTCCGCGTCCTACGCGTCGGACAGCGTCGACCGGAGCGGGCAGAGCGGTCCGGTCACCGTGGTGCTCTGCGGGGCGTACCAGCTGGACCCGTCCCGTACTCACCCGCTCCTGCTGACCCTGCCGGACATAATCCACTTGCCGGCACACGCAGACCGCCGTCCCGAGTTGTGCTCGGCCGTGAAGCTCCTGGCCGCCGAGGTGGAGGCCCCGCGGCTGGGAACGGACGCGGCCGTCCCCGCGCTCCTGGACACGTTGCTGCTGTACATCCTTCGCATCTGGTTCAACGAACAAGCCTCCCGGGGCGGCACAGTCGGCTGGGCCGCCGCACTGAACGACCCGCCGGTATCCGCCGCCCTCCACGCGATCCACCGGAACCCGTCAGCCCCATGGACGGTGGCGAGACTCGCTGCGGAGGCGGGGCTTTCCCGGGCAACATTCGCGAAACGCTTCAGGTCGCTGATCGGCCAACCGCCCCTCGGCTACCTGACCTGGTGGCGAATGACGACGGCAGCGCGCCTGCTGCGGACATCGGACGCACCGTTGAGATCCATCGCCGCCAAGGTGGGCTACACATCCGAGTTCGCCTTCGCCAACGCGTTCAAGCGCACGCACGGGGCAGCACCCGGCACGTACCGGCGGAGGAGCTGAAGTATCTGTCCACGTCGGATGGCACGGCTGCCCTCAGGCACGTCAGGCACGATCCCGGTCAGCAGGTGGAAACTGGTTGAGCCTCGGGTGACCATGTGGCAGGCTCGTCCGCCGTGACCGAGATCACCGAGTCGCACGACGACGAGGTGGACATCAATGCATCCCTGGTGGCGCCTCTGCTCTCCACGCGGCGATGACATCCGGGTCGCGGTGAACAGCACGCGTTATGGAGGGCCGATGGCATCGATCAGGCAGTTCCAGGTCACCTTCGACTGCGCAGAACCTGAGCGCGTCGCTCGCTTCTGGTGCGAGGTGTTGGGGTACGTCGTACCGCCGCCACCGGAGGGGTTTGCTACGTGGGACGATTTCGATCGCTCTCTGCCGCCTGAGCGTCAGGGTTCAGCGTTCGCCTGCAGTGATCCCTCAGGTGTGGGCCCGCGACTGTACTTCCAGCGCGTTCCCGAAGGCAAGGTCGTCAAGAATCGGCTGCATCTTGACGTGCGGGTCGGCACCGGGCTCGTGGGTGAAGAGCGCCTCGCCGCACTCGAGGCCGAGTGCGCACGACTGGTCGCGCTCAGCGCGGTACGCGTGCGACTACTGCGTGCCGATGGCGTAAATGAGTCGTGCATCGTGATGCAGGACATCGAGGGCAACGAGTTCTGTCTCGACTGAGGGGCCGGCGAGCTTGTCCTCGTTCTGTCCCCATGGGCCAAGCAGCCCCGGGCGAGCCCAGTCCACGCCACTGGCCTCGCACCAGGAGAGGTACACCGCCACGCGACCTGCGTACACCCGCTCGGTATTCGATGACCGGCCCCGCGCCCGCAGCCCCGCCAAGAACGCGCACGACTCCTCGTGCAGCGAGTAGCCGTCATCCACAATGACCCAGGCTGTGGACCCATCTGTCGGCCCCAGCGCCCTCTCGGCGCGATACCCACCCATCGTGATCACGAACATATCCAACGTCCCTGCAGCTCTCGGATACCGACTACAAGGCAGCCGGTCAGGGCCGAGGACTCACTTCCCTGCCGGACTGCAGGAGCTGTAGATATCCATCGCGCTGGTCGGCTCGTCGACCACGATCAGGTGCGGCAGGCAGCCGTCCGGTCCGGGGGTGGTGACCCGCAGGCGTAGCCGGGCGAGGGCGACGCGCTGCCACTGGCCGCCGGAGATCCCGACGCCGCCTTCGAAGCCCTTGGCCGGCGGGGTGTCCCAGCCGCGGGTGCGTAGCCGACGCTATGGGTGGGGCTGGGCGAACGAGCCGGGTCCGGGCTCGATGTGGATCCCCCGGCTGACCACGCGCTTGAGCTTGAAGCGGATGCCCTCGGTGTTCTTCGGCAGGATGGGCAGGTCGAGGCCCTCGCACAGGTCCCGGGCCCGCATCGACCGGCCCGTGTCGGCGAAGGCTTGAGAGGTATCGACAACGCGCCCCAGTCGGCCCTCACCGGGCCGGGCGTCGTGCCTCCGGCCCGCGCAGAGCGCTGTTGACGCGGCAGCGGTGGAAGAGAAGGTGTCCTGCCCGCGCGACATCCTGACGTCTCACGTAGTCATGAGGGGTATGCACGGGGATCACAGGACAAGGGAACAGGCGGGGACCGAGTGAAATCAGCACAGGAGGACGAGTACCTGGAGTTCGTGGCCGCGAGGGCGAAGGCGCTGTACCGCTCGGCGTACGTGCTCGCGGCCGGCGACACGCATCTTGCCGAGGACCTGGTCCAGGAGACCCTCAGCCGGGTGTACGTGCACTGGAAGCGGGTGGCCCGTGCGGACAGCCCGGCGGCCTACGCCCAGACGGTTCTGGTCCGCACCTTCCTCAGCCTGCGGCGTCGGCGAAGCACCGGCGAGCGCCCCATCGGGAACATGCCCGACAGCGCGGCGTCCGGCCCGGACACTGCGCTGCGGCTCACCCTGCTGGACGCGCTCGGCCAACTGCCGCCCCGCGACCGGGCGGTGCTGCTGCTGCGCTACTGGGAGGACCGCAGCATCGAGGAGACCGCCCGGATGCTCAGGCTGAGCAGCAGTGCGGTTCGCTCCCAGGGCACCCGTGCACTCGGCAGGGTGCGTGCGTTGCTCGGCGACAGCCTGTCCGACCTGGTTCCGCACTGAGCACCGGTGCACGCAGGTCAAAACCGCCGCAAAGCCCCCATCAGTGACAGAAAAGGTGACGTCAGCATGCCGTTCGAAGCAGACCTCGCACATGCCCTGGACCGCACGACCGACTCCCTCGAACCCGATCTCACCACGCTCCTGAGCGGAGCCGTCGAGCGCGGGCGGAGCCGTCGGCGTCGGCGCAGCGCCGGCGTCATCGCCGGGGTCGGCGCCTGCGCCGTGATCGCAGCAGCCGGCCTGGTGATCCCCGGCACGCTGGCCGGGACCCACTCCGCAGGATCCGACATGGAGTCGGTGGCGTTGGCGATGCCCCGTTCTGCGATCACCGGCACCCAGATGATCCAGGCCCTGGAGATGACGTTCCCCGGGAGCCGGTTCAGCCAGGAGACCGGGCAGAGCAACAACCCCTCGGATCCGTCCGGCGGGTACGTCGCCAACGGTGAACTGGTCGTCGACGACGGGCACGGCGCCGCTATGGTCGGTGTCTCGGCCGTGCGGCTCAAGCTGCCGCTCAGGGACGGCGACGGGCTGAGTTGCGAGCGGACGCCCGCGCGTGCCGCAGGTGACACCTGCACGCTGAGCGAGCTGCCGAGCAGTGCCGAGATTCCCGGCGGGGCCGTGGTGATGTCGGAGCAGAACGCGGCCGAACACCCGGCTCGTGCCGACACCGCCCGCCGCTGGACGGTGACGGTGACCCTGAAGTCGACCGGCGCGCAGCTTCAGCTGGTGGAGTGGAACAGCAGCGGCGGCGGCAGTGGCTCCGACACACCAAAGCCGACCCGTGCCGCTCCCCCGCTCTCCGAGCAGCAGGTGGTGGCCGCACTCACCGGTGCCACCTGGGCGCCGATCCTCGGTGCCGTCGGCTGACCCGTTGCCTTGCCGAAAATGGAGGCAGAACCCAGTGAATCCTCGTGTCCCTGAATCGCGTTGGACGATCTCGACGTCGATGCCCAGGCGACGTCCGTGCTCGGTGACGGCGTTCTTGAACCGGCGTCCACCCACGCCTTCGTCACGTCATTCGGCCGCCCGCACCCCAACCACTGGGGCCGAGCAGCGCGCCGGACTGCACAGCGACCTGACGGGGGCGGGCGGTCAGGCGTTAACCTTCCCGGCATGAGCCGTGAGACCTCAGCCGCCGGACGGGTGCTGGCGGCACGTCCGGGGCGGCGGGCAGTGCTGGGTGGGGTCGCGGCTGTTGCTGTGGGGTGCTCCGGTGGGGAGGGGGCGCGGCGGGCGCTGCGGTTGGCTACCGGGCCCGAGGGTGGGCCGTACAACGCCTTCGGGCGGTCGTTCGCGGAGGCTGTGGCGGCCGGCAGCCGGCGGCTGACTGTGGCCCCGGTGAGCACTGCGGCGAGTGTGGACAACCTGCGGCAGCTCGGCGACGGGTCGGTCGATCTGGCGCTGGTCACGGCGGACGTGGCCGAGGACGCGGTGCTGGGCCGGGACACGTTCGCCCGGCCGCTCGGACTGACGGCGCTGGCGCGGGTCTACGTGAACTACATACACCTGATCGTGCCCGCGAACGGGCCGGTGCGTGAGCTTGCGGATCTCGCCGGCCGACGCGTCGCGACCGGCGCGGTGGGGTCCGGGCTGCAGGTGACGGCGAAGCGGCTGCTCCAGCAGGCGGCCCTCACCGGTGGCCCCGCGCCGGTGCAGGAGGTGGCGCTCGGGCTGGCCGAGTCGTTGGCCGCCCTGCGCGCGGGCGGTCTGGACGCGGTGTTCTGGTCCGGCGGCGTGCCCACACCCGCCGTGGACGGTCTGGCGCAGGAACTGCCGGTGCGGTTCGTGCCGATGGACGCGGTCGCCGGGACCCTGCGCGAGCGGTACGGCCCCGTGTACACGGCGGTCACGCTTCCCGCCGGTGCGTACGGCCTGCGGGGCCCGGTCGGCACCGTCGGCGTCGGCAATTACCTGACCGCCCGGCCCGGGGTGCCCGACGACGCGGTGCGCGAGCTGCTCGGGATCCTCTTCGACCAGTGGGCCACCCTGCTGAAGGCCGTGACGGCGGGGGCCCGGCTGGAGCCCCGGTTCGCCATCTCCACCGGGGCGGTGCCGCTCCACCCGGGGGCCGCGGCGTACTACCGGTCGGTGTACGGCTGAGTCCCGGGGCGGTGTACGGCCAACCCCGTCCGGTGTACGGATGCGCCGGGCAGCCGGAACTGGACGGTCAGACCGTGCGGGATCGTCGGGGCCACGGTCAGCGATCCGCCGCACGCGCGGGCGAGTTCGTCGGCGATGGCCAGGCCCAGCCCGGTGCCGGGGACGTTCTGGTGCTCGGGTGCCCGGGCGAATCGCCTTAGCAGCAAGGGCAGTTGGTCGGCAGACACCCCGGGTCCCGTGTCGGACACCCGGACGATGACGGTCCCGTCGGCGCCGGGCTCGGCCGCCACCCGAACGTGCTCCCCCGCCGGCACGAACTTGCCGGCGTTGTCGAGCAGCGCGTCCAGAATGCGTCCGGCCGCATCGGGCACGGCAAGGGCGCGCAGACCGGGGGCGATGTCCGCCGTCAGGTCCTGGCCGCCGGCGCGGAACACGGGCGCCCAGGCCGCCACCCGGCCGGTCACGGCCGATGACACGTCGTGCTCCCCCAGGGGCGCCGCGGCCGACTCGATCCGGGCCAGGGCCAGGAGGCCGTCGAGCAACTCCCCCAGCCGGTCCGCCTCGTCCAGGGCCAGGGCGTGTGCCTCCAGACCCGGCCCCGCGGGCACGTGCGGCTCGGCGTTCTCCAGTTGCAGCACCAGGGTGGCAAGCGGATTGCGCAGCTGATGGGACGCGTCGGCGACGAAGTCGCGCTGACGGCGGAGCGAGTCGGCCACGGCCTGCGCCATGCCGTTGAAGTGCCGCCGCAGTTGGCGCAGTTCCGGAGGGCCGGTGTCCGAGACGGCACGGGCCTCAAGACGGCCGCCCGCCAGTTTCGCCACCGCCCGGTCCAGTTCGTCGACGGGGCGCAGCAGCCAGCGGGCGAGGCCGGCCGCGACGAGTGCGGCGGCGCCGAACGCCGTGACGGCGACCGCGGCGATGAGGGCCCAGCGGACGAGGACGTCGTGGCGCGCGGACTCGGTGGGGACGGTCAGCAGGACGGCGCCGTTGACCCGTTCGTCCTGGCCGACCGGTTCGGCCAGGACGACGGCGTCCGGCCCCCAGGGCCGGATCGTGGGCAGGGCCTCGGTGGAGCGGCCGGTGAGGGCGCGGCTGCGGGCGTCGCGTGCGGTGGCATCAAGCGCGGTGGCATCGGGTGCAGTGGCATCGAGTGCGGTGGCGCCGGCCGGGGCCGGGCCGGCCTGGCCGATGGTGCGTCCCGCCGTGTCGACCACGGTCACGGTGGCCCGGTACAGCTGGGCGTAGCGGGTGATTTCGGCGTCGAGCTCGCGCCGGTCGGCGTCGGTGCGGATCCGGTTGGCGAGGTCGGCGAACCGTACGCCGTCGGCCCTGCGCTGCAGGAGGAGGTGTTCGGTCCGTCCGCGGGCGTAGGAGTCGGCCAGGGGCAGCGCGAGGAGCAGCACGGCCGTTCCGATCAGGGCGGTCAGGACGGCCAGGAGGCGGCGCCTCATGCGCCGGACCGTTCGTCCGTCGGACGTCCCTGGGCGGCGAGGTCGCCGAGCTGGTAGCCGTACCCGCGGATCGTGCGGACGAGGCCGGCGCGCCCGGTCTTGGCCCGGATGCCCGCCACGTGGACGTCCAGGGAGCGCGAGGAGCCGAGGAACGCGTCGCCCCAGATGCGGTCCAGGATCTCCTCCCGCGAGCGGACGTCGCCGGGCTGGGCGGCGAGCAGCGCGAGGACGTCGAACTCGCGGCGGGTGAGCCGGACCGGGACGCCGTCGACGGTGACGCTCCGGCCGGCGAGGTCGATCGCGACGTCGCCGGTGCGCACCCGCCGCCCTTCGCTCTCCGAAGCGGACGGCCCGGACGGCGCGGACGACCCGGGCCGCCCGGACCGGCGGCGCACGGTATCGATGCGGGCGATGAGTTCGGCCATCCGGAACGGCTTGATCACGTAGTCGTCGGCGCCCGCCCGCAGACCCTGCACGATGTCGCGCTCTTCGCTGCGGGCGGTGACGACGATGAGCGGCAGGTCGCAGACCGTGCGCAGCTTGCGCAGCAGGTCGAGACCGTCCAGGTCGGGCAGGCCGAGGTCGAGCAGGACGAACTCGGCCTCCCGGGCGTGCCGGAGCGCCTCGGTGGCGCGGACGACCCGGCGCACGGTGTGGCCGCGCCGGGCGAGAGCGGTGGCGAGGGCCTGGGCCATGCGGTCGTCGTCCTCGACGAGCAGCATGTGCATGAAGTCCTCCCCGCCCTGCGCATGAGGTGACTACCGTACGACCTCGGCCGCCGCGGGTGCCGCCGGGGCCTCGCCGGAACCGGCCTCGCCCGGGCTCAGCGTGGCATGGCGGGTGTCCGGCATGAGGACGTAGGCGACCAGCGACACCAAGGCGCAGCCGGACACGTACCAGAAGAACCCCGACTCGTGACCGCTGTTCTTGAACCACAGCGCCACGTACTCAGCCGTCCCGCCGAACAGCGCGTTGGCCACGGCGTACGGGAGGGCGACGCCGAGAGCACGGATGCGGGTGGGGAACAGCTCCGCCTTCACGGCCGCGTTGATCGAGGTGTAGCCGGTGACGATCAGCAGGGCCACCAGGGACAGCCCGAGCGCGGACCAGTACGAGGACGCCGAGCCGAGCGCGGACATGAGGGGGTACGTGCCCACGGTGCAGCCGACGGCGAAGGTGATCAGCAGCGGGCGCCGGCCGATGCGATCGGAGAGCAGCCCGGCGAGGGGCTGCACCGCGGCGAACACCGCGAGGGCCGTGAAGCTCACCAGCGTCGCGGTGTTCTTCGGGAGCCCCGCGCTGCCGATCAGGTACTTGGTCAGGTACGTCGTGTACGTGTAGTAGGCGACGGTGCCGCCGAGGGTGAGCGCCATCACCAGGCAGGCCTGGCGCCGGTGTTCCCACAGGCTCCGCAGGGTGCCCCGGGCGCCGGCGGCCCGGTCGTCGGCTGCGGTCTCCGACGTGAAGGCGTCCGTCTCCGGCAACCGGCGGCGGAGCCAGAGCACCATGCCCGCGAACACGGCGCCGAGCAGGAACGGGACCCGCCAGCCCCAGGTGTGCAGTTGCGCGGAGGTGAGCGTGTGCTGCATGACGATGAGGATGCCGAGGCCGAGCAGCTGGCCGCACGTCATCGACACGTACTGGAACGAGGACCCGAGCCCGCGACGGTTGTGCGCCGAGGCCTCCGTCAGGTACGTGGCGCTCGCGGCGTACTCCCCGCCGATGCTCGCGCCCTGGAGCAGCCGGGCCAGCAGCAGAACGACCGCGCCGAGGTAGCCGGCCTGCCCATACGTCGGGGCGATCGCGATCAGGACGGCCGCTGCCGACATCATCGCGACCGTCAGCGTCAGCGCGCTCTTCCGCCCGTGCCGGTCGGCGGCCCGCCCGAGCAGCCAGCCGCCGACCGGCCGCATCAGAAACCCGACCGCGAAGATCCCGGCAGTGTTCATCAACTTGGCCGTGGAATTCGACCCGGGAAAGAAGTCGTCGGCGAAGTACACCGCGAAGCTGGCGTAGACGAACCAGTCGTACCACTCGACAAGGTTCCCCAGCGACCCGCCGACCAGCGCGAGCCTCCGCCTGGCACGCTCCTCACCAGGCGACTTCGAACGGACATTGTTCGAACGAACATCGGACGACGGGGACATGGCGGCTCCACGATTCTCTCTGCGGCGGGTGGGTGCCCCAGAGCGTGCAGCCGCGTCCCGGCCGGCGGCAAGAACCGCAGCGCAGATCTAACATTCCGCTAAGGAAGCGGCATCCGCCACCGCGAACGGCCGCCCCGTCACGGGTGCGCGCCGTCCCCGTACACGCCGCCGGCGGAGTCGGACAGGCTCGCCATGAACTCCGCGTGGTCGAGGTTCATGTACATCAGCGGGCGCCACCGGGAGTTGTGGTCCGGATGGTGGCGAAACCGCTCGGCGGTCCGGCACAGCCTCCCCCACCACAGGGCAATGTCCTGACGCAGCCTCTGCGTCTGCCCGGGCTCCCCGGTTCGCCCCTCCAGGACCACCTGGTCCCAGGCGCCCAGCAGGTCCGCCACATGGACACAGTCGGACACGGTGATCCTCGCCAGGCGCTCGGCGACGAACCGGACGTCGCTGTCCTCGGGCTGCGCGGCAGCGATCTCGCCGAGACGGGCGGACAGGAAGGCCCGCAGCGGGCCGACGTCCTCGGAGTGGAGGTCGTCGGAGAACTCCAACAGCTCCGCCGGCGTTCGGGCGTCTGCCATCGTCGGTGTCCCCTCCTCCGGTTCGGACAGCCTGACATGACAGATCGTCATGTCAGCTCTCTGGAACGGACCCTATCGCGCCGAGTCAGCGGAACACGGGCGATCGCATCAAGGACACTGTGACGGTGTTGCGGGCAGCCGGATGAAGGCGGAGCAGCGGTTCAGGCCGTCAGGGGCAGGCCAGCGGCCTCGGCGGCGGCGATCGTCTGCCGCAGGGTCTGCCGCGCCTGCTCCAACTCGTCAGCACGGCAGTCGAGTTCGGCGAGCTGAGCGCGGAGCTTGGTGAGCACACCCGGGCAGGCGCGCAGCGGACCGTCCGGCTGACCGCAGGGCAGGACCTGTTGGATCATCCTGGTCGGCAGGCCGGCCGCCAGCAGGGCGCGGATCTGGCGGACGGCCTGCTCGGCGGCCGGCGACCGCGTCCTGGGCGGCACCTTCGCCGAACTGCTCGGCCTCTGAGTCGACTTGAGAACACACCGCCCGCCCCCGACGGGGGTGGGGGCGGGCGGGCCGGGAAGGGGACGGCCGGTTCAGCGGGCCGTGGTGACGACGATCTTGCCGAACTGCGCGTTGGACTCCATGTGCCGGTGCGCCTGTACGACCTCCTCCAGCGGCCGGATGCTCGACTACGGCTTCGCGGCGGTCACCGAAAGCCTGGAGCGCCTCCCGGAGTTCACCCCGACACGCTGACCCGCGCCTCGCTGTCGACCACCTGAAGGGGCGAGGACCGCCTTCCGGGGCGAGGACGGCCTTCCGGGGCGAGGACCGATGCGCTGTCTGCGTCGGACGGCCTGTCAGATCGGTGACCACGCCAGGACCCCCTGGCCATACACGTCCCAGAGGCGACCGGCGAAGAACTGCCCGAACCTGCCCAGCGCGGCCAGTCGGTCGAGAGCCGTGTCCGACCTCACGCGGAAGGTCGCCAACTGGCGCAAGAAGTCCGGCAGGTGAATATGGATCACTCCAGCGGCCACTACCTCGGCGCCCTCCTCCTCACCGGCACCCAGATGGCCGCGAAGGATCCTGGTGTACAGCGTCGTCGTGTCGGCCCACAGCCCGTGTCCGGAGTCCTCGCTGACGTTCTTGCAGCCGCTGAGAGTGAGCGGGTGCCCGGCTCGGTCGGTGAAGAAGAGGCGGTAGAGCATCCGCAGATGCTCCGGGTCGGAATCTTCGACGAAGAGGTTGAAGGTGCCCGATTCCACCGGACGCCGACCGCCCAACGCCTCACAGTGGACCTCGCCGCTGACCACCGCCTCGTGCCGGGGGGATGCGAGGAATCGGTCGAGCCCGTCGGCGCAGATCGTCAGATGTACCGACAAGTCTTCGCCCGGTCGGTCGCCCGGAGCCGGACCGGCGCCGGGATCTGCGGCGCCGAATGCGACCGTACCGGTCATGCGCTCCGTGAACCGCAGGCATGTGCCATCGTCGGGCGGGCTCGCCACCGGAGCGGACAGCGGTATCGCCTCCGCCACGCACCAGCTTCGCGCTGTCTGCACCCCGAGTTCCACGGCCTGTCGGAATCGCTCCTGGCTGAAGTTGATCAGGTAGTTCAGCGGGACCTCGGCCTGCAGCAACTTGATCTCGATGAAACGCCCGAACTCGCCCCGTCCGCCCGCGCGGACGGCGGCGTTGCTTGCCTCGATCCGGCGCTGCCACTCCTGCAGTCGACTGTTGGCAACCGTCTCGATGATCTGGAAGTAGTTCGCAACAAAGCCGTTGTACCAGCGACGGCGCTGACTGACCGTCCAGATGATCCACAGCTCGTCGCAACCCCGGCGGATCGCTTCGCCGATGTTCGCATCGGTGACATAGACGGCATCGATGTACGTCCTGCCGTCGATGACGACCGGAGGAAACCACATCGGCAGCGACACGGCGGCGCAGAGGCGGTCCTCGTCCATCTGGTCGGCGGTCAGGACCTCCAGCTCGTTCGCGGAGAAGTCGTAGAGATTGAAGGTGGCGACCCGGTCGGTGGCGCGGATCTTCTCCCAGTCGAGTCCCCATGAGCGGAAGACATGCCGTCGGTATCCGTCGAGGGTGAAGAGCGAAGCGGCGTACGGCCCCTTGAGGTACTCCGACCAGTTGGGAGTGACACCCTTCAACGGGCGCAGACGGCGCCAGTTGTCGGCGATCTGCCGTCCCGACATGCCCTGGCAGTACATGGCGAGGTTGAACACTCCCCCGCTCGCGCCGTCCGCATGGTCGAACCGCCGGCCCGCCTCGTCGAGCCAGACCTGGAGTACACCTGCCTGGAAGGCGACCTTGAGCCCGCCACCGGCGAGAATCAGGGCCCGGTGGACGGCATCGGTGCCGTGGCCATCCGTCATGAGCACCTCCCTGGAAACGTCTCTGTCAGCTCCTGAAAGCTCAGCTCCTGAAGCTCAGCGCCTGAAGCTCAGCGCCTGAAGCTCAGCGCCTGAAGCCGTCGATGATCCGGTCGGCCGAGCGGTCGGCCAGCGCGGCAATGGTGAGCGAGGGGTTCGAACCCACCGGCCCCGGCATGATCGAGCCGTCGGCGATGGACAGACCGGGGCAGCCGTACACCTCCCCGTAGGAATTGACCACGCCCTCCTCTCGATTGCGACCCATCGGGGCCCCGCCGAGCGGGTGGACGGTGATCAGCCGGTTGAGGTACGAGAGGGGATCGGAGGCGTACCGCCCGCCCAACGTCGAGGACAACTCGCGCATGGTCCGGTTCACCCGGTCGAAATAGGCGTCCGAGGCGGCGGTGTCCCAGTCCAGGTCCAGGTATCCGTCCCGCAGCCGCATCCGGCCGTTAGGCACGTCCCGCCCCATCCCGAGCAGCGGCAGCGACGTGGCGGTGAGCAGTCCCTTGCCCACGACGCCGGAGAGCTGACGACCGACCTCGCTCCTGGGGCTGTGGCTCAGACGGGACCAGCCCCTGCGCAGCAGGAAGCGCAGAACGTGCTTCGACATGGTGAGGGCGTTCTGCTCCACCAGCCAGTTGACGAAGTCCGGATAGCCGGCGTCCTCGATGAAGAACCCGCGTCCGCTCCCGCCGTCGAGCCGGTCCGGCATCCGCATCGCGCTGGTGATGACCGGACCGAAACTGATGGCGTCCCGTGGAGTGGTGTAGCAAGGATCTTGGAGTAACCCCTGGTCATAGGAGAGCCATCGCGCAACTCTCTGAGTAGAACGGCGAGTTCACCAGGGGGTGCGCGATGGCCTTGTCCCAGTCTGACTTACTCCGCCTCATGGAGTCACTGCGTACGGCCGACGGAATTGAGTTGATCAGGACCCTCGCTCAGCGGATCCTGCAGGAACTGATCGAGGCCGAGGCCACCGCCCGGATCGGCGCCGAGCCCGGCGAACACACCGAGGCCCGCACCACCTGGCGCAACGGCCACCGCGACAAGACGCTCACCACCCAGGCCGGCGACCTGGAACTGGCCATCCCCAAGGTCCGCACCGGCAGCTTCTTCCCCAGCCTGCTCGAGCGCCGGCGCCGCATCGACCAAGCCCTGTACGCGGTCATCATGGAGGCCTACGTGCTGGGCGTGTCCACCCGCTCGGTCGACGACCTGGTCAAAGCCCTCGGCGCGGACACCGGCATCTCCAAG
>NZ_JAHTKP010000025.1 GCF_019192735.1 Kitasatospora aureofaciens
CCCGCCGGTGCGCCCGCCGAGCCGGCGGGCGTGGGCGCGGCCTCGGGCGCCCGGGTGGGCTCGGGCAGCGGCCGCGCCGGGGTCTGGGCGGCGGGGCCGGTCGGCTGGGGGGTCTTGATCGTCCGGTCCTTGATCAGGGAGACTTCCGGGGTCGGCCCGGGAGCGGGCTCACCACCGGGACCTTCGGGCATGCGGGCGGCGGACTCGTCGGAGTCCTTGTGCGTGCCCACGTCAGCCGTCCCGGTCATCTGGTCTTGTCCTCGTATCACCACTCACCGCCCCGAAGATGGTGGCATGCCCCGGCCCCCCGTGCGGGACAGGGGCCGGATCGGGCGCGGCGGATCGTTCGTACGGGGCCGCGAGTGCGCCCCTGTAAGGAAGAATGCCGCAGGTGACGGACGCTGACGAAGACGGCTTCCCGGGCGAGCTGCCGCCCTTCGCCGAACTGGTGCTCGACCTGACCGAGCGGATTCCACCCGGCCGGGTGATGACCTACGGAGACGTTGCCGAATACCTCGGGCAGGGCGGCCCGCGCCAGGTCGGACGGGTGATGGCGCTCTACGGCGGCTCGGTGCCGTGGTGGCGGGTGATCCGCGCCGACGGCCGGTTCCTGTCGGGCCACGAGCACCGCGCCCTCGCCCACTACGGCGAGGAGGGCACCCCGCTGCGAGAACTCTCCGACCCGCCCCGGGTGGATCTCAAGCGGGCCCGGTGGGACGGCGGGGAGCCACATCCCTCCGCCGGAGATGCACCGAAACCGCCACGCGGACGGGATTGACGGGGCAGGATCGTAGGCTCGATGCGGGCGGGCCCCGGCGGGCCCGCCCGGCCATGCCCCTGTTCGACCCCAGGAACTTCCGTGAGCACCCCCTACCGGCTCGTGCGCAACCCGCTCGCCCAGCCCGCCCCGCCCGTGCTGGACGCCTACCAGCGCGCCGTGGTCGAGCACACCGGCGGGCCGCTGCTGGTGCTCGCCGGACCGGGGACGGGCAAGACCACCACGCTCGTCGAGGCCGTCGCCCGGCGGATCGAGCGCGGCACCGACCCTGAGCGGATCCTCGTCCTCACCTTCAGCCGCAAGGCCGCGATGGAGCTGCGCGACCGGATGTCCGGCCGCCTCGGCGCCTCCGCCGCCGCCCCGCAGGCGGCTGTGCTTCGGTCACCGCAGGCGGCTGCGCTTCGGTCACCGCAGGCGACTGTGCTTCGGTCACCGCAGGCGGCTGTGCTTCGGTCACCGCAGGCGACCACCTTCCACTCCTTCTGCTACGCCCTCCTCCGCGCCCACCAGGACCCGCAGGACTACGCCGAGCCGCTGCGGCTGCTCTCCGGCCCCGAACAGGACGTCATGGTCCGCGAGCTGCTGGCCGGCGGCGCCGAGGACGCCAAGCAGACAGAGTCGATCAACGGCTCCGCCGCGGGCTCCCGGATCCACTGGCCGCTCGACCTGCGCGCCTGCCTGACCACCCGCGGCTTCGCCGACGAGGTCCGCGCCGTCCTCGCCCGCAGCCGCGAACTCGGCCTCGGCGAGGCCGAACTCGAACGCTTCGCCCAGGGCGTCCAGCGCCCCGACTGGGCCGCCGCCGCGCACTTCCTCGCCGACTACCTCGACGTGCTCGACCTGCGCGGCGTCCTCGACTACGCCGAACTCGTGCACCGCGCCGTCCTCCTCGCCGAACGCCCCGAGGTCGGCGAGGACCTGCGCCGCCGCTACGAGGTGGTCTTCGTCGACGAGTACCAGGACACCGACCCCTCCCAGGTCCGGCTGCTGCGCCAGCTGGCCGGCGGCGGCCGGGAACTCGTCGCGGTCGGCGACCCCGACCAGTCGATCTACGCCTTCCGCGGCGCCGACATCAACGGCATCCTCGACTTCCCGCAGACCTTCCGGCAGGCCGACGGCAGCCCCGCCGAGGTCAAGGTGCTGCGCGTATCCCGCCGCTCCGGTGCGGCCCTGCTCGCCGCCTCCCGGGAGCTCGCCCGGCGGATGCCGATGGGCCGGCTGCCCGCCGACAAGCTCGCCCAGCACCGCGCCCTGCTGCCCTCCCGCGAGGGCGGCCGGGTCGAGGTCTACACCTACCCCACGCCCGGCGCCGAGCTCGACTCGATCGCCGACCTGCTGCGCCGCGCCCACCTGGAGGACGGCGTGCCGTGGGGCGAGATGGCCGTCCTGGTCCGGGCCGGCGGCCGCTCCATCCCCAGCGTGCGGCGGGCGCTCGGCGCCGCCGGCGTCCCGCTGGAGATCGACGGCGATGACCTGCCGCTGCGCGAGGAGCCGGCCGTCGCCCAGCTCCTGCTCGCCCTGCGGGTCTGCGCCGAGCAGGCCGCCCGGGACCGGCACGGCGACCCGGACACCCCCGACCCGCTCACCACAGACCTCGCCCACGCCCTGCTCACCGGCCCGCTCGGCGGCCTCGACGGCTCCGACCTGCGCCGCCTCGGCCGCGCCCTGCGGGAGGAGGAACGCGCCGCGCTGCGCGCCGACGGCCGCCCCGCCGCCGCCCCGCGCCCGGCCGGCGAGCTGATCCGCGAGGCCCTCGCCGAGCCCGAGCGGCTGATCGCCCTCGACCCCGCCCACTCCCGGCGCGCCCGCGACCTCGGCACCCTGCTGCGCAAGGTCCGCGAGATGCTGGCCGGCGGCTGCACCGCCGAGGACGCGCTGTGGGCGCTGTGGGACGGCAGCCGCCGCTGGCGCGAACGCCTCGAACGGGCCGCCCTGCGCGGCGGCGCCGCCGGCCGCAACGCCGACCGCGACCTCGACGCGCTGTGCGCCCTGTTCGAGACCGCCGCCCGCGCAGAGGAGCAGGTCACCGGCCACCGCAGCGCCCTCGACCTGCTCGCCGAGCTGGAGGCCCAGGACATCGCCGCCGACACCCTCACCGTGCGGACCGTCCGCCCCGAGGCCGTCCGGCTGATGACCGCCCACCGCTCCAAGGGCCTGGAGTGGCGCCTGGTCGTCGTCGCCGGCGTCCAGGACGGCCTCTGGCCCGACCTGCGCCGCCGCGGCTCCCTCCTGGAGGCCGACCGGATCGGCCGCGACGGCCTCGCCGAACCGCTCTCCCCGGCCGCCCTGCTCGGCGAGGAGCGTCGGCTCTTCTACGTCGCCGCGACCCGGGCCAAGGAACGGCTGATCGTCACCGCCGTCAAGGCGCCCGCCGAGGACGGCGACGAGCCCTCCCGCTTCCTGCGCGAGCTCTACCGCGAGGACGTCGACCCCCGGACGGGAAAGGTGGTGCGCCGCACCCCGCCGGTCACCGTCGAGGACGTCACCCACCGGCCGCGCCGCCCGCTGTCCGTCCCCGCGCTGGTCGCCGAGCTGCGCGCGGTCACCGTCGACCCCGCCCGCTCGCCCGAGCTGCGCCGGGCCGCCGCCGAACGGCTCGCCACCCTCGCCGCCGCCACCGACGAGGACGGGCTGCCGCTGGTGCCCGCCGCCCACCCCGACCGCTGGTGGGGCCTGGACGACCCGACCGCCGCCCCCGAACCGCTGCGCAGCGCCGACCTGCCGGTGCGGCTGTCCGGCAGCGGCCTGGAGCAGCTGGAGAACTGCTCGCTGCAGTGGTTCCTGGACAAGGAGGTCAAGGCACGCGGCGCGGGCTCCGCCGCCCAGGGCTTCGGCAACGTGGTGCACGCGCTCGCCGACGAGGTCGGCTCCGGGCGCACCCCCGCCGACCTCGCCGTCCTCATGGAGCGCCTGGACACCGTCTGGGACGCGCTGGCCTTCGACGCGCCCTGGAAGTCCCAGCAGGAGAAGACCGAGGCCCGCGCCGCCCTGGAACGCTTCCTGAACTGGCACGTGCTGGAGCGCGGCCGGGACGTCGTCGCCACCGAGCACGGCTTCGACGTCACCCTCGACGTGGGCGGCGTCGCGGTGCGCATCCGCGGCTCGATGGACCGGGTCGAGAAGGACGAGGCCGGGCGCGCCTACGTCGTCGACTTCAAGACCGGCAAGCAGATCCCCACCGACAAGTCGCTGCCCGAGCACAAGCAGCTCGCCGTCTACCAGCTGGCCGTCCGGGCCGGGGCGCTCAACGAGCTGCCCGGCTTCGGGCACCGGCCCCCGGCCACCGGCGGCGCCGAGCTGGTCCACCTGCGCGAGCCCGCCGCCAAGGCCGCCCAGGACGCCCCCAAGGTGCAGCGGCAGGAGCCGCCGGAGGGCGAGCCGTGGATCGAGAACCTGCTCGCCGACGCGGCCGGCCGGGTCCTCGCCGAGCGCTTCGTCCCGCAGACGGGCGGCGGCTGCGACCGCTGCACGTTCCGCCGCAGCTGCTCCGCCCAGCGGGACGGGGCCCAACTCGTCGAATGAGGGTTGGGGCGCGACCGGCTGTCCGTCGCTCCGGTTAACGTTGCGGGGTGACCGCCGTGCTCAGCCATCCCGACCAGCTCAAGGAGCTGCTCGGGATCCCGTTCAACCGGGAGCAGATGGCGGCCATCGGCGCCCCGCTCGAACCGGCCGTGATCGTCGCCGGTGCCGGGTCCGGCAAGACCACGGTGATGGCTGCCCGGGTGGTCTGGCTGGTCGGCTCGGGCGCCGTCCGGCCCGAGGAGGTCCTCGGCCTCACCTTCACCAACAAGGCCGCCGGCGAGCTCGCCGAGCGCGTGCGCGCCGCGCTGCTGCGGGCCGGGGTCGCCGACGAGGACGGCGGCGAGCCGCTCGGCGAGCCCGAGATCTCCACCTACCACGCCTTCGCGGGCCGCCTGCTCAAGGAGCACGGCCTGCGGATCGGCATAGAGCCCGACGTGCGGCTGCTCGCCGACGCCACCCGGTTCCAGCTCGCCGCCAAGGTGCTGCGTACCGCCCGTGGCCCGTTCCCCGCCCTCACCGGCACCTTCGCCAACCTGGTCGCCGACCTGATCGCCCTCGACGGCGAACTCGCCGAGCACCTCGTCGAGCCGGACGCGCTGCGCGCCCACGACGAGGAGCTGCTGGACACCCTCGCCACCGTCAGGCTCAGCAACGACGACCTGCGGGCCGTCCCGGTCACCGCCCGGGCCCGGCTGGAGCTGCTGCGCCTGGTCGAGGACTACCGGCGCCGCAAGAGCGCCGCCGGGCTGATGGACTTCGGCGACCAGATAGCCGCCGCCGCCCGGCTCGCCCAGCAGCGGCCCGAGGTCGGCGAGCTGCTGCGCGGCCAGTACCGGGTCGTGCTGCTCGACGAGTACCAGGACACCTCGGTCGCGCAGCGGCTGATGCTCGCCGGCCTGTTCGGCGCCGGCCCCGACGGCAAGGGCGCCGGCCACCCCGTCACCGCCGTCGGCGACCCCTGCCAGGCGATCTACGGCTGGCGCGGCGCCTCCGTCGCCAACCTCGACGAGTTCCCCCGCCACTTCCCGCGGGCCGGCGGCCACCCTGCCGCCCGCTACGCGCTCAGTGAGAACCGCCGCAGCGGCGGGCGGCTGCTCGCCTTCGCCAACGACCTCGCCGCGCCGCTGCGCGCGATGCACGAGGGCGTCGAGGCGCTGCGTCCGGCCCCCGGCGCCGAGCGGGACGGCTACGTGCGGGCGGCGCTGCTGCCCACCCATACCGAGGAGATCGACTGGCTCGCCGACTCGATCGCCCACCTGGTGCGCACCGGCACCGCGCCCGGCCGGATCGCCGTGCTGTGCCGGGGCGGCGCGTCCTTCCCGGACATCCACGCGGCGCTGGTCGCCCGCGAGGTGCCGGTCGAGGTGGTGGGCCTCGGCGGGCTGCTGCAGCTGCCCGAGGTGGCCGACCTGGTGGCGGTCTGCGAGGTGCTCCAGGACCCGACCGCCAACGCGGCGCTGGTGCGGCTGCTGATCGGCCCGCGCTGGCGGATCGGCCCGCGCGACCTCGCCCTGCTCGGGCGCCGGGCCGCCGACCTGGTGCGCACCGACCGCCCCGAGGGCGTGGAGGCGCTGGCCGCGGCCGTCGCCGAGACCGACCCGACCGAGGTCGTCTCGCTGGCCGACGCGGTGGAGACCTTCCTCGACCCCGAAAAGCCGGACGACCTGGCCTTCTCCGCCGAGGCCCGGGTGCGTTTCGCCCGCCTCGCCCAGGAGCTGCGCGACCTGCGCCGCTCGCTCGCCGAGCCGCTCATGGACGTGCTGCACCGGGTGCTCGCCGCCACCGGCCTGGAGGTCGAACTCGCCGCCTCCCCGCAGGCGCTGGCCGCCCGCCGCCGGGAGACCCTGCACGCGTTCCTCGACGTGGCCGCCTCCTTCGCCGACCTGGACGGCGACCCGGGCCTGGCCGCCTTCCTCGGCTTCCTACGCGCCGCCCAGGAGTACGAGCGCGGCCTGGACAGCAGCCTGCCCGGCGGCGAGGACACCGTGAAGGTGCTCACCGCGCACAAGTCCAAGGGCCTGGAGTGGGACGTCGTCGCGGTGCCCGGTCTGGTGAAGGGCGCGTTCCCGTCCGGCACCCCGCGCGAACGCTGGACCAGCACCAAGCGCGTGCTCCCGCACGCCCTGCGCGGTGACGCGGCCACCCTGCCGGACGTGCGCGGCGGGTGGAACAGCAAGTCGATGGCCGCGTTCAAGAAGGAGCTGGCCGAGCACTCCGGCACCGAGGAACTGCGGCTGGGCTATGTCGCGTTCACCCGCCCGCGCTCGCTGCTGCTGGCCTCCGGCCACTGGTGGGGGCCCACCCAGAAGACCGTCCGCGGCCCGTCCGCCTTCCTGGAGCAGCTGCGGGAGCACTGCGAGCAGCCCGGCGGCGGGGAGATCGAGCACTGGGCCGAGCAGCCGGAGAAGGGCGCCGGGAACCCGGCGCTGGCCGCGTCGGTGGAGCGGCCCTGGCCGCTGCCGCTGGACCCGGCCGCCCAGCACGCCCGCCGCCGGGTCGCCGAGGTGGTGCGCGGCCGCCTCGCCGGGGCGCCGACAGTGACTCGCCCGTTCGCCTCCGGGCCCTCGGACCCGGCGCCGACGCTCGTCGCTCCGGCGGGCCCTTCGGCTCAGGGCGGGCCGGAGCCGATGGGTGCCGAGGACCGCCGCCAGGTGGAGTCCTGGGACCGCGATCTCACCGCGCTGCTGGGCGAGTTGGAGCGCTCCCGGCGCAGCGTCCGGGAGGTGCCGCTGCCCGCCGCGCTGTCCGCCACCCAGGTGCTTCGGCTGGCCGCCGACCCGGACGGCTTTGCGCACGACCTCGCTCGGCCGATGCCCCGCCCGCCGCAGCCGGCCGCCCGGCGCGGCACCCGCTTCCACGCGTGGGTGCAGTCGAGGATCGAGCCGCTGCTGCTGATCGAGCCGGGCGCGCTGCCGGGCGCGGACGACGACGGCATCGAGGACGAGCAGGACCTGGAGCGGCTCAAGGAGGCGTTCCTGCGCACCCCGTACGCGAACCGGGCGCCGCACCGGGTGGAGGCGCCGTTCCAGCTGGTGCTGGCGGGCCGGGTGGTGCGCGGCCGGATCGACGCGGTCTACCGGGAAGGTGACGAAACGTCAGGATCGGGTGGTACGTCACGCTACGAAGTGGTGGACTGGAAGACCCAGCGCGAGGAGACCGCCGACCCGCTGCAGCTCGCGATCTACCGGGTCGCCTGGGCCGAGCAGGCGGGCGTTCCCCTGGAGCAGGTCACGGCGTCGTTCCTGTACGTCCGTAGTGGGCGGATCGAGCGTCCGGCGGGACTTCCCGACCGAAAAGAGTTGGAACGGCTCCTGATCGGGAACAGTGAAGAATGAGTCACGGAGAGCATCCAAGTCATCACGGCAACGGGCGAAACCTGTGCGTAGTGCACGTTTCGCGCCTATTGTGGGGTCGGTAACCGGTCAACCCCCGTACTCCGGCCGCCAGCGAGGCCCGCATTCCCTAACCCTCAGTCATCACCGCAGGTGCCCGCGGGCATCGGCGTCTTCTGCTGGAGAAACCGAAGTTGAGCGCGACCGGATGGATCAGAGAGCGGTTCACCGGGCCGACCCCGGGACCCGCTCCGGGCGTGACCGGCACCTGGCCGCGGACGGCGCTCGCGCTGCCGTTCATCGGCACGGCGCTGATCGTCGTCCTCGACTACCTCAGCGGCACCGAGGTGACGGTCGAACCCGCCCTCACCGCCGTACCCGCGCTGGCCGCCGTGGTCAGCCGCCGCACCTGGTACCCGCTCGCCATCGGCCTGTGCACCGAGGCCGTGGCCTTCCTGATGGCCTTTCGCGGCGACGTGCTCGGCCAGTCCGTGCACGCCGCCAGCGTCGTCGCGATCGTCCTGGTCGCGGCGATCGGCTGGGTCAGCGCCACCCTGCGGCTGCGGCAGGAGCGGGCCCTGGCCGACGCCCAGCTGGTCGCCTCGATCGCCCGCCGGGTACTGCTGAGACCGGTCCCCGAACGGGTCGGCACCGTGCGGGCGGCCGTCCACTACGAGGCCGCCGCCGCGCACGCCCGGATCGGCGGCGACCTGTACGAGGTGGTCAACACCCGGCACGGCGTACGGGCCGTGGTCGGCGACGTGCGCGGCAAGGGCCTCGGCGCGGTCGAGACGGCCGCCGCCGTGCTCGGCGCCTTCCGCGAGGCCGCGCACCAGGAGCCCGCGCTGGACCGGGTGGCCGGCTGGCTGGCCGTCAGCCTCGACCGGGCGCTGCACGAGAACGACCACCCGGGCGTGGAGGAGGAGTTCGTCACCCTGGTGCTGATCGGCGTCGGGCCGGACGGCGCCGCGGAGATCGTCAACTGCGGGCACCCCGCGCCGCTACTGCTGCGCGGTGCCGAGGTTCGTCCGCTCGAACTTGCCGAGACCGTACCGCCGTTGGGCGTGCTCGACCCGGCCGACGTCCGCCCGCCGGTGCACCGCACGGTGCTGCAGTCCGGGGATCGGGTGCTGCTGTTCACCGACGGGATGATCGAGGCCCGGGACCGCTCCGGCGCCTTCTATCCGCTCGCCGAACGGTTCCCGCGCTGCGCGGACGGCCGCCCGGCCGACGTCCTGCGGCGCCTGCACGAGGACGTGGTGCGCCACGTCGGCCGCCAGCTCGGCGACGACGCGGCGATGCTGCTCCTGCAGTACGACCCGCCGCTGACCGCCGACGCCCATGTCCCGCACCAGAACGGGGCCCTGGCGCGCCGGTGATTGGTTAGAGCGCCACCTCGACCACCAGCGGCCGGTGGTCCGACACCCCGGCGCGCGGCGCCGCCGCCGGGCCGACCGCGCCGCGCGGCACGCCCACCGCCAGCACGTGGTCGAACTGCACCGCCGGGCGGTGCGACGGGTACGTCGGGGTGCGGGCCAGGTCGTACCAGCCCTGCAGCCGGGGGCGCGGCTCGCGCACCCGGCGCCGGCGCGGCTCGGCCAGGGCCGGCCGGACCCGCCGGGCCGCCCGCAGCTCCCGCACCCGCGTCCGCGGCGCGGTGCGCTCCAGCGCGGTCGCCCCGCCGAGGACGGTCCGCGGCACCGCGCCGACCAGGTTGAAGTCGCCCAGCACCAGGTACGGCTGCGGCAGGTCCGCGATCCACCGCCGGATGCCGGCCAGCTGCGCCATGTTCCACCCGGGGACGAAGGACAGGTGCGCCGCCACCACCGTGAACGGCCCGCGCTCGCCCTCCAGTACCGCCGCCACGGCGGCCCGCGGCTCGTCCGGCACCGGGGTGAGCCCGCGCCGGCCGGCCACCCGCAGCGGCAGCCCGAACGGCGCCGGGGCGAACCGGCGGGCCCGCCAGTGCCGCACCGGCAGCCGGGTCAGCAGCGCGGTCCCGTACGAGGGCGGGGCGCCGTCGCCGATCTCGCCCGGCCCGTACACCCGCAGGCCGTTCGGCACCGCGGGCTCCGGCACCCAGCCGGCCACCGGCGCCGGGCGGCCGTGCAGGGCGGCGGCGAAGCGCCAGTCCGCGGCGCCCATCGCCGCCGCCGCGACGGCCGCCTGGTCGGTGCCGCCGGAGCGGGACTGGTGCCGGTCGACCTCCTGGAGGGCCAGCACGTCCGCGTCCAGCGCCGCCACCGCCTGCGCCAACGGCCCGCCGGCGTCGGCCGGGTAGGGCCGCGGGGCGCCGTCCGGGGCGAGCGGCTGACCGTGCAACAGGTTGAAGGTGGCGATGCGCAACTGGCTCACACCGCACGACGGTACCCGCTCGCCGGCGGAGGGGGCGCCGCTTGAGCCGGTAGGGCATACCGGGTATACATACTGAGTATGTCCATCCGTCACGGTCTGCTCGCCCTGCTCGGCCAGGGCCCGCGCTACGGCTACCAGCTGCGCACCGAGTTCGAGGCGCGCACCGGCGCCACCTGGCCGCTCAACGTCGGGCAGGTCTACACCACGCTGTCCCGGCTGGAACGGGACGGTCTGGTGGAGCCCGCCGGCGAGGACGAGGAGGGCCACCAGTTCTACGAGGTCACCGACGCCGGCCGGGCCGAACTGCGGGCCTGGTTCGACACCCCGGTGCCCCGGACCAACCCCCCGCGCGACGAGCTGGCGATCAAGCTCGCCATGGCGGTGACCGTCCCCGGGGTGGACGTCTCCGCCGTCGTCCAGGGCCAGCGCCGGCACAGCATCAAGGCGCTCCAGGACTACACCCGGCTCAAGGGCCGCGCCCTGGCCGGCGAGCCGAGACTCGGCGCGGGCACCGCCTCCGCCTCCGCGAACAACGACCTCGCCTGGCTGCTCGTCCTCGAACAGCTGATCTTCCAGACCGAGGCCGAGATCCGCTGGCTCGACCACTGCGAGACCCGCCTCGCCCAGCAGGCCGAGATCGAACAGGCCAGGGCCGCCGAGGCGGCCGGCCAGGAGACCGCCAGGACCTTCCGGCCCGGCCGTCGCCGCACGCGGTCCTGAGCCCACCGGCAGTTCACCGGCGGCCTCACCAGCAGCCTCGCCGACAGCCTCACCGACGTCCCGAACCACCGGCTCGGCCACGACCCCGAGCCCAGAACCAGCAAGGGGGGATCGTGTCCCACACCGACCCGACCAGCAGCGGCGGCCGGCCCGTCCTGCACCTGGACGGCATCACCCGGGTGCACGGGCAGGGCGCCGCCGAGGTGCACGCCCTGCGCGGCATCGACCTGCGGGTGCACCCGGGCGAGTTCGTCGCCGTCATGGGCCCGTCCGGCTCCGGCAAGTCGACGCTGCTCACCCTCGCCGGCGGCCTCGACACCCCGACCACCGGCCAGGTCCTCGTCGAGGGAGTTGCCCTCGGCGGCCTCAACCGCAAGCGGCTCGCCGAGGTGCGTCGCCGTTCCGTCGGCTACGTCTTCCAGGACTACAACCTGATACCGGCCCTCACCGCCGCCGAGAACATCTCCCTCCCGCGCGAACTCGACGGCCTCTCCGCCCGCGCCGCCCGCCGCGAGGCGCTGGCCGCCCTGGAGGAACTCGGCATCCCCGAGCTCGCCGACCGCTTCCCCGACGACATGTCCGGCGGCCAGCAGCAGCGCGTCGCCATCGCCCGCGCCCTGATCGGCGACCGCCGCCTCGTCCTCGCCGACGAACCCACCGGCGCCCTCGACTCCACCACCGGCGAGGCCGTCCTCGCCGTCCTGCGCGCCCGCTGCGACGCCGGCGCGGCCGCCATGATGGTCACCCACGAGGCCAGGCACGCCGCCTGGGCCGACCGCGTGGTCTTCCTGCGCGACGGCCGCATGGTCGACGAGAGCATCAGCCAGGACGCCGGCAGCCTGCTCGTCAGCGCCGCCGCCAACGCCAAGCGCCAGGGGGAGGAGTGAAGCTCAGCTCCTGGCGGGTCGCCCTGCGCATCGCCCGCCGCGACGCCCTGCGCGCCAAGGGCCGCAGCGCCCTCGTCGTCGCCATGGTCGCGCTGCCCGTCCTCGGCGTCACCGGCGCCGACGTCGTCTTCCGCAGCGCCGAGCTCGGCCCCGCCGAACGCGCCGTCCGCACCATGGGGCAGGCCGACGGCGAACTGCGCATGGTCGAACGCGGCGTGACGCTCAAGCAGGCCCCCGACCCGGACGGCGGCCTCGCCTTCACGCCGCCCGCCACGAAGGACGGCAAGCCCGACCGCACCCCTGAGCAGCAGCTCAGCCTCGACACCGATCCCACCGAACTCGCCCGCCGGCTCCTGCCGGCCGGCACCACCCTGATCCCCGAGGGCCGCGGCCCGTACACGGCCACCACCAGCGCCGAGGGCCTGATCTCGGTCGAAACCGTCGAGGCCGACCTCACCGACCCGGTCTGGCGGGGCAAGGTCAACCTGGTCGAGGGCCGCGCCCCCGGCGCCGGCCACGAGGTCGCCGTCACCCGGGCCTTCCTCGACCGCTCCCGGCTCAAGCTCGGCGGCACCACGTCCGTCCGCGGCCTGGAAGCCACCCCCTTCACCATCACCGGCGTCGTCGAGTACCCCGGCGAACTCACCTCCACCACCCTCGTCGCCCGCCCCGGCGACCTGATCGAGCCGCTCGCCAAGCTGCCCGGCGGCCACGCCGGCGGCACCCCGCGCGAACTCGACCAGTGGCTGGTCAAGCTGCCCGCCGGGGCCGTCCTCGACTGGGCCAAGGTCACCGAGCTCAACAAGTACGGCTTCACCGCCGCCTCGCACCGCGTCATGGTCGACCCGCCGCCGCGCGCCGACGTGCCCCTGTACGCCGAACAGGACGCGGAGGGCAGCTCCACCGGCCTCCTCGACCGCACCGGCGTCGTCATCCTCGCCACCGTCGCCGGCATGGCCCTGCTGGAGATCGTGCTCCTCGCGGGCCCCGCCTTCGCCGTCGGGGCCCGGCGCTCCCGGCGGCAGCTGGGCCTGCTCGCCGCGGGCGGCGGTGACCGCGCCCAGGTCCGCGCGGTCGTCCTCGGCGGCGGCGTCGTCCTCGGCACCACCGGCGCCGTCGTCGGCCTCGGACTCGGCGTCGGCCTGGTCGCCCTGCTGCGCACCCAGGCCGAGGAGTACGCCGGGAGCCGCTTCGGCCACTTCGCCCTCCAGCCGCTCGACCTGCTCGGCGTGCTGCTGATCGGCCTGGTCACCGGCCTGCTCGCGGCCATCGTCCCGGCCGTCCAGGCCGCCCGGCAGGACGTCGTCGCCGCACTCACCGGCCGTGACTCGCTCAAGCCGCCCAGCCGCTGGCTCGCCCTGATCGGCCTGCTGATGCTCGGCGGCGGCGCCGCCCTCGCCCTGCTCGGCGCCACCAGCGGCTTCGCCAGCCGCAGCGTCGCCGTCCTCGGCGGCTCGGTGATCGCCGAACTCGGCATGGTCGCCCTGGTGCCCTACCTGGTCGGCCTGTTCGGCCGGATCGGCCGCTGGCTGCCGCTCGGCCCCCGGCTCGCCCTGCGCGACTCGGTGCGTCACCGCGGCCGCACCGCGCCCGCCGTCGCCGCCGTCATGGCCGCCGTCGCCGGCTCCGTGGCCGTCTCCATCTACGTCACCAGCACCGACGAGGGCTACCGGCGCGGCTACGAGGCCTCCGCCCCCGCGGGCGCCGTCATGCTCGCCACCGGCTGGGGCCCCGCCGCCGACGGCTCGCTGCTGCCGCAGATGCGCAACGCCGTCGAGTCCAACATGCCCGGCCTCGGCCCCCGCGCCGACGTCCAGAAGCTCCGCTACCCCGCGAACTGCGTGGACGGCAACGGCAGCTGCGGCTACGTCACCCCCGCCCTGCCCAAGGAACTCCGCTGCCCCCTGGAGGACGACCGCACCGAGCTCTCCGGCGCCGAGATCACCCGGATGCGCAACGAGGACCAGCGCTGCCAGTTCAACGGCCACCGCGGCCTCAGCATCTACGGTAGCGTGGGCGCCGGCGACGCCGCCCTCCTGCGCAACCTGCACGGCATCACCGACCCGGCCGCCGCCAAGGCCCTCGCCGACGGCAAGGCCGTCGTCCTCGACCCGCGCTACATCAAGGACGGCAAGCTCATCCTCGAAACCAACGACCCGCCGCCGGCCGGCGGCCCGATCGCCGGCCCGGGGGACGACTACCGAAAGCGCCGGCACGAGATCACCGTCGATGCCGTCCTCGTCACCACGTCCATCAAGACCGCCCAGGCCGTCCTCAGCCCCGACACCGCCCGCCGCCTCGGCCTCGGTGTCGCCGAAGCCGGCTCGGTCTGGCTGCCCGACGGCATGCCCGGCGACGCCGCCGAGCAGAAGGCCGCGGGCGCCCTCGGCAAGCTCGCCGACCACACCCAGTTCTCGGTCGAACGCGGCTACCAGACCAAGGGCGACCTCATCACCCTCGGCCTGTCCGGCTTCGCCGCCCTCGTCGCCCTCGGAGCGGCCGGCATCGCCACCGGGCTCGCCGCCGCCGACTCCCAGCGCGACCTGACCACCCTCGCGGCGGTCGGCGCCACGCCCCGGATCCGGCGCTCGCTCTCCGGCTTCCAGTGCGGGGTCATCGCGGCCATGGGCACCCTGCTCGGCGCCGTCTGCGGCGTCGTCCCCGCGGTGGCGCTGCGCAAGGTGCTGGGCGCGGTCAAGCCCTACCCCGGCATCAGCGCCGAGGAGCTGGCCAACCGGTCGCTCGTGGTCTTCCCGTGGATCCACGTCGCCCTCATCGTGATCGCCCTGCCGGTCATCGCGGCGGGCCTCGCGGCGCTGGTCACCCGCTCGCGGATCTCGCTGCTGCGCCGCTCCGGCTGAGCCTGGCTGAGCTGCTCCGGTTGAACCCCGTCACCCCCGTCCGCCGTCCGGCGCGGCCGGGGGTGACGGACGTTACAGGCCCCGGGGCGCCCGGCAGCCGGACGGCCGGGGCGGGCACCCGTACGGGCGAACTACAGTCGTCCGTATGACGAGAACCCCGGACAGCGCCGTCCGCTCCTACATCGACCAGCACCAGGCCGCCTTCCTCGCCGACCTGTCCGACTGGCTGCGCATCCCCTCGGTCTCCGCCGACCCGGCCCGGGCCGGGGACGTGCGGCGCTCCGCCGAGTGGCTGGCCGTCAAGCTGCGCGACACCGGCTTCCCGGTGGCCGAGGTCTGGGAGACGGACGGCCTGCCGGCGGTCTTCGCCGAGTGGCCCTCCGGGGACTCGTCCGCGCCGACCGTCCTGGTGTACGGGCACCACGACGTGCAGCCCGCCGCGAAGGAGGACGGCTGGGCCACCGAGCCGTTCGAGCCGACCGTGGTCGGGAAGCAGCTGTTCGCCCGCGGCGCGGCGGACGACAAGGGCCAGGTCTTCTTCCACACCCTCGGCGTGCGCGCCCACCTGGCCGCCACCGGCCGCACCGCGCCGGCCGTCAACCTCAAGCTGCTGATCGAGGGTGAGGAGGAGTCCGGCTCGCCGCACTTCGCCGACCTGGTCCGGCGCGAGGCCGCCCGGCTGGCCGCCGACGTGGTGATCATCTCGGACACCGGCATGTGGTCCGAGACCACGCCGACCGTCTGCACCGGCATGCGGGGCCTGGCCGACGCGCAGATCGACCTGTACGGTCCGGACACCGACATCCACTCCGGTTCCTTCGGCGGCGCCGTCCCCAACCCGGCGGTGGTCGCGGCCGAGCTGGCCGCCGCCCTGCACGACTCCGACCGGCGGGTCGACATCCCGGGCTTCTACGACGGCGTGATCGAGCTGACCGACCGCGAGCGCGAGCTCTTCGCCCAGCTCCCGTTCGACGAGGCGCAGTGGCTCAAGGTCGCCAAGTCGTACGGCACGCAGGGGGAGGCCGGCTACTCCACCCTGGAGCGCATCTGGGCCCGCCCGACCGCCGAGGTCAACGGCATCTGGGGCGGCTACACCGGCCCCGGCGGCAAGACCATCGTCCCTGCCTCGGCGCACCTCAAGCTCTCCTTCCGGCTGGTCGCCGGGCAGGAGGTGGAGAAGGTCCGCGAGGCCGTCCGGGCCTGGGTGGCCGAGCGGGTGCCCGAGGGCATCCGGTACGAGCTGGTCTTCCCCGGCACGACCCGGCCCTGCCTGACCCCGCTGGACCACCCGGCGCTGCAGTCCACCGTCCGCGCGATGGGCCGGGCCTTCGAGCAGGAGATCCTCTTCACCCGCGAGGGCGGCTCCGGCCCCGCCGCGGACCTGCAGGACGTGCTCGGCGCGCCGGTGCTCTTCCTCGGCATCTCGGTGCCCTCGGACGGCTGGCACTCGGTCAACGAGAAGGTCGAACTCGACCTGCTGGCCAAGGGCGTGGAGACCGCCGCCCACCTGTGGGGCGACCTGGCCGAGAACTTCCGGCCCGGCGCGTGAGCGTTAGGGCCCAGCATGGCAGTCAGATCACTCATCCGGATGATTCATCACGTGGGGATGGAACGAAGTGAGCACCGTGCCTGAGACCGAACGCCCACTGCACCTGGCACTGGCCCGGGACGGAGTGGACCGGGCGGCCGAGCACCGGTTCGACGAACCCTGGCTGGCGGCCGCCTGGAGCCACCCGGCCACCCGGGTGCTGCCGATCGCCGGCGGCGAGGCGTTCGTGGTCGACACCGCGCAGGGCACCGAACTGGTCCTGCTCCCCTCCTTCGAGGCGCCGCAGACCGGCGACCGGTACTTCCTCGGCACCGACGACGACGGCGTCTCGTACTTCGCGCTGGCCGGCGAGAGCCTGCCCGGGCGGCTGGACGGCGACGCCCGTCCGGCCGGCCTGCGCGAGGTCGGCGCGATGCTGTCCGACCGGGACGCCGGGCTGCTGGTGCACGCCGTGGCGCTGGAGCACTGGCACCGGCTGCACAGCTTCTGCTCGCGCTGCGGGCACCCGACCGAGAAGGCCGGCGCCGGGCACGTGCGGCGCTGCACCTCCTGCGCGGCCGAGCACTACCCGCGCACCGACCCGGCGGTGATCATGGTGATCACCGACGAGCAGGACCGCTGCCTGCTCGGCCGCCAGGCGCTGTGGCCGGAGGGCCGCTGGTCCACCCTGGCCGGTTTCGTCGAGCCGGGGGAGTCGATCGAGCAGGCGGTCGCCCGCGAGGTCCAGGAGGAGGCCGGGGTCCGGGTCGGCGAGGTGCGGTACGTCGCCAGCCAGCCCTGGCCGTTCCCGTCCAGCCTGATGCTCGGCTTCACCGGCCGGGCGCTGCCGGGCGGCACCGAGATCACGGTGGACGGCGAGGAGCTGGCCGAGGCGCGCTGGTTCTCGCGCGAGGAGCTGCGGGCCGGGATGGAGGCGGGGGAGATCCTGCCGCCGTCCGGGATTTCGATCGCGCGTCATCTGGTCGAACTCTGGTACGGCGAACCGCTGCCGTCCTCGGCGCGCTGGTAATTCCGGGGCCGCCTTCCGGGGCCGCCGGCAATTGCGCGGCAGGAGCGTTCCGCGAAGCGGGGGCGCGTGACATATGTCGCGCGCCCCCATTTCCTTTGCCGACGCCGCCGCCCCCGGATGTTCGTAACCGCACGGGCCGGAGCTGCCCCTGCCCCGCGCCACCCGGCGCGCGCCACCGATCCGCGCGGACGACATTGCCGGAAACGGCTGAAACCGCGTCACCCCGCTCGCTACATTCACTCGGGTGACAATCCCCCGGGGCACCGCCCAATCCCCCAAATACCAGCGCCTCGCCGCCGACCTGCGCCGCCGGATCGCCGAGGGCGAGTTCACCGCCGACGCCGCCCTGCCGGTCGAGAGCGAACTGGAACGCCAGTACGGAGTCGCGCGTAACACCGTCCGGCTGGCCGTCGACGTCCTGGTCAACGAAGGCCGGCTGGTCCGCCTCCAGGGCAAGGGCACCTACCTGCGGGAACACCCCGTCCTGGACCACCGCGCCTACGGCCCCGCGCTGCCCCCCGCCCCGCGCGACTGCCTGGCCGTCCCCAGCGCCGTCTACCTCGGCGAGGCCGCCGAGGCTGGCCGGGAGCTCGGCACCGACTTCGAGATGATGATCGTCCGGGCCCGGGTCGACATCGCCGAGCGGCTCGGACTGCGCCCCGGCGAGGCCATCGTGGTCCGCCGCCAGCTGCGGATGCTCGACCGCGAGCCGTACTCGATCGAGGAGAGCCACTACCGGGCCGGCCTCGCCGCCGGCACCCCGCTGATGGAACCCGACCCCGTCGAGGGCGGGGACGAGGCGGTGCTGGCCGCCCTCGGCCGCATCGAGATCGGCGCCGTCGACCACCTCGTGGCCCGGATGCCGGGGCCGGAGGAGGCGCAGTGGTTCCAGGGCGGCCCGGGCGTCCCGCTCGTGGTGCAGACCCGCGTCACCTACGACCGGCGCGGGCCGGTCCGGGTCATCGAGACCCGCTACTCGGCCGACCGCAGCCGGCTCGTCTACGGCGTCGGCGACCTCGGCGCGCGCACGTCCCTGCCCGCGCCCGCCGCGCCCGTCGACCCGGCCCGGACCGACGCGCCCTGACGGGGGTCGGCGCGGGCCGGGCCGGTGCTCGGGTGACTCAGGCGGCGAGGGCCTTCTTGACCTGCAGCAGGCTCGGGTTGGTCATGACGACCTGCTCGCCGCCGCCCACCGGCGTCACCAGGACCGTCGGCACCGTCTGGTTGCCGTTGTTCACCGACTCGACGAAGGACGCCGACGCCGGGTCCTCCTCGATGTTGATCTCGGTGTAGCCGATGCCTTCACGGTCCAGCTGGCTCTTGAGTCGGTTGCAGTACCCACACCAGGTCGTGCTGTACATCGTCACGGTGCCGGACATCGAGGGGGCTCCTTAGGAGAGAAGGCGTACGGTCTCTGGACCGAACGTCCGCCGGACTGCGGTCATTCCGGGGCCGACATCCGGGGATTCCGGGCGGTCGACCCGGGGGATGCGGTCAGCCCGGGGATGCGGAGCGATCATCCTGCGATCACACCGGCCCTGTGGACAACCCCGCCCGCGTTGTCCCACCGGGCTGAGAGGATGGAACGCATGCAGGAAGACCTCTTGAGCGGCAGCCCCCTCGACGGCCACCCCGGCGCCCTCTGGGCCGACCCCGCGGCCGCCACGGGCCCCGACACCGTGCTCGCCGGGCTCGACCCCGAACAGCGCGCCGTCGCCACCGCCCTGCACGGGCCCGTCTGCGTCCTCGCCGGCGCCGGCACGGGCAAGACCCGCGCCATCACCCACCGCATCGCCTACGGCGTGCGCAGCGGCGTCTACCAGCCCCAGCAGGTCCTCGCCGTCACCTTCACCGCCCGCGCCGCCGGCGAGATGCGCGGCCGCCTGCGCCAGCTCGGCGCCGACGGCGTCCAGGCCCGCACCTTCCACGCCGCCGCCCTGCGCCAGCTCCAGTACTTCTGGCCCCGCGCCGTCGGCGGCCCGGTGCCCCAGCTGCTCGAACGCAAGGTCCAGCTCGTCGCCGAATCCGCCGGCCGCTGCGGCCTGCGCGTCCAGCGCACCGAACTGCGCGACCTCACCGCCGAGATCGAATGGGCCAAGGTCACCCAGATCGGCCCCGACGACTACCCCGCCGCCGTCCAGAAATCCGGCCGCGAAGCCCCCCGCGACCCGGCCGAGACCGCCCAGGTCTACCGCGTCTACGAGGAGGCCAAGAGCCGCCGCGGCGTCATCGACTTCGAGGACGTCCTGCTGCTCACCGCCGCCATCCTGGAGGACCGGCCCGACATCGCCGACCAGGTCCGCGCCCAGTACCGGCACTTCACCGTCGACGAGTACCAGGACGTCTCCCCGCTCCAGCAGCGCCTGCTCGACCAGTGGACCGGCCCCGGCGGCGGCGCCAGCCTCTGCGTCGTCGGCGACGCCAGCCAGACCATCTACTCCTTCACCGGCGCCACCCCCGACTACCTGCTCAACTTCCGCAGCCGCCACCCCGAGGCCACCGTCGTCAAACTGGTCCGCGACTACCGCTCCACCCCGCAGGTCGTCCACCTCGCCAACGGACTGCTCGCCCAGGCCCGCGGCGAGGCCGCCCGCCACCGCCTCGAACTCGTCTCCCAGCGCGAGGCCGGTCCCGAACCGGTCTACAACGAGTACGAGGACGAACCCACCGAGGCCGAGACCACCGCCCGCCGCATCAAGGACCTGCTCGCCGCCGGCGTCCGCGCCAGCGAGGTCGCCGTCCTCTTCCGCACCAACGGCCAGTCCGAGGTCTACGAACAGGCCCTCGCCGACCTCGGCGTCCCCTACCAGCTCAAGGGCGCCGAGCGGTTCTTCGAACGCCCCGAGGTCCGCGACGCCGGCGTCCTGCTGCGCGGCGCCGCCCGCGCCGCCTCCGACCCGCTCACCGACGGCGCCCCCGACCTCGCCGGCCAGGTCCGCGCCGTCCTCGCCAGCCGCGGCTTCACCGCCGAACCGCCGGCCGGCTCCGGCGCCGTCCGCGACCGCTGGGAATCCCTCGCCGCCCTCGTCCGGCTCGCCGAGGAGTTCGAACGCTCCCGCGCCGCCGCCGGCCAGAGCGCCGACCTCGCCGCCTACGTCGCCGAACTCGACGCCCGCGCCGCCGCCCAGCACGCCCCCGCCGTCGAAGGCGTCACCCTCGCCTCGCTGCACGCCGCCAAGGGCCTCGAATGGGACGCCGTCTTCCTCGTCGGCCTCACCGAGGGCACCCTGCCGATCATCTACGCCAAGACCGACGAACAGATCGAGGAGGAGCGCCGGCTCCTCTACGTCGGCGTCACCCGCGCCCGCAAACACCTCTCGCTCTCCTGGGCCCTCGCCCGCTCCCCGGGCGGCCGGGCCAGCCGCAAGCCCAGCCGCTTCCTGGACGGGCTGCGCCCCGGCTCCTCCGCGCCCGGCGCACGCACCGGCGGGCGGGGCGGGCGCGGGGGCGTCGAACCCGGCGAGCGCGCCGCCGGGCGCAAGGTCCGCGGGCCGGTCAAGTGCCGGGTCTGCGAGCGCGTGCTCACCGACGCCGTCGAGCGCAAGCTGCGCCGCTGCGAGAGCTGCCCCTCCACGATGGACGAGGCGCTGTACGAGCGACTGCGCGAGTGGCGGGCCCGGCAGGCCCGCAAGCAGGGCGCGCCGGCCTACGTCGTGTTCACCGACGCGACGCTCATGGCGATCGCCGAGGACGTGCCCGCGAGCCGCCAGGAGCTGGCGACGATCTCGGGGGTCGGCGCGATGAAGCTGGACAAATACGGGGCAGCCGTGCTCTCGTTGTGCGCGGGGGAGGAGCCCGAGGAGGAACCGGACGGCGTCGAGGACGACGGTCCGGTCGAACCGGCGTGAGCCGGTCCGGGCGCGGTCCAGGGGACTGCTTGGGGGACTCTCGCGCGACTTCGACAGCGCACCGCGCGACTCGCCGCGAAAAATAGTTTGCGCGGCGTACCGGGAGCGCAATAGCCTGCCGGAGCGGTCAAGGGGACGCGAACGCACGGGGTGACGCCTGTGCCCGATCTCCCGCGCCCAACAGCTTCACCGAGACAGACATCCGAACATTCGGAGCCGGGGAAACCTGGCTCCGCGAGACGCCGAGAGGAGGCGAAGACAGTGGGAAACATCATGATCACCAAAATGACTGGCCAGACCGTTGTCGCTGCCTCCCTGCGTGCCGCCCGCCTGCGGGCGCTCGCCGAGCTCGGTGGAACCGGTCTGGGTCTCGACACCACCGGTGTCTCCGTCGTCCCCGCCGCCGTTGTCAGTGGTCCTGGACACACTGATCTCTGCATCGCGGGCGGCAGGAGCGTCGAAGGCGCCAGTGTCGAGACCGGTCTGTCCCGCGACTGGGCATCGTTCGGCACGCCGCGCTCCCTGCGCGACGAGCGACCGACCCAGGCACCGAAGGCACTCGTAGCCGCCGCCACGCATGGCGACTATGCGCAGGTCATCGGTGCCGGAAACGCCCAGAAGCAGAACGAGCAGCAGATCAACCAGGCCGCGGCCGCCTTCATGGGCGCCAAGGCCATCCGGATGCGGGCCTTCCGCGGGCCTGAACCCTGGAGAGAACGAACCTGAGTCAGCCTCAGGTCGGCACCTCCAGGGCCGCGGAACCCGTCACACCGGGATCCGCGGCCCTTCTGTTTTGTCCGGTACGCAAGACCACCCAGGCCCCCCGGGGCCTCCGGCCCAGCACCACCAGTCCGCTGGGCCGGAACCACTGAGAAGACGAGGAAGACGCCCACAGTGTCCACGGTCATCACGCCGCCCATCCCGTCCGTACCGCCGACAAGCCAGATCACCAAGGCCGACCAGGCCGACCCCCCGGAGGTTCCTTCCATGCAGCTCAGCTCCGTCGAGCAGGCCGAGGCGCTCGGTCTCCCCATCCCCTGCCGCGCCTTCGACCCCGAGGTCTTCTTCGCCGAGACGCCCGCCGACGTCGAGTACGCGAAGTCCCTCTGCGGCACCTGCCCGGTCAAGGAGGCCTGTCTGGCCGGCGCCCTGGAGCGGCGCGAGCCGTGGGGCGTCTGGGGTGGCGAGCTCTTTGTCCAGGGCGTCGTCGTGGCCCGCAAGCGGCCCCGTGGCCGTCCGCGCAAGACCGAGGTCGTGGCGTGAACCCCGACCACGGAGCCGGAGCCGTCCGCCGGGGAGAGCAGCCCCCGCTGGACAGTTCCCTCCGCCGCTCCGTGCGGATCGCCGCCGCCAAGGCCGACGCAGCCCGCACCGCCCCCTTCCCGACGTCGCACCACGAGCAGGACCACCACATGACCGCCGCCGCCATCGATCCGACCGTCCGCGCCGAGCAGACCACCGAACTTCAGATCCAGAACAGGACCCTCGAAATGCAACTTCTCCACGAATCCCTGGCCCGTGCCCATATGCAAGAGCGACTCCACGAGGCCGAGCACCAACGGCTCGTCACCCGGATCGCCCGGGCGCGCAAGCTCAAGCAGCGGGCCGAGCGCGCCTCGTTGCGGGCCCGCAAGGCCCTCGCCGTCGCGCTGATGTAAGCGCGCGGCCGCAGTTCAACCCCCGTCGTGCCGCAGGCCGCCCCCCGTCATGGGGAGCGGCCTGCGGCCGTTGTGACTCCTGCTCAGCTCCGCGGCCTGCGAGCCTGCTTGCGCACCGGCTTCCTCCGCTCGTCGAACTCCGGCAGCCACTCCAGCATCTCCGCCCGGAACGGCGCCTTCGCCCCCAGCTGGCACAGCACCCCGATGGTGCTCAGCGTCACCCGGTGGATCAGCAGATACGCCGGCGGCAGGTTCAGCTGCTTGCCCAGGTTGTAGGCCGGCGACCGCGGATCGGCGATCCGGGCCGCCTGCGCCCGCATCCACGCCCGGGTGAAGTGGAAGGTGCCCACGGCGGCCGGCTCGATGATCGGCACCAGATAGTCCAGCACAGCGTCCGGATCCAGCTCGATCGAGGGCTTCACGAAGCCCTCCTCGCGCAGCATCTCCAGCACGCCCGCCGCGTCCCCGTCCAACGCCATCCGCAGCGACGCCCCGATCGGCGCCGGCAGCCCGCCCGGCAGCCGGTCCACCGTGCCGAAGTCCAGCACCCCGAGCCGCCAGCCGGACGCCGGACCGTCGTCCTTCAGCAGCCGGAAGTTGCCCGGATGCGGATCCGCGTGCAGCAGACCCGTCCGCGACGGGCCCGCGAACAGGAACCGGGCCAGCAACTGCCCCGCCCGGTCGCGCTCCTCCTGACTGCCGTTCGCGATCACCTCCGCGAGCGGGGTGCCGTCCATCCACTCCGTGACCAGCACCTGGTCGGCCTGCGCCACGACCCTCGGCACCACGATGTCCGGGTCGTCCGCGAACTCCTCGGCGTGCCGGCGCTGCGCCTGCGCCTCCAGCTCGTAGTCCAGCTCCTCGGAGACCCGCTCGCGCAGCTCGGTGATCAACGGCTTGATGTCCAGCCCCGGGATCAGTGGGCCCAGCAGCCACGCGACCCGGCTCAGCTGCGACAGGTCCGCGAGCAGCGCGTCACCCGCGCCCGGGTACTGCACCTTGACGGCGACCCGGCGCCCGTCGTGCCAGAGCGCTTGGTGCACCTGGCCGATCGAGGCGGCGGCCGCCGGGCGGTCGTCGAACTCCCGGAACAGCTCGCGCCAGCCGTCGCCGAGGCGTTCGGCGAGCGCGGTGTGCACCTTGGCGGCGGGCATCGGGGGAGCGGCGTCCTGCAGCTTGGTCAGCGCGGCCCGGTACGGCCCGGCGACCTCCTCGGGCAGGGCGGCCTCGAAGACGGACAGCACCTGCCCGAACTTCATAGCCCCGCCCTTGAGTTCGCCCAGCACCTTGAACAGCTGGTCGGCGGTGGCCTGTTGGAGCTCGGCCGTCACCACCTCGGCGGACCGGCCGCCGATCCGTTTGCCCAGCCCGAGCGTGGCCCGACCGGCTATCCCGAGGGGCAGGGCGGCGAGCCGTGCCGTGCGGGTCACTGCCTTGCGCGGAAGATCGCTCACCGGGCCTCCATCCCACACACCCCCGGCCCCCCGACACCGGACGGCCGACCATCACTACGCCATTGTGCCCGCTCCCCGCCCCGGGCCCGCCCGCATTTGGGAGAGCCTTGCGGGGCGGGGTGCGGGCGTCGTTCTCTTCTGGCGACGGGCGGGCGGCGGGAGACGGGCGAGCGCAGCAGCGGATCAGCGGGGCAGGCGGAGGGTGAGGCCGTCGAGGACGACCTCAAGGCCGTACTCGAACTTGGCGTCGCGGGCGGCGGCGGGGTCGAGGTCGGCGGCGGCGGCCTCGTAGGCGTCGGAGAGGTGCTCGAAGCCGACGGTCGCCTCCTGGGCGGCGGGCATGAGCCGGGCGATGAAGTCGGCCTCGGTCTCGCCGGACCGGGCGACGGTGGTGAGCCAGGCCGACTCGGTGGTGCTCATGCCGACGACGAAGCAGACGACGGTGTCGATGGCCCGGCCCGGTTCGGGGAAGCCGGCGGCCGTGAACAGGGCGGTCAGGCGCTCGCCGAAGGACATCAGGTTGGGGCCCAGGTAGGCGAGGCCGGCCTGGCCGAGGACGGATGACAGCCAGGGGTGGCGCAGGACGGTCGCCCGGAACGCCTGGGAGGCCTCAGCGGCCGCGGCGCGCCAGTCGGGGCTGTCGGCGGGCGGGAGGGTGATCTCGCCGAAGACCTCGTCCACCGCGAGCTCCATCAGCTCGTCCTTGGTGGCCACGTGCCGGTAGAGGGAGGTCGCGCCGGCGTTCAGGCGGGCGGCGAGCTTGCGCATGCTCAGTGCGTCGATGCCGTCGGCGTCGAGCATGACGATCGCCTCGCGGACGATCGCGGCCCGGCTGAGCACGGGCTGGTCGGGCTCGCGCTGCTGGCGGGCCCATACGGACGGGATCGGGTTCGTGCTGGCGGCCATGGGCGTTCCCTTCTCTGCGTACACCGTTCGCATTTAGCGTACATGAATCCGCTCTTGCGCACACTGTTCCAAAGTGCGTACAGTGTGCGCAGCGACGGAACAGAGTGCGCGCCGGGGGAACGGTGTGCGCATGGCGAAAGGAAGCCTCATGCAAGCCCGTAATCCGCACCGCTGGTGGATCCTGATCGTGCTGTGCCTGAGCTCGCTGGTTCTGGTGATCGACAGCATGGCGCTGACCGTGGCGGTGCCCTCGATGACGGCCGACCTCGGCGCGAGCGCCCAGGACACCCAGTGGATCCTCGACTCCTACGTCCTGGTCTTCGCCGGCCTGCTGCTGACCTCGGGCAGCCTCGGTGACCGCTTCGGCCGGCGAAAGATCATGATCATCGGCCTGCTGCTCTTCGGGGCGGCGTCGCTGGCCGCGACCTTCTGCACGAACCCCGGCGAGGTGATCGCCGCGCGGATCGCGATGGGTGTCGGCGGTGCGCTGATCATGCCGTCGACCCTGTCGATCCTCATCACCGTCTTCGACGAGGAGGAGCGCAACAAGGCGATGGCGGCCTGGGGTTCGGTCGCGATGCTCGGGCTGGTCGGCAGCCCGGTCCTCGGCGGTGTGCTGATCGACCACTTCTCCTGGCACTCGATCTTCTTCATCAACGTCCCGGTCGTCGCTCTCGCGATCCTGGCGGGCCTGCTGCTGATGCCGGAGTCCAAGGGCCCGTGGCAGAAGCCCGACCCGCTCGGCGCGGTGCTGTCCGCGGTCGGCATGACCGCGCTGATCTGGTGGATCATCGAGATCCCGCAGTACGGCGCGTTCGGCGGCCGGTCGCTGGTCACCCTGGCCGTCGCGGTGGTCTCGCTCGGCGGGTTCGTGGTGTGGGAGAACGTCACCGCCGCGCCGATGGTGCCGCTGGTGCTCTTCAAGCACCGCAACTTCAGCGGTGGCTCGCTGTCGCTGACCCTGGTCCAGATCGGCAACGGCGGTCTGCTGCTGGTGCTCACCCAGTACCTGCAGTTCGTGCTGGGCTACTCGCCGGTCAAGGCGGGCCTCGCGTTCGTGCCGCTGGCCGTCGCCGCGCTGGTCGGCAACGGGGTCGGCGCCAAGTTCGCCGCGAAGATCGGCAACCGCTTCCTGATCCTCGCCGGAATGCTGGTCATGGCCGCCTCCTTCGCGCTGCTGACCACCGTCTCGGCCGACGGCGGCTTCACCGTCCCGGCGGTGGCGCTCGGGCTGCTCGGGCTCGGGGCTGGCCTGGCGATGCCGGCCGCGGTGGGTGCGCTGATGGACACCATCCCGGCGGAGAAGGCGGGTGTCGGGTCGGCGCTCAACGACACCATCCAGCAGGCGGGCACCGCGCTGGGCATCGCGATCCTGGGCTCGCTGCTGTCGAGCGGCTTCGCGAGCAAGATGCCGGCGGGGATGCCGGAGGAGGCGAAGCACTCGATCGCCGGCGCGCTGGCGGTCGCGAACGGGGACGCCGGGCTCGTGCACACCGCTCGGGAGGCGTTCACGAGTGCGATGTCGACCACCTTCACGATCAGCGCGATCGGGGTGCTGGCGGCGGCGCTGGTGGCCACGCTGGTCATGCGGGACCGCCCGGTGGACGCGGAGGCGGTCGCTGAGCAGGCGGAGGGCGCGGAGCTGGTCGCCTGACGGAACTCACCGAGAAGGCCGGTGCCCCTGGGGGTACCGGCCTTCGGCGTTGCGGGTGTGGGTCTGCGCGAGAAGTCGGACGGGCCGACTTCCTGTGTGGCGGGGTGATCGTTCAGGCGGTGGCGGTGCGGCGGTAGGTGGCCACGTGGACGCCGGTCTTGGCGATGGCGGTGGAGGCCAGCTCAAGCGTGCGCAGGGTGCCGTCGGCCGGGAAGATCGTCTTGCCGCCGCCGAGCAGGACGGGCATCACCATGAGGCGGAGCTCGTCGACCAGGTCCTCGCTCAGCAGGGCGCGCACGAGGGTGGGGCTGCCCATGATCAGCAGATCGCCGCCGTCGGCCTCGCGCTGCCGACGGGCCCAGGCGATGGCCTCGTCGCCGGGGACGAGGGTGGTGTTGGCCCAGGTGAGGTCGGATTCACCGAGCGTGCGGGACACGACGTACTTGGGGATCGAGTTCATCCGGTCGGCGAACGGGTCGCCCGCGCGCTCGGGCCAGGCGGCGGCCATCGTCTGCCAGGTGCGGCGGCCGAAGAGAAGGGCGTCGGTGGTGTCCATCGCGTCGTTGATGAAGGCGCCGAGGGTCTCCGGGTCGAAGAACGGGTGCGACCAGCCGCCGTGGGCGAAGCCGCCGTCGGTGTCCTCCTGCGGGCCGCCGGGGGCCTGCACGACGCCGTCCAGGCTGATGAACTCGCTGATCACGATGCGCATGGGGGGTCCGCTCCTCTGTGTTGGATTTCGTATCTCGTCTGTGGCTTACGGCAATGGAGACCGTGGTGCTGCTCGAAAATCATCGCTTGGTTCGAGGTGATCCGGCTCACACTCGCCGGGCCGGGGGCCCTCCCTCCCCCTCCCCCCACCCACCCCCACCCCCACCCCCACCCCCACCCACCCCCACCCTCCGCCCCGCCCGCCTCACCCACGCTCCCCGGCCCACCCCACGCCACCCCGGTCGCCCCCACTGCCCACCCACCACCACCCGCCGCCCACCCGCCGAACGCCTACCCACCAACCCCCCTCACGCCCTCACCCCCCCGGCGCCCCTGGCCACCCCTCACCTCACCTCGGCGGCATCGGCTGCCACAGGCAGCCGCAGTCCGGGTGCCCTCTCAGCCGCATTCGTCGCGGCATCCCGTCGGTCGCCGACACCTCGCACCACCCGTCCACGCTCGGCGGTCGCCCGCCGTCCAGGTACACCTGCGCGTGGAGCGCAGCCAGCCCGGCCACCGTCGTGGCCAGCGCGGTGTCGCAGGCCGGGGTGCGCGCCCGCCCCGGTCCTCCGTCCGCCAGTTGGGCCAGCATCCGTGGCCAGGCGGCGTCCTCGTCCTCCCTCCGCAGCACCAGGCAGTGGCCGCAGGCCGACGCCCCCGGCACCACCAGTGGACCGACCACCCCGAACTCCTCCACCACCCCCACATACAGATGCGGCACCCCGGCCCGGAGCAACTGCCGCGCCTCGTACGCCCCGCCGGCGAACGCCCCGCTCCCGTCCCGCGGCGCGAGGACCACGAGATCGGGCGGCTCGTCCCCGGTCCGCCGTGGTGCGGGCGCCCGGCGCCGCGCCGAGGCCCGCTGCACCGCCTCCTTCGCGGCCGTCGCCCGCAGCCGTCCGACGTCCGACGGCGGCACCCCCGCCGGGGAGCAGTCGCCGGGCCGGACCCGACCGCCGTCCTTCACCGTGACCGCCCCCGCCCCGCCCGCCGCGAGCACCGCCGCCACGGCGGCCCCCACCCGCCCGGCGCCGCGCACCTCGATCCGGGCGTCGGCCCGCCGGGCCAGCACCGCCGGCGCGGCGCCCGGGCCGGAGTGCACCAGCGAGAGCGACGCGAGGTCCGGCCCGAGCAGCTCCCGGTGCGGCTGCGGGAACCGGGTCAGCGCCGCCTCGGCGGCCTCCGCGTCGTCGAGCAGCCCGGCTTCCTCCAACTCGCCCAACAGCGCTTCGGCGGGCTCCCGCCCGAACCCGACGCGCTCGCCGGCCTCCAGCAGAGCGGGCCGGTCCCGTGTCCCGTCAAGCAGTTCGAGGAAGTCGCACAGGGTCTTGTCGGCGCGTTCGAGCACCCCCGCATACCGGCGGACGGTCCCGAACTGCAAGGTCTCGGAGTCCCGCCAGCTGCGGGACAGAGCAGGCTTCATGGCAAGGCGCACGGCGATCTCCCTTCCGATCGTTTCCGGACGGCTGACTGCAGCTTGCCCTAGCGGCCCGACATCGTGCACAGAGTTATCCACAGGCTCGAACGCATGATCACATCATCTGTTCGCAGACCCTGTGGATAACCGGCCATCCGTCCCACCGTCGATTTCCGGACACCCACTGTCGGCCTTTCGTTCCCGATCACTCCACGAAAGATTTCGGCCATGGCAGCGGACTTCTGTCAGCGGTACCGGGTAACGTCGTGTGCCATGGCAGCCGAGCGGGACTCCCATCCACCGGCGTCGCGTCGGCGTGCCCGTGCAGCGTCCGGGTCGCAAGTGGCGGCGCCGGCCACGCGTGGGCGCCCGGACCAGCCGCAGCCGATGCCCGCGCAGCCGCAGCACCAGCCGCCCGCGGCCAAGCCCGCGGAGCCGCACGAGCGCACCCGGGTCGAGGTGCGCCGCAGCGCCCGCCGCAGCCGGACCGTCTCCGCCTACCGCGAGGGCGACCGCACCATCGTGCTGATCCCGGCCCGGATGTCGCATGCCGAGGAGCAGCGCTGGGTCGCCCAGATGCTGGAGAAGCTCGCCGCGCAGGAGAGCCGCCGGATCCCCGGGGACGACGCGCTGGAGGCCCGGGCCCGCGAGCTGTCCGCCGCCTACCTGGACGGTCGCGCCCAGCCGGCCCAGGTCCGCTGGGTCACCAACCAGAACTCGCGCTGGGGCTCCTGCACCCCCAGTGAGCGGACGATCCGCCTCTCGCACCGCCTCCAGGGCATGCCGGAGTACGTCCTCGACTACGTGCTGCTGCACGAGCTCGCCCACCTGCTGGTGCCGGACCACGGCCCGGCGTTCTGGGCCCTGCTGGAGTCGTACCCGCGCACCGAGCGGGCCCGTGGCTACTTGGAGGGTGTGGTCTCGGCGGCCCGCCTCCCGCACATCCCGGGCGCCCGGCACTCCGATCCGGGGTCCGATCCGGCCCGCTCCTGCGGCTGAGGCCCTCGGGCCGGCCGAGCTCACGTACGGCCGACCGACCTCAGGTGCGGCCAACCGATCTCACAGACAGACGAGAGGGGGCGCGGACCGTGTCGGCCGCGCCCCCTCTTCTCCGTTACACCTCAGCTCGTCAGCTGCCGCGCCCGCGCCACGAGGTCCCGCACCGAGTGGTCGGTCAGCTCGGGCAGGCGGTCGTAGTCGAACCAGCGCAGGTCCAGCGACTCCTCGCTGATCAGCTCCTGCGCACCGGCCGGGGCCAGCGCGATGTACTGGACGTCCAGGTGGGTGTTCTCGGGGCGATCCTTGCCGGTGCAGCGGACCTGGTGCCGGTCCAGCTTGGCCGGGGCCGGCAGGCCGTCCGCCGACAGCAGGGTCAGGTCCGGGATGCCGGACTCCTCGACGGCCTCCCGCAGCGCCGCCGACGCGAGGTCCCGGTCGCCCGGCTCGCAGTGGCCGCCCATCTGCAGCCACCTGCCCACCTTGGGGTGCAGGGTGAGCAGCACCCGCCCGGCCGCCGGGTCGACGACCGCCGCGCTGGCGGTGACGTGCGCGGGCAGGCAGGAGCGGAACAGGCCCTCCGGCTGCTCGGCCAGGTGGTCCAGGTAGTCCTGCCGCAGCTGCTTCTGGGCCTGGTCGGCGGGCCGCCACCGGGTCAGGGTGCGGACGGCGTCCGCGTGGAGGGCGGACGCCCCCGGGTCGGTGACCGTCATGCGGTGGGCTCGCCCTTTCCGTCGGTGCCTTCGTTCTTGGGCTCGTCGCCCTTCGTCAGGTCGGGCTTGCCGGCCGCCGCCTCGCCGAGCAGCTTGTCGAGCGCGTCGAAGTCGATCCCGCCCTCCAGGTCGCCGGCCGCGCCCCGGTGCACGAAGGCGTCCGGGTCGTCCAGGTCGGCGGCGGTGGGCAGCATGTCCGGGTGCTCCCAGAGGGCGTCACGGCCCTCGATGCCGCGCGCGTCGGCGAGCAGTGCCCAGAGCCGGGAGGCGTCGCGCAGGCGGCGCGGGCGCAGTTCCAGGCCGACCAGGGTGGCGAAGGTCTGCTCGGCGGGCCCGCCGGCCGCGCGGCGGCGGCGGACGGTCTCGCGCAGGGCGCCGGCCTGCGGCAGGTGGGGCTCGGCGGCGGCGTGCACGACGGCGTCGACCCAGCCCTCGACCAGCGCGAGCGCCGTCTCCAGGCGGGCGAGCGCGGCCTTCTGCTCGGGGGTGTCCTCGGGCTGGAGCAGGCCGCCGGCCAGCGCCTCCTGGAGTGCCTCCGGGTTGCTCGGGTCGAGCTGGCCGACCAGTTCCTCCATCCGGGAGGTGTCGACCTTGATGCCGCGGGCGTAGGCCTCGACGGCGCCCAGCAGGTGGGCCCGCAGCCACGGCACGTGGGCGAAGAGCCGCTGGTGGGCGGCCTCGCGCAGGGCGAGGTAGAGCCGGACCTCGTCGGCGGGCACGCTCAGGCCCTCGCCGAACTCGGCGACGTTCTGCGGCAGCAGCGCGGCCTTGCCGGCCGGGGCGAGCGGCAGGCCGACGTCGGTGGAGCCGACCACCTCGCCGGCGAGCGCGCCGAGCGCCTGGCCGATCTGGGTGCCGAACATGGCGCCGCCCATCGAGCGCATCATGCCCATCAGCGGGCCGGCCATGGCCTGCATCTCCTCGGGCAGGACGCCGCCCATGGCGTTGCCGACCCGCTCGGCGACCGGGTCGACGAGGTCCTTCCAGACCGGGAGGGTGGCCTCGATCCACTCGGCGCGGCTCCAGGCGACGGCGGTGCCGGCGCCGGAGGGGAACTCGGTGGCGCTGTCCAGCCAGAGGTCGGCGAGCCGGATGGCCTCGGCGACGGCCGAGCGCTCGGCGGCGCTGACCGAGCGGTCCTTGCTCTTGCCCTCGGCGGGCTCGGCGACCACGGTCTGCCGGGCGATGTTGGTGGCGAGCTCCCAGTTCACCGGGCCGCCCTCGAACGAGAGCATCTGCCCGAGCTGCTGGAACGCGGCGCCGAGGTCGTTGGGGTTGAGGCCGCCGAACATCGCCGCGAACGGGTTGTCGCCCGCACCGGGGGCGCCCGGGGCTCCGCCGGGCATCCCGAACAGCGCGCCGAACGGGTTGCCGGCCCCGAAGCCGAACGACTGCGGATCGCTCTGGCCGGGGCTCTCGGAGCCCTGGTCCTTCTTCTTCTGCTCGTCGCCGGGCTTGGCCTTGCCGTCCTCGGGCTCCTCGGGCGGAACGCCGAATCCGAAGGGAAGGTCGCTCACGGGGTCCTCGATCCGGTCGGCCGTCATACGGGTGTGGCGGGAAAGTCTGCGCGCCCGGGGCAGTGGTGGAGTGGGGGACTCGCGGGCGGCTCCCGCGCGGCAGGCCCGCGCCGGGTGCACCGCCGGGCCTTCGCCTCGGGCAGGATGGACGTACGTGACACACGTACGTACGCACATAAGCTAACCGTGGAGGATGGCCGGTGAGTTCCCCGCCCTCGGACGTTCGCTCTGGGCTGACCGGAGGCGAGGACGCCCCGGACACCACGGCGTCGCCGCCTCCAGCCTACGGCGGACGGCCGGTCACCGTGGCCGTCACCGGCGCCGCGGGCGTGCTCGGCGAGCGCGTCGCGGCCCGGCTGGTCGCCTCCCCGCACGTGAAGAAGGTCCTCGCGGTGGACGACCGGCGCGGCGACGTCCCGGGCGTGCAGTGGCGGGTGCTGGACGTACGCGATCCGGCGGTGGCCGAGCGGCTGGCCGGGGTCGACGTGGTGGTGCACCTGGCGATGGACTTCGGGATGGAGTCCGACCCGCGCGCCCGCAGCGCCTACAACGTGCGCGGCGCCCAGACCGTGCTCACCGCCGCCGCGGCCGCCGGGGTGCACCGGGTGGTGCTCTGCACCTCCGCCATGGTCTACGGCGCGCTGGCCGACAACGAGGTGCCGCTGGCCGAGGACTCCGAGCTCCGCGCGACCGAGGAGGCCTCGCTCGTCGGGGACCTGCTGGAGATCGAGCGGCTGGCCCGGCGGGCGCCGCGCGCCCACCCGGGGCTCCAGGTGACGGTGCTGCGCCCGGCCGTCGTGGTCGGCCCCAGCGTGGACACCGTGCTGACCCGGCACTTCGAGGCGCCCCGGCTGCTCGTGGTGGCCGGATCCCGCCCCTGCTGGCAGTTCTGCCACGTGGACGACCTGTCGACGGCGCTGGAGTACGCGGCGCTCGGCCTCGTCGAGGGCGAGGTGACGGTCGGCTGCGACGGCTGGCTGGAGCAGGAGGACGTGGAGCGGCTGTCCGGCATCCGCCGGATGGAACTGCCCGCCTCGCTGGCGCTCGGCACCGCGGCCCGGCTGCACCGCCTGGGCCTGACCCCGGCCCCGGCCGGAGACCTGGCGTACACGATGTATCCGTGGGTGGTCTCCGGCAGCCGGCTGCACGAGGCGGGCTGGCGTCCGGCCTGGACCAACGAGCAGGTGCTGGCCGAGCTGCTGGCCCAGGTCGCCGGGAAGCACGCGGTGGCCGGGCGGCGCCTGGGCGGCAAGGAGGCGGCGACCAGCCTGGGCGCGGCCGGGGCGACGGTGGCGCTGGTCGGCACGGCGGCACTGGTGCGGCGGGCGCGCAAGCGGCGCCGCTTCTGACGGGCGTCCAGTGGTTCCCGGGCAGCGGCGCCGTTCTCACGATGCGGAAATTCGGAATCGTGATACGGAAGACCCTTGCCCGAAACCGTGCGGGATGAGGAATCATGGGGTCATGTCCGAGAACCACGACCCCATCCGCCTGCTCGCCATCCGCGACACCCCGCTCTCGCTGGACGAGGTGTACGAGGCGGTCGGCGACGGCGCGGCCGGCGGTACGACCGTCTTCGTCGGGACGGTCCGTGACCACGACGGCGGCAAGTCCGTCACCGCGCTGGAGTACAGCTGCCACCCCTCCGCCGAGCAGGAGATGCGCCGGATCGCCGAGAAGATCGTCGCGGACTTCCCGGTCCGGGCGCTCGCCGCGGTGCACCGGATCGGCCGGCTGGAGATCACCGACAAGGCCGTGATCGTCGCGGTCTCCTGCGCCCACCGGGGCGAGGCCTTCGCCGCCGCCCGCCGGCTGATCGACGACCTGAAGCACGAGGTGCCGATCTGGAAGCACCAGGTCTTCACCGACGGCGAGGAGGAGTGGGTCGGCGCCGGCGGCTGCTGAACCCCCACGCCCCGCCCATAACCCCGCACACCCGGAGCCCCGCTCACACCAGGCGCGCCGTGCCTTCACCCGAACGGGTCCGGGTCGGTGCGCCGAATACCCCCTGGCAGTGAGCCGATCGGCGGTCCCGTTACCGGCATGGCGCTGATCGCGTTGTCCGCCGGAGTGGTTAATCTGCTCATAGACACGACGAGCAGGGAGTACTGACATGGGTGCGCTCGCCTGGTTGATCATTCCGGTTGTCGCCGTCCTGCTCGCCGCCGGGTGGGCGGGCTGGGCCCAGCGGGCCCCGAAGGCGACGGGGGACCCCGCCTCCCTCGCCGAACACCGGCGCTTCATGGCCGCGATGGAACGCACCACCGCCGGCAGCGCCGCGCCTGGGCAGACCTCCGGCCGGTAGCCCGGGGGGCACCCCGTCACCCGCGTCCCGTACTGTCGAGGCATGCCACGCCGCTCTGCGACGATGCTCGCTGCCACCCTGCTGCTCATAGCGCTGCTCTGCGTCTCGGTGCTGATGAAGGTGCCGTACACGGAGATGAGCCCGGGGCCGACGTACAACACCCTCGGGACGCAGGGGGGCAAGCCGGTGATCACCATCACCGGCCACGACTCGTACCCGACCAGCGGGCACCTGAACATGACGACCGTCCAGGTCACCGGCGCCAAGTACGAGCCCAGCCTGGTCAACGCGGTGATCGGGTGGTTGCGGGACGACGTGATGGTGGTCCCGCACGACAACGTCTACCCGAAGGGGCAGACGGACGCCGACGCGAAGAAGCAGAACGCCGAGGAGTTCGCCTCCTCCGAGGACAGCGCCCGCACTGCGGCGCTCAATCAGCTGGGCGTTCCGGTCGGCAGTGAGCTGATCATCAAGACGGTCACCGCCGGCGCCCCCGCCGAGGGCCGGCTGCACGCGGGCGACCAGATCGTCGCCGTCGACGGCACCCCCGTGACCACGACCGACCAGGTCGCCGCCGGCGTCACCAAGCACAAGCCGGGCGAGCCGGTGGTCTTCACCGTGATCCCCCGGGTCAAGGACACCAGCGGCAACGGCGGCGCGAACCCGGGCAGCAGGACCGACGTCACCGTCCCCACCGTGGCGGCCAAGGACCTCGACCCGAAGGCCCCGGCCGAGCGGGCCGACCTGGCGGTGGTCGGCATCGGCACCGGGATCCGGCACACCTACCCGTTCCAGATCGACATCGGCCTGCAGGACGTCGGCGGGCCCAGCGCCGGGCTGATGTTCTCGCTCGGCATCATCGACAAGCTGACCCCGGGCGGCGACCTCACCGGCGGCAAGTTCGTCGCGGGCACCGGCACCATCGACGACGACGGCAAGGTCGGCCCGATCGGCGGGATATCGATGAAGCTGATCGCCGCCCGGGACGCCGGCGCCCAGTACTTCTTCACCCCGTCCGGGAACTGCGCCGAGGCGGCCAAGAACACCCCGTCCGGGCTGACCCTGATCAAGACGGACACGCTGGACGGCGCGCTGAAGTCGCTGGAGCAGATCCGCTCCGCCCAGACCTCCGCGCTGCCGTCCTGCGCCGCGAAGTAGCCGCGCAGTACGCGACGTAGAAGACGTAGAAGTAGAAGTCGTAGAAGCAGCCGCGAACGAGCGGTACGGCGTTACGAGAAGGTCGCCAGCAGCGCGTCGGTCAGTCCGGGCACCAGGTCCGGGCCGGTCAGCACCTCGCGCGCGGTGTCCTTGGAGCGCAGCCGCAGCGCGATCTCCTTCTTGCCGTTGCGCAGCACGGCAGCGGTGATCCGCACCTCCTCGCGCTTGGGGTGGTTGGCCACCCACTCGGCGAGCTGGGCGTCGCTGGCGTTGCGCGGGCGGGACTGCTCGGCGCCCGGCGGCAGCATCAGCCGCTCGACGACCAGGGCGCAGCCGGCCACCGCGTCGGGCCAGGCGATGGTGCCGAGGAACTTGTCGAGCTGCATGCCGGCCGGCAGTTCGTCCTGCTCGACCGGGGTGAGGCCGGCCGCATCCTCCTCGGAGAGGCCGAGCTGGGAGGCGATCCGGGGGTCGGCCTTGCGCAGGGCGGCGCTGTCCACCAGGGCGAACAGCCGGGCCGGGAGGTCCCAGCCGAGCGTGGCGGCGTACTCGTCGATCTCCAGCGCGGCCCGCGTGAGCGGGGTGGCGGCCGGGAGCTTGGAGACGTCGTCGGGGGCGCTGGGGAGCGAGTGGGGGGAGTTGATCGAATCAGGCGCTTCGGACATGCCTCAATCCTCACACGTCGGGCCGGGCCTGCCGCGCCGGGCGGTGCCGGGAGGGGCGGGGAACGGCGTCGTAACCGTCTGCTAACGGTGGGAACTCGGCCGAAGCCTGGTTAAGTTGCTCTGAAGACCGACCGACTCCAGACGACACAGCTGAGGTGCCACCGTGGTATTCCAGATGCCGGAACGCTCAGGGCCGGATTTCCGGCGCAGGGTAGGCCCGCCGTCCCGGCGGGCGCGGGTGGCCCTGCTGACCCTGGGCGTGCTCGCGGTGCTGTTCCTGCTGTTCGTCATGTTCTCCGGGTTCTGGACGGACTGGCTGTGGTTCAGGTCGGTCCACTACTCCTCGGTGTTCACCACGCAGCTGTGGACGAAGGTCGGCCTGTTCGCGGTCTTCGGCCTGCTGATGGCGGTGATCGTGGGCTTCAACATCTGGCTGGCGCACCGGCTGCGGCCGCCGCTGTCGGCGATGTCGGTCGAGCAGCAGAGCCTGGACCGCTACCGGGCGGGGCTGGCGCCGTTCAAGCGCTGGGCGCTGATCGGGATCTCGCTGGTGATCGGCCTGGTGGCGGGCGCGGCGGCGTCCGGCCAGTGGCGCACCTGGCTGATGTGGACGAACGCGACGTCGTTCGGCGAGAAGGACGCGCAGTTCGGCATGGACGTGTCGTTCTACGCCTTCGACCTGCCGTTCTACGAGTTCGTGCTGGGCTTCGCGTTCAGCGCGGTGATCGTCTCGCTGCTGACCTCGGTGCTGGTGCACTACCTGTACGGGGGGCTGCGGCTGCAGGGCCCGGGCCGGCGGGCGAGTGCGGGCGCGCAGGGGCATCTGGCGGTGCTGCTGGGCGTGTTCGTGCTGCTGAAGGCGGTCGCGTACTGGCTGGACCGGTACGCGCTGGCGGTGAAGACCGGCTCGTACAAGGGGGTTTCGGGCTGGACCGGGCTGCGCTACGTGGACGCCAACGCGTTCCTGCCGGCCAAGACGATCCTGTTCTTCGTCGCGATCATCTGCGCGGTGCTGTTCTTCCTGACCCCGGTCCGCCGCACCTGGGCGCCGGCGCTGATCGGCCTCGGACTGATGGTGCTGTCGGCGGTGCTGATCGGCGGGGTGTACCCGGCGATCGTGCAGCAGTTCCAGGTCAAGCCGAACGAGCAGGCCAAGGAGACGCCGTACATCCAGAAGAACATCGACGCGACGCGGCAGGCGTACGGGATCGCGGACGCGCAGACCAGCCAGTACACCCCGCAGGGTTCGACGACGGCCGATGCGCTCAAGCCGGACGCGCAGACCATCGCGGACATCCGCCTGCTGGACCCGAACATCGTCTCGCCGACGTTCCAGTCGATCGAGCAGCAGCGCTCCTACTACGCCTTCCCGAACACGCTGGACGTGGACCGCTACGGCGCTGGCACGGGCAAGCAGGACACCGTGATCGGCCTGCGCGAGCTGGACCTCAACGGCGTGCAGCGCAACTGGATCAACGACCACTTCAAGTACACCCACGGCTACGGCGCTGTCGTGGCCAAGGGCAACCAGGTCAACGACAAGGGCCAGCCGGTGTTCACCGAGTCGGGCCTGCCGGCCACCGGCGCGCTGGGCGACTACGAGCAGCGGATCTACTACGGCGAGAAGACGACGACGTACTCGATCGTCGGCGGCTCGAACCAGGAGATCGACTACACGACCGAGACCGGCGAGAACAAGCAGTACCAGTACACCGGCAACAGCGGTGTCTCGCTGGACAATCCGATCACCCGGGCCGCGTACGCGGTGCGCTTCGCCGAGCCGCAGATCCTGTACGCGGGAGCCATCACCGACGGCGCGAAGGTGATCTACAACCGGACGCCGAAGGAGCGGGTGGAGAAGGTCGCGCCCTGGCTGTCGATCGACGCCGACGCCTACCCGGTGGTGCAGAACGGCCGGGTGGTCTGGATGCTGGACGGCTACACCACCTCGGACGGCTACCCGTTCTCGTCCAAGACGACGCTGGGCACCGCCACCAAGGACTCGCTGACCAACCAGCGCGGTGAGCTGCTGACCGCCGCCAACCAGGTCAACTACATCCGCAACTCGGTCAAGGCCACGGTCGACGCCTACACGGGCGAGGTCAGGCTCTACCAGTGGGACGAGAACGACCCGGTGCTGAAGACCTGGATGAAGGCCTTCCCGGACACCGTCCGGCCGAAGGCGGACATCCCGGCCGACCTGCTGCCGCACCTGCGCTACCCGCAGGACATGTTCAAGGTGCAGCGCGACCTGCTCGGCCAGTACCACGTGACCGACGCCAACTCCTTCTTCAACGGCAGCGACATCTGGCAGGTCCCGGTGGACCCGGCCAGCGACACCAAGCAGCTCCAGCCGCCGTACTACCTGACGGTGCGGATGCCGGACCCGGCGGTCACCTCGGCGAGCTTCTCGCTGACCACCACCTTCGTGCCGAACGGCCGGGACAACCTGGCGGCCTTCATGGCGGTCAACGCCGACCCGGGGCCGGACTACGGGAAGATCCGGATCCTCAAGGTGCCGGGGGACAGCAAGACGCTCGGCCCGAACCTGGTGCAGTCGCAGTTCAACTCCCGGCAGGAGGTGGCCCAGCAGATCACCCTGCTGAAGAGCGGCGGCGACTCGGACCTGGAGTACGGCAACCTGCTGACCCTGCCGGTCGGCGGCGGGCTGCTCAACGTCGAGCCGGTGTACGTGCGCGGACGCGGCGCCAAGTACCCGACGCTGCAGAAGGTCCTGGCGGTGTACGGGAACGACAACGTGGCGTTCGAGAACACCCTGGAGGAGGCGCTGAAGAAGGTCTTCGCCGGCGCCGCCCCCGCGACGACGCCCACCGCGCCGACCACACCGGCGAATCCGGGCACGCCCACGAATCCGGGGACGCCCACGCCGGCGCCGGGTGGGACGATCTCGCCGGAGCTGCAGAAGGCGCTCTCGGACGCGGAGAAGGCGTACAACGACAGCCAGACCGCGTTCAAGAACGGCGACTGGGTGGCCTACGGCAACGCCCAGAAGGCGCTCGGCGACGCGCTGAAGGCCGCCGACGCGGCCCGCAACGGCAGCCCGGTGCCCGCCCCGACCGTCACCGCCAACGCGACCGGATCGCCGAGCCCGAAGCCGTGACCCCGCTGAGCTGCGACAACCGATTCCTGTTCCACCCCGCACCCGTGCTATGGTTTAGCTACCGACGCGGGGTGGAGCAGCTCGGTAGCTCGCTGGGCTCATAACCCAGAGGTCGCAGGTTCAAATCCTGTCCCCGCTACTCAGTAGCAAGAGGCCCGGAGGATTCTTCCTCCGGGCCTCTGGTGTTTTCGCCCCGAAGCGGAGGGAACCGCTCCGGTACTATCGACCGTCGCCAAGGACGACGGCACGGGGTTTGTGGGGTTGACGTGTCGGGAAATCGACAAAGCGCCGAAGCAATTTCGTCGGCTTCGGGTCGGCCCCGCCCGAATTCGGCCGGGGCAGGTGTACGCGGGTTGCGGGTGGTGCGACGATGGGACACATGGGGGACGGTGCACGGCTGCTGACCAGCCGTCGGGACCGGCACCTCCCCGGATGCCGCAACACTCTGGGGGAGCGGGAGTCGGCATGAGGCTGATCGGCAAGAACGGGTCAGGCGCCAAGTCCGCAGCGGCCACCGAGGCGGACACCGACGCCTGGGCGGAGAGCCCCGAGCGCCGGCCCGGCGCCCTGCCCGCCCAGCGCACCAGCGGCCTGTCCGAGCGTCGCCCCACGGCCGGCTGCGGCCCCGACACCCTGGTGCACCTGTCCGCCCGTCAGTTCGCCGCCGCCGTCGGCCCGTACGGCCCGTCCAGTGCGGACGGCGCCGAGGGCCCGCTCGGCTCCGGTGTGCCCGCCTTCGGCGCCCTCGACCCGGCCGGGCTGGACACCAGCTTCGAGACCGCGCTGGCCGCCCGCGAGCAGGCCGCGCTGGAGGCCCGGCACCGCCAGGCCGCCGACGGTGGCGACCCGGACGCCGCCTGCCGTCTGGGCACCCTGCTGCTGCGCCGCGCCGACCTGGAGGACGCCGAGCCGTACCTGCGCGCCGCCGCCGCGGCCGGGGTGCGCGCGGCCGCCAACAACCTCGGCGTGCTGCTCCACCAGCAGGGCCACCGCGCCGAGGCCGCCCAGTGGTGGCGCCAGGCCGCGGTGGCCGGCAGCGCGCCGGCCGCGCACGCGCTCGGGCTCCAACTGCGCGACCAGGGCGAGGAGGAGGCCGCCGAGTACTGGCTGCACTTCGCCGCCGACCACGGCCACCCGCTCGGCGCCTACGCGCTGGGCGACCTCATGGAGCACCGGCGCGACGTCCGCGCCGAGCGCTGGTTCAAGGTCTCCGCCGACGCCGGGCACCGCGAGGCCGCGTACCGGCTGGCCCGGATGCGCGAGGCCGCCGGGGACAAGGAGACCGCCGAGACCTGGTACCGCACCGCCGCCGCGCGAAGTCACGCCAGGGCCGCGCTGCGGCTCGGCGTCCTGCTGGAGGAGCGCGCCCGCACCGACCAGTCGCTGCTGGACGAGGCCGCCCGCTGGTACCGGCAGTCCGCGCAGAACGGCGAGCCGCGGGCCGCCTGCGCGCTGGGCTTCCTGCTGCGCGACTCCGGGGACGTCACGGCCGCCGCCGAGTGGTGGCAGGAGGCCGCCGAGGCCGGCGACGGCAACGCCGCCAACGCGCTGGGCGCGCTGCACGCGAGCCGCGGCGAGGCCAAGGAGGCCGAGCGCTGGTACCGCACCGCCCTGGACGCGGGCGACCAGAACGGCGCCTTCAACCTCGGCCTGCTCTGCGCCGGCACCGGCCGCGAGCAGCAGGCCGAGCAGTGGTACCGCCGGGCCGCGTACGCCGGGCACCGGGAGGCCTGCAACGCGCTGGCCGTCGTGCTGCTCCAGCGTGGCGACGAGTCCGGCGCCGAGCCGTGGTTCTCCAAGGCCGCCGAGGCCGGCAGCGTGGACGGCGCGTTCAACCTGGGTGTGCTGCACGCCGGGCGCGGCGAGCAGCGGCAGGCGCAGGAGTGGTACGCGCGGGCCGCCGCCGAGGGGCACGGCGAGGCCGCGCTCCAGCTGGCGGTCGTCCAGGAGCAGCGCGGCAACCTGGCCGGGGCGCTGGAGCGCTACCGGCAGGCGGCGGCGGGCGGTTCGGCGGAGGGCGCGTTCCGGCTGGCCTCGGTGCTGGACCGGCGCGGTGACGCGGACGCGGAGGCCGAGCACTGGTACGCGCTGGCGGCGGACGCCGGGCACCGGCGGGCCCAGGTGCGGATGGGCGTGCGGGCGGCCGAGCGGGGCGCGCTGGAGATCGCCGAGAGCTGGTACCGGCGGGCGGCGGAGGCCGGCAGCCGCAGCGCGGCGTTCAACCTGGGGCTGCTGCTGGCCCGGCAGGACAGCGAGGCCGAGGCGATGCTCTGGTACACCCGGGCGGCGGACGCCGGGCACGGGCGGGCGGCGCTGCGGCTGGCGCTGCTGGCGCTGCGCCGGGGCGAGCCGGTGCAGGCGGAGAACTGGTGCCGCCGGGCGATCGACTACGGGCCGGCCGAGGTGGCGGAGCGGGCGGGGCGGCTGCTGGGTGCGCTGCACGCCGAGCTGAGCGCGTAGGGCGCTTGCTCCACGGAACCGGTCCGGTGGTTGCCGAACCGGTCCGGTCGTTACGGAACAGGGCTGGTCGTTACGGAACTGCGTTGGTCGTGCAGTCCGGGCAGAGTCCGCGGTAGGTGATCTCGGCGCCGGAGAGGACGAATCCGAAGCGTTCGGCGGCGGGGAGGGCGGCCAGCGGGTCGCCCTGGGGGTGGACGTCGCGGATGGCGCCGCAGCCCGAGCAGACCAGGTGCTGGTGGGCCTGGTGGGCGTTGGGGTCGTAGCGCTTGGCGCGGCCGTCGGTGGCGACCTCCAGGATCTCGCCGAGGCCGACCAGTTCGCCGAGCGTGTTGTAGACCGTCGCGCGGCTGATCTCGGGCAGGCGCTGCACGGCGCGGGCGTGCACCTCGTCCGCCGTGAGGTGGACGTGCTCGCCGTCGAGGACCTCGGCCACGACCCGGCGCTGCGAGGTCAGCCGCCACCCACGTCCGCGAAGTCGTTCCAGCAGGTCACTCATGGGGACAGCTTAAGTCACCATCTGAGATTGGTTCCAGTGTTGACTTAGACAAAGTCCAAGTTAGGATCGAATCGTCACGACCGGATCATGCGGAGGCACCCTTATGACGACCCAGGACGAGCTGCGCCCGACCCTCACCACGGAGGCGGGTGCCCCCGTCGCCGACAACCAGAACACCGAGACGGCGGGCGTCGGCGGCCCGGCGCTCATCCAGGACCAGCAGCTCTTCGAGAAGCTCGCGCACTTCAACCGCGAGCGGATCCCGGAGCGCGTGGTGCACGCCCGCGGCGCGGCGGCCTACGGCACCTTCACGGTCACGGCCGACGTGACGCCCTACACCCGGGCCGCGTTCCTCTCCGAGATCGGCAAGCAGACCGAGGTCTTCCTCCGGTTCTCGACGGTGGCCGGCAACCTCGGCTCCGCCGACGCCGTACGCGACCCGCGCGGCTTCGCGCTGAAGTTCTACACCGAGGAGGGCAACTACGACCTCGTCGGCAACAACACCCCGGTGTTCTTCATCAAGGACGCCGTGAAGTTCCCCGACTTCATCCACACCCAGAAGCGAGACCCGTACACCGGCTCGCAGGAGGCCGACAACGTCTGGGACTTCTGGGGTCTGTCGCCCGAGGCGACCCACCAGGTGACCTGGCTGTTCGGCGACCGCGGCATCCCGGCCAGCTACCGCCACCTCAACGGCTACGGCTCGCACACGTTCCAGTGGCAGAACGAGGACGGCGAGCACTTCTGGGTCAAGTACCACTTCAAGACCGACCAGGGGATCCGGAACCTCGCCCAGGACGAGGCCAACCGGCTCGCCGGCGAGGACCCGGACAGCCACCAGCGCGACCTGCGCGAGGCGATCGAGCGCGGCGAGTTCCCGACCTGGACCGTGCAGGTGCAGATCATGCCGGCGGCGGACGCGGCGAACTACCGCTTCAACCCGTTCGACCTGACCAAGGTCTGGCCGCACGCGGACTACCCGCCGATCGAGATCGGCAAGCTGGAGCTCAACCGCAACCCCGACAACGTCTTCGCCGAGGTCGAGCAGTCGATCTTCTCCCCGGCGCACTTCGTGCCGGGCATCGGCCCGTCCCCGGACAAGATGCTGCAGGGCCGCCTGTTCGCGTACGCGGACGCCCACCGCTACCGCGTCGGCATCAACGCCGACCACCTGCCGGTGAACCGCCCGCACGCCACCGAGGCGCGCACCAACAGCCGCGACGGCCACCTGTACGACGGCCGCCACGGCCGGCAGAAGAACTACGAGCCGAACAGCTTCGGCGGCCCGGTGCAGACCGGCCGTCCGCTGTGGGCCGCGACGGCGGTCACCGGCGCCACCGGCAACCACGTGGCGCCCTCGCACGCCGAGGACGACGACTTCGTGCAGGCGGGCAACCTGTACCGGCTGTTCTCCGAGGACGAGAAGCAGCGGCTGATCGCCAACCTGGCCGGCTTCATCGCCAAGGTCTCCGCCGACCGCGAGGACATCGTCGAGCGGGCGGTCGACAACTTCCGCAAGGCCGACGCCGACTACGGGCAGCGGCTGGAGGCGGCCGTGCGGGAGCTGCGCAAGCAGTAGCCCCCGGGCCGCCCCGACGAGCAGCGGGCCCGCCGACCGGATCACCGGTCGGCGGGCCCGCACCATTCATCGGACGTCATCAGGAGCCCTCGGACGTCATCGGACGTCATCGGACGTCGTCAGACGCTGAGGCGACGCAGCGTCTCCTCGTGCAGCAGGCCGTTGCTGGCGACGGCGTCGGCGCCGCCCGGGCCGGGGATGCCGTCCAGGCCGGTGAAGCGGCCGCCGGCCTCCTCGACGATGATGCAGTTCGCGGCCATGTCCCAGAGCGACAGCTCGGGTTCGGCGGCGATGTCCACGGCGCCCTCGGCGACCATCATGTAGGACCAGAAGTCGCCGTAGGCGCGGGTGCGCCAGCAGGCCCGGGTGAGGTCGAGGAACGGGTCGAGGCGGCCGCGCTCCTCCCAGCCGGAGAGCGAGGAGTAGGAGAAGGAGGCGTCCTCGATCCGGGAGACGCTGGAGACGTGGATCCGGGAGGCCTTGGCGAGGCTGCGGCCGGCGAAGGCGCCGAGGTCCTTGGCGGCCCACCAGCGGCGGCCCAGCGCGGGGGCGGAGACGATGCCGACCACCGGGCGCTCGACGCCGTCCGGGCCGTCCTCCAGGAGGGCGATCAGGGTGGCCCAGACCGGGACGCCGCGGATGTAGTTCTTGGTGCCGTCGATCGGGTCGATCACCCAGCGGCGCGGGCCGGAGCCCTGCAGGCCGAACTCCTCGCCGAGCACCGCGTCGCGCGGGCGGGCGCGCTGGAGGATGCCGCGGACGAGTTCCTCGGCGGCCTTGTCGGCGTCGCTGACGGGGGTGAGGTCGGGCTTGGTCTCGATCGCGAGGTCGAGCGCGCGGAAGCGCTCCAGGGTGACCGAGTCGGCCGAGTCGGCGAGGACGTGGGCGAGTCGGAGATCGTCGTGGTAGTCGGCCATGTCCGAAACCCTAGCGAGCCCGCCCGGATCGGGACAGCCGGGCTCGCGGAGCGGGACGGGGCCCGTTCTGCCCCGCCCCGAGCCAAAGGGCGCGCCGGTGCCGAAAGGGAGAAGCGAGGAGGCCGCGAGGAACGAGGGGCATCGGAGCGCCGACCGTCGGCACCGGGTCCGAGCGCCCGGAGGCGAGCGGGCGAGTAACTGTCAGTGTGCGGAGCCGCTGAGCTGGAGGCCGATGACGCCGGCGATCACCAGGGAGATCGAGACCAGCTTCAGCACGGAGGTGGCCTCGTCCAGGAAGACCATGCCGTAGATGGCGGTGCCGGCCGCGCCGATGCCGGTCCAGACCGCGTAGGCGGGGCCGATCGGCAGGCTCTTCAGGGAGATGGTGAGCAGGCCGAAGCTGCCGAGGGCGAACACACAGAAGCTGATGGTGGGCCAGAGCCTGGTGAAGCCCTCGCTGAGCTTGAGGTTGATCGCGAAGCCGGTCTCCAGCAGGCCGGCCAGGATCACCAGGGCCCATGCCATCGTGTGCCCTCCCGGTCGATCGACGGGTCGGACCGCGCTCCGGCCCGACTTTCCTATGATCGCCAGGCTGGGGCGGTCCGACACCTCGAACGGGCTGTGGACACCAAGGAACGGCAAACCGCCGGGCGGTCAGTCGCCCTCGCGGGTCTCCTTGCTGGCCAGCAGGCGGCGCAGCGAGTAGAGCCGGGCGGCCTCGGCGTGGCCGTCGGCGACCCACGCGTCCAGGGCGCAGTCCGGCTCGTCGTGGCTGCACGCGCGCGGGCATTCGACGGTGCCGGGCTCCAGGTCGGGGAAGGCGTGGATGACCCGGGACGGGTCGATGTGCGAGAGGCCGAAGGAGCGGAAGCCCGGGGTGTCGATCACCCAGCCGGAGTTCAGCGCCTTCTTGGAGCCGGGCTTGGCGCCCGGTGGCGGGGGCAGCCGCAGCGCCAGGGCGGAGACGGTCGTGTGCCGGCCGCGGCCGGTGACGACGTTGACGTGGCCGGTCTGCCGCTGGCGGTCCGGCACCAGGGCGTTGACCAGAGTGGTCTTGCCGACACCGGAGTGGCCGATGAACACCGTGGAGCGGCCGCGCAGGTGCTCGCGGACGGCCTCGGCGCCCGCCGTCTCCAGCTCGTCCCGGCGGGTGACGACGTAGTCGATGCCGAGCGGGGCGTAGGACTCCAGCAGCGGTCCGGCCGAGGCCAGGTCGGCCTTGGTGAGCACCAGCAGCGGGTCCATGCCCGCGTCGTAGGCGGCCACCAGGCAGCGGTCGATCAGCCGGGGCCGGGGCTCCGGGTCGGCGAGGGCGGTGACGATGGCCAGCTGCTGGGCGTTGGCGACGACGATCCGCTCGTACGGGTCGTCGTCGTCCGCGGTGCGTCGCAGCACCGAGCTGCGCTCCTCGACCCGGACGATCCGGGCGAGCGTGTCGGCGTCCCCGGAGAGGTCGCCGACCAGGTTGACGACGTCGCCGACGACGACGCCCTTGCGGCCCAGCTCGCGGGCCTTCATCGCGACGACCTCGCGCTCCTGCTTCGTCCCCGGGTCGACCAGGCAGGTGAGCCGGCCGCGGTCGATGGTCAGCACCATCGCCTCGGCGGCGTCCTCGTGCTTGGGCCGGATCCGGGTCCGCGGCCGGGAGCCCCGGCGGGCGGGGCGGTTGCGGATGTCGTCCTCGTCGGAGTCCTTGCCGTAGCGGCGCATGTGCTCAGTCTCCGCTCAGGCGTCCGCCGCCGCTTCGCCGAGCAGGTCCGCCCACATCGCCGGGAAGTCGGGCAGGGTCTTGGCGGTGGTGGACACGTTCTCCACCTGCACGCCGGGTACGGCCAGGCCGATCACCGCGGCGGCGGTGGCCAGGCGGTGGTCCTCGTAGGTGTGGAAGACGCCGCCGTGCAGCGGGCGCGGGCGGATGCGCAGGCCGTCCTCGGTCTCGGTGACGTCGCCGCCGAGGTCGTTGATCTCCTTGACGAGCGCGGCGAGCCGGTCGGTCTCGTGCAGCCGCAGGTGGGCGATGCCGTAGAGGTGGGACTCGGAGTCGGCGAGCGCGGCGACGGCGGCGATCACCGGGGTGAGCTCGCCGACATCGTGCAGGTCGGCCTCGATGCCGTGGATCCGGCCGGTGCCGGTGAACTGCAGGCCCTCGTCGGTGAACTCGCAGGCGCCGCCCATCCGGCCGTAGATCTCGCGCAGCTGGTCGCCGGGCTGGGTGGTGTGCTTCGGCCAGTCGCGGACGGTCACCCGGCCGCCGGTGACCAGCGCGGCGGCGAAGAACGGCGCGGCGTTGGAGAGGTCGGGCTCGACGACCAGGTCGCGGCCGATCAGGGCGCCCGGGGTGACCCGCCAGACGTCCTTCTCACCGCCGTCCTCGGGGGCGTCGACCTGGACCCCGGCCAGGCGCAGCATCTCGACCGTCATCCGGATGTGCGGCAGCGACGGCACCGGGCCGCCGACGTGCCGGACCTCGACGCCCTGGTTGTAGCGGGCGCCGGAGAGCAGCAGGGCGGAGACGAACTGGGACGAGGAGGAGGCGTCCAGCTCGACCGGGCCGCCGTCGAGGGCGCCGGAGCCGTGCACGGTGAGCGGGAAGGCGCCGCGGCCGCCGTCGTCGATGCGGGCGCCGAGCGCGCGCAGGGCGTTGATCACGCCGTGCTGGGGGCGCTCGTAGCTGCGCGGGTCGCCGTCGAAGTGAACCGGGCCGTCGGCGAGGACGGCCAGCGGGGGCAGGAAACGCATGACCGTGCCGGCGTTGCCGACGTCGATCGAGGCCGGGCCGAGCAGGGCGGGGGCGGGGATGACCCGCCAGGCCTCGCCGCCGCCGGTGCCGCCGGAGTCGTTGTTGACCTTCTCCTCGATGCCGACGCCGAGGGCGCGCAGGCCGTCGGCCATCAGCTGGGAGTCCCGGCTGCGCAGCGGGCGGCGCACCCAGCCGGGCTCGTCGGCGAGTGCCGCCAGCACCAGGGCCCGGTTGGTGACCGACTTGGAGCCGGGGATGGTGACGGTGGCGTCAACGGGGGTGGTCGCGACGGGGGCGGGCCACAGGGTCTCGGTCATGGGGGCCAGTTTAGGCGCCGTACCGGAACGACCCCCGCGCCGGCCGTATGCCGGGACTGTGGGGGTTCAGTGCAGGGGCTGGACCAGCCAGCTCGCGCCGAGGGCCAGGCTGGCGAGGGCGACCAGCAGGAAGGCGGTGACCCAGGCCAGGCCGGGGATGTGGGTGAGCCGGGCCAGCTGGTCGGCGTCGGAGTCACGGGCCCAGCCGGTGCGGCGCTGGTTCTGGAGTTCCAGGACCGGGCGGACGGCGCCGAACAGCAGGAACCAGCAGCCGAGGTAGGCGAAGCCGGCCTGGACCTCGGCGCTGCCGAACCAGGAGACGAGGAAGAAGGCGCCGCCGGCGACCAGCACGGTGAAGAGGCCGAAGGCGTTGCGGATCCGGATCAGCAGGGCGAGCAGCAGCACGATCGCCAGCCAGAGCAGCAGGGTGATCCGGTCGGCGGCGAGCAGGGCGGCGCAGCCGAGGCCGAGCAGCGCGGGGGCGGTGTAGCCGGCGGCGGCGGTGAGGACCATGCCGGGGCCGGTGGGGCGGCCGTAGGAGAGGGTGAGGCCGGAGGTGTCGGAGTGCAGCCGGATGCCGGCCAGTTTGCGGCCGGTGGCGAGGGCGGCGAGGCCGTGGCCGCCCTCGTGGGCGATGGTCACGGCGTTGCGGGTGACGTGCCACAGCGGGCGGGCGAGCACCGCGAGCAGGGCGGCGGCGCCGGTGGCCAGGACCAGCCAGCCGGGCGGGGCGGGCTGGGTGCCGGTGACCCGGTCCCACAGTTCGCCGAGGTTCTGTCCGGTCGGGTTCGCGCTCATGCGCCCGCCTCGCTTCGCTCAGCGAGCGCTTCGCGCAACGCGCACCTCTCGATGGCTCGCTCGCTCCGCTCGCTCATGCGCCCGCCTCGCTTCGCTCAGCGAGCGCTTCGCGCAACGCGCACCTCTCGATGATGACCTCACTTCGTTCGCTCATTCTTTCTTCTCCGCCTCCGTTCGCTGCGCTGGGCCGTTCGGGGCAGCCTCCCATGCGGAGACGGGCGGGCGGGAGCGGGTGGTTCTGTTCGTGAGATGAAGAAGTGGTGAGTGCGGGCGGCATGGCAAGCTGGCCCGCATGTGCGGTCGCTTCGCCTCCAGCAGCAAGCCGGAGGACATCGTCGAGATCTTCGGCGTCGAGCAGTGGGATCCCGCGGAGACCCTGGCGCCCAACTGGAACGTCGCCCCGACCAACAGCGCCTTCGTGGTGCTGGAGCGGCTGCCCAAGGGGCAGGCGCGGGCGGTACGGCAGCTGCGGGCGCTGCGCTGGGGGCTGGTGCCGCAGTGGTCGAACTCCGCCGAGACGGCGGTGAAGATGATCAACGCCCGTGCGGACACCGTGCACGAGAAGCCCGCGTACCGGCAGGCCTTCGCCTCGCGGCGGTGCATCCTGCCGGTGGACGGCTACTACGAGTGGCAGACGGTGCCGGGCGAGCGGGGCAAGGCGCGCAAGAAGCCGTTCTTCGTCTCCCGGGCGGACGGCGCGCCGCTGGCGCTGGCCGGGCTGTACGAGTTCTGGCGCAACCGGGCGGTGCCGCCCGGCCACCCGGAGGCCTGGCTGGTGACGTTCACCATCGTCACCACCGACGCCGAGGAGCTGCTCGCGCCGATACACGAGCGGATGCCGCTGTTCCTCGACCCGTCCTCCTTCGACGAGTGGCTGGACCCGGGGCTGAGCGAACCGGACGAGCTGCGCCGGCTGCTGATACCCCCGCCGCCCGGTGCGCTGCTCGCCACCCCGGTGTCGCCGGCGGTCGGCAGCATCCGCAACAACGGCCCGGAGCTCAAGGAACCGTGGGCCGAGGTCGAATACGAGACCACCCTGTTCTGACCCGTTCCGACCCGTTCCGACCCGTTCCGACCCGTTCCGACTTTTGAGCCTGTCGGTCCGAGCTTTCTGGAGTTGCCGCGATGACCACCGAACTTGTCCCCACCGAGGCCGGGGACGCCCGGATCACCCACCACCGGGCCGCGGCGCCGAAGGCGGTGCTGGCGCTCGGGTACGGCGCGGGCGGCGGGATCGCGGCGCGGGACCTGGTGGCGCTGGCCGCGGCGCTGCCGCCGCGCGGGATCACCGTGGCGCTGGTCGAGCAGCCGTGGCGGGTGGCCGGGAAGAAGCTCGGCCCGGCGCCACGCACGCTGGACCTCGGCTGGACGCCGGTCGCCGAGCGGCTGGCCGGGCAGGGGCTGCCGCTGGTGGTCGGCGGGCGCAGCGCCGGGGCCCGGGTGGCCTGCCGGACCGGTGCGGCCACCGGGGCGGTGGGCGTGGTGGCGCTGGCGTTCCCGCTGCACCCGCCGGGCAAGCCGGAGAAGAGCCGGGCCGAGGAGCTGCTGGAGTCGGCGCTGCCGACGCTGGTGGTGCAGAGCGTGGCGGATCCGTTCGGCGGGCCGGCGGAGTTCCCGGAGCTGCCGGCGGGGCACCTGATGGTGTCGGTGCCGTACGGGAGTCACGGCTTCGAGGTGCCCAAGCGGGCGCCGATGGGGCAGGACGAGGTGCTGGAGCTGATCTGCGGGGCGGTCGGGGACTGGGTGCTGGGTCTGGTGTGACCCCTGGTGCGACCGGTGAGGTGACCCGCGCTGCGACCCCCGCTGTGACCGGCGGGGCGCCTGTGAGCAGGGGGTTTCCGCTCGATGGGCCGTGCGGGTGAAAGCCCGGCGCGGGCGGGAATGCGGGCGGGGGTGGTGTGGTTGACACCCTCGTCAGCACGATTCCCGGTGAGAGGCAGGGCAGATGGGTTCGATCGCGTGCCCCGAGCGGCCGGAGGAGCGCGAGGCCGCGGCGGCCTTCGCTCCCGCCTGGTCCGATTGGATTGACGCGGGCGAGAAGCCCGTCAGCCCGATATCCTCCATTTCGGGGCGGCCCGCCGTGGGTCGTGCCCGCCATGCCGAGGAGGTGGGTCCGGTCGTCGGGACCGAGCACGAGGCCGAGCCTGGCCGGGGCCCAGATGAGGGCCGCCCCGAGGGCGAGGCGCTCACCGGTGAGGAGCTGGCCGAGGCGATCGGTGAGGACACCTTCCGGGTGTCGGCGGAGGAGACCGAGGAGGCCCGGCGGGAGCGCTTCGAGCGCGACGCCCTGGGCTACCTGGATCCGATGTACTCGGCCGCGCTGCGCATGACGCGCAACCCGGCCGATGCGGAGGACCTGCTCCAGGAGGCGTTCGCCAAGGCGTACGCGTCCTTCCACCAGTTCCGCGAGGGCACCAACCTCAAGGCCTGGCTGTACCGCATCCTCACCAACACGTTCATCAACTCGTACCGCAAGAAGCAGCGGGAGCCCCAGCGCACCGCCGCGGAGGAGATCGAGGACTGGCAGCTGGCCCGCGCCGAGTCGCACATGTCGACCGGTCTGCGCTCGGCCGAGACGCAGGCCCTCGACCACCTCCCGGACAGCGACGTCAAGGACGCCCTCCAGGCCATCCCGGAGGAATTCCGGATCGCCGTCTATCTCGCGGACGTAGAAGGCTTTGCGTACAAGGAGATCGCGGACATCATGGGTACTCCCATCGGTACGGTGATGTCCCGGCTGCACCGCGGCCGTCGTCAGCTGCGCGGCATGCTGGAGGATTACGCCCGTGAGCGCGGGCTGGTCCCGGCCGGCAGCGGGGCAGGGCAGGAAGCGAAGGGCTCGGGCTCATGAGCTGCGGCGATCCGCACGACACCGAGTGTGGCGAGGTCCTCGACCACCTCTATGAATTCCTCGACAACGAGATGGCAGAGGGCGACTGCGCGAAGCTGCGCGTGCACTTCGAGGAGTGCTCGCCCTGCCTCAAGCAGTACGGGCTGGAGCAGGCGATCAAGGCGCTGATCAAGCGCTCCTGCGGCTGCGACGACACTCCGACCGACCTGCGCAGCAAGGTGCTGGCCCGGATCGACTCGATCCGTTCCGGGCAGCGCTCCGGTGAGCAGGTGGTGGTCGCCGTCGAGAGCACGGTCGAGATCCACACCGAGACCGCCAGGCCGGCCCCCACGGTGGCCGACGGCCCGGCGGAGCCGGCGGTCCGGCCCGGCTCGCCGGTCGAGGCGGGCGCCCAGGCGGAGTAACCGGCCGGGCCCGCCGGCGAGGGCGGGCCGATCGGTCCGGACACGGAGTTCAGCGGCCCCGGGAGCGTGTGCTCCCGGGGCCGCTCCCTTTCTGCTTGCATGCGCCGTCACTCGTTCGAGTGAGTTGGCGGTGTGCCAGCTGCGGCATTGCGCGACCATGCGTCCCCACGCCCGACGAGCGGCCTATCCTCCTGACGGTAACTCACCGCCGGTCCGCCCGGCGCGCGAGCGCGGAGCGGGTCAGGACGGCGGGGAGGTCGAGATCGCTACCGACAGTGGAGGCCCGGCCCTGCCGGAGGGCGCGGCGCGGTACCTGGTGGCCGTCCCCGTGGCGGCGCTCTGCTGCCTGCTGCCGCTGCTGCCCGCCGGGGGTATGCCCGGCGTGCCGCGCTGGCTGGGCGCCCCGGTGGACTGGCCCAAGGTCGGGCTGCTGGGCTTCCTGCACGGCTGCTGGGAGTCGCTGGCCCAGGGACTGCCGACGCCCTGCCTGCACGTGGTCCGCCGACTGCTGCGCCGCCCGCCGCCGCCCGAACGGGCGCCCGCCCGGCCCGGCGTGAACGCCTTCTTCCCGGTGCTGTTCGCCGGCGTACTGATGCTTCCGCCGGCCGCCGCCGCGCTGGTCGCCGCGCCGGCCGCGCTGCTCGGCGGCCCCGGCGGGCGGCGCCACCGGCAGCGGCAGCTGTGGAACGGCTCCCAGCTCGCGTTGTGTGCCTTCGCCGCCGCGGCGGCCTTCCACCTGCTGCACGGGCCACAGCTGCTGCTCGGCTCCCGCTTTCCGGCCGCGCTGCTGCCCAGCCTCGCCGCCCTGGCCGCGTTCTGCCTGGTCAACGGGGTGCTGGTGGGCGTCATGCTGATGCTCACCGAGGACCGCCGGGCCGACGTGCTGCTGCGCGGGGCCTGCACGGTGTGCGGGCTGCCGGTACTGGTGCACGCGGCCGGCGGGCTCATGGTGGCCGTCCTGTGGCAGGGCCCGTACGGGGCGTTCGCCGCGCTGCTCGCCCTGCTGCCGCTGTCCATCTCGGCATGGGTGTTCGCCCAGGGGCACCGCGAGCGGGACGCCCACCAGGCGACCGTCCAGGCGCTGGTGCAGGCCGTCGAGATCAAGGACGCGTACACCCGCGGGCACAGCGAACGGGTCGGCCGGGCCGCCGTGCTGATCGCCGGTCAGCTCGGCATGGAGGCCGAGCGGCTGCGCACCCTGCGGTTCGCCGGGATCCTGCACGACGTCGGCAAGCTGGGCGTGGCCACCGAACTCCTGCGCAGAAACGGTCCCCTCAGCGAGACCGAGCGGCGGGCCGTCGAGGTCCACCCGGTGTACGGGTACGAGCTGGTGCGCGGGATCGCCTTCCTCGGCGAGGCGCACGACGGGATCCTGCACCACCACGAGCGGATGGACGGGCGCGGCTACCCCAGCGGGCTGACCGGCGACCGGATCCCCGAGTTCGCCCGGATCATCTCCGTCGCCGACGCCTTCGACTCGATGACCTCGACCCGCTCCTACCGGCGCGGACGGCCTGTCGCCGAGGCCGTCGCCGAGCTGGAGCGCTGCTCGGGCAGCCAGTTCGACCCGGTCATGGTCCGGGCGCTGATCGACGCGCTGGCCGTGCACGACTGGCAGCCGGTGCTGCCGCCGCCGCCCGGAGACTGCCTGCGGGCCGTCCCGGACATCCCGCTGGGCGTGCCCGAGCCGGTCCGGGCCGCGCCGCGCCGGGTGCCCGCCCAGGGCAGGACCGTCCCCACGGCCGGACAGACGTGACCGGCGCGGGCGTGACGGGCGGGGGTGTGATGGGCGGGGGCATGAACGGCGGAGGCATGACCGGTGCACGCGGTGCGGGCGCGGTGCGGGCGGCGGCGGCCGTGCTGCTGGCCGTCGCACTGGTGACGGTCGCGGTGCGCGGCATCGAGGAACCTGGGGTCGCCCTGGCGTTCACGGCGCTGATCGCGCTCGGCGAGTGCGTCCGGATCACCCTTCCGGGCGACCGCGAACAGGCGCCCATCGGCGCGGCCGGTGCGCTCGCGTACGCCCTGCTCGGGCCGCTGCGCGGGCTGCCCACCGCGCACGGGACGCTCCAGGTGGTTGCGATCACCGGCATCGGCCTGCTGCTGGCGTGGCTGCCCGGGCTCGCCCTGCCGAGGCCCAGCCGACCGCACCGGCGACCGCCCTGGGCCGACCCGGCCCGGCGGGACAGCGCCGCCCGGCGGCTGCTCGGGGTCGGCTTCGCCGCCGCCGTCTTCCAGCCGCTCTACAACGGCGGCCTGGTCGACCGCTTCTCGCCCGAGGGCCCGGCGTACGGGGTGTTCCTGACCGCCGTCGCCGCGCTGGCTGCGCTCTGCGACGCCACGCTGGCGGCGGTGCTGCGGTGCGACTGGGCCTGGCGGCCCGGTTTCGTCGTCGGCCCGGAGGGCGGGCCGGGCGGCGGTGGGGTGCGGGCATCGCAAGGCGGAGGGCGGGGGCACCGCCCGGCCGCCGGGAAGGCACGTGGGACTTCGGCGGCGCGCCCCAGGACCGGGCTGCGCTTCCCGGCCGCCCTGGAGGACGAGCTGCGGTCACTGTTCGGGATCGGCTCGGCGATCGTCGCCACCGGGATGCTGGTCAGCCTGGCGGCCGGCGAGGTCGGGCTGTGGGCGTTGCCGCTGTTCTGCACCCCGCTGCTGCTCGCCCAGGTGTCGTTCCGGCGGGCCGCGGCCGTCCGGGCCACCACCGGGCAGACCATCGCCAGCCTGGCCCGGGCCACCGAGGTGGCCGGCTACACCCCGCACGGGCACGCCCGCCGGGTCGCCGACACGGCGTGCGCGCTGGGCCGCGAGCTGGGGCTGGGCACCCGGGAGCTCGCCCTGCTGGAGTACGCGGCGCTGATGCACGACATCGGGCAGCTGTCGCTGGTCGAGCCCGTGCCGGACGGCGCCACCGCGCTGCTGCCCTGCGCGGAGCAGCAGCGGATCGCCCGGCTCGGCAGCGAGGTGATCAGCCGTACCGGGGTGCCCCGGCAGGTGGCCGAGCAGGTCGCCCGGCTGGCCGACCCCTGCGCCGGGCCGGCCGGCGGCGACGGCTCGGTGCCGCTGGCGGCCCGGATCATCCGGGTGGCCAACGCACACGACGACCTGCTGACGGCGGCCCGCGGACGCGGGGTCGGCGAGGCGGTGGGGCGGCTGGAGGCCATGGAGGTGCTGCGGCTGGGCCGGGGGCGGGTGTACGACGCGCGGGTGGTGGACGCCCTGGCCCGCGTGGGCGGCCAGAGCCGGGGCTGACCGCCGGGCCGAAGAGGTGGTGGGGTCGGAGCGGCGGGCCGTGGGCCCGGCGTGGGGCCGAGTCAGGCTGATGGGCCGGACGGACCCGGCGTGGGGCCGAGCCGGGATGGTTGATCGGTCGGCGCAGGTGCGGTGTGGGGCGAGCTCTGGAGCGGCCTGTCCGGGCCGGGCAGCTCCGGGCGGGCCGGTGGGTGCGTCGCGGGTGTGGGGTGCAGGTGGTGCGTGGGGCCGAGCAGGGGGCCGTCGGGGTTGAGGTGGGGCGGTGGGGCGGGCAGGCTGGGTAGGAGCGGCCCCAACCTCGGCGGTGGGGAGCGCAGTCGGGGGCGGGCGTGGTTGGATGCGGTCGTAGCGTGGAACACCGACCCGGGGCACCGGGCCCGTACCCCGCGGAAGCTCCTCTGTCTCTGCGGAAGTAGGGGCGGGAGGAGCGGTACGGGACTTGAGCGGACGACGACGGCAGGGACGAACGTGAGGATCTTCCACCGGGCACGGCACCGGCCGTCCGCCACCTGGCGGCAGACGACCGACCGGGCTTTCACGCTGATCGGCGACGGCCGCTACGAGGACGCGGGCGCGCTGCTGGTGATGGCCGCCGACCTGGAGCCGTGGCTCTCCGACTCCTGGTTCAACCTCGCCCTGCTGCACAAGTTCCGCCGCGACTGGGAGCAGGCCCGCTCGGCCGGCCTGCGGGCCGTCGCGCTGCTCGACCGCGAGCACGGCGCCCCCGACTGGTGGAACCTGGGCATCACCGCGACCGCCCTGCAGGACTGGCCGCTGGCCCGCCGCGCCTGGCAGGCGTACGGGCTGAAGCTGCCCGGCGGCCCCGGCGCGCAGCCGGACGGCCCGGTCAGCCTGGACCTCGGCACCACGCCGGTGCGGCTCTCCCCGGACGGCGAGTCCGAGGTGGTGTGGGGCCGCCGGCTGGACCCGGCCCGGATCGAGGTGCTGTCCATCCCGCTGCCGTCCTCCGGCCGCCGCTGGGGCGAGGTGGTGCTGCACGACGGCGCCCCGCACGGCGAGCGGGTCACCGACGGGGTCGCGTACCCGGTGTTCGACGAGATCGAGCTGTGGGCGCCGTCCCCGGTGCCGACGTACGTGGTGCTGCTGCAGGCCGCCACGGCGGGGGACCGGGACGCGCTGGAGCGGATGGTCGCGGACTCGGGCTTCGCGGCGGAGGACTGGACGTCCTCGGTGCGGCTGCTCTGCCGGGCCTGTTCGGAGAGCCGGATGGCCTCGGACGACGGGCACACCGCCCACCACGACCCGCACGACGACGGCGACGCCGCGCACCCCGGCCACCTGAGCCACCTGAGCCAGGGCGGCGCGGCCGGGATGTCCTGGCTGGTGGAGCGGGAGTGCGGGATTGCCGCGCCGGCCCATCTGGTGCGGACGCTGCTGGAGCGGTGGGTCGCCGCCGCCCCGGCGAGCCGGGCATATCGCGATCTTGAAGAAGTCTGCTGAGCGGGCCGCTTACCCTTGAGCGGTATACCTCGACAGTCCTCGGATTCGGAAGCGGAATAGCAGCGATGGCGGAGCAGCACGACCAGCAGCACGAGCACGACCTGGAGGGGGCGGCGCCCGAGGCCCCGGTGAAGGTGGTCGGCGAGGAGCCGGACCTCTCCAAGGGCACCGCGCGTCCGATCACCGTGGTCGGCAACCCCGTTCTGCACCGCGAGGTCAAGGACGTCACCGCGTTCGACGCCGAGCTGTCGGCGCTGATCGACGACATGTTCCAGTCGATGTACGCAGCCGAGGGCGTGGGCCTCGCGGCCAACCAGATCGGCGTGGACCTCAAGGTCTTCGTCTACGACTGCCCGGACGACGAGGGCGTGCGCCACATCGGCCACGTGATCAACCCGGTGCTGGAGGAGTACCCGGCCGACCGCAAGCGGGTGCTGGACGACGGCAACGAGGGCTGCCTCTCGGTGCCGACCGCGTACGCGGAGCTGCCCCGCCCCGACTACGCCGCGGTCACCGGCGTGGACAAGGACGGCAACCCGATCCGGGTCGAGGGCACCGGCTTCTTCGCCCGCTGCCTGCAGCACGAGACCGACCACCTGTACGGCTTCCTCTACATCGACAAGCTGTCGAAGCGGGACCGCAAGGACGCCCTGCGGCAGATGGCCGAGGGCACCCCGCGGTACGCGACCGTGCCGAACGAGTAACGGCTGATGGCGTGTTGAAGGCCGGTGCGGGCGATCCGCACCGGCCTTCGTGCTGTCCGTTGTGCCTACTGCTGGACGAACAGCCACTCCGGGCCGTAGGCGAAGCGGGGGTTGGCGGGCAGCTTGACGCCGTTGATCTGCTGGGCCGTCCCGCGCATGGCGCCCATCAGGCCGATCGCGGTGCCGATCGACGCGGACCCGAGGTCGCTCCAGGCCTCTTCGAGGGCACGCAGCATGTTGCTGTACTGCTGGTTGAAGGTGTGCAGGAGCCGGGCGGTGTCCGGGTCGGGCTGGTTGGGCTTGTCGTTCGCCCACCCGCCCTTGGGCACCCGGGCGACCGGGGACGTCGGGGGGAGGGGGACCGGGTCGCCGGTGAACTCCCACCGCATGGTCTTGGGGTTCAGGACGAGCCGCTTGCCCTCGGCGATCTCCTTGAAGGCGTAGTAGTGGGCGAGTTCGCCCGGGTCGCCGGGGAACGGGTTCTCGGGGGAGCACTCGGTGCCCTCACCCTGGGACTGAATGATCTTGATTGCCTTGAGGACGTCGTCGATGGTGTTCATCGGGACGATGTCGTTGCCGGCGCCGTGCTTCGCTCCGAGGGGGAACGTCACCTGCCGCTGACCGGTGAGCAGGTGGGCGTACTTCGGAAAGACCTTGGCGATCCGCTGGTAGAAGGCGCCGATCGTGTTGCCGTCGAGCGCGAAGGCGAGCGGGTTCTCGGGCTTCTCGATGTCGGAGAACAGCTTGGCCGACTCCCGGGTCAGCCCGCTGAGGTAGACCTTCAGCCCGGGGTTGACCTTGCCGGGGAGCTCGCCCGGGTACTTGGGGACGGTGAGCGGGTTGGTGAGGACGACGGTGCCACCGATGCTGGTGAGCATGTTGCAGACCAGGCCGAAGTGGGACATCTCATCGAAGATGATCTCGCGGATCGTCTGGTAGACGCCGGCCGTGTTGTCCTGGTTGGTGATCGACCAGAGCGCGGTGGCGTAGGGCGGGATGGTCGCCAACTCCAGCATGATCGCGTGGCCGAGGGCGTCCTTGAGTTCCTGCTCGGTCCAGTCCTCCTCCGCCATGCTCATGAGTCGGACGATGCCGTCGCCCTCGTAGTCCAGAACTGCCGTCACGGTGAGCCCCTTTCGTTCTGCTGTGGGCTGGACCGTAGCCGGGGCTTTGCCGTGCATATGCGCGCGATGCCGGTGTGGCCCGGGAGTTCATCCGGACGGGCGGCGTGCGGACATTCGGCCGCCCCGCCCGGCGTGAGCGCCGGGCGGGGCGGGGGAGTTCAGAGCTGGTGGGTGGTGATGGTGATCGGGTGGGCGGTCCAGTCGGTGAGTTCGCCGACGTAGAGGGTGACGCTCCAGCGGCCGCCCCGGGCGAGGCAGCGGGCGACGCCGTCACCGCCGCCCGGGCCGATGCAGAGGCGGATGAAGTCCCGGTGGGCCGCGCGGATCGGGAGCCGGCGGACGTGCTCCCAGAGGACGGGCAGCGCGTGGTCGAGGCTCGGGAAGACGGCGGGCGGCATGATGCCGGTGATCCGGGCCCGGACGGCGCTCACGCGGCGGCCGCCTCGGGGGAGACGTGGCACCAGACGAACTTGCCGATGCCGCCCTTGCGCGGGCAGCAGCCCCACTGGGTGGCCAACTCCTCGACTAGGAGCAGGCCTCGGCCGGTCTCGGAGGAGACGGAGGCGGGGCGGAGGGCGGGCTTCTCGCTGTCGGCGTCGTGCACCTCGATGCGGAGGGTGTTGTCCGGGACGAGCTGGAAGCGGACGAAGATCAGTCGGATCGAGAACGCGAGGCTGGGCATTTCGCTCGGCGAACTGCGCGACCTGCTGATGTTCTACGACGTTGACGATCCCGAGCACGTGGACGAGCTTGTGGCGCTGGCTCGCAGAGGGCGCGAACCCGGCTGGGTGCAGCGGGCGCGTGCAGCTCGGCCGTCGTACTCGGACTTCATCGGCTACGAGGAGACGGCCGACTGCATTCGGTCGTTTCAGAACACCTTGGTAGCGGGGCTCTTGCAGACGCCCGACTATGCCCGCGCGGTGCTTCAGGCTCGGCCTTCAGCTCTCTGCAAAGAGGAGGTGGATGCCCTCGTGACGGCGCGGATAGCTCGACAGGAAGTGCTGGAGCGGGCCGATCCGCCGCGTCTCTGCGTGATCCAGGGAGAAGGGGCTCTCCGGATTCAGGTGGGCGGGGCGAAGGTGATGGCCCGCCAGCTCGACAGACTTGTCGAGCTGGTGGAGAACCCGCGTATCGAATTGCAGGTGCTGCCGGACAGGGCGGGCGCTCATGCCGGGCTCTTCGAGGCATTCGTGCTGTTCAGCTTCCCTACCCCGGTGTTCTCCGACGTTGTATGCGTGGAGCACCGAACGGGAACGCTCTACATGGAGACGCCTGAGGAGACGAACGAATACGGGCTGATCTTCGATTCGCTCCGCGCAACCGCCTTGAGCCCGGCAGACAGCCTCGACATGATCGCTCAGGTACGGCAAGAGCTGTACCGCTAGTGCCGTGGCCGCGAACGCTCACCGGGTCGGGAGTCCAGTCCTGGCTAAGGTGCGCGTAGCGGAATGATGTTCGGTTGTAAGGGGTTTGGCGGATGCTGATCGAGGTTGCAGGGGTGCGCGTACCTGTGGGGCGGGCGACAGAGGCGGCGCGGCTGGTCTGTGAGGAATACGCTGACGAGGCGCTGTACCACCACTCTGTGCGGTCATACTTCTTCGGCGCGGCCTGGGCGGAGGCGCGTGGCCTCGACTTCGACCGTGAGCTGTTCTTCGTCTCGGCGTTGCTGCACGACTTGGGGCTCGTTCCGCCCTTCGACAGTCACACGCTCTCGTTTGAAGAGGCTGGTGGCCACCTGGCCCGGGTCTTCACGGCCGGTCTCGGCTGGCCGACTGAGCGACGCGACCGGGCGGCTGAGCTGATCGTGCTCCATATGCGGGACGACGTTGCGCCGGAAGTAGACGTGGAGAGCCGACTGTTGCAGGTGGGGACGAGCGCGGATGTATCCGGGGCGGGCCTGGAAGCCTTCGACCCGTCTTTCACGGACACACTCGTTGGTGCATACCCCCGGCTGGGCTTCGCCAAGTCCTTCGTGCGCTTGTTCCAGGACCAGGCAGAGCGTAAGCCGGGGTGCGCGGCGGCGCAGTTGGTAGCGGGAGAGTGGGCGGAACGGACTGTATCCAATCTGCTCGATCAGGGCTGATGGCCGGGAAACGGATCGTCACGCGGCTTCCGTGACGGGGCGTCCGCCCCAGCGCAGGTAGACGTGCAGGGCCCGGGTCTGGACGGTGTGGTTCGGATGGTGGGAGTTGGCCAGAGTGAACTGCCGCAGCGGTCCGAAATGGGCCTCGATGGGGTTGGCCCAGGAGGCGTTGGTCGGGGTGAAGCACAGCTCCACCTTGCTTTTCTTCGCCCAGGCGCGGATCTTGGTGCCCTTGTGGGCGGAGAGGTTGTCCAGGATCACGTAGATGGGTGCACCGTCTGGGCGGGCGGCCCGGATCGACTTCAGGGCCGCGAGGGTGTTGGCCGCGCCTTTGCGGCGGCGGTTGACGCCCCACAGGGTGTCGTCCCCGACCGAGTAGCAGCCGTGGAAGTAGGTGACGCCGTGGGTGCGGTGGTAGGTCGCCGGGACCCGGTTGGGGCGGCCCTGTTCGGCCCAGCAGGACCCACCGGTGGGGCGGATGCCCAGCGGGCCGAACTCGTCGAACGCGAAGGTGCGGTCGGGGAAGTTTTCCAAGACATGCTCGATGCGGTCGAGTTTGGCGTCGCGCTCGGGATCGGTGGACTCCTTCCAGGTCTTGGTCCGCTGGAAGGTGATGCCGCGGCGGGCGAGCAGACAGCGCAGGGCCTCGCGGCCGATGCGGATCACCCGGCCGTGGACACGGCGCAGGTAGGCGGCGAGCTTACGTAACGACCAGCGGGTGAAGGGCTGGCCGAGTTTGGCCGGGCGGGTGGTGGCCGTCTGGACGACGAAGTCCTCGTCGTCAGGGCTGAGCAGGCGGGGACGGCCTCCCGCCCATTGAGGGTCCAGGCAGGCCAGGCCGATCTCGTTGAACCGGTGGATCACGTCGCGGACCGTGTCCTCGTCGGCCTGGACCAGCTGGGCGATGACCGGCACGCGGTTCCCGCCGGCCGAGGCCAGCAGCATCATCGCGCGCCGGTAGCGCACCGAGCTGCTGTCGCCCCGGCGCACGATCTGCTGCAGCCGCTGCCCCTCCTGATCGGTCAGCCTGCGGACTCGAACGGGCTCAGCCACCACACCTCCACCTGTCGGACGGCCTGTCGGCTCACATCCAACCGGCCCGCCACCCATCAGCGCGAACCGCAACCCGGTGAACCATCGCGGTCAGAGCACTAGGCAGTAGAGGGGTAAGGCATGCGTGTCGTGTGGCGTAAGAGCAGTTTCAGCGGTCAGGGCGGTGACTGTATCGAGGTAGCTGACGGGATGGCCGGCGTTGTTCCTGTCCGTGACTCGAAGGACCCGGATGGGGCGGCTCTTCTCTTCTCCGCCGATGCGTGGGAGGCCTTCGTCGGCGGTGTGAAAGCAGGAGAGTTCCCAGGCGTCTGATCCAACAGCGCTGCCCCGCACGGCTTGTGGCCGTGCGGGGCAGCGTCGTTGTGTCGTCTCTAGAACTCGTCGTCGAAGGAGACGGAGCCCTCGACGGCGACCTGGTAGGCGCTGACCCGGCGCTCGAAGAAGTTGGTCAGCTCCTGGACGTTCTGGAGCTCCATGAAGCCGAACGGGTTGGTCGACCCATACCGGATCGGCAGGCCCAGGCGGGCCAGGCGCTGGTCCGCAACGGCCTCCAGGTACTGGCGCATCGAGTCGGTGTTCATGCCGGCCAGGCCGTCACCGCAGAGGTCCTGGGCGAACTGGAGCTCGGCCTCGACGGCCTCCTCCAGCATCTCCGTGACCTGCTTGGCCATCTCGTCGTCGAAGAGGTCGGGCTCCTCCTCGCGGACGGTGTCGACCACCGACATCGCGAAGTCCATGTGCATGGACTCGTCGCGGAACACCCAGTTGGTGCCGGTGGCCAGGCCGTGGAGCAGGCCGCGCGACCGGAACCAGTACACGTACGCGAACGCGCCGTAGAAGAACAGGCCCTCCACACACGCTGCGAAGCAGATCAGGTTGAGCAGGAACGCCCGCCTGTCCTCCTTCGTCTGCAGCGAGTCGATGTGGTCGACCGCGTTCATGTACTTGAAGCAGAACTGGGCCTTCTGGTGGATGGAGGGGATGTTCTCCACCGCGGCGAAGGCCGCGTTGCGGTCCTCCGGGTCAGGCAGGTAGGTGTCGAGCAGCGTCAGGTAGAACTGGACGTGCACGGCCTCCTCGAACAGCTGGCGCGACAGGTACAGCCGCGCCTCCGGGGAGTTGATGTGCTTGTAGAGGCTCAGCACCACGTTGTTCGCCACGATCGAGTCGCCCGTCGCGAAGAACGCGACCAGGCGGCCGATCAGGTGGCGCTCGCCCTCGCTGAGCTTGGCCAGGTCGGCGACGTCGGAGTGCAGGTCCACCTCCTCCACCGTCCAGGTGTTCTTGATCGCGTCCCGGTACCGGTCGTAGAACGACGGGTAGCGCATCGGGCGCAGGGTCAGCTCGAAGCCGGGGTCGAGCAGCATCTTCTGGCGATCGTCGGACATTACTGGCAGGCCTCGCAGGACTCGGGGTTCTCCAGGGAGCAGGCCAGCGCGGCCTCTTCCTCCGGCGTGAGGGTCGGGGTGTTCACCGGCACCGGAGCCGCGGTCCGGGCGGCGCCGGGGGCGGCCTGGGCGATGCGGGTCGCCGGGCGCGAGCGCAGGTAGTAGGTGGTCTTCAGACCGACCTTCCACGCGTACGCGTACATCGAGCTGAGCTTGCCGATGGTCGGCGCGGCCATGAACAGGTTCAGCGACTGGCTCTGGTCGAGGTACGGCATGCGGGCCGCGGCCAGGTCGATCAGCGCGCGCTGGGGCAGCTCCCAGGCCGTCCGGTAGAGCGAACGGACCTCGGCGGGCAGCCAGTTGAACTCCTGGACGGAGCCGTTGGCGTCGCGCAGCGCGTCCCGGGTCTGCTCGTCCCAGACGCCGAGCTCCTTGAGCTCGCGCACCAGGTACGGGTTGACCTGGAGGAACTCGCCGGACAGGGTCTCGCGCTTGAACAGGTTGGACACCTGCGGCTCGATGCACTCGTACACACCGGCGATGGACGCGATGGTCGCGGTCGGGGCGATCGCGAGCAGCAGCGAGTTGCGCAGGCCGGTCTCGGCGATCCGGGCGCGCAGCGCCTCCCAACGCCCGGCCCACTGCGGGGCGGCCGACGGGAAGTGGTCGATGTGCAGCTCGCCGCGGGCGGCGCGGGTCTCGCCGTACGCCTCGTGGCGGCCCAGCTGCTCGGCCAGGTCGGCGGAGCGCTCGTAGGCGGTGAGCATGATGCGCTCGGCGATCAGGGTGGAGAGGGCCTTCGCCTCCGCCGAGTCGAAGTCGATCCGCAGCTTGAAGAAGACGTCCTGCAGGCCCATCACGCCCAGGCCGACCGGGCGCCAGCGGGAGTTGGACGTCCCCGCCTCAACCGTCGGGTAGAAGTTGATGTCCACCACGCGGTCGAGGAAGGTGACGGCGGTGCGCACGGTGGCGTCCAGCCGCTCCCAGTCCATCGCACCCAGCAGGTCGTCGACAGAAGCGCCGGCAGCCACGTGGGCGCCGAGGTTGACCGAGCCGAGGTTGCAGACGGCGGTCTCGGAGTCGTCCGTGACCTCCAGGATCTCGGTGCACAGGTTGGACGAGTGCACCGTCCGGCCGGGCAGCGCGGTCTGGTTGGCGGCGCGGTTGGAGGCGTCCTTGAAGGTCATCCAGCCGTTGCCGGTCTGCGCCAGGGTGCGCATCATGCGGGCGTAGAGGGTCTGCGCCGGGATGGTGCGGACGGCCTTGCCGGCCAGCTCGGCCTTGCGGTAGGCCTCGTCGAAGTCGGCGCCCCAGAGGTCGACGAGCTCGGGCACGTCGGCGGGGGAGAACAGCGACCAGTCCGCGTTGGCGTTGACCCGGCGCATGAACTCGTCCGGGATCCAGTGCGCCAGGTTGAGGTTGTGGGTGCGGCGCGCCTCCTCGCCGGTGTTGTCGCGCAGTTCGAGGAACTCCTCGATGTCCGCGTGCCAGGTCTCCAGGTAGACGCAGGCCGCACCCTTGCGGCGGCCGCCCTGGTTGACCGCGGCGACCGAGGAGTCGAGGGTGCGCAGGAACGGGACGATGCCGTTGGACTTGCCGTTGGTGCCGCGGATCAGGCTGCCGCGGGAGCGGATGCGCGAGTAGGACAGGCCGATGCCGCCGGCGTGCTTGGACAGCCGGGCGATCTGCGCGTAGCGGTTGTAGATCGAGTCCAGGTTGTCCAGCGGCGAGTCGAGCAGGTAGCAGCTCGACATCTGCGGGTGCCGGGTACCCGAGTTGAACAGGGTCGGCGAGGAGGTCAGGTACTCCAGGCGGCTCATCAGGCCGTACAGCTCGGCCACCTCGCGCACCGACTGCTCGTTGTCACCGACCGCCAGGCCGCAGGCGACGCGGAGCAGGAAGTGCTGCGGGGTCTCGACGACCTTGCGGGTGATCGGGTGGCGCAGCAGGTAGCGGGACTGCACGGTGCGCAGGCCGAAGTACTCGAAGCGGTCGTCGCCGTGGGCGTCGATCAGCGCGTCCAGGGCGGCGGCGTGCTTGGTGACGAAGGCGGCGGTGGTGTCGCCGATCAGGCCCTCGGCGTGGCCGACGGCGACCGAGGCGGAGAAGGAGGTCGAGCCCTGGCTGGTCGCCTCGTCGACGATCTCGAGGGCGAGCAGGCGGGCGGCCAGCTTCGAGTACTGCGGGTCCTCGGCGATCATCGACGCGGCGGCGTCCACGGCCAGCCCGCGCAGCTCGGCGAAGTCCGAGCCGGCGTGGCGCCCGCGCAGCGCGGCGGCGGCGACGTGACCGGGGTCCACCTGGGGGAGATCGGCGCTGCGGTCGGTGAGCAGCCGCAGGAGCGCGCCGCCGGGGTCGGAGACCGTCGGGTCGGCGGGGGCGGAGCCGGAGCCCTGGGCGGGCAGGGTGGCTGAGGCAGCGATGGTCAAGGCGCTCTCTCCTGGCGGCGATCGGCGGCGGTGATCGGAGTACCGGGCCGTTCGGGGCAGGGGAGCACGGCGCGGACGCAAGCGGCGTCCGCGCGACGGTGGCATCCCCGGCCCGCCCGCGAGGCCCGGAAGGTACTGCTCGTGCTGCCGGCCTCTGCGGGAGGGCCTGTGGCACGCCGTCGGCAGGTACTCGGACTCGCGGGCACGGCTCGTGGAGCCGCCCGCACACCGCTGCGGGGCAGTCCCGGACTCGCACCGGGTTCCCCTGCGTCGACAGCAGGGATGAGCATACATCTAGTGCTGTGAATCCGATGCAGCCCCACATGTAGTGTCGCGCAGCACAGTTGTTCGAGCCTGAGTGCGATAGGCTGCTCAGGCCGGAGGGTGCCATTCCTGGCCCGTACGGCCGTCGCAGGGGCGCATACGCACCTGTGCGGCCCCGCCCGCGGCGGCACCGGGATTCTCGACGCAGCGCCCGGTGTCCTGGTTCGCGAGCTGGCCCGTGGGGGTCACCCGCCAGCGCTGGTCGGGGCGTGAGGTGCAGCCGGTGAGGACGGGGAAGCCGATGTCCGGGTCCTCGACGCAGCGTCCGTTCTGGCCGATCGAACCGTCGTCCGCCATCGTCCAGGTCTGTGCCGCGGAGCCGTCGCAGGTGCCGGCGCCGACCGCGGCCGGATCGCCCGGCACCCGGCTGTCCAGGCAGAGGCCGGGCAGCGCCGAGGTGATCGCGCCGCTGGGCTGGCCGGCGGCGGCCTGGAACGAGAACGCGTCGCTGCCGAGCCCGGCGCCGCCGTCCCAGATCTCGAACCCGGCCTGGACGGCGCACAGGTACGAGCCGGCCGGGACGTAGCCGCGCTGGACGGCGTCGCGGGTGAAGGCCCGCAGGTCCAGGTCGGTGACGGAGGTCGCGCTGGTGGCCATCTCGTAGGTGATCAGCGTGTGGCTGCTCTTCTTCGGTGCCTGGTACACGCCGTAGGAGGTGCCGCCGACCCGCAGCTCGCCGGCCTGGTCGCCGAACGGCGTCTTGCCGTTGCCGCGCAGCCAGATCATCAGCTCGGCGCTCTCGGTGAAGGAGCAGCTGGTCCGGCTGTTGCTGTACCAGATGTCGTACGACACGTTGTAGACGCCGCCGTCGACCTGGGTGGTGCGCCAGCTGCTGGTCGCGTACCGCAGGTTGTTGACGGCGATGGGCAGCGGGCCGGTGCCGGGCTGGAGCTGGGTGCTGATGTGCGGGTAGGCGCCGGGGCCGCGGTCCGGGTCGATCAGGCTGGCGCGGCCGATGCCGCTGCGGGTCACCCGGAAGCCGGTGGCGCCGTCGGTGCTGCTGATGCAGAGGCCGCCGGTGGCGTTCCACTCGTTGGGGTTGATCAGGTAGCGGCCGGAGTCGACGGCCTGGGAGGGGTAACGGTTCTGCCCGGTGGAGCAGAGCTCGCCGGCGGTGGCGGCCGGCAGCGGGGTGACCGCGGGGGCCGCCAGGGCGGGCTCCTGGTGGTCCCTGGGGAGCAGCAGGGCGCACAGGATCAGCACGATCACGAGGGTCGGCGCGAGCCACCACCACGGGCGCCTGCCTGCGTACCCGGTTCCGGGCATGGCGGGGTTGGTCATGGGGTTCTCGCCTCCCTGCTGCTGTGTGGTTGTCCGGTCCGTCGGTCCGGCCTGTGGCGCGGTCATCCGGCGGGCGTGGAGCTCGACCGGGGCCGCGTGGCGGTCGGGGTCGGCTTCCTGGCGGGGGGCTTCGTGGTGGCCGTGGCCGAGGGGGAGGCGGAGGGCGACGCCGCGGGGTCGGGTGCCGGGGCGGGCGCGGGGGCCGGCGGCGCGACGGTCAGGGCGGGCTCGGAGCGGACGGTCCACGGCGTGCTGTAGCGGGGCGCGGAGACCCCGGCGGCGTACGCCTCGGAGGCCGCGCCGGACGCGGCCACCCGCCAGTCCACCTCCTTCCGCGCCTCGTACCAGATCACGCCGATGATGTCGGGGTGCTGGGGGAGCTGCGAGAACATCTCGGTGATCCACTGCGCCTTGAGCCCCGAGGTGTCGGTGGCCCCGGTCTCGGTGATCACGACGGGCTTCTGGGTGAACTCCCGGACCTGCTTGATGGTCGGCTGGAAGATCTGGTCGAACGACTTGTACTTCTCGACGCCGGTCGTGCCGTAGTAGCCGGACAGGCCGACCCAGTCGACGTAGTCGTCGCCGGGGTAGAGCGTGTTCAGGCTGGTGGCGTTCTCGTAGTCGACGTTGGGGCTCCACACCCAGGTCACCCGGGTGGCGCCGGCCTGCTTGAAGAGGTCGTGGACGTGCCGCCAGGCCTGGACGTACTGGCCCTTCTTGTTGCCGTTCGCCTGCTCGGCCCAGGGGTACCAGTAGCCGTTCATCTCGTGGGCGTAGCGCAGGGCGACCGGGTAGCCGAGGCCCTTGATGCCCTCGGCCCAGGCCTTGATGTAGTCGTCGAACTTGCCGTCGATGATGTTGGAGAGGGCGTACTCGGGCTGCTCGCCGCGGAGTTTGTCGTCCTTCGACTCCTTGCGGTAGTCCCAGGGCTCCCAGGCGACCATCGGCATGATGCCGCGCTCGGCGACCGTGTCGAAGACCCGGCGGTCGAACTTGCGGTCCCACCAGCCCACCGAGAACTCCAGCACGTTCGGCTGGTGCTTGACGGCGGCGGTGAACTCGTCGAGCGGGCCGAGGTCGTACGGGCCGGTCTTGGTCATGATGCCGGTGAACGCACCGCCGGCCGGCGGGAACTGCGGCGGCGGGGGCGGCGCGCTCGGCGACGGGGACGCCGTCGCGCCCGGGGTGGCCGGGGTGGCCGGGGTGGCCGGGGTGGCGGTCGGGGACGCGGCCAGGGCGCTGGTCAGCCAGCTCGGCATCGCGGTCGGGGCGGCGCCGGCGAAGGAGTACGGGTCGTCGTGGGCGCGGGAGAGCCGGGGGGCGAGCACGAAGGTGTACCCGACCATCAGGGCCAGGGCGAGCAGGGCCGCGATCCGGGGGATGGTGATCCGAAACATCAGCGGCCGCCCTGCTTCGGCCGGCCGCCGGCCCGGGCCGGCTCCAGCAGTTCCTCGAACTCGTCCACGTCGGGGGCGGCCGCCTCCTCCGACGGGTTCAGCTCGGCCCGCGGCGGTTCGTTCCGCTGGGCGGGCAGGCGGCCGGCCACCGCGGTCCCGTCGGGCTCGTTCTCGGCGTACTCGGCGGTCTCGTTCTCAGCGGTCTCGTTCTGGGAGGCCTCGTTCTGGGAGGCCTCGGCCTTGGCTGCGGCGGCCCGCTGGGCCCGGGCCTCGCGGCGCCCGCTGACGAAGGAGATGACCGGCGGCGCGACACCCGTGAACAGGCTGACCACGGCCCAGAACCGCAGGATCCAGATGTCGTGGTGGAGCGTGAAGCTCGCGCCGAGCAGTCCGCCCGCGACGGCCGCCCACATCAGGTGCAGCCGGAACGTCGACAGCGACTCGGCGCTGCGCAGGTCGCCCTTGGCGGTGACGGCGTAGGCGAGCGGCCGGCGCAGCAGCGCGGCGATCGCGGCGGCGACGTAGACCGGGCCGGCGAACAGGGCCAGTCCCATGCCCGCCACGCCGATCTCGCGCCGCTCGTGCGCGGCCAGGTTGAACCGGCGCAGCCACAGCCAGAGCACGAACCAGCTGCCCATGCTGGCGCCCCACAGGGCCATCCAGTGGGTGCTGTTGAGGTGGATGGAGGTGACGCCCAGGGCCAGGTACACGGAGGTGGCGAGGCTGCCGAGGACGGTGTTGAGCGCCACGCTCGGGTAGTAGAACTGGACCAGGCCGTAGAGCACCCGCTGGCGCAGCCGCAGCTTGATGCCCGAGCGCAGGCGGCTCTTGAGCAGGATCTCCCAGATGCCGTACGCCCAGCGCTTCTGCTGGTTGAAGTAGTCGGTCCAGGAGGTCGGGCCCTCACCGACGGCGAGGACGTCCGGGGTGTAGACGCCCTTCCAGCGGTGGCCGGTCTCCGGGTTGACGGAGGCCTGGATCCGCATGCTGGTCAGGTGGTCCTCGATGATCGAGTCCTGGTAGCCGCCGATCTGCTGCCAGGCGGTGGGCCGGTAGAGGTGGTTGGTGCCGATCAGCAGCGGCGCGTCCATGCCGTTGCCGCCGCGCTCGACCAGGCCGGAGAACAGGTACTGCTGCACGGAGGCGCCGTGGGCGACCCAGTTGTCGTACATGTTGCCGTACACCTGGGGGGCGACCACGAACGCGACGTCGGGGTCGTGGAAGTAGCCGAGGGTGCGCTCCAGGAAGCAGGGCAGCGGGACGTGGTCCGGGTCCATCTGGGCCACCACGTCGTAGCCGTGCTCGTGTTCGGCGCGCCAGGAGTTGTGGTTGCCGGACTTCGTCTTGGCCCGGAACTCGCCCTCGGCCTGGTTGTACTCCGGGCGTCCCTTGCGGCTGAAGTGGTGGACGCCGAGGCGGGCGGCCATCTTCTTGACCCGGTCGTCGTCGCCCTCGTCGAGGATCCAGACGTCGATCTGGCCGTCGTACTCGATGCGCAGCATCGCGGCGAGGGTCCGCTCGACGATCTCGATCGGCTCCTTGGAGGGCACGATCGTGGTCAGCACGGCGACCCGCAGCCCGGGCGGCGGGGTGACCGGTACCGGGTCCTTGGCGCGGAACGCGAAGACCCAGACGGCGAGGTTCTGCACCAGCCGGATCACTTCCACCGTGATGACGGAACAGAAGCAGATCCGGGCCACGTTGATCCGCCAGTCCGGGGACCAGCCGACACCGGAGCCGGGGATGTGTTCGGGGAGGAGCAGCCACCCGACGAAGGCCAGGCCGGCCAGCGCGTTGACCGTCACCAGCACGGTCATGACGAACTTGACGCCGCGCGAGGAGACCGAGCGGTAGCGGACGGCGGCGCCGTCCTCACCGGGGGTCAGCGGGCCGGAGGTCTCGGCGCACGCGACGTAGGCGCGCTGGGCCGAGGTGTTGCGCAGCTCCCGGCGGACGATCCGCCGTTCGTGCCGGGCCCGGGGAAGTACGCGCCCGTGGCGCCCGCGCCCCCGGTTGGCCCGGTTCGCCGCGTGTTCGTCGGTGGAGTCCACCACTAAGCCCCCATACAACCGCTCCGAAGTACCGAAGCCGCTGGTTTCGTGCTCTGTCACCGCCCGCCGGCGCTGGTCACCCGACCGTCGGTCGACGGTTTCGCGGCGAGCCGGCGCCACTCATGGGCCTGGTCTGATAGTCGTTCCGGCCGCACAGCATACGGGCAGCGGTCGGGCGGTCACAGCCGGGGCTCCGGGTCCGGGAGTGCCGGGAAGCCCGCAGGCCCCGCCGGGAAGGGCGGGGCCTGCGGGGCGGAGCGTCCGTCAGGGAGTGATTTTGACGGAGTTCGCGATCTGGTCCATCAGCGTCAGCGGCGGTGCCTCCGCTGCCTGGTCGAGGCAGATCTGGAGCACCGGCACGGTGGTGGCCCCGGCGGCCGGGGTGATCTCAAGGACGCCGCAGTAGCTGTCGGGCGTCGAGGAGACGCTGGACATCGGGACGTGCCACAGCGCGAGGTAGCCGTCCAGGCCCTGGATCTTGACGGCGGACTGCTTCACCGGCTCCGGCGGGGTCGGCGCGTCCGCGCCGTAGCGGGCGTTGTAGAGCAGCTGGCCCATGCCGAGCACCAGGGACTTCGGGTCGGACCAGCCGCCGTTGAACACCCGGAGGTTCTGGACGACCAGGCCGCGGGTGCAGGCCCCGTTGCCGTGGCCCACGCAGGCGTACGGGCCGATCGCGTAGCGGATCTCGTTCGGGGCCTTGGCGTCGACCTGGACCTGCCAGTCCTGCGGCAGCATGAAGTTCATCTTCGAGTCCTGGCCGGTGATCTGCCGCCCGCCGGGGAGCTGCTGGCCGCCGGTCAGGGCGGTGCCCATGAAGCCGTTCGGGCTCTTGGGGTCGCCGGCGGCCGTCGCGGCCGCGGTCGAACCGGCCTTCGTCGAGCCGGGCTTGGCGGTCTTGTGGCCGAGGACGTAGCCGCCGCCGGCCATGGCGACGGACAGCACCACGGCGCCGACGGCCAGGAGCACTCGGTGCTTGGTGCGGTTCGGCTCGACGGTCTCGAAGACCACCGAGGTCGGGACCGGCTTGGGGGCCGGCGCGACGGGCGCGGGCTGCGGAGCCGGGGTCGGCTGCTGCATGGGCTGCGGAGCCGGGGTGGGCTGCGGCGTCGGCGCGGCGGTCTGGGTCGGCAGGGAGGGCATCGTCGGCGTGGCCGGCGCGGGCTGCGGAGCCGGCACCGCCGGGGAGACGGCCGTCGGCGCGGCGGCGTTCCGGGCGGCGGCGCTCTGGGCGGCCTGCCCGGGGAAGGCGCTCGCGGGCGCCGAGGCGCCTCCCGGCTTGGCCTGAATCTTGTCGGTCCAGGTCGAACCGTCCCACCAGCGCAGCGTGTTGGGCTGGCCGGAAGGGTCGTCATACCAGCCGCTAGGCGCACTCCCCGTCGTCATGCGGCGGATCCTAGCAGTGTCCCGATCAGATGGTCATTTCAAGTCACAGGCTGTTCTCCGGGGAGCCGCCGGCGCCCCCGTCGGAGGTGCCTGGTGGGTCCTCAGAACGCCAGTGAGTACACCATCAGGTCCATGCCCGGGTACGGGGCCCAGTCGCGTTCGGGAGTGCGCCGGAAGCCGAGCCGCTCGTAGATGCGGTGGGCGGCGGTCATTCGCGGCCGGGTGGAGAACGCCATCCCGGCCAGGCCGAGTTCGCGGCTGCGGGCGACCGCGGCGCGGACCAGGGCCTCGCCGACGCCCCGGCCGCGGGCGGCCGCGGCGGTGGCGAGCATCCGGATCTCGCCCTCCTGCGGGGTGGCGATGTCGGCCCACTCGGTGCCGCCGACGGCGAAGGTCACGCAGCCGAGGACCTGTCCCTCGGCCGCGTCGACCGCGACGAGGAGCTCGGCCTCCCGGGCCCGGCGGTCGGCGTCGCGCAGGTGCTCGACGTAGCTGCTCCCGGGCGCGGTGTGGCCGTCGCCGACGAAGGCCTCGACGGTGATGCGGCCGGCGTCGTCGAGGTCCTCCGGGCGGGCTCGGCGGATGAGGATGTCCATCGGGCCAGTGTGCCGGAGCCGTGCGGGGTTCTGATTTCGGGGGTCGAGCGGACCGGGAGGGTGGCCGGGTCGGCGGAGGGGCGCAGCGAGGCGGCGGGCATGGTGCCGTACAGCCGGTCGAGGCGCTCCGGGCCGGCCGGGTAGCCGCCGGCCCGGTGCCAGTTGTCGCGGCCGGTGGCGCCGCCCCGGGACATCTCCCGGCCGATCAGGGTGCCGAGCAGGCCGAAACCGCCGACGACCCCGGCCAGGGCGAGTGCGCTTGCGAGTGTGTCGGAGTCCATGGCTCCACTCTGTCCGGGCCGTCGGGCGCCCACGAGTGGCAGGAATGACCGATTGCATCGAAATCCTGCCACCGCGGCCCTTCCGTCCGCGCCATCCGCCGGGGCATCCTGGGCGGCATGCTGAAGAACGTGGTCGCGGTTGTCCTGGAGGAGATCCACCCCTTCGAGCTCGGCGTCGCCTGCGAGGTCTTCGGCCTGGACCGCACCGCCGACGGCCTGCCCGGGTACGACTTCGCGCTGGCCGGCGCCCGGCCTGGGCCGCACGCGACCCATTCGGGCTTCGCGGTGGACGTCCCGTACGGCCCGGAGCGCGTCGCCGGGGCGGACCTGGCGGTGGTCACCGCCTCGCGGATCCGCGAGCGGTACCCGGAGCCGCTGCTGGAGGCGCTGCGCGCGGCGGTGGCGGGCGGCGGCCGGGTGCTGTCCATCTGCAGCGGCGCCTTCGTGCTGGGCGCCGCCGGGCTGCTGGACGAGCGCCGGTCCACCACCCACTGGCGGCACACCGAGGAGCTGGCCGGGCGCTTCCCCCGGACCCGGGTCGAGCCGGACGTCCTCTACGTGGACGACGACCCGGTGATCACCTCTGCCGGGACGGCCGCCGGCATCGACGCCTGCCTGCACCTGGTGCGCAAGCTGCAGGGCGCCGAGGTGGCCCGGGGGATCGCCCGCCGGATGGTGGTGGCCCCGCACCGGGAGGGCGGGCAGGCCCAGTTCGTCAACCGCCCGCTGCCCGAGGGTGACGGCGACTCGCTGGCCCCGCTGCTCGACTGGATGCGCCACCACCTGGACCGGGAGTCCACCGTCGAGCAGCTGGCCGCCCGGGTCCACATGTCGCCGCGCACCTTCGCCCGCCGCTTCCAGCAGGAGACCGGCACCACCCCGCACCGCTGGCTCACCGGTCAGCGGGTGCTGCTCGCCCAGCGGCTGCTGGAGTCCACCACAGAGCCGGTGGACGCGATCGCCGCCCGCTGCGGCTTCGGCAACGCGGCGGCCCTGCGGCACCACTTCGGGCGCCGGCTGGGGACCACGCCGCTGGCCTACCGGCGCTGCTTCGCCGGGCCGGAAGCAAGTTGACGGACCGTCAGTCCTTGTGTGCGAGGTGGGCGGTGTCGTTCCAGTGGGCGGGCCGCAGCCGCCCGTCCTGGGTCCGCCAGAGGCTCGTCGAGCAGTTGTGCACCGGCCCGAGCCCGATCAGCCGCTCCTCCGTCAGCCGGTCCAGCGCGTACCGCAGCATCAGCACGGTGCAGTCGTGCGCGACCAGCAGGACCGGCCGTCCGGCCTCCTCCTCGCACACGTCCCGCAGCACGCTGCGCACCCGCAGCGCGACGTCCGTCCAGGACTCGCCGCCGGGCGGGCGGTAGTACAGCTCGCCCATCTTGCGCCGGCGGGCCGCCTCCTCCGGGTACTTGGCCTCGATGGCGGCCTTCGGCAGCATCTCCAGGATGCCCAGCTCCCGGTCCCGCAGCCGCTCGTCGTAGCGCACCGCGAGCGAGACCGGGACGGCGCCGAGCCCGGCGGCCTGGGCGAGCGCGATCCGGGCGGTCTCGGCGGTGCGCACGTACGGCGAGCACCAGACGCTGCGCGGACGGTCGGGGCTGGGCAGCGCGGCCCACCAGCGGCCGAGCGCCTGGGCCTGCTGCCGGCCGTGCATCGACAGCGGGATGTCGGCGTCCCGGCTGCTGATCGGCACGCTGAGCGCGCCGGCGGCCTCGGCCAGCTGGAACTCGACGTTGGCGGTGGACTCGCCGTGCCGGGTGGCGATCAGCACGGACGGCAGCCGGGTGGCCGCCGGCCGGCCGTTCGCGGTGAGCGGGGGATGGGTGGCCTGGTGCTGGGTGGCCTGGTGCTGGGTGGATTGGTGCTGGCCGTTGAGGGTGCTGCCGAGTTCTGCCATTGCCGCGTGCTCCCCGTGGGTCGAACAGTTGCCGGCCGGCTTGTCCGGTCCGGTCCGGTCCGGTGGTGCCCGGCGTACGCGCCCGTTCATACATATGATCGCGCCGCCTTCTCCAGTGTTCACGGAGAAGGCGGCGCGATCACAGGGCGCGCGCACGGCCAATCAGTGCGCCGCTACGGGCTCCGGCGCGTTCTCCAGCTCGTCGTCGCCGGCTTCGGCGCTGTAGTCGCCGGGCCTGGTCTCGTCCGGGCCTTCGGGCGCCTTGACCGCCCGCAGCACCAGGGTGAGCACCACCGCGACCAGCAGGTTGAGCACGAAGGCGGTCAGGCCGATGTAGCCGATCTGGCCGATGCCGGGGATCTCGGCCGCGTTGCCGCCGAAGTGCCTGGTGGCCGGGCTGGCGATGCCGTACGCCTCCCAGGTGCCGTAGGCCATGCCGGCCGCCCAGCCGGCGAACAGCGCCCAGTGGTGGAACCAGCGGGTGAACAGGCCGCCGACGATCGCCACGAAGGTCTGCAGGATCCACAGGCCGCCCAGCAGCTGGAGGTTGATCGCGGCCTGCTTGTCCATGCCGAGCACGAAGACCAGCGCGCCGACCTTCACCAGCAGCGACACCAGCTTGGCGATGCGGGTCTCGTCGGCGGAGGTGGCGGAGGGCTTGAGCCACTCCTTGTAGACGTTGCGGGTGAACAGGTTGGCCGCCGCGATGGACATGATGGCGGCCGGCACCAGCGCGCCGATCCCGATCGCCGCGAAGGCCACCCCGGTGAACCAGTCCGGGAACATGTCCGCGAACAGCTGCGGCACCGACAGCTGGGAGTTGAACGCCTTGTCGCCCTTGCTGACGTTCGCCGCGATCGCCATGAAGCCGAGCAGCGCCAGCAGGCCCAGCATCAGCGAGTACGCCGGCATGATCGCCATGTTGCGGCGCACGGTGTTGCGGGACCTGGACGCCAGCACCCCGGTCACCGAGTGCGGGTACATGAACAGCGCCATCGCCGAGCCGAGCGCGAGCGTCGCGTACGTCCACTGCTTGTTGCCGGGGACGGTCAGGGAGCCGGCCGACTTGGGCGCGCTGAACTTCTGCGCCGCCGCGTCGAAGATGTGCCCGTACCCGCCGAGCCGGATCGGGATGTAGATCACCGCGACGATGATCACGATGTAGATCAGGGCGTCCTTGACGAACGCGATCAGCGCCGGAGCACGCAGCCCGGAGGAGTAGGTGTAGGCCGCCAGCACGCCGAAGGCGATGAACAGCGGCAGGTCCTTGACGAACCAGTTGGCGTTCGCCCCGCCGCCGACGCCCAGCACGTCCAGCACCGCCTGGATGCCGACCAGTTGGAGCGCGATGTACGGCATGGTGGCCAGGATCCCGGTCAGTGCGACGACCAGCGAGAGCGGCCGGGAGCCGTACCGGCCGCGGACGAAGTCGGCCGGGGTGACGTACCCGTGCACCCGGGAGACCGACCAGAGCCGGGGCAGGAAGAGGAACACCAGCGGGTACGCGACGATCGTGTACGGCACCGCGAAGAAGCCCGCCGCGCCGGTCGCGTACACCGCCGCCGGGACGGCGACGAAGGTGTACGCGGTGTAGAGGTCGCCGCCGAGCAGGAACCAGGTGATCCAGGTCCCGAAGCTGCGCCCGCCGAGGCCCCACTCGTCCAGGTGCTGGGCGTTGTCCGCCCGGCGCCAGCGCGAGGCGAGGAAGCCCATCACGGTGACGAGCGCGAAGAAGAGGACGAAGACGACGAGGGCGGGCACGTTGACGTTCTTCATCGCGCGTCACCCGCCGTCCGGGCGGCCCGGCGGGCGGCCTTGCGCGCCTTCTCGTCCCGGTTGATCAGCAGGTACGCGGCGACCGTGAAGACCGCCGACACCGGCACCCAGAGCAGCTGGTACCAGTAGAAGAACGGCATCCCGCCGACCGCGGGGTCGGCCTTGTCGTACGAGGACACCCAGAGCATCGCGACGATCGGCACGAGCAGGGCGAGCCCGGCCAGCACCCGCTCCGGTGTCACCGCCGGGACGGGCTCGCCCGGTGGCTCGGGCATGACAGGTTCGGTGAGGTCGGACTCAGACGACATGTTCGGCTCCGCTCCGGAGGGTTCACCCCGTCGGCGCCGCAGCCCGGGGAGCACACACCCCCACGAGCCCGCCGAGCAGCACCATCGGTGATCGGCAGTCAGTACGGCTGCGCAATCTAGACCATGGAGTGATCCATGTCACCGGAAATGACGGAACTTCCCGCCATCCGGACGCCAGTGCGCCCGCGGCACGCAACCGGGCACCGGCGCGTGCGCCGGTGCCCGGGAGCCTGGGAGGAGGGGGAGCGGCCTACTCGGGCCGCTTGAGGCGGGTGATGAACTTGTAGCGGTCGCCGCGGTAGATGGAGCGCACCCACTCGACCGGGTTGCCGTCGGCGTCGAACGAGTGCCGGGAGAGCTGGAGCATCGGGAGGCCGAGATCGGAGCCGAGCAGCCCGGCCTCGCGCGGGTTGGCGAGGGTGGTCTCGATGGTCTCCTCGGCCTCGGCCACGGTGACGCCGTACACCTCGCGCAGCGCCGCGTAGAGGGAGTTGTGCTTGGCGAGGTTGCGGCGCAGGGCGGGGAAGCGCTTGGCGGAGAGGTGGGCGACCTCGATGGCCATCGGGTCGCCGTTGGCCAGTCGCAGGCGCTCGATCCGCAGGACGCGGCCGCCGGGCTTGATGTCGAGCAGCGGGGCGAGCCGCTCGTCGGCGGTGATGTAGCCGATCTCGATCAGCCGGGAGGTGGGCTCCAGGCCCTGGGCCCGCATGTCCTCCGTGTAGGAGGTGAGCTGGAGGGCCTGGGCGACCTTGGGCTTGGCGACGAAGGTGCCCTTGCCCTGGATGCGCTCCAGCCGGCCCTCGACGACCAGTTCCTGGAGCGCCTGGCGGACGGTCGTGCGCGAGGTGTCGAACTGGGCGGCGAGCGCGCGCTCCGGCGGGACCGGGGTGCCCGCAGGCTGGGTCTCGGTGAGCTGGAGCAGGTGGCGCTTGAGGCCGTAGTACTTGGGGACGCGCGCGGTCGGGTCGGTGCCGGCCTGCGTCGGGAGGTTGTTCACCTCGGGGTCGTTGACCTGGGCGGTGGATCCCCCGTCGCTGCTCATCGGACCTGTTCTCCCGCTTCTCGCAGGGCCTTTACGGGCCCCGCCACATCGTTAACGGGTCACATCGTTGCATGTATGGCTACGGAACGAATACCTCATCACGCGATGAACGATGTGCGGTGTCGGCTTGATAACGGGTGGTCCTGATCGGTCGAAGAGCCGTTGACAGGCCCATTGGTCTAGGCCAAGCTCCAGGCATCTGGTCTACACCACTAGGCCGGTGACTACGAATCCCCCACCCGTTCGAAAAGGTCCGCGGCACCTGTTGCCCCGCTTTGCGTGGGTCTGCCGCTGCCACCCGACGGGGGCAATCCAGGCATCCCTCAGGAGGATGGCGTGAAGCGTCAGCTCATCGCGGCGGTCGGCGTCGCAGCAATGGTCGTCGGCCTGGCGGCTTGTGGCTCGGACGGCAAGAAGAACGACGCCGGTTCGGGCTCGTCGTCCGCGGCGGGCGCCAAGAACTACAGCGGCAAGACCCTGACCGTCTGGCTGATGGACGGCTCCGCGCCGAAGGGCTGGACGGACTCCGTCAAGAGCGAGTTCGAGACCACCTACCCGGGTGCCAAGGTCGACTTCCAGATCCAGAAGTGGAACGGCATCGGCGCCAAGGTCACCACCGCGCTCTCCGAGGGCTCCGTCGACGTCCTGGAGATCGGCAACACCCAGACCGCCGGTTACGCCGCCTCGGGCGGTCTACTGGACATCACCAAGGACAAGGACGCGCTCGGCGGGGCCGACTGGGCCGCCAACCAGAACGAGTCCACCGTCCTGGAGGGCAAGCAGTACGCCGCCCCGTGGTGGGTCTCCAACCGCGTGGTCGCCTACAACAAGGACCTCTGGACCAAGGCCGGCATCGCCGCCCCGCCGAAGACCCTGGACGAGTTCTACGCCGACCTGGACAAGCTGAAGGCCACCCCGGGCGTCGCCGACCCGATCTACATGCCGGGCCAGGAGTGGTACACCTACTTCGGCCTGCTGACCACCGAGGGCGGCAAGCTGGCGAAGAAGGACGGCGACAAGTGGGTCGGCGGCCTGTCGACCCCCGAGGCGCAGAAGGCCTTCGACACCTACAAGAAGCTGCAGAGCTACTCGGCCACCGGTCCGAAGGACAAGGACGAGGCCACCCCGCAGCAGAAGGACGTCTTCGGCAAGGGCGACATCGGCTCCATCATCGGCCTCGGCTGGGAGCTGCCGGACGAGAAGACCATGGCCAAGGACAAGATCGGCTTCTTCCCGCTCCCGGGCAAGACCGCCGACAAGGCCTCCAGCGTCTTCCTCGGCGGCTCGAACCTGGCCGTCGCCCAGGCCAGCAAGAACAGCGACATGGCCAAGGACTTCCTGAAGATCGCCCTCAACGACAAGAACGAGGGCCTGGTCGCCGCCGCGGGCTCCATCCCGAACAAGGCCGCGCTGAACAGCCAGGTCGCCGGCGACTTCGCGAAGGCCGCCCTGCCGGCCGCCCAGAACGGTGCGATCACCCCGAACACCCCGACCTGGACGAACGTCGAGAACGAGCCGAACCCGGTCAAGGACTTCCTGACCTCGGCGCTGACCGGTGACTACGCGGCGGCGGCCAAGAAGGCCGACGACGAGATCGCCAAGCGGATGAACCAGAAGCAGTAAGGCATTCGAGCGGCGTCGCTCACCGACTCCCGGCGGGGAGCCGGTGGGCGACGCCTTCCGTCGTGTCGGGTTGTGAGGAAGAGAGAACGATGGCTGTGCATTCGGAGCGGGTGCAGACACAGTCCCCGGGATCAGGGAAGGCTGCTGTGGCCAGTACGGACGAGATCGTCGCCTCCGGTGCCGGGCGCACCCCGAAGAGCGGCAGACCGGCGGGCGGACCCCGTGTGCCGGCCAGGCTGACGCCGTACCTGCTGCTGCTGCCGGCTGTCGCGGCCACCGTGCTGCTGCTGGGCTGGCCGCTGCTGAAGACGATTCTGGTGTCGTTCCAGAACCTCAACAAGCGCCAGCTCATCCAGCACCTGACCGAGTGGAACGGGTTCGAGAACTACACCGAGCAGCTCGGCAGCGCCGACTTCTGGCGGATCACCGGCCGCACCGTGGTGTTCACGGTGGTCAACGTCGTCCTGATCATGGTCCTGGGCACGCTGGTCGGCCTGCTGCTCAACCGCCTGGGCAAGAAGATGCGGCTGACGCTGTCCATCGCGCTGATCCTGGCCTGGGCGATGCCGGTGGTCGCCGCGACCACCGTCTTCACCTGGCTGTTCGACCAGCAGTTCGGTGTCGTCAACTGGTTCCTGGACAAGCTGGGCTGGCACTCGATGCTCCACTACAACTGGACCAGCACCCAGTACTCGACCTTCTTCGTGATCATCCTGCTGATCGTCTGGGGCTCGATCCCGTTCGTGGCCTTCAACATGTACGCGGGCCTGACGACGATCCCCAAGGAGCTCTACGAGGCGGCCCGGATGGACGGCGCCGGCTCCTTCCGGGTCTTCACCTCGGTGATCGTCCCGATCATGAAGCCGTTCTTCCTGGCCACGACCTTCCTTGAGGTGATCTGGGTCTTCAAGGCCTTCACCCAGGTCTACCTGATCAACAAGGGCGGACCGGAGGACCTCACCCGGACCCTGCCGGTCCACGCCTTCCTCGAAGGCTTCGGCGCCCAGCGGTTCGGGGCCGGGTCCGCGATCGCGGTCCTCACCATCGTCATGCTGGCCACGCTGATGGCGTACTACTTCCGCATCATCCTGAAGCAGGAGGACGAGCTGTGAGGCGCTCGCTCATCGGACGTACCTGGCCGAACGCGATCGCGGTCGTCCTCTTCGTCTTCTTCATCTTCCCCGTCTACTGGATGATCGCGACCGCGTTCAAGCAGGACAGCGACGTCATCAGCCGGACGCCGGTCTTCCTCCCGCTGAACGCGACCCTGGAGCACTTCGACAAGGCCGTCCACGCCGAGAACTTCTGGACGTACGTCAGCAACAGCCTGATCGTCACCGTCGGCGCGGTGCTCGGCTCGCTGGTGATCGCCACCCTGGCCGCGTTCGCGATCGCGCGGATGAGGTTCCGCGGCCGCAAGGGCTTCGTCCTGGTCGTCATGGCCGCCCAGATGGCGCCCTGGGAGGTCATGATCATCGCGGCCTACCTGATCGTCCGCGACAACGACATGCTCAACAGCCTCGTGCCGCTGACCGCCTTCTACCTGATGATGGTGCTGCCCTTCACCATCTGGACGCTGCGCGGCTTCATCGCCGCCGTGCCCAAGGAGCTGGAGGAGTCGGCCATGGTGGACGGCTGCACCCGCACCCAGGCCTTCCTGAAGGTGATCTTCCCGCTGCTCGCCCCCGGCCTGATGTCGACCTCGCTGTTCGGCTTCATCACCGCGTGGAACGAGTTCCCGCTGGTCAACATCCTGAACAAGAAGCCCGACGTGCAGACGCTGCCGCTGTGGCTCTCCTCGTTCCAGACCAACTTCGGCACCGACTGGGGCGCCACCATGGCCGCGTCCACCCTCTTCGCGGTCCCGATCCTGATCCTGTTCGTCTTCCTGCAGCGCAAGGCGGTCGGTGGCCTGACCGACGGCGCCGTGAAGGGCTGAGAAACGTGAGCATCCTCGTCCCCACCGCCCCGGACAGCGACCAGCTGCACCGCGACGCCCTGACCGTGCTGCAGCCCGGCTTCGTCGGCACCGAGCCGCCGGAGTGGCTGCGCCGCCACCTCGCGGCCGGGCTCGGCTCGGTCGCGCTGTTCGACCGCAACGTGGTCGACCTCGACCAGCTCTCCGCGCTCACCAAGGCGCTGCGCGCGGAGAACCCCGACCTCCTGATCGCCATCGACGAGGAGAGCGGCGACGTCACCCGGCTGGAGGCGGGCTCCGGCTCGTCCTGGCCGGGCAACCTCGCGCTCGGCGCGATCGACGACCCGGCGCTGACCCGGGACGTCGCCCGCGAGCTGGGCCGGGCACTGGCCGCGGCCGGCGTGAACTACAACTGGGCGCCCACCGCGGACGTCAACTCCAACCCGCGCAACCCGGTGATCGGCGTCCGCTCCTTCGGCGCCGACCCGGAGCTGTGCGCCCGGCACACCGCCGCCTGGGTGGAGGGCCTGCAGTCGGCCGGCGTGGCCGCCTGCTCCAAGCACTTCCCCGGCCACGGCGACACCGCCGTCGACTCGCACCACGGCCTGCCGGTCATCGACGTCGACCTGGACGTGCTGCGCGCCCGCGACCTGATCCCGTTCCAGGCGGCGATCGCGGCCGGGACGAAGGCCGTCATGACGGCCCACATCATGATCCCGGCACTCGACCCCGAGCTTCCGGCCACGCTCAGCCCGACCGTGCTGCGCGACCTGCTGCGCGCCGCCCCGGCCGACGGCGGCCTCGGCTACCAGGGCCTGATCGTCAGCGACGCGATCGAGATGGGCGCCATCGCCGACACCTTCGGCATGGGCGCGGGCACCGTGCTGGCCCTGGCGGCCGGCGCGGACGCGATCTGCGTGGGCGGCGGCCTGGCCGACGAGGAGACCGTGCTGATGCTGCGCGACGCCATCGTGGCGGGCGTGCGGGCCGGCCGGCTCTCCGAGGAGCGGCTCGCGGACGCTGCGGACCGGGTGCGGGCGCTCGGCAGCTGGGGCCGGATCTCGGCCCAGGGCGAGCGGCCGGAGCCGGACCTGGCGGTCGGCCTGCGGGCGGCCCGCCGGGCGCTGAAGGTGGTCCGGGCGCCGGGCCGCGAGGTCCTGCCGGTGAGCGAGCGCCCGTACGTGGCCTCGTTCTCGGACGAGCCGAACATCGCCGTCGGCGACGTCACCCCGTGGGGTGTGGCGGGCATGCTGGCGGACCGCTTCCCCGGCACCCGCACCCGCGAGGTCGGCGCGGTCGAGGCGGCCCCCGAGCTGCTGGACGGGCTGGTCGCCGAGCTGGTGGCCGGCGCCGAGGGCCGCCGCATGGTGCTGGTGGTCCGGGACGCGCACCGGCACGCGTGGATGTCGGCCGTGCTGGGCCGCCTGGTGGCGGCGCGGCCGGACGCCGCCGTGGTGGAGATGGGGCTGCCCCAGTCCAAGCCGGTCGGCGGGCTCCACATCGCCACCCACGGCGCCGCCCGGGTCTGCGGGCTGGCGGCCGTGGAGGTGCTCACCGGGCAGCCGGGAGCGATCGGCTGAAGCCGGGGGAGGACGTCACCGGGAGTGCCCGGCAGACGTCGCCCGACGGGCCCGTCATGCGTATGCCGCATGGCGGGCCCGTTCCGTTCTCCCGGCGTTGGCCTGCGGCTTCGCCGTGTGACCGTGCTCCCTCAAGTGGGCCTTAAATCCGCCTTAAGTTCGACTTAGGGTGACGGCGACGCAACTGATCGCCACAGGATCGGTATGGGGTACAACAGCTCTGCAACGGCCTTGGCAGGAGCGGCATTTGGTCGTTGACACCACCAGTGGTCTAGGCCAGAGTCCACACATCCGGTTCGAACTTCAACCTCACCGGATGTGGTATCGGCCCTTCCCGAAGCTCTACGCCCCTGCCCGGACTCTCCGCCGCGGGCGCCATCACGCTGCCGGCGGGCACCAACGGCTCTAGCACCCTCGGAGGATGGCGTGAAGACGCGTCAGCTCGTCGCGACGTTCGGGATCATGGCACTGGCGGTCGGTACGACGGCCTGTTCCTCGTCCGGCTCACCGTCAGGGGATGGCACGGGCGCCGCCGCCGACCCGAAGAACCTGACCGGCACCGTCACCGTCTGGCTGATGGACGACGCCCAGAAGAACTGGCCCGACCTCGTGCAGCGGGTCAACGACGACTTCGCGGCCAAGTACCCGAAGGTCAACCTCAGGCTCGCCTACCAGGGCTGGGCGGACAAGGTGACCAAGCTCGACAAGGCGCTCGCCGACGGCAACGCCCCCGACGTGGTCGAGCTCGGCAACACCGAGACCATGAAGTACGTGCTGTCCGGCGCGCTGGCCCCGGTCGACCGGACCACCTTCGACAACTCCGACAGCTGGATCAAGGCGCTCGCCAACACCTGTACCTACCAGGACAAGCTCTGGTGCGTGCCCTACTACGCGGGCGCCCGGGTCGCCATCTACAACTCCGTCGCCCTCCAACAGGCCACCGGCAGCGCGGACTTCCCGAAGACCGAGGCCGACCTGACGGCGGCGCTCGACAAGGTCGCGGACAAGAACAGGTCCGACAGGAGCTACTCCCCGCTCTACCTGCCCGGCCCGTACTGGTACGCCGCGATGAGCTACGTGGCCGCGTACGGCGGCAGCATCGCCAAGTTCGACAGCTCCGGCAACTGGCACGGCACCCTGCACGACCCCAAGTCCCAGCAGGGCATCAGCCACTTCGCCGACCTGGTCCGCAAGTACAACAAGGGCGACCTGGCGGTGAACGAGCAGAACCAGTACGAGTCGATGGCCCGGGGGCGCACCGCGGCCTTCTACGGCAACGGCTACGAGGCGGCCGGCGTGACCGCCCCGGGCACCGGCGACCCGGGCCTCAAGGACGCCGTCAAGGTGGCCACCATGCCCGGCCCGGACGGCAAGCCGCTGCCCACCTTCATCGGCGGCTCGGACCTCGCCGTCACCGCCAAGTCCCCGCAGGTCGCGCTGGCCGCCGACTGGATCCGGATGTTCACCAGCACCAGGTCCCAGCAGGCGCTCGCCGACAAGGACATCCTGCCGAACAACCTCACCCAGCTGAACCCGCTGAAGAACAAGCCCAACACCGCCGCCGCGGCCAATGCGGTGCCGGACGCCTGGTTCACCCCGCTGGCACCCGGCTGGGGCGCGGTCGAGAAGCAGAAGATCCTGCCCGACATGCTGACCGCGATCCTCAAGGGCAAGTCGGTGGACCAGGCCACCAAGGAGGCCGACGCCGCGATCGACCAGCTGATCAACAACCCGTCCTGATCCCCTCCTCGCCCCGGGCGGACCGGCCCGGGGCGAGCAGGCGCGCCGCGGCCCCCGTAGGATTGCGGTAGGAATCACCGCAGCGAGTGTGCGGACTCGCCGCCGTTGGAGATCCCCGCCGGGCAGCCCTGCCCGGGCGGGGTCGAACCATCTCATCGGAGGCACATCCAGATGTCCGACACGCAGACTGTCCCCGTCCCCGGCCGGATCATGGCGGCGGAGATGGCCGAGCAGCCGGCCGTCCTCCAGCGCATCCTCGACGAGGGCGCCCCGAAGATCCGCGAGATCGCGGCCGAGATCGCCGCCCGCAACCCGCGGTTCGTCCTGCTCACCGCGCGCGGCACGTCCGACAACGCGGCGCTGTACGCCAAGTACCTGATCGAGATCCTGCTCGGCAAGCCGGCCGGCCTGACCTCGATGTCCACCACCACCGCCTACGGCGCCAAGCCGGACCTCACCGACGTCCTGGTGATCACGGTCAGCCAGTCCGGCGGCTCGCCGGACCTGGTGGCCTCCACCAAGGCCGCCCGCGAGGCCGGTGCGATCACTCTCGCGGTCACCAACAACGCCGCCTCGCCGCTGGCCGAGGTCTCCGAGTTCCACATCGACGTGCTGGCCGGCCCGGAGAAGGCGCTGCCCGCCACCAAGACCTACACCGCCGAGCTGCTCGCGCTCTACCTGCTGATCGAGGGTCTGCGCGGCGGCGACGGTTCGGCCGCCAAGGAGCTGCCGGGTCTGGCCGCCGGCATCCTGGCCCGCCAGGCCGAGGTGAAGGCCCTGGCCGAGCGCTACCGCTTCGCCCAGCGCCTGGTCATCACCTCGCGCGGCTACGGCTACCCGACCGCCCGCGAGGCGGCCCTGAAGCTGATGGAGACCACCTACATCCCGGCCTCCCCGTTCTCCGGCGCCGACCTGCTGCACGGCCCGCTGGCCATGGTGGACAACGTCTCGCCGGTCATCGCGATCGTCCCGGACGGCAAGGGCGGCGAGGCCCTGCAGCCGGTGCTCGACCGGCTGCGCGGCCGCGGCGCGGACCTGGTCGTCGTCGGCCAGCAGCCGCAGGTGGACGCCGCCTCCGCGGGCTTCGCGCTGCCGGCCGACGTGCCCGAGGAGGTCCAGCCGATCCTGGAGATCCTGCCGCTGCAGCTGCTGGCCTACGAGGTCACCATCGCCCGCGGCCAGGACCCGGACGCCCCGCGCGCCCTGGCCAAGGTCACCGAGACGCACTGACGACGCACTGACGATGCACTGACGCCCAGACGCGCGAGAGCCGGGCCCCCGTCCACAGGCTGTGGACGGGGGCCCGGCTCTTTGAGCGGCAGAACATGGCTTCGGCGGGGGAGTCCCCGGAAAGGCGCACCGGACGGGTCGCACCGGAAGGTGCCGTACCCGGAAAGCACTACGGGCCGCGGCGCCATGGGACCCTCAACCCATGTGGCGCCGCAGCCCGGAGCTGTCGTCGGGCGCCTTGGTCGACCGAGAACTGTGCGGGGTCCTCGCTCGGTGGCGTCCGACCGAGGAGGGGCCTCGCGCGGTCAGGGCAGTTGCGCGGTGGGCCTCTCCTTGGTGCCCTTTCATTGTGGACTAGACCAATCTTGGTTGTCCAGGCCGCTTGGCAAATTGGTCTGGACAACTTCGGACGACGGCTCCACCGCAGGCCGGGCCCGTGATCCACTCCGCGGTCCGCCGCGCCCCGCCCCGACCGACGGCGCTACCCTCGGCCATGTGCCCTCGCTGAACGAACTCGTCCGCCGCCACACCACCCTCACCGGGGCCGACGTGGAATGGCTCCACAACCTGGTCTCGGAGTGGCAGCTGCTCTCCGACCTCTCCTTCGCCGACCTGGTGCTGTGGATCCCCACCTGGGACGGCATCCGCTACGTCTCGGTGGCCCAGATGCGGCCGAACACCGGCCCCACGTCCTACCAGGACGACATGGTCGGCCACCTCGTCCCGCGCGGTCGCCGGCCACTGCTGGACGCCGCCTTCGACGAGGGGCGGATCGTGCGCGAGGGCGACCCGGAGTGGCGCGAGGAGGTGCCCGTCCGGGTCGAGTCCATCCCGGTGCGGCGCGAGGGCAAGGTGCTCGGCGTGATCGCCCGCAACACCAACCTGCTGACCGTCCGCACCCCCAGCCGGCTGGAGCTCACCTACCTGCAGAGCGCCTCCGACCTGGCCCAGATGATCGCCGCCGGCAGTTTCCCGTTCCCGGGCGTCGAGCAGGTCGACATGGACGCCGCCCCCCGGGTCGGCGACGGCCTGATCCGCCTGGACGCGGACGGCATCGTCACCTACGCCAGCCCCAACGCTCTCTCCGCCTACCACCGCCTCGGCCTCACCACCGACCTGGTCGGCAGCCACCTCGGCCGCGCCACCGCCGACCTCGTCCCGCCGTCCCGCGCGGCCGTGCACGAGGCGCTGGTGAAGCTGGCGAGTGGCTGGGCGCCCCGGCAGACCGAGGTGGAGGTGCAGGGGGGAGTGGTGACCCTGCGGGCGATCCCGCTCAAGCCCAAGGGCACGCTGACCGGTTCGCTGGTGCTCTGCCGGGACGTCACCGAACTGCGCCGCCGCGACCGCGAACTGATGACCAAGGACGCCACCATCCGGGAGATCCACCACCGGGTGAAGAACAACCTGCAGACCGTCGCGGCCCTGCTGCGGCTGCAGTCCCGCCGGATGGAGTCGGAGGCCGGCCGGGCCGCGCTGGACGAGGCGGTGCGCCGGGTCGGTTCGATCGCGATCGTGCACGAGACGCTCTCCCAGGCGCTGGACGAGCAGGTGGCCTTCGACGAGATCGCCGACCGGGTGCTCGCGATGGTGATGGAGCTGTCCCAGGACGGCCGGGTGGCCACCCGCCGTTCCGGCAGCTTCGGCATCCTGTCCGCCGAGGTCGCCACCCCGCTGTCGATGGTGCTGACCGAGCTGCTGCAGAACGCCCTGGAGCACGCCTTCGGCCCGACCGCCTCCGGGAACCTGGAGGTGAGCGCGCTGCGCGGGCGGGCGCCGGCCACCGGGATGGGCTGGTCGGACAGCTGGAACGGCGGCGCCCGGCCGGAGGAGTACCTGCTGATCACGGTCACGGACGACGGCCGCGGCATGCCCGAGGGGTTCGACCCGCAGACGGCGGGCAACCTCGGCCTGCAGATCGTGCGCACCCTGGCCACCGGTGAGCTGGGCGGCACCTTCGACATGGTGGCCGGGCCGAACGGCGGGACCAAGGTGATCCTGGAGATTCCGGTGCGTTGAGGCGCGCGGCGGGGGCGTGCGCTCGGCGGAAGCGCCGGGTGCACACCTCGCGAGCCCTGCGGCAGCAAGAGCCGAACGGGCGAGGAGACGGAAACCGGGCGCGGAGACGGCGGAGACAGCGGCGCGGCAACCGGATGCGGAAACAGAAACGAGGCCCTGTCGACCGGGGGGGGTGGGTCGACAGGGCCTCTCAACCCGTTCCGGCCGTCGGGGGGAGTCGGCCGGAACGGGGGCTCTGGGTGGTGCGACACCTCGCCGGTGCGTTGCACACGGTGAGCGCCTCAGCTCCACAGTATTGCTCTAAGTGAACAGTATCAAGTGGCTGGACGGTCCGGTGTCGCGGGACCTTGCCGGGCAAGGTCCTTTGTGCGGAAGGCTTCACCAGGAAGTGCAGGGAAGCCTTTGATCATGGGTTGATCGATACTGCGGTCACTGCTGGTACTACGGCGTGTGATCAGGCGGTCCGGGCGCGGTTGCGGGCGGCACGGCGCTTCATCGCGCGACGCTCGTCCTCGCTCATCCCGCCCCAGACGCCGGCGTCCTGACCGGTCTCAAGCGCCCACTGCAGGCACTGCTCCATGACCGGACAACGGCGGCACACGGCCTTGGCTTCCTCGATCTGCAGCAGAGCAGGACCGGTGTTCCCGATCGGGAAGAACAGCTCCGGGTCCTCTTCGCGGCAGACAGCGCGGTGGCGCCAGTCCATGGTCGTCCAACTCCTCCTGCCGGCGGGGGTGGCCCGGTCGGCATAATCGATGACTTTGTGAATGTGAACGCTTTCACGAATCCCGCAACAGCAAAAGAGACCAAAGGCCCGCCGGGCCCGGGTGGTCTGTGCTGGGGAGGGATTCGGCGATTCGAGGGACGCCCCGCGGTCGGCCTCCGTGAGGTGCTGAGGTTGCCGTCGCTGCGATGTGTCCCGATCGCCATGTAGAGGTTCGCAAACCTCGGGCCCGGATACAACCCCCTTCAGGGAGGAATTTTTGATTCTTCGGTGTCGCCTAGCTCACAGCCAGTACTTCTATGGAGTGAAGGGGGCTTGTGCGTTCGAGAAGAAGGGTGAACCCCCCTTCCGGTCACACAATCACACGCAGTGCCCGCCGTACGCCTGTGAAACTGACGCGACTCCTGTCTCCAAGATGGTCCCCATCGACCTGAAATGGCGCCGGTTCCTCTGAAACCAAGGTGAAGTGTCTGACGTCGTGATAGGAGACGACGTGCCTGCCGGACGGGCCGGCCGGCGGGGCGCCGTCGCCCGAAGGTGCGTACGACCGCAGGATCTGACGGATCGTTCGAGCCGTACCGAACGCCGTCATCCGGGTGATGCCGAAGACGTCGAGATCCGTGTCGAAGGAGGCGAGCGGCGAGGGATACACCGGGCGGTTGCCCAGGAACGTCCACGGCGAGGTGTTGCTGACTATGGCCAGCACCAGGCCCGGCACGGCCTCGTGGCCCGGCAGCTGCAGGGCGACCGGGCCGGAACGGCGCTGCTCACGCTGGGTGACGAAGTGCCGCAGCGCCTGCCCGATGTAGAGCCCGTGGGTGGACCTGCGCCCGGCCCGGCGCTGCTCCTCGACCCGGCCGACCACGCCGGCGTCGAAGCCGAGGCCGGCGGTGAAGGTGAACCAGCGGTCCGGCAGCCCCTCGGTCATCGCCTTGCCCAGGCCGATCGGCCGCTCGCGCCCGTGCTCCAGCGCGTCCAGCAGCGCCCCGGTGGCCTCCACGGGGTCGTTGGGCAGACCCAGCGCGCGGGCGAACACGTTGGTCGAACCGCCCGGCACCACGGCCAGTCGCGGGACCTTCTCGCCCGGGCCGTGCGCCAGCAGCCCGTTCACCACCTCGTTGACGGTGCCGTCGCCGCCCAGGGCCACCACCAGGTCGACCGTGCCGTCCTCCGCCGCCTCGCGGGCCAGGTCGCGCGCGTGGCCCCGGTACTTGGTCTCGGCCACTTCCAGCTTGAGGTCGCTGCGCAGGGCGTGGATCAGCACGTCCCTGGTGCGGCCACTGGTGGTGGTCGCCTTTTGGTTCACGACCAGGAGAGCGCGCATAGGGAAAGCCTACGGGTCGGTACGGACCGACCGGCGGCTACCCTGCTGGAGTGACCGCAGAATCCTCCGCACCCGTACCCCCGGCGCCCCTGCCCGCGGGCGGCCCCGCCCGCCCGGTCGCGCTGACCGTCGGCGCCGCCATCACCGCCCTGGAGGGCGCCGCGCTGGCCGTCGTCGGCGTCTGGGACATGGTGTCCGCGCTGTCCGGCCAGGCCAAGCAGCTCGCCCTGAACGAGTTCGGCGGCGCGGTCATCGTGCTGCTGGGCGTGCTGCCGATCCTGGCCGCCCTGGCGCTGCTCAAGGAGCGCCGCTGGGGCCGCAGCCCGGCCGTGCTGACCAACTCGATCTGCCTGCCGGTCGCTTACTACATGCTGAAGAGCGGCGGCGCCATGATCGGCGTCGGCGTGCTGGTCGGCGTGCTCGGGCTGGTGGGCATCGGCGCGCTGCTGAGCCCGAAGTCGACGGCGGCCCTGTACGCCGAGCACGAGGGCTGAGCGCACCGGGCCGCCGGTTCGACCGCGGCCGCCTGAGCGGCCGTCAGTTCTACTCCTCCACCAGGAGCTTCTCCCGCAGCTGGGCCAGCGTCCGGGCCAGCAGCCGGGACACGTGCATCTGCGAGATCCCCACCTCGGCGGCGATCTGCGACTGGGTCATGTTCCGGAAGAACCGCAGCACCAGGATCTTCTGCTCCCGGGGCGGCAGTTGGGCGAGCAGCGGCTTGAGCGACTCGCGGTACTCGACGCCCTCCAGCGCCTCGTCGGTGGCGCCCAGGGTGTCCGCCACGGCCGGCGACTCGTCGTCGCTGTCCGGGACGTCCAGGGACAGCGTGGAGTACGCGTTGGCGGACTCCAGGCCCTCCAGGACGTCCTCCTCGGAGATGCCCAGGTGCTCGGCCAGCTCGTGCACCGTGGGCGAGCGGCCGTGCCGCTGGGAGAGCTCGCTGGTCGCCGTGGTGAGCGACAGCCGCAGCTCCTGGAGCCGGCGCGGCACCCGGACCGCCCAGCCCTTGTCGCGGAAGTGCCGCTTGATCTCGCCGACGATGGTCGGCGTCGCGTAGGTCGAGAACTCGACCCCGCGCTCGTGGTCGAAGCGGTCCACCGACTTGATCAGCCCGATGGTGGCGACCTGGGTCAGGTCGTCGAGCGGCTCGCCCCGGTTGCGGAAGCGCCGGGCCAGGTGCTCGACCAGCGGGATGTGCATCCGCACCAGCTGGTTGCGCAGCTCGACGCGCTCCGGGGAGCCTTCGGGCAGCGCGGACAGCCGGACGAACAGCGCGCGCGCCGCCTCCCGGTCCGGCGCGCCGGTGCGGTGCGGGCCCTGGGCGGGCACCGCGCCGCGCAGGGCCCCGGCCGCGTCCGCCGGATCCGGCGGGGTCGGGGAAGCGGGCGTCGGCTCAGACGTCGGCTCGGTCGGCTGGCTCATCCGGTGGGCGTCCTTCGGGTGCGCTTCGTCGTTGGCGAGGCCGGGAACGCTCGCCTGGGTCGGTACGGCAGGGCCCGCCGTCGCGAGGCCGGTACGGTCCAGATCACTCACGGCCATTCCCCCGTTCCGTTCCGGGAGCACCGAGGCCGTCGGCCCCGGATTCGTCTCTGTGGTCGTACCGCGTGGTGGGCGGTACCGGGCGCCGCCCGTTCCGGCCCCGGGTCGGGGAGCCGGGCGGACGGCCCTTTGCGCGGTGCTGCCGGCGGTGCTGCCGCCGTGCCGCTAGTGGGCGGTGGAGCCGCCGCGCTTCTTGTGCAGGCTGATCGACACGGTGTTGTCCTCGCCGACCGAGGAGTCGACCTCGCCGGCCAGGGCGGAGAGCACCGTCCAGGCGAAGGTGTCCCGCTCGGGCGCCTTCCCGTCGGTGGTCGGGGCGGCGACGGTGACCTTCAGCGAGTCGCCGACCAGGCGGAACTCGCAGGACAGGACGGAACCGGGCACCGCCTGCTGGAGCAGGATGGCGCAGGCCTCGTCCACCGCGATCCGCAGGTCCTCGATCTCGTCGAGGGTGAAGTCGAGCCGCGCCGCCAGGCCGGCCGTCGCTGTTCGCAGCACGGAGAGGTAGGCCCCCGCCGCGGGCAGTCGGACCTCCACGAAGTCCTGCACTCCGAGATCGCCGTCGATCTGGGACACCCTTGCCTCCTGGGTGACGCGCTGTGCTTCCGGGCCGGTGGCCGCGGCGCTGTCTGTTGCTTGGCTCAACTGCTTCGCCCCAACTGTCCGTGTGTTGATACCCCTGAAAGGGTGGCCTTGCTACCCCTCAAAAGGGTGGTCAGACGCCGCGTTTCCGCCGTTGCTCTGTGCCTTCAGCACCCGGTGCGGGAGTTACTCATGGTAAGGCATTGCGACACAGGGTGGCAGGGGTCCGACCGGACTTGCCGGGGTACTCAGGGAGCGCCGGCGGCGGTGAGCGCCTCTCCGGTGAGCCGGTAGACGGTCCAGCCGTCCATCGGCACCGCGCCGAGCGACTTGTAGAAGTTGATCGAGGGTTCGTTCCAGTCGAGCACCGACCACTCCACCCGCGAGTAGCCCCGCTCGACGGCGATCCGCGCCAGCTCCAGCAGCAGCGCCTTGCCGTGGCCGCCGCCGCGGGCCTCCGGGCGGACGTACAGGTCCTCCAGGTAGATCCCGTGGGTGCCGCGCCAGGTGGAGAAGTTGAGGAACCAGACCGCGAAGCCGACCGGCTCGCCGGTGGTGTCGTCCTCGGTGATCAGGCCGAACAGCGCCGGGTCGGCGCCGAACAGCGCGTCGTGCAGCTGCTCCTCGGTGGCCACCGCCTCGTGCGGGGCCTTCTCGTACTCCGCGAGCTCGCGGATCAGAGCGTGGATGACGGGAACGTCGGTGGCGACGGCGGCGCGGATCATGGGGATGAGCCTACTGGCCGGGACCGGTCTCGTCCCAGGCCTGGATCGAGGTCTGGTCGACGATCCGCCCGTCCCGCAGGTCGGCCATCGAGGTCACCAGGACCCGGACGCCGTCGGGGTAGTGGCAGGACTCCATGAAGGCGACATGGTCGTCCTGGACCACCACCTGCTCCAGCGTGTGGGTCATCTCGCGGCTGTAGATGTCGCTCAGCATCGCGCCGATCTCGTCCCGCCCGTGCATCACCAGGGGGTGGCTGGGCTGGGTCTTGCGGTCGACGACTCGCAGTTCGGCGTCGTCGGCGTACAGCGCCAGCAGGGTCTCGGCGTCGCTGCGCTCGATGCCCTCGCGCAGCGCGCGGGTGTCGAAGGCGGTCGGCTCCGCCATGGTGGTCATGATCTCGCTCCTCCGGTCGGTTCCGTCGGCTCGTACTCCGAGCGTACGCCCGGCCGGAGGAGCGGGACCCCGGGCGTTTCGGCGGGCGGGGACGCCGCGCAGGTACGCGGCGAGGGCGGTGATCGCGGCCGGGTTGCGCGGGCTCCCGACCAGGTCGACGTAGTCCAGGACGAAGATCCGGTCGTTCTTGATCGCGGAGACGCCGGCCGGCGGGGGGAGGGACGTGAGGAACTTTCGCTTGGCCTCGGCGTTGGTCTCGCCGTAGTTGTCGATGACGATCGGACGGGAGTGCGAATGGATGTGAACGCACGACCGCCCCCGTCCGGCGGTCCGGACGGGGGCGGTCGGGTGGCGACGCGTCAGGCTCAGGCCTGCTTGGTCTCCCAGAAGATCTTGTCGACCTCGGCGATCAGGTCCAGCAGAGCCTGGCCGGTGGCCGGGTCGGTGGACGCCTTGGTGGCCGAGGCGGCCTTCAGGGTGTCGTTGATCAGCTTGTGCAGCTGCGGGTACTTCTCGAAGTGCGGGGCCTTGAAGTAGTCGCTCCACAGCACCGAGATGTGGTGCTTGACGGCCTCGGCGCGCTGCTCCTTGATGATGATGGCGCGGGCGCGGAAGTGCGGGTCCTCGTTGGCCTGGTACTTCTCCTGGGTGGCCTTGACCGACTCGGCCTCGAGCCGGGCCTGCGCCGGGTCGTACACGCCGCAGGGCAGGTCGCAGTGGGCGTGAGCGGTGGCACGCGGTGCAAACAGACGAGAGAACATGGGAGTCCTTCCTTAGATCGTCTTCCCGCGCCCGAGATTACCCTTCCGCCCTGCGGGTTTCGCGATCGGGCGGTGGGCCTAGGGCAAAAGGCGGATCCGGAACCGGGGTAATCCGGACATCGGACAGGTGACGGTCCGTACGGCAGACTGGGACGCGGTGGGCCGGGAGGAGGAGTCGTGGCGCGGAGGACGCAACCTGAGGGCGGCGCGCGGGGCAGCGCGGTGCCGTTCGGGCTGATCGACGTGGTGGGGCCGTCGATGGTCCCGACCCTGCGCGAGGGCGACCAGCTGCTGGTCCGGTACGGCGCGCGGATCCGCCCCGGAGCCGTGGTGCTCTTCCGGCACCCGTTCCAGCAGGACCTGCTCGTGGTGAAGCGGGCCGCCGAGCGCCGCCCGAAGGGCTGGTGGCTGCTCTCCGACAACCGGCCGATCGACAGCGACAGCCGCAGCTACGGCCCGGTCCCGGACGAACTCGTGCTCGGCCGGGTGCTGTTGCGGCTGCGCCCGCGCCCGGCCTGGCTGGCCCCCGGCCGCCGGCTGGAACGGCTGCTGCTCACCTCGCCGTTGGCCCGGGTGCCCGGTCTGGCCCGCCGCCTCGGCGTCTGGGTGGACGACCTGTAGCGGGTCAGGCCTGGGCTTCCAGCGCCTGCGCCTCCTGGCGCTTGCGGGCCCGGTACGCGGCGACGTTGGCGCGGGTGGCGCAGCGGTCCGAGCAGTAGCGCCGGGAGCGGTTGGTCGAGGTGTCGAGGTAGGCGTTGCGGCAGGGTGCGGCCTGGCAGATGCCGAGCCGGTCGGCGCCCAGCTCGGTCAGGTGGACGGCGAGGCCCATGCAGGCGACGGCGCTGAAGTGCGCGGTGGCGGTGGGCGAGTTGTCGGCCAGGTGCAGGTGCCAGCGCGGCCGGCCGGCGTCGTCCAGGTAGTCGTGCCCGGAGACCAGCGGGCTGACCGGGTACTCCATGAGCAGGCTGTTCAGCAGGTCGACGCCGCGGACCTCGTCGCCCTCGGCGGCGGCCTCGAAGACCCCGCGCAGCCTGGTCCGCACCGCCCGCAGCCGGGGCAGGTCGGACTCGTCGGCCAGGGCGGCGGCGCGAGAGGACTCGGAGAACAGGGCGCGTACCGCGTCCACCGAGGTCAGCGAATCGGTGCCGCGCTCGGGTTCCTCGGTGTTCACCAGCCGAACGGCGAGATCGGCATAGGAGGCGAGCTCCACGGCGGTCCTTCCAGTGTTTCGGTAACAGGCTGATTGCTTCAAGCCTATTACCCGGGTGGGGAAAACGGCGGCGCCCGGCAGGACCGGCCTGCCGGGCGCCGTCAGTACGGGCTCAGAGGACCTTCGACAGGAAGGCCCGGGTGCGCTCGTGCTGGGGGTTGGTGAGGACCTCGCGGGGGTTGCCGGACTCGACGACCACGCCGCCGTCCATGAACACCAGCGCGTCGCCGACCTCGCGGGCGAAGCCCATCTCGTGGGTGACGACGATCATCGTCATCCCGTCCTCGGCGAGGCCGCGCATGACGTCCAGCACGTCGCCGACCAGCTCCGGGTCGAGCGCCGAGGTGGGCTCGTCGAAGAGCATCAGCTTGGGCTTCATGGCCAGCGCACGGGCGATCGCCACGCGCTGCTGCTGGCCGCCGGAGAGCTGGGACGGGTAGCTCTTCGCCTTGTCGGCGAGGCCGACCCGCTCCAGCAGGGCCATGGCGCGCTCGCGCGCGTCGGCCTTGGACTCGCCCTTGACCTGCACGGGCGCCTCGATGAGGTTCTCCAGCGCGGTCATGTGCGGGAAGAGGTTGAAGTGCTGGAACACCATGCCGATGTCCCGCCGCTTCTGGGCGACCTCACGGTCCTTGAGCTCGTGGAGCCGGTCGCCCTTCATCCGGTAGCCGACCAGTTCGCCGTCGACCGAGAGGAGACCGCCGTTGATCTTCTCCAGGTGGTTGATGCAGCGCAGGAAGGTCGACTTGCCGGACCCTGAGGGGCCGACCAGGACGAACACCTCGCCCTTCCTGACCTCCAGGTCGATGCCCTTGAGGACCTCCACGTGGCCGTAGGACTTGCGTACGCCCTGCGCCTCGACCATGAGGGCGGTCCGGGCGTCGGCGGGCTTCGTCAGATCGGTCATACGTGACCACCTCCCTCGATCCCCGGGACCACGTCGTGCTCGATCTTCGGGACGGGCTTGCCGGCGAACAGCCGGCGCAGCCGCTGGAACGGCGTGGGCGGGAGCACCCGGTTGGCGCCACGGGCGAAGTGGCGCTCGATGTAGTACTGGCCCACCGTGAGGATCGACGTCATCAGGAGGTACCAGATGCTGACGACGACGAGCAGCGGGATGGTCTGGAAGGTGCGCGAGTAGATGTTCTCGCCGGCCCGGAGCAGCTCCTCCAGGGAGATCGCCGAGACCAGCGAGGTGGTCTTCAGCATCGAGATGGTCTCGTTGCCGGTCGGCGGGATGATCACGCGCATGGCCTGCGGCAGGATGATCCGCCGCATGGTGTTGAACTGGCTCATGCCCAGCGCGTGTGCGGCCTCGGTCTGGCCGATCGGCACGGACTGGATGCCGCCGCGGACGATCTCGGCCATGTAGGCGGCCTCGTTGAGGCCGAGGCCCAGCAGGGCCGCGACGAAGAGCGGGATCGCCTTGTTGGTCGGCTCGGACCAGAAGGCCGGGCCGAACGGGATGCCGATGGAGATGTTGGCCCAGAGCGCGCCCAGGAAGTTCCAGAAGAGCAGCTGGACCAGGACCGGGGTGCCTCGGAAGACCCAGATGTAGAACCAGGCGGTGCTGGAGAGCACGGGGTTCGCCGAGAGGCGCATGATCGCCAGCGTGATACCGCCGGCGACGCCGATCAGCATCGAGAGGAAGGTCAGTTCGAGGGTGACACCGAGGCCGTGCAGGATCGTGGAGTCGAACAGGTACTTGTTGACGACGTCCCACTGGAACTGGCGGTTGGTGACAAGGGCGTGGATCAGCATGGCCGCGAGGACGGCGACGACGGCTGCTCCGGCCCAGCGTCCGGGGTGGCGGACCGGGACGGCCTTGATGGTCTCAGGCCGTCCCGGGTGCACCGACCCCTGGTCGGAAGAGTTCACTGTGTGGCCTCAGGGGTTGTGTTCAGAAGAGCGGATTCAGCTGGTGGCGCCGTTGATGCCGGACTTGTCGATCGCGCCCGCCTGCACGCCCCACTTCTCCAGGATGCTCTTGTAGGTGCCGTCCGCCATCAGGGACTGGACGGCGCCCTGGACGGCCTTGCTCAGGTCGGAGCCCTTGGCGAGCACGATGCCGTACGGGGCGGTGTCGGTCACGTCGCCGATCTTCTGGAGCTGCCCGTTGGTCTGCTTGATCGCGTAGTCGACGACCGGGGAGTCGGCCAGCATCGCCTGGTCGCGGCCGGAAACCAGCGCCTGCGTGACGTCGGTCTGCAGGTCGAACTTGTCGCCGTCGTTCGGGATGGTCGGCTTGCCGGCCTTGACGCAGGCCGGGTTGATGGTGTCCGTGATGTCCTTGGCCTGCGTGGTGCCGGTCTGGACGGCGATCTTCTTGCCGCAGAGGTCCTTGGCGTCGATCTTGTCCGGGTTGCCCGTCTTGACCGCGGTGCCGGTACCGGCGCTGAAGTAGGTGACCATGTCGACGCTGGCCTCGCGCTCCTTCGTGTCGGTGAAGGAGCTCATGCTGAGCGTGTACTTCTTGGCGGTGATGCCCGGGATGATCGAGTCGAACGTGGCGTTCTGGACGTCGGCGGTCAGGCCCAGCTTCTTGGCGATGGCGTCGGCCAGGTCGACGTCCATGCCGACGATGGCGCCCTTGTCGTCCTTGAACTCGTTGGGCGCGTAGGACGCGTCCGTGGCGACGACGATCTTGCCGGCGCTCTTCACGTCGGCCGGGACGAGGGCGGCCAGCGACGGGTCGGCGGCGACGGCGGGGACCGTGACGCTCGGGTTCGCCGCGCTCGAACCGCCGGATGACGAGGAACCGCTGCTGCCGCAGCCGGTCAGGACGAGGGAGACGGACGCGGCAACCGCGCCGGCGGCGAGGAGCCGGGTGCGCTGGGTACGGGCGGTCATGAGGGGGATCTCCTCCTGAGGGAGAGGTCGGGCGGAGTGTGCCGCAGGGGGCGGCGCACCGGGGCAGCAGGCCGTACGGCGCTGTACGGGTGCGTGGCGCTGTACGTCGTCGTACGGGCAGGGCCGGGTTGTGCAGGGCCTGGAGCGGGGGTGTCCAGGGTCGTGCCTGGGTACTGCTTCCGCCACCCTCCGCCGAGGTGGACGTTGACCGAACCGCCTCGACCAGTGGCCGGCTCGATCCGAGATGGGGGGAATCCTGCCATCTGATGACGGTCAGGTGTCCCTCATTCAGATCAAAATCGGATAACGAGGGGCCGCACTGTCCGCTATTCGGACGATTCCCTTGCCCCTGTCACCCTGCGTATAAGTATGCAGATCCCCTTGCGCTGCGCCCGGAGGCCCGCCGCCCGCGGTTCAGATGCCGCCGTTGACCACCGCGTTCTGGGCGGCGCCCGCACTGACGTTCCACTTGGCGAGAATCTTGTCGTAGTCGCCGCTGCGGATGAGCTGGTCGACCGCCTTGGCCAGGGTGTCCCGCAGCTCGGTGTCGCTCTTGCGCAGCGCGATCCCGTACGGGTTGGACGTGGACTGCGCGCCGGTCACCTCGAAGCGGTTGCCGCCGTCGGTGGTCTTCGCCGCGTAGGCGGCCACCGGGAAGTCGTTCACCCCGGCCACGGCCGCACCGGAGGCCACCTCGGCCAGCGCCTTGGTGTCGCTGTCGAACTTGTGCGCGGTCAGCTGACGGCCCGTGCGGGCACAGACGGCCACCTGGCGGGTGATGATCTCGTCCTGGGTGGTGCCCTGCTGGAGCGAGACGGTCTTGCCGCACAGGTCGTCCAGCGTCTTGATGCCCTTCGGGTTGCCCTTCGGGACGACGATCGAGGTGCCGGCGATGAAGTAGTCGACGAAGTCGACGCCCGGGTTCACCTGCTTGCCGTTCTCGTCCAGGCCCTCGCGGCGCTGGCGGATGTCGCTCAGCGCGGACATCGCCACGTCGAACTGCTTGGACTGCAGGTTCGGTACCAGCTTGTCGAACGCGGTGTCGACGTACTCGATCCGCACGTCGAGGATCCTGCCGAGCGCCGTGGCGATCTCCGGGTCGAGGCCGGCCGGCTTGCCGTCGGTGCCGCGGAACTCCACCGGCGCGTAGTTCAGGTCCATGCCGATCCGCAGCACCCCCGCCGAGCGCTGGGCCTTCGGGAGCTTGGCGCGGATCTCCTGGACCGGGTCCTTCGCGGCGGCCTGCCCGCCGTCGTTGCAGCCGGTCAGCAGCAGGGCCCCGGCGGCGGCCAGCGCGGTGCAGGCGAGGGCCGTCCGACGGGGGTGGGGACGGTGGTGCATGAGGTTTTGCTCCTGAGGGAGGGTTGTGCGGTCGCCACGGTGTCGCGGAGGTGTACGCCGAACGGCGGACAAGCGATCCTTCCATCCCGGCCTGCCGGGCCCGGCGGCGGGTGTGTCAGAATTCGGTACCGGGTGACCCCCGAACGCTCGAACCAGACCGCCGAGTCCCGACAGGCTCGGGGTGTTCAGGACCGGAAGTCCTCACGCGGCTCCGTATCCGGAACACCTGCTCCCCTCCGTGTCTGCGTTCACTCCTGCGGGTGTGCGTGTGCCATCACCGTTGCCGCCGCCGGAGCTCGGCGCTTCCGACGCCGTGCCCCAGTGACGCGCCGACACGGCGATGAACCGCACGTGACGAGGACGAAAAGGCATAGGTGCGATGCCTTGGTCCGACCTACGCTCGCCCGGTAGTAGCACGACGCGGACAAACAAGACCCCATAAAACCCTCATCCGAGGGCGCCGCCCGACGGCAGCGCCCCGACCCCGTTCCGGGTCCGCTTCGGCGTACCCGGGTTTCCGGTTTCCGGACGGGGCCGCCCCGCCCGTCGGCCGCGCGTCCTCGCCAGATCAATGACGAAGAGGTCATCGTGGCAGCGGAGATCATCCACAGCAGCACCCAGGACACCGACGATCCGGTCGACGCCGTTTTCGCGCTCCACCGCGGCGGCAAGATGGAGATCCGCGCGACCGTCCCGGTGCGCGACGCGGACGACCTGTCCCTCGCCTACACCCCGGGTGTCGCACGGGTCTGCACGGCCATCGCCGAGCAGCCGGAGCTGGTGAACGACTACACCTGGAAGTCCAACACGGTCGCCGTGGTCACCGACGGCACCGCAGTGCTCGGCCTCGGCGACATCGGCCCGGAGGCCTCGCTGCCCGTGATGGAGGGCAAGGCCATCCTGTTCAAGCAGTTCGGCGGGGTCGACGCGGTGCCGATCGCGCTCGCCTGCACCGAGGTCGACGAGATCGTCGAGACCGTGGTCCGGCTGGCGCCCTCCTTCGGCGGCGTCAACCTGGAGGACATCTCCGCGCCGCGCTGCTTCGAGATCGAGCGCAGGCTCCAGGAGGCCGTGGACATCCCGGTCTTCCACGACGACCAGCACGGCACCGCGATCGTCACCACCGCCGCCCTGTGGAACGCGGCCGAGGTGACCGGCCGCGAGATCGGCTCGCTGCGGGCCGTCATCTCCGGCTCCGGCGCGGCCGGTATCGCCATCGCCAAGATGCTGGTCGCGGCCGGCATCGGCGACGTGGCGGTCTGCGACCGCAAGGGTGTGGTGTACGAGGGCCGCGGCGACCTCACCGACGTCAAGGCCGAGATCGCCGCGCTGACGAACCGTTCCGGCATCAAGGGCTCGCTGGCCGACGCGCTGGCCGGCGCCGACGTGTTCATCGGCGTCTCCGGCGGCACCGTGCCGGAGGAGGTCGTCGCGACCATGGCCGAGGGCGCGTTCATCTTCGCGATGGCCAACCCCAACCCGGAGATCCACCCCGAGGTCGCGCACAAGTACGCGGCCGTCGTCGCCACCGGGCGCAGCGACTTCCCGAACCAGATCAACAACGTGCTGGCCTTCCCCGGCATCTTCGCCGGAGCCCTGCAGGTCCGCGCGAGCCGGATCACCGAGGGCATGAAGCTGGCCGCCGCCAAGGCGCTGGCCGGCGTCGTCGCCGACGAGCTGACGCCGCAGAAGGTCATCCCCTCGCCGTTCGACGAGCGGGTCGCCCCGGCGGTCACCAAGGCCGTCGCCGAGGCCGCGCGCGCCGAGGGTGTCGCCCGGATCTGACGATCTGCTGATCTGCCGATCCATCGATCGGAACATATCGACGGCCGGGGCCGGGACACGCGTCACACCTACGCGTGGTTCCCGGCCCCGGCCGTCGCGGCTATCGTCCGGACCATGTTTGCTGCCTACGCCGCACGTATCGACGCCGACGACCCGCTCGGCGGACTGGAGTTGGGCGAACTCCCCGAGCCGCAGGCCCGCCCCGGGTGGAGCGTGGTCACGGTCAAGGCCGCCAGCCTCAACCACCACGACCTCTGGTCGCTGCGCGGGGTCGGACTGCCCGCCGAGAAGCTGCCGATGATCCTCGGGTGCGACGCCGCCGGCGTCGACGAACACGGCAACGAGGTGGTCATCCACTCGGTGATCGGCCAGAGCGGCCACGGGGTGGGGCCGGACGAGCCCCGGTCCATCCTCACCGAGCGCTACCAGGGCACCTTCGCCCAGCGGGTGGCCGTGCCGACCTGGAACCTGCTGCCCAAGCCCGCCGAGCTGAGCTTCGAACAGGCCGCCTGCCTGCCCACGGCCTGGCTGACGGCCTACCGGATGCTGTTCACCAACGCCGGGGTCAAGCCCGGCGACACCGTCCTGGTGCAGGGCGCCGGCGGCGGGGTGGCGACCGCGCTGATCGTCCTTGGCAAGGCGGCCGGCCTGCGGGTCTGGGTCACGGGCCGGGACGAGGCCAAGCGCCGGCGGGCCGTCGAACTCGGCGCCGACGCGGCCTTCGAGAGCGGTTCCCGGCTGCCCGCGCGGGTGGACGCGGTGATGGAGACGGTCGGCGCGGCCACCTGGTCGCACTCGGTGAAGTCGCTGCGCCCGGGCGGCACCATCGTCATCTCCGGCGCCACCTCCGGGCCCAACCCGAGCGCCACCGAGCTGAACCGGATCTTCTTCCTGGAGCTCAAGGTGGTCGGCTCGACCATGGGCACCAAGGAGGAGCTGGCCGGGCTGCTCTCGCTCTGCGCGACCGCCGGGGTCCGGCCGGTGATCGACTCGGTGCTGCCGCTGACCGAGGCCCGCGAGGGCTTCGCGCGGCTCGCCAAGGGTGACGTCTTCGGCAAGATCGTCCTCACGCCGTGACCCGAGCGCCCCGTGACCTGAGCACGCCGTGACCTGAGCACGCCGTGACCTGAGCGCGGGACGGGCCCGGTGCTCTCCCCCGAGAAGCACCGGGCCCGTTCGCGTCCCGTCCGGCCCGTCCGACCAGTCCGGCCCGTCCGGCCCGTCAGCCGAGCAGCCGCTTGAGCCGCTCGCCGGCCGTGCCCAGCACCGAGCGGGCCTCCGCCAGCCGCTCGGGCGTCACCCCGCCGTCCCGGGCCGCGTCGCGGACCTGGTCGCGGAAGCGGTCGAGCAGCCGCTCCAGCTCCCGGGCCGGGTCCCCGGCCGGGTCGGTCGCCGCCCACGGCGGCAGGTCGGCCGGAGCGGCGGCCGGCTCGTCCTTGTCCAGGTCGATCCGGGTCACCGTGACCTGCTCGGCCGGTTCGTCCGAGGGGTGGCCCCAGCGGGCCGCGTCGGCCAGCCCGGCCAGACCCTTGGTCAGCTCCGACAGGCCCTCGGCCAGCCCGGTCGGCCAGTCGCCCTTCGCCGCGTGCTCGCGCACCTGCTGCTCGACCCGGCGCTTGATCCGCAGCGCCTCCTGCTGGGCCGCCGTCCGCGCCGCCTTCGACTGCTCGCGCAGCCGGTGGGTCTCCTCCTCGGCGGCCTTCGCCTTGGCCTTGGCGGCCTTCTCCTGCTCCTTGGCCCGCTTGGCCTGCTCCATGGCGTGCCGCTTGAACTCGGCGAACTCCTCCTTGGCGCGCTGCCAGGAGTCCTTGTCCCCCCAGGGCCCGGCCCACGGGTCCCCGCCCTCGGCGCGATCCGGCTTGGGGGCCGTCCTCGCGGCGTTCCACAGCTCCTCGCGCAGATCCTTGGCGCTGTCCCGGACGTCCTCGCGGATCGCCCCGGCGAGCTGCGCCACGGAGTCGTGGATCTCCAGCTCCAGCTCGTCCAACTCGCTGTGGCGGTTGGCGAGTTCGGTGCGGCCGGCGTCGGTGAGCCGGTACACCTTGCGGCCGCCCTCGGTGCTGTGGGCGACCAGGCCCTCCTGCTCCAGCTTGGCGAGCCGCGGGTAGACCGTCCCGGCGGAGGGCGCATAGAGGCCCTGGAAGCGCTCCTCCAGGAGGCGGATCACCTCGTAGCCGTGCCGCGGGGCCTCGTCGAGGAGCTTCAGCAGGTAGAGCCGGAGCCGGCCGTGGCCGAAGACGGGGGTCATCTCATGCCTCCTTGGTGAGGTCGGGTCCGGCCGGCTTGTCGAGGTCGGGGCCGGCCGGGAGCTCCCGGACCACCACCGGCGCGTCGTCCTCCGGGTCCGGGCGGCGCAGCACGGTGACGGCGCCGGAGACGGTGGTCACCGCGAGGCTGCCCTGGCCGTCGCCGAGCTGGCCGGACAGCCGCTTGGCGCCCCAGCTGCCGCCCAGTTTGAGCTGGTCGAAGGTGCTGGAGATGTCGCCGCTGGTGGAGCCGGCGTCGACCTTGGCGTCGGCCAGCGAGGGGAGCCGGACGGCGACCGGGCCGCTGACCGTGGTGACCTTGATGTCGGCCGGGGTGGGGCCGTCGAGGTCCAGGGTGACCGCGCCGGTGACGGAGTTGGCCTGGACCCGGTCGGCGGTGCCGGCGACCACGGTGAGCTGTCCGGAGACGGTGTTCACCTTGAGCTGCCCGGCCACCGACTGGGCGTCGACGTCGCCGGAGACGGTGTTGGCGTCGGTGCGGCCGCTGAGGCCGACCAGGGTGGCGTCGCCGCTGGCGCTCTGCACCGAGACGTGCCCGGCGAAGCCGGAGACGGTGCTGTCGGCCGAGACGGTGCCGACCTTGACGTCGGCGGCGGCCGGCACGGTCAGGGTGATCCCGGCGATCCGCTTGCGCTTGAGCGAGCTGAAGAATCCCTTGACCGAGTTGACCGACTTGAGCCAGTCGCCGACCTCGCCCCAGCTGCTGATGTCCTTGTAGGTGACCGTCAGGACACCGTCGACCAGGGTGACGTGCAGCGGCTCGCCGCTGAGCTCGGTGACCTCCAGGCGGGCGGGGCCGTCGGCCGCCACCACGTTCACCGTGCCGTCGATGATCCGCACGTTGAGTGCGCGCACCGCCTCGTCGATGGTGATCCTGTCGGGTCCCTCGACCGTCCACTGGCTCATCTCTGCCGCCTCCCGTGTGAATCGCGATGTATCGCGTTCTCTGCTGAAGACGATATATCGCGTGGCGGGAAAAGCAAGCGGTTCCGCCCCGGATCCGGACCCGGACGCGCCCCTGAGCCCGCCCCGACCCGACCCCGGCGGCGGACCCCTACGGGGGCATGCGAAAGGCCCGGGGGCTTTCGCCTCCGGGCCTCTCAGCTGCGGTTCACCGCGTCACTCGTCGTCCTCGTCGTCGAGCCGGGCCAGCCAGGTGGCCAGCCGCTCGACCGGGATCTCGAAGTCGGGGTTGAGGTCGACGAACTCGCGCAGGCGCTCGGCCAGCCACTCGAAGGTGACCTCCTCGTCGCCGCGTCGGTTCTCCAGCTCCTCGATGCCTCGGTCGGTGAAGTACACGGTTCGCTCCGGTCGGATGGGGATTGACCTGGTCAGGATAGACCCGCCTGGCCGTTGGCCCGCCAGGTGCTCACGGTCACCTTGGCGGCCCCGGTACTGGCGTCCGCGACCTCCACGGCCACGACGGCGATGTTCTGCGTCACCCGGTCGCGGATGCAGAGCAGCCGGCCCGGGGTGACGCGGTTGAAGCTCAGGTCGGTGTCCGGACGGGAGTCGATCGCGCTCGCGCACTGCTCCGGGGTGACGCTGGCCTCGCTGATCACCGCGAAGTCGGAGGCGTTGTCGCCGTAGGGATCGAAGGAGTCCGCCCGGCCGCCGCAGCACCCGGCCTTGCCGACACCGAAGCCCCACTTCAGGCCGTTGCCCCCGGGCACCACCTTGCCGGCGGTCAGATCGATCTTGTAGGCGTCGCTGGAGTACTGGGCGGCGGGGATGGCGAGCGAGACCTTGTCGAGCGCCGGCGTGTAGCCGGTGGGCCGGGCGGGTGCCGAGACGGTGCCGCCGGGCGTCGACGGCTTCGCGGTCGGGGCCGACACCGGGGAGTTGGTGGCGGTCGGGGCGGGCGTGGAGCTCTGTGCGGGCGGCAGCGGCCCGGCCGACTGGGTCACCGTCTGGCCGGCGACCGGGGTGTTGTTGCTCGTCTTGCCGTCGTTCAGCTTCTTCATCAGGAAGACGCCGCCCGCGGTGCCGCCGATCGCCATCACCAGGGCGACGACGAGCAGCACCTTCCAGGACACCCCGCCCTTCTTCTTCTCCTTGGGCTCCGGCTCAGGGGTGCTGGTGACCACCGGGCCGGGCGGCGGGGTGTCGTAGGACGGCGGCTCCTGGCGGAGCTGCATGGTCGGCGGGGCGGACAGCACCGGCGCGGTCGGCGTCTCGGTGGGCGGCTGAGGGGCGCCGTACGCGCCGAGCGGCGGCGGGACGAAGCCGGGCGGGGGCCCTGCGGGCGACTGCGGGACGGGCGGCTGCGGGGGCTGGCTCACCGCGGTGGCCGGGTGGGTCGGTGCGGCGGCCGACGGCGGGGGAGTGGCCGGCACGGCCGGCATCGGGGTCGGCGGGGTGGCCGGGACGGCCGGCATCGGGGTGGGCGGCGTCTTGGGCAGGTCGGAGCGGCGGGTGATCTCGGTGTTGACCTGGCGCGGCAGCCAGTCGTCACCGAACCGCAGCTGGCCGCCGACCTCGGGGTGGTTGCGGGCGACCTGGATGATCTCGGCGGGCGTCGGCCGGTCCTCGGGGGACTTCGCCAGGCAGCGCAGGACCAGCTCGCGCAGGTCGGCCGGGACGGTCTCCAGGTCGGGCCCCTCGTGCACCACCCGGTAGAGCACCGCGGTGTCCGGGCCGTCGCCGAACGGCGCCGCGCCGCCGGCCACGTAGGCGGCCAGCGCGCCGAGCGCGAAGACGTCGGTGGCCGGGGTGACCGGGCGGCCCTGGGCCTGCTCGGGGGACATGAAGGCGGGGGAGCCGATCCGGTAGCCGGTGCCGGTCAGCGCGGTGGCGTCGGCGGCCCTGGCGATGCCGAAGTCGATCACCCGCGGGCCGTCGCCGGCGACCAGCACGTTGGCCGGCTTGAGGTCGCGGTGCACGACCTCGACGCTGTGGATCGCCTGCAGCGCCTCGGCGATGCCGCCCATGAGCAGCAGCACGGTGCGCACCGGCAGCGCGCCGTGCTCGCGCACCACCTGCTGGAGGGACGGGCCGGGGACGTACGCGGTGACCAGCCAGGGGGCGTCCGAGTCCAGGCCGCCGGAGTCGATCACCTGCGCGGTGTAGAGCCCGTGGATCCGCTGGGCGTTGCTGACCTCCTGGGCGAAGCGGCGGCGGAACTCGGAGTCCTCGGCGAACTCGGGGCGGACCACCTTGAGGGCGACCGGGCGCCCGCCCGGCGTGTACGACAGGTAGACCCGGCCCATGCCGCCGGCCCCCAGCCGGGCGAAGAGCCGGTAGCCCCCGACCTCCCGGGGGTCGTCCGGGAGCAGCGGCTGGAAGACCGGCGGGAGCTTGCTGGCGTCCCGCGGCGTGTCGGCGGTCATGTGGTGATCCCCCTGGGAGAGCGGTGAGGTCGTCCGGCCGGCCACGGGCGCGGTGACGGGCACCCGGGCAGAAATCCGGCGAGGCATAACCTATCGACCTGTCAGGTGGACGTGCACCGCGGTTCCCCTGTTGGTTGCAGAGCTGCGACCTTGACATGGCGCCACCGTGAAACGGCGGGCCGGAAAACGGCGCGGCCCCCGCCCCCCCGGAGGGGGAGGACGGGGGCCGGATTGCCCTGAGAGCGTCAGAGCGTCAGATCGAGTAGACCTCTTCGATCAGCGCCTGCTGCTCGGCGGCGTGGCGCTTGGCCGAGCCGACCGCGGGGGACGAGGCCGCCGACCGGGCGACGCGGCGCAGCCGCGAGCCGTTGGCGCTGCGGCCGATGACGACCTGCAGGTGGTCGACCAGGTTCATCGCGATGAACGGCCAGGCACCCTGGTTGGCCGGCTCCTCCTGGGCCCAGACGAACTGGACGTTGTCGCCGTAGCGGGCCAGCTCCTCCTGGAGCTCGGCCACCGGCAGCGGGTAGAGCCGCTCGACCCGGACGATCGCCGTGTCGGTGACGCCGCGCTCGGTGCGCGCCGCCTCCAGGTCGTAGTAGAACTTGCCGGCGGTGATGATCACCTTGCGGACCTGCGCCGGGTCGACGGTGCTGTCGCCGATGACCGGGCGGAACGAGCCGGACAGGAACTCCTCGGTCGCACTCGCCGCGGCCTTGAGACGCAGCATCGACTTCGGGGTGAAGACGACCAGCGGCTTGTGGTGCGGGTTGTGCGCCTGCCAGCGCAGCAGGTGGAAGTAGTTCGACGGCAGGGTCGGCATGGCGACCGTCATGTTGTTCTGCGCGCACAGCTGGAGGAAGCGCTCCGGGCGGGAGGACGAGTGGTCCGGGCCCTGGCCCTCGTAGCCGTGCGGCAGCAGCAGGGTGACGCCGGAGTGCTGGCCCCACTTCTGCTCGGCGGAGGCGATGTACTCGTCCACCACGGTCTGCGCGCCGTTGACGAAGTCGCCGAACTGCGCCTCCCACATGACCAGCGAGTTCGGGCGGGTCAGCGAGTAGCCGTACTCGAAGCCCATGGCCGCGTACTCCGACAGCAGGCTGTCGTAGACGGTGTAGCGGGCCTGGTCCTCGGTGAGGTACTGCAGCGGGGTGTAGTCCTCGCCGGTCTTGCGGTCGATCAGGACGGCGTGCCGCTGGCCGAAGGTGCCGCGGCGGCTGTCCTGGCCGGCCAGGCGGACCGGGTGGCCCTCCATGAGCAGCGAGCCGATGGCGAGGGTCTCGCCCATCGCCCAGTCGATGGTGTTGTCCTCGACCGAGGCGGCGCGGCGCTGCAGCTGCGGCAGCAGGCGCGGGTGGACGGTCAGCCAGTCCGGGTGGTTGACCTGGGAGGCGGCGATCCGCTTGACCATCTCCTGGGAGATGCCGGTCTGGATGTTGACCGGGAAGTCGGCCTGCGGCTTGCCACCGGCGGTCGGGGCCGGCGCCTGGGCGGCGTCGCGGACCTCGGCGAAGACCTTCTCCAGCTGGCCCTGGAAGTCCTGGAGCGCCTGCTCCGCCTCTTCCATGGTGATGTCGCCGCGACCGATCAGGCCCTCGGTGTACAGCTTGCGCACCGAGCGCTTCTTGTCGATCAGGTCGTACATCAGCGGCTGGGTGAACGACGGGTTGTCGGCCTCGTTGTGACCGCGGCGGCGGTAGCAGATGAGGTCGATCACGACGTCCTTGTGGAACGTCTGGCGGAACTCGAAGGCGAGCCGCGCGACGCGGACTACGGCCTCCGGGTCGTCGCCGTTCACGTGGAAGATCGGGGCCTCGATCATGCGGGCCACGTCGGTGCAGTACATCGAGGAGCGCGAGGAGGCCGGGGCGGCGGTGAAGCCGACCTGGTTGTTCACCACGACGTGCACGGTGCCGCCGGTGCGGTAGCCGCGCAGCTGCGACATGTTCAGGGTCTCCGCGACGACGCCCTGGCCGGCGAAGGCCGCGTCGCCGTGGATCTGGATCGGCAGCACCGGGAAGGTGGTGCCGCCCTGGTCCAGGATGTCCTGCTTGGCGCGGGCGATGCCCTCGACGACCGGGTCCACGGCCTCCAGGTGGGAGGGGTTCGCGGCGAGCGAGACCTTGATGGTCTCGCCGTCCAGGCCGGTGAAGGTGCCCTCGGCGCCCAGGTGGTACTTGACGTCGCCGGAGCCGTGCATGGACTTCGGGTCGAGGTTGCCCTCGAACTCGCCGAAGATCTTGCCGTACGGCTTGCCGACGATGTTGGCCAGCACGTTCAGGCGGCCGCGGTGGGCCATGCCGATGACGGCCTCGTCGAGGCGGTTCTCGGCGGCGGAGTCGATGGTCGCGTCCAGCAGCGCGATCAGCGACTCACCGCCCTCCAGCGAGAAGCGCTTCTGTCCGACGTACTTGGTCTGCAGGAAGGTCTCGAACGCCTCGGCGGAGTTCAGCCGGCGCAGGATGCGCAGCTGCTCCTCGCGCTCGGGCTTCGCGTACGGCTTCTCCAGGCGCTCCTGCAGCCACTTGCGCTGCTTCGGGTCCTGGATGTGCATGTACTCGATGCCGACGGTGCGGCAGTACGTGTTGCGCAGCAGGCCGAGGATGTCGCGGAGCTTCATCATCTTGTGGCCGCCGAAGCCGCCGACCGCGAACTCGCGCTCCAGGTCCCACAGGGTGAGGCCGTGCGTGGTGACGTCCAGGTCGGGGTGCTTGCGCTGCTTGTACTCCAGCGGGTCGGTGTCGGCCATCAGGTGGCCGCGGACCCGGTAGGAGTGGATCAGCTCCATGACGCGCGCGGTCTTGTTGACCTCGTCGTCGTGGGTGGTGGCGACGTCGGTGGCCCAGCGGACCGGCTCGTACGGGATCCGCAGCGACTCGAAGATCTCGTCGTAGAAGCCGTTCTCGCCGAGCAGCAGGCGGTGGATCTCGCGCAGGAACTCGCCGGACGCCGCGCCCTGGATGACGCGGTGGTCGTAGGTCGAGGTCAGCGTCATGATCTTGGAGACGCCGAGGCGCGACAGGGTCTCCGGGGCGGAGCCCTGGAACTCGGCCGGGTACTCCATGGCGCCGACGCCGACGATGGTGCCCTGGTTCTGCATCAGGCGCGGCACGGAGTGCACGGTGCCGATGCCGCCGGGGTTGGTCAGCGAGACCGTGACGCCGGTGAAGTCGTCCATGGTCAGCTTGTTGGCGCGGGCCCGGCGGACGATGTCCTCGTAGGCCTGCCAGAAGCCGAAGAAGTCGAGGGTCTCGGCCTTCTTGATGGCCGCGACGACGAGCTGGCGGTCGCCGTTGGGCTTGACCAGGTCGATGGCCAGGCCGAGGTTGACGTGCTCCGGCTTGACCAGGAAGGCCTTGCCGTCCTCCACCTTGTAGCTGTAGTTCATGCCCGGGGCGGCCTTGATGGCCTGGACCAGGGCGTAGCCGATCAGGTGGGTGAAGGAGACCTTGCCGCCGCGGGCGCGCTGCAGGTGGTTGTTGATGACGATGCGGTTGTCGATCAACAGCTTCGCGGGGACCGCGCGGACCGAGGTCGCGGTGGGGACCTCCAGCGAGGCGTCCATGTTGGTGGCGACGGCCTTTGCCGGGCCGCGCAGCTGGACGAGCTCGGGGCCGGCGGTGGCGGCGGCGGGCGCTGCCGGCGCGGCGGCCTTGGGGGCCGGGGGCGCGGCGGGCGCTGCGGCGAGCGGCAGATC
>NZ_JAHTKP010000026.1 GCF_019192735.1 Kitasatospora aureofaciens
CCGACGGCCGGGTCGGCCCGGCCGTCGGCGTGGCGGGTCCAGCCCTCCGGGCCGGCCGCGCCCGCCGGGCGGGTGTGCACGGCGACCGGGCGCAGGGCCGTGCCGTCCGGGGCGCCGACCTCGATCTGCACCTGGAGGGCGCCGCGGTCGGGCAGCAGGACGGGTGCGTGCAGGGTGAGTTCCTCGATGCGCCCGCAGCCGAGCTCGTCGCCGGCCCGCACGACCGCCTCGACCAGGGCCGCGCCGGGGACGACGACGGTGCCGCCGACGGCGTGGTCGGCCAGCCACGGGTGGGTGTGCAGCGACCAGCGGGCGGTGGCCACCAGCCCGCCGCCCTGGGCGAGTTCGACCGCGGCGCCGAGCAGCGGGTGCTCCGGCGCGGCCAGGCCGGCCGTCGTGACGTCGCCGCCCGCCGCGCCCGGGCGCGGCCAGTAGCGCTGCCGCTGGAACGGGTAGGTCGGCAGTTCGACGCGCCGGGCGCCGGTGCCCGCGAAGCACAGCTCCCAGTCGACCCGGGCGCCGTGGGTGCGGGCGTCGGCCAGGGCGAGGAGGAAGCGGCCGGGGCCGCCGTCGTCGCGGCGCAGCGTGCCGAGGGCGGCGCCGGGCAGGCCGCTGTCCTCGATGGTCTCCTGGAGGCCGGTGGTCACCACGGGGTGCGGGCTGACCTCGATGAACACCCGGTGGCCGGCCGCCAGCAGCGCGCGCGTGGCCTGCTCGAACTCCACGGTCCCGCGCAGGTTGCGGTACCAGTAGCCGGCGTCGAGCGTGGCGGTGTCGACAAGGGTGCCGGTGACGGTGGAGCAGAACGGGATGTCCGCGCTGCGCGGGCTGATCGGCGCCAGGAGGTCCAGCAGTTCCTGTTCGATCCGCTCGACCTGGGCGGAGTGCGAGGCGTAGTCGACGGGGATGCGGCGGGCCCGGACACCGGCCCGCTCGCAGTCGGCGATCAGGGCGTCCAGGGCGTCGGGCTCACCGGACACCACCACGGAGCCCGGGCCGTTGACCGCGGCGACGGAGATCCGCTCGCCCCAGCGGGCGAGGCGTCCCCGGACGGCGGCGACCGGCTCGGCCACCGACACCATGCCGCCGAGGCCCGCCAGCTGCCGCAGCGCCCGGCTGCGCAGGGCGACCACCCGGGCGGCGTCGTCCAACGAGAGCGCTCCCGCAACGCAGGCCGCAGCGATCTCGCCCTGCGAGTGGCCGAGCACCGCCGCCGGTTCGACGCCGCGCGAGCGCCACAGCTCGGCCAGCGACACCATCACGGCGAACAGCACCGGCTGCACGACCTCGACCCGGTCGAGCCCGGGCGCACCGGGTTCGCCGCGCAGCACGTCCGTCGCCGACCAGTCGGTGAACGGTGCCAGCGCCGCCGCGCACTCGGCCATGCGCTGGGCGAACACCGGTGCGGTGTCGAGGAGTTCGAGCGCCATACCGGCCCACTGGGAGCCCTGGCCGGGGAAGACGAAGACCGGATCGCCCTCCCCCGCGCCCTGGCCCTCCAGGACGGCGGGGGTGGCCTGGCCCGCCGCCAGCGCGTCCAGGCCGGCGAGAAGTTCGTCCCGGTCGGCCGCGACGACGGCCGCCCGGTGCTCCAGCGCGGCGCGGGTGGTGGCGAGGGAGTACGCGACGTCGTCCAGGGCGGGCTCGGCGGAGCGGACGTGGGCGGCCAGGCGGCGGGCCTGGTCGCGCACGGCCTCGGGGGTCTGCGCGGACAGCAGCCAGGGCAGCGGACGGGCGGGCGCCGGACGGACGGGTGTGGAGGCGGGGGCGGGGGCGGCTTCCAGGATCACGTGGGCGTTGGTGCCGCTGACACCGAACGAGGACACGCCGGCGCGCGGCGGGCGCCCGGTCTCCGGCCACTCCCGGGCCTCGGTCAGCAGCTCGACCGCGCCGGCGGACCAATCCACCTGCGGGGTCGGCGCGTCGATGTGCAGGCTCTTCGGCAGTTCGCCGTGCTGCATCGCGAGCACCGTCCTCATCACCCCCGCCACGCCCGCGGCGGCCTGGGTGTGGCCGATGTTCGACTTCACCGAGCCGAGCAGCAAGGGGACTTCGCGGTCCCGGCCGTACGTCGCGAGCAGCGCCTGGGCCTCGATCGGGTCGCCGAGCCGGGTGCCGGTGCCGTGCGCCTCGACGGCGTCCACCTCACCGGCCGTCAGACCCGCGTCGGCGAGCGCGGCCCGGATGACGCGCTGCTGGGACGGACCGTTGGGCGCCGTCAGGCCGTTGGAGGCCCCGTCCTGGTTGACGGCGGAGCCGCGCACGACGGCCAGCACCGGGTGCCCGTGGCGCAGCGCGTCCGAGAGCCGCTCGACCAGCAGCACGCCCGCGCCCTCGGCCCAGCCGGTGCCGTCCGCGGCGGCGGCGAAGGGCTTGCAGCGGCCGTCCGCGGCCAGGCCGCGCTGGCGGGAGAACTCCACGAACACCTGCGGCGTGGACATCACGGTGACCCCGCCGGCCAGGGCCAGCGCGCACTCGCCGCGCCGCAGCGCCTGGGCGGCCAGGTGGAGGGCGACCAGGGACGACGAGCAGGCGGTGTCGACGGTGACCGCCGGGCCCTCCAGGCCGAGGGAGTAGGCGATCCGGCCGGAGATCACGCTGGCGGCGTTCCCGGTCATCACGTGGCCGGCGACGCCCTCCCGGGCGGCGTCGAGCAGCACCTGGTAGTCCTGGAAGTTGGAGCCGACGAACACGCCGGTCCGCGTGCCGTGCAGCGTCCCGGGGTCGAGGCCGGCCCGCTCGACGGCCTCCCAAGCGGTCTCCAGCAGCAGGCGCTGCTGCGGGTCCATCGCCAGCGCCTCGCGCGGCGAGATCCCGAAGAATCCGGCGTCGAAGTCGGCCACGCCGGAGACGAAGGCGCCCTCGGCGACGTAGCTGGTGCCCTCGTGGTCCGGGTCCGGGTGGTGGAGCCGGTCGGTGTCCCAGCCACGGTCGGCCGGGAAACCGGTCACCGCGTCCCGGCCCTCGGCGAGCAGCCGCCAGAAGGCCTCCGGCGAGTCCACCCCGCCGGGGAACCGGCAGGCCATCGCGACGATCGCGATCGGCTCGTCGGCGGCGGGTGCCGCGGTCGACGGCGTTCCCGCATCCGTGCCGGTGCCGGCCAGCTCCACCCTCAGGTGCGCGGCGACGGACGCCGGCGTCGGGTGGTCGAACAGCAGGGTGGCGGGCAGGCTCAGCCCGGTGGCGGCGGTGAGGCGGTTGCGCAGCTCGACGGCGGTCAGCGAGTCGAAGCCCAGGTCCCGGAACGCGCGGGTGGCCTCGACGGTCGCGGTGGCGTGCCCCAGGACGGCGGCGGCCTCGGTGCGGACCAGCTCCAGCAGCAGGCGCTCCTGCTCGGCGGCAGTGCGGCCGGCCAGCCGCTCGCCCAGCGGGGAGGCCGGGCCGCCGGGCGCCGTCGCGGCGGGGTCGGGCGCGGCGCGGCGGACCTCGGGCAGGTCGCCGATCAGCGGGCTCGGGCGGGCGGCGGTGAGCGCGGGGACGAGCGCGCTCCAGTCGACGTCGGCCACGGCCAGGCCGGACGCGTCCGCGACGAGGGCCCGGCGCAGCACGGCGATCGCCAGGTCCGGGACCATCGGCGTGAGGCCGCTGCGCCGCATCCGGCCGGTGAGCCCTGGGTGGTCGCCCGCCATGCCGGAGCCGGCCCACGGACCCCAGGCCACCGAGGTGGCCGGCAGGCCGTTCGCGCGGCGGTGTTCGGCGAGCGCGTCGAGGTAGGCGTTGGCGGCGGCGTAGTTGGCCTGGCCGGGGTTGCCCAGCACGCCGGTGATCGAGGAGAACAGGACGAACAGGGAGAGCTCGTTCCGCGCCGTCAGGTCGTGGAGATTGCGCGCACCGACGGCCTTGGCGCGCAGCACGGCGTCGAACCGGTCGGCGGTCAGGCCCTCCAGCACGCCATCATCGAGGACGCCCGCCGCGTGCACCACACCGGCCAGCGGCAGCTCGGCCGGGACGGCGGCCAGCAGGGCGGCCAACGCATCGCGGTCGGCGGCGTCACAGGCGGCGACGGTGACGCGGGCGCCCAGGGCCGCCAGCTCCTCGGCGAGGGCGGCGGTGCCCTCGGCCTCGGGGCCACGACGCCCGGCCAGCACCAGGTGCCGGGCACCGGCGGCCGCCAGCCACCGGGCGACATGGGCACCGAGCGCGCCCGTCCCCCCGGTGATCAGGATCGTGCCCTCGGGGGCGGTCCAGCCGTCCGCCGCAGCGGGCTCCGACAGCGCGGTCGAGCGGGTCAGCCGGCGGGCGTAGGCGCCGGAGCCGCGCAGGGCGACCTGGTCCTCGGCGGACTGCGCGAGGATGCCGGCCAGGCGGGCCGCCGTGCGGCCGTCGGGTGCCGTCGGCAGGTCGATCAGGCCGCCCCAGCGCTGCGGGTACTCCAGCGCGGCCACCCGGCCGAGGCCCCACAGCTGTGCGTGCTCCGGCGCGGTCACCCGGTCCGGCCGGTCGACCGCGACGGCTCCCCGGGTCAGGCACCAGAGCCTTGCCGGGCCGCCCGTGGCCTCCAGTGCGTGCAGCAGGTCGACGGTGGCGGGCAGGTACTGCGGAACCGCCGCGAACTCCGGGTGCGGGCGGTCCTCGGCGGCGAGGAACGAGAGGACGCCCGCGACCGGCGCGCCGGTGCCGTCGGTGAGCGCGCGGTCCAGGGCCTCCCGATCGGCGGCCGGCACGCGCTCGATCCGCAGGCCCTGGTCGGCCAGGGCGTCGAGCACGGCGGAGGTCCAGTCGGCGGCGGTGATCGCCGCTGGCAGGACGGCGAGCCAGCGGCCGGACGGGACGGCGTCGGTGAGGCCCCGTACGGGCACCCAGGCGGTCCGGTAGGTCCAGCCGTCCACCGTGGTCAGCAGCCGCCGCTGCTCGCGCCAGGCGGCCAGGACCGGCAGCAGGCGGTCGAGCGAGGCCTCGGTGGTCTCCTCCGCGATCCCCAGGGCGGCGGAGGCTGCCCGCAGGTCCCCGGCCTCGACCGCCGCCCAGAAGGCGTCCTCCACCGGGTCGGAGGCCGTGGGACCGCCCGCGCCCTGCCGTCGCAGCTCGGGCAGCCAGTAGCGCTGCCGCTGGAAGGCGTACGTGGGCAGGTCGATGCGCCGGCCACCGGTGACCACGGCCGCCCAGTCCGGATCCGCGCCGCGCACGTGCAGGCGGGCGAGGGCCTCCAGGACGGCGGCCTCCTCGGGGCGGCCCTTGCGGAGGGCCGCAGCCAGGGCCGCATCGCCGGGCAGCGCTTCGGCCGCCATCGCGGTGAGGACACCGTCGGGGCCGAGTTCGAGGTAGCGGGTCACGCCCTGCGCGTGGAGCGTGCGCACGCCGTCGGCGAATCGGACGGCCTCGCGGACGTGGCGCACCCAGTAGTCGGGGGTCAACAGGTGGTCGGGGTCAGCGAGTTCGCCGGTCAGGTTCGAGACCAACGGGATCGAAGGCGCCTGGAACGACAGGCCGTTCAGGACCGTCCGGAAGTCCTCCAGCATCGGGTCCATCAGCGGGGAGTGGAACGCGTGGGAGACGCGCAGGCGAGTCGTCTTGCGGTCGGCGAAGTGCATCTCGATGGCGGCGACCGCCTCCTCGGTGCCGGAGACGACGACCGACGACGGACCGTTCACCGCCGCGATCGAGACGAACTCGCCCAGCAGCGGCAGGACTTCGCCCTCCGTCGCCTGCACGGCGAGCATCGCACCGCCCGCCGGGAGCGCCTGCATCAGGCGTCCGCGGGCCGCCACCAGGGCACACGCATCAGCCAGGGAGAACACCCCTGCCACGTGCGCGGCCGCGACCTCACCGATCGAGTGGCCGGCCACGAACTCCGGGCGCACACCCAGGGATTCGACCAAGCGGTAGAGCGCCACCTCGACGGCGAACAGCCCGGCCTGGGCGTACGCGGTCCGGTTCAGCAGGTCCTCGCCCTCGCCCCACACGACGGTACGGAGAGGCCGCTCCAGGTGCGCATCCAGACCCGCACACACCGCATCGAACGCCTCCGCGAACACGGAGAACCGCCCGTACAACTCCCGCCCCATCCCCAGCCGTTGCGTCCCCTGCCCCGAGAACAGGAACGCCGTCGCCGCTTTGTCCACCACACCCGCGACCAGTGCAGCAGCCGTGCCACCGTCCGCCAGGGCGTCCAGCGCGCGCAGCCGCTCCGCCGGGTCCGCGGAGACGACGACCGCCCGGTGCGCCATGGGCGTCCGGGTGGTCGCCAGCGAGAACGCGACGTCCGCCGGGGCGAGCGGCCCGTGGGTCCTGAGGTGGGTGGCCAGCCGCCCGGCCTGGGCGCGGAGGGCTGTCGCGCTGCGCGCCGACAGCACCCAGGGAAGCACCGACGCGGGCGCCTCCTCGGCGGCGGGCACCCCGGCATCCGCCTGCGGCTCCGCTGCCGGCGCCGCCTCCAGGACGACGTGCGCGTTGGTGCCGCTGACGCCGAACGAGGACACGGCCGCGCGCCGGGGCCACGCATTGGCGGGCCACGGGGTCGGCTCGGTGAGCAGTTCGGCGGCGCCGGCGGACCAGTCGACGTGCGGGGTCGGCGCGTCGACGTGCAGCGTGCGCGGCAGCAGGCCGTGGTGCATCGCCAGCACCGCCTTCATTACGCCGGCCACGCCGGACGCGGCCTGGGTGTGGCCGGTGTTGGACTTCAACGCGCCGATCAGCACCGGCCGTTCGCGGTCCTGGCCGTAGGTGGCGAGGAGCGCCTGGGCCTCGATCGGGTCGCCGAGCCGGGTGCCGGTGCCGTGCGCCTCGACCACGTCGACCTCGGCCGCGGGCACCCCGGCGTCGGCCAAGGCCCGCCGGATCACGCGCTGCTGCGACGGCCCGTTGGGCGCGGTCAGGCCGTTGGAGGCCCCGTCCTGGTTGACGGCGCTGCCGCGCACCACCGCGAGCACCGGGTGCCCGTGCCGCAGCGCGTCCGACAGCCGCTCGACCAGGAGGACGGCCGCGCCCTCGCTCCACGCCGTGCCGTCGGCCGCCGCCGCGAACGGCTTGCACCGGCCGTCGGCGGCCAGGCCGCCCTGCCGGGAGAACTCGGTGAACATCTGCGGGGTGGACATCACGGTGACGCCGCCTGCCAGGGCGAGCGAGCACTCGCCACGCCGGAGCGACTGCACCGCGAGGTGCAGGGCGACCAGCGAGGACGAGCAGGCGGTGTCCACCGTGACGGCCGGACCCTCCAGGCCGAGGACGTAGGAGATCCGGCCCGAGGCGACGCTCACGGTGTTGCCGGTCAGCAGGTGTCCGGCGGCCGTCTCGGCGGCCTGTCCCCGGTCGGCGGACGCGCTGTCGTAGCCGCCGTGTCCGGCGCCGACGAACACGCCGGTCTGTGTGCCGTGCAGCGTCCCGGGGTCGAGGCCGGCCCGCTCGACGGCCTCCCAGGCGGTCTCCAGCAGCAGGCGCTGCTGCGGGTCCATCGCCAGCGCCTCGCGCGGCGAGATCCCGAAGAACTCCGCGTCGAACTCCCCCGCGTCGTGCAGGAATCCGCTCACGCGGGCGGTGACGGCACCCTCGGGCAGGTCCCAGCCGCGGTCGGCGGGAAAGCCGGAGACCGCATCGACGCCGTCCCGCACCAGCTCCCACAGCTCCTCGGGGGACGAGACCCCGCCCGGCAGCCGGCAGGCCATGCCGACGATGGCGACCGGCTCCCGGTGCAGCTCGTTCGCCTCGCGGAGCTGCTCGCGGGTCTCGTGAAGGTCCGCGATCGCCCGCTTCAGATAGTCGCGGAGCCTGTCTTCGTTCGACATCGGGACGTCAACCTCTCGGGGGGTCGCCAGGAACGCCGCTCGGGAGGGCCCTGCCGTACGCCTGTTCCGGCGCCGACCGCAGACTCCTGACGTCAGGTCCGACCCGTCGCCCGCCCAGTCTCGCCACGGACGGCCCCGGTTTTCCCTAGAGCCCGTCCTCCCGCGTGCGCTACCCCGGCAACAGCAAAGGGGCGTGCCGGGCACCCCCAGGTGCCCGGCACGCCCCTTTGCGACGGTTACTCCTGCCCGCGCAGCCACTCCTCCACGATCTGCGCGGTCAGGGCCGAGTCCTCCCGGATCATCGAGAGGTGGTCGGCGTCCACGGCCCGCACCTGCGCGCCGGGCACCAGCGGCTCGGCCTGCGGGCGCTGCTCGATGGGGGCCGCGTCGGCGCCGACCATGGCCCGGTCGCAGGTGACCAGCAGGACGGGGGCCGAGGTGTGCTGGACCTCCAGGCGGTTGAGCAGCACCATCCAGCGGCCCATCGCGGACAGCCGGGAGTTGGTCAGCCGCACCGGCGAGGTGTCCGCGCCGGTGAAGTTGAGCCGCATCATGCCGGTGTAGTCGGTGCCCTCGTCCGCGTTGTGCTGGAAGCTCAGCGTGTCGAACAGCACCACGCCCGCCGGGCGGATACCCCAGGTGTGTTCCAGCAGGCCGGCCGCCGCGTAGGCGAAGGAGCCGCCGGAGGAATGGCCGGCGAGGACGAAGGGGTGACCGTCACTGGCGCGCAGAGCGCTCTCGGCGATCACCCGGGTGGCGACCTCGGGCGTGGCCGGAAGCCGCTCGCCGGTGGCGAAGCCGACCAACGGCAGGGCCGACACCTCGCGCTCGCCCCGGAAGTGGGCGGCGAGCCGGGAGTACTGGTGGATGCCGGCGTTGGCGGTGGGCGCGCTGACGCAGATCAGCCGGGTGGGGCGCGGCCCCTCGGCGAGCCTGGTCGCCCACGGCAGGTCCTCCAGTTCGGCGGTCGCCTCGAAGCTGGGGCGCAGCGCCGCGACCGTCGCCAGCATCCGCTGGGCCTCGGGGATCTTCCCGTTACCCAGGGCGTCCATGAACAGCCGTTCCAGGGAGTCGAGTTCGGGTTCTCCGCCGGGCATGAGGACCACGCCTTCGCCCTCGGTGTCCTCGCTGGGCCGGTTGGACAGCTCGCTGCGGATCCAGGAGGCCAGCTCGACGGGCGACCGGCTGTCGAAGACCACGGTCGCTGGCAGCCGCAGGCCGGTGACGGCGGCGAGCCGGTTGCGCAGCTCGACGGCGGTCAGCGAGTCGAACCCGAGCTCGTAGAAGTCGCGTTCGGCCGCGACGGCCTCCGGCGAGGGGTGTCCGAGGACGGTGGCGGCCTCGGCCCGGACGGTGTCGACCAGGTACCGCATCCGGTCGCGCTCGGTGAGGTCCAGGAGCTGCTGGACGAAGCCGGCCGCCGCGTCGGTGCCGCCCGCGGCGGCTGCGGCGGTGCGCCGGGCGGTGCGGACCAGTCCGCGGAACAGCGGCGGCACCTCGCCCTGGGGGCGCATCGCCCCGGCGGCCAGCCCGATCGGGATGACCAGCGGTTCGGCGGAGCCGAGGGCGGCCTCGAACAGGGCCAGGCCCTGCTCGACGGAGAGCGGCGGGATGCCGCCCGACTGCATGCGCCGCATGTCCGTCTCGCTGAGCTCGCTGGTCATGCCGGCGTCCTGCACCCAGGGGCCCCAGGCGAGCGAGGTGCCGGCCAGGCCGAGCGACCTGCGGTGGTCGACCAGGGTGTCCAGGAAGGCGTTGGCGGCGGCGTAGTTGCCCTGGCCGGGGCTGCCCATCACGCCCGCGATGGACGAGAAGGTGACGAAGGCGGCCAGGTCGAGGTGCCGGGTGAGGTCGTGCAGCTGCCAGACCGCGTCGACCTTGGGCCGGAGCACGGCGGACAGCCGCTCGGGGGTGAGCGAGGTGATGATGCCGTCGTCCAGCACACCGGCGGTGTGGATCACGGCGGTGAGCGGGTGCTCGGCCGCGATCCCGGCGAGCAGCGCCTCCGTGGCGGCCCGGTCGGCGGTGTCGCACGCGGCCACCCGGGCCTCGGCCCCGAGCGCGGCCAGCTCGGCGAGCAGGTCGGCGGCGCCGGGCGCGTCGGGCCCGCGCCGGCTGGTCAGGAGCAGGTGGCGGGTGCCGTTGACGGCCAGTCGGCGGGCCAGGTGGCGGCCGAGGGCGCCGGTGCCACCGGTGATCAGCACGGTGCCGTCCGGGTTCCAGACCGGCGGCATGGTCAGCACGGTCCGGGTGGCGGGCCGCTCGGCGGCGAGGGCGGTGCGCGCGTCCCGGATGTCATACCGGGCGAGCGGCGGCGGGGTGACCTCGCCCCGGTCGGCCAGGGCGACCAGCTCCGCCAGGAGCGTGCCGACCTGCTCGGGGTCCGGTGCGGGCAGCTGTGCGAGAGCGTCCGCGTCCAGGACGAGATCCGTGCCCGCTGCGCCGTGCTCGACGAGCCGCTCGGACGGCAGGCCGTAGCCGAGCAGGGCGTCGCGCAGTTCGGCGGGTGCCGTCGCGGACACCTCGGCGCCGAGCCGCAGCACGAGCTGGACGGCGGCGGTGGCCGGTCCGGTGGCGACGGCGTGCACGTGGACGGTCCGGCCGGCGGGTTCGCGGCCGAGGGCCTGACGGGCGGGGACGAAGTCGGCGGCCAGGGCGGCGGCCTGCTCGAAGGACCAGCCGTCCGGCACCCGGGCCAGCAGTCGCCGGTCGGCGACCGCCACCGGTCCGGCCGGCAGCACGCCGAGGACCCGGTCGCCCGGGCGCAGGCCGGACACGCCGTCACCGACCGCGGTGACCAGGCCGGCCACCCCGGTGGTGAGTCCCTGCACCGCGGCCCGCACGGCGAGGGCGACCTGCCCGGCCGCGGGCGGCTCGGCCGCCTCCGGCCAGGGCACCAGCGCCGCGTCCTCGACGTTCCCGCCGTCGGCGGCCGCCAGCCGCCAGAGGGTGCCCGCCGGGGGCAGCAGTCCGGGCGCGTCCGCCAGCCGGGCCAGCCGGCCGACCCGCAGCGTGCCGCCCCGGACGGCGAACTGGGCCTCGCCGTCGGCCAGTAGGCCGGGCAGCAGCGGCAGGACGGCGGCCACGTCCTCGGTGCGTTCGACGTCGAGCAGGGCGAACCGGCCGGGGTGCTCGGAGTTCGCCGAGCGGACCAGGCCCCACACGGCGCCGCCGGGCAGGTCCCGGACGGTCTCGCGGTCCGCGGCGCGGATCGCGTGGCGGGTCACGAACACCAGGTACGAAGCGGCCGCCCGCTCCTCGGCCAGCCACTCCTGGACGAGGGCCAGGACGCGGGCGGTGTGCGCGTGGACGGCGTCGGGCACGTCGCCGTCCGGGGCCGGGAGGGAGACCAGGACCAGGTCCGGAACCGGCCGCCCGAGGTCCGCGAGGTCCGCGAGGTCCGCGAGGGTCGCGGCCGAGGAGCCGGTGCCGCAGTCGTCCGGGCCGAGCGCCGTGCACCGCGGCGGGTTGGCGGCGGCCGGTGCGACGGGGGCGGGGACCCACTCGATCCGGAACAGCGGGTCGCGGCCGGTCCGGGCGGCGGCAGCGGTGGCCTGCGGGGTGCGCAGGGCAACCGAGGCCACCGTCAGCACGGCCCCGCCGGCCGGGTCGGTGGCGGTGACGGACACCGTGTCCTCGCCGAGGCGGAGGATGCGCACCCGCAGGGTGGCGGCGCCCCCGGCGTGCAGCGCGACGCCCTGCCAGGCGTGCGGCTGCGGGAGCTGCTCCTCGGTGCCGACGCCGAGCAGGACGGCCGCGTGCAGCGCGGCATCGAGAAGGGCGGGGTGAAGGCCGAAGTAGCGCGCGTCCTCGGCCGGTTCGGCGGGCAGCGCGACCTCGGCGAACACCTCCTCGCCACGCAGCCAGGCCGCGCGCAGCCCCCGGAACGCCGGGCCGCGCCCGGGCTCGCGGTAGAAGCCGTCGAGGTCGACGGCGAGCGCGCCGGCCGGGGGCCAGGCGGCCTGGCCGAGCTCCGGCAGCTCCGCCTCCTGCGGGACGAGGGTGCCGGTGGCACAGCGCGTCCACGGTTCGTCGGGGGCGGCGTCGCCGGGGCGGGCGTAGCAGGCCACCGGGCGCGCGCCGGTGTCGTCCGGCGCGCCGACCCGCACCTGCACCACGGGCTCGTCGTCCTCGGACAGCGGCAGCGGCTCACCGAGCGTCAGCTCCGCGATCCGGCCGCAGCCGACCTGGTCGCCGGCCCGGACGGCCAGTTCGACGAACCCGGCGGCGGGGAAGGCCGGGCGGCCGGCGATCCGGTGGTCCAGCAGCCACGGGTGGACGCGCAGCGCCAGGCGGCTGGTGAACAGCACCCCGTCCGCGTCGGCGAGCGGGACGGCGGCGCCGAGCAGCGGGTGCTCGGCCGGGACCAGCCCGACGGAGGTGACGTCGCCGGAGAGCGCGGCCGGGCGCGGCCAGTAGCGGCGGTGCTGGAAGGCGTAGGTGGGCAGCTCGACCCGGCGGGCGCCGGTGCCGTCGAACAGCCGGGCCCAGTCGACCGGGACGCCGGCCGCGTACAGCCGGGCCAGGCCGGTCAGCAGCGCGCGCTCGTCGGCGCGGTCCCTTCGCAGCGTGGTGGCCGTCACGCGGTCCGTCCCGTCGTCGCCGAGGCTCTGCTCGGCGAGGGCCTGCTCGGCAAGGGCCGTGAGCACGCCGTCGGGGCCGAGTTCGAGGAAGGCTGACACGCCGGCCGCGCGGAGGGTGCGGATGCCGTCGGCGAAGCGGACGGCCTCGCGGACGTGGCGCACCCAGTAGTCGGGGGTGCGGAGCTGGTCGGTCTCGGCCAGGGCGCCGGTGAGGTTGGAGACGACGGGGACGGAAGGTGCCTGGAACGACAGGCCGTTGAGGACGGCTCGGAAGTCCTCCAGCATCGGGTCCATGAGCGGGGAGTGGAAGGCGTGGGAGACGCGCAGGCGAGTTGTCTTCCGGTCGGCGAAGTGGGCCTCGATCGCGGCGACGGCCTCCTCGGTGCCGGAGACGACGACCGAGGACGGGCCGTTCACGGCGGCGATCGAAACGAAGTCACCCAGCAGCGGCAGGACTTCGTCCTCCCTCGCCTGCACGGCGAGCATCGCACCACCCGCCGGGAGCGCCTGCATCAGGCGTCCGCGGGCCGCCACCAGGGCACACGCATCGGCCAGGGAGAACACCCCTGCCACGTGCGCGGCCGCGACCTCGCCGATCGAGTGGCCGGCGACGAACTCCGGCCGCACGCCCAGGGATTCGACCAGGCGGTAGAGCGCCACCTCGACCGCGAACAGCCCGGCCTGGGCGTACACCGTCTGATTCAGCAGCTCCTCGTCCTCGCCCCACACGACACTGCGCAGCGGCTGCTCCAGGTGCTCGTCCAGTCCCGCACACACCGCGTCGAAGGCGTCGGCGAACACCGCGAACCGATGGTACAACTCCCGTCCCATGCCGAGCCGTTGCGAGCCCTGCCCGGAGAACAGGAACGCCGTCGAGCGGTCCGCCGCGACGGCGCGGGCGACCTCGGTCAGGCCCTCGGCGCAGGCGAGCAGCACGGCGCGGTGCTCGAAGCCGGAGCGCCCCGAGGCGAGGGAGTACCCGATGTCCAGCGGGGACAGTTCGAGCGCGGAGGCGCGGCCGAGGTGGGTCTCCAGCGCCGCGTCGGAGCGGCCCGTCAGCACCCACGGGACGACGGCGGGCAGCACCCGCTGCTCCTCGGTGCTCTCCGCGGCGGCCGGCGCCTGTTCGAGGATCACGTGCGCGTTGGTGCCGCTGATCCCGAACGAGGACACCCCGGCCCGCCAGGGACGGCCGACCTCCGGCCAGTCCCGCGGCTCCGCCAGCAGTTCGACCGCGCCCGCCGACCAGTCCACCTGCGAGGACGGCCGGTCGAGGTGCAGGGACTTCGGCAGCACGCCGTGCTTCATGGCGAGCACCGTCTTGATCACGCCCGCGACGCCGGCGGCGGCCTGGGTGTGGCCGATGTTCGACTTGAGCGAGCCCAGCAGCAGCGGCCGCTCGGGGTCGCGCCCGCGCCCGTAGGTGGCGAGCAGCGCCTGGGCCTCGATCGGGTCGCCCAGGGCGGTGCCGGTGCCGTGGCCCTCGACCGCGTCCACGTCGGCGGCCGACAGTCCGGCGCTCGCCAGGGCCTGGCGGATCACCCGCTGCTGGGACGGGCCGTTGGGGGCGGTCAGACCGTTGGAGGCGCCGTCCTGGTTGACCGCGGAGCCGCGGACCACGGCGAGCACCGGGTGCCCGTTGCGGCGGGCGTCGGAGAGCCGTTCCAGCGCCAGCATGCCCACGCCCTCGGACCAGTTGGTGCCGTCGGCGGCGTCCGAGTAGGCCTTGCAGCGGCCGTCCGCGGCGAGCCCGTTCTGGACGGTGAAGCCCGCGAAGCTCACCGGCGTCGTCATCACGGTCACCCCGCCGGCCAGCGCGAGAGCGCACTCGCCGTTGCGGAGCGCCTGGGTGGCCCAGTGGAGGGCGACCAGGGAGGAGGAGCAGGCGGTGTCGACGGTGACGGCGGGCCCCTCCAGGCCGAGGGTGTAGGAGATCCGGCCGGACAGCACGCTCGACGCCAGGCCGGTGCCGGCGTGGCCGCCGATGTCCTCGCGCGAGTTCATCATGAGGGTCGCGTAGTCCAGGCCGTTGGTGCCGACGAAGACGCCGGTCCGGCTGCCCTGGAGCTGCTGGGGGTCGACGCCGGCGCGTTCCAGCGCCTCCCAGGCGGTCTCCAGCAGCAGGCGCTGCTGCGGGTCCATCGCCAGCGCCTCGCGCGGCGAGATCCCGAAGAACGCGGCGTCGAAGTCGGCCACGCCCTCGATGAACCCGCCTTCCAGGGTGGCGCTGCGGCCGCGCCCGTCCCGGTCGCCGACCAGGAGGGTGCGCAGGTCCCAGCCGCGGTCCTCGGGGAAGCCGGCGATGCCGTCGCCGCCCTCGGCGACCAGGCGCCACAGCTCGTCCGGCGTGCTCACCCCGCCGGGCAGGCGGCAGGCCATGCCGACGATGGCGATCGGGTCGCCGTCGACGGCGGCGGTGCCGGCGGCGGGGAACTGCGGAGCGGCCGCGGGCGTGTCCAGGAGCTCGGACAGCAGGTACTCGGCCAGCGCATGGGCGGTCGGATAGTCGTACACCGAGGTGGCGGGCAGCTTGAGGCCGGTCGCCAGGCCCAGCCGGGCCGGAAGTTCGACGGCCGTCAGCGAGTCGAAGCCCAGGTCGCGGAACTTGCGGTCCGGTGCGACCGCCGACCGGTCGGCGTAGCCGAGCACCGCCGCGACGTGTGTGCGGACGAGGTCGGTGAGGACGGTGACCCGCTCGCCCGCCGAGAGCGCGCGGAGCCGCCCGGTGAGTTCGGAGGCGCCCGCGACGTACTCCCTGCGCGCCGCGTCCGCGGCCGCCAGGGCCGGCCGGGCGGCCGGGAGCTCCCGCAGCAGCGGGTTCCCGCGCAGCCCGACCAGGCCGTCCAGGATCTGCGGCTGCGTCAGGTCCAGCAGCACCAGCGCCGGGGCCGGGCGGGTGACGGCCTGCCGCAGGGCGGCCAGGGCGAGTTCGGGGTGCAGGGCGGGGACGGCCGAGCGCTGCGGCCGGCCGTCGGCGTCCGCCGGGCCGGAGTACTCCGCGCCGACCCAGGCGCCCCACGCGATCGACGTGGCGGGCAGGCCCTCGGCCCGGCGCCGCTGGGCGAGCGCGTCCAGTACGGCGACCGGGGCCGCGAGGGCGGCCCGGCCCGGGGTGCCGACTGCGCCCGCCACGGACGAGCAGAGCACGAAGGCCGTCAGGTCGTGGCCGCGGGTCAGCTCGTCCAGGTGGAGGGCGGCCTGCGCCCTGGCCCGGTGGACGGCGGCGAAGCGCTCCGGCGTCAGGTCGTCCAGGACCCCGTCGTCCACGGCACCCGCCGCGTGGACGACGGCGGTGAGTGGTGCGTCCTCGGGCAGCACGGCCAGCAGGGCGGTCAGCGCCCCCCGGTCGGCGACGTCGCAGGCCGCGAGGGTCACCTCGGCGCCCAGCGCCCGCAGCTCCTCCGCGAGTTCTGCGGCGCCCGGGGCGTCCGGCCCCCGGCGGCTCGCCAGCAGCAGGTGGCTCGCGCCCGCTCCGGCGAGCCAGCGGGCCAGGTGGGCGCCCCGACCGCCGGTGCCGCCGGTGACCAGCACCGTGCCCCGGGTCTCCCCCGGCATCCAGCCCGCGTCCGGCGAGCCCGCCGGGGCCGGGGTCAGGCGGCGCCCGTACACGGCGGTGGAGCGGATCGCGAGCTGGTCCTCGCCGTCCGTCCCGGCGAGGACGGCGGCGAGCCGGCGCACCGCGCCCTGGTCCGGTGCCTCGGGCAGGTCGATCAGCCCGCCCCACTGCTCGGGGTGCTCCAGCGCCGCGACCCGGCCGAGACCCCACACGGCGGCCTGCTCCGGCGCGCTCGGCGCCTCGGTGCGGGCGACCGCGACCGCGCCGCGCGTCAGGCACCACAGCGGGGCGGTCATCTCGGCGTCGCGCAGCGCCTGCATCAGGGTGGCCGTGGCGGCGGCCGGCGGCTCGCCCGGGGACAGGGCCAGGAGGGACAGCACGCCGGCGAACGGGCGTCCGGTCGACGGCAGTTCGCGCAGGAGAGCCGCCAGTTCGGTCCGCTCCGGCGCCCGCACGGTCAGGCTCAGCGCGTCCGGGCCGACGGCCTCGACGGCCGCCGCCGCCCACGCCTCGTCACCGCCCTCGGCCGGTGCCACGACCAGCCACGGGCCGCTCGGCCGGGCCGACGACACACCCGGCAGCGCGCGCCAGGACTCGTGGAAGCGGAGCGCGTCCAGCAGGGACTGGTCGCGGTGGTGGCGCCGCCAGGCCGACAGGGCGGGCAGCACCGCGCCGAGCGCGTCGCCGTCCACGGCGAGGTCGGCCGCCAGCGCGTCCAGGTCCTCGCCCTCGACTGCGGCCCAGAAGCGGGCGTCCAGCGGGTCGTCCGGCGCAGTCGCCCGGCCCGTCAAGGCGTGGGGCTGCGTCTGGGGCCAGTAGCGCTCGCGCTGGAAGGCGTAGGTGGGCAGGTCGACGCGCCGGGCGCCGGTGCCGTCGAACAGCCGGGCCCAGTCGACGGGCACGCCGACGACGTGCAGGCCGGCGAGTGCGGTGAGCAGGGTGCCCTCCTCGGGACGATCCCTGCGGCAGGCCGGCAGCACGACGGCGTCCGACGTGTCGGCGAGCGTCTCGCGCACGGCCGGGGACAGGGCGGCGTCCGGACCGAGCTCCAGGAAGTCGGTGGCGCCGTGGGCGTGGAGGGTGCGGATGCCGTCGGCGAAGCGGACGGCCTCGCGGACGTGGCGCACCCAGTAGCCGGAGGTGCGGAGCTGGTCGGGGCCGGCGAGGTCGCCGGTGAGGTTGGAGACGATCGGGAGGGTCGGCTCGGCGAAGGTGAGGCCGTCGAGGACCGTGCGGAAGTCGTCCAGCATCGGGTCCATGAGCGGCGAGTGGAAGGCGTGGGAGACGCGCAGCCGGGTCGTCCTGCGGTCGGCGAAGTGGGCCTCGATCGCGGCGACGGCCTGTTCGGTGCCGGAGACGACGACCGAGGACGGGCCGTTGACGGCCGCGATCGAGACGAAGTCGGTGAGGAGGGGCAGGACTTCGTCCTCGGTGGCCCGGACGGCGAGCATCGCGCCGCCGGACGGAAGCGCCTGCATCAGGCGTCCACGGGCCGCGACCAACGCGCAGGCGTCGGCGAGCGAGAAGACTCCGGCGACGTGAGCTGCGACGATCTCGCCGATCGAGTGTCCGGCGACGAACTCCGGGCGTACGCCGAGGGATTCGACCAGGCGGTAGAGCGCGACCTCGACGGCGAACAGCCCGGCCTGGGCATGCGCCGTCTGGTTGAGCAGGTCTTCGTCCTCGCCCCACACGACACTGCGGAGAGGCTGCTCCAGGTGCTCGTCCAGCCCCGCGCACACCGCGTCGAAGGCCTCCGCGAAGGCAGGGAAGCGGTGGTACAACTCCCGTCCCATGCCGAGGTGTTGAGCGCCCTGCCCGGAGAACAGCAGGGCCGGCCTGCGCTCGCCGTCGGCGACTCCGCGGGCCGCCTCGACGCCGTCCAGCAGCACCGCACGGTGCGTGAACCGCGGCCGCCCGGCGGCCAGGGACAGACCGACGTCCAGCGGCGACCCGACTGGCTCTGCGAGCCGCGCGACCTGCGCGTCCAGCGCGGCCTCGGACTTGCCCGACAGCACCCACGGCACCACACCGGGCACGACCGACGGGTTCACCACGGGAGCATCGGTCGGCGGCGCCTGCTCGACGATCACGTGCGCGTTCGTCCCGCTGATCCCGAAGGCCGACACGCCGGCCCGACGCGGCCTGCCCGTGTCCGGCCACCCGACCGCCTCCGTGAGCAGCCGGACGTCCCCGGCCGTCCAGTCCACGTGCGAGGACGGCGCGTCCACGTGCAGCGTCCTCGGCAGTACACCGTGCTGCATGGCGAGAACGGCCTTGATCACGCCGGCCGCACCGGCGGCGGCCTGGGTGTGGCCGAGGTTCGACTTCAACGAGCCGAGCAGCAGGGGGTGTTCGCGCTCCTGTCCGTACGTGGCGAGCAGCGCCTGCGCCTCGATGGGGTCGCCCAGGGTGGTGCCGGTGCCGTGCGCCTCGACCGTGTCCACGTCGGCGGCCGACAGACCGGCGTTGGCCAGGGCCTGGCGGATCACCCGCTGCTGCGACGGGCCGTTGGGGGCGGTCAGGCCGTTGGAGGCGCCGTCCTGGTTGACGGCGGAGCCGCGTACGACGGCCAGCACCGGGTGCCCGTTGCGCTGCGCGTCGGAGAGCCGTTCGAGCACCAGCACGCCGGCGCCCTCCGACCAGCCGGTCCCGTCGGCGGCGTCGGCGAACGCCTTGCACCGGCCGTCGGGGGCCAGTCCGCCCTGCCGGGTGAAGCCAGGGAAGCCGAGCGACGAGGACATCACGGTGACGCCACCGGCCAGGGCGAGCGAGCACTCACCGCTGCGGAGTGACTGTGAGGCGAGGTGCATTGCCACGAGCGAGGAGGAGCATGCGGTGTCGACGGTGACCGCCGGCCCTTCCAGGCCGAAGGTGTAGGAGATCCGGCCGGAGACCACGCTCGCGGCGAGCCCCGTGCTCGCGTGGCCCTCGATGTCCTCCTGCGCGTTCATGACGAGCGTCAGGTAGTCCTGGCCGCCGGTGCCGACGAAGACGCCGGTCCGGCTGCCGCGCAGGGACACCGGGTCGATGCCGGCGCGCTCGACGGCCTCCCAGGAGGTCTCCAGCAGCAGCCGCTGCTGCGGGTCCATGGCCAGTGCCTCGCGCGGCGAGATCCCGAAGAAGGCGGCGTCGAAGTCGGCCACGCCGTGCAGGAAGCCACCCTTCGCGGTGGCGCTGCGCCCCCGGTCGCCGGGTCCGCCGCCGAGCAGGGTGTCGAGGTCCCAGCCGCGGTCGGTCGGGAAGTCGGAGATGCCCTCGCGTCCTTCGGAGAGCAGTTCCCACAGCTCCTCGGGCGAGCCGATCCCGCCGGGCAGCCGGCAGGCCATGCCGACGATGGCGATCGGGTCGTCCGCGACGGAGGAGGCGGAGAGGGCCAGGACCTGGGTCTCGTCCTGTTGGCCGAGCACCTCCGCGAGGACGTGCTCGGCGATCGCGGTGGGGGTCGGGTAGTCGAAGACGAGGGTGGCCGGGAGGCGCAGGCCAATGACGGCGGTGAGGCGGTTGCGCAGCTCCAGGGCGGTGAGGGAGTCAATGCCGAGGTCGTGGAAGTCGCGGTCGGCGGCGACGGCCTGCGGCGAGGCGTGGCCGAGGACGGCGGCGGCCTCGGTGCGAACGAGGTCGACGACATGCCGCAGCCGGTCGCTCTCGCGCAGCTCGTACAGGCGGCTGGCGAGGGCGGTCACGGTCCCCGAGCCGACGGAGGCGGCCGCACGGCGTCCGCCGGGCATCAGGGCGCGGAACATCGTCGGCACCTCACCGCGCGGACGTTCCCCACCCGCCAGGCGGCCGATCGGCACGAGGTAGGGCTCGTCGATGCCCATCGCGGCATCGAGCAGCGCCAGACCGTCCTCCTCGGTCAGCGGCGGGACGCCGGAGGAACGGATGCGATGCAGATCCGCCTCAGACAGCGTCCCCGTCATACCGGCGGTGGGCACCCACGCGCCCCAGCCCAACGACTGGGCGGGCAAGCCCTGTTGGCGACGCCACTGCGCCAGCGCGTCCAGGAACACGTTCGCCGCCGCATAGTTGCCCTGGCCCGCGCTGCCCATCACACCCGAGATCGACGAGAACAGCACGAACGCCTTGAGATCCTGACCCTTCGTCAGCTCATGCAGATTCCAGGCAGCATCCACCTTCGGCCGCAGCACCGCCGACACCCGCTCCGGCGTCAACGAGGTCACCACACCGTCGTCCAGGACACCCGCCGCGTGCACCACACCCGTGACGGTCCGACCCGCCAGCGCCTCCGCCAGCGCCTCCTGATCCGCGACATCACACGCCACGACCTCGACCGACGCGCCCAACTCCTCCAGCTCCGCCACCAACGCGCCGGCGCCACCACGGCGGCTCAGCAGCAGCAGATCCCGCACACCGTGCACGACCACCAGATGCCGGGCCACCAGGCGGCCCAAGCCACCCGTGCCGCCGGTGACCACCACCGTGCCCGAACCCCAGCCCGAGGAAGGCTCGCCACCCGAGGCGCGGGCCAACCGGCCCACCCGCACGACCCCGTCCCGCACCACCAGCTGCGACTCACCCGCAGCCAGCACCGCCTCCAGCGGCAACTCACCATCCGTGTCCACCAGCACGAACCGGCCCGGATTCTCCGACTCCGCAGCCCGCACCAGACCCCACACCGCACCGCCAGCGAGATCCGACACCTCGCCCCCGGCCGACACCGCACCCCGCGTCACGAACACCAGCCGCGAACCCTCGAACCGCCCGTCCGCCAGCCACTCCTGCACCAGACCCAACGCCCACGCCGCCGCCTCGTGCACGGCGTCCGGCGTGTCTCCCTTCGGCACCGGCACCACCACAACATCCGGCACCGCATCGGCCATCTCGGCCAGCGACGCCACCTCCAGCGTCACCGCCCGCACCGGCTCAAGCACACGCGACGGCACGGGCACCCACTCCAGCCGCAGCAACGAGCCCGCCGCACCCGCGCCCTGGGAGACAGCGGACGGCTCGTCCAGCGCCAGGGCGTCCACCGACAGCACCGGATCCCCCGCAGCGTCGACCACCGCGAGCGACACCGTGTCCGCACCCGTCCGCACCAACCGAGCCCGCACCACCGACGCACCCGAGGCATGCAACGACACCCCCGACCACGCCACCGGCACCAGCCCACGACCCTCCGCCCGCACCACCGCCGCCAGCAACGCCGGATGCACACCGAACCCCAAGGCCTCACCCACCAGTTCACCCGGCAGCACCGCCTCGACGAACGTCTCGTCGCCGCGCCGCCAGACCGACCGCAGCCCGTCGAAGGCCGGACCGAGGTCGGCGTCCTCCCGAAGCTCGGCCAGATCCGCGACGACCGCGCCCTTCGGCGGCCACACGGAGGTGTCGAAGTCGGCCGTGCGCTCGCCGCGGACGAGCTCACCCGAGGCGTGCTCGGTCCACGGACCGTCGGCGTCGGCATCCGTACGGGAGAAGAGCCGCACCGGGCGGACTCCGGAGGCCGCCGGCGCACCGACCTGGATCTGGACGACGACCGCGCCCTCCTCGGGCAGCACCAGCGGCTCGGCGAGCGTGAGCCGCTCGACCCGGTCGCAGCCCACCTGGTCCCCGGCCCGCACGGCCAGCTCCAGCCAACCGGTAGCCGGGAAGACCACGACGCCGCCCACCCGGTGGTCGCCCAGCCACGGCTGTGCCTTCAGCGACAGCCGGCCGGTCAGCAGCGTGCCTTCGGCGTTCGCCAGCGTGACGGTCGCCCCCAGCAGCGGGTGCTCGGCCGGCGCCAGGCCGGCGCCGGTCACGTCCCCGATCCGCCGGGCCGGACGGGGCCAGTAGCGTTCGTGCTGGAAGGGATACGTGGGCAGCTCGACCCGGCGGGCGCCGGTGCCGTCGAAGAGCTCCGCCCAGTCCACCGGAACGCCCGCCACGTGCAGCCGGGCCAGGCCGGTGACCAGCGCGCTCTCCTCCGGCCGGTCCCGGCGGAGGGCGGCGGCCGTCACGCTCTCCTCGCCGAGGGTCTGCTCGGCGAGAGCGACGAGCCCGCCGTCCGGACCGACCTCCAGGAGGGCGGACGCACCGGCCTCGCGCAGCGCGCGGATGCCGTCGGCGAAGCGGACGGTCTCCCGGACGTGGCGCACCCAGTAGTCGGGGGTGCACAGTTGCTCGGCGGTCGCGAGCTTGCCGGTCAGGTTGGAGACGATCGGGATCGCCGGTTCGGCGAAGGTGAGGCCGTCGAGGACCGTGCGGAAGTCCTCCAGCATCGGGTCCATGAGCGGGGAGTGGAAGGCGTGCGAGACCCGCAGGCGGGTCGTCCTGCGGTCGGCGAAGTGCGCCTCGATCGCCGCGACGGCCTTCTCGGTGCCGGAGACGACGACCGAGGACGGGCCGTTCACAGCCGCGATCGACACGAGCTCCCCCAGCAGCGGCAGGACTTCGTCCTCCGTCGCCCGGACGGCGAGCATCGCGCCGCCGGCCGGGAGGGCCTGCATCAGGCGCCCCCGAGCGGCGACCAGCGCGCAGGCGTCGGCGAGGGAGAACACCCCGGCCACATGCGCCGCAGCAACCTCACCGATCGAGTGCCCGGCCACGAACTCCGGCCGCACACCCAGCGATTCGACCAGCCGGAACAGCGCCACCTCGACCGCGAACAACCCCGCCTGGGCATAGGCGGTTTGGTTCAGCAGCTCCTCGTCCTCGCCCCACACCACCTCGCGCAGCGGACGGTCCAGGTGCACGTCCAACTCCGCACACACCGCGTCGAACGCCTCCGCGAACACCGGGAAGCGGGCGTGCAACTCCCTTCCCATCCCGAGCCGTTGCGATCCCTGCCCGGAGAACACAAAGGCCGCCGACCGCTCAACCGCCACCCCGCGCGCGACCTCCGCGCCGTCCACCAGCACCGCCCGGTGCCCGAGTCGCGACCGTCCCGCCAGCGTGGCGCCGATGTCGAGCGGCGATCCGCCCAGCCCGGCGAGCCGGGCCAGCTGAGCGTCCAGCGCGGCTTCCGACTTGCCCGACACCACCCACGGCACCACGCCCGGCGCAAGGACCACTTCGTCCGGGACGGCCTCCTCGCCCGGCGCCTGCTCGACGATCACGTGCGCGTTCGTCCCGCTGATCCCGAACGCCGAGATCCCCGCCCGGTGCGGCCGGCCCGACTCGGGCCAGGGCCGGGCCTCGGTCAGCAGCTCGACCGACCCCGCCGACCAGTCCACCTCGCCGGACGGCGCGTCGACGTGCAGCGTCTTCGGGAGCACGCCGTGCCGCAGCGCCATCACCGTCTTGATCACGCCGGCCGCACCGGCGGCCGCCTGGGTGTGCCCGATGTTGGACTTCAACGAGCCGAGCAGCAGCGGCCGTTCGCGCTCCTGCCCGTACGTCGCCAGCAGCGCCTGGGCCTCGATCGGGTCGCCGAGCGGGGTCCCGGTGCCGTGGCCCTCGACGGCGTCCACCTCGGCGGCCGACAGCCCGGCGGCGGCGAGGGCCTGGCGGATCACCCGCTGCTGGGACGGGCCGTTGGGCGCGGTCAGGCCGTTGGAGGCGCCGTCCTGGTTGACGGCGCTGCCGCGCAGGACGGCGAGGACCCGGTGCCCGTTGCGGCGGGCGTCGGACAGCCGCTCCAGCACCAGGACGCCCGCGCCCTCGGCCCAGCCCGTCCCGTCGGCCGCGTCCGCGAACGCCTTGCACCGCCCGTCCGGGGCCAGCCCGCCCTGCCGGCTGAAGCCCGCGAAGCTCATCGGCGTGGACAGCACGGTGACACCGCCCGCCAGCGCGAGGGTGCACTCGCCGCCGCGCAGCGCCTGCGAGGCGAGGTGCATGGCCACCAGGGACGACGAGCAGGCCGTGTCGACGGTGACCGCCGGCCCCTCCAGGCCGAAGGTGTACGACACGCGGCCGGACAGCACGCTCGCCGTCAGGCCGGTGGTCGCGTGGCCCTCCATGTCCTCCTGCGCGTTCATGACCACGCCGACGTAGTCGACCCCGGCCGTGCCCACGAAGACGCCGGTCCGGCTGCCACGCAGCGTCGTCGGGTCGATGCCCGCCCGCTCGAACGCCTCCCACGAGGTCTCCAGCAGCAGGCGCTGCTGCGGGTCCATGGCGAGGGCCTCGCGCGGCGAGATCCCGAAGAAGGCGGCGTCGAACTCGCCGGCCGCGACGAACCCGCCCTCGATCGCGGCGCTGCTGCCGCTGCCCTCGCCGAGCAGGGCCGCCATGTCCCAGCCGCGGTCGGCGGGGAACCCGGTGATGCCGTCCCCGCCGTCCTCGACCAGCTGCCAGAGCTCCTCCGGGCTGGCGACCCCGCCCGGCAGGCGGCAGGCCATCCCGACGATGGCGATCGGCTCGTGCCGGCCGGACTCGGCCTCCAGCAGTCGTTGGCGTGTCTGGTGCAGGTCGGCGGTGACCCACTTGAGGTAGTCAACGAGCTTGCTGTCGTTCGACATGGGGGGTGGTGCCTTCCTGTGATGAGGCGAGTCTGGTCAGCGGTCGGTCAGACGGCCGAGCTCGTGGTCGATGAAGGCGAAGACCTCGTCCGCGCTCGCTGCTTCGAGTCGCTCCGCAATGGCGTCCTCGGCATTCTCCGCGTCGGAGTTTCGCAATTTCTCCAGCATTCGGCGCAGTCGGAGCGCCACCGCGTTCCGGGTCGCCCCGTCGGTGTCCCCGTCCGCCAGGGCCGCGTCGAGGCGGTCGAGTTGGGCGAGCAGCGCGGCGCCGTCCGCGGCCTCCTGCTCGTCGAGGAGTTCCCCGAGGAGGTGCGCGCCGAGGACGGCGGCGCTGGGGTAGTCGAAGACGAGGGTGGCCGGGAGGCGCAGGCCCGTGACGGCGGTGAGGCGGTTGCGCAGCTCCAGGGCCGTGAGGGAGTCGATGCCGAGGTCGTGGAAGTCTCGGTCGGCGGCGACGGCCCGCGGCGAGGCGTGGCCGAGGACGGCGGCGGCCTCGGTACGGACGAGGTCGACGACGTGCCGCGCCCGGTCGGTCGCGCGCAGCTCGCGCAGGCGGGCGGCGAGGGCCGCGACCGTCCCGGTCCTGCCGCCGGTGGACTCCGCCGCCCGGCGGGCGCCTCGGACCAGTCCGCGCAGCAGCGCGGGCACCGTGCCCGGCATCCTGGCCGGGCCGGCGGCGCGGCCGATCGGCACGAGGTAGGGCTCGTCGATGCCCATGGCGGCATCGAGCAGGGCCAGCCCGTTCTCTTCCGTCAGCGGCGGAACGCCGGAGGAGCGGATGCGGTGCAGGTCCGCCTCCGAAAGCGCCCCCGTCATACCGGCGGTGGGCACCCACGCGCCCCAGCCCAACGACTGGGCGGGCAGGCCCTGTTGGCGGCGCCACTGCGCCAGCGTGTCCAGGAACACGTTCGCCGCCGCGTAGTTGCCCTGGCCGGCGCTACCCATCACACCCGAGATCGACGAGAACAGCACGAACGCCCGGAGGTCCTGACCCTTCGTCAACTCGTGCAGATTCCACGCAGCATCCACCTTCGGCCGCAGGACCGCCGACAACCGCTCCGGGGTCAGCGACGTGACCACACCGTCATCCAGAACGCCCGCCGTATGGACCACGCCCGTGACAGTCCGGCCCGACAAGGCCTCCGCCAGAGCGTCCCGGTCCGCGACATCACACGCCACGACCTCGACCGACGCGCCCAGCTCCTCCAACTCGGCCACCAACGCGCCGGCGCCACCACGCCGGCTCAACAGCAGCAGATCCCGTACACCGTGCACGACCACCAGATGCCGGGCCACCAGGCGGCCAAGACCACCCGTGCCGCCAGTGACCACCACCGTCCCCGAGCCCCAGCCCGAGGACGACTCACCGCCGGGCACCCGGGCCAGCCGGCCCACCCGGACGGAATCACCCCGGACCACGAACTGGAAATCACCACCGCCCAGTTGAGCGGAGAGAACGGGGAGTGCGGCCATGGCGTCCGGGTCGTGCTCGACATCGAGCAGGGCGAACCGGCCCGGGTTCTCCGCCTCGGCCGCCCGCACCAGACCCCACACCGCACCGCCGACGAGATCCGACACCTCGTCCTCGGCGTCGGCCTTCACGGCGCCCCGGGTCACGAACACCAGCCGGGAATCCGCGAACCGCCCGTCCGCCAACCACTCCTGCACCAGGCCCAACGCCCACGCCGTCGCCTCGTGCACAGCCTCCGGCGTTTCTCCCTTCGGCACCGGGACGAGCACGAGATCCTCTGCCTCGTCCAGCGACGCCAGGTCCACACCCAGCGTCACCGCCCGCACAGGCTCAAGCGCACGCGACGGCGTGGGCACCCAGTCCAGACGCAGCAGCGAGCCCGCCACACCGGTGGCCTGGGAGACGGCGGACGGCTCGCCCAAGGTCAGCGACTCCGCCGACAGCACCGGCCCGCCCGCCGCGTCCACGACCTCGACCGACACCGCGCGCTCACCGACCCGGGCCACGCGCAGGCGCACCACGGCCGCGCCCGTCGCGTGGAGTGCCACCTCGCGCCAGTCCGTGGGCACCAGCCGCTCGCCGTCGTCCGGTCCGGTCAGGCCCGCCACCTGGACGGCGGCCTCCAGCAGCGCCGGATGCAGCCCGAACGGCGCCGCGTCCTCGACCCGGCCCGGGAGGACGGCCTCGGCGAACACCTCGCCGCCCCGCTGCCACACCGCGTGGAGCGTGCGGAACGCCGGGCCGTGGTCCAGCGGGTCGTGGCAGCTCTCCGGGTCCACGGCCACCGCGTCCTTCGGCGGCCAGACGGAGGCGTCGAAGTCGGCCGTGCGCTCGCCGGTCGCCAGCGTTCCGGTGGCGTGGCAGGTCCACGGTCCGTCCGGCGCGTCCTCCGACGCGCTCTCCGACGTGTCCTCCGGCCGGGCGTAGCAGCTCACCGGGCGTGTCCCGGCGTCGTCCGGAGCCCCGACCACGAGCTGGACGACGACCGCGCCGTCCTCGGGCAGCACCAGCGGCTCGGCGAGCGTGAGCCGCTCGACCCGGTCGCAGCCCACCTGGTCCGCCGCCCGGACAGCCAGCTCCAGGAACCCGGTGGCAGGGAAGACGGCGACGCCGCCCGCCCGGTGGTCGCCCAGCCACGGCTGCGCCTTCAGCGACAGCCGGCCGGTGAGCAGCACGCTCGCGGAGTCGGCCGGCGCGACGACCGCCCCCAGCAACGGGTGCCCGGCCGGCCTGAGGCCCGCGCCGGTCACGTCGCCCGTGCGGGCGGCCTGGGCGGGCCAGTAGCGCTCGTGCTGGAAGGCGTAGGTGGGCAGGTCGATCCGGCGGGCGCCGGTGCCGTCGAACAGCCGGGCCCAGTCGACGGGCACGCCGACGACGTGCAGGCGGGCGAGCGCCGCGAGCAGGCTGTTTTCCTCCGGCCGGTCCGCGCGCAGCGTCGGGGCCACGACGCAGCCCGCCTCCTCGGCGAGGCTCTGCTCGGCGAGCGCGGCCAACACCCCGCCGGGGCCGAGCTCCAGGAAGTCCGTGGCTCCGGCCGCGCTGAGGGTGCGGATACCGTCGGCGAAGCGGACGGCCTCGCGGACGTGGCGCACCCAGTAGTCGGGGGTGCGGAGCTGGTCGGGGCCGGCGAGGTCGCCGGTGAGGTTGGAGACGATCGGGAGGGTCGGTTCGGAGAAGGTGAGGCCGTCGAGGAGCGTGCGGAAGTCGTCCAGGATCGGGTCCATGAGCGGCGAGTGGAAGGCGTGCGAGACGCGCAGCCGGGTCCTCCTGCGGTCGCCGAAGTGGGCCTCGATCGCGGCGACGGACTGTTCGGTGCCGGAGACGACGACCGAGGAGGGGCTGTTGACGGCGGCGATCGAGACGAACTCGCCCAGCAGCGGCAGGACTTCGTCCTCTGTGGCCTCCACCCCGAGCATCGCACCGCCGGACGGAAGGGCCTGCATCAGGCGTCCACGGGCCGCGACCAGCGCGCAGGCGTCGGCGAGCGAGAACACTCCCGCGACGTGAGCTGCGGCGATCTCGCCGATCGAGTGGCCGGCGACGAACTCCGGTTGTGCGCCGAGGGATTCGACCAGCCGGTAGAGCGCCACCTCGACCGCGAACAGCCCGGCCTGGGCGTGCGCCGTCTGGTTCAGCAGGTCCTCGTCCTCACCCCACACGACGCTGCGCAGCGGCTGCTCCAGGTGCTCGTCCAGCCCCGCGCACAGCGCGTCGAACGCCTCCGCGAAGACCGGGAAGCGGGCGTACAACTCCCGTCCCATCCCGAGCCGTTGCGAGCCCTGACCGGAGAAGAGCACGGCGGGCCTCCGCTCGCCGGCCACCCCCCGGGCCACCTCGACGCCGTCCAGCAGCACCGCGCGGTGCCCGAACCGCGACCGCCCCGTCAGCGAGAAGCCGACGTCCAGCGGCGACCCGACCGATCCGGCGAGCCGGGCCAGCTGGGCGTCCAGCGCCGCCTCCGACGCGCCCGACACCACCCACGGCACCACGCCCGACGCGAGGGCAACCTCCGTGACGGGATCCTCCGCCGACGTCGCCTGCTCAAGGATCACGTGCGCGTTCGTCCCGCTGATCCCGAACGAGGACACCCCCGCGCGCCGAGGGTGTCCGGCCTCCGGCCACTCCCGCGCCTCCGTCAGCAGTTCGGCCGCGCCCGCCGACCAGTCGACGTGCGAGGACGGCGCGTCCACGTACAGGGTCTTCGGCAGCACGCCCGCGCGCATCGCCTGCACCATCTTGATGACGCCCGCGACACCGGCCGCCGCCTGGGTGTGGCCGAGGTTCGACTTCACGGACCCCAGCCGGAGCGGACGATTCGCCGACCGCTCCTGCCCGTACGTCGCCAGCAGCGCCTGCGCCTCGATGGGGTCGCCCAGGGTGGTACCGGTGCCGTGCGCCTCGACCGCGTCCACCTCGGCGGGCGACAGCCCGGCGTTCGCCAGGGCCTGGCGGATCACGCGTTGCTGGGACGGACCGTTCGGCGCGGTCAGACCGTTGGAGGCGCCGTCCTGGTTCACCGCTGAGCCGCGCACCACCGCGAGCACTCGGTGCCCGTTGCGGCGGGCCTCCGAGAGCCGTTCGAGCACCAGCACGCCGGCGCCCTCCGACCAGCCGGTCCCGTCGGCGGCGTCGGCGAACGCCTTGCACCGGCCGTCGGACGCCAGCCCGCCCTGCCGGGTGAAGCCGAGGAAACTCATCGGTGTGGACAGCACGGTCACGCCTCCGGCCAGGGCGAGCGAGCACTCACCGCTGCGCAGGGACTGCGAGGCGAGGTGCATGGCCACGAGCGAGGAGGAGCACGCGGTGTCGATGGTGAGCGCGGGGCCCTCCAGACCGAAGCAGTACGAGACACGGCCCGAGATCACGCTGTTGGCCAGTCCGGTACTCGCGTGGCCCTCCACCTCGTCCCGCGAGTTCATCACCAGCGAGGCGTAGTCCTGCCCGGTCGTGCCGACGAAGACGCCGGTCCGGCTGCCGCGCAGCGTCGTCGGGTCGATGCCCGCCCGCTCGATCGCCTCCCACGAGGTCTCCAGCAGCAGCCGCTGCTGCGGGTCCATGGCCAGTGCTTCGCGCGGCGAGATCCCGAAGAAGGCGGCGTCGAAGTCGCCCAGGCCGGAGAGGAAGCCACCCTGACGGGTGGCGCTGACGCCGTGGCCGGCGCCGAAGAGCGCGTCCAGGTCCCAGCCGCGGTCGGTCGGGAAGTCGGAGATGCCGTCACGCCCGTCGACCAGGAGCTGCCACAGCTCCTCGGGGGTTCGCACCCCGCCGGGCATCCGGCAGGCCATGCCGACGATCGCGATGGGTTCGCCGGCATCCGCGCCGAGCGCGGCGGCCGGGGTGCTTGCGTCGGCGCTCTCGTCGAGGAGTTCCCCGAGGAGGTGCGCGGCCAGGGCGTCCGGGGTCGGGTAGTCGAAGACCAGAGTGGCCGGGAGGCGGAGGCCGGTCACCGTGGTGAGCCGGTTGCGGAGCTCGATCGCGGTCAGGGAGTCGACCCCGAGGTCACGAAACTCCCGCCCAGGAGCTACCGCTTGGGCGGAGGCGTGGCCGAGGACGGCCGCGGCCTCGGTGCGGACGAGGTCGACGACATGCCGCAGCCGGTCGGTCTCGCGCAGCTCGAACAGGCGGGTGGCGAGCGCGGTCACGGTCCCCGAGCCGACGGCGGAAGCCGTGCGACGGCCGCCGGGCATCAGGGCGCGGAACATCGTCGGCACCTCACCGCGCGGACGTGCCCCACCCGCCAGGCGGCCCATCGGCACGAGGTAGGGCTCGTCCACAGCCATCGCCGCGTCGAGCAGGGCCAGGCCGTTCTCCTCGGTCAGCGGGGGGACGCCGGACGAGCGGATGCGGTGCAGGTCCGCCTCCGACAGCGTCCCCGTCATACCGGCGGTGGGCACCCACGCGCCCCAGCCCAACGACTGGGCGGGCAAGCCCTGTTGGCGACGCCACTGCGCCAGCGTGTCCAGGAACACGTTCGCCGCCGCATAGTTGCCCTGACCGGCGCTACCCATCACACCCGAGATCGACGAGAACAGCACGAACGCCCGGAGATCCTGACTCTTCGTCAACTCATGCAGATTCCAAGCGGCATCCACCTTCGGCCGCAATACGGCCGACACCCGCTCCGGCGTCAACGAGGTCACCACACCGTCGTCCAGAACGCCCGCCGCGTGCACCACACCCGTGACGGTGCGACCCGACAGCGCCTCCGCCAGCGCCTCCCGATCCGCGACATCACACGCCACGACCTCGACCGACGCGCCCAGTTCCTCCAGCTCCGCCACCAACGCGCCCGCACCACCACGGCGGCTCAACAGCAGCAGATCCCGAACACCGTGCACGACCACCAGATGACGGGCGACCAGACGGCCAAGACCGCCGGTGCCGCCGGTGACCACCACCGTCCCCGAACCCCAGCCCGAGGCAGGCTCGCCACCCGAGGCGCGGGCCAACCGACCCACCCGCACGACCCCGTCCCGAACCACCAGCTGCGACTCACCCACAGCCAGCACCGCATCCAGCGGCAACTCACCGTCCGTGTCCACCAGCACGAACCGGCCCGGGTTCTCCGACTCCGCAGCCCGCACCAGACCCCACACCGCACCGCCGACAAGGTCGGTCACCTCGTCCCCGGCCGAAACCGCGCCCCGCGTCACGAACACCAGCCGCGAACCCGCGAACCGCCCGTCCGCCAACCACTCCTGCACCAGACCCAGCGCCCACGCCGTCGCCTCGTGCACGGCCTCCGGCGTCTCACCGCCCGACACGGGCACCACCACAACATCCGGCACCGCATCGGCCACCTCGGCCAGCGACGCCACCTCCACACCCAGCGTCACCGCCCGCACAGGCTCAAGCACACGCGACGGCGTGGGCACCCACTCCAGCCGCAACAGCGACCCGACGGCACCGGCGCCCGCCGTCGCGGCGGCCGGCTCGCCCAGCACGACCGCCTCCGCCGACAGCACCGGCGCGCCCGCCGCATCCACCACGGCCAGCGACACCGTGTCCGCACCCGTCCGCACCAACCGAGCCCGCACCACCGACGCACCCGAGGCATGCAACGACACCCCCGACCACGCCACCGGCACCAGCCCACGACCCTCCGCCCGCACCACCGCCGCCAACAACGCCGGATGCACACCGAACCCCGAAGCCTCACCCACCAGTTCACCCGGCAGCACCGCCTCGACGAACGTCTCGTCACCACGCCGCCAGAGCCCTGCGCCGTCCGCCACCGCACCCTTCGGCGGCCAGACCGCCGCGTCGAAGTCGGCGACCCGCGCTCCCGTGGTCAGCACCCCGGAGGCGTGCTCGGTCCAGGGTTCGTCGAGCGGTCCGTCCGGGCGCGAGAAGAACGTCACCGTCCGCGCGCCCGCCTCGTCCGGCGCACCGGCCCGGACCTGCACCATCGTGCCGCTGCCCGCGCCCAGGGCGAGCGGCTGCGTGAGGGCGAGCCGCTCGACCCGGTCGCGTCCGACGTGGTCGCCGACCCGGATCGCCAGCTCCAGGAATCCGGTCGCCGGGAAGACGCCTTCGCCGTCGGCCTCCCATTTCGCCGCTTCGCGCGACAGCCGGCCGGTGAACACGATGCTGTCCGACCCGGCGAGCGGGACCGCCGCCCCGAGCAGAGGGTGGTCCGCCGCCAGCAGCCCGGCGGAGGCGACGTCGCCGGCGCCGCCGGCCCGGGTCGGCCAGTAGTGCTCGTGCTGGAAGGGGTAGGTGGGCAGGTCGACGGGCCGGGCACCGGTGCCGTCGAAGAGCCGCGCCCAGTCGACCGCGCCGCCGGCCGCGTACAGCCGGGCCAGGCCGGCGACCAGGGCGTGCTCCTCCGGCCGGTCGCGGCGCAGCAGCGGGACCACCGGGTCGTCGGTGTCCTGGTTGACCAGGGCCGCCAGCAAGCCGTCCGGTCCCAGCTCCACGAAGGCCGAGGCTCCGGCCGCGCGCAGGGCGCGGACGCCGTCGGCGAAGCGGACGGTCTCCCGGACGTGGCGCACCCAGTACTCCGGAGTGCGGAGCAGCTCCGGGGCCGCGAGTTCGCCGGTCACGTTGGAGACCACTGGGATCGAAGGCGCGTGGTACGCAAGCCCGTTGAGGACGTCCCTGAAGTCGTCGAGCATCGGGTCCATCAGCGGCGAGTGGAACGCGTGCGAGACGCGCAGCCGGGTGGTCTTGCGGTCCGCGAAGTGCGCCTCGATCGCCGCGACGGCCTCCTCGGTGCCGGAGACGACGACCGACGACGGCCCGTTCACGGCCGCGATCGAGACGAACTCACCCAGCAGCGGCAGGACTTCGCCCTCGGCCGCCTGCACGGCGAGCATCGCGCCACCGACCGGCAACGCCTGCATCAGTCGCCCACGGGCCGCCACCAGCACGCAGGCATCCGCCAGCGAGAACACCCCGGCCACGTGCGCCGCCGCAACCTCGCCGATCGAGTGCCCGGCCACGAACTCCGGCCGCACACCCAGCGATTCGGCCAGGCGGAACAACGCCACCTCGACCGCGAACAACCCCGCCTGGGCATAGGCGGTTTGGCTCAGCAGCTCGTCATCCGAGCCCCACACAACGCCGCGCAGCGACCGGTCCAAGTGCGTGTCCAACTCCGCACACACCGCGTCGAACGCCTCCGCGAACACCGGGAAACGGGCATACAACTCCCGTCCCATGCCCAGTCGTTGCGACCCCTGCCCAGAGAACAGGAACGCCGTCGACCGCTCCACCGCAACCCCGCGAGCGATCTCCGCGCCGTCCACCAGCACCACCCGGTGCCCGAAGCACGACCGCCCCGCCAGCGACAGCCCGACGTCCGCCGGCGATCCGCCGAACCCGTCGAGCCGGGCCAGCTGCGCGTCCAGCGCCGCCTCCGACTTCGCCGACACGACCCACGGCACCACACCCGGCGCAACAGCCGCCTCACCCGCGACGGCCTGCTCGACCGGCGCCTGCTCGACGATCACGTGCGCGTTCGTCCCACTGATCCCGAACGACGACACCCCCGCCCGCCGGGGACGCTCGTCCCCCGGCCACTCCCGCGCCTCGGTCAGCAGCCGCACCTCGCCCGCCGACCAGTCCACCCGCGAGGACGGCGCGTCCGCGTACAGGGTCTTCGGCAGCACACCCGCACGTATCGCCTGCACCATCTTGATCACGCCCGCGACACCGGCGGCCGCCTGGGCGTGCCCGAGGTTCGACTTGATCGACCCCAGCCACAGCGGCCGACCGGCCGGCCGCCCCTGCCCGTACGTTGCCAGCAGCGCCTGGGCCTCGATCGGGTCGCCGAGCGGCGTCCCCGTCCCGTGACCCTCGACGACGTCCACCTCCCCCGCCGACAGCCCGGCAGCGGCCAGCGCGGCACGGATCACCCGCTGCTGCGACGGCCCGTTCGGCGCGGTGAACCCGTTGGACGCACCGTCCTGGTTCACCGCCGACCCGCGCACCACCGCGAGCACCCGGTGCCCGTTGCGGCGGGCGTCCGACAGCCGCTCCAGCACCAGCACGCCGACGCCCTCGGCCCAGCCCGTCCCGTCGGCCGCGTCCGCGAACGCCTTGCACCGGCCGTCGGACGCCAGCCCGCCCTGCCGGCTGAACTCCAGCAGCGAGCCCGGCGTCGCCATCACGTTGACGCCGCCCGCGACCGCCAGCGTGCACTCGCCCGCCCGCAGCGCCTGGGCGGCCCAGTGCAGGGCGACCAGGGAGGACGAACAGGCGGTGTCGACCGTCACCGCCGGGCCCTCCAGGCCGAGGGTGTAGGAGAGGCGGCCGGAGAGCGCGGCGGCGGCAATGCCGGTGCCGATGTCGCCGGTGGCGTCCGCCAGGGAGCGCACCAGCAGGTAGGCGTAGTCCTGGCCGTTGGTCCCGAGGAAGACGCCGGTGCGGCTGCCGCGCAGCGTCGTCGGGTCGATGCCCGCCCGCTCGAACGCCTCCCAGGAGGTCTCCAGCAGCAGCCGCTGCTGCGGGTCCGTCGAGACGGCCTCGCGGGGCGAGATCCCGAAGAAGTCCGCGTCGAAGCCGGACACCGAGTCGAGGAAGCCGCCGCGCCGGGAGACGCGGGTGCCGCGCTCGTCGGTGCCGGCGTCGTGCAGGGCGGTGAGGTCCCAGCCGCGGTCGGCCGGGTAGTCGCCGGTGGCGTCGGTGCCGGAGGCCACGAGGTCCCACAGGTCCTCGGGCGAGCCGACTCCGCCCGGGTACCGGCAGCCCATGCCAATGATGGCGACGGGTTCGGTGGCGGCGGCCAGGAGTTGGCGGTTCTGCCGCCGCAGCCGTTCGGTCTCCTTCATCGAGGACCGGAGAGCGGCGACAACCTTGTCGTGGGGCGTGGTCATGGGGGCTCCGTCAGTCCTGGGCGTGGTCGGGGTCGTTCTGCAGGGCGGCCTGCACCAGGTCGTCCAGGTCCATCGCGTCGATGGCGTCGGCGGTGTCCGCGGTCGCTGCCCGCCCGTCCTCGGTGCCGTCGGCGAGCCGCAGGAGGGGCTCCAGCACCCCGATCCGCCGCAGCCGGTCGAGCGGGACGGACTCCAGGAGCGCCCGGAGGCGGGCCCGCTCGGGCTCCTCCCCCGCCCCTGCGGCCAGACCGTCGGACGGGAGGAGCAGGCCGAGGAGGTGCTCGGCTAGCTCGCGCGGGCTCGGGTGGTCGAAGACCAGGGTCGGGGACAGGTCGAGGCCGGTGGCGGCGCCGATCCGGTTGCGCAGCTCGACCGCGCCGAGCGAGTCGAACCCGAGGTCGCGGAAGGCCTTGTCCGGGCCCACCGATTCGATGCCGGGGTGCCCGAGCACCTCGGCCGCCCGGCTGCGGACGAGTCCGAGGACGGCTGCGGACCGGCGCGCCGGGGCGAGCCCGGCCAGTTCGGCGCGCAGCTCGCGGCCGTTGGCGCTGTCACCGCCGGGGCCCTGCGGGTCGGCGTAGCCGGGGAGTTCGGCGAGCAGCCGGCTGGGCCGGACGGCCGTGAAGGCGCGGACGAACCGCTCCGGTTCGACGTCGGCGACGAGGGTGGTCGGGGCGGTGTCCAGGACGGTCCGGCGCAGGGCCGCGACCGCGAGGGCCGGGTCCAGCGGCCGGATGCCGGTGCGCCGGGCGGCCTCGCCGGCCCGGGCGTCGGCGGCCATGCCCGCGCCGCCCCAGGCGCCCCAGGAGATCGAGGTCGCGGCGAGGCCGGCGGCGCGGCGGCGCTCGGCGAGGGCGTCCAGGACGGCGTTGGCCGCCGCGTAGTTGCCCTGGCCGGGGTTGCCGACGGCCGCCGAGGCGGACGAGAACAGGGCGAAGACGGCGAGGTTCTGGTCCCTGGTCAGTTCGTCGAGCAGCAGCGCCGAGGCGGCCTTGGCGCGGTACACCGCCTCGTAGCGCTCGGGGGCGAGGCCGTCGATGACGCCGTCGTCGAGCACGCCGGCCGCGTGGACGACGGCGGTGAGCGGCGCGTCGGCGGGCACGGCGGCCAGGACGGCGGCGAGGGTGTCGCGGTCGGCGGCGTCGCCGGCGGTGACGGTGACGGTCGTGCCGGTGCGGGCGAGCTCCTCGCGGAGTTCGGTCGCGCCGGGGGCGTCGGGGCCGCGGCGGCTGAGCAGGACGAGGTGCCGGGCTCCGGCGGCGGCGAGGCCTCGCGCGACCTCGGCGCCGAGTGCGCCGGTGCCGCCGGTGATCAGCACGGTGCCGGTCGGTTCCCAGCCGGCCGAGTCCCCGGAGGCCGCGTCGCCGCCCGAGGTGGCGGCCAGGCGGCGGCCGAGGACCCCGGTGGGCCGGACGGCGAGCTGGTCCTCCCCGTCCGGGTCGGCGAGGACGGCCGCCAGCAGGCTGCCGGTGCGGGCGTCGACGGTCCCGGGCAGGTCGATCAGGCCGCCCCAGCGCTGCGGGTGTTCGAGCGCGGCGACCCGGCCGAGGCCCCAGACGGCCGCCTGCGGCAGCCCGGTGACGCGGTCGCCGGGGGCGGCCGCGACGGCGTCGCGGGTCAGGCACCACAGGGGTGCGCCGATCCGGGCGTCGCCGAGGGCCTGCAGCAGGGTGGCGGTGCGGTGGAGTCCGGCGGGGGCGCTGCCGTCCGTCGTCTCGTCGAGGGCGAGGAGGGACACCACCCCGGTGATCTGCTCGGCGTCGCACGGGAGTCCGGACAGCTGCTTGGCGAGTCCGGCGCGGTCGGTGTCGGCGTCGAGCGTGAGCCGGACGGCGTCGGGGCCGAGCGGGGCGAGGACGGCCTCCGTCCAGTCCTGGTCGCCCTGGCCGGACGGCACGACGGCGAGCCAGGTGCCGGTCGGGGCGCCGGACCGCGCATGGTCGAGCGGCTTCCAGTCGAGCGGCTTCCAGACGATCCGCCGGCGGCGGCTGTCCACGGTCGCCTGCTCCTCGCGCCGGTCGTGCCAGTCGCGCAGCGCCGGGAGGACCTGGGCGAGGGCGTCGGTGTCGACGTCGAGGGTGCCGGCGAGCGCGTCGAACGACTCGGTGCGCAGCGCCGTCCAGAACTCGCCGTCCGCGGCCGGGGCCGGGGCGGCGGCCGACTGCTCCGGCCAGTAGCGCTGCCGCTGGAACGGGTAGGTGGGCAGGTCGACCCGGCGGGCGCCGGTGCCCTCGAACACGGCGGGCCAACGCGGGGCGAGCCCGTCGGTGTGCAGCCGGGCCAGGGCGGTCAGCAGGGCCGTCCGCTCGTCGCGGCCGTGGCGCAGCGCGGTGGCGGTGACCACCGGCCGGGCGGGGTCGGGCTGCTCGCCGAGGTTGTCCTGGACGAGTGCGGAGAGCACGCCGTCCGGCCCGAGTTCGAGGTGGCGGCGGACACCGCGGGCGGCGAGGGCGGCGAGGCCGTCGGCGAACCGGACGGTCCCGCGGACGTGCCGCACCCAGTACGTGGGAGTGCAGACCGACTCGGCGTCCGCCAGGTCGCCGGTCAGGTTGGAGACGAGCGGGATGCGCGGGGCGGTGTAGCCGATGCCCCGGGCGGTCCGCTCGAAGTCGTCGAGCATGGCGTCCATGTGCACGGAGTGAAACGCATGGCTCACCCGCAAACGCCTAGTCCTTCGTCCCTGGGCGGCGAAGCGGGCGGCGAGTTCGAGGACAGCGTCCGCGTCTCCGGAGAGCACGACGGCGCGCGGGCCGTTGACGGCGGCGATCGACACGCCGGACGTCAGCAGCGGCAGCACCTCGTCCTCGCCGGCCTGGACGGAGACCATCGCTCCCCCCGCCGGCAGCTCGGCCATCAGCCGGGCCCGCGCCGCGACCAGCGCGCAGGCGTCCTCCAACGAGAACACCCCGGCCACATGCGCGGCGGCGATCTCACCGATCGAATGCCCCACCACGTAGTCCGGCCGCAGACCCCACGACTCCACCAGCCGGAACAGCGCCACCTCCAACGCGAACAACGCCGGCTGCGCATACCCCGTGTCGTCCAGCAGACCGGCCTCCGCCGAACCCGCCTCCGCGAACAGCACGGGGCGCAGCGGGCCCACCAGCCGTCCCTCGAACCCGGCCAGGACGGCGTCGAGCGCGTCGGCGAACACCGGGTGGGCGGCGTACAGCTCCCGGCCCGCGCCGGGGCGCTGCGAGCCCTGGCCGGGGAACAGGAAGGCGGTCTTCCCGCCGCGGGCCGTCCCCTGGACGAGGTTGGGCGCGGCGTGCCCGTCGGCGAGGGCGCGCAGGCCCTGCACCAGCTCCGCGTGGTCGGCGGCGAGCACGGTGGCCCGGTGGTCGAGGACCGTGCGGGTGGTGGCCAGCGAGTGGCCGAGGTCGCGGACCGTCAGGCCGGGGTGCTCGGCGAGGTGGCCGAGCAGGCGGGCCGCCTGGTCGCGCAGGGCGTCCGGGGTGGCGGCGGAGACCGGGACGGGCAGCGGGCGGTCGTCCGGCCGCCCGTCGGCGGGGTCGGCCGCGGGCGACTGTTCGACGATCACGTGCGCGTTGGTGCCGCTGGCACCGAAGGCCGAGACTCCCGCCCGGCGGGGGCGGCCGGTCTGCGGCCAGCCGGTCTCCTCGGTGAGGAGTTCGACGGCGCCGGCGGTCCAGTCGACGTGCGTGGACGGCGTGTCGAGGTGGAGGGTGCGCGGCAGCAGGCCGTGGCGCAGGGCCAGGATCATCTTGATGACGCCGGCCACGCCGGAGGCGGCCTGGGTGTGGCCGAGGTTGGACTTGAGGGCGCCGAGCAGCAGCGGGCGTTCGCGGTCCTGGCCGTAGGTGGCGAGCAGGGCCTGGGCCTCGATCGGGTCGCCGAGCCGGGTGCCGGTGCCGTGCGCCTCGACGGCGTCGACCTCACCGGCCGTCAGGCCGGCGTTGGCCAGGGCGCGCCGGATGACGCGCTGCTGCGACGGGCCGTTGGGTGCGGTGATGCCGTTGGACGCGCCGTCCTGGTTGATCGCGGAGCCGCGCAGGACGGCGAGCACCGGGTGGCCGTGGCGCTCCGCGTCGGAGAGCCGTTCGACCACCAGGACACCGACGCCCTCGGACCAGGCGGTGCCGTCGGCGTCGTCGGAGAAGGTGCGGCAGCGGCCGTCCGGGGACAGCGCGCCCATCTCGCCGAACTCGACGAATCCGACCGGGCTGGACATCACGGTGACCCCGCCGGCCAGGGCGAGCGAGCACTCGCCGGCGCGCAGCGCCTGGGCGGCCAGGTGCAGGGCGACCAGCGAGGACGAGCACGCGGTGTCCACGCTGACGGAGGGGCCTTCCAGCCCGAGGGTGTAGGAGAGGCGGCCGGAGAGCAGGCTCGCGGACTGGGCGGTCTCCACGTGGCCGAGCTGGCCGATGGCGGGCCGGTAGTCGCCGCTGCCGCCGCCGACGAAGACACCGGTGTCGCCGCCGCGCAGGCCGGCCGGGTCGATCCCGGCGCGTTCCAGGGCCTCCCAGGCGGTCTCCAGCACGAGGCGCTGCTGCGGGTCGACGACCATCGCCTCGCGCGGGGAGACGCCGAAGAAGGCGGCGTCGAAGTCGGCGGCGTCGTACAGGAATCCGCCCTGCTGGGTGACGCTGCGGCCGCGGCCCTCGCGGTCGCCGCGGGCGAGCCGGTCGAGGTCCCAGCCGCGGTCGGTCGGGAACGCGCCGATCGCGTCGGTGCCGTCCCGCAGGAGCCGCCAGAGGTCCTCGGGCGAGCGGACGCCGCCGGGGTAGCGGCAGCCCATGCCGACGATCACGATCGGGTCGTCGGTGCCGGCGGCGGCCGCCGGGAGCGCGATCTCCCCCTGCTCGTCGAGGAGTTCGGCCCGCAGGTGGGCGGCGAGTGCCGCCGGGGTCGGGTAGTCGAAGACCAGCGTGGCGGGCAGGCGCAGGCCGGTGGCGGCGGCCAGCCGGTTGCGCAGGTCGACGGCGGTGAGCGAGTCGAGGCCGAGGTCCTTGAACGGGTGCCCGGACGGGACGTCGTCGGCGTCGGCGTGGCCGAGCACGGTCGCCGCCTCGGCCCGGACGATCGCCAGCAGGGCCTCGGTGCGCTCCGCCGCGGAGCGGGCGCGCAGGTCGGTGCGCAGTTCCTCGGCGCGGCCCGGGCGGCCCGGGGCTCCGGCCGGTGCGTCCGGGTCCGCGGCGGCGCGGGCCTCGGGCAGGTCGGCGAAGAGCCGGGTGGGCCGGGTCGCGGCGAAGGCGGGGGCGAAGCGCTCCCAGGCCACGTCGGCGACGGTGACGGCCGCCGGGCCGTCGGCGGCGGACCGCAGGGCGGCCAGGGCGCGGCCGGGGGCCGTCGGGGGCAGGCCGTTGGCACGCAGGTGGGCGGCCAGGGAGTCGGGCGTGGTGTCGGTCCAGGCGCCCCAGGAGACCGCGAGGGCGGTGCGGCCTGCGGCGCGGCGGCGTTGGGCGACGGCGTCGAGGTACGCGCTCGCCGCGGCCTCGGCGGCCCGGCCCTTGACGCCCCAGGTGCCGCTGATCGAGCCGAACAGCACGTAGGCGTCGAGCGGCCGGTCGCCGAGCGCGGTGTCGAGGGCGGCGAGGTCGGCGTACAGGCCGGCCAAGTGTTCCTCGGGGCCGCCGGGTTCCCCGGTGCGTCCGGTGTACAGGACGGCGGTGAGGTCGGGGTGCGCGACGGCGGCGGCCAGGGCGGCCGGGGTAGCGGCGACGACCGTGAACTCGGTTCCGTGTTCGGCGAGTTCGGCGCGCAGCCGGTCGGCGGTGGCGGGCTCCGGGTCGGTGGCGGTGAGCAGGACGAGGTGGTCGGCGCCTGCCCGCGCCAGCCAGCGGGCGGTCGGCCCGGCGTGGCCGGCCGGGTCGCCGACCAGCAGGACCGTGCCGCGCGGGGTCCAGCCCTGCGCCGGGTCCGCGGTGGCGCGGACGAGGCGGCGGACGAGGGCTCCGGTGGGCCGCAGGGCGATCTGGTCCTCGCCGTCGCGGCCCGTCAGCAGGGCACGCAGACGGGCCGCGGTGCGCTCGTCCGGGGTCTCGGGGAGGTCGATCAGGCCGCCCCAGCGGTCCGGGTGTTCCAGCGCGGCGACCCGGCCGATGCCCCAGACGGCCGCCTGCGCGGCGTCGAGCGGGGCCTCGGTGTCGCCGACGGCGACCGCGCCGCGGGTGAGGCACCACAGCGGCGCCTCGACCCCGGCCTCGGTGAGCGCAGCGATCAGGCAGTCCGGCCGGGCGAGCCCGGTCGGCAGCGTGTCCTCGCCCTCGGGGCCGGCCGCGAGCAGGGACAGCACGCCGGAGACCGTGCCGGCGAGCGGGGCGAGCCGCTCGACCAGCTCCGCGTGGCCGTCCCGGCCGGCCTCGACGCGGAGGGCGCCGATGCCGAGAGCGGCGAGCACGGCGGCCGTCCACGCGTCGCCCTCGCGGCCGGCCGGGACGACGGCCAGCCAGGTGCCCGGCAGGGCGTCCGGCCCGGCGGTGACGGGGTACGGCCTCCAGGCGGCCCGGTAGCGCAGCCGGTCGGCGTCGGTCCGCTCGGTCTGCCGGCGGCGCCAGGCGGACAGGGCCGGGAGCAGGGCGGACAGCGAGGTGTCGTCGTCCAGACCGAGCGCCGAGCCGAGCGCGGCGGTGTCGGCCCGCTCGACGGCGGACCAGAACGCGGCATCCGCCGGGTCGGTGGCGGCGGCCGGCTCGGGCGCGCGCTCGGGCCAGTAGAGCTCCCGCTGGAACGGGTAGGTCGGCAGGTCCACCCGGGTGGCGCCGGTGCCGTGGAACAGCGCCGTCCAGTCGACCGGCACGCCCGCGACGTGCAGCCGGGCCAGGGCGGTGACCAGGGTTTGCTCCTCCGGCCGGTCGCGGCGGCAGGCGGGCTCGCTCACGCAGTCCCGCTCGCCGGTGGACTGCTGGGCGAGCGCGGCGAGCACGCCGTCCGGGCCCAGTTCCAGGAAGGCGGTGGCGCCCGCGTCGGCCAGGGTGCGCACGCCGTCGGCGAAGCGGACGGTCTCGCGCACGTGCCGCACCCAGTAGTCGGGGGTGCCCAGCGCCTCGGCGTCCGCGAGGCCGCCGGTGAGGCCGCCGGTGAGATTGGAGACCAGGGGAATCGAAGGCGCCTGGAACGACAGGCCGTTGAGGACGGCCCGGAACTCCTCCAGCATCGGGTCCATCAGCGGCGAGTGGAAGGCGTGCGAGACGCGCAGCCGGGTCGTCCGCCGGTCCGCGAAGCGGGCCTCGATCGCCGCGATGGCCTCCCCGGTGCCTGAGACGACCACGGACGAGGGCCCGTTCACGGCCGCGATCGAGACGAACTCGCCCAGCAGCAGCCGGACTTCGTCCTCCGTCGCCTGCACGGCGAGCATCGCACCGCCCGCCGGGAGGGCCTGCATGAGCCGCCCGCGAGCCGCGACCAGCGTGCAGGCGTCCTCCAGCGAGAACACGCCCGCGACGTGCGCGGCGGCCACCTCACCTATCGAGTGCCCGGCCACGAACTCCGGCCGTACGCCCAGCGCTTCGACCAGGCGGAACAGCGCGACCTCGACGGCGAACAGGCCCGCCTGGGCGTACTCCGTCCGGTTCAGCGCCTCCTCGTCCTCACCCCAGACCACGGACTGCAGTGGCCGGTCCAGCAGCTGGTCCAGCCGGGCGCAGACGGCGTCGAAGGCCTCGGCGAACACCGGGAATCGGTCGTACAACTCCCGTCCCATGCCGAGCCGTTGCGAGCCCTGCCCGGAGAACAGGACGGCCGTGGAGCGCTCGGCGGCGACGCCCCGGGCGATCTCGGCGCCGGCCAGCAGCACCGCCCGGTGCGCGAGGCCGGCCCGCCCGGCGGCCAGCGAGTGGGCGACGTCGAGCGCGGGCAGCCCGTCGAGGGCGGCCAGGCGGGCGAGCGAGGCGTCCAGCGCGGCCCCGGACTTGGCGGAGACCACCCACGGGGTGGCACCGGCGGTCAGCTCGGGCCGGGCCGCCGGTTCGGGGGCCGGGGCCTGCTCCAGCAGGATGTGCGCGTTGGTGCCGCTGACGCCGAAGGCGGAGACGCCCGCCCGACGGGGGCGGCCGGTCGCGGGCCAGTCCCGAGCCTCGGTGAGCAGCTCGACGGCGCCGGCCGTCCAGTCGACGTGCCCGGAGGGCGCGTCCACGTGCAGGGTCCTGGGCAGGGTGCCGTGCCGCAGCGCCAGCACCGTCTTGATCACCCCGGCCGCGCCGGCGGCCGCCTGGGTGTGGCCGAGGTTGGACTTCACCGAGCCGAGCAGCAGTGGGAGTTCCCGGTCCTGCCCGTACGCGGCCATCAGGGCGTGCGCCTCGATCGGGTCGCCGAGCGCGGTACCGGTGCCGTGCGCCTCGACGGCGTCGACCTCACCTGCCGTCACGCCCGCGTCGGCGAGGGCGGCACGGATCACCCGCTGCTGGGCGCGCCCGTTTGGGGCGGTGAGCCCGTTGCTGGCGCCGTCCTGGTTGACGGCGCTGCCGCGCAGCACGGCCAGCACCGGGTGCCCGTGGCGGCGGGCGTCGGACAGGCGCTCCAGGACGAGGACCCCGGCGCCCTCGGACCAGGCGGTGCCGTCGGCGGCGTCGGCGAAGGCCTTGCACCGGCCGTCGGCGGCCAGCCCGCCCTGGGCGGTGAACTCGACGAAGGCGTCCGGGCTCGACATCACCGAGGCGCCGCCGGCCAGGGCCAGCGTGCACTCCCCGGCGCGCAGCGCACGGGCGGCCAGGTGGAGCGCCACCAGCGCGGAGGAGCAGGCGGTGTCGACGGTGACGGCGGGCCCCTCCAGCCCGAGGGTGTAGGAGAGGCGGCCGGACAGCACGCTCGCGGTGTTGCCGGTGGCGGCGTGGCCCCGCACGTCGGCGGTCCCGCGGCGCAGGACGGTCAGGTAGTCCTGGCCGTTGGTGCCGACGAAGACGCCGGTGTCGCTGCCGCGCAGCCGGTCGGGCGCGATGCCGGACCGCTCCAGGGCCTCCCAGGAGGTCTCCAGCAGCAGGCGCTGCTGCGGGTCCATGGCGAGGGCCTCGCGCGGCGAGATGCCGAAGAAGCGGGCATCGAAGCGGCCGACGTCGTCGAGGAAGCCGCCGTGCAGGGTGGCGGAGCCGCCCTGCCCGAGGGCGTCGAGGTCCCAGCCGCGGTCGGTGGGGAACGGGCGGACGGCGTCCTCGCCGTCGCTCAGCAGCCGCCACAGGTCCTCGGGGGTCTCGACGCCGCCCGGGAAGCGGCAGGCCATGCCGACGATCACGACCGGGTCGTCCCCGGTGTCCGAGGCGCGGCCGGCCGGGGCCGGCCGGCCGGGCTCGGGCAGGGTGCCGAGCAGTTCGGCGAGCAGGTGGCCGGCGAGGTCGGCGGGGGTCGGGTGGTCGTAGACCAGGGTGGCAGGCAGGGTGAGGCCGGTGGCGGCGGTGAGGGTGTTGCGCAGTTCGACGGTGGTGAGGGAGTCCAGGCCGAGGTCGGTGAAGGCCTGGTCGGCGCCGATGCCGTCGCTGCCGGCGTGGCCGAGGACGGCCGCGACGCGGGTGCGCACGAAGTCGAGCAGGAACCGTGCCCGGGCCTGCTCGGACAGTTCGGCGAGGCGCTGCCGCAGGCCGGATTCCGGGGCGGGGGCGGTGCGGCGGCCGGCCGGTCCGGCCAGACCCGCGATCAGCGGGGTCGGGCGCAGCGCGGTGAACACTGCGGCGAACCGTGCCCAGTCCACGTCCGCGACGGTGAGCGCGGTGTCGTCGTGGTCGAGGGCGTGCCCGAGGGCGGCCAGGGCGCGCTGCGGCGCCATCGGCGTGTAGCCGCCACGGCGGACCCGCTGTTCCACGCCCGTGCCGTCACCGGCCATGCCGCTGCCCGCCCAGGGGCCCCAGGCGATCGCGGTGGCCGGGCGGCCCTCGGTGCGCCGGTGCTCGGCGAGGGCGTCGAGGAAGGCGTTGGCGGCGGCGTAGTTGGCCTGTCCGGCGGCGCCGATGGTGCCGGCGGTGGAGGTGAAGAGGACGAAGGCGGCGAGGTCGGCGTCGCGGGTGAGCTCGTCGAGGTGGAGCGTGGCGTCGATCTTCGGGCGGATCACCTCGGTGAACCGGTCGGCGGTCAGGGTGTCGAGGGTGCCGTCGGCGACCACGCCGGCGGTGTGGAACACGGCGGTCAGCGGCCGGTCGGCCGGTATCGCGGCGAGGACGGCGGCGAGGGCGTCCCGGTCGGCGGCGTCGCAGGCGGCCAGCGTGACATCGGCCCCGAGGGCGGCGAGGTCCGCGCGCAGCTGCTCGGCGCCGGGAGCGTCGGCGCCGCGCCGGCTCAGCAGCAGCAGGTGGTCGGCGCCCTGTTCGGCGAGGCGGCGGGCGAGCTGACCGCCGAGGCCGCCGGTGCCGCCGGTGACCAGGACGGTGCCGGTGGGCGTGTACGGCCGCGCGGCCGGGCGGTCGCCGAGCGGATGGTGGACCAGGCGGCGGGCGAACGTGCCGGTGGCGCGGACGGCGAGCTGGTCCTCGCCGTCGGTGCGGGCGAGCGCGGCGGCCAGGCGGCGCAGCGTGGTGTCGTCCAGGCGCTCCGGGCCGGCCAGGTGCGCCGGGTCGTCCAGGTTCGCGGGCAGGTCGATCAACCCGCCCCAGCGGGTGGGCTGTTCGAGGGCGGCGGAGCGGCCGAGGCCCCAGACGGCGGCCTGCCACGGGTCGGCGAGCCGGTCCGAGCGGCCGGTGGAGACGGCGCCGCGGGTGAGGCACCACAGCGGTGCCGCGATGCCCGCGTCGCCGAGGGCCTGGACGGCGGCGGCGGTGGCCGCGAGCGGGTCCGGGCCGAGGGCGAGCAGGGACAGGACGCCGGTGAACTCCTTGCCCTCCGTCGCGAGTTCACGCAGCGTTGCGGCGAGTGCGGCCCGCTCGGCGCCGTCGGGCGCGATCCGGACGGTCTCGCCGTCGACGAGTCCGTCGACCAGCCCGTCGACCAGCCCGTCGGCCCACGCCGTGCCGTCCGGCGCGAGCAGCAGCCAGGTACCGGACGGCCGGGCGGCGGCGGTCCCGTCGAGCGGGGTCCAGGCGGCCCGGTAGCGCCAGGCGTCGACGGTGGAGCGCTCGCGACGGCCGCGGCGCCAGGTGGACAGCGCGGCCACGGTGTCCCGGTCGAGATCCAGGCCGGTGCCGAGCGCGGTGAGGTCACCGCGGTCGACGGCCGCCCAGAACTCGGCGTCCACCGGGTCGGTGCCGGACAGCGCGGCGGGCCCGGCCTGCGGCCAGTAGCGCTGCCGTTGGAACGGGTAGGTGGGCAGGTCGGTGCGGCGGGCGCCGGTGCCGGCGAACACCGCCGCCCAGTCCGGGCGCGCGCCGTGGACGAACAGCCCGGCGAGCGCAGCGGTGAGCGCCGGGACGTCCGCCCGGCCGCGGCGCAGCGCGGGGACGCCGGTGAGGCCGGTGTCGTCCCCGAGGGTCTCGCGGGCGGCGGCGGTCAGGACGCCGTCCGGTCCGAGTTCGAGGAAGGCGGCGGCGCCGTGGCCGGCGAGGGCGCGGACGGCGTCGGCGAACCGGACGGTGCCGCGCACCTGCCGGACCCAGTACTCGGGCGTGCCGAGTTCCTCGGCGCCGGCGGACTCGCCGGTCACGGTCGAGATCAGCGGAACCTGCGGGGCGTCGTAGGTGAGCGTGGCCGCGACCCGGGCATAGGCGTCGAGCATCGGCTCCATGAGCGGCGAGTGGAAGGCGTGCGAGACGCGCAGCAGCTTGGCTCGCCGCCCCTCGGCCTCGAAGCGGGCGGCGAGTTCGAGGACGGCGTCCTCGTCGCCCGCGAGGACCAGCGCGGCGGGCCCGTTGACGGCGGCGATCGACACGCCGGACGTCAGCAGCGGCAGCACCTCGTCCTCGGCGGCCTGGACGGAGATCATCGCTCCCCCGCCCGGCAGCTCGGCCATCAGCCGGGCCCGCGCCGCCACCAGCGTGCAGGCGTCCTCCAGTGAGAACACCCCGGCCACGTGCGCGGCGGCGATCTCCCCGATCGAATGCCCCACCACGTAGTCCGGCCGCAGACCCCACGACTCCACCAGCCGGAACAGCGCCACCTCCAACGCGAACAACGCCGGCTGCGCGTACCCCGTGTCGTCCAGCAGCTCGGCCTCCGCCGAACCCGCCTCCGCGAACAGCACGTCCCGGACGGGGCGTTCGTAGCCGAGGTCGAAGCGGGCGAGCACCGCGTCCAGCGCCTCGGCGTAGACCGGGTACCGGTCGTACAGCTCGCGGCCCATCGCCGGATGCTGGCTGCCCTGGCCGGTGAACAGGAAGGCCAGGCCGCCGCGGGCGGGGCGGCCGGTGACCAGGGCGGCGTCGGGCAGCCCATCGCGCAGGGCGGTGAGGGCGCGGCGCAGCCCGTCGCGGTCGCCGGTGGTCACGGCGGCGCGACGGTCGAGCGCGGCGCGGGTGGTGGCGAGGGAGAACGCCAGGTCGGTGAGCGGCAGTTCGGGGTGCTCGTCGAGGGCGGTGAGCAGCCGGCCGGCCTGGGCGCGCAGCGCGTCCTCGGTCCGGGCCGACAGGACGACGGGCACGACGGGCACGACGGGCACGACCGACGGCTCGTCCTGCGGCACGGGGGCCGCCACCACGTCCGGGGCCTGTTCGAGGATCACGTGGGCATTGGTGCCGCTGAGCCCGAACGAGGACACGCCGGCCCGGCGGGGCCGTCCGGTCGCGGGCCAGTCGCGGGCCTCGGTGAGCAGCTCGATGGCGCCCTCGGTCCAGTCGACGTGGCTGGACGGCCGGTCGATGTGCAGGCTGGCCGGCAGCACGCCGTGCCGCAGCGCGAGCACCGTCTTGATCACCCCGGCGACGCCGGAGGCCATCTGGGTGTGGCCGAGGTTGGACTTCACCGAGCCGAGCAGCAGCGGGAGTTCGCGCTCCTGCCCGTAGGTGGCGAGCAGGGCCTGGGCCTCGATCGGGTCGCCGAGGGCGGTGCCGGTGCCGTGGCCCTCCACGGCGTCGACCTCGGCCGGGGTCAGCCGCGCGGTGGCGAGCGCGGCGCGGATGACGCGCTGCTGGGCGGGTCCGTTGGGGGCGGTCAGGCCGTTGGAGGCGCCGTCCTGGTTGACGGCGGAGCCGCGCAGCACGGCGAGCACCGGGTGGCCGAGGCGCTCGGCGTCGGAGAGCCGCTCGACCAGGACGAGGCCGACGCCCTCGGCGAGGCTCATGCCGTCGGCGGCCTCGGCGTAGGCCTTGCAGCGGCCGTCGGCGGCCATGGCGCGCTGGCGGCTGAAGCCGACGAAGGCGTTGGGGGTGGCCATCACGCTGACGCCGCCGGCCAGGGCGAGGGTGCTCTCCCCGTTGCGCAGCGACTGGCAGGCCAGGTGCAGGGCGACCAGCGAGGAGGAGCAGGCGGTGTCCAGGGTGACGGCCGGGCCCTCGAAGCCGAAGGTGTAGGAGAGGCGTCCGGACAGCACGCTGGGGATGGTGCCGGTGACCAGGTGCCCCTCGGCACCGTCCTGGGCGGACGAGCCGGGGGTGTAGTCCTGGTAGCTGGCGCCGATGAAGGTGCCGGTCCGGCTGCCCCGCAGCACGGCCGGGTCGAGGCCGGCCCGCTCCATGGCCTCCCAGGCGGTCTCCAGCAGCAAGCGCTGCTGCGGGTCCATCGCGAGGGCCTCACGCGGGGAGATGCCGAAGAAGGCCGCGTCGAAGTCGGCGACGTCCCGCAGGAATCCGCCGCGCACCGAGTAGGTGCGGCCGGGCGCGTCCGGGTCCGGGTCGTACAGGCCCTCGGTGTCCCAGCCGCGGTCCGGCGGGAACTCGGTGATGGCGTCGCCGCCGCCGGTGACCAGCCGCCACAGGTCCTCGGGCGAGGCGATCCCGCCGGGGTAGCGGCAGCTCATGGCGATGATCGCGATCGGCTCGTCGAGCGCCACGGGCGCGGCCTCGGCCACGGACGCGTCGGCGCCCGCGCCGGCGATCCGCTCGCGCAGGAAGCGGACCAGGGCCCGCGGGTTGGGGTGGTCGAAGACGAGGGTGCTGGGCAGGGTCAGCCCGGTGGCGGCGGCCAGCCGGTTGCGCAGGTCGACGGCGGTCAGCGAGTCGAAGCCGACGTCGCGGAACGCCCGCTGCTCGGACAGCACCTCGGGCGAGGCGTGGCCGAGCGTGGTGGCCGCCTCGCCGCGGACCAGGTCCAGCAGCCGGCGCTCCTGCTCGGCGGCCGGCAGGGCGCGCAGCCGGGCGGCGAACTCGCCGTCGCCCGAGGGGCGTTCGGCAGCCTCGGCGAGCCGTCGCACCTCCGGGACGTCCTCGAACAGCGCGGTGGGGCGGCCGGAGGTGAAGACCGGGTGGTAGCGCTCCCAGTCGACGTCGGCGATCGAGAGCACCTGCTCGTCGGCGTCGAGGGCCTGGCGCAGCCCGTCCAGGGCGAGCGCCGGGTCCATGAACACCAGGCCGCTGCGGCGGATCTGGCCGGGGTCGACCCGGCCGAGCTTCAGGTCGTCGGCCCAGATGCCCCAGGAGATCGCGGTCGCCCGGCCGCCGCGGGCGCGGCGGTGCTCGGCGAGCGCGTTGAGGTAGGCGTTGGCGGCGACGTACGCGGCGTGGCGGCCGCTGCCCCACATACCGGCCGTGGAGGAGTAGAGCACGAAGGCGTCGAGCTGGTCGTCGGGGAGGAGTTCGTCGAGGTGCCGGGCGCCGGCGGCCTTGGCGTGCACGACCTTGGCGAAGGCCTCGGGGGTGGTCTCCTCGATGGACAGCAGCTCGATGACGGCGGCGGTGTGCACCACGGTGCGCACGGTGTGGCCGTCGGCGGCCAGCCCGTCGAGCATCCGGGCGACGGCTTCCCGGTCGGTGAGGTCGCAGGCCACCATGGCGGCCTCGCAGCCGAGTCCGGCGAGCTCGGCGAGCAGCCCGTCGGCGCCCGGGGCGACCGGGCCGCGGCGGCTGGTGAGCACGATCCGCTCGGCGCCCTCGGCGGCGAGCCGGCGGGCCAGGTGCGGGGCCAGGGTGCCGGTGCCGCCGGTGATCAGGACGGTGCCGCGCAGAGGCCGGCGGCCGCCGGAGCGGGCGGTGGCGGCCTCGGCGCGGACGATGCGCCGGGCGTACCCGCCGGAGGGGCGGATCGCCACCTGGTCCTCGCCGCAGCCGGCCAGGACGGCGGCCAGCCGCTCGCCGCCGCGCCGGTCGAGCCGTTCGGGCAGGTCGACCACACCGCCCCAGCGCTGCGGGTGCTCCAGGGCGGCGGTCCAGCCGAGGCCGTGGACCTGCGCCTGCACCGGGTTGGCCAGGCGGTCGCTGCGCCCGGCGGCCACCGCGCCGCGGGTGAGGCACCACAGCGGGGCGTCGGTCCCGGTGTCGCCGAGGGCCTGGATCAGCGCGAGAGTGAGGGCGAGGCCCACGGGCAGCGCCGGGTGGCGCTCGCCGGGCTGCTCGGCGGTGGCCAGCAGGGAGACGATCCCGGCGAGCTCGACACCGTCGAGAGCGGTGAGCCGGTCGGCGAGCCGCTGCCGGTCGGCGCAGGTGTCGTCCAGGACGAGGCGCTCGACCCGGGCACCGTGGGCGGCCAGCGCCTCGGCGACGTCCTCGCCCTCAGCCGCTTCGGCGGTGACGAGCAGCCAGGTGCCGTCCAGCCGGGCGGCGGCCAGGGCGCCGAGCGGCTTCCAGGTCGCCCGGTAGCGCCAGGAGTCGACGGTGGAGCGGTCCCGGCGGCGGCGGTGCCAGTCGGACAGGGCGGGCAGCACCGGGGCGAGCGTGCCGCTGTCGATGCGCAGCCGGGCGGCCAGCGCGTCGACGTCGGCCTCCTCGACGGCGCTCCAGAACTCGCCGTCCTCCGGCTCTCCGCCGGGGCGCGGCGCGACGGCCCACAGGTGTTCGTGCTGGAAGGCGTAGGTGGGCAGCGGGACCCGGCGGGCGCCGGCCACCAGGGCGGACCAGTCGGCCTGCCCGCCCCGGACGAAGGCCTCGGCGAGCGACGTGAGGAAGCGGTCGGTGCCGCCCTTGTCGCGGCGCAGCGTGCCGACGGCACCGGCCGGGCCGCCGCAGTCCTCGGCGGTGGCCTCGATCGCCATGGTCAGCACGGTGTGCGGGCTGACCTCGACGAACAGGCCGTGGCCCTGGGCGATCAGCTCCCGGACCGCCGGGTCGAAGCGCACCGGCTGCCGCAGGTTGCGGTACCAGTAGCCGGCGTCCATGGCGGTGGTGTCCAGCCAGTCGCCGGTGACGGTGGAGAAGAACGGCACGTCGGCGGCGCGCGGGCGGATGGGGGCGAGGGCCGTCAGCAGGTCGTCCTTCAGCAGCTCGACCTGGGCCGAGTGCGAGGCGTAGTCGACGCTGATCCGCCGGGCGCGCAGGTCATCGGCCTCGAACTCGGCCATCAGGGAGTCGAGTTGCGAGGCCGGTCCGGCGACCACGACGGTCCGCGGCCCGTTCACGGCGGCGATGCCCAGGTCCCCGCCGCGCGCCCGCAGCCGTTCCTCGGCCTCGGCGGCCGGCAGCGGCACGGAGAGCATCCCGCCGGAGCCGGCCAGGACCCGGCCGATCAGCCGGCTGCGCAGCGCGACCACGCGGGCGCCGTCCTCCAGGGAGAGCGCGCCGGCGACCACGGCCGCGGCGATCTCGCCCTGGGAGTGGCCCACCACGGCGTCCGGACGGACCCCGTGGGCGCGCCACAGCTCGGCCAGGGCCACCATCACGGCGAAGGTGGCGGGCTGTACGACGTCGACGCGTTCCAGCGGGGGCGCGCCGTCGGCCTGCCGCAGCACGTCGAGCAGCGACCAGTCGACGTGCGCCGACAGCGCGGCCGCGCACTCGGCCAGCCGCTCGGCGAACACCGGTGACTCGTCGAGCAGGCGGGCGCCCATGCCGGCCCACTGCGAGCCCTGGCCGGGGAACACGAAGACCGTCCGGCCGCCGCTCTCGGCGAGGCCGTGCACGGCGTTCGGCGCGGAGGTGCCGACCGCGAGCGCCGCCAGCCCCTCGCGCAGTTCGGCGGGGTCGGCGCCGAGTACGACGGCGCGGTGCTCGAACAGGGTGCGGCTGGTCACGAGCGCGTGCCCGACGTCGCGCGGGCGCAGGTCCGGGTCGGCGTCCAGATGGTCGGCGAGTCGGGCGGCCTGGGCCTGCAGGGCCGCGGGGGTGCGGGCGGACAGCACCCAGGGGACGGCGCCGTCCGGCTCGTCCGCGGCCGGGGTGCTCGCCAAAGCGGGCGCCTCCTCCAGGACGACGTGGGCGTTGGTGCCGCTGATGCCGAACGAGGACACCGCGCAGCGGCGGGTCCGCTCGCCGGCCGGCCACGGGACGGGTTCCTGGAGCAGCGTGACGGTGCCCGGGGTCCAGTCGATGTGCGAGGACGGCAGGTCGGCGTACAGGGTGCGCGGCAGCATGCCGTGGCGCAGCGCCTGGACCATCTTGATCACCCCGGCGACGCCGGCCGCCGACTGGGTGTGGCCGATGTTGGACTTGACCGAGCCGAGCAGCAGCGGGCGCTGCGGGTCGCGGCCGCGGCCGTAGGCGGCCTGGAGGGCCTGGGCCTCGATCGGGTCGCCGAGGGCGGTGCCGGTGCCGTGGGCCTCGACCGCGTCGACGTCGTCGGCGGCGAGGCCGGCGTTGCCGAGGGCCTGGCGGATGACCCGCTGCTGGGAGGGGCCGTTGGGCGCGGTGAGGCCGTTGGAGGCGCCGTCCTGGTTGATCGCGGAGCCGCGGATCACGGCGAGCACCGGGTGGCCGTGGCGCTCGGCGTCGGAGAGCCGCTCCAGCACCAGGACGCCGACGCCCTCGGCGAGGGTCATGCCGTCGGCGGCCTCGGAGAAGGCCTTGCAGCGGCCGTCGGCGGCCAGGGCGCGCTGGCGGCTGAAGGCGATGAAGGCGTTCGGGTTGGTCATCACGGTGGCGCCGCCGGCCAGCGCGAGGGTGCTCTCGCCGCCGCGCAGCGACTGGCAGGCCAGGTGCAGGGCGACCAGCGAGGAGGAGCAGGCGGTGTCGACGGTGACGGCCGGGCCCTCCAGGCCGAGTAGGTAGGCGAGGCGACCGGAGAGCACGCTCGGGCTGGTGCCGGTGACGGCGTGTCCGGCCGAGCCGTCGTCCATGCCGAGCCCGTACTCCTGGTAGGTGGACCCGATGAAGGTGCCGGTGGCGCTGCCGTGCACGGAGGCCGGGTCGATGCCCGCGTTCTCGAAGGCCTCCCAGGTGGTCTCCAGCAGCAGCCGCTGCTGCGGGTCCATGGCCAGGGCCTCGCGCGGGGAGATGCCGAAGAACGCGGCGTCGAACTCGCCGGCCTCGTGCAGGAAGCCGCCCTGGGTGGAGTAGGTGCGGCCGGGCGTGTCGGGGTCCGGGTCGTAGAGGCCGGTGTCCCAGCCGCGGTTGTCCGGGAAGTCGGAGACGGCGTCGGCGCCCTGCGCGACCAGCTGCCAGAGCTGCTCGGGCGTGGCCGCGCCGCCGGGGAAGCGGCAGCCCATGCCGACGATCGCGATCGGCTCGTCCTGGTCGACCGCTACATGCTGGATCGTCACTTCGTCAGCGCCACCAAGGAGTTCACCACGCAGGAAGGCGGCCAGGGCCAGCGGCGTCGGGTAGTCGAAGGCCATGGTGCTGGGCAGCGGCAGGCCGGTCAGGGCGGCCAGCCGCTTTCGCAGTTCGACGGCGGTGAGCGAGTCGAAGCCGGCGTCGCGGAAGGCGCGCTTCTCGGGCACGCCGTCGGCGGAGCCGTGGCCGAGGACGACGGCGGCCTCGCGGCGCACCAGGTCGACCAGCAGCCGGTCCTGCTCGGCCTCGGCGAGTCCGCGCAGCCGGCGGACGAGGCCGGAGGCGGCGCCGGCGTCGGCCGCGGCGGTCCGGGCGAGGGCGCGGACCTCGGGCAGCTCGTCGAAGAGCACGCTGGGCCGGGCGGCGGTGAAGACGGGGGCGTACTGCGCCCAGTCGACGTCCGCGACGGTAACGGTGACGTCCTCGTGGACGATCGCGCGGCGCAGTTCGGTGAGCGCGGTCTCCGGGGCGAGGAAGCGCAGGCCCTGGCGGCGCAGGCCGTCGGCGACGGCCTCGTGGGCGGCCATCCCGGCGCCGGCCCATGGGCCCCAGGCGATCGAGGTGGCGGTCAGGCCGCGGGCGCGGCGGTTCTCGGCGAGGGCGTCCAGGTAGGCGTTGGCGGCGCCGTAGGCGCTCTGGCCCGCGCTGCCCCAGACCCCGGCGACCGAGGAGAACAGGACGAAGAAGTCCAGGTCGCGGTCGGCGAGCAGGGCGTCCAGGTGGGCGGCCCCGTGCAGCTTGGCGGCGGCCAGGGCGGCCACCTCGTCCACCGAGGTCCCGGCCAGCGGGGCGGCCTGGCCGACCCCGGCGGCGTGCACCACACCGGTCAGCGGGTGCTCGGCCGGGACGGCGGCGAGCACCGCGGCGAGCGCGTCGCGGTCGGCGACGTCGCAGGCGACGACGGTGGCGGTGGCGCCGGACTCGGCCAGCTCGGCGACGAGTTCGGCGGCGCCGGGCGCGTCCGGGCCGCGCCGGCCGGTGAGCACCAGGTGCCGAGCGCCGCTGCGGGCCAGCCAGCGGGCCACCTCGGCGCCGAGCGCGCCGGTGCCGCCGGTGACCAGCACGGTGCCGGCGGGGGTGAACTCCTCGGCCCCGGGCAGCTCGTCGACGGCGTACCGGACCAGGCGGCGGCCGAGGGCGGTGGTGCCGCGCAGCGCGATCTGGTCCTCGCTGCCCCGGCCGCCGCCCGCGAGGGCGCCGACCAGGCCCTGCACGGTCGGCGCGTCCAGCACCGACGGCAGGTCGACCAGCCCGCCCCGGGCCTGCGGGCGTTCCAGTGCGGCCACCCGGCCGAGGCCCCAGGCGGCGGCCTGGACGGGGTTGGTGAGCGGGTCGGCAGGACCGGTGGAGACCGCGCCCCGGGTCACCGTCCAGAGCGGGACGGGCAGTTCGAGATCGGTCAGGGCCTGGGCGAGCGCGACGCCCAGCGCGAGCCCGGCCGGCAGCCCGGGCCCGGGGGTGGGCCGGTCGCCCAGCGGGAGCAGCGACAGAATGCCGGCCGGTTCGCCGGACTCGGTGATCCTGCGGGCGAGTTCGGCGCGGTCCCGGCAGGCCTCGTCGAGCACCAGCCGTTCGAAGCGGGCGCCGTGGCCGCGCAGGGCGGCGAGGAGGTCGGCGTCGTCGACGCCTTCCGTGGTGGCGACCAGCCAGGTGCCGTCGAGCACGGGTGCGGCGCCGGGACGGACGGGCCGCCACTGGACGCGGTAGCGGGCCGCGTCCAGGAGGGCCTTCTCGTGCCGGGTGCGGCGCCAGTCGGCGAGGGCGGGCAGCAGGGCGTAGAGGCCGGCGTGCTGTTCGTCGCGCAGGCCGAGCAGCCCGGCGAGTTCGGCCGCGTTGCCGCGCTCGACGGCGCCCCACAGGGCGGCGTCGGCCGGGTCGGCGGCGGGGGCGGCGGCGGTCTCGGCCACGGGCCAGTACCGCTCGTGCTGGAAGGCGTAGGTGGGCAGGTCGGTGCGGCGGGCGCCGGTGCCGGCGTGGAGCGCGGCCCAGTCCAGGGCGAAGCCGCGCACGTGCAGCGCGGCGAGCGCCGCGGCGGCGGCCTGCTCCTCCGGCCGTCCGGCGCGCAGCAGCGGGACGACCTGCACGGCGGTGTCGTCGGCGAGGACGTCCTCGGTGAGCGCGGACAGCACGCCGTCGGGGCCGAGTTCGAGGAAGGTGGCGGCGCCCGCGGCGCGGGCTGCGCGGACGCCGTCGGCGAAGCGGACGGCGCGGCGGACGTGCTCGACCCAGTACTCCGGGGAGCACAGCTCGGCCTCGGTGGCGAGCTCACCGGTGGTGTCGGAGACGAGCGGGACGGCCGGGGCCCGGAACTCCAGGCCGGCGACGGTCCGCCGGAACTCGTCCAGCATCGGGTCCATCAGCGGCGAGTGGAAGGCATGGCTCACCCGCAGCCGCCGGGTCTTGCGCCCCTCGGCCGCGAACTCCCCGGCGATCCGCAGGACTTCGTCCTCCAGGCCGGAGATCACCACGGCCCGGGGGCCGTTGACGGCCGCGACGGAGACGCCGGGCACCAGGCGGGGCAGCACCTCCTCCTCGGCGGCCTGGACGGACACCATGGCGCCGCCGGCCGGCAGGGCCTCCATCAGCCGGGCCCTCGCGGCGACCAGCGTGCACGCGTCCGCGAGCGAGAGCACCCCGGCGCAGTGCGCGGCGGCGATCTCGCCGACCGAGTGGCCGAGCAGCAGCTCGGCGCGCACCCCGAGCGAGGTGACCAGCCGGAACAGCGCGACCTCGACCGCGAAGATCGCGGGCTGGGCCCAGCCGGTCCGGTTCAGCAGCTCCTCGTCGTCGCCGTGCAGCACCTCGCGCAGCGGACGGTCGAGCCGGGGGCCGAACTCCCGCAGCACCTCGTCCAGGGCCTCGGCGAACACCGGGAAGCGGTCGGCGAGTTCACGGCCCATGCCGAGGCGCTGGGCACCCTGCCCGGCGAACAGCACGGCCAGCTTCCCGGCGCCGCCGGTCTCGCCCTCGGCCAGCCCGGCGGCCGGCTCGCCCGCGGCCAGCGCCGTCAGGGCGGCCAGCAGGGCCGTGCGGTCGCCGCCGACGGCCACCGCGCGGTGGTCGAAGCCGGAGCGGGTGGTGGCGAGCGAGAGGCCGACGTCGGCCGGGTCCAGCTCCGGGCGGGCCGCCACGAAGGCGCCCAGCCGGGCGGCCTGGTCGCGCAGTGCCGCCGGGCTGCGGCCGGACAGCGGCCAGAGCAGGACGGGCGCCGGGACGGTCGGGGCGGGCGCCTCGGCCGCGGTCCCGGGGGCCTGTTCGAGGATGACGTGGGCGTTGGTGCCGCTGAAGCCGAACGAGGACACACCGGCCCGGCGCGGCCGGCCGGTCCGCGGCCAGGCCGTCTCCTCGGTGAGCAGCTCCACCGCGCCCTCCTCCCAGTCGACGTGGGAGGACGGCTCGGCGGCGTGCAGGGTGCGGGGCACGATGCCGTGCCGCATGGCGAGCACCGCCTTGATCACACCGGCCACGCCGGCGGCGGCCTGAGTGTGGCCGATGTTCGACTTCACCGAGCCGAGCAGCAGCGGGAGTTCGCGCTCCTGCCCGTACGTGGCGAGGAGCGCCTGGGCCTCGATCGGGTCGCCGAGGGCGGTGCCGGTGCCGTGCGCCTCGACCACGTCGACATCGGTGGTCGAGAGCCCGGCACTCGCCAGCGCCTGGCGGATCACCCGCTGCTGGGACGGGCCGTTGGGCGCCGTCAGTCCGTTGGAGGCGCCGTCCTGGTTGACGGCGGAACCGCGCACGACGGCCAGCACCTGGTGCCCGTGGCGCCGCGCGTCGGAGAGCCGCTCCAGCACGAGCACGCCGACGCCCTCGGACCAGCCGACACCGTCGGCCCGGTCGGAGAACGCCTTGCAGCGCCCGTCCGGGGCGAGGCCGCGCTGCCGGGCGAACTCGATCAGCGAGGTCGGGGTGGACATCACCGTGACACCGCCGGCCAGCGCCAGCGTGCACTCGCCCGCCCGCAGGGCCTGCATCGCCCAGTGCATGGCCACCAGCGAGGAGGAGCAGGCGGTGTCGACGGTGACCGCGGGGCCCTCCAGTCCCAGGGTGTAGGAGACCCGGCCGGAGGCGATGCTCGGCGAGGTGCCGCTGCCCTGGTGGCCCTCGAAGCGGCCGCCCGCGAGCAGCGCGGAGTAGTCGTTGTACATCACGCCGGCGAACACACCAGTCCGGCTGCCGCGCAGCGACACCGGGTCGATCCCGGCCCGCTCGACCGCCTCCCAGCACGCCTCCAGGAGCAGGCGCTGCTGGGCGTCGGTGGCCAGCGCCTCGCGCGGGCTCATGCCGAAGAACGCCGGGTCGAACGCGGCGGCCTCGTGCAGGAAGCCGCCGAAGCGGGTGTAGCTGGTGCCGAGGTGGTCCGGGTCCGGGTGGTAGAGCGCGTCGACGTCCCAGCCGCGGTCGGTGGGCAGGCCGGAGATGGCGTCGGTGCCCTCGCGCAGCAGCTGCCACAGGTCCTCGGGCGAGGCGACCCCACCGGGGTAGCGGCAGCTCATGCCGACAATGACGATCGGGTCGTCGCCGCTCGCGGCACGCGCGGGGGCCGCGGCGGCGGGCGCCTGGGCACCCGTCAGGCCGTCCAGGACGTGCCCGGCCAGGGCCGTCACGGTCGGGTAGTCGAAGACGACGGTGGCCGAGGTGCGCAGGCCGGTGGCGGCGCTCAGCCGGTTGCGCAGCTCGACCGCGGTGAGCGAGTCGAAGCCGAGGTCCTGGAACGGGCGGTACGGGTCGACCTCGGCCGGGTCGGTGTGCCGGAGCACGGCGGCGACCTGGGCGCGGACCAGCTCGACCACGGCCTCGGTACGGCCCCGGTCGTCCAGCCGGGCGAGCCGCTGGGCGAGTTCGCCGGCCGCCTCGGAGGCGGCCACGGCGGCGCGCCGGGCGGAGGTGCGGATCAGGCCGCGCAGCAGCGGCGGCACCTCGCCCCGGGCGCGCAGGGCCGGGAGGTCCAGCCGGACCGGGAGCAGGACGGCCTCGGGCCGGGCGAGGGCGGCGTCGAACAGCGCGGTGCCGTCGGCGGCGGAGAGCGCCGGGGTGCCGAGCCGGGCCAGCCGGTCGAGATCGTCCTCGGTGAGCCCGCCGGTCATGCCGCCGGTCATGCCGTCGGCCGCCGCCCACGGGCCCCAGCCCAGCGACTGGCCGGGCAGCCCGGCGGCGCGCCGGTGCCGCACGAGGGCGTCGGCGAAGGCGTTGGCGGCGGCGTAGTTGCCCTGGCCGGGCGCGCCCGCCGTGCCGGCGAAGGAGGAGAAGACGACGAAGGCGGCGAGGCCGAGTTCGCGGGTGGCGCCGTGCAGGTGCCACAGGGCGTCGGCCTTGGGCCGCAGGACGGCGGCGAGGCGTTCGGGCGTCAGCGACGCGATCACACCGTCGTCGAGGACACCGGCGGCATGCACCACGGCCGTCAGCGGGTGCTCGGCCGGGACACCGGCCAGCAGCCGGTCGACGGCCGCGCGGTCGGTGAGGTCGCAGGCCTCGACGGTGACCCGGGCGCCGGCCTCGGTGAGCCCCGCGGCCAGGTCGGCGGCGCCCTCGGCGGCGGGGCCGCGGCGGCTCGCCAGCAGCAGGTGCCGGACGCCGTGTTCGGCGACCAGGTGGTGGGCCAGGAGGGCGCCGAGCCCGCCCGTGCCACCGGTGATCAGGACGGTCCCCTCGGGGTCCCATGCGGCCGCGGTCCCGGTCCCGGTCTCTGCGCCCGCCCGGGCCAGCCGGGCCGCGAGCACCGCGCCGTTGCGGACGGCCAGCTGCGGTTCGTCGCCGCCGAGCGCCCGTTCGGGCAGCGGGCCGCCGGCCGGGTCCAGGTCGACCAGCCCGAACCGGCCGGGATGTTCGGCCTGCGCGGAGCGCACCAGGCCCCAGACGGCGGCCGCGGCCACGTCCGTGACGGCGTCGTCCGCACCGGTGGCGACCGCGCCACGGGTCACGAAGACCAGCCGGGAGCCGTCGCCCGCCTCGTCGGCGAGCCACTGCTGGAGGTGGGTCAGGGCCCGGGCCGTCAGCGCGTGGGCCGAACCGACCGGGTCGGCCGGATCGCCCGCGAGCGGCACCAGCACCACGTCGGTCCGCGCCCCGCCCGCCTGCGGCAGCGTGCCCAGCCCGAGCGGGTCCGCGCCCAGGACGGCCACCGAGGCGGGCGCCTCGGCGCCGCCGCGCGGCCGCGTCCAGCGCAGCTCGAACATCGTGTCCCGGCCCGGCCCGGCCCCCGCGCCCGCCATGGCCGGCAGCGCCCGCAGCAGCAGCGAGCCCACCGAGGCGACCGGGCCGCCCGCGGCATCGGCGACCGCGACCGCCACCGAGTCCTCGCCCGCCGGGGACAGCCGCACCCGCAGGGCCGAAGCCCCGGCAGCGTGCAGGCTGACGTCCTGCCAGGAGAACGGCACCCCGCCCTGCCCCAGGAACGCCGTGGCGTGCAGCGCCGCGTCCAGCAGCGCCGGGTGGATCCCGAACGCGCCCGCCTCGCCGCTCGCCCCCTCGTCCAGCGCGACCTCGGCGAACACCTCCTCGCCCCGGCGCCAGGCGGCGCGCAGCCCACGGAAGGCCGGGCCGTAGCCGAAGCCGGCGCCGGCCAGCCGCTCGTCCAGGCCGTCCAGGTCGAGCGGTTCGGCGCCGGCCGGCGGCCACGCGGTGAACTCCTCGACGGAGGCGCGGTGTTCACCCGGCGCCAGGAGGCCGTCGGCGTGCTGGGTCCAGGGGGCGTCCTCGGCGCCCTCCGGGCGGGCGTAGATGCCGACGGTGCGCCGCCCGGTCCCGTCGGGCCGCCCGGCCCAGACCTGCACCTGCACGCCGCCCTGCTCGGGCAGCGGCAGCGGCGCGGTGAGGGTGAGCTCCTCGACCCGGTCGCAGCCGACCTCGTCGCCCGCGCGGACGGCGAGCTCCAGGAACGCCGTGCCGGGCAGCAGCACGGTGCCGTTGAAGGCGTGGTCGGCCAGCCAGGGGTGGGTCCGCAGCGAGAGCCGGCCGGTCAGCAGCAGGCCGTCGGCGTTGGCGAGCGAGACGGCGGCGGCGAGCAGCGGGTGGTTGGCCGAGCCGAGCCCGGCGGCCCGGACGTCGCCGGTGCCGGCGAGCGCGCTCTTCGGCCAGTAGCGCCGGTGCTGGAAGGCGTAGGTGGGCAGGTCGGCGTGGTGGGCGCCGGTCCCGGCGAAGTAGGCGTCCCACTGCACGGGCACGCCCCGGACGTGCAGGCCGGCCAGCGCCTCGGTGAGGGCCTCGGTCTCGTCGCGGCCCGGCCGCAGGGCGGCGAGCGCGGTCGCCTGCTCGTCGAGGCAGGTCTGGGCGAGGGCGGCGAGCGTGCCGTCCGGGCCGAGTTCGAGGAGGAGTCCGGCGCCGTGGCCGCCGAGCCAGCCGACGGCGTCGGCGAAGCGGACGGCCCGGCGGGCCTGGTCGGCCCAGTAGTCGGCGGAGGTCAGCTCCTCGACGGTGGCGAGCGCGCCGGTCAGCGTCGAGACGATCGGGATGACCGGCGCCTGTGGAGAGAGGCCGGCGACGACGGCGCGGAACTCGTCGAGCATCGGCTCCATCAGCGGCGAGTGGAAGGCGTGCGAGACGCGCAACCGGCTTACCTTGCGGCCCAGTTCGGCGAAGTGCGCGGCGACGGCCTCGACCGGCCCGGCCTCGCCCGCGACGACCACGGCCTGCGGGCCGTTGACGGCCGCGACCGACAGGCCGTCACCGAGCAGCGGACGGACCTCGGCCTCGCTCGCCTGCAGCGCGACCATCGCGCCGCCGGCCGGCAGCGCCTGCATCAGCCGGGCCCGGGCGCAGACCAGGGTGGCGGCGTCGGCGAGCGAGAACACCCCGGCGACGTGCGCGGCGGCGATCTCGCCGACCGAGTGGCCGGCCAGGAAGTCCGGCCGGACGCCCCAGGACTCCAGCAGCCGGAACAGCGCCACCTCGATGGCGAACAGCGCGGGCTGGGCGTGGCCGGTCCGGTGCAGCAGGTCCTCGTCGGTGCCCCAGATCACCTCGCGCAGCGGCCGGTCGAGCCGGCCATCGAGCTCGCCGAGCACCTCGTCCAGCGCCGCGGCGAACACCGGGAAGCGGGCGGCCAGTTCGCGGCCCATGCCGAGCCGCTGCGAGCCCTGCCCGGCGAACAGGAAGGCGAGCTTGCCCCGGCCCCGGGTGGTGCCCTGCACCAGGCGGCCGTCGCTCTGCCCGGCCGCCAGCGCGGCGAGCGCGGCGGTCACCTCGGCGCGGCCGGAGGCGGTGACCACGGCGCGGTGCTCCAGGGCCGCCCTGGTGGTGGCGAGCGCGCGGGCGAGGTCGGCGTCGGTACCGGTGGCATCGCCCTCCAGGAAGGTGCGCAGCCGCTCGGCCTGCGCCCGCAGCGCCTCCGGGGTGCGGCCGGAGACGAGCCAGGGCAGCACCCCCGGTTCCACCGGGTCGGCCTCGGCGGGCTCGGCCTCCGGGGCCTCCTCGATGATGGCGTGGGCGTTGGTGCCGCTGAGGCCGAAGGAGGAGACGCCGGCCCGCCGCGGCTCGGCGCCCTGCGGCCAGGCGGTCGCCTCGGTGAGCAGCCGGACGGCGCCGGACTCCCAGTCGACGTGCGAGGACGGCACGTCCACGTGCAGGGTCTTCGGCAGCAGGCCGTGCCGCAGCGCCAGCACCGTCTTGATCACCCCGGCCATGCCGGCCGCGGCCTGAGTGTGGCTGAGGTTCGACTTCACCGAGCCGAGCAGCAGCGGCCGCTCGGGGTCGCGTCCGCGCCCGTACGTGGCGAGCAGCGCCTGGGCCTCGACCGGGTCGCCGAGCACGGTGCCGGTGCCGTGCGCCTCGACCACGTCGACCTGGTCGGCGGAGAGCCGGGCGTTGCGCAGCGCCTGCTCGATCACCCGCTGCTGGGACGGGCCGTTCGGCGCGGTCAGGCCGTTGGAGGCGCCGTCCTGGTTGACCGCGGTGCCGCGCACCACGGCCAGCACCCGGTGCCCGTTGCGCCGGGCCACCGAGAGCCGTTCCAGGACCAGGACGCCGACGCCCTCGGCCCACCCGGTGCCGTCGGCGGAGTCGGCGAAGGACCGGCAGCGGCCGTCCGAGGCCAGCCCGCCCTGGCGGGCGAACTCGACGAACGTGGTGGGGGTGGACATGACGGTGACGCCGGCGGCGAGCGCCAGGCCGCACTCCCCCGCCCGCAGCGACTGGGCGGCCAGGTGGAGGGCGACGAGCGAGGAGGAGCAGGCGGTGTCCACCGTGACGGCCGGGCCCACGGCGCCGAAGACGTAGGAGAGCCGGCCGGAGATCACGCTGGTGGCGTTGCCGGTCAGCACGAAGCCCTGGACGTCGTCGTCCGGGCCGGTGCGGTAGTCCTGCGGCATCGCGCCGACGAAGACGCCGGTGCGGGTGCCGCGGATGGTGGTCGGGTCGATGCCGGCCCGCTCGAAGGCCTCCCAGGACGCCTCCAGCAGCACGCGCTGCTGCGGGTCCATGGACAGCGCCTCGCGGGGCGAGATGCCGAAGAAGCCGGGGTCGAAGTCGGCGGCGCCCTGCAGGAACCCGCCCCGGACGTCGGTCGGCCCCTCCGCCGGGTCGAGCTCCCACCCGCGGTCGGCCGGCAGGCCCGTGATGCCGTCCTCGCCGGCGACGAGCATGGCCCAGAGGTCCTCCGGGCTCGCCACCCCGCCGGGGTAGCGGCAGCTCATGCCGACGACGGCGATCGGCTCGCGGGCGGCCGCCTCCAGTTCGTCCACCCGCTGCCGGGAGCGCTGGAGGTCCGCGCTGGCCCGCTTGAGGTAGTCCCGGAGCTTCTGTTCCTTGTCCATCATCGACGCAACCCATCTGGAAGACCGGCGAACGGCAGGGGGATCCGCTGTGGACAGCCCGCGTGCTCCGCACGCGCAGCGCTCGCATTCCCGCACTCCAGCGCCCAGTCTCGATCCGGCCCGCGCGGAATTTCCCTAGATCAGGTCACCAACGCCGGGCCGACTCTAGGGATTTGCCGGGGCGTTCGGCTGGATCGTCAGTTGCGCGAGCCAGGGGTGCGGCCCGTCGGGCGACGCCCCGGGCCACCGACGTCGACGAGGATCACCGCCATGCCCGAATCCGTCCTGCGCGGCAACCCGCCGAGACCGCCGCGGACTTCCCCCGAGGGTGCCGCGGACGAGGCGGCGGCCGAACTCACCGAGCTCGACGAGCAGCTGATCGCCCAGCTGGTCCAGCGGATCCGGATGGCCCGCGGCCACCAGCTGAGCCGGCGCGCCGCCGGGCTGCCGACCAGCAGCCTCGCCCAGGAGAACGCCATGCTGCGCCGGTACGCCGCCCGGCTCGGCGATCCCGGCGCCGGGATCGCGCTGGCGATCCTGGAGCTGTCCCGCCCGTCGTCCGGCCCGGCCCCCGAGCAGCCCTGACCGGGAAAGGGCGGTGGGGACCGGCCGACCCGGTCCCCACCGCCCTTTCCCGCGGGAGCGCCGTCACCAGCGCGCGCCCGCCAGCACTTCGTCGTAGTCGCGGGCCAGCCGCGCCTGTTCGAGGTCGGACTCGACCATCATCCGCATCAGTTCGGGGAAGTCGACCTTCGGCTCCCAGCCCAGCGTGCGGCGCGCGTTCTCCGCGTCGGCGCAAAGCGTCTCCACCTCGGCCGGCCGCACCAGCCCCGGGTCGACGGCCACATGGTCCTCCCAGTTCAGCCCCACGCACTCGAAGGCGATCCGGGCGGCGTCGCGGACCGAGTGCATCCGGCCGGTGCCGATGACGTAGTCGCCCGGCTCGTCCTGCTGGAGCATCAGGTGCATCGCCCGGACGTAGTCCCCGGCGAAGCCCCAGTCGCGGACCGCGTCGAGGTTGCCGAGCAGTAGCCGGTCCTGCAGGCCCAGCTTGATCTGCGCGACCGCGAGGGAGATCTTCCTGGTCACGAACTCCGCCCCGCGGCGCGGGGACTCGTGGTTGAACAGGATCCCCGAGACGCCGTACATCCCGTAGGACTCGCGGTAGTTGCGGGTGATGTAGTGCCCGTACGTCTTCACCACGCCGTACGGGCTGCGCGGGTGGAACCGGGTGGTCTCGTTCTGCGGGGTCTCCGCGACCATGCCGAACATCTCGGAGCTGGATGCCTGGTAGAACCGGATCTGCCCCGCGCCACCGGCCGGTGCGGCCGGCTTGTTGATCCCGCTGACCATCCGGATCGCCTCCAGCACCCGCAGCACGCCGGTGCCGTTGACCTCGGTGACCAGTTCCGGCTGCCGCCAGGACATCGGCACGAAGGAGATCGCCCCGAGGTTGTACACCTCGTCGGGCTGGATCGTGTCGACGGCCGAGACCAGGCTGCCCTGGTCCATCAGGTCGCCGTCGACGAACCGCAGCTCCGGGATCAACCGGCTGACCCGGTCCTTCCGCGGATTCGCCTGCCCCCTGGTCAGGCCCCAGACCTGGTACCCCAGGGAGATCAGGTGCTCGGCCAGGTACGACCCGTCCTGGCCGGTCACCCCGGTGATCAGTGCACGCTTGGACATCCATTCTCCTTCAGCCACTGCTCGCGGGCCGATTTCGGCACAGTCAGCGAACCAGAGGCACCGCTAAGGAATTTGCGAGACTTCCGGCCCGTTGGCGAACACGGTCCGTCGCTGCCTCGGCGGGGCGGGCGCCCGCCCTCGGAGAACGGCGCGGCCCCGGCGCGGGGTGCACCGGGGCCGGGCTCTCGGTCGAACCGATCTGTCAGCAGCCGAAGTTGATCAGCCGGAACGTCGCGTAGTGGTCGCTGGTGTAGTAGTCCTCGTGGGACCGCTTGCCGGTGACGATCCGGCGGGTGCCGCGGGTCGGGGCGCCCGGGGTCACCACGGTGTACTCGTGGTAGTAGCCGTAGGACTGGCGCGGGAGCACGCTGCCCTTGTTCTGGAAGACGACGCCGTCCTGGCTGTACGGGAACGGCCCGTTGGAGGCGATCAGGTTGAGCGTGGTTCTGGCCTGCAGCGGCAGGGCCGTGAGGCAGACGTTGCCGCTCACGGCGGCGTTCGCGTCGGTGGCGACCGCGACGGGGGCGAGGGTGATCAGGGCGACGGTGGCGGCGGTGGCATAGATCTTCCACGCGCGTAGAGTTCGGGTCATGCCACTGAGTGTGCGAGCCTCGGGCCCGCTCGGGAAGCCCCGTGACAACTCTTCATTTCCTGGTAACTCCCGCTACGTGCAGGTGACTTGAGCACGTCAGCGACCGCGCAGGCGGTGCACCAGATTGCCGGCCGCCATCGGCCATCGCGGGTACTCGAAGGCGAAGCCCGCGTCAAGCAGCCGTCCGGGCACGACCCGGCGGCTCTTCAGTAGCAGTTCGGTGTCCGAGCGGAGCGCGAACGCGCCCAGTTCGGCCATCCAGCGGGTCGCGGGCAGCGCCAGCGGCACGCCCCAGGCCGTGCGCAGCGCGCGCATGAACTCCCGTTGCGGGAGCGGGTCCGGGGCGGCGAGGTTCACCGGCCCGGCGAGGTCGTCCCGGGCGACCAGGAACTCGACGGCGCGGGCGAAGTCGCGGTCGTGGATCCACGAGACGTACTGCGCGCCGCCCGCGATCGGGCCGCCGGCGCCGAGCCGGGCCAGCCAGGACAGCGCGTCGAAGGAGCCGCCGCGTTCGGGGCCGAGGACGACGGCGGTCCGCAGAGCGACCTTGCGGGTGTGCGGGGTGTCGGCCTCCTGCTGGGCCCGCTCCCAGGCGCGCGCGATGTCGATGCTGTAGCGCCAGTACGCGGGGGCGTCGGGCTCGTCGCCGCCGATCAGGCCGTCCCGCTCGTCGTTGGGCGCGTCGTAGCGGTGGGAGTAGACGGTGGCGGTGCTCATCTGCAGCCAGACGGCCGGCGGGCGCGCGGCGCCGGCGACGGCCTCGCCGAGCACCCGGGTGGAGTTGATCCGGGAGTCCATCATGGCCCGCCGGTTCTCCTCGGTGTAGCGGCAGTTGACGCTCCGACCGGCGAGGTTGACCACGACGTCGCTGCCGTCCACCTCGGCCGTCCAGCGGCCGGGAGTCTCGCCGTCCCAGCCGACCTCGCGCTCGCGCTGGGGCCGACGGGTGAGGATCACGACGTCGTGGCCGGCGGCGGTCAGGGTGCGGTCGAGCAGCCTGCCGAGGTGCCCGGATCCTCCGGGTATGACGATCTTCATCAGGCTCCCCCTCATGTCCGGCTCTGAGCGTAACCCGAAACTTGAACACGTTCAAAGTCGGCCCGCTGAGGCACGGTAAAGCCATCGGGGAGCAGGTTGAAGCCAGCGGGCAAGGCGCGCTGAAACCGTCGCGGGTGCGCTGAAACCACGGTGCAACCGCGCTGAAAGCGGCCTCCCGCAAGCTTTCAGTCGTCAAGCCGAACGATCGCCAAAGAGAGGCCGAACCGATGACCGCGGACCCCGTCCACCTGACCCCCGAGGACATCGAGAACCCGGTCGGCGCCTACGCCGCCTTCCGCACCCAGGCCGAACTCCCGCAGGTCGTGCTCCCCGGCCTGGAGACCCCGGTCCGCCTCGTCACCCGCTACACCGACGTCAAGGCGGCCCTCATCGAGCCCCGCCTCATCCGCGACCGCTCCAGCATCCCCGGCGGCACCGAGGGCTCCGACCCGCAGGACGAACTGCTGGCCGCCGCCTTCGAGGCCTTCCCCGCCGACTACGCCAAGTACCTCACCGGCCACCTCGCCCTCTTCGACGGCGAGGAACACGCCCGCCGCCGCGCCCCGTTGACCCGCGCCTTCACCGCCCGTCGGATCGCCGCCCTGCGCACCTTCGTCGAGCGCACCGCCGCCGAGCTGCTCGACGAACTCGCCGCCAAGGACGAACCGGCGGACCTGCTGGGCGAGTTCGCCTACCCGCTCACCACCTACGTGATCTGCGAACTCGTCGGCGTCGAGGCCGCCGACCGGGCCAAGGTCTGCGCGTGGATCCGCGACTTCGCGTACGGCGACGGCAGCCGGATGGCGGACGGGCTGGTCGGCATCGTCGACTACGTCAAGGAGCTGATCGCCCGCCGGCGGACCGAACCCACCGAGGACCTGATCTCCGCACTCATCCACGGCCTCCGCGAGGGCGACGAAGCACTCGACGAGGACGACCTGGTGACCGTCGTCTTCCTGCTGATCAACACCGGCATCACGCCGCCCGCGCTCTTCCTCGCGCACGGCCTGCTCGCCCTCTTCGACCACCCCGACCAGCTCGCCCGCCTGCGCGCCGAGCCGCAGCTCCTGGAGCGCGCCGTCCCCGAGCTGCTGCGCTACGTCACCCTGGTCCGGATCGGCGCCACCCTGTACGCCACCGAGGACTTCGAGTTCGCCGGGACGGCCCTGAAGAAGGGCGACACCGTCACGGTCGCCCTCCTCGCCGCCGACCACGACCCGCAGGAGTACGGCGACGCCCCCGAACGCCTCGACGTCGCCCGCGAGTTCGGCCGCGGCGACGGCCACCTCGCCTTCGGCCACGGCGCCCACTACTGCCTCGGCGCGGCCCTCGGCCGGCTGGTCACGTCGGTCGTCCTGGACGAGGTGCTCCTGAAGCGCCCGGACACCGCCCTCGCCGTCGGCCGGGAGGAGCTGGAGTTCGGCCACTGGCCGGCCGACGGCTTCCACCTGCTGAAGCTCCCGGTCCGCCTGTGACCCCGGGGCGGCGTACGAGGACACCCGCCTCGTACGCCGCCGGGCCGGCCCGCGGGCCGGCGGATCTCCCCCGGCGGGGGGGGACGGCTCCGGGCCTCCGGAACGACGTGCCGCCGGCGGGCATCGGCCAGGCTGGACGCATGACCACTCCCGCTCCCGCACCCCGTTGGGCGATCCGAGCCGCCCACGCCGCAGCCCTCACCGCCGTGCCGTCCGGGCTGTGGCGGATCGCGATGGCCCTCGGCCTTCCGGTGGGCTACAGCGACGAGGTGCTCCGCGAGAGCTTCCACATCCCCGGCTGGGGTGCGGCCTACGTCGTCGGGCTCAGCGTGGCCACCGAGGCCTTCGCCCTACTGACGCTCGGCCTGGTCCAGCCCTGGGGCGAGGTGGTGCCGCGCTGGATCCCGGTCATCGGTGGCCGGCGCGTCCACCCGCTCGCCGCCGTCGTCCCCGCCGCCGTCGGCGCACTGGCCCTCGTCCTCCTCTGGACCGACCTGCTGTTCTGGTGGAGCGTAGACGAGAAGCCGGCGATGCTCGGACCCTGGCACACCATCGTCGGCATCCTCTACCAGCCGCTGGTCCTCTGGGGCCCACTGCTCGCCGCCGTGACGGTCTCCTACTACCGCCGCCACCGCTGACGACCGGCGGACGCCGGCCTCAGCCGGTCCTCAACTGCCCGAACCCTTGCGGACCAAGCCCAGGGCCACCTCCGCCAGCGCCTCCCGCTCCAGGCCCGCGTACGACGAGACCGCCGCCTCGTACGCCACCCGGTCGGCCGCCTCCGCCGCGAGGCGGGCCCGCTCCGAACCCATCGTCGGCCCGAACGTGCGCAGGCACCGGAACCGTTCCGCCAGAGCGATCAGCCGCACCCCGGTGACATCCTCCCCATGCGCGAGTGCCGACGCGCCGAACGCGAGCAGCAGCGCCCCGGCGAGCGGGATCTCCACCAGGTCGCCGGTCGGCCGGGCCAGCAACGCGGCCAGCCGGTCCGGGAGTTCCGCGGCCGGCTCCGCCACCTCGTCCAGGCGGCCGTGCCAGGCGTGGGCGGTCACGCAGGCCGCCTCCAGCTCCACCAGCCAGGACGCGCCCGCGAGCGGCCCCGCCGGCCGCCCGGGCAGGCCGGCCGCCCGGCGCCACAGGGCCAGGCCCGCCTCGGTCTCGCCACGCGCGAGCGCGATCTCGGCCCGCACCCCGAGCTCGGGGGTGAGCAGGTCGACGGCCTCCTCCGGCCGGTGCCGCACCGCCTGGTCCAGCCAGTGCTCCGCCGCGTCCAGGTCGCCGCTCTGCAGGTTGCCGATGACCAGGCCCCAGCGCAGGTTCAACATGTCGTTCCAGTCGCCCAGTTCGTCCAGGACGAGCATGGCCTCGCGCATCAGCGGCAGCGCCTCCGCACCACGCTCGGTCTGCAGGCACAGCTCGCTGACCCGGGACAGCGCCAGCACCCGCAGCCACGGCACCGGCAGCGGCCCGAACACGTCGAGCGACCGGCGCGCGGAGGCCATCGCCCGCTCCGGCTCGTGCCCCGCCTCCCACAGGTAGCCGGCCAGCCCCTCGGCGACGCCCGCGAGCAGCGGCTCGGGCCCGTCGCACCAGGCCCGGAGGCGGCCGCGCTCCGGGCCCAGCACCTCGGGGACGGCCGCCATGACGGTAGCGACCGCCCGGGCGGCGGTGTCCGGCGCGGACGGCGGCAGTCGGCGCAGCGCGGCGAGGTGGCGCAGCGGGCCGACCCCGAAGCCGAGGCCGCCGCCCACCATGAACAGGCCGTTGACGGTGACCAGGGCCGTCAGGGTGCGGACCGCCTCGACGGTCTCCGGCCCCGGCCGCAGGCGGGAGACGAGCCCGCCGGTGTCCTCGGCCAGGGCCGTCAGCCGGACGTAGTTGCCCTCGGTGGTCCACAGGCCTGCGAGGACGGCGGCGACCGCCGCGACGGTCTCCGCGTCCTCGCCGGCCAGCCCGAGCCGCAGGGCGCGGACGAGGTTGTCCCGCTCGGCCCGGATCAACCGCCAGGCACGGACCGCCTCGAAGCCGAACGGCCCGTCGTGGTGGCGGAGGCCGAAGTTGCGTGCCCATGCAGTGAATTGACGCTCAATCAATTCACTCTCCCCGGCCTGCTCACGATGGACGGCGCCGAACTCCCGGACGGTCTCCAGCATCCGGAAGCGGCTGCCGGACGGCGTGTCCGTCAGCTTGAGCAGCGACTGGTCGACGAGGTCCTCCAGCACCCCCAGGGCATCCGCATCCCCGAACTCCTCGTGCCCGCACAGCAGATGCTCGGCAGCCTCCGCCGTGAAGCCGCCGGGGAAGACGGAGAGCGCGCGGAGCGCGGCCCGGCCGGGCGGATCGAGAAGGTTCCAGCTCCAGTCGACGACGGCCTGCAGGGTGCGGTGGCGCTGCGGCGCGTCCCGGGCCCCGCCGCGCAACAGCGCGAACCGGTCCGCCAACCGGCCGGCGATCTCGGCGACGGACATCACCCGCACCCGGGCCGCCGCCAACTCGACTGCCAGCGGCAGCCCGTCGAGGCGGCGGCACAGTTCCGCCACGGGCCCGGCGGGCAGCTCGACACCGGGCCGGGCCGCCCGGGCTCGCTGGGTGAACAGTTCGACGGTCGTCGCCTCGTCCAACTCCGGGAGCAGGTAGACGGATTCGGCGGAGATGCCGAGCGGCGCGCGGCTCGTGGTGAGCACCCGCAGGTCGCGGGTGACCGCGACCAGGGCGTGGACGAGGTCGGCGACGCCGCGCACCACCTGCTCGCAGTTGTCCAGGATCAGCAGCACGGGCCCGGGACCGAGAGCGGCCGCGATACCGGCCGGTGTCGCCGCCTGTTGGGAGTCGAGGGCCGAGGCGATCGCGCCCGCCACCTCGTCGTCGCCGGCGACCCCCGCCAGCGCCACCAGGTGCACGGCCCGCTGCTCCGCCTCCCGCCCGACGGCGGCGGCCAGCCGGGTCTTGCCGAGCCCGCCGGGCCCTACGACCGAGGTGACGCGGGAGCCGCGCACCAGCGCCATGACCGCCGCGATGTCGTCGGCCCGGCCGAGCAGGGCGTTGGGCTCGTGCGGCACCCCGCGCCGGACGACGGGCGCCTCGGCGCGCAGCAGCTCCTGGTGCAGGGCGCGCAGCGCGGGGCCCGGGTCGGTGCCGAGTTCGTCCCGCAGGGCGCGGCGGTACCGGTCGTACCGCGCGAGCGCGGCCGCCGCCCCGGCGGTGTCCGCTTCGCAGCGCAGGAGTTCGAGCAGCAGCTCCTCGTCCCGGGGCTGCGCCGCCATGACCGCCGCGAGCGGCCCGACGGCGTCCGCGGGACGCCCGGTACGGGCAAGGCCCAGCGCCCGGCCGCGAAGCAGCGCACGGTACGTCACCACCCGCTCGGCACGCAGCGCGGAGACCGGGTCGGCACCTTCCACGTCTCCGTCCCCGTCCCACAGCTCAAGCCCCGCCTCCGCCTCGGCGAGCGCCCCCGCATGGTCCCCCGCACGCGACTTCTCGGCACAGGCGGCCGCGTGCAGCAGCACGGCGGAGGCGTCGACCTGCTCCTCCCCCAACCCCAGCCGATAGCCGGTCGGCGTACTGACGATCACCTCCGCCCCGAGCCGCGCCCGGGTCCGCGACACCAGAATCTGCAACGCCTTCCCCGGCCGCTCCGGCTGCGCCTCGGGCCACAACCCCGCGACCAGCCGCCCACTGCTGCACCCACCCCGTACCTCCCCCGCCAGCAACGCCAACAACCCACGCACCCCGGGAGCGGTGACCTCCTGCCCACGGAAGGAGACCGCCGACAGAACACTCAGCTTGATCGTCACCGCGCCAGGCTAGTACCCACGTTCGACCCCGTGACGCCGGCGACCGGTTGAGGCTGCCGGCGGACTGCCGCGCGGCCCGCCCCCGCGCAGCGCGGGCCTTCACCCGGTGAGGGCACCCCGGAGGAACGCGGCGATCTCCGCCCGGCGGCGCAGGAAGTCGGCGTGGTCGACTTCCCGTACCGAGGCCGGGTCGAACAGCGAGCGCTCCCGCCGGTTGAGGTCTGCATCAACCCACCGCTGCTCGCCGACACCTACGAACCCGGCCCCGGTCCGCTGCGGACCGGGGCCGAGTGGCGTCGAAGCAGCGCAGCTCAGTACAACTTGACCGACGCGTCGTCGATCAGGAACGCGGTCTTCCCGCTGGTCGAGTGGGCGACCAGCTTGATCCCCACCGTGGACCCGAACTCGGCCGCCACGGACGGCGTCAGGTCGAAGGACTGCGGCCGGTAGGCGTCGGTCGCGTCCAGGTTGCTCCAGGTCTTCACGGTCGCCATGTAGTTGCCGCTCCACTGGTCGTAGAGCTGCAGCGAGAGCGTGTCGACCGCCGTGCCGCCGGGGGCGGAGGCGCCCTGGGCGCTGCCCGTGATGTTCAGCCAGAAGGAGAGGTGTTCCTTGGTGTACCCGGGGGTGGTCTCCACCCACTGGGTGATCGAGTCGTCGTTGGCGGTGCTCTGCCCGAGCCACGCGTACGTCGAGCCGCTGTGCGCCTGGTGCGCGGTGGAGGGGGTGATGACGTTGTAGCCGGAGGCGTTCCAGACGCCGTGGTCGGCGGTGCCGTTCTCGAAGCCCGGGTCGTTGAGCTGCTCGATCGCGGTGCAACCGAGCTGCGGGCCCCGGAAGAACCCGGCCCGGAAGGTCTGGCTCTGGGTGTTGCCCCGGTCGTCCCGGCCGGTCACGGTGATGTTCTTCCAGCCGGTGGTGTGGGTGGTACCGGTGATGCGGCCGGTGGCCGGGTCGATCCGCAGGCCGGCGGGCAGGCCCTTGGCGCTGTACGTGATCGGGCGGCCGTCGCGGTCTGAGGCGAGGACCGGGATGTCGACCGGCTTTCCGCTCTGGACGGTCTGCTCGCAGGGCTGCGTGACCAGCAGCGGTGCGTTGGCGAAGACCGGGTCATCGCCCATGCACAGGTGGTCGTAGTTGGACCAGGTGGTCTGCACCGGGAAGACGCCGGTGGAGAGTTGGAGGTTGAACATCCCGCCGTTGCGCCCGACCGGGATCCAGGAGCACTTGTCGCCGTTCTCCTGGCCGGTGGCGTCCGTCCAGGCGCCGGAGGCGTTCTGGTCGGTGATGGTCTCGGCGTACTCGTGGCCGCCGATGATGCCGTAGCCGTCGAGCCGGCCGCGGGCGCCGGGGTTGATCCAGTTGGTGCCGCAGGCGGGCACGTCGGTCAGGTACGGCATCAGGGTGTAGGCGAGGGTGCCGGCCGAGCTGCGCATGAAGGTGTGCCAGGCGCAGTAGCCGAGCTCCTTCCACTTGTCGGAGTCCAGGCCCTGCCCGGTGTTGATGATGTACTGCACGTCACGGTTCCCGTTCGGGTCCGCATTGCCGAAGTGCTTGGCGGCGGCGACGACTTCGGCCGCGATCTCCGGTTCGGTGGCGGCCTTCGGGGCGGGGGCCGCGTTGTCCACCCACACGCCGGCGAGGGTCTGGTCGGCCACCGGCATGCCGACGTGGTTGGCGTCGGCCGGACAGTAGGACGAACCCGCCGCGATGCCCTCGCAGTACTGGGTCATCACCCGGGACCAGGTGTCGGTGCTGCTTCCCAGCCCCTTGAAGAAGTCCTGCTGGTAGGGCGCGGCGCTGTCGGGGTCGCCCGAGAGCCTGACGTTGCCGGTGGCCGGGTCAGTGCTCGGGGTGCCCCACTGGCTGCCCCAGTAGATCAGGTAGACCTTGGGCTGACCGGTGGTGACGCCGATGGAGTCCTGGCCGCCCCGGTACGTCATCTGCAGGTCGTAGTTGTTGCGCGGCGCAGCGGTGCCGGCCGTGGACTTGGCCGCCTGGCGCTGGGCGAAGGTCGTCGCATTGGGCATCACGTGCGGCCGGGTGGCGCCGACTTGCACCCAGGTGCCGTCGATCTGCCGCCAGCCCTCGGCGGCGGGGTGCGGGTCGGCGGGCGCGGCGGACGGAACCGGAGACGGCGACGGCGGCTGCGCCTGGGCGGAGGCCGTACCGGCGGTGGCGAGGCCGAGCGCGAGGGCGAGGAGCAGCAGCTTTCCGGGCGACCCGCCAAGGCGGGAGCGTGCTGTGGGCACAGGGAGGTCCTGACTCTCGGTGAAGGAGCTGGGGACGATAGCGGCCACCCGTGCACGCCCGTTGACGAGCGCCCGGTGCGGCATGTGAAATGACACATGTCACCCGTCACATGGGTCAAGACCCATGCGCTGAGGTTCGCGTCCGGACTTGTCCGGCGCGCCGCGTTTGAACGTTCAAACCTGCCCCCCACCGAACGGCCCCCAGGAGCCCCCCATGCCCGCCACCCGCGCCCTGCCGTCGGGCCTCGCCGTAATCTCCGCCATAGCCGTCCTCGCCGCCCAGGCGGCCGGTGCGGCCCCGGCCCTGGCGGCCGGCGAGGCGCCGGTGGACGGCGGAAGCTACGTCATCTCGTCCACGCTGGACGGTAGTTGCCTCGGGCCACAGTACGCCCAGGCCGCCACCGGCACCCCGGCCGTCGCGGCCGCCTGCCAGGGGCTGCTCAGCCAGCGCTGGCAACTCCGCCGCAGCGGCGCCGGACACCTCCTCGTCAACGCCGCCACCGGCCGCTGCCTCACCGTCGACGACAAGGCAGCGAACACCGCCGACTGCACCACCGCCGTGCCATTCACCGTCTCCTCCGCCCCGGACGGCTTCACCCTGACCACGAGAGGCCGCTGCCTCACCGCCCCACCCCGGACCACCGCCCCGATCCGCGCTCAACACTGCACGCAGAAGCCCGCTCAGCACTGGAAACTGACCCGCACCGAGCCGCTCGTCCTCGCCAACCCCGGCTTCGAACAGGGCACCACCGGCTGGACGTTCACCGCCCACACCGGCGTCGCCACCAACAACCCGCACACCGGCACGCGCCTCGCCTACCTCGACGCGGGCACCGGCTACCGGGTGAGCCAGCAGGTCACCGCCGTCACCGCCGGGACGTACGACCTGTCCGCCTGGATCGCGAGCGGCGCGGCCGGCGGCAGGTTCTCGGTCGGCGTCAACGACGTCACCGTCCGCGAGCTCACCCTCCCCGACCAGGCCGTCTACGCGAAGTACACGCTCCCCCGGGTACGCCTCGAAGCCGGCGACCGGCTCACCCTGGCCATCGACTCCTCCCCCGCCGGCTGGGTCAACGTGGACGACGCCTCGGTCGCCCCCTCCGCCCCCAACGACCCGCGGATCAGCTCCTCCGACCCCGAGGCCGTCGCCCTGTTCGACTGGGCCAAGACCAAGGCCAACAGCTGGGTGCAGCAGGCCGGCGCCCCCGGCATCGTCAACCTGGACGAGAACCACCCGAACGGCACCGGCACCGCCACCTACGACACCACCTACTGGGCCGGCTACCCGTTCCGCTCCGACTTCTACAGCCGCGACTTCGCCCACCAGCTGGTCGGCGCCCACCTGTTGGGACTCGACGCCCAGAACAAGACCATGCTGCGCGCCTTCGCCGCGTCCGCAACCGACGTGAACAAGCTCTACCCGGTCTGGTCGGTCAACTTCGACGCGAAGACCTACGGCAGCATCGACTACCGCAGCCCCGCGAGCTTCGTCCGGGAGCTGCCCGCGCCGTTCGAGCTGGTCGAGAAGGCCGGCGAGGCGTACCGGTGGACCGGGGACGGCGACTACGCCGACGATCCCACCCTCACCGGCTACGTCCGGAACACCCTCGGCCCGTTCGTCGCCGGCCACCCCGGCCCGGTCGACAACGGCGGCGTCCCGATCCCGCAGGCCACCAGCCGGAGCATCTTCGCCGGGACCGCCAGCTACGCCGAGAACGCCACCAGCACCTACGCCCAGGCCGGCGACGCCCTCGGCGCCCAGTACCAGGCCTACCTCGCCGCCGCGACGCTCGCCGACGCCCGGGGCGACGCCACCGCCGCCGACGGTTACCGGCAGGCCGCCGCCACGCTCAAGCAGTACGTCAACTCCACGTGGAGCGTGGACCCGCAGCACCCGGGCGAGGTCGTCCACGGCTACGACACCGCCCGCCGGCCGGTCACCGGCTGGGGCTACGAAGCGAGCATCCTGATGCCCGCGAAGCGGCTGCTCGACCCGGGCCCGCGCAGGGACGCCTACCTCGCGTACGTCGACGCACAGGACTCCGGCCCGCAGCACTCCACCAACCTGGAGGCCTACACCTACCTGCCGGACGCCTTCTTCGCCGGCCAGGACGGCGACACCGCGTGGAAGTGGATGCGGGAGATCTACCGCGGCGCCGACCAGGTCCACGCCAGCGGCCGGATGCTGAACGGCGACTACCCCGAGGTCCCGTTCACCCTGCTCACCCAGACCGTCCAGGGCCTGCTCGGCGTCGAGCCGGACGCCGCCGCCGGCACGGTGGTGACGGCCTCCCGGCTGCCCGCGTCGATGGGCTGGCTCCAGGTCGCGGACATCCCGGTCGGCGACGGCAGCGTGACGGTCCGGCACGACGGGCGGGGCAGCAGCACGCTCACCAACACCGGGACGTCGGAGCTGACCTGGGAGGCCCGCTTCCCCGGCGCGCACTCCGGGATCACCGTCGACGGCGTCGCCCGCCCGGCGCGGACCACCACCGTGGATGGCACGACCTACACCGTCGCCACTGTCCCCCTCGCCCCCGGGCAAACCGCGACGGTGGCCGTCACCGGCTGACACCCCCGGGGGCCTACCGCTCCGGCGCCTTGACCCGGACCGCCTCAGGGGGCCGAGCGGTGGCCGACTGTCAGCCGGCAGTGGCAAGGTGGGGAGCATGTGCGGCCGCTTCGTCTCCACCACCACGCCCCAGGACCTCGTCGGCCTGCTCGGCGAGCTCCGCTGGGATCCCGCCGAGGCCTTCGCGCCGAGCTGGAACGTCGCGCCCACCGATCCGGTGCCGGCCGTGCTGGAGCGGGTGGACCGCGAGACCGGCGAGCTGGTGCGCCAGTTCCGCCCGCTGCGGTGGGGCCTCGTCCCGTCCTGGTCCAAGGACCCGTCCGGCGGCGCGCGCATGATCAACGCCCGCTCGGAGACCGTCAACGAGAAGCCCGCCTTCCGCAAGGCCTTCGCCACCCGGCGCTGCGTGATCCCCGCCGACGGCTACTTCGAGTGGCGCGAGGTCCCGGCCGAGGCCGACCGGAAGAAGTACAAGCAGCCGTACTTCCTGAGCACCGGGTCCGTGATGCTGATGGCCGGGCTCTACGAGTTCTGGCGCGACCGCACCCGCGCCGACGACGACCCCGCCGCCTGGCTGGCCACCACGACCATCATCACCAAGGACGCCACCGACACCGCCGGGCGCGTGCACGACCGCATGCCGCTGACGATCGCCCCGGACGACGTGGCGAGCTGGCTCGCCCCGGACCTCACCGACCCCGACGAGCTCCACCACCTGCTCCGCAGGCCCGGCGACGGGGCCCTGCGCGTGCGGGCCGTGTCGACGGCCGTCAACAGCGTCCGCTCCAACGGGCCCGAGCTGCTGGCGGACGCGCCGGACCCGCTGGGGCTGGCGGACTGAGCTCCGCCGGCCACCGGCCCGCGGGAATCTGCTGACAGCCCGCTCCGTCACCACTACCGTTGGCGAGCGGAACCGAAAACGGGGGTGGGGCGCCGAAGTGATCACGTCGAGGACGACGCATGTCCGGCCCGAGGGCGGACTGCCCGATCACGAGGCGTTCGAGCAGCGCCGGCGCCCGTCCGCGCCCTCCGCGACCGCCGGCAACCCGCACACCGAGCAGCGCACCGTCGTCCTGCCGCCCGCCGCCGCGCAGGCCGCACTGACCGTCGAGGCAACGCCCCCGTGGCACAACCTGCCGCCCACCTCCGGCGGCGGGCTCGTCGGGCGGGACGCCGCGTTACGGGCCATCGCCGAGGCGCTCTCCGACGGCGACGGCAGCGGCCTGGTCACCCAGGCCACCACGCTGCACGGCCTCGGCGGCGTCGGGAAGACCACCCTCGCCCTGCACTACGCCTACGCCAACGCCGACCGCTACCGCCTGATCTGGTGGATCACCGCCGAGTCCGAGGAGCAGCTCGCCGAGGCGTTCGCCGACCTCGCCGTCCAGCTCCACCCGTCCTGGGCGCTCACCGCTCCCCCGGGCCAGCAGGTCGAGTGGGCGCTGGCCTGGCTGCGGGCCCACGACCGGTGGCTGCTCGTCTTCGACAACGCCGAGGACCCGCTCCACCTCACCCCGTACCTCGGCCGGCTCCTCGGCTGCGGCCACCAGCTCGTCACCAGCCGGCGCGCGAGCGGCTGGCACCCCGGCATCCGGCGCGTCCGCATCGACGTCCTGGACGCCCCCGAGGCCGCCCGGCTGCTCTGCGACACCGCCTACCCCGGCGCGGCCATCGACCCGGCCGAGCAGGGCGAGGCCCAGGCGCTCGCCGACGAGCTCGGCCACCTCCCGCTCGCCCTCGCCCAGGCAGGGGCGTTCGTCCAGCAGACCCGCACCACGTTCGCCGCCTACCGCCGCCGCCTGCTGCGCTCGGCACGTCCGGGGGCCGTCCCCAGCGCCGTCGACACCGTGGCCCGGCTCTGGCAGACCACCCTGCGCACCGTCCAGACCACCGCCCCGTTCGCCGTCGAGCTGCTGCGCACCCTGGCCTGGTACGCCCCGGAGGCGTTGCCGCGCGAGGCGCTGGTGCCCTTCGGCGGGCGGCGGCCGGACGAGGTCGACGCCGCACTCCAGTTGCTCGCCGACTTCAACCTCATCACCCTCGGCCGGACCACCGTCGCCGTCCACCGCCTGCTCCAGACCGTCCTGCGCACCGCCGAGGGCGGCGGGAAGCTGCGCCGGCGCGCCGAGCGCCGGCTGGCCGAGGCCGCCGTCCGGCTCTGGCCCGACGCCGACCTGCGGATCCGCCGCGCTCTGCTGCCGCACATCCGCGAGCTGGCCGCCACCGGCCCGTCCGAGCAGCCCACGGCGGACACCATCGCGCTGTACCGGCTGGCCGCCGACGAGCTCTCCGACAAGGCGCAGCGGGTGTTCGCCATCCCGCTGGTCACCGCGCTGGCCGACGGCCAGGCCCGGCTGCTCGGCGCCGACCACCTCGACACGGTCACCACGCGCGGGCGGCTCGCCGAGCTGCACGCCCGCACCGGCGACCCGGCACGGGCGATCGACATGACCCGGGCGGTCCTGGCCGACCGCACCCGGCTGCTCGGCCCCGAGCACCCCGCCGCCCTCGCCGACCGCAACACGCTCGGCCACGCATACCGGCGGGCGGGCGAACACGCCCGGGCCGTCGAGGAGTTCACGGCCGTGGTGGCCGACCGGTCCCGGGTGCTCGGCGCCGACCACCCCGACACCCTGTCCAGCCGCGCGGGCCTCGCGTACGCGCTCCAGACGGCCGGGCGGCACGCGGAGGCGGTGGCCGAGTTCGAGCGGCTGCTCGCGGACGCCACCCGGGTGCTCGGGCCCGACCACCCGGACACCCTGACCCACCGCATCGGCCTGGCCTTCGCCCGACTCAGGTCCGGTGAGCACCGGTTGGCCGTCGCCCTGTACGAGGAGGCGGTCGCCGACCGGATCCGGGTGCTCGGCGCCGACCACCCCGACACACTCACCAGCCGCGGCTGGCTCGCGTCCGCCCGCGCGGTGGCCGGCGACCACCCGGCGGCCGTGGCCGGGCACGAGGCCGTCGTCCGTGACCGAACCCGCGTCCAGGGCGCCGACCACCCGCAGACCCTCGCCGCCCGCTGCCGGCTCGCCACCGCCCGGGGCGAGGCGGGCCGCCCGGCGGCGGCCGTCACCGAGCTCGCGGCCGTGGTCTCCGACTACACCCGGGCGCTGGGACCCGACCACCCCGCCACCCTCGACAGCCGCAACGGTCTCGCCTGCGCCCACCGCGACGCGGGCGAGCCCCGCCGCGCCGTGGAGCAGCACAGGGCCCTGACACGCGACCGGGCCCGCGTTCAGGGCCCCGACCATCCCGACGCCCTGAAGGAGCGCGGCGACCTCGCGTACGCGTTGCGGCTCGCGGGCCCGAGCCACCGCGAAGTGCCGGAACGCGAACGGCTGGTGGCCGACCGGATCCGCGTGCAAGGACCCGGCCACCCGCACACGCTGGAAGAGCGCGCCGACCTGGCCCGGGCGCTCAACGCCGCCGGGCGCCTCCTCGCTGCGCTCGCCGAATGGGAAAGGCTGGTCGCCGATCACACCCGGGTGAGCGGAGCCGATCACCCCGCGACCCGGATCGCCCGGTTGCACCTGGCCCAGGCCTACGGTGACGTCGGCAACCACCTCCGCGCGGTGGAGCTGTGCGACGGGGTGGTCGCGGACTGGCTGCGGATCGCGGGCCCGGACCACGTGGGCACCCTCCACGCCCGGTGGTGGCAGGTCACCGTCTGCCTGGACGCGGGTGACCACCGGCGCGCGCAGGAACTGATCGCCGCACTGGTCGCGGACTGCACCCGGATCCAGGGCCCCGACCACCCCGACACCCTCAACACCCGCATGTGGCAGGCCATGACCTTCCACCGAGCGGGCGAGCACCACCGCGCCCTCGAACTCTGCGAGTCGCTGCTGGCCGACCGCACCCGGACCCAGGGGCCCGACCACCCCGACACGCTCGACACGCGCCACTGGCAGGCGACGTTCCACCGGGAGTCCGGCTACGCCCACCGTGCCATCCGCTGCTTCGAGCAACTTGCCGCCCAGCGTGCGCGCGCCCGCGGCACGGACCACCCGGAGACGCTGAGCGACCGCCTGGGACTGGCCCGGTCCCACACCGCCGCCGGGAACCACACCCACGCGCTGTCGCTGTACGAGCCCCTGATCGCCGACAGCGCCCGGATCCAGGGCCCCGACCACAGTGACGCCCTCAACACCCGCTGGTGGCAGGCCGCCGCGCACCGCAACGCGGGCGACCACCGTCGCGCGGCCGAACTCTTCGACCGCTTGGTCGCGGACTCGACGCGTGCACACGGACCCGATCACCCCGACACCCTCAGAAACCGTACGTGGCAGGCCATCGCCTACCGGGACGCGGGCGACAACGACTGTGCGATCGGCTTCCTGGAGGCCCTCTCGGCCGACCGCACCAGCGTCCAGGGCGCCCATCACCCCGACACCCTGTCGACCCTCGCCGAGCTGGCCTGGGTGTACTCGGGGGCCCAGGACCACAGCCGCGCGATCCAGCTCTTCGAGACGCTCGCCGAACTCCGGGACCGGACTCAGGGCCCCGACCACCCCGACACACTCAGGGCCCGCACCTCACTCGCCGCGGCCTGCCGCGTCGCGGAGGATCACCAGCGTGCGATCGGGCTGTACGAGGGCCTGCTCGCCGACCGTACCCGGATCCAGGGCCCCGACCATCCGGAGGTCCTGAACGCCCGGTACTGGATCGCCTCGGAACGCCTGGCGGAGCGCGACCTCGACCTCGCGGTGGAGCTCTCCACCGCACTGCTGGCAGACCGGGAGCGGGTCCTCGGGCCGGACCACCCCGACTCCCTGAGCACGCGTTCGCTGCTCGCCCGCGTCCACCACGAGGCGAGCCGCCATCGGCTCGCCGCCGAACTCCGTGAGGCGCTCGTCCGGGACCGGCTCAGGATCCAGGGCCCGGACCACCTCGACACCCTCAAGGAGCGCGCCGACCTCGCCGACGCGCGGTTCGACGCGGGCCTGTGCCGTCAGGCCCGCGCGGACCGCGAGTCCCTGGTCGCCGACCGGACCCGGGTCCAGGGCGCCGACCACCCGGACACCCTCAGCCTGCGTTCCTTCCTGGCCTGGACGTACCAGGAGGTCGGCGAGGCAGAGCTCGGCGTGGAGTCGTATCGCGAGCTGGTGGCAGAGCGGACCCGGGTCCAAGGGCCGGATCACCCGGACACCCTCGACGAACGGGGGAACCTTGCCCAGGCCCACCTCCGCGCCGGTCACCATCGCGCGGCGATCGGCGAGTACCAGGCCTTGGCCGCCGACCGGACCCGCATCCACGGTCCTGACCACGCCGACACACTCACCACCCTGTCCGCCCTGGCCTACGCGCTGCGCCGGAGCTGGCGGCACGAGCGCGCCGGTGTCCTCTACGAGGCCGTCCGCGTGTCCCTCACCCGACTGCGGGGGGCCGATCATCCCGACACCTGGGACGCCTGGGACGACATCGCGCTCAACCACCGCGATGCGGGCCGCTACGACGAATCCGTGACCTGCCACCGGACCGCCATTGACCTCGCCACCGCCGACCTGGCCGAGGAGGACCCTCTGGTCCTGAAGTTCCGCCGCGACCTGGCCGAGACCCGCCTGACGGCCGACGCCCTCGACGAAGCGGTGGACGACTACAAGTCCGTGGCCGACGGCGTGGCGCAGCTGGTGGACGAGGAGCATTCGTCGTCCATCTGGGTCGGCTCCGAGCTCGCCGTCGCCCTTCAGCTCCGCGGTGACCACACCGCAGCGCTGGGTCTGGCCGCCGACCTCGCCCGAACCGCCCGGGGGAGCCTGGACAGGACCTACGAGGGGATCCTGTTCGCCCGCAGGGTCCACGCCCTGCTGCTGGTCGAGGGAGACCGTCCGCAGCGCGCCGTCGTCCTCCTGGAGGAGCTCGTCGAGGAGGCGACCGACAGCCGCGGTCCCCGCCATCCCGTGACCGTGAGCCTCCGCCAGAGCCTGGCCCACGCCCGGTTCCGGGCCGGCGATCCGGCCGGGGCGGTGCGGGTGTACGCGGGCATCGTCGCGGACCGCGCCCCGGAGGCCGGGCCGGCGGCTCTCTCCGCGCTGGGCGACGGCCACCGCAACCTCTCCGAGCGGATGCTGTCCGTCGGTGCCCTACGGCCGTGGGAGATCAAGGCTTCCCCGACCCTGGCGATCGGCCTTGCCGAGGCGCTCGCGGCGGCCGGACGCCGCGAGGCCGCCCGGGAGTCGCTGGTCGCCGTCTGTGCCGGGCGGGACGCGGTCATGGGCCCCGGTCATCCGCTGGCGGTGGAGAGCGGGCTCTCCCTCGTCCAGCTGGACGAGGGAGAGCCCGCGCCCCTCCCGGCCGCGCCCATCTGCCGGGTGCCGGAGCCGCCCCTGCCCGCCCGGCTCACGCGCCGCACGTCCGTCACCGTGTCCCGCACCGCCTGGCGCCCTGTTATCACGCTGCTCGACGAGCCCGCGGTCGGCGCCGCCGTCCGGCTCCACCTCCGGCTGGAGCCGGACGTGCCGGACGCCGATCCGGGCGGGCTGCCGGAGCTGCGGCTGGTGGCCGCCGTGGCCTCGGACGCCGTGCTCGAACCCACCGTCGCCGACTGCGCCCCGGCCGGGGAGCCGGCCACGTTCGCGCTGGTCCCGGCCTTGCCGGGGCCGCACCGGGTCCGGATCACCGTGTACGACCGGGGTCATGGCGCCGCCCTCCAGGACCTCGCCGTCGTCGTGGACGTGCCGCATCCGCAAGAGCAGGAGTAACCACGTGCCCCGGGACCTCCTCGTCGAGATCCAGCAGAACCCGTCCGCCGACTACACCCGGCTGCCACGCCAGGGTGGCCCGAAGGACCCTCCTCCGCTGGACCTCGTGGTGTCGCTGCGCCGCCACCGGGACGACTCGCTTCAGATCTCCGCGTTCCGGCCCGGCGAGCGCACTCCACGGACCCGCCCGAACCGCGCGGACCTGGATATATCCGGAACCAAGCTCCTCGCCAGGGCCGCCCGTCTGCGGACGATATGGCGTGACCGCCTGGTCCGGTACGCCGCCGTCGACGACCTCGGGCTGCCGGCGGACTACCCCTTCGCGTCCACCGCCGACGTCTCCCATCTCGCGCCGGTCGCCGAGAACCGGGTGGCCGAACTCGCCGAGGAGGGACGGTACTTCCTGGAGACGATGCTCGACGGCACGGACCGCGAGCTGACGCTCTTCCGCGCGTTCCTCACCCGCACGCTCACCGAGGACGGCCCGCTGCGCGTCAGCTTCGACTCCGACCTGCACCTCCCCTGGCCCATGCTCGCCGTCGACGGCGGCCGCGCCGACCCGTGGACGGACTTCCTCGGCCACCGGCACCAGGTGGAGCAGACCGGCACCGCCTACCCGCCGATCCAGCCGCCCTACCCGGCCCGGACGAGGCCGGTCACCAGCCTCAACACCGACGACACCCTCGAACTCATCGGCCGCGCCCCCGAGGTCCGCAAGCTGCTGGAGGACCGCTCCCGGCTCACCGTCCGCACCGAGTCCGCCCGGCTGCTGGAGGCGCTGTCCACCGCGGTGCTGGACGAGGACGTCATGTACTTCTGGTGCCACGGCCAGTTCGTCGACAACGGCTCCGCCTACGAGCAGCTCGCCGTCCGGCTCTCCGACGACCGCCACATCGACGCCGACCTGGTGCGCCGCCACCGCCGCCGGCACCTGGACGCGCCGGACGCCCTGTTCCGGCCGTTCGTGCTGCTGAACGCCTGCCACACCGGGCAGTCGGCGGCGGCCGAACTGGAGCACCTCGGGCGGGCGTTGGTCGACCTGGGGGCGGACGGGGTGCTCGGGCCGCAGATCGAGATCCCGCAGGAGTTCGCCGCCGAGTACGCCTTCGCCTTCCTCGACCTGTATTTGACGGGCGAGTTCACGGCGGGCGAGATCACCCAGGCGCTGGTGCGGCGGTTCGCCCGCGAGTACTGCAACCCGCTGGCGCTCACCTACTCCCTGCACTGCGGCATCGACAGCATCCTGGAGCTGACCCCGTGACGACCAGCACCGTGCCCGGCATGAGGCCCGCCGGCCGACCAGCCGTCCGGCCCGCCGCCGTGGACCTCGACGAGGACGGCCGGCTGCTCGTCCCGGGCACCCGGACGCCGGTGCCCGAGGCGCGCGTCGCCGACCACCTCGCCCGCCACCTGCGCGTCCCGGAGCGGGCCACCGACATCTACGTGTACGTCCACGGCTGGCAGACCGGCGCCGCGGCGGCCGACCGCGCGGCCGGGGCCCTGCTCGCGCGCGCCGCCGAACTGCACCGGGCGGCCCCGGCCGCGTACCCGGGGCTGGCGCGGGGGTTCCGGCCGTGGTGCGTGGTGGTGCGCTGGCCGTCGTCGAGCCTCCCCTCGCTCGGCGGGTACCGGCGCATCCGCGAGCGGGCGCACGCCATGAGCACCCCGGGCCGCGGCCAGGCCGGGTACGTCCTCGGCCACCTGCTCGGGTACCTGGACGCGGACCGCGGCCACCCGGCCGACCCGGCGGTGCTGGCGAACCGCAACGGCCAGTACCTGCACCTGGTCGGGCACTCCTTCGGCGGGCGGTTCCTGTGCGAGGCCGTCCAGCACGCGGCGCAGCGACCGGCCGGCCCCCGCGTGCTGGGCTGGAGCCGGCCGGGCGATCCCGCGCGGCCGTTCACCGTGGACAGCGCGCTGGTCTTCCAGATGGCCGCGCCCCGGGACGCCTTCGACCGGCTCTTCCCCCGGCTGTTCGCCGTGCCCGGGCGCTCGGGCGCGCCGCTGCGCGGGCCGCTGGTGCTGACCCACTCGCGCTGGGACCGGGCGACCGGCTTCTGGCACCTGCGGGCCGAGGGCCGGCCGGGCATCGGGCACTCGGGCACCGGGGTGGCGCCGGTGCACCAGTTCTCGACGCTGCTGCACCCGACCGACGCGCCGTACCCGCGCGAGGTGCTGGACCACCCGATCGTCAACGTCGACGCGAGCGGGGTCTACCACGGCGGCCTGGCCACCCGGCTGGCGCCGGCGGGCGCGCACTCGGACTTCCAGCACCCCGAGTCGGCCCACCTGCTGCTGAGCCTCGCGTCGCACTCGCGCTGACAGGCAGGGCATGCAGGTCAGCGGTGATCTGATCATCGGCTATATTCGCCGGGCAGCCCGTCGGGAACGGGCCCTCACGCACCGAACTCTCCGGGGAAACCAGCCACCGTGTCACGGCCCATAGACGACCCGTCCGCCGACCAGCCCACCACGCCGCCGCCGAGCGACGCCGGGGCCGTCGTCCCGCCCGGTGAGCAACCGAACGCCCAAGCCGTACCCGGCCACCCGCAACCGGCCGGCCCATACGCCGCCGGACCGCACCTTTCCGGACCTCACCCCGCCGGTCCGCACGCCTGGCCCCCGTACGCCGTCCCGCAGCCGAAGCCGAAGGCCAAGGTCAGCGGGCTGGCCGTCACCTCCTTCGTGCTCGGCATCCTCGGGTTCGTCCCGCCACTCTCCCTCGTGTCGATCGGCCTCGCCGTCGGCGCGTTCCGCCGGATCTTCCGGCGGCGCCAGGGCGGGTTCGGCCTCGCCGTCGCGGGCCTGGTGCTCGCCTGCACCTGGACCGTCGTGGCCGCCACGGTGGGCGGCGTCGCCGCGTACGGCCTGCACGACATGACGTCCGGGCCGGCGCGCGGCAAGGACGGGCACCCGGTCGCCGCCGGGCGGGCCGGCGCCTGGTACCTCAAGGCGGGCGACTGCGCCGCCGACGACCTCGCCAAGTTCCGCGCCGAGCCGAGCCACTACCAGATCGTCCCGTGCGACCGGCCGCACCGGCTGGAGGTCTTCGCCTCGGCGCGAATCCCCGGCGGGAAGTCCTACCCGGGCGTGGCCGCCGTCGAGGAGAGCGCCCGACGGCTCTGCGAGGCCCGTACGGAGTCCGCCGAGGTCCCGCCGGGCGGCTCGATCGGGTACTTCTACCCGAGCCAGGGCCGCTGGTGGCTGTTCGACGACCGGGACGCGCTGTGCGTCTTCATCTCCCCCACCCCGTGGTCGGGCACGGTCAAGCCCGGCAACGACTCGAAGGCCGCCACGCCCGTCTGACGGCGCGCCGCCGACTCCAGCGGCCCGGGCGGGTGATCCGCCCGGGCCGCTTTCTCTTTGCGTGCGCTCCTTGCGTTCCGAATCCCGTTCACAGTTCACCGACTTGAACGGGTGAATCGCCAGAAAGGCTCTGATATACGGGCGTTACCCGCCTCGGCTATTCGTGGATGTGGACGAGAGGTCTTGACCTGTCCCGCGCCAGCCGCTTCACTCCCGGAATCGGCACCTCCCTCGCACGGCACCCCACAACCCACGCGCCACCCACGAGACGAGGCGATCCCCCATGAGCCGACCCCGCACTTCCGCACGCAGGATCAATCCCGTCACCCTCTACGCCTTCGGTGCGCTCGGCGGCATCCTCTTCGGCTACGACCTCGGCGTCATCGCCGGCATCCTGGTCGTCATCGCCAAGACCTGGCAGCTGTCCGGCTTCCAACAGGGCGTCGTGACCGCCTCGTTGGCGGTCGGCGCGATGCTCGGCGCGGGCCTCGCCGCCCGGCTGACCGGCCGGATCGGCCGCCGCCGCACGATCATGGCGGCGGGCGGCGTGGTGATCGTCGGCACGCTCTCCTGTGCGCTGGCGCCCGGCTTCGGGGCGCTGGTGGCGTTCCGCATCGTGCTCGGCCTCGGGGTGGGCCTCTCCTCCGCCACCGTGCCGACCTATCTCTCCGAGCTGGCGCCCGCACGGATCCGGGGTGCGATGGGCTCGCTCAACCAGATCTTCATCGTCAGCGGCATCCTGATCGCCTTCCTGGTCGACTACTGGCTCCAGCCGCACCACCTGTGGCGCTGGATGTTCGCGGGCGCGCTGGTGCCGGCCGTGATCCTGGTCTCCGGGCTGGCGTTCCTGCCCGAGACGCCGCGCTGGCTGGTCAACCTGGGCCGCGAGGACGAGGCGCGGGCCGTCCTGGCCGCCACCCACCCGGCCGACGAGATCGAGGCGGAGCTGGCGTCCATCCGTGCCGTGATCCGCCTCGACGCCGAGCAAACCACCTACCGCGTCCGGGAGTTGTGGGCGCCCTGGGTGCGGCCGATGCTGCTGGTGGCCCTCCTGCTCGCGGTCGGCCAGCAGTTCAGCGGCGTCAACGCGATCAACGCCTACTTCCCGACGATGCTGCTCTCGCTCGGGCTCACCACCAACACCGCGCTGCTCTCGGCGATCATCCTCGGCGTCACCAAGCTCGCGTTCACCGCGTGGGTGGTGTTCGTCGTGGACCGCTGGGGCCGCAAGCCGCTGCTGCTGATCGGCAGCGCCGTGATGGTGGTGACCCTCGGCCTCACCGGCTGGGTGGTCACGCACGTCCACGACAAGGGCACCCTGGGCGCGCTGACGGTCGTGCTGCTGGTGCTGTACCTGGCCGGGTACGAGCTGGGGTGGGGCGCGGTGGTCTGGGTGATGATGGCGGAGGTCTTCCCGCTCAAGGCGCGCGGCACGGGCATGGGGGTGGCGGCGGTGCTGCTCTGGGCGGCGACCGGGGTGGTCACCGCCGTGTACCCGATCATGTCCGACCACCATCACCTGGGGATCGGCAGCTCGATGTACGTCTTCGCCGCGGTCAACGCGGTGCTGCTCGTGCTGACGTACCGGGTCGTCCCGGAGACGAAGGGCCGGACGCTGGAGCAGATCGAGCTCGGCCTGCGCAGGTGAAGGCCCTGTACTCCCGAAACTGCCACGCACCGGTCCCGGGATGACGCCACGGCTTGGATCCGTCGGCCGGTCCGACGAAGTTCGCCACGGTCTCAGGCCGTCGGGTCCAAGGGTGGGGCGCATTGCTCCTCCGTCACTTCGCCAGGGCCGCACGGAGGAAATGGAGGATCTCCGCCTGGGCGGCCTCGGCCTGTGGTTCCACGCCGGGCATGGCGAGGAACGCGTGCTTCGCGCCCGGGTATTCGGAAAGCCGCACGGGCGTCCCGGCCGCGCGCAGCCGCTCGGCGTAGCGGCGGCCGTGATCGGCGAGCGCATCCCGGGTCGGCACCACGAGCAGCGCCGGGGCGAGGCCGCTCAGGTCGTCGGCGTACAGCGGTGAGAATGCGTGGGTGTCGGTTCCCGGCAGGACGGCGAGCCGCTGGATGAGCCGCAGTTGCGGCAGGGCGCGGGTCGGGCTGTACGCGTACTCGGCGATCGAGGGGTAGTCGTACATCGTCTCGGTCACGTCGACAGCGGGGTTGACCAGCACCTGCGCCTTGAGCTCCAGGCCGGCCTCCCGGGCCCGGATGGCCGTCAGGGCGCTGATCAGCGCGCCGCAGCTCTCGCCGAACACGGCCGTGCGCGCCGGGTCGACGCCCCACTGCGCGGCGTACCGCACCACGTGGTCGAGCACGTCCCAGCCGTCGTCGGCGGCGTTCGCGAGCGGGCTGTCCGGGGCGAGGAGGCGGTGCTCGACCGAGATCACGAGCGCGGGCAGTCGGGCGGCGAGGTGGCTGTTGGTCCAGTCGCACTGCACCGCCGTGCCCACGAAGCCGCCTCCGTGGACATGGACCACGAGTGGGAGGTCGGCTCGGGCGGCGGCCTCGCCGTCGCCCGTCGACGCCGGCCGGTACACCCGGACCGGCAGGTCGCGGCCGGGCAGCGCGATCTGCTGCCAGTCGATCGCTGCGCCGGGGTCCGGCTCCCCGGTGATCGCCCGCATCGCGCTGGAGGCCCGGAAGCGGTTCTCCGCGTCGCGGTAGGCGAGCAGTTCCTCGGTCGTTATCACGGAGAAGTCCGGCTCCAGCGGCCGCGCCGCGGTAGTGGTCTCGCTCATGTCTCCCTCTCCCCTCCCGGCCGGCTGCCGGGTGTGTCATTGCGGTCGGACAGCACCTTGTCCTCATTATGCACGCAGTGCGTGCATCAGCAAGTGCATAGGTTAAGCTGAGTCCGGACGAGAGGGGCGAGATGACTGGCCGAAGGCGATGGTCGACCGAGGAGATCCTGGACACGGCGGCGGAACTGCTGCGCACGAGCGACGCCGAGTCGTTCAGCGTGCGCAAACTCGCCGCAGCGCTCGGGACCGACTCCTCCAGCCTCTACCGGCACTTCCGCAATAAGACCGAACTGCTGCGCGCGGTTGCCGACCGGATCCTGCTGGCCGCCATGGACGGCTACCGCCCCGAGGGCGACTGGAAGCAGCGCATCACCGCCCTGGCCCTGCGCCTGCGCGAGGCATTCGGCGAGCAACCCCAACTCGCCACGGTGTGGGGACGCTATGCGTCCGGCGGCACCGGATCCCGTTTGGTCATGGAGGAGCTGCTGCAGGCCCTGCGCGCGTCCGGCCTGCCCGACGAGGAGGTCCCGGTGCGATACCACCGCATCGTGATCCTCCTCGCCGCGCTGATCGCCTCCGAGGCCGGGATCGGCACCATCACCCCCGAGGAGTACGAACAGGGCATGGAGCTGTTCCGCGTCGCGGTACTCGGCGCCGACCCCGAGCGCTTCCCCGCCCTGGCCCACTTCGCCCGCGACATCCGCCCCCTCGGAGCGGACCGCCGCGCCGCGTTCGAGGAGATCCTTGCCGCCCAACTCGCCCACATCGAGGCTCAGATCCCCTGACGTGGCGGATCGCCGGCGCGAAGCGGTCCGTCGTCGCCGGGCCGGACTCCGGTCGGCACACGGGGCGTCCGAAGTTGCGACCCGCCGCTACCCGTCCTCGCCGATGTCCGTCCCGCTCGTGGGGCGGTGCGTTCCCAGGCGAAACCGCCCCACGGCGCAATGGCAGCTGGTAGCTTGCGGGCGTCAGTCACCAGGCTGTGACTCGGCGGAATTGGGGGAACCGGATGATCAGCACCCGCCGGCTTCGCGGCGTCGCCCCTGTGTGCGGCGCAGTTCGGCGCGAAGGCGTGTGAAGACGCCGCCGCCGGGTCGGGGAACAACGGTCTCGACGTCAAGGTGACCGAGTTGCGTCCCGGCAACGAGTACTGCGAGTTCACGACCACTCCCAAGGCGGTCGCCCTGGTCAAGGTCGTCCCGGTCACCGCCAGTCCCGCCTCCGTCCAGTTCTCGGCGACCGCCTGGAACGCACCCGCCACGTCGTAGCCGGACGTGGCCGGTGCGTTCGCCTTACCGCCGTACGCAGGCGCGGGGGGTGTGCGCCCAGGCGGGGGCGGCTTCGGCGAGCGCGGAGCAGACGGCGTCGAGCTGCTCGGGCGTCGTGGCGGGGACGACGGGACCGACCTGCGTCCCGGTGCGGGGCGCGTAGCCCTGGACGGGCGGAAGCGTGGTCACGAGGGGCCCATCAGAGGTGGTCGGCGTCGAGGTCGGGGAACGTGAAGTGGCCGCCCAGATGGGCGAAGACGGGGTCGTCGGCGGGGGGCCGGCCGTGCGCGGCGAGGATCTTCTCGGCGTGGACCTCGGCATCGTCGGCGGGGGCGTAGCCGAGCGCACGGGCCTCGTCGAGGGAGACCCAGCCGCCGCGCGTGTTCGGGGAGACGCCGTAGACGATCCGGTAGCCCGGGCGCTCCACGGCGAGGCAGGCCTCCAGCAGGCGGGCGCAGTCGTCCGGGGAGAGCCAGGTGGAGAGGGCGCGGGGGTTCGGCGGCTCGGCGAAGCAGGTCATGATGCGGATGCAGATGACGTCGAGGCCGTAGCGGTGGTGGTACAGCGCGCCGAGCGCCTCGCCGGCCGCCTTGGACACGCCGTAGTACGTGTCGGGCAGCGGCGGGGTGGCGGCGGTGAGCGGGTACTCGGCGGGCGTGCGGAAGCCCACGACGTGGTTGGAGGAGGCGAAGACGACGCGCGGGACGCCGGCGCGGCGGGCGGCCTCGAACACGGTGTAGGTGCCGTGGATGTTGACGTCCAGGATCCGCTCCCAGGGCGCTTCGAGGGAGATCCCGCCGAGGTGGATCACGGCGTCGACGCCCTCGCAGGCGTCGCGCATCGCGTCCGGGTCGGTGACCGAGGCCCGGACGGCCTCCTCGCTCTCACCGGGTTCGAGCGCGGCAACGTCGAGCAGCCGGAGGACGCGGCCGGGACGGGCGAGCCGGGGGCGGATCAGGGTTCCGACGGCGCCTGCCGCGCCGGTGACGAGGATGCGGGGCACGGTGACTCCCTGGGTCCGGGGGTGGATGCCACCTCATGGTCACAGAGGATCCGGGGAGTTCACAACAATGACTGGTGTTCATATACGCGAACGCCAATCCCTTGACCGCGCCCCGAGCACACTCCTACGCTCCTCGGAGTTCCCACCGCTGGACCTCCTCCACGAAGGGATCCTCTCCCGTGCCCGCACGCACCCCGCCCACGTTCGACGGCCTCCTCTTCTTCCCGGTCACCGCCTTCACCCCCGACGGCGCCTTCGACCCCGGCGCCTACCGCGCCCACCTCGACGCCCGCCTCGCCGCCGGCCCCGCCGCCGTCTTCGCCGCCTGCGGCACCGGCGAGTTCCCCGCCCTCGCCCCCGCCGAGTACGAACGCTGCGTCAGCGTCGCCGTCGACGCCGCCGGCGGGCGCATCCCCGTCGTCTCCGGCACCGGCTACGGCACCGCACTCGCCCGCGAATACGCCCGCGCCGCCGAACACGCGGGCGCCGACGCCCTGTTGGTCCTTCCCCCGTACGGCGCCGAGGGCGGGCAGGAGGGCCTGATCCGCCACATCACCGCCCTGGCCACCGCCACCCCGCTCGACCTGATCCTCTACCAGCGCGACCGGACGGTCTTCGCCCCGGACACCGTCGTGCGCCTCGCCGAACTCCCCAACGTCATCGGCTTCAAGGACGGCCGCGGCGACCTCGACCTGATGCTCCGCACCGTCCACGCCGTCCGCGCCGCCGGCCACGCGGACTTCCTGTTCTTCAACGGTATGCCGACCGCCGAAACCACCCAACTCGCCTACCGCGCCATCGGCGTGCCGCTCTACTCCTCCGCCCTCTTCTGCTTCGCCCCCGACCTCGCCCTCGCCTTCCACCGCGCCTTCGCGAAGGACGACCGGGCGGTGCTGACGACACTGATCGACGTCTTCCTGCGCCCCTACGTCGAACTGCGCAGCCTGCGCCCCGGCTACGCCGTATCCCTGGTCAAGGCCGCCACCCGGGCAGCGGGACACCCGGTAGGCCCCGTCCGGGCCCCGCTGACGGAACCCGAGCCGGAACACGTGCGGGCGCTGCTCGGGCTGCTTGAGCGGACGCGCGAGGCCCTGGCATGAGCGGCGAGGCCCTGGTGGAACTCGGCGCGTACCTGTACCCCTGGGACGCCGACGGCGACCCAGCCTGCGCCCCGCGTCTCACCGGCCTCGGCATCCGCCGTGCCGCCGTCGCCGCCGCGTACCACAGCGTGCGCGCGCTGACCCCGCGCCACCCGCGCCACAAGGTCGTCACCGCCGAGCACGCCGCCGTCTACTACCGGCCCGACCAGGACCGCTGGTCCGGCGCCGGGCGGCTGCGGCCCGTGGAGGCGCCGTGGTCGCCGCACTCCTTCGGGCCGGCCACGGAGTCACTGGCCGAGGCCGGGGTGGAGGTGTACGCCTGGACGGTCCTCGCGCACGGGCAGCGCCTCGGCGTACGCCACCCCGAGGCGGCCGTGCTCAACGCCTACGGCGACCGGTACCCATGGGCGCTGTGCATCTCCTCCCCCGCCGTGCGGCTCTACTGCGCCACGCTGGCCGCCGAGGTCGCCGCCCAACCTTGCCTATCCGGCATGGAGTTGGAGTCCTGCGGCTGGTACGGCTTCGACCACCTGCACGCGCACGACAAGGTCGCGGGGGTGGCCCTGCCGCCGTCGGCGCGGCTGCTGTTCTCGCTCTGCTTCTGCCCGCACTGCCGGGACGGCTACCGGGCGGAGGGCGCCGAACCGTGGGCCCTGCGCGCGAAGGTGCGGGACGCACTCGACCCGGTCTTCGCCGGCACCGCCCAGGACGCCGCGCTCGACCCCGAGTCGGCCGCGGCCGTGGCCCGGGTGCGGGTGCGCGCGGCGGCCGAGCTGCGGCGGTCCGTCCTCGCGGCCGTGGCGGCGGAGCGCCCGGACCTGCCCGTCCTCCTGCACGCCCAGCCGGACCCACTCGGCTTCGGCCCCTCCCCGGGCCTGGCCCCGGAGGACGCACACGCCGCTGCACCCGTCCTCCTCGCCCCCACCCGCTCGCGGGCCGCCCTCGAAGCCGTCCGCGCCTACGCCGCCCCCGGTCGACGCGTCGCGGCCACCGTTGGCGCCGTCGCGGGACTCGGCGGCGACCCCGCCGACCTGTCCGCCTGGTGCACCGACCTGGCCGGGACCGGCGCGACCGAACTGCGCTTCTACCACCTCGGCCTGGCCTCCCACCAGGACCTCACCGCCGTCCGCGCCGCCGTCGAGAAGGTAGGCACGGGCCCGTCGTAACACCCGCCACAACGCTCGTAATTCGGCGACCGCGCGTGGAAGACCATCATCGTCCGGGGACGATCACCGGCAGGAACGACCGCAGCTGCTCCCACTCGGCATCCGACAGGTCCCATGGAGTCAAGTCAGTGGTGTTCACATCGTCCAGGGCATGCGAACGTTGTCGTACTTCAGGTTCGGCTCCTCCCGCACCGCCTCGGCCGGCACGGGCGCACTGATCTCTCCCGGGCATCCTCGCGGCGGGTAGCCGGGAACGTTGCGGACGTTGTAATAGACGCAGACCAACCGGTACTCACCCGGCGCCCAGGAGCCGCCACCGTGCACCAGCATCCTCGCGCCACAGGCAGGGCACGGGGCCTGCGGGTGCACCAGCACCCGGGGCTCGGTGAAGGCGTGCGGCAGACGCCGGTCGGCGATCGCTTGCCGTGGCAGGGTCAGCCCGTAGTACTCACCGACGACCCGATACACGTCTGCCATCGTCACATCGGACTCGTCGCACCTGTGGACACGGTCGCCGGCGTCGACGAATCCGCCTTCGGCGACCAAGCGGCGGGTGAGCGGGTGATCCGTGTCGTTGGTCGTGTACTCCGACATACTCCAATCGTGTTCCCCGTCTACGCAGACGCCGATCATCGGCGGGTCCATGGCGCTGTCAACGACGTGCACGAACGTGCGCCGTCCGGCGAGGCTCCTGCCCGACGCGTACCGGTCGGCACGGCTTGGGGCCGTCGGGGGCTCGATCGCGAATGCCCAGGCGTTACCGGTGTCCCCCACCATCGCGTATTCGGGCAGGCGCCACGGAGCGGGCGAGAGCTCCAGCATCTCGCGGGCGGTGTCCGCGTCCATGAGGGTGCCCGGCTTCGCACCCAGGTGGACGGCCAGCTCCTCATGGCCCATGTCCTTCACCATCGTGAGGGAGAAGCCCTCACCGCCCAGTTCGGCGTCTATCCAGTCGATCCCGTCATTCATGATCGGGAACCTATCGGACGGGTACGACAGAAGCTCGACCCGCGGTGTCGCACATGCGGTCTCTCCTCGGACCGGAACCGGGACGCCGCGCAGGAGCAGCGGCAGACCGGCTCCGTGCTCCCAGGCGTCCCATGCGTCGTGGACCCGGCGGCTCTGGTCACCCTGCATCACGTCGTCGAGCGAGGAGCGGGGCACCCAGTGCAGGGCCCGGATGTTCTCCGGCGGCGGGTACTGGCGCACGGCGTTGGCCTGGCGAGGGGACACGACGCCGCCCGCATAGACGAAGTTGAGCCCCTCCGGGTACTGCTGCCGGGCCACGTAGTCGACCGTGAGGATCGTCCGCAGCCGCAGGACGAGCCCGGTCTCCGACTCCAGGTGGCGGCGCGCGGCCAGGTGGGGCAGCTCGTCCGCCTCGGCGCTGCCGCCTGGCAAGGTGTAGCCCTCGCGGTAGACCGGTCGACGAGGAGGACGCAGAGTTCGCCTCCCAGGTCGAAGTTCTCGTGGAGAACGAACGCTTGCTGGCCCAATCGTCGGCAGGGCGGCTTCCGCATGAGGTGGTCGTTCAACTCGACTCCTGAGATGAGGACTTGATTGGTCGAGGCTCTCCGCCGGAGGGCGGAGGCGTGTTCCACGGCAGCAAATCCGGCGGCGGCCAGGCAACTTACGTGGAGCCCGGCGAGCAGGAGACCGCCCGAGTTCACGTCGGCTCGTCATTGAGCAGGCGCCGGCGCGAGCGCGCGCCGGCGCCGGGCGCGATCTGCCGGGGGTCGAGCACGCTGACCTGGTCGGCCCGCGTCGTCCACTCCACACCGCCGCCGACCGGACGGAGGTACATGAGGCCGGCGCACTGCTCCATGAAGACGCCCTCGCGCGGTCGACCGTCGTCGAGGTGGCCGCGATCGATCACCACCTCGTGGAGGAGGGGGACTTCGGACAGCACGGATCTCTGGTCTTCGAACATGGGGGTCTCCGCAGTCGCACAGCGCTATTGGCGCATCACCTTGTGTAGCCATGGTGACGTGGTCGGCCCTACGATCGGAAGGGTTTTCCACTTGACAGTTTCCGCAGTGGAATGGCGAACTCAGTGGAGGTGTGGCCATGCCTGAGACAGTGCTTGATCCATCAGCTTCCCCACTCAAGGCCTTCGGTGCCCAAGTACGCAGGTTGCGCAAGGCTGCTGGCCTCACGCAGATCGACCTCGGGAAGATCACGGGCCTGAGCGACAGTCAGATCTCCAACCTCGAAAGAGGTACTCGAAATCCCACACTTGACTGGGTACGTGCAACCGACATCGCTCTAGGCACCGGTGACACCCTTGAACTGACGTACTGGAGCCTCCAGGGATCAGCCCTTCTGCCGGGGTACCAGGAGTACGTGGCCAAGGAACGGGACGCCCGTGTCATCCGCCTCTTCGAACTGGGCATCGTGCCTGGACTGCTGCAGACTCCCGCGTACGCAAAAGCGCTGGAAGATGCTTCCGTCGCACGCGGCAGCGTTACCGCCGAGCAGGGCGCCGAACGACTCAGGCTCCTACTCGACAGGCAGGCGAAGGTCGACCGTCAACCGGAGCCTCTCATCCATGTGATCCTGGACGAGAGCTGCCTCTACACTCAGGTGGGCGGCACGGATGTCCTGTCCGGTCAGCTCGATCGCATAGAGGAGCTGGCTTCCCGCCCCAACTACGTGGTCCAGGTCGCGCCATTCAGCATGGGCGCCCTCCGCCCGTTCATGCGGTCCGTCTCACTCCTGGAACTCAGCGACGGTTCTCTGCTCGGGTACACCGAGACGCATCACCGCGGCTACTTGGAGAACGACCGGCCAACCGCGAGTGCTTGGGCAAGGGAATACGATTTGTTCCAGGTTGAATCGCTGTCACAGGCGGCGTCGCTCATGACCATCAGCAAGGCACGAAGGGGACTGTTCAACATGAAGGTTGACCTCACCGGCGCCCCATGGCGCAAGAGCAGCTACAGCGGGAACGGGGGCCAGTGCATCGAGGTAGCCAACGGATACACCGGTGTCACGCCTGTCCGTGACTCCAAGGACCCCCTGGGCCCTGCCCTGATCTTCCCCGTGGAAGCCTGGCGGTCCTTCGTCGCCGGCGTCCAGGCCGGCGAGTTCGGCGAGGTCTGAACCGGCCCCGATATCAAGACACGCTCGGCCGGGGTTTCCCGGCCGAGCGGCTCGCAACTCGGTGGCCACCGACCTCCCAACACCGCTACCGTCCGGGGAAGATCACGGAGGGCGTGCGCCGATGCGGCCGCTACTGCTACTCGACGTCGACGGGCCGCTCAACCCCGCCGCCCGCAAGCCGCACCGGCGGCCCGCCGGCTACGAGACGTACCGCCTGCTCACCCCTCGCTGGGGAGCGGCCGAGCGGCGGCGGCTCACCGGGTGGGGGCTGGCGAACAAGTCCCCGAAGCCCCTGCAGGTCTGGCTCAACCCCGACCACGGCCCGGAGTTGACCGCGCTCCCCTTCGATCTCGTCTGGGCCACGACCTGGAAGAACGCACCATGCTTGCACCTTGTTCCCGACCTGCGGAAAGAGGCTGAGATACAAGGGGCTACGACCGTGCCGCGGCCCCTATCTACCTCGGACTCGCAGCGGGCTCTCAGGGCATTACCTTCCGCCCCACGTAGGTCATGAACTTGGTGCGAACTCCGATGCATCGGGACGGGGGCCTCAGATCGGCTGTAGACACCGGCACTACCCCGGGGCCGGGGGAAGATTCCCGACCGCGCGCGAAGCCTGGTCACGCGCGCGGAAGCCGAAGCTGATGAGGGTGACGCTCTCTCCGGCGCTGAGGGGCGTCCGGCCGTGCGGCGTGAGCGCGCCGTCGAATACGACGCAGTCACCGGCGGCGAGATCGCATTCGAGGTAGCCGTCGGCGTTGATGAAGACGGTGGTGCCAGCCCTGGGTGCGCCGGTGGGGCGCTCGTGCTTGAGGCACAGGATCAGGTTGGCCTCGCCGAAGCCGACCTCGTCCACGTGGAAGTCGAGGAACTGCCCTTCCTCCAGGTACGCGATATAGACGCCGGTGTGCGGCTGCTCGACATCCAGACCGGTGGACCGCGCTACGACTGCGGCGAGATCGACTTGCCCGGCGAAACGGCTCGCGGCGTCGCCGACGGCCGCGTTCCACTTGCCGTTGTGGAGGTACCCGTCAACGGCTACGGCCTTCTCAGCCTCCTCCGCCACCTGCGTGATCAGCTCAGCGGGGAACGACTGATCACGCAGGTGGCGCGGGTGCACGCGCTGGTGTGCGGTGAGCCCGCGCACAGCGTCCCGGAGAGTAGGGAAGTCCTCTGCCCACCGGGCCGGCGTCTGGGCCGTGGTGCGGGACTGGAGCCATGAGGTCCACTGGCCGCTCCACTGGCGCGGCACCGCGCCGTCTGCCGCCGTTGCGTCGGCCTGGCCGATCAGCAGTTCCACCCGGGCGAGTGCTGCCTGCGTGGACTCGACCAGCCCGGCGTCCCCCTTGACGATCCGCAGCCGCAGCGCTTCTTGGAGATGGGCCTGGGCACCCGCGAGGTCGCCGCGCTCCATCAGGTGCTTGCCGGTGTGCTGAAGCGCAAAGTCGACAAGTTCCGGGTGCTGGCTTCGCGCGGTGTTCAGGGCACTGCGGTAGAGCGCGTCCGCAGTCTGCACGTCACCGGCGTAGCGGTGAGCGTCGCCGAGGTTGAGCCCGGTAGCGACGACGGCCCGGGTGTTGCCAATCGCTGCGGCTAGGTCGAGCGACTGCCGGAGAAACGTACGGGCCTCCTCGTGGTGGCCCAGGCACATCTGGCCGATGCCGATCCACCTGGTCAGGACCCGAGTACGAGCGGGGTCGGCCTCCTCGGGCAAGCCCCGCAGTTCCTCGTTGAGTTGGCCGACCGCGGTGGTCAGCTCGTTGCGGTCGGTGGGGACCATTCGAAGACCCTCGTCCTGGTCGATGAGGTGCTGGAGCACTGGACCTTCCCTCGTTCGGTTCTGCTCAGCGTGGCACTACAGCTGGTCGGTCTGGTGGCGCAGGTCGGCCAGCAGCTCCACCCCGTGGGGGGAGAAGTGCTCACTCAGAAGTTCGAGTTCGCGCATGAGGTAGCGGACGGCCGGCAGACCCTCGTCGTAGGCGCTCTGGAAGCTCGCGCGCTCGTTGGGCGTCAGGTCGTCGCGGCGCAGTTCGGTCTGGCGGAACCGCAGCAGCTGGTTGTACACGCAGGTCGCATGGAACGCCCGGTCAATCTCCCAGAACTGGTTGCGGGCCACTCCCTGCGAGGCACGCCACGCGATCTCGATCTTGGGGGACGTCTTGGACGAGTACCCGTCGGCGAAGACCTGGTGCTGGAGGACGTGGAAGCTGATCGACTGGTGCGTCCCCTCGTGCAGCAGGTTCTCCGCCAGGAAGACGGGCGACGGCTCCGGGCTGACGGTGTTCGGCGGGATGTGGTGCCGGGCCTTCTCGGAGAACACGATGACGTACGGGAGCGCCGGGTCACTGGAGCTGGTCAGCGAGGAGGTGCGGACGCCGGGCTTGAGGCCCACCCACAGCAGCCCACGAACGAATTCGCGCACGCGGGCGAATCCCTCGGGGTGGGCCAGCGACAGGCGGTCCAGGGCCTGGGTCAGCGCCGCGCGGCGCTCGTCGGTGTGCTGGACGATCTCGTAGTCCGTCAGGTTGATCTCGTTGGCGATCTCGCCGGGAAGCTCGGCGTCGAACCAGTCGAAGTTCGCCCCGGCCACGGTCACGTTGTCGCTACGCAGGGTGCGGGCGTGCTCCGCGTAGGGGGTGCCCGACTTCACCAGGCGCTCCATCAGGGCGAACGGCAGAGCGCTCTCCGCGCCCACCTCGCGCAGACGGATCAGGTCCGGGTCCTTCCGGTCGAGGTCGAAGAAGGAGCCGGCGGGGACGCGGGTGGCGATGGCGGTCTTCAATGCGGACTCTCCTTGATTGGGGTGTGTGGCGACGTCCCGCTGGAGCAGGCGGGATTCACCGTGCCGCCCCACCGTCGATCAGGAATCCCACCCGCACCACGAGAAGAGTTGGAAGACGTGAACCGCCGATCCTTCATCGCCCTCACCGGGGGCGCCGCCGTGTCCGCCGCCCTCCCGCAGCCACGGATCGGAGCCGAGACAGTCATGGACCTGCGGACCGGTCTCGCTTCCCTGTACGGCCTGGACGATCGGTTCGGCGGCGCGACCGTGGGCCCTCTCGCGCAAGCGCACTTCTCCCGAGTCGAGCGGATCATCGCCACCACGAGCTACCCCGGCACGATCGGCCGGCAACTGCGCCTGATCGCCGGGGAGACGGCTGAACACGTCGCATGGCTGGCCTTCGACGCCGGAGACAACCAGTGCGCCCTTGTCCACTGGCACCACGCCCTCACCCGCGCCGAGGAGTTGCAAGACCATTCACTTGCCGTTCTGGTGATGGCGTCGATGGCGCTGATGAACATCCGCGAGAAGCAGCCGGACAAGGCACTCGAACTGGCCCGAGGAGCACAGGAGAAGGCCAAGGGGTGGGCGCCCCCCTCCCTGCTCTCGATCCTGGCCACCCGGGAGGCTCGCGCGCTGGCCATGCTCGGGGACCACGTCTCGGCTCGCTCTACGCTCGCGAACGCCACCCGGGTCTACGAGCAGGAACGGGGGGCACGGCCGCTACCGGATTGGGTGGTCTTCCACGGGCCCGGCGAGCTGGCCATGGCGCAGGCCGCGCTGTTCACCGAGTCCGGGCACCACAAGGCCGCGGTGGACTGGCTGCGCCGCTCGCTGGGACACCAAGAAACGAGCTACGCGAGGAACGAAGCCCTGGTGCGCTTCTCTCTCGCCGGAGCCCTCGCGCGGGCCGGCGAAGCAGAGGAATCCGCCAACGAGCTGAAGTCGGGTTCGGTCCTGCTGACCGAGGTGTCGTCGGGCCGGGCGCGCTCGTCCATGCAGGAGGCGCACTCTTTCCTTCACGCCCTTGATCCGGCCGCCGCCGCTGCCAGCACTGCCCACCTGATCGCGTAGAAGGAGAACCGTGGAGAAGACCGAGTTCGAGACCTTCACAGACCCGGATGCCGCTGCCCAGGCGCTGGATGAGATAGCGCCGCTGTACGAGCAGGTGTTCGCAGAGCCGCCGTACTTCGAGGGGCCCCGCGACCTGGCCGGGTTTCTGGAGGGCTACGAGTCGTTCCGGACCATGCCCGGCTTTCGGCTGGTGCTGGCCCGCGCAGGTGCCCTGGTCGGGTTCGCTTTCGGCGTCCTGCTCCAGTCGGACAGCCGTTGGTGGAATGGCCTCGGCCTGGACGAGAACTTCACCCGCGAGGACGGACATCGGACGTTCGTGATTCGGGAAATCGCTGTGGCCCCGGATCGGCGTCGGCAGGGTCTCGGCCGGGCCCTGCACGCGGCCGTACTCGAAGGTGCCCAGGCGGAGCGCGTCACACTTGCGGTTCGGCCCGAAGCGCAGGCTGCCATGAAGATGTACGAAGCCCTTGGCTACCGGGAGCTGGGCGACAAGACCCCGGCTTGGGAAGGCGCCCCGGTGTACCGCTACATGATTCGCTAGCCCGCCTCCCCAACTCCGAACGAGGAGTCGGCCACGGTCGTCCGCAAGCGGCTCGGCCTGTAGAAGCCCCCTCTCAGAGGTGACGCGTAGCCAGCGCCAGCCGCTCGCGGGCCTCGAACAGCGCGTCGCGGATCATCTGCTCGCGCCCCGGCGTCAGCCGTGCGACCGGGACGGAGCAGCTGACCGCGTCCCGGGCCGGCGTGCGGTACGGCACGGCGACCGCGTAGCAGCACAGGCCGAGGGTGTTCTCCCCCCGGTCGGTCGCGTACCCGCGCTCGCGGACGGCCCGGAGGTCGTCGAGGAGGGCGTCCCGGGTCGTGTGGGTGTGGTCGGTCAGCGGCTCCAGGCGCTCGGGCAGCAGCCGCTCGATCTCCTCGTCCGGGAGCGTCGCCAGCAGCGCCTTGCCGAGGGCGGTCGCGTGGGCGGGCAGCCGGCGGCCGACGCGGGTGAAGGGGCGGAGGTAGTGCTGGGAGGCGCGGGTGGCGAGGTAGACCACGTCGGTGCCGTCGAGGCGGGCGAGGTGGATGGTCTCGGTGGTGTCGTCGGCGAGCCGGTCGAGCGCCGGGCGGGTGGCGGCGACGGCCTCGTCGCCGTCGATGTAGGCGGTGCCGACGAGCAGCGCCCGCACCCCGATGCCGTACCGGGTGCCGGTCAGGTCGGTTTCCACCCAACCGAGGTCGACCAACGTGCGCAGCAGCATGTACAGGCTGCTCTTGGGGTAGCCGAGTTCCTCCTGCACGTCGGCGAGGCTGTGCAGTCCGGGGCGCGCGGCGAAGTACTCCAGTACCTCGATCGTGCGGACGGCGGACTTCACGCCCGCAGCGGCGGCTGCGGCGGGGCTCGGCTGCGCCATCGGGGATCCTCCCTGTTCACGTGCGCGTGGGCTGCGAGCAATATAGCCCGACACGGGTCACGCGACCCCCGCCCGCGTTCACATTGATGAACTCTGTCCAGAGCCTTGACTGAAGCGGCCACCCGGCCTTGTCATGGTTGCGGCCCTCTGCGGCCCCGGCACAACGCAGCAAGCAACGAACGCCTCCCCCTCCCGAAGGACCGTCATGAAGCGTTTGCTCACCGCCCTGTGCGCCGCCCTCGCGCTCCTCTCCGTTACACCCGCCCAAGCTGCCACCACCGACACCACCGACGCCCCCGCCTGGACCGGTGAGTTCACCGGCTACGGCACCAGCAGCTGGACCGCCGCCTGGGGCACCCTGTCCAGCGGCAAGTGGGGGCAGCAGAACCTCAGCCTGGTCAACGATCCGGCCGCGCCCGGCGACGGCTCGGCGCTCCAGGTGTTCTACGGCGCCGGCTCCTCGGCCAACTCCTGCTCCGACTGCCCCTCCAGCGGCGGCGGCCAGTTCTACACCGACCTCCCCACCCTCGGCCTCGGCGACCTCGCCAACTCCACCACCCTGGACCTGAAGTACAGCCTCAAGCTGCCCACCGGCTTCGACTTCGGCAAAGCCGGCAAGCTCCCCGGCCTCTACGGCGGCTCCCCCGGCGAGGCCTCCGGCGGCAACCACGGCAACGCCTGGTCGACCCGCTACATGTGGCGCAACCCCGGCTCGGGCGTCGGCAACGGCGAGGTCTACCTGTACACCCCGACCAACTCCGGCCCCACCGGCTACGGCGTGGACCTCGGCCTCGGGTCGTGGCAGTGGCCGGCCGACGGCGCCTGGCACAACGTCGAGCAGCTGGTCGACCGCGGCAGCGGCGACATCACCGTCTGGCTGGACGGCACCCAGGTGTTCACCCAGCCCGGGGCGGGCGCGCCGGACCTCGCGTCGATCCCGTTCAGCGGCGTGTTCTTCTCCACCTTCTACGGCGGCCACGACACCTCCTGGGGCCCGGCCACCGACCAGTACGCCTACTTCGCGCACTTCAGCCTCTCCACCGGCGTCCAGCACTGATCAAATCACCCCCGAAGTCAGCGCCACGGAGGCCGAGTTGAGCAGCAAGCCCTGGAGGAACCGCCTCGGTCTGCTCGTCGCCGCGAGCGTCACGGCAGCCGCATCGGTCACCGGTGCGGCTGCCGCCCCCGCCGGGGGCGCCCGCTGCGCGGAGCCGGACGTCCCGCCCCGCCCGGCGGCGACCTGTTCCCGGTCCGCCCGGCCGCCGAGCAGCTGGACGACATCTCCCGGCCGTGAGCCCGCCCCAGGCTCCCGTCAAGCGCCGTACACAAACCTAATGTTGACCGTGAGTCATCAAAAATGAGAACCGTTTCCAAACAATCCCCCATCAGTTGGTCAATCTCTCGTGGAACGGCGCAGTACCGCCCGCCGCCTCGGGCAAAGTGATCACCATGAAACGCAAGAACTCATCCGCCGCAGGTCGCGCGCGCAAAACGCCGTTCCGCGCCCTGCCGCTGATCGCGTTGGCCGTGGCCGGCGCGGTGATATCCCTCGGCACGGTCGTCCCGGCCGCCGCCGCGACCTCGCGGGTGGACCTGAACGTCCTCGTCGTCACTGACGGCAACCCCTGGGTCGAGGGCATCCGCAAGCAGCTGGTGTCCGAGGGCGTGCCGACCACCGTGGTCGACCTCACCAGCAGCAACCGCGCCACCATCACGTCGGCCTTCCTGGCCGACACCCTGGCCGACGGTACGCCGCACGGCCACTTCGAGGGCGTCGTCCTGCCCAGCGACGCCCCCAGCCAGCTCTCCGCGGCCGAGCTCTCCGCCCTCACCGGCTACGAACAGGCCTACCACGTCCGGCAGGTCGACTCCTACGTGTGGCCGGGCGCCAACACCGGCCTCAACGCCCCGCAGTGGACCGGCTCGCTCGACGCGACCACCGCCACCGCGACCTCCTCCGCCCGCGCGGACGCCTTCCAGTACCTCAACGGCCCGGTGGCGTTCGAGGGCACCGCCGGCGGCAGCGGCTCGTACGGCGCGCTGCCCACGCCGCTGCCCGACAACCCGGCCACCGGCTCGCACTTCGAGCCCTTCGTCACCGAGACGCTTCCCGGCACGTCGACGCAGGGTGTGCTCGCGGGGGTCTACACCAGCAACGGCCGGCAGCAGCTGGTCCTCACCTTCGCGTACAACTACTACCAGCAGCAGTTCCAGCTGCTCGCCCACGGCATCGTCGACTGGGTGACGCGGGGCGTGCACCTGGGCTACTGGCGCAACTACTTCTCGGCCCACGTCGACGACCTGTTCAACGCCAACGCCCGCTGGAGCCAGAGCGGCAAGTGCACCCCCGGCGAGGGCGACTGCGCCGCCGGCGTGCCGAACACCACGCCGATCCGGATGACCGCCGCCGACGTCACCAACACGGTGAGCTGGCAGCAGCAGAACAACTACACGCTGGACTTCCTGTTCAACGCCGGCCCCGGCGTCGCCTACCAGCAGGCACAGGGCGGCAGCGACCCGCTGACCACCGCGCTGCTGGCGAACAAGAACAGCTTCATGTGGATCAACCACACCTACGACCACCCGTTCCTGGGCTGCGTACAGGACTTCTCGGTGATCCCGTGGCGGTGCCAGACCGACGCCGCCGGGAACATCCAGTACGTCGACCAGCCCACCATCAGCTCCCAGATCAGCCAGAACATCCAGTTCGGCCAGGCCAACGGCATTCCGTTCCGGCCGAACGAGCTGGTCGCGGGCGAGCACTCCGGCACGGTGATGCTGCCGCAGCAGCCGAACGACAACCCCAACTTCCTTGCGGCGCTGAGCGCCAACAACATCCAGTGGCTCGGCGTCGACGCCTCCCGCGAGACCGGCCAGCGTCAGATCGCCTCCGCGCTGGGCACCCCGCGCCACCCGATCAACGTGTTCTACAACGTCTCCACCCAGTCCGACGAGGTGAGCGAGTACAACTGGCTCTACACCTCCAAGGCGAACGGCGGCAGCGGCAACTGCGAGGCCAACCCGGCCACCACGACCTGCATCACGCCGCTGGACCTGACCACCGGCTGGTCGAACTACGTGCTGCCGATGCAGGTCAAGATCACCCTCGGGTACGTGCTGTCCAACGACCCGCGGCCGTTCTTCATGCACCAGTCGAACCTCACCGACGACAAGCTGGCGCTGCAGACCCTGAGCGGCATCCTGTCCACTTACCGCACCTGGTTCACCGCGGACACCCCGGTGGTCAACCAGACGCTCACCGACTCCGGGACCGTCCTGAAGCAGCAGGCCGCCTGGCAGCAGACCCAGAACGCGGGCTCGGTCACCGGCTACATCCAGGGCGGCGTGGTCACCGTCCAGGGGGCGTCCGGGACCACCGTCCCGGTCACCGTGCCCGCGGGCACCACCGTCACCGGCGGCGGCAGCTTCGGCGCGGCGTACGGCGGCGAGCAGTCCGCGTACACCACGCTCGGTGCGACGCCCACCGGGCTGACGCTGCCGACGAGCGTGTTCGGCACGGTCGCCGACTCCACCCCCACCGGCCTGGGCGCGGAGCTCGCGTCCTACGCGAAGGGCTCGCCGCACGAGGTGCGCCGCAACGGTGACGCCGTCGTGATCACCGACCCGACCGGCACCCACGTGCTGCCGGAGCTCGCCGGCAGGCCGGCGGAGGAGCTGCACATCGGCGCCCACCACCACAACCCGTACAACGTGCTGCCGCCGGGGCTCGCGAAGAAGTAGCGTCCTCGTCCAGGCGTCCCCGTCCAGGCGGCTGCGGCCCGCGCGAGCACTCGGCTCGCGCGGGCCGCAGCCACGTCGTGACCTGCGATATCGTGAACGAATGAGCGACAACCTCCCCCCGTGCCCGCAGTGCTCCAGCGAGTACACCTATGAGATGAACGCGCTGATGGTCTGCCCCGAGTGCGGCCACGAGTGGGTGCCCACGGCCGGCGGTGCCGAGAGCGGTTCCGGCTCGGGCTCGGGCGAGCGGGAGATCAAGGACGCGGTCGGCAACGTGCTGACCGACGGCGACACCGTGACCGTCATCAAGGCCCTCAAGGTCAAGGGCAGCGTCTCGGGGATCAAGGCCGGCACCAAGGTCCGCAACATCCGCCTGGTCGACGGCGTCGACGGGCACGACATCGACTGCCGCATCGAGGGCTTCGGCGCCATGCAGCTCAAGTCGAGCGTGGTCAAGAAGGCCTGACCTGCTTCCCCGGCGCCCTGCCGGGCCGTCCTCGGCCCGGCAGGGCGCCTTTTGTCTTCTCGGCCAGGTCGTGAGGGCCGTCGAACAGCGCCCAGTCGGCGAACTCGCTCTCCCCGATCGCGTCGGCCGGCAGTTTCAGGGCACCGGTCGCATACTCCAGGGCCAGCGCCTGCGGGGTGCGGCCCAGCACCGCCGCGAGTTCGCGCAGAAACGCGGCGTCGGTCCCCGAGACCGTCACCGACGCGACAATCGGCTGTTCCACGTGCGGCGGCCGCGCCGGCTCGCCTTGCGAACCCATCGGATCCTCTCCCTCCTACCCGTACCGTGGGTCGGTCAGTGGCGACGGCGCCTGCCGGTCGTGGCCCTTGCGGATCCACGGGGCCGGCGGGCACCGTCACCAGGGTATCGGCGCCCTCTCGTTTGGCCGCTCCCGCCGGAAGTAGCCACTCGGGAAATGTGTCGGCTCGCCCCCCAAACCAGGCGACACTGGCACCGCAACTGGAGAACGGGGGCTGCGTCAAAAGCAATACGCACCATCCCCGGATTTCGCTGCATCGAGTGACTGTCCGTGGGATGTTGACGGCGACCACGCCATGCGTGAGCGGCCGCGCAGGCGCTTCGACGGGCACGGAACAGGCCATGGCAGCAATCCTGGCTATGCCTGACCAGGCGTCATGCCCTCCGGACGACTGCCAGCACCACCAGTGCTGCCGCCTGGATGGCGACGACGGTCGTCACGAGCGCCGGGATCGACGCCTCGTAGAGGGCGCCGGTCAGGACTCCGCCGGCCAGCGTCGCAGTGCCGGTGACGGCCGCGAAGACACCGTAGGCGGTGGCGCGGCCGGGGGTGGGGATCAGGTCGGCGATGGTGGCGCGGAGGGCTGCCTCGTTGAGGCCAGTCGCGGCGCCCCAGACGAGAGCGCCGGCAACGGCTGCCGCGAGGGTGTCGGTGAAGGCCAGGGCGGGAACGGCGGCGGCCAGCGCCGGGAGCCCTGCCAGGACGCGCGGGCCGATCCGGTCGTAGAGCCAGCCTGCGGCGAGGGCTGCCGCCGCGTCGGCGAGCATCGCGCCTGCGTACAGCACCGGGATCAGGGAGACCGCGAGCAGGTGGCGTTGGACCAGGTGGTACGAGAGCAGGCCGAAGGTGGCGAAGCCGGTCATGGTCGTGGCCGTGAACGCCGCGTACACCCAGAACGCCCTTGGCAGCCCGGTTTGTTCGGAGGAAGACGAAGGAGAGGTCGACGTTCGGCCGGCCCCCGACTCGTACGCCGCCGGATCGGGCACCCGGGTGCGCAGCCACCACAGTAGGACCAGCACCGCCGCGCCCGGGACCGCAAGAACGCCCAGCGCCACGCCGTACCCGCCGCCCGCCGCCAGCACGCCGGCGACGGTGAGCGGCCCGACCACCGCGCCGACCTGGTCGAGTGCCTCGTGGACGGCAAAGCCCCGGCCGCGGCCGGTGGCGGCGGTGGCGTGGGAGAGCAGGGTGTCCTTGGCCGGGGAGCGCACCGCCTTGCCGACGCGCTCCGCGACCACGAGCACGCACGCCGGGACGAGCGCCCCGGCGATGCCGAGCAGCGGGACTGCGACCACGGTGAGCGCGTACCCGGCGATCGCCAGCGCCCAGAACCGCCCGGTGCGGTCCGCCAGCGGCCCCGACACCAACCGCAGGCCGAGCGCCGCCGCCTCGCCCGCACCCGTCACCGCGCCCACGACGACGGCCGACGCCCCGAGCGAGGCGAGCAGCGGACCGGTGACGGAACGCGCGCCCTCGTACACGAAGTCCGCCAGCAGGCTGATGATGCCGAACCAGACCACGAACCGCCACGGCCGCATCCGCGCGCCCTCGCGGACCCCTCCCACTTGCCCGATGCTCACCCGCTGACGATACGCCGTCCGGTGATGGTGTCCGGCCGGACCCGCACCCAGAGCGGGCGGTCGCCGACCCACGGGGTGGCGCCCGGCAGGCCCGCGAGGTGCTCCACCTCCTCCGGGGCCCCGACGTGGTGCGCCGTGCCGAGGACGAGCACGCTCCAGCCCCGGCCGAGGTACTCGTCGATGCGGTCGACCTGGAAGGAGACCGCCGCGCCCTCGCCCGGGTCCGTCGAACTGCGCGCGGCGGTGCGGTAGGCGAACGACCGGTCGTCCACGACGTAGTTGACGGGGTACACGACCGGACCCGGCCGCACCGGCAGGCCGATCCGGCCCACCCCGTGGGTGCCGACCAGTTCCCAGCACTCGGGCACGGTCAGGTTGAGCAGACGCGGGCGCGGCCCGGGGCCGCCCTGCCCGGGCGGGGCGTCGCGGCGGCCCTCCAGCAGTTCCGCCCGGCTGAGCCCGAGCGCGGCGGCGATGCGGACGAAGCCGCCCGGGTCGAAGCCGGGCCCGGCCTCCAGCAGGTACCGGAAGTAGTTCGGCGCCATCGCCGCCCGCTGCGCCAACTCGGCCTCAGTGAGTCCGAGTTGTTCGCGCCGTTCGGCGATCCGGCGGGCCGCGGCGGCGGGGTCGGGTTCGACGGCGGGGGTGTCGTTCACGGTGCTGGCTCCTCGGCTCGGCGCGGGCCCATCCAACCGTCCGACCGTCGCCAAGTCGAGGAACGGCGGGCCACCGTGCGTGTCGACCCCCACGAACGCCTACCGGAGTGATCATCTGCCGGACCGACCTCGATCCGGTTTCCGGTGGCTGCGATCGTCGCCCTGACGCGGAATCAGGTCCGCGTCGGGAACGGGGAGGAGAGCAACACCGTTGCGTTTAGCTTCGAGGGCGGGAAGCGAGTCCGTGCTCGAAGAAGGTGATGTCGGCGCGGAAGGTATAGGTCTGGGCTTTCTGGGGGTGCTGTCCGGCGTTCGGGCCGTACTTGCTGG